>NZ_JBIVSO010000009.1:0-267691 GCF_044756305.1 Rhizobium sp. NPDC092011
CCTCCGGATTTGCGCTGGCGCGGGGTGGAGCAGCCCGGTAGCTCGTCAGGCTCATAACCTGAAGGCCGCAGGTTCAAATCCTGCCCCCGCAACCAATAATCCCCCAATACAATACATAGCGCTACCAAAGCCAGAACAGCCGCCTGCGGATCATAATCCAACCCTCGTAAACAAAGAGGCCGCGGAGGCTGACGTAACCTCAATCTAGATGATCAAAGCCCGCTCCAAGCAGGCGTTTGCATTTGATAACAGCTGAGGAGCTTAACCCCGCTCAGGGCTGATGCCCGGTTCAGGTTTTCACCATCTCCGTCCGATATCGAGGCAGAAGGCTTGCGACCAGCTTGCCCTTTTCAGCCAGTTCATCGGTGGTTTGCGTCGGCGGCGGTGATGCGCGGCTTTCGACAACAAAGCCCACCGCCGCGAAGAATTCTTCTTGTCCTGCCGGTGCGCACATGCACAGCATGCGCGCGGTCTTGTCCGATACATTCCTGAAGGCATGCGGTGCATTGGCCGGTACGTTGATGGTTAGTCCTGCCCGGACGATCTGCGTCTCTCCGCGAAAGGTGAATTCGAGTTCGCCGTCGAGCAAGGAAAACATCTCCTCGAAATCGTGCCTATGCAGCGGCGGACCGCCTCCGGCGGGCACGAGCATTTCGATCAGGCAATAGCGTCCATTCGTTTCGGCACCGGATACGAGGATCGTATATATGCCGCCGGCAACGGATACGTGGCGCGTGTCAAGCCCGTCCGGATCAACGATGGTCAACGATCGATTGAGATCATCTGCAGGAATGGGCTGATGTGTCTGGACATCCGTATTCATCTGGCGCCTCCCGGCTGATTGTCAGCCAAACCGAAAGGCCCATTCCAGCAAACAAACTGCGACAGCTTATGCCGTTATTTTTCCGGGGTAAGAATGCAGCATTGTTCCGGCACGGGCGCGAGCACCGCAGCACTGCCCGCCGCTAACGGTTCGGACAGTGCGCCGTTGGCGACAATATCGCCAGCCGGCGTCGTGCACTGATATTGATAGGCACGTCCGAGATAGGTTCGTGTCCCAAGTACCGCAGACAGGCCATCACCTTCCCGCTGCACAGAGAGCCCGTCGGCGCGGCAGCCGAGGACAAAACTGTCGGGAATAGGACCGAAGTCTTCCTGTGAAAGCGCGATCCTCGCGCCGCCAGCGCCTTCCGCCGTCACCAGGGCGCCTTCCCGTTGGACGGCCCGTAGCGGCAGCAGGTTCTCGAAGCCGACGAAACGGGCGACAAAACTGTTGGCTGGTTTGCGGTAAAGAACCTCCGGCGTATCGAGCTGCATGATGCGGCCGGCATTCATGATGGCGACGCGATCGGAGATCGAGAAAGCTTCTTCCTGATCATGCGTTACGTAGAGTGAGGTCGTGCCGTTGGCGCGCTGCAGCTGCCGGATTTCAACGCGCATGTCGACCCTGAGCTTGGCGTCGAGATTGGAAAGCGGTTCGTCGAACATCAGCAGCGGCGGCTCGATGACGAGCGCCCGGGCAAGCGCCACGCGCTGCTTCTGGCCGCCCGACAATGCGCCCGGCAAGCGATCGCCGAGGCCGGAAAGGCCGACGCGTTCCAACATGGCTCCCGCCTTCTGCTGGCGTTCCTGGGTTGCCATCCGACGCTGCTTGAGGCCGAAAGCGACGTTTTCCAGCACAGTCAGATGCGGAAACAGCGCATAATTCTGGAATACCAAGCCGATATCCCTGGCATGTGCCGGCAGTGTCGTCAGATCTCGATCGCCCAGTTTGATCGTGCCGCCCGTCGGCTGCAGGAAGCCGGCCACAAGCCGCAGCGTCGTCGTCTTGCCGCAGCCGCTCGAGCCGAGCAGCGAGACCAGCTCACCGGCGCCGACGGAGAGCGAGAGATCCTGCAATACGGTCGTCTTCCCGTAATGAGCGCTGATGGAGTTTATAGAGAGCGATACGGTCACGGGCAGCTACTTTGTCAAGAAGGTGAGACCCAGGGTGGCTTCGACGATCGCCATGACGGCGACGGTCACGAGCATCAGCAGCACGGAAACCGAGGCGATGGTCGGGTCGAAGAACTGTTCCATATGAGCCAGGATCTGGATTGGAAGGGTGGAGATGCCAGGCCCGGTCAGGAAGACCGAGACCGAGACATCGTTGATGGAGGTGATGAAGGCGAGGATGAAGGCGGCGATGACGCCGGCGCGGATATTCGGCAGCACCACCGTCAGGAAGGTCTTCAAGGGCGGGCAGCCGAGGCTGATGGCAGCTTCCTCGATCGAGAAGTCGAAGCTCGCGAGGCTGGCGCTGACGACACGCACCGAATAGGGCAGCACCAGCAGCGCGTGGCCGATCAAGAGGCTCGGAAAGATCGGCAGGCCGAGCCCGATGGTGATCGATTTCATCAGCGAAAAGCCGAAGACGATTTCCGGAACGAGGATCGGCAGCACGAAGAGTGTCGAAAGCCAGCGCGGCAGCTCCACCCTGTAGCGGCTGATGGCATAGGCAGCCGGAATGCCGATCAGCAGGGAAAGCGCCGTTCCGAGGAAGGCGAGCTGCAGGCTGGTGATCGCGGTCGTCCGGAAGGCCTCGATCTGAAAAATATTCGAGAACCAGCGCAGCGTCAGGCCTTGCGGCGGGAAGGTGAGGTAGGTCGTGTCGCTGAAGGCAGCGCCGATGATGATGACGAGCGGCGCCAGCAGAAACAGGAAAATGCAGGCCGTGAGGGCGATCAGTGCGGGATGAACCGATTTTGTCATGATCACACCGCCATCGGATTGAGACGCCGTGCGATGCGGCTCATGATCGCCACGATCCCGATCGTCACGACGACCATGATGGCGGCGATCGTCGAGGCGCCGACCCAGTCGAATGTGACCATGGCGCGCTGATAGAGGAAAGTGCCCATCATCATCTGCTTTTCGCCACCGAGCAGCTGCGGGGTGGCGTAGGAGGTGAAGCTGCCGGTGAAGACCAGCACCGCGCCGACGATGAGGCCCGGCGTGGCAAGCGGCAGGATGACCTGCCGGAATGTCGCGGCCGGTGTTGCGCCGAGTGAGGTTGCAGCCTGAATGAGATCCTGCGGTATGCCTTCAAGCACGCCGACGAGCGTCAGGATCATCAGCGGCACGAAAAGATAGACCATCGCGACGATCACTGAACCCTCCGTATAGAGCATGGAGAGCGGCTCGCTGATGACGCCGATCGATAGCAGGATGGTATTGAGAATGCCGTTCTTGCCCAGAATGATCAGCCAGGCGAAGGAGCGCACAACGACGCCCGTCAGCAGCGGGAACACGGCGGCGATGATCATCACGCTCTTGGCGCGGCCCGGCATCTGCGCGATCACATAGGCGGCGATGAAGCCGATGATCAAGGAGATTGTCGTGGTGATCAGCGCTATCTCGATCGTCCTGAAGAGCACCGTGCGACGAAAGCCGCTGGTAAAGAAGGTGATGTAGGGAGAAAACAGGCCCTTCGGCTCACCGAATGTCGCCGCGATCGTGATGATCACCGGGACGAGCAGGAACAGCGTCACGGCGATAATGGCCGGCGCAGTCAAACCCCATTTTGCAAGATGCTTCATCAGAAGAATTCCATAAGAGTGCCGCGGGGCGGATTGCGCTGCGGCACGTCTTCATTACATGCCGAAGATCTCGTTCCAGCGATCGATCCAGTCCGATTGTGCTTCGTTCAGCTTCTGATAGTCGATCCGGCTGAGCTTGGCGATCATGTCGGCGCCATAGGTCCAGAGCTTGGCCTTCTCGGGCGAGAGCTCGACCTTGGTGGAGACCGGTGCATCGACGCCTTGTTCGGCCTCCGCCTGCTGCACGTCCTTGGACAGGACGAAGTTGATGAACTGATGCGCAAGCTCGACATTCTCCGAGCCTTTCGGAATGTTGACCGTGTTGAGGGTGGCGATATCGCCTTCCTTAAGGTCGGCCCAACCCATCGTCGGAACGGCCGCGCGCATCGATGTCAGAACGAAGTCTTGCGCCAGCGCCACCTTGACCTCACCCGTCGAGATCAGGTTCACCAACTCGGAGCCGGTGTTGTAGTTCTTGACGACATTCGGCTTCAGTGCCGCGATGGCTTCGAAGGCCTTGTCGGCATCCGAGTAGGCATCGACACCGGCATGTTTGCCGGCTTCCAAAACCGTCAGCGGGCCCGCAGTGGTGGTTATGCCCGGAAGCGAGACGGCGCTCTTCAGGTCGCTGCGCCAGAGATCGTTCCAGGAGGTGATCGGCGGATTGACCTTCGCCGTATCGTAGACGATTCCCACGCGGCCGATCGTATAGGCGGGGCCGTAATTGCCCTGCGGCGCCTTGGCGATGTCGTAGAGATCGGCCAGGTTCGGGATCTTGCTGCGATCGATTTCCTGGAAGAGGCCCTGCTGAATGCCGACCTGCGAGTAGCTGTCAGTGAGATAGATGACATCGACACCCTTGCCGCCGCGCAGTTTCAGCTTGTTGAGACGGTCGGCATTGTTGCCGGTTTCGAATACCACGTCGCAGCCGCAGATCTTCTTGAACGGCTCGATGATGTTGGCCTGCATCTTCTCGCCATTGTAGCCCCACCATGAAACGGTGAGCGTCTTTGCCTGGGCGTAAGCCGGCAGAGCGGCAGTCGCAGCAACAATGGCAATGCCCGCGACACGAGCAAGAGAGAGGCCCTTCATTATAGATCCTTTAATCCGAGTAATCCCACAGATGCTTCAAGCTTGCAGGATACTATTTTTCGAGCATCGGCTTTACAAGCCCAACAATTGAGCAGTAGGCAGTTTTTCGGCCTCGAAATCGAGAGGGCGGGTATTTTGGCGCGCATCGGAGCCGGTAATGCAACTCATTGAGATGGTTTGGTTTCCTCCAAGTCGGGCAAGTCGCTTTACACGGCGGACCGCCATCTTTACCCTCGATGGATCGAACTCCCTGCAGGCATGCCAATCATGACATTTCCCACGACAAATCTTCCCGACGATCTGCTTGTCAACGCCGCGGACGAGGTGCTGATCCGCCAGGATCTGACGCTGACCGCGCTTGGCCGCAGCCCCGCCGATCGCTTGCTGCGCGTCGGCCGATTGCTTGACGTGCACAGCCGCACCTGGCTCGAAGATCAGGAAATCGTCATCAAGGGCAGGCGGATCGCCTACGTCGGCCCGGCCGGCAGCTACACCGGCGAGGTCGGCGAACGCCTGCATGAGCCGCATCTTGCAGCTGTTCCCGGTTTCGGCGAGGCGCACAAGCATATCGAAAGCTCGCATCTGACGCCGGAATGGGAAGCCGCCCTTGTCATGCCGCATGGCGTGACATGGACCTGCGAGGCAAGTCATGAGTTTTCCAATGTCAATGGCGCCCGCAATCTGGAATTCTGGTTGGAGGCGCGTCGCCGCGGCTCGCCGATGAAGATATTCCCGCTGCCCGGCTCGGCCGTGCCGCCGACCGCTTATGAATGGGGTGGCGGCCACTTTGGCTATGACGAGCAGAAAGCCTTTCTCGGCGAAAGCCTGATGGTAGCCGGTCTCGACGAGGTCATGGATTGGCCGTCGGTCAGCAATCCGGAGAATCCGGCTTACGACCGGCTCTGGGGCATGATCCGCGCTACGTTCGAGCAGCGCGGCGTTGTTGAGGGGCATGGCGCGGGTCTGCGCGATCTGGCGTCCATCAATGCTTTTGCAGGCGCTGGTCTTGCTTCCGATCACGAAGGCTGGTTCCTCGATGAAATCTGGGAAAAGCTCACTCACGGTCTGTTCATCGAGCTTCGTCCGCATTCCCTGCCGGAGGTTATTCGCGGGCTGATCGAGAAGGGCCTTTCCGACTGGTCGCAGTTCGCTTTCGTCACCGACGATCGCAGTGCTTCCGACACGCTGAAGATTGGCGCGACGGATCATAATGTCCGGCTTGCTATCGAGAACGGGCTGGCGCCTGAGATCGCCATTCAATGCGTGACGATCAATCCCGCCCGCCATATGCGGCTTACGCCCTGGGTAGGCTCGATCGCGCCCGGTCGTTTCGCCGATATCGTGCTTTTGGACGATGTGAAGACATTGTCGATCGCCAAGGTATGGGCGGATGGAAAGCCGGCTTCCGAAGGCAAGACCTTTGTCGGCGTTCGCCCCGAGATCGATTGGCCGGATTGGGCGACGAAGACGGTCCGGATCGATAGGACAGTCTCGGCCGAGGATTTTCGCATCGCTGCCCCGTCGGATGCCGACACAGCGAAAGCAGCGCTTTTGCGGCCGTTCCACTGGGCCGATGATTTCATCACGATGGACCTGCCCGTCCGCGACGGCGCGGTCCAGCGCGATTCCGACCGCAACGTCACCAAATTCGCCATCGTCGATCGTTTCTCCGGCGAAGCCAAGGTCGGCCGCATGTTCTGGCTCGGCACCGGGCCGCGCACGCCCGACACAGCGCTTGGCGCCACGCTCGGTCACGACAAGCACAATATCTGGGTTGTCGGCTCCTCGGACGAGGCCATGGCCATGGTCGTCAACGCGCTCAACGAGCAGCAGGGCGGCTGGGTGCTGGTGTCGGGCGGCAAGGTCATAGCCCGCGTCCACTATGAAGTTGGTGGCCTGATGACCGCGAGATCGGCGGAAGAATTGGATGCCGAGATGCAAAAGCTCTATGAGGCTGGCGCCGGCATCGAGTGGATGTATGAGCCGACATTCTCGCCGCGCTGGTGGCCGGGCTTTCCGGAACGTCTCTCCTTTGCGACGCTGACCTGTGCGCCTTGGCGCTGGGTTCTGGTGGCCCCGTCGGAAAGGGCGCCGGAAGGCTTCGTCAATGTCGCGACCGGAAAAACCCATCCCATCGTCTGGCAGGGATAGCCTTTCCATCTTAAGGGATATCCCGCCTCCACGCTCGAGTTCTTGCTCGGATCGAAAGCGACCAGCATCTGCACCTCGCGGATGCTGACAGAGAGCGTTTCAGTTCTTCTTTGAGTCACGGAAACGCTCCATACTCCTATTCTCTTTCCCATTCATGACAGAAACCGCTGGGCACTTTTCCTGGAAGTGCTCCAATGCCTCTTGACGATCAGGTACGGGTTTATAATTATCCATTTGGTTACTTGTGTCACGCGCCGGCGGCGCGAAAAAGGTGGAGCGCACCTGTTTTTCGAATTCGTCGCGGGCATCGGAAACCAGGCGGAGGAGGCCGTGGTGATTGCCGTTGATAACGATGTGCCACTCGTAATATTGGCATTTTCCACGCTGGGATGTGCGGATCTAGAACTGGATCAGGCGCTTGCCCTGGCAGCGCATCACGGCCTCGACGCTATCGAAATCCGTGCCCTTGGTGGCACGATCGATCTGCCCGCCTATTTCACCGAAAGGTTCGGCTCGCCGTCCGGTCTTGCCAAGGCCCTAGAGCGCGCACCGGTGGGCCTCTGCGCGTTCGACACCTCGCTGCGTCTTGTCGGCGCGACATCGGAATCCAAGGAAGAGTTTCTGCGCTATCTCCCTTGGGCCGAAGCTGCCGGCGTCCGCTCGTTAAGGGTTTTTGACGGCGGTGAAACCGGGGATCAGAGGGAACTCGAAGAGGCCTTGGCGACGCTGCAATGGTGGAGTGAAACAGCCCGCCGAGAAGGGTTCGGCGCGGAGATGACGATCGAGACCCATGATTGTCTGGTAACACCGGATGCGATCGCTCGCTTCTTGGAAGCCGCACCCGATTGCGCGCTGCTTTGGGACACACATCACACATGGCGCAAGGGCGGCCAGGATCCGGCCGAAACCTGGAAGCTGGTTCGGCGCAATACCCGGCATGTTCATGTGAAGGACAGTATTTCCAAAGCCGGGCCGCGATTGCCCTACACCTATGTGTTGCCGGGCAGCGGCGAATTTCCGATGGCGACACTGCGGTCTGTGCTTGCCGCCGACGGCTATGCTGGTGTCGTCAGTCTGGAGTGGGAGAAACTATGGCATGCCGAATTGCCGTCATTGAATTCAGCTCTTGATGCCGCTCGGCAAAACGCGTGGTGGCCGCGCGAAATGCGCGACGGATGACCGGCGAAAATCGTTAATATTTTAGTTGAGTTATATATGACAAGGACGTGCGTCGATTGACTTTTGCAAAGGGTTGCTAGTTAGTGTATTAGCAATAGATAAAGGAAGTCGGCGATGACGTGGCGGCGTCGTGGTTGACTATGGTCTTCTGTGCGATATTTCCAGCTCGATGAAGGGGACCCTAATGATTAGGGTTTGAGGGTGTCTGGAAGATGGATGACGCGGATTTACAGCGCCAGAAATCTGACATTTCGGTGTCCGCCACACTGTTGTCAATCATCGTTGATTGGCTCCGCAGCCGCGCCCCGAGCCCGTTCCCTGCCGATAGGGAAACGCGATGAACGCTAACCTCAGCCATACTGATGAAGGGCATAAGAGCCTGATTTTGAAGGCGATTTCTGAGGGCGGCTTGGGATTTGCGACCCAGTGGATCCACGATGCCGCGAATATTGGAAAGCAGCTTTATGCCGAGAGCCTTGCGCGTGTAACGGAGGCAGACGGAACTGTACACGCAGCCAGCACATTTGTGTCCCTCCTCGAACGGCAGGATCGTTGGTTCGCGCTTGACCTGCGTATTCTCGACATGGTGCTGACGGCTCTCGCCGCCGATCAGACGCTGGTTCTCGGCTGCAATCTTTCTGCTTCCAGCCTCTCTCAACCGGATCGATTCGCCGATATTCTCGGCCGAATCAGCAACCAGGCGGAACTCGCATCCCGGCTTGTGGTGGAGATCACCGAAACCTATCCCCTGGTCGGCGCTGCTATCGAGCGAGTGAAAATAATCCGTTCGCTCGGGTGTCGCGTTGCGATCGACGACTTCGGCACCGGCTTCGCCACACCGGCATCCCTGCTGCAGGTTACCGCCGATATCGTCAAGATCGACGCGGCCTTCCTGCGGGACAACAGGCGGGGTCGCGACGGTCACGATAGCCTTTCCCATCTCGTAGGCTTTGCCGGCTGCCTTGCACCCTACGTCGTCGTTGAAGGCATCGAAACCTGGTCTCACCTCGAAGCGGCCCGCGCGGCGGGTGCTACTCATGTGCAGGGCTTCCTTTTGTCGAAGCCGGTGTCGTCGCCGAAGCTACGCCGACACAAAGGTAAGATCGGCCTGCGGGGGATGGAATGAGCCTCTCCATCATCGTCCGGCCCAGCAAGGTAGCAGCCCTGGTACAGGATGCGAGTGGGACGAAGGCGTTCCGCCCATCGGAGAGCCCTGCATCGCCCGCACGGGTGTTGTCATGATGAGGCAGTCGCTCTTTTCGCCGAGATACGGGGATTTCGGGGCAGGCGCAGCGCGTCAGCTGAAGGCGAAGACGCTGTTGCGCGCCCTGGAGCGACGACTTCGGGACGTGTTGCTTGCCGAGAGCGGATCCCACTCAGCGCAGTTTGTCGATGGGCCCGCGCCTTGTATTCTTGTTCGTGAGGAAGCGGCGGATATCCTGGGACGCGTGACGATAGATGCGGAAAGCGGCCTCTACGTCTTTTGCGAACTTGGAGACGGCGCCAAGGATATCGTCATAACGACGGCGAGCGAGGATCGGCTGCTTGAAGAAGTCCTCCTTCGTTTTCGGGAAGGGCAACCGGCAAGGCAACTCATCGATGAGGCTGTCGGCGTACTCGTCGGTCAGACCGTGCGGGATGTCGAGCGCAAGCTGATCCTTCAGACTCTCCACCACTGCAAAGGAGATCCGACACATACGGCATTCATGCTTGATATGCCGCTCGTTACCCTCTGCAACAAGCTGGCGGCCTATGTTGCCGAATCAGCCAGCGAGCTCTCGCAAATGGCGGCGGAGGCAGGTTTTGGAGCGAGAGGCTATCGATTGTGATCGCGGACGCACCTGATGGGTGCGCATTCTGCCCTCGGTAATGTCCGAGGGATCATGCGCAGGGAAACCTGCGCGACTTGAAACGGTGGGGCATTCGGCAACGGACGCCCTGCTTGAAACGATCGGGCGAGGCGGCGCACGAGGAACCTTATGAGACCCGGGAAAAGATCATGGATTCTTTCAGCGAGAGAAAAATACCCGCCCTGCCACAGATGCATTCATCGTTTGATGGCTGTGTGAAGATCGTTTCGGCCTATGTCAGTCACAACACCATACCGGTCGCCAGTCTTCCAAGGCTGATCAAGGATATTCACGATGCGTTGCATAGCCTGGATGCAGCCCCTGCTGCACCCGAACGGAGCAATCTTGTGCCGGCGGTGGATTTGAAGAAATCGGTGACGAACGAGTACATCGTCTGCCTGGAAGACGGCAAACGCTTCAAGACGCTAAAGCGCCACTTGCGTGTGCACTACGGGCTGACGCCTGAGGAATACCGACAGAAATGGGGCCTGGCTCCCAGCTATCCGATGGTTGCACAGAATTATGCCAACCGGCGTTCCGAGCTGGCAAAGCTCTCCGGCCTCGGTGCCAATGGCAGCAGGAAAGAAACCGTTCGCTCGTGAGTCTACTGCGAGCGCCCCGCCAATTCTGAGGAGGCGAGCCTGCGGATTGTCACTGTATATGGCGTTGTGGCGCCATGTGTGGGGATGCGGCAACAAGAAAAATGGCGCTCTGCAAAGAGCGCCATTTTCATTTCCGCGCTTGCCGGGCGAGCCGGCTGCATCGTTCGAACGGATCGATCAGAAAACCTGACGGAGCACGATGAACAGCACGAAGGCGAGCGCGATCGAGGCCGGCAGCGTCAGGATCCAGGCCATCAGCATGTTGCGCACGGTCGACCATTGCAGGCCGGAACCATTGGCCGCCATGGTGCCGGCGACGCCGGAGGACAAGACGTGCGTAGTCGATACAGGCAGGCCGAGGTGGTCGGCAGCGCCGATCGTCAGCATTGCCACAACTTCGGCGGCGGCGCCCTGGCCATAGGTCAGGTGTGTCTTGCCGATCTTCTCGCCGACGGTGACGACGATACGCTTCCAGCCGACCATGGTGCCAAGGCCGAGCGCCAGTGCAACAGCAACCTTTACCCAGAGCGGGATGAACTTGGTCGTGTGATCGACGGCGGCGTGATAATCGGTGACGGCCTTCAGGTCGGCGGCGCTCATCGGCAGCAGCTTCTGCTTGTCGATCAGCTTCAGTGACTCACCGATGAGGTAGATGTCGTTGCGGACGTTGCTGACGAGCCCGTTCGGCAGCTTCTCGACGCTCGGATAGGCCGCAATCGAGGCGCTTGTTGCGTGAATATAGGCCTGCAGTGCCGGCGTAGTGACATCCGACCAGGTCTTGCTTTTCACGGCGGCGCTGACGGCAGCCTTCGGATCGGCAGGAGCAGCGACGCCGGGCTTTACATATTTGCCGAGCACCGTCTCGACCTGCACGGAGGCAGCCTTGTAGGCGTCGAGATAGTTGATATCGGGGGTGCGGTTCAGCGCGAAGGCAGTCGGTACGAGACCGATGAGAATGAGCATGATCAAGCCCATGCCCTTCTGGCCGTCGTTCGAGCCGTGGGCAAAGCTGACGCCTGTGCAGGTGAAGATCAGCAGGCCGCGGATCCAGATCGGCGGTGGTGCGTTGCCCTTCGGCGCTTCATAAAGTGCCTTGTTGCGGATCAGGACCTTGGCAACCAGCAACAGGATCGCGGCGGCGCCGAAGCCGATGATCGGCGACAGCAGCAGCGACATGCCGACGCTGCTTGCCTGCGACCAGTCGACACCGCTGGTGGCGGAGCCGGCCGGCGCCAGGAACTGGTTGGCGAGGCCGACGCCGATGATGGAACCGACGAGCGTATGGGAGCTCGACGCCGGCAGACCGAGATACCAGGTGCCGAGGTTCCAGATGATGGCAGCGATCAGGAGGGCGAAGACCATGGCGAGGCCCGAACCGGAGCCGACTTGCAGGATCAGCTCGACCGGCAGAAGCGCAAGAATGCCGAAGGCAACCGCACCCGACGATGTCAAAACGCCGAGGAAGTTGAAGAAGCCGGACCAGATGACGGCGAATTCCGCCGGCAGCGAACGGGTGTAGATGACAGTCGCGACGGCATTGGCCGTATCGTGGAAACCGTTGACGAACTCGAAGCCGAGCGCGATGAGCAGCGCGAGGCCGAGCAGGATCCACGGAACCGCCGCTGCCTCGGCAAGATCGCTGCCGAGCGCGTAGCCGACATAGGCGAGACCGCCGAGGACGACGATGCCGAACAGCGGCAGGAACCACTTCGCCGAGCCTGCCGTACCGTGAATTGGGTGATTGGCGTTGCCGCTCTCTGAACTGCTTGAAGCGAGGTCGACCATCTCTAACTCCTTTATGCCAAGTGATATTTCCGGTGTAAGCCTCGTTGATGAAACTCTCGTGACGCGCGAGGACGGCCGAACGCCCTGCATTAGCGCTGGTTCAGCGCGCCTCCGATCGGTCGGGCGTGCGGTTTTCGGCCGGCCGGTTCGCATCGGGCCATCTTGATTTCGCCCAAAAAACACCTTTTTCGGTTCAGCCGACGTTCATACCTTCAGGGGTTAAATCCTGCGTGTTAGGGACTTGGACAGAGGACCATTGAAGATGAGATCGACCGTGATTGCCATTGCCGCATTGCTTGGCGGATTGGCTGTATCGTCGGCAGAAGCAATGCCGATTCCCGCTGTCGGGGCACCGGCCGGAGTAACGACGTCCGGAGCGCCGGTCGTCAATGCGGACTACGCCTGCGGCCGTGGCTGGCATGCCACCCCTTGGGGCGAATGCCGCCCGAACCGCTGGGGTCCGCCGCCGCCGCGTTGGGGCTATCGCAGACCGCCACCGCCGCCACCGTGGGGCTGGCATGGTCACCGCCATCATCGCGATGACTGGCGCGAAGACCGCGGCTGGCGCGGAGACGGCTGGCGCGGCCGCCCGCGTGACTGGTAAAGTGCATATTATTGCCAAGCAGAAAACACCGCCGCTTTCCGCGGCGGTGTTTCTTTAAGGGTGCCTGTTCGTCTGCAACGCGCGTGCCGTCAGCCCCAGGCAGCCGATAATTGCCGCCAGGATCGACAGGATAGCCATGAGACTTTTGGCATGCCCGAGGATGCCGGCAAGCTTCGGCCTTATGAGATCGGCCGTGTTGAAGTTCTCACTGCTGAATTGGCAGAGAACGAGCGACAGATTGTTGCGCACGAGCGTTTCATCGATATCGGAAACGAGATTCCCGGCTTGAGCCTTCTCATCACTCATCGTCCGCATATGCAGCAAGACCGCTTTGGCCGCCGCAAGATAGGCGTGCGAGCATTCGTTGAACGGGCTTTCCTCGTCGCTGACGCTGCCGGGCATCATGCCCCATAGACAATAGGCCCGCTGGATCTGTGTGAAGTTCAGCAGCCGGCGGAAGGTTTCGTCCGTGTCCGATGCTGCCTCTCCGATTGCAACAATCCGCCCATAATAGGGCGCGATGACAGCCATTTCACCATGGGTGAGGCTTGGTATCGGGATGCCAGCCTGGCTTCCGGATGATCCACCGCTGTGGGCTGCAAGCACTGTTGGCCAGATGGAGAGGATGAAGCAAATGGCGGCAAACGGCACACCGCTTCTAATGCGGCCTTTCCCGCGCACGAGTGGGTGCGCGGGATGCGATTGGCGTATCATGTCAGGCCCGGCGCAGCGCCGCGTTGTTGCGATAGCGCGCCTGTGGCAGCTGACGTTCCGCCCACGCTCCGAAGGCGAGCCCGAGCACGGTCCAGAGGATGGCATGCATCCCGAGAGAGGTCAGGCGGAATCGCCAGAGCACGGCTGCCGAGAATTGTTCCGGCACTTCGTTGATCGCCGGAAGCAAGTATTGGATCAGCGTGACGAAGACGATGTAGCCGATGCCGGCGATGATCGCGCCGTTCCATGATCCGTAGCGTGCCGCCAGCCGGCGACCGAAACCGACGGCGACGATCATGCCGACGATGGATGCGAGGATCATGATGAAGAACAGCTCGGTTCTCGCGCCGATCGTGTCGGGATTGCCGACAGCCGGCGGGTTTGCCGGATACTTGATATCGGGAACGAGCGAAATCGTCACGAAAGCGGCGATGGCAAGCAGTGCCGCCGTGCCACGCGCGCCGAGCGGGCTGATGCGACCATAGACGAAGGAGAAGACCAGCGCGAACAATCCGCCGATCGCTGTCGAGAAGATCATGATGCCTGTAAACAGACCGATGCCCGCCTGCGTGGCGCGGCTGACGATTTCCGCTTCCGGCGCCTCACCCGCAGCCTGGGCAGTCTTTTCTTCAAAGCCGATTGCCCAATCGACCAGTGGTTCGCCGAACGTATGGGCGAAGGCGAAAATGAAAATACCAGCGAGGGCCCCGACGATCATGCCGCGGAGCAAAAGACGTCCAACCATGTGCCTGCTCCCTTAGTGGCAGGGGAAACCGAGGAGATGACGGCCGTCATGCACGAACTCGTGCACATACATGCCCGAAATCAGCGAGGTCGCGCCTTCTTCAGCACCGACGAAGTAGATCGCCAGAAGCATCAGCAGGCCGGCGAAGACGGCCCATGGCAGGATTTGGCCGAGCGGTATCGGCTGCGGTATCGCGGACGGTGCGAAAGCGGTATCGGACATTGTTATCCCTCTTGAAGAAAAGCGCGTTCCATTTGCGGAAGGGTTCTTACGGGAAGGGTCTGGCTCTCGAGGGCGAAGTTTTCGTCATCGATTACAGTGGCGCGACCGCGCCGGAATTCCACCGGCTTCCACACCCGTAACTGCAAGTTTATATCTGCCCGCAAAGATGGTTGTCAATCAAGCGCGTGCATGCGTGGCCTCTTTGCTCAACTTCGGAACCAGGTAGATTCCAGCCTTCTGCTTTGCCAGTATGTCCGTCGAATCTCGGTGCGGTTCCGACACTCGAAAAACGGGCTCGAATGCAGCGAAAGGAAAAGCGGTAAATGTCGAATGAGGGTGGCGTGAAGATTATTCACGGTAGGACGCCGGAATCGGCCGCCATGCTGGCAAACGTCAAGCGAGCAATGGCGCTCACCGCCAAGCTCAACCGATTGACCTTCAACGACGCGGACGAAGTGCGAGCCTTGTTCAGCGAACTCATCGGTCGGGAAGTGGACAAGAGTTTGGTCTTGATCCCGCCATTCTACACAGCCGGCGGAAATGAAATTCGTGTCGGCCACAACGTCTTCGTCAATCAGAATTGCACTTTCTATGACCTTGGCGGATTGGATATCGGCGACGATGTGATGATCGGGCCAAACGTGAACATCATCACGGCAGGTCATCCGCTTGAACCTTCGCAGCGCCGCGCCATCACGATTGGGAAACCAATCGTGATCGAGAGGAACGTCTGGATTGCGACCGGCGCAACGATCGTCGGCGGGGTGACGATTGGCGAAAATTCGGTGGTGGCCGCGGGTTCGGTTGTTACAAGGAATGTTCCGCCGAATATGCTTGTCGGAGGAAACCCAGCGCGCGTCATTCGTGCGATCGGCGATCAGTGAAGGCGATGAATACCGGCTACGGAGCAAAGAACACCGCGGAAGCAAGTGCCAAACCGCAACGAGGCATAGGATAGCGAATGTCATGAAGGTGCGTCTGACCTGGATTTGCCACGGTGCCACGGAGGCCAATCGGAAGGGCCGCTTCCCCGACGATGAGCCGCTGGAGGAGAAGGCTGTCCAGCAACTTGGCCCATCTCTTGCTCAGCTCGGCACGGTCGACCGTGTCTGGACGAGCCCGGCACTGCGCGCGCGCCAGACGGCCGCGCTCCTTGGCCTCGACGCGACCCCGGAACCTGAAATGCGCGACTGCGACTATGGCGATTGGCGCGGACGGTCGCTCGCCGAACTTCATGAAAGCGATCCGGAATCCCTCGTATCATGGATGACAGACCCTGCCGCCGCGCCGCATGGCGGTGAATCCCTGTCCTCGGTCATGCGGCGCATCGACGAATGGATGGGACGTCATGTCCATGACGACGGACATACCGTCGTCGTCACCCATGCGAGCGTCATCCGCGCCGCGATCCTGCATGTGCTGCACGCGCCGGCTTCGGCATTTTGGACGATCGATGTGGAACCGTTCGGCCTCGTGGAGATGACCAGCGACGGCAGGCGCTGGCAGCTCCGTTTCCCGCAGATGGCTACAGCATCGGGCCGAAAATCAGAATCGATTTTCGGAAAGCCTGATGCGTAGATTCAAAAAATTAGAGCGACATTTGCGCTTCCGGAAGAAAGCACGGCGCTCTAAGTAGAGTGATACTAGGAGAAGCGCGCAGAGCCTTTCGGGCGGGATCGCGGTCGGAGCGATAGGCTTAACGGCTTGTCTTTGGCCGCCGCCGCTCGAAGTAAATCAGGAAGACGGCCATGCCGAACGTCATTGCCGCCAATCCATACCAAGTGATGGCATAGACGAGGTGGCTGTTGTGAAAGGCGATTTGCGTCAGCCCTCCCACGGGCAGGTCACCGGGATTCTTCGTATCGTCCGCATCGATGAAGTAGGGTGCAACGTTCTGCAGGCCGCGAGCCGCGGCAATTGCCGTCACGTCGCGCGAATACCAGCGTTCATCCGCGGGAACATTGGAGCGCAGTAGCGTGCCCTGGGGCTCGTTGATCCGCAGCAGTCCCGTGACTGTCGTTTCCGAACCGATCTGGCCGGTAGGGCGTGTCGTCGGATTGCGCTTGTCGGTCGGCACGAAGCCGCGATTGACGATAGTAGTCGTGCCATCGGCCTGCTTCAGCGGCGTCAGCACCCAATAGCCGGCGCCGAGTACCGTCGAGGCATAGACCTGCACTTCCTTGTCGTTGAGGAAGATGCCGCTCGCCTGCACATGTTTGTATTCGGAATTCTCGGCGGTGATATCAGCCCATTGCGCAGGGCCGGGCGCTGGTACAGCCGCAGCATGCACGCGCGAATCGACCCTGGCGATCAGATCGAGCTTCCAATGCAGCCGCTTGACCTGCCATGTGCCGAGCCCGATGAGCAGGGCTGTGAGGAGCAGAAGCAGGAACACCCAGATGGCAAGGCCAATCGTCGAGCGCGGCTTGCCTTGCGATGCAATCGAGGAAATGTCGGTCATGGCGCTGGTCTCCGGGGACGCGCTGCCGCATGATTTCGGAAGGGTCTGTTTTCGCCCCTTCAGATCACGCGTGGTCTTTGAAGAGTTCGGCCGCGATGTCAGGCGTTCTGAAGAATGCGTCGCGCGGCGTCCGACCAATATCTCTAGCCGGGGGAGGGTGGGCCTTCGGCTGAAGGCCCACCGCTTGGTCTTATGGCATGTTGCGCATCATCTCGGGCGACATGGGCATCATGTTCGCGTTGAGGTGATGCATGACCCAGAGCGAGCCGGACAGTGCGATGATGACGAGGACGATCGTGAAGATCAGTGCCATCATGTTCCAGCCGCCTTCCGAGCGGGTGTTCATGTGCAGGAAGTAGATCATGTGCACGATGATCTGGATCGCGCCGAGGATCATGACGATCGCCCCGGTAACGGCCGGATCTGAGAAGACCTTCCCCATGACCAGCCAGAAGGGGATGGCCGTCAGAATGACGGAGAGGATGAACCCCGTCATGTAGCTCTTGTAGGTGCCGTGAGAAGCCTCGTGGCCGCCATGGTGGTGGTCGTGGCCGTGAGCGTCGCCGGAATGATGCGAATGATTTGCGTTCGAGCTCATCCGAGAACTCCCATGAGGTAGACGAGGGAAAACACGCCGATCCAGACGACGTCGAGGAAGTGCCAGAACATCGAAAGGCACATCAGGCGACGCTTGTTTTCGGCGATCAGGCCGTAGCGGCCAACCTGTACCATCAGCGTGATCAGCCAGACGATACCGGTGGTGACGTGCAGACCGTGCGTGCCGACCAGCGTGAAGAAGGCCGACAGGAAGGCGCTGCGCTGCGGGCCGGCGCCGTCGAGGATCAAATGGTAGAACTCATAGAGTTCGAAGAAGATGAACAGGGCGCCGAAGATGCCCGTGATCGTCAGCCACATCAGCGTGCCCGACTTGTTGTCCTTCTCCATCGCCAGCATGGCGAAACCGTAGGTGATGGACGAGAAGAGCAGCATCGCCGTGTTGAGGGCGACGAGCGGCAACTCGAACAGGTCGGCCGGCGAAGGACCGGCCGCATAGCTGTGGCCAAGCACGGCATAGGTGGCAAAGAGGACTGCGAAGATCAGGCAGTCGCTCATGATGTAGATCCAGAAGCCCAGCATGGTGCTGCCTTCCGGGTGATGCTCCTCCTTCAGGTAGAAGGCGGGTGTTTCGCCATCCATGGGAGCGTTTGCGGTATGGGTCGTCATCGTCTTACACCTGTCCTGCCAGCTGCTTCGTACGCTCGTTCTCGGTCTTCACGACCTCGTCGGCGGGAATGTGGTAGTCACGCTTGTAGTTGAAGGTATGGCCGATCGTAATGGCGATCATCGCGACGAAGGTGATGGCGGCGAGCCACCACATGTACCAGATCATCCCGAAGGCGAAGCCGATCGAGAGAACGCCGAGGATGACGCCCGTGCCCGTGTTCTTCGGCATATGGATCGGGATGAAGCCTTCGGTCGGACGCTTGTAGCCACGGTTCTTCATGTCCCACCACGCATCGTGATCGTAGACGATCGGCGTGAAGGCGAAGTTGTAGGCCGGCGGCGGCGACGAGGTCGACCATTCCAGCGTACGGCCGTTCCAGGGGTCGCCGGTGTGATCGCGCAGCTCTTCGCGTTTCATGAAGCTGACGACGAGCTGGATCAGGAAGCAGGCGATGCCGATGGCGATCATGCCGGCGCCGACCGCCGCGATCACGAACCAGATCTGCAACGAGGGATCGTCGAACTGGCTGACGCGCCGGGTAACGCCCATCAGGCCGAGGATGTAGAGCGGCATGAAGGCGAACCAGAAGCCGATCTGCCAGAACCAGAAGCTCATCTTGCCCCAGAACGGGTCGAGCTTGAAACCGAAAGCCTTCGGGAACCAGTAGTTGACGCCCGCGAACATGCCGAAGAGCACGCCGCCGATGATCACGTTATGGAAGTGGGCGATCAGGAACAGCGAGTTGTGCAGCACGAAGTCGGCCGGCGGGATTGCCAGCATGACGCCGGTCATGCCGCCGATGGTGAAGGTCACCATGAAGCCGACGGTCCACAGCATCGGCACTTCGTAGCGGATGCGGCCGTGATACATCGTGAACAGCCAGTTGAAGAGCTTCGCACCCGTCGGGATCGAGATGATCATCGTCGTGATGCCGAAGAAGGAGTTGACGCTGGCGCCCGAGCCCATGGTGAAAAAGTGGTGCAGCCAGACGAGGTAGGAGAGGATCATGATCACGCAGGTGGCGTAAACCATCGACGCGTAACCGAAGAGGCGCTTGCCGCAGAACGTGGCGACGACTTCCGAGAACACGCCGAAGGCCGGCAGGATCAGGATGTAGACTTCCGGGTGGCCCCAGATCCAGATGAGGTTGACATACATCATCGGATTGCCGCCGAGGTCGTTCGTGAAGAAGTTCGTGCCGGCGTAGCGATCAAGGGTCAAAAGGGCGAGCGTTGCGGTCAGGATCGGGAAAGATGCAACGATCAGGATGTTGGTGCAGAGCGACGTCCAGGTGAAGACGGGCATCTTCATGAAGGTCATGCCCGGCGCGCGCATCTTGACAATGGTGGCGATCAGGTTGATGCCTGAAAGCGTCGTTCCGATACCCGCGACCTGCAGGCCCCAGATATAATAGTCGACGCCGACATCGGGACTATAGGCAATGCCGGAAAGCGGCGGGTAGGCGAGCCAGCCGGTCTTGGCGAATTCGCCGATGAAGAGCGAAATCATGATGATGATCGCGCCTGCCGTCGTCATCCAGAACGAGAAGTTGTTCAGGAACGGGAAGGAGACGTCGCGGGCGCCGATCTGCAGCGGAACGACAAGGTTCATCAGACCGGTCACGAAAGGCATCGCCACGAAGAAGATCATGATGACGCCGTGGGCGGTGAAAACCTGGTCGTAGTGGTGCGGCGGCAGGTAGCCTTCGGAACCGTTGAAGGCGATCGCCTGCTGAAGGCGCATCATCAGCGCGTCAGAAAAGCCGCGCAGCAACATGATCAGCGCGAGCACGACATACATGATGCCGATCTTCTTGTGGTCGATGCTGGTGAGCCACTCTTTCCAGAGATAGCCCCATACGCGGAAGTAGGTCAGCACGGCGAGCAGAGCGATGCCGCCGAGCGCGACGGCAGTGAAGGTCGCGACGAGGATCGGCTCGTGATACGGGATCTGATCGAGCGTTAGCCGACCGAAGATGAATTTATAGAGGTCCGGGTTGGAAAACATGGATTGCCTCTGTCCTTATAAATGTCTTGTTACTAAGCGCACCGGATCAATGACCCTGGTGCTGCGCCGAACCGGTCGACGAATCGGAAGAAGAGCCGTTGCCCATATCCATGCCCTGCATCGAATTGTCTCCGTGCTGCATGGTATGGCCGGCGCCGCCTTCGGCCTTGACGGGAGTGACTGAAGCCGGGCCGCCATCGCGATTGTCGTAGATCAGGCGCTCGCGGTTTTCGTGGCTTTCCTTGCCGCCGCCGCCCTTGGCGTCGATATGCATCATTTCGTTCATGCACATTTTGCTCGGATCGGCGCACATATTGAGGATGGCATTGTAGAGACCATCGTCCACGGCATTGAAGTAGCGGACCGGCTCGCGCTCACTCGGCTTGGCGAGAGCGAGGTATTCCGGACGGCCGAGGGCTGTGCCCTGGCTCTTGGCCTTCTGGATCCACTGGTCGAAATCGGCCTGATTGAAGCCGTGGAACTTGAAGCGCATGTGCGAGAAGCCGGCGCCGCTGTAGTTGGCGGACAGGCCCTGGAATTCGCCGGGATGGTTGATGACGGCGTGCAGTTTCGTCTCCATGCCGGGCATGGCGTAGATCTGGCCGGCCAGCGCCGGGATGAAGAAGGAATTCATCACCGCGGATGCCGTGATCTTGAAGTTGATCGGGCGGTCGACCGGAGCTGCCATCTCGTTGACGGTGGCGATGCCGTATTCCGGATAGAAGAAGAGCCATTTCCAGTCGAGCGCGACCACTTCGACGGTCAGCGGCTTCACATCGGCGCTGAGCGGCTTGTCGGCGGCGATACGGTCGAGAGGACGATAGGGGTCGAGCTGATGGGTGCTGATCCAGGTCACCGCACCGAGGGCGATGATGATGGCCAGCGGAGCGGACCAGATGACCAGCTCCAGACGCGTCGAATGATGCCATTCCGGCTCGTAGGTCGCTTCCTTGTTGGACTGGCGGTATTTCCAGGCGAAATACAGCGTCAGGAAGATCACCGGGATGATGATGATGAGCATCAGCACGACCGAAATGATGATGAGGTCTCGCTGCTGCATGGCGATATCGCCGGATGGATCCATCACCACCAAATTGCAGCCGGATAGCAGCAAGAACAATGGGATGACGGACAAACGGCTGAAAATCTTGAATAGTCTTAGCACGTCTTAAAGCTCTTTTTGTTTCGACCCTACCGCGACTAAAGGACGGTGGTCATGAACGATATGAGGTGTTTCGTCGCACCGCAGCAAATGCGCGTGCAATGCGGTATGGAATGCGGTCCCACCTATCGGGAAAACCTAGCAAAATCCAGAAGGTTTTCCGTCGATCATGCGCTTTTATGCGAGCTAATATACCCGGATCGGAACAAATGGCCACAGGCCGTCTTTTCCCCATGCGTGACCAGCGGCGACGGAGGCTGGAAACGGCAGGTTTGATCGCTAATTTGCGAATTATTTCATGTCTGACACTTGATATGTTCGCACGTTTGATAAACATTTTGATTATGCACGAATTCGTGGAGGAGTTCGTGCTCGGAGAGGGAGGCTCCCTACATGGTCAGCGTGACACATGAAACACTAAACCCCACATCTTCAACGCTTGAAAGCGATGCCCGCAGCATGCATGCCGGCGGCTCCGTCGCTCCAGGCAATATCGCCATCGGCGTGATCATTGGTCGCACGTCCGAGTTTTTCGATTTCTTCGTTTATGCCATCGCCTCGGTTCTGGTCTTCCCGAAGCTGATGTTCCCCTTTGCTGACCCCCTGCATGGAACACTGCTATCCTTCCTGGTGTTCTCGCTTGCATTCATCGCCCGCCCCATCGGCTCGTTCATCTTCATGGCGATCGACCGTAGGTATGGCCGCGGCGTCAAGCTCACCATCGCGCTGTTTCTGCTCGGCGGCTCCACTGCGGCGATGAGCTTCCTGCCCGGCTACTCCGAAGTCGGCGCCTATGCGATCGTTCTGCTCGCGCTCTTCCGAATCGGCCAGGGCCTTGCGCTCGGCGGTGCCTGGGATGGCTTGGCCTCGCTGCTTGCTCTCAATGCCCCGACCAATCGTCGCGGTTGGTATGCGATGATTCCGCAGCTCGGCGCGCCGATCGGCTTCATGCTGGCAAGCGCCCTGTTTGCCTATTTCGTCACGAGCCTAAACACGGCGGACTTCCTCGATTGGGGCTGGCGTTATCCATTCTTCTGCGCCTTCGCCGTCAACGTCGTCGCGCTCTTTGCCCGCCTGCGCCTTGTCGCGACCGAAGAATTCGGCACGCTTCTGGAGCGCCATGAGCTTGAGCCCGTCAAGATGACCGAGCTTCTGCGCCTGCACGGCCGTGATGTGCTGATCGGTGCCTTCGTGCCGCTCGCAAGCTTTGCAACCTTCCATCTGGTGACGGTTTTCCCGCTCAGCTGGGCGACGCTTTATAGCCAGCAAACCACGGCCTCGTTCCTGCTGATGGAATTCCTCGGCGCGATCTGCGGCATTCTCGCCATCATCTGTTCCGGTTTGCTCGCCGACCGGATCGGTCGCCGCAATCAGCTCGCCATCGGCGCGGTGCTGATCGCCTGCTTTGCCTTCGTCGCACCCTGGCTGCTTGACGGCGGAACGACTGGCCGCCACATCTACGTGGTCCTCGGCTTTACGTTGCTCGGACTTTCCTTCGGTCAGGCGGCCGGCGCCAGCGCTTCGCGTTTTACGCAGCGCTATCGCTATAGCGGTTCGGCCCTCGTGTCCGATCTGTCGTGGCTGCTCGGTGCAGGCTTCGCGCCTTTCGTGGCGCTTGCCCTCTCCAGCCAGTTCGGTCTCGTCTATACCAGCCTCTACCTGCTGTCGGGCGTGATCTGCACGCTGGTCGCGATCTTCTTCAGCAAGACGCTGGAAACGCGCGACACCTGAGGCGCATTTTCGCATCCAAAAAAGGCCGCGGCATGAGAGTGCCGCGGCCTTTTTCGTTCAGGCCTAATGCATGAGCCAGGCGATCAGCGGTGCCGCCAGCACATTCGTCAACCCCACCAGCACCATCACCAATCCGGCGATGGATCCTTCCTCGCGGCCAATCTCATGCGCCTTGGCGACGCCGACGCCATGGGCTCCCATCCCGAACAGCGCCCCGCGAGCAATGCCCGACCGCAACGGCAGAAACCTCAGAAGCATCTGGCCGACGACGGCGCCGAAGAGGCCGGTGACGACGACGAAGACGGCGGTGAGGTTGGGCACGCCGCCAATATCGCCCGACACCACCATGGCGAAAGGCGTGCTGATGGAGCGGGGCATCAGGCTGAGGCGCAGGCTTTCATCGAGGCCGAGAAGGCTGGCAAACCACCAGGCCGAGAGCATCGCCGTCGTGCTGCCGACGGCAACGCCGAACAACAGCACTGGCCAGTAGCGCTTGATGAGGTCCCGCTGTTCATAGATCGGCACCGCGAAGGCGACGGTTGCCGGCCCTAGCAGAGCCAGTAGCCAGCGGCTGTCATGCATATAATCCTGGTAGCTCGCATGCGCCAAAAGCGCGACGACGATCAGCACGGCCGGGGCTGCCACCAGCGGCGAAAGCCACAGCGACGGCCAGCGGTGATAGAGCGCCTTGGAAACATAATAGAGGCCGATCGTCGCCAACGGCCAGAACAGGCCTGCCGCGATCGCTTCAATGGTGGACATGGTGAGATGCTCCCTGGCGCATCATCAGGCGGTAGCCGATGTCGATCGCTATCGCGGTGACGCTCATGACGATGAGGGTGCCGGCGGAGATGACTGCGAGCACCTTCAGCCCGACGATTCCGATGAATTCGCCATGATCGAGCACCGCCAGAACGGCCGGCACGAAAAACAGCAGCATCTCGGCGAGAAACCATTCCGCGCCGCGTTTCATGCTCGCGGGTTTGATCTTGCCGCTTGCCAGCAGCGCCAGCACCAGCAGCATGCCGATGATGGCGCCCGGAATCGGCAGATGCGCCAGGCGCGCGATGGCCTCACCCGCCTGCCAGAAGGCCAAAAGCAGGGCAATCTGGGCCAGACGGCTCAGTTTCGGTCGGTTTTTCAGGTCGATATGCATAGGAAACTCGGAGAAATCTTTTAGCCGGAAGATAGGTTCTTTCTCTCCATGAGCAAAATGAATTGATTTCATTGAAATCAGTCCTGTATGGAATGCTTATGGAACTTCGAACCTTGAGAGCCTTTGTCGAAGTGGTGCGCCAAGGCGGCTTTTCGGAAGCGGCGAAGGTGGTGTTCACAACGCAATCCGCCGTGAGCAAAGCCGTGCGCCAGCTCGAGGACGAGCTTGGCCTGCCGTTGCTCAATCGCATCGGACACCGCACGACCCTGACCGATGCCGGCGAGGTGGTTTATCGGCGGGCAATCGGAATCCTCGCTGGACGCGACGATCTGCTTGCCGAACTCGCCGAATTGCGCGGCCTTGCCCGCGGTACACTGCGCCTCGGCCTGCCGCCGATCGGCAACGATGCGCTGTTTGCGCCTGTATTTGCCGTCTTCCGCAATCGCTATCCGGGTATCGAGATCAAGTTGGAGGAGCAGGGAGCCAGGCGGCTGGAAGAAATGGTTCTTGCTGATGAGGTCGATCTTGGTGCCTCGCTGCTGCCGACGCCGGAAGCCTTCGAGTCTCAAAGCGTGCGCTGCGAGCCGATGCATGTGCTGCTGCCGTCGTCCCATCCGTTGGCTGGGCAGGAGAAGGTGCCGATGGCGGCGCTCAAGGGCAATGCCTTTCTCCTGTTCGAAACCGGCTTCGCCCTCAACGGCATCATTCTGGATGCTTGCCGGTCCGCCGGCTTCGCGCCCGATATCGCCGCCCGTTCAAGCCAGATCAATTTTATTGTCGAGCTTGTCGCTGCCGGTCTCGGCGTCGGCTTCCTGCCACGGCTGATCGCCGAACAGAGGCACCGCCCCGGCGTCAGCCATGCGCTCGTCATCGAGCCCGATATGGAGTGGCATATGGCGTGGATATGGCGGCGAGGCGGCTATCTCTCACATGCCGGCAAAGCCTGGCTCGACCTCGCTGCCGAGATCGCGGCTAAATCTTGACTGCTTTCTCAAACTTTTGTGATAACAAGGTGCGACTGTAAACTTGAAAAAAATGGTCAGGAAAAATATAGGCTATCCTATTGCTGCCTGGGGCAGCGACTTTCAAGCGAGAGGACTTAATGACTTTTTCCTTTTCTCATCTCACCAGTGCGTTGGCGCTTGCCGCAGGGCTTGCCGTTGCTCCGATGATGGCAAATGCCGCCGATTCCGAAGGAATCGTGGTCTATAACGCCCAGCACGAAACGCTGACGCAGGCGTGGGCGGATGGCTTCACCAAGGAAACGGGCATCAAGGTCACGATCCGCAATGGCAGCGACATGCAGTTTGCCAACCAGATCATCCAGGAAGGCGCTGCCTCCCCCGCTGATGTCTATCTGACGGAAAATTCGCCGGGCATGACGCTGGTCGACGCCAACAAGCTCTTTGCGCCGGTCGATGCCGCCACGCTCGCCCAGGTGCCGGAAACCTTCAAGGCTGCCGATGGCAACTGGATCGGCGTTGCCGCCCGCTCCACGGTCTTTGCCTATGACAAGACCAAGCTGAAGGAAGCCGATCTGCCGAAGTCGATGCTCGATCTGGCCGATCCCAAGTGGAAGGGCCGTTGGGGCGCTTCGCCGGCCGGCGCCGATTTCCAGGCGATCGTCAGCGCGTTTCTCGAACTGAAGGGCGAGGACGCAACCCGTGCCTGGCTGAAGGCGATGAAGGAAAACGCCAGCTTCTACAAGGGCAACAGCGTCGCCATGAAGGCCGTCAATGCCGGTGAGATCGAAGGCGCCGTCATCTACCACTACTACTGGTTCGGCGATCAGGCCAAGACGGGCGAAAACAGCAAGAACGTCTCGCTGCACTATTTCAAGAACCAGGATCCGGGCGCTTTCGTCAGCATTTCCGGTGGTGCCGTTCTGGCTTCCAGCCAGCACCAGAAGGAAGCCCAGGCATTCCTGAAATGGATCACCGGCAAGGGCGGTCAGGCCGTTCTGCGTGACGGCGACTCCTATGAATACGCCGTCGGTAATGGCGATGCTTCCAATCCGAAGCTGGTTCCGCTTGCTGACCTGCAGGCTCCCAAGGTCGAGCCTTCCAAGCTGAACAGCAAGAAGGTAACCGACCTGATGACGGAAGCAGGTCTCATCTAAGCCAAAGCAATTCCGGGAAAAGCGCGCAGCGGTTTTCCTTCCGGAATTGCGAGAAAACAAGGAGATGGAGCAGCTCGGAGTTTCCGTGAGAAACCGACCTGCTCCAAGAGCCCGCGGCGCTTTTAGGGTGCCTTCGGACGGGCTTGGCTCTTGCATCATTGTCCTATGCCCTGCTAGGGGCATGGGATGGCCCAAAGGCCGATCGATCGGGCAATCGCCGTCAGCGGCGGTTGCCTTCCTATTTCAGGGCGTGAAAGGCAGCTCGGATTTGCTGCAGAAGAACACATATGCCGGCGAACCAGCCGCCATGCGAGTGCCCCAGTTGACGGCTGGCCCTCGCAGCCGTGTTCGGCACGGTTCTGTCGTCGCCCTTGCTTCCATCGTTGCGCTTCTGAGCCTGGTGCCGCTCGGCTTCATAGCCTGGGTCACGATCGATACCGGCTGGGCCGAAGTCATCGCCCTGATCTTCCGCAATCGCGTCGGCGAGCTGCTCGTCAACACCGTGCTGCTCGAAGTCTTCACCATTCCGTTGTGCATCCTGCTGGCGGTAACGCTCGCATGGCTGACGGAGCGCACCGACATTCCCGGCGCGCGCCTGTGGTCGTGGCTGGCGGCAGCGCCGCTTGCCGTGCCTGCCTTCGTGCACAGCTATGCCTGGGTTAGCCTCGTGCCCAGCATGCGCGGGCTTTGGAGCGGTGTGCTGGTATCCGTGCTTGCCTATTTTCCATTCCTCTATTTGCCCGTTGCCGCTGCCCTGCGCCGGCTCGATCCGGCGATCGAGGATGCGGCGGCGTCGCTCGGCCTTGGCCCCTGGCGCGTTTTCTTCCGGGCAGTCCTGCCGCAGCTTCGCCTCGCCATTTGCGGCGGCTCACTGCTGATCGGCCTGCATCTTCTGGCGGAATACGGTCTCTACGTGATGATCCGCTTCGACACTTTCTCGACCGCGATCGTCGACCAGTTCCAGTCGGCCTATAACAGCCCTGCCGCCAATATGCTGGGTGGGGTTCTGGTCTTCTGCTGCCTGCTGCTGCTCGGCATCGAGGTGCTTGTGCGTGGCAATGAGCGCTACGCGCGTGTCGGTTCCGGCGCCGCCCGTCCGGCGGATCGCCGCCGCCTGGGTTGGTTCGTCGCTCCCGCGATCGCGCTACCGGTCATAACGGCTGTGCTGACGCTTGGTATTCCCTTCGTCACTTTGGCGCGCTGGCTCTATCTCGGTGGCAGCGGCATCTGGCGGATCGATACCGTCGGCTCCGCCCTGCTGCAGACTATCGTTCTTGCGATGGCAGGCGGTCTCCTCACCACCATTGCCGCGACCCCCATGGCCTGGCTGTCCGTGCGCGCGCCGGGCCGGCTGCAGCGCATTCTCGAGGCTTGCCACTATTATGTCGGTTCGCTGCCGGGCGTCGTCGTTGCCCTGGCGCTGGTGTCGATCACCGTCCGCCTGATCCTGCCGCTCTACCAGACCTTTGCGACGCTGTTGCTCGCCTATGTCCTGCTGTTCCTGCCGCGCGCCATGGTCGGTCTGCGCGCCAGTATCGCCCAGGCGCCTGTCGAGCTGGAGCGTGCCGCAATGGCGCTCGGCCGCACGCCGGCGCAAGCCGTGCGGCAGGTCACGATGCGTCTTGCCGCTCCCGGCTTTGCCGCCAGCGTGGCGCTCGTCGCACTTGGCATCACCAACGAGCTGACGGCGACGCTGATGCTTTCTCCCAACGGCACGCAAACGCTGGCAACGAAATTCTGGTCGCTGACCAGCGAAATCGATTATGTTTCTGCAGCACCCTACGCCTTCATGATGGTTGTCCTGTCGCTGCCGCTCACCCTTCTCCTTTATGTGCAATCCAAGCGAACGGCCGGACAATGACCTTTCTGGCGATCAAGAATGTAAGCAAGCGCTACGGCCCCGTGCGTGCCTTGAACAATATCGACCTCACCGTTGCCGCCGGCAGCCGTACCGCTATCGTCGGCCCCTCCGGTTCCGGTAAGACGACGCTGCTGCGTATCATCGCCGGCTTCGAGGTTCCCGATGCGGGGCAGGTGGTGCTCCACGGCGAAACCCTGGCGGATGGCGAAGCCATCGTGCCGGCCCATCGTCGCGGTATCGGTATCGTCGCTCAGGACGGCGCGCTGTTTCCACATCTGAGCGTGGCCGAGAACATCGGGTTCGGCATGGAGCGCGGCGCACGCGACCGCGATCAGCGCATCAACGCCCTCATCGATATGGTCGAGCTTGATCGCGGCATGCTTGATCGTCGTCCTCATCAGCTTTCCGGCGGCCAGCAGCAGCGCGTGGCACTGGCGCGCGCTCTCGGTCGCAAGCCGAGATTGATGCTGCTCGACGAGCCTTTCTCAGCGCTCGATACCGGCCTGCGCGAAAACATGCGGAAGGCCGTCGCCCGTGTGCTGCAAATCGCCGGCATCACCGCCGTCCTGGTGACGCATGATCAGGCCGAAGCCTTGTCTTTCGCGGATCAGGTTGCAGTCCTGCGTGAAGGCGCGCTCATACAGGCGGGAACGCCGCAGGCCCTCTATCTCAGCCCCACAGACCGGGAAACGGCACTCTTCCTCGGCGATGCCATCGTTTTGCCGGCCGATCTCGACAACGGATCCGCCAAGTGCATCCTCGGGCACATCCCGGTCGATGCCGAAAACCGGCAGGGGCGCAGTGAGATCATGCTCCGTCCCGAGCAATTGCGTCTTGCCGCCCTCGACGAGGCCAGTGCGAATGCAGCCTGCATCGGCAAGGTAGCCGATATCGAATTTGGCGGCGCCATCTGCACGGTGACGGTGGTTCTCTCCAATGCCAACGGTTCGGAGACATTGAACATCAAAAGCTCCGGTGTCGGCTTGCCCGATATCGGCAGCATGGTATCCGTGAGCGTTCTCGGAAAGGCGCACGTCTTCAACAAGCTCGACGCCTGAGCGTCATTTGGGTTGAAGCGGGCGGCGCTTTGGGGAAGATAGGGCACGCCGTCATCGTGCTCCATATCGAAGGAATGCCCATGTCTTTGCCTGAAGAGATCGCCCCGGATCTCCCTTTCCTCACGTCGCTTCGCCGCAATCTTCACGCCCATCCGGAACTCGGTTTCGAGGAGGAGCGTACCAGCGATATCGTGGCGACCCTGTTGGAAGAAGCGGGGCTCAAAGTGCACCGTGGCCTCGGCAAGACCGGCGTTGTCGGCACGTTGCAGGTTGGCAACGGCACGCGCAGCATCGGTCTTCGCGCCGATATGGACGCGCTGGCCATGCCGGAGAAGGCCAATCGTCCTTATAAATCCACCATTCCCGGCAAGATGCATGCCTGTGGGCATGATGGCCATACGACCATGCTCATCGGTGCTGCCCGCCATCTCGCGGCGAAGCGCGGCTTTTCGGGAACCGTGCATTTCATCTTCCAGCCGGCCGAAGAAGGCCGTGGCGGCGCCAAGCACATGGTGGACGAAGGCTTCTTCGACCTGTTTCCCTGCGATGCCGTTTATGGCCTGCACAACATGCCCGGTCTCGATGTCGACGAGATGGCTGTCGTCGAAGGACCGCAGCTTGCCTCGTCGGATACGTGGCATGTCACCTTTCGCGGCACGGGTACGCATGGCGCCAAGCCGCATCTCGGCAAGGACCCGATCACCGCGACGGCGACGTTCCTGTCGTCGCTGCAAACCATTGTCGGCCGCGTCGTCGATCCACTACAGCCAGCGGTCGTCAGCGCCTGCTCGCTGCAGGCCGGCGACCCCAATGCGCTGAATGTCATCCCTGACACCGTCGAGATCGGCGGTACGGCGCGGGCCTATGCGCCCGAAGTTCGCGATCAGCTCGAACAGGAGATTGGCCGGCTGGCGCAGGGTACGGCGGCCATGTACGGAATAGCGGCCGACTATCGTTTCGAGCGCCGCATCCCGCCGGTCATCAACGATCCGGATGCCACCGCACGGGCACTGAAAGCCGCTAGTGCGGTGTTCGGGGAGAAGGCGCGAACCCGCTTCCCCCCGTCTACCGCGGGCGACGACTTTGCGTTCTTCGGTCAAAAGGCGCCGGGATGCTATGTCTGGCTCGGCAACGGTCCGGCGATCGAAGGCGCGTTGCATCACAATACGGCCTACGATTTTGCCGATGACGCGATTGGCTCCGGCGTGGCCTTCTGGACGACTCTGGTGGAGCAGGAGCTGAGGGACGAGGGCTAAGGCAGCGCTCGCTCTTTCGTCGTCATATCCGGGTTGGCGTCAGGCAGCCGCCTGACGCAGCGCGTCGAAAATGATCGTGCGCGCCTTCTCCACATCGATCTCTGCTGCGAAATGCGCGTTGAACGCACCATGCGAGGCGCGCGTCTCGACGACGGTGCGGCCGCGCGTGTGCTGGCCATGCAGCTCGGCGTCGATGTGGGCGTGGCGAAGCTCGGCAATCTCCGGAGCGACGAAGATGGCCGCTGCCGTCGGATCGTAGATTGCCATGGCCGGCCGGCCGCGGCTGATGGCGATATTGACGTAGCCTTCCAGCAGATCTGCGAGCAGTTGTGCCTTTTCGCCGGCAGTCTGGCGCAAACGCGTGACATCGTCCGGCCATGCCAACACTTTCCGGCAGATGTCGAGATCGACCATGCGCAGTGGCAGACCATGTGCGAGCACGATTGCCAATGCCTCGGGATCGGCAAAGGCGTTGAACTCGGCGGAGGCCGTGTGGTTGCCGGAGGTCACGCCGCCGCCCATCCAGGTCAGCTCGTCGATGCGGGCGGCGAGGTCCGGCCGCGCCAGCGCCAGGGCGGCGATATTCGTCAGCGGACCCAGCGCCAGGATGCGCTTCGGCCCCTTGCCGTCGCCAAGCCAGTCACACAGCGCAACAAAGGCGTCGCTGAAGGGAAGCGGGTCGGCCGGCGGCAGGCTTCTGCCGGTCGTGGGGATGCCGTTCTGTCCAAGAATGCTCTGTGCCGTTTCCAGCTTGCACAGAACGGGCAGTTCGCGGCCGGTATGGATGGGGAATGTCCAGCTGAAGACGGCTGCGGCGCTCGCGGCATTATCACGGACGTGGGCAAGCGGCGCGTTGCCGCTCACCAGCGAAACGCCGTCGATGGTCAGATTCGAATGCGCAACCACCAGAATGGCGGCGATGTCATCGAACCCCATGTCGGTGTCGATCCAGATTCCCATGGTCTATCTCATAGATTTGGCCGAGCGATCAGCTGTTGCCCGTATTGAAGGCCGCCGAGGCGGAGGAGGTGCAGGAGGGCGCGCAAAGTGACCTGCGCGCCCTCAATCCATCGATTAGACAGCTAGCGCGTCCAGCACGCGGATCCAGGAGCGGATGCCCTTGTGGTAGGAGCGCAGCTCATATTTCTCGTTGGGCGAATGGATGCGGTCGTCGGAGAGGCCGAAGCCGATGAGCAGCGATTCCATGCCGAGCATCTTCTGGAAATCGCCGACGATCGGAATCGAGCCGCCCATGCCGATGACGATGGCGGGCTTCGGCCATTCGCTGGAGAGGGCGTTCCTTGCCTTGGTCAGCGCCGGCGAATCGTAGGAAAGCTGGATGGCCGGCGAGCCGCCATGCTCGTGGAATTCCACCGAGCAATCGGCAGGGCTCTTCGAGCGGACATAGGCGCGGAAACTCTCGCGGATCGCCGCCGGATTCTGCTGGCCGACGAGACGGAAGGAGACTTTGGCCGATGCCTTGGCGGCGATCACGGTCTTGAAGCCCGCGCCTGTATAGCCGCCCCAGATGCCGTTGACTTCGGCCGTCGGCCGCGCCCAGGTGAGTTCCATCACCGAGCGGCCCTTTTCGCCCGAGGGGATCGACAGTCCGACTTCGCCGAGGAAGTCTTCGTCCGTCAGTCCCAGCTTTTCCCAGGAAGCCTTGATGTTGGATGGCGTTTCCTCGACACCCTCATAGAAGCCAGGAAGTGTCACGCGTCCGGTCTCGTCATGCAGGCCGGCAAGAATATCGGTGAGGATGTGGATCGGGTTGGCCGCAGCGCCGCCGAACACGCCCGAATGCAGGTCGCGATCGGCGGCGGTGATGACGATCTCCTCTCCGACGAGCCCGCGCAGGCCGGCGCAGATCGCAGGCGTATCGCCGTCCCACATGCCGGTATCGCACACCAGCGCGAAATCGGCCTTCAGCTCGGCGGCATTGGCTTCGAGGAAAGGCTTCAGCGAAGGCGAGCCGGATTCCTCTTCACCTTCGAACAGGATGGAGATGCGCACAGGAAGCGCACCTTTGGTTTCCTTGTAGGCACGCACGGCTTCGACGAAGGTCATCAGCTGGCCCTTGTCGTCGGAGGTGCCACGGCCGGTCAGGATCTTGCGGCCATCACCCATGTCCTTGATGGCAGGCGCAAAGGGATCGCTTTCCCAGAGTTCGATCGGATCGACCGGCTGCACGTCGTAGTGGCCATAGAACAGCACATGCGGTGCGTCGGCACTGCCGGCGTCGTGATGGGCGACCACCATCGGATGGCCGGGCGTGTCGCGCACGGATGCCGTGAAGCCCAGCGAATTCAGATAGGAGACCAGCCATTCTGCTGCCTTGCGGCATTCCGCCTTGTAGTCCGGATCGGTCGAGATGGACTTGATACGGAGCAGTTCGAAAAGGTTGTCGAGGCTGGACGGGAGGTTCTGATCGGCACGGTCGAGAACGGGCGATATATCGGTCATATCCGACTCCTTACATGAAATTTGGCGGGACGATAGACCAAAGCCAGGCGGGTTTCGAGGAGTCAAAACCGAAAATTTACCTTAGCTTGTTTCATCAAGACTAGGTGTTCGTTTACGTGCATAGTTGCTCATGTAATTTACAAGTTATTTAGACTATTTGAAATAACGTCAATCTAGAGGCGTATTCTGGGGACACCAAATGTTTTCAGTGATTGCATGCATTCGCGACGATCATGATATCAGGCTGATTTTTGTTGCAGCGTTCATCTGCTTGATGGGCAGCCTTGCCACTATGTTGCTTTTCGCGCGTGCGCAGGAATGCCGGTCTCATCAGCGCCGCTATTGGATCACCGCTGCGGCCTTTGCCAGCGGCATCGGCATATGGGCGACGCATTTCATCGCCATGCTGGCATATCAGGGTAGCATCCCGATCAGCTACACCGTTTCGCCGACGGTGCTTTCGATGGTGTTTGCAATTCTCGGCTCATGGCTCGCCATCTCCGTTGCGTTCGAGTGGGACAATTCAATTTCCTTCGCCTTTGGCGGCGTGTTGATGGCGTGCGGTATCGGCGCCATGCACTTCACCGGCATGCAGGCCATAGAAACCTCGGCCAAGCTCTCCTACAGCCTGCCACGTATTGGCGCGTCCGTTGCCATCGGTGTCGTTTTTGCTGCACTGGCCTTTCTCGCCTTTCGTAGGCTTCATCGCGTCGGACGCATCGTCATCGGTGCGCTTCTGCTGGTATTGGCGATATGCTCGCTACACTTCACGGCAATGAGCGGCGTCACGCTGACGCTGGAGGCGGACCTGCCGACAGAGGCGCTTGCCATCGACCGGAGCATCCTCGCCAGCATCGTCCTGGCCGCGGCAACGGCGCTGATCCTGGCCTCTCTCGGTGCGATCTTCATCGATCGCCATCTCACCGATCTGCGAGGCTTTGCCAATGCGTCGCTGGAAGGGCTGCTGGTTCTTCGCGACGGCCGGATCATCGATGCGAACGAGCGTTTCTTCACCATTTCCGGATGGTCCACCCAGCAAGTTGTCGGCGCGGTCCCGGAAGCTTTTCTCACGCTCGATCTGGATGCCTGCGCCGAATCGGCCATTCCGCTTGAGACCACGCTCTCCGGTCGCGACGGCAAGGCCATCCCTGTCGAAACCGTGATCCGCTCCATTACCTATCGTGGCCACGAATGCAGCGTACTCGTTGTGCGCGACCTCACGGAACGGCGTCAGGCCCAGCAGATGATCGAGCATCTTGCTCATCACGACATATTGACGGACCTTCCCAACCGCTCGCTGTTTGACCAGCGCATGCGCCAGGCGCTGCAGATGGCAAACCGCAAGCACGGTGAGGTCGCGATCTTCTGCTTGGATCTCGACCGGTTCAAGGCCATCAACGACGTCTTCGGTCACGCCGAAGGCGACCGTCTTCTTTGCAGGGTTGCCGGCATCCTGCAGCGTGTGGCCGAGGAAGGCGATACGGTCGCGAGACTCGGCGGCGACGAGTTCGCCATCATCCAGCCCATGCGCCAGCAGCCCGAAGCGGCCGCGCGCCTTGCCGAGCGCATTCTGGTGGAATTCGCCACGGAGATGGACACCGCCCGTGATCCCACGGCCGTTGGCGTCAGCCTCGGCATCGCGATCTATCCGCGCGACGGCGCCGGTGCCGAGCAGCTTTACGCGAACGCGGATACTGCGCTCTATCGCGCCAAGCGCGCCGGCCGCGGTCACGCCTGCTTCTTCGACGCGGAGATGGACAAGGCCGCGCGCATGCGCCGGCAACTCGAGAGCGATCTGCGTCAAGCCATTCTGCGCAAGCAGCTCTATCTCGACTACCAGCCGATCTACGATGTCGGCAGCGATAGCGTCAGCGGATACGAAGCTCTGTTGCGCTGGCGGCATCCGGATCGCGGGATCATCGAACCTGAGACCTTCATTCCCATCGCCGAGGAGAGCGGATCGATCGCGGCAATCGGCGAGTGGGTGCTGGAACAGGCGTGTCAGGAAGCAGTGCGCTGGCGTCAGCCCGCGAGCGTCGCCGTCAACCTATCTCCGCTGCAATTCATGATCCCGACGCTCTATGACCAGATCGAGCGCATCTTGCGGAAAACCGGCCTCGATCCGCAGCGGCTGGAGCTTGAGATCACGGAAGCGGCTTTGATGCGCGAACGTACGGCGGTCCTTGCGACGTTGCAGCGGCTGCACCGGCTCGGCATCCGAGTAGTCATGGACGATTTCGGCACCGGCTTTTCTTCGCTCAGCAATCTGCGTGCCTTCCCCTTCGACAAGATCAAGGTCGATCGCAGCTTCACCGGCGCCCTCGAACACGATCCGGCGGCGCGCTCGATCGTCCGCGCCATCATCGGCCTCGGGCACAGTTTGAACATGCCCGTGGTGACCGAAGGCGTGGAGACGGAAATTCAGCGTCGCATCGTCATCGAAGAGGGGTGTGCCCAACTTCAGGGGATCTTCTTCGGCAAGCCCGACATCGGGCCGAGCCAACAGTTTCCCGACATGGACCGGGCAGCGGGATAAGCATGAAGCGTTTCCGTCTCGGACAGCGTGACGGAAACGCCCGATCTTCCAGTTCTTCCTGTTGTGTAGCAAAGCGCGCTTCCGCGCGCTTTTCCCTGCAAGTGCTTCAGAGATGCTTGGCGTTGTCCAGGATGCGCCGGATATATTCCAGCAGCAGTTCGCGTTCGAAATTACGGAAGTCCTTGAGAAGCTCGGAATCGGTCGCCATCGCCGCCTCGATGGCCTCGGCTCTCATGTCGCTTGCCTTGGCCGTCAGGAAGATCAGTTGCGCCCGTTTGTCCGAAGGATGCGGGCGACGTTCCACCAGCCCGTCGCGTTCCATGCGAGACAGCGTATTGGCCATTGTCGCCTGCTCGATGTCGACCCGCTCCAGCAATTGCTTCTGCGTCAGCCCGTCTTCGGACCACAGTTCCAGCAGGATTGGAAACTGTCCCGGCGAGAAACCGAGCTTACTCGCCCGTTGCAGCAACGAGCGACCAAATACCTTCGCCAACTGGCTGGCAAGGTAGGCTGCGGATTCCATCCGATTAAATCCCATGATTGCAAGTATGCCGAGGATTCCGAAGCAAGACAATCAGCAAATCTTGGGTAGGGATCCACTGGAAATCCTCAACTTCCGCTACGATTTATAAACGCAAAAGTTGCATTTATATCATGAAAAAGCCGCCATGGCCTGGAGGGCGCCATGGCGGCTCGAAAAAGGGGGACAAAGGCCCGGAGAGGGGATAGGCCTTTGTCCGAGTCTGACGTGGCGGGGGACAGGCCGGTTGTCAGACCCTCGGCGTATCAATCGCCGGTGAGTAACATTTGTGGTTCCAAATGTGGTTTTTCAAGGGAATGCTCAGATTAGATTGATTAAAACTTAGTAACGTTTGAGTGAGAGATCCGGCGTTCTCGTCGGGCTGCAAAACCAGAACTTTATATGGACGTTGGAGGTGCGCCACGCTATCCATGTCACCATGAAAAAAGGTGATCATCTCTTCCTCGTCGACGGCTCCGGTTTCATTTTCCGGGCCTTTCACGCCCTGCCGCCGCTGACGCGCAAGTCGGATGGATTGCCTGTCGGCGCCGTTTCCGGTTTCTGCAACATGCTGTGGAAGCTGCTGACCTCGGCGCGCGATACTTCGGTCGGGGTCACACCGACGCATTTCGCCGTTATTTTCGACTATTCCTCAAAGACTTTCCGCAAAGAGATCTTTCCGGAATACAAGGCAAACCGCTCCGCACCGCCGGAGGAGCTGATCCCGCAATTCGGGCTCATCCGCGAGGCGACACGCGCCTTCAACCTGCCCTGCATCGAAACCGACGGTTTCGAGGCCGACGATATCATCGCCACCTATGCCCGCCAGGCAGAGGCAGCGGGTTCCGACGTGACGATCATCTCCTCTGACAAGGATCTGATGCAGCTCGTCACGCCCATGGTCCATATGTACGACAGCATGAAGGACAAGCAGATCGGCATTCCCGACGTTGTCGAGAAATGGGGCGTGCCGCCGGAAAAGATGATCGACCTGCAGGCCATGACCGGCGATTCGGTCGATAACGTCCCCGGCATTCCGGGCATTGGCCCGAAGACGGCAGCGCAACTGCTCGAAGAATTCGGCGATCTCGATACGTTGCTGGCTCGTGTCGGTGAGATCAAGCAGCAGAAGCGTCGCGAAAACATCATCGCCAACGCCGAACTTGCCCGTATCTCTCGCCATCTGGTGACGCTTAGAACCGATGTGCCGCTGGAGCTGCCGCTCGACGCCCTCGTGCTTGAGCCGCAGAACGGCCCTAAGCTGATCGGCTTCCTGAAGGCGATGGAATTCACCTCGCTGACCCGACGCGTCGCCGATGCGTGCGATTGCGATCCGGCGGCGATCGAGCCATCCGTCGTCAAGGTCGAGCTGGCTGACAGCGCGCATGGCCCGGATCTGGAGGTTGGTGAAAATGTCGATCTCGTTGCCGGCAGCGAACAGTCCGCCGAAGGAGCCGCCGTTCCGGCACAGGCGGCAAAGCCGCGCCTGGCCGTAGAGGGGCTGAGCGAACCGGCCGATCTCGCCAATGCGCGCGCCGCAAGCTTCGCCACGGCACCGATCGATCATTCGAAGTATGTGACCATCCGCGATGTCGCCACGCTCGATCAGTGGATCGCCGATGCGCGTGAAACCGGCATCGTCGCCTTCGACACGGAAACGACGTCGCTCGATGTGATGCAGGCCGAAATCGTTGGCTTCTCGCTGGCGATTGCCGATAACCGCAACGATCCCACAGGCGGTTCTATCCGCGCCGCCTATGTGCCCCTCAGCCACAAGACCGGCGTCGGCGATCTGCTCGGCGGCGGCATGGCCGAAAATCAGATTCCGCTTCGGGATGCCCTGGCGAGATTGAAGGTGCTGCTTGAGGATGCTTCCATCCTCAAGATCGCGCAGAACCTGAAATACGACTACCTGCTGATGAAGCGTTACGGTATCGAGACGAAGTCTTTCGACGATACGATGCTGCTGTCCTATGTGCTCGATGGCGGCTCCAACGCCACGCACGGCATGGACAGCCTCTCCGAGCGGTGGCTTGGCCACAAGCCGATCGCCTACAAGGACGTGGCCGGCAGCGGCAAATCCAATGTCACCTTCGATCTCGTCGATATCGACCGCGCCACGGCCTATGCCGCCGAGGATGCAGACGTGACGCTGCGCCTCTGGCTGGTGCTGAAGCCGCGGCTTGCGGCAGAGAAGCTCTCTGCCGTCTACGAGCGTCTGGAGCGGCCGCTCGTGCCCGTGCTCGCCCATATGGAGGAGCGCGGCATCACCATCGACCGGCAGATCCTGTCACGCCTTTCCGGCGAACTGGCGCAGGGCGCGGCGCGGCTGGAAGACGAGATCTACACGCTCGCCGGCGAGCGTTTCAACATCGGTTCTCCGAAGCAGCTCGGCGATATCCTCTTCGGCAAGATGGGGCTGGCGGGCGGCAGCAAGACCAAGACAGGCCAATGGTCGACCTCGGCGCAGGTGCTGGAAGACCTGGCGGCCGCAGGCTTCGATCTGCCGCGCAAGATCGTCGACTGGCGTCAGCTCACCAAACTGAAATCCACCTATACCGACGCTCTGCCGGGTTACGTCCATCCGCAGACGAAGCGGGTCCATACCTCCTATTCGCTGGCATCGACCACGACCGGGCGTCTGTCTTCCTCCGAACCGAACCTGCAGAATATTCCGGTGCGCACCGCGGAAGGCCGCAAAATCCGCACCGCCTTCATCTCGACGCCGGGCCACAAGCTGGTTTCGGCCGATTACAGCCAGATCGAACTGCGCGTGCTGGCGCATGTCGCCAATATCCCGCAGCTGAAGCAAGCCTTCGAAGACGGCATCGACATTCATGCGATGACGGCCTCCGAAATGTTCGGTGTGCCGGTAGAGGGCATGCCGAGCGAGGTGCGCCGTCGCGCCAAGGCGATCAACTTCGGCATCATCTACGGCATTTCGGCCTTCGGCCTCGCCAACCAGCTCTCCATCGAGCGCTCGGAAGCAAGCGATTACATCAAGAAGTATTTCGAGCGCTTCCCCGGCATTCGTGACTATATGGACAGCACCAAGCAGACAGCGCGCGACAAGGGCTATGTCGAGACGATCTTCGGTCGCCGTATCCACTTCCCCGAGATCCGGTCCTCCAATCCGTCCGTCCGCGCCTTCAACGAGCGCGCCTCGATCAATGCGCCGATCCAGGGCTCGGCTGCCGATGTCATCCGCCGCGCCATGATCAAGATGGAGCCGGCACTGGCCTCGGCCGGGCTTGGCGATCGCGTCCGCATGCTCTTGCAGGTGCACGACGAACTGATCTTCGAAGTCGAGGACGCCGATGTCGAGCGCACGACGCCGGTTATCGTCTCGGTCATGGAAAATGCTGCCATGCCGGCGGTGGACATGGCCGTGCCTTTGAAGGTCGACGCGCGCGCCGCCAACAATTGGGATGAGGCGCACTGAAGTATAGCTGTGGGACGAGCAGACCAGCCCTCTTGGTGAGGTGCGGAGGCCTGACAGGCTGAAGCCTCGAACCACGAGGGCGGGTGGATATATCTTCCCGGGCCACCTCAGTATGAGGTGGAGAGACTTCCGTCCGCCGCGGTTGTGAATTCACTGAGCCGATCCGGGCGTGGCGCGAACACCTATTTCCGGATCAGTGCTTCCAGCGCGGAAATGATGGCGGCTTCGGCGTCGTCGAGCGTGCCGCTATTGTCGATTTCGGCAACATCATAGCCATCCTGGACCGCAAGCGTGCTGCGCTCCAGGCGTTTCAGCACATCCTCGCGGCTTTCGCGGCCACGCGCCATCAGTCGCTCAGCCAGCACTTCGCGCCGCGCCGTGACGTTGATGACCTTCAGCTTCGGAAATGCAGCCTGGAAATGGGCCAGCGCCGAACGCGAGCCGTTGGCGATGACCAGATTTCCGCGCGCAAGCTCTTCGGCGACGTCGGTCGGAATGCCGTATTTCAGGCCATGCGCCTCCCAGGAGACGGCGAATGCACCCGCCTGCTTCATGGCATCGAAATCCGCATCGGAAACGCTTCTGTGATCTTCGTTGCCGGCATCGCTGTCGCGCGTGATGACACGGCGGACGAAGTGGACGTCCTGCCGGCCGGCAAAATGCCGGGCGGCGAGGTTCATCAGCGTATCCTTGCCGGCACCGCTCGGGCCGACGACGACAGCGAGTGTGCCCGCTGCCGCATCCGAAAGGCGATTATTAGCCGGCTCTATATCGGCGTTGGCGCTCATGCCACCCGGCGTCCTTCGCGCCAGACGGAGCGCGTAACCGGTACGCCGTGATCGCGGCGGACACGCACCAGATCGGCGCGCAGGCCCTCAGCGATACGCCCGCGATCGTCGAGGCTGACGGTCTTTGCCGGCGTTGCCGTGACCATGGCGATCGCCTGCGGCAGAGAGATGCCCTCGACTTCGTCGGCGAGGATGAAGGGGGCGTGAAGCAGGCTGAGCGGTACGTAGTCGGAGGAGAGCACGTCCAGCACGCCGAGTTCAGCCAGATCGCGCGCAGCGATATTGCCCGAGTGCGACTTGCCGCGCACGATGTTCGGCGCGCCCATCAGCACGCTCATGCCGGCGCCATGCGAAGCCTTGGCAGCATCGATGCTGGTCGGGAATTCCGCGAGGCGGACGCCGTAGTGGATGGCTTCGTCGACATGGGCAAGCGTCGCGTCGTCATGGCTGGCGACGGTGATGCCGCGCTCGGAGCAGACCTTGGAGATCGCGTCGCGGTGCGGCGTTGCGTATTTGGCCGACTCTTCCTGTCGCTTGGCGACAAAGCGGGCAAAGACCTCGTCGCTCAGGCCGCGCTTCTTCTGGTAGTAGAAGATATATTGATCCATGGTCTGGAACTGGCGCTGGCCCGGCGCGTGGTCCATCAAAGACACCAGACGGACGTAAGGATCTTTCTCGAAGTCCTGGAAGTGATCGAGGACGTTGTCGGAGGAGACTTCGCAGCGCAGATGGATCAGGTGGTCGGCGCGCAGGCGATCTTCGCGCTGCGCCGCCTGAATGGCGTCGGCCATATCGCGCATTTCGCCCTTTTCGAAGCCGCCGTCTTCATCCGAGCCCATGCGCAGGCAGTCGAACACGGTCGTGATACCTGACGTGACGATCTGGGCGTCATGAGCCTGGATGGCCGACGTTTTGTGCCAGCGAACGCCCGGACGCGGGGAGTAATGCGCTTCGAGATGGTCGGTGTGCAGCTCGACCAGGCCGGGGATGAGATAATCACCCTCGAAATCCTCGCCGATTGCGGACTTGCCTTCGGAAATGGCGGCGATGCGACCGTCACGGATCAGCACCGAGCCTTCGACGATCCTGTCTTCGAGAACGATGCGGGCGTTGGAAAGGACGGTTTCTTTGGTCATGTCGGGTCTTTCATCATTGGAGCAATTCCAGCAAAAGTGCGAAGCGGTCTTGCGTCAGGAACTGCGTGAAAACAAAGAGACGGAGCATTCCCGCGACTGTGTTTGAAGCGGGTATGCTCTAGCCGCCAGCAAGCGGCAGCCAGGAGCGGACGGTAAAGGGCGCCCCACGCTCTTCTTCGACGAAGATGGCAAGGCTTGAAATGGCAAGTGGTTTGCCGGAATGGTCGGCAAAGCGCTTGCGCAGGGTTTCATGCATGTCGGCCTGACGCGCGGCGGGCACGGGACCGGTCAGCGTCATATGGAAACGGAACTCGTCGTTGACATAAGGATAGCCCCAGCGCAGCAGGTGAGCGCGCTGCGGCTCCGTCAGTTCTTCCGGCTTGCGTCGTGCGATGTCATGGTCGGACAGCGGGGCGCGGAACGGCTCGAAGGTCTTGACGACACTGAAGGCGAAATCCTGCAGCGGCTGGTAGAGCGAACCCGGCACGAGCGCGAAGAACGGGCCGAGCTGGCCGAGCACCAGCTCCGGAATGGTGAAGGCCTTGGTGCGCGAGGCGAAGTCGGCGGCGACCTCGAGCAGATCGCGCTCATTCACTGATGAGGCGAGCTCGAAGGGCGCCTTCAGCGTGGCATGGAAGCCGTAGCGGCGCGGATCGGCGGTCAGTTCGGCATGGTCTTCCGGCAACGGGCCCATCGCCTTGTCGGAAAAAATCTCATTGGAAAAAGCATCGCGGCCCAGCCAGCGGGCGGCAAGCGACGTCAGCGAATCGTCTTTGGGCGGCGTGAAATAGAGAGCATAGCGCAAGGCTGTATTCCTTGGAAAAATCGGCTGCGCGGGGCACTGTTGGGTGATTTGCAACAAACCGCAAGAGCAGTAAGGCCGCAGCTGGTCGAATCCGGCTAAATCCGATTCGATCACTGCGGTCTTGCCGGGCCTGCGCTACCGGATTCCCGTGACAGAATGATGATGCGTTGCGATTTTTCTCGCTATTTTTACTTGACCCTTGTCCCCATCAGACGTGAACGCAGCGCGTTGGATGCGGCGTCGAACAGGAAGACCACGATGAGGATCAGCAGCACCATGTAGGCGACGTTGGCCCAGTTGGCATTCGTGCGCATCGCTTCCCAAAGCTTGAGGCCGATACCGCCGGCGCCGACCGCGCCGATGATGGTCGCGCCTCGCACGTTCGATTCCCACTGGTAGAGCGTCTGGCTGACGATGACAGGTACGATCTGCGGCACGATGCCGTAGCGATGCACCAGTATCGTCGACGAGCCCGTGGATTTCACGCCTTCACGCGGCTTGTTGTCGATATTCTCGAGACCTTCGGAATAGAGCTTGCCGAGCGTACCTGTTTCCGTGAGGAAGATCGCGCCGCTGCCGGCGAGCGGGCCGGGGCCGAAGGCGCGGGTCAGGAAGAGTGCCCAGATCAGCATGTCCACCGACCGCAGGAAGTCGAACAGCCGCTTCAGTACCTGGTTGAGCAGCCGGTTCGGCGTGATGTTGCGGGCGGCCATGAAGGCAAGTGGGAAAGCCGCAAGCGAACCGAGCAGCGTGCCGAGGAACGCCATCACGATTGTCTGGAAAAGCTTGGTCCAGACGTCGCCATGCTGCCAGGCACCGTTGTTCCAGATATTGTCGAAGGCCAGCGAGAGATTGGATTGATCAGGGTCCAGCCGCGGCCCGGAGACAATCAGGCTGACGACTTCGCCCGCCGGCTTGTCGAAGAAGGGCGAATGCGTGTCGAAGACGAAGTTGGCCCAACCGAGGAAACGCTTGCGGATCTTCACCCGATCCGTGGAAATGCTGACATCGCCGGCAAATCCCATATTGGCGAGGATATTGTCGTCATAGACGGTCATCCAGCTCGGAACCGGCTGCGAACCGACGATTTTCGGGGCATTGCCGGAAATGTCGATCGGAATGGTCACGCCATGTGCGGTCAGGATCGCTTGCGTCTTGGTGATCTCCACCGTGCGGCTGGTGCCGCTCACCGAAACGATCATGCTGCCGTCGGGATTGGTCGTCACCCAGTTCGGATTGGGATTGTCGCCGAGCGGCGAGAAGCGCGGATATTTGATGCTGATCTTGTCGCCGGAGATGCGGAACTCCGGCTGGACATCATAGCTGATCCATTGGCTGAGATAGATGCCGACACGTTCCCAGCGTGCGTCGGAGAGGACTTTCGGCAGGTCGAAGAACCATACGGCGTAAAAGCTGTAGAGGACGATGCCGATGAAGACCATCAGCGCCCCATAGCGCTGGCGGAAGGATCGGTGAAAGACCTCCGGATAACGCGCTTCGATTTCCTGCATACGGCCAGCGTCGATGACGGACATGGGGAACCTCAATGCTGCAGAAGGAAGGCGTGCTCGCCGACGAGACGGCGGCGGAGCCATGCGGAAAACTGGTCGACGACGATGATCGTCGCGAAGAGGAGTAGCATCAGCGCCATGGTCTTGGCGCCGAAGCCGCGCGAGATTGCAAGCTTCAGCTCCTCGCCGATACCGCCGCCGCCGACGGCGCCGATGATGGTGGAGGCGCGGACATTGATTTCCAGGCGCAGCAATGCATAGGACATGAAATTCGGCAGAACCTGCGGCAGGGCGGCGAAGCGAACGCGCTCCGTCCAGCTTGCGCCGACGGCGCGCATGCCTTCGTCCGGCTTCATGTCGATGTTCTCGACCACTTCGTAGAACAGCTTGCCGAGCGCGCCGATCGTATGAAGGCCGACGGCGATGATGGCCGCGATCGGGCCGATCGACAGGATGGCGGAAAACAGGCCGGCAATGACGATTTCCGGGAAGGCGCGCAGCAGTTCCATGATGCGCTTGGCGATCAGGCGGATCGGATGCGAGGGAGACAGGTTGCGTGCGGCGAAGAAGGCGAGGGGCACCGCGAAGACGAAGCCGACGATGGTCGAGACCAGCGCGATGTTGATCGTGACGAGCATCAGCTCGAAATATTCAGGGATATAGAAATCGCCCCAGACATAGACACGGCCGAGCGGGAAATTGAACTCCTCGCCGCCGGCGCCGTTTGCGCCGTTGGGGCTCGGCAGATCGAATAGCGCGCGATAGACGTCAGCCCAGTCCTTGGGAATAAGCCAGCTGACGAAATCGAACAGATGCGGCAGGCGCTCGAAGAAATGGCCGGCATTGCTTTCATCGGCGAAGCGAACCGAACTGACGAAAGCAACGAGCAGGATGATCAGGCCGATCCCGGTGTAAAGGCGGCGGCGGGCCACCATCTTTGTCCAGGCGTCGCCGATCTCCTTCGCGCTTTGCGGCGCGCTCTGCATGTTCGGGTGCGTATCGGCAATCGTCATGAAATCCTGCCTTTGTGAATAGCAAAAGGGCGGCCGTTGCCGGCCGCCCAGTCATCGGAATGCGGATCAGCCGCCGATAGCAGCCTTACGAACGTCGATAACGGCGTTGTAGAAATCCGGGGTAACCTTGACGTAGCCCTTGAAGTCGCCGCCTTCGATGGCGTTGAAGCACTTGGCGTCCGTGGTCGGCAGCTTCAGGAAGAAGTCGGCCAGCTTGGCCTGCCATTCGGTGCCCAGAGCGTTGCGAACGACGAGCGGGCCGTTCGGGATCAGCGGCGAGCGCCATACTTCGACGAGCTTGTTCGGGTCGACGGTGCCCTTGTCCACAGCCTTGCGGAACGTGCCGGAGGTGAAGCCGTCCTTGAAATCGCCGATGCCCGAGGAGTCGTCGACAGCGACGTCGACCTTGCCGTCGTAAGCGGCGAGCAGGTTGTTCTCATGGCCGCCGTTGAACTGGGTCGAAGCGAAGAACTTGTCGTTCGGAGCGCCGGTGGTCTTCGGAATCTGCGTCAGCGGAACGAGGTAGCCCGAGGTGGAGTCCGGATCGGCGTAGCCGAGCTTCTTGCCCTTGGCGTCGGCGATCGTCTTGATGCCGGAGGACTTGAGAGCGAGGCCGATCGAGTAGTAGCCGGTCGCGCCGTCGGTCTGCTGCGTGGTCAGGATCGGGGTAACGGCCTTCGGGTCCTTGATGGCGACGGCTGCGTAGCCGGAAGCGCCGAGTTCTGCGAAGTCGAGCGTGCCGCCGAGCAGACCCTGGATAACGCCGTTATAGTCGGCAGCCGGGAACAGCGAAACCTTCTCGAAACCGAATTCCTTCTTCAGATGGTCGGAGAGGCAGGCGTAGTTGCGCAGGCGGTCGGCTTCGTTTTCGCCGCCGAGAATGCCGACGCGGAATTCCTTGAGATCTGCAGCGTTTGCGCCGCCAACGAGCGCGAGAAGCGCCGTAGCCGCAAGAAGAGTCTTCTTCAACATTGGGTTCGTCTCCTGATTAACCGGTGTCCCCGGATGCCTTCGGTCTAGAAGAAATGTGCCCTTGACGCGGGCTCTCGATCTCGGCCGTCCCTCTCAGAGACCGGCCAGTGCCAGCGGTTGCGGGCCGGCAGATTCGGTTGCCGCGGCTTGCGCGGCCGTGTCGGCAATATTGATTGCCGTCGACGTCATGGTCTCGTCGATGCCGGCGCCGTCCTTGTCGGTGCCGTAGATTTCCTTGACGGCTGCAGCCGTCAGTTCGGACGCCTTGCCGTCGAAGACGACGCGGCCGGCGGCCATGCCGACGATGCGTTCGCAATAGTTGCGGGCCGTATCCAGCGTATGAAGGTTGGTGATGACGGTGATGCCTTCACGCTCGTTGATGTCTCGCAGCGCATCCATGACGATCTTGGCGTTGAGCGGATCAAGCGAGGCGATCGGCTCGTCGGCGAGCATCATCTTCGGCTGCTGCATCAAGGCGCGGCAGATGGCAACGCGCTGCTGCTGGCCGCCGGAAAGCGTACCGGCCATCTGCAATGCCGTCTGCTCGATGCCGAGGCGTTCGAGGGCGGCAATCGCTTCGATGCGCTCCTCGCGTGTAAAGACCGAAAGGAGGCTCAGCACGGTCGAGCGTTGGTTGAGCCGGCCAAGCATGACGTTGGTGAGTACGTCGAGGCGCGGAACGAGGTTGAACTGCTGGAAGATCATGGCGCAATCGCGCTGCCAGCTGCGCAGCGCGCGGCCCTTGAGCTTCGAGACCTCGACACCGGAGAAATGGATGGAGCCGGAACTCGGATCTGCCAGGCGGTTGATCATGCGCAACAGGGTCGACTTGCCGGCGCCGGAGCGGCCGATGACGCCGACCATCTGTCCCTGGGGTATGTCCAAAGTCACGGAATCGACAGCAAGCTTGTTGCCAAACCGGCGTGAAACATTCCTGAGTTCGAACATAGTGCTTCCCTTTCGCGGCTGCCGGGCTGCAAAAAATCAGCGGTACCGGTGCTAAGAATGGGCGCATGCCCCCGCCTCGAAGGGAGTTTCGAGGGGGTTGGCGCCAACCACAAGGCAACCGATTAGTCCCGCTTCATGAAGCTCCAATGTCAGTTTTATGTAAGTGCTGTTACAATTCGTCTTGATTTGAGTTGATTAACGACCGAATGCTTCGGCTGTCCTCAGTCGTCAAATAAACCGGTAGGTAAGCCATCCATACTGACGACATTTTTCTCGCGCCAATACTCCTCAATACCATCCGGCCCCTTCGCATTGGCCCAGTTGTCGAGGCTCGGTCTTTCGCCTTCATAGCTGAAGAGCGGTACGCCAAAACCACATGAGGTCTGCACGAGATCGATATCAAGCCACACGATCTGGCGTGCGCCGAGCGGCTCGTCTCCGTCATAGTGCGTGTGTAGCAGTTCCCGATATTCAGGCGACGGCCGGTGGATGATCCTGCCGCGGCCGTAGAGGCGCAGGATCATCGGCGGGCCTTCCATCGCGCAGAACATGATGGTCAGTCGCCCGTCGGCCTTCATATGGGCTGAGGTCTCGTTGCCGCTGCCGGTTCGGTCGAGATAGATGGCCGTGTTGGGGGAGATGATGCGCAGGCAGAGTGTCTCGCGCGGCGAGAGGTTGACCCGCGAATTGGCAGCGGCGGATGCCGTGAAGAAAATGTGTTGCCGCGCGATGAAATCGTGCAGCCTGTCGTCGATACTGGAAAACTGCTTTGCCATGAAGAACTCCTCCCTTAAGCCGGGCTGGACAGATCGCCTGAGGCTGAAACGCCCGCGGGTCCCATGCAAGCCCGGCTTAGGCGGAAAGCGTCCTCAGGCGGCGTAGCGCTCCAAAAAATCTTCCGCAGACAGGGCGCGGAAGTCGGCAAGCGCCGTGCGAAGGCGGTCATGGTCCCAGTCCCACCAGGCAAGCTTGTCCATGCGAGCCCCGACTTCTGCGGTAAAGCGTTCACGGATCAGCTTGGCCGGCACGCCACCGACGATCGTGTAGGGCGCGACGTCCTTGGAGACCACGGCGCCCGCACCGATGACCGCACCGTTGCCAACCGTGACACCCGGCAGGATGGTGGCGCCGTGACCGATCCAGACGTCGTGACCGATGACGACGCGGTTGTCGCGCCGCCAGGTGAAGAAATCCGTCTCCATATCGGCATCCGGCCAGTAGTCGGCGGCGCGATAGGTGAAGTGGTGCAGTGTGGCGCGCCAGGTCGGATGGTTTGTGGCGTTGATGCGCACCGCAGCGGCGATGTTGACGAACTTGCCGATCGTCGCGCACCAGACCGCGCCATCCTGCATGATGTAGGAATAGTCGCCAATCTCGACTTCATCGATGCGGCAGCGGTCGGACACTTCGGTGTAGCGGCCGAGCGTCGAATTGTTGATGCTGGCTGAGGAGCTGATGTAGGGCGTTTCGCCTAGCTTGCGGCTCATGCTGCTGCCTTCCTCGGCGAGAATTGCGAAACGTCGAGAATACGGCTGCCGACGGCCTCGCGTACTTCCTCGTCATGGAAGATGCCGAGGAGGGCGACACCCGCCCGCTTCTTCTGTTCGATCAAGTCGACGACGACGGCGCGGTTGCGGGCGTCGAGCGATGCGGTGGGTTCGTCGAGCAGCAGGATGGCGTGGTCTGTGATGAAGCCGCGCGCGATGTTGACGCGCTGCTGCTCGCCGCCGGAGAAGGTGGCGGGCGGCAGCTGCCAAAGCTCCTGCGGCAGGTTCAGCTGTGCGAGCAGACCGGCCGCCTTTTCGCGGGCATCCGCAGCGTTTACGCCACGGGCCAGCAGCGGCTCGGCAACGACGTCGATGGCGGCGACGCGCGGCACGGTGCGCAGGAACTGGCTGACATAGCCCATGGTCTGCCGGCGAACTTCAAGCACCGTGCGCGGGTCGGCGGTGGCGAGATCGACAATCTTGCCCTTGTGCGCGACGAGGATCTGGCCGTTGTCGACGGCATAATTGCCGTAGATCATTTTCAGCAGCGAGCTCTTGCCGATGCCGGAGGGACCGCCGAGCACGACGCATTCGCCCGATGCGACCGAGAAGGAGACATCGGCGACGACTGGCAGGCGCAGGCCGTCGCGCAGGTGCATGGTGAAGCTCTTGAAAACTTCGGAAACGACGAGTGGAGTTGCCATGATACTTCCTCAGACCTGCAGGATCGAAGAGACGAGCAGTTGCGTATAGGGTTCGCGCGGATCGTCGAGCACGCGGTCGGTCAGGCCGTGTTCGATGACGTATCCGTCCTTCATCACCATCATGCGATGCGACAGAAGCCGGGCGACGGCGAGATCGTGCGTGACGATGATGGCCGACAGGCCGAGATCGTTGACGAGGCCGCGAACGAGGTCGAGCAGACGTGCCTGTACCGAAACGTCGAGGCCGCCGGTCGGCTCGTCCATGAATACCAGGCGCGGGCCGGTCACTAGGTTGCGGGCGATCTGCAGGCGCTGGCGCATGCCGCCGGAGAAGGCGCGCGGCTGGTCGTCGATACGGTCGGCATCGATCTCGACCCGCTCCAGCCAGTCGATGGCCGTATTGCGGATATTGCCATAGTGGCGGTTGCCGATCGCCATAAGGCGTTCGCCGACATTGGCGCCGGCCGAAACCGTCATGCGCAGGCCGTCGGCCGGGTTCTGATGCACGAAGCCCCAGTCCGTGCGCATCAGGAAGCGGCGCTCGGCTTCGTTCATGCGGAAGAGATCGCGATAGGTCTCGTCGCGCATATGGTATTCGACGCTGCCCGTCGTCGGCAGCAGCCGGGTCGAGATGCAGTTGAGCAGCGTCGTCTTGCCGGAGCCGGATTCGCCGACGATCGCCAGCACTTCGCCGGGCCAGAGTTCGAAGGACACGTCACGGCACCCGATGCGGCTGCCGTAGAATTTCGAGATGTCCTTGACTTTCAGAAGCGGTGTATCGGTCATTCGGCAGCCTCCTTGCTACCAGGCAATCCATCGGCTGCAAGCCCATTTGGTGCCAGCATAGGGCCGACATGACCATGGGCACGGCGGTCCTCGCAGAAATCGGTGTCGGAGCAGACGAACATGCGCCCGCCCTTGTCGTCGAGGATCACCTCGTCGAGATAGACCTGCTCGGCGCCGCAAAGAGTACAGGGCTTGTCGAAGCGCTGGACCTCGAAAGGATGGTCCTCGAAGTCGAGGCTGACGACTTCGGTATAGGGCGGAACGGCATAGATCCGCTTCTCACGTCCCGCGCCGAAGAGTTGCAGGGCATCGGACAGATGCATTTTCGGATTGTCGAATTTCGGCGTCGGCGATGGGTCCATGACGTAGCGTCCCGCAACCTTGACCGGATAGGCATAGGTCGTGGCGATACGGCCGTTACGGGCGATGTCTTCGTAGAGCTTCACATGCATGAGGCCGTATTCCTCAAGCGCGTGCATCTTGCGGGTCTCGGTTTCGCGCGGCTCCAGATAGCGCAGCGGCTCTGGGGTCGGCACCTGATAGACGAGCACCTGGTTCGCACTGAGCTTGGTTTCCGGGATACGGTGACGCGTCTGGATGATGGTCGCCTCTTCCGTGCGGGTGGTGACCGCCACATTGGCGACTTTCTGGAAGAAGGCGCGGATCGAGACGGCATTGGTCGTGTCGTCGGCACCCTGGTCGATGACCTTCAGCACATCCTGCGGGCCGATGATCGCCGCCGTTAGCTGAACGCCGCCGGTGCCCCAGCCGTAGGGCATCGGCATTTCGCGCGAGGCGAAGGGTACCTGATAGCCGGGGATGGCGATTGCCTTCAGGATGGCGCGGCGGATCATCCGCTTGGTCTGCTCGTCGAGATAGGCGAAGTTGTAGGTGGCGAGTTCGGTCATTCGGCTGCCTCCGTCATGGGATCCATGCCGCTGTCGCGAGCGGCCTCGAAATCGCGGCGCATCCGCCGCACCAGGTCGAGTTCGGCCTGGAAGTCGACATAGTGCGGCAGCTTCAGATGTTCGACGAAGCCGGTCGCCTGCACGTTGTCGGAGTGGGAGATGACGAATTCTTCGTCCTGTGCCGGCGCAGTGACGTCTTCACCGAATTCGTCGGCACGCAGCGCACGGTCGACCAGCGACATGGCCATGGCCTTGCGTTCGCTCTGGCCGAAGACCAGGCCGTAGCCGCGGGTAAACTGCGGCGGCGCCTTGGCCGAACCCTTGAACTGGTTGACCATCTGGCACTCGGTCACCTGGATGCGGCCGAGCGAGACGGCAAAGCCGAGTTCCGGCACGTCGAGTTCCACTTCGACTTCGCCGATGCGGATTTCGCCGGTGAAGGGATGAGTGCGGCCGTAGCCACGCTGCGTCGAATAACCGAGCGCCAGCAGGAAGCCTTCGTCGCCGCGGGCGAGCGCCTGCAGGCGAAGATCGCGGCTCATCGGGAACTCCAGCGGCTTGCGCGTCAGATCGCCGATTTCATGATCGACCGGCATGGCGCCGTCGCCCTCGATCAACCCTTCCTGGTCGAGAATTTCAGAAACGCGCATGACGCGGCCCTCTTCGGCCGGCCGCTGCATCGGTTCGTCCACTTCCTCGTCGGTCAAAAGGCTCGGGTCGAGCAGGCGGTGCGTATAGTCGAAAGTCGGGCCGAGAAGCTGGCCGCCGGGCAAATCCTTGTAGGTTGCCGAGATACGGCGTTCGATCTTCATTGCTGCGGTGTCGAGTGGCTGGGAGTAGCCGAAGCGCGGCAGTGTCGTGCGGTAGGCGCGCAGCAGGAAGATCGCTTCGATCATGTCGCCGCGCGCCTGGCGGACGGCAAGTGCCGCCAGCGTGCGGTCATAGAGCGAGGCTTCGGCCATGACGCGATCGACGCCGAGTGCGAGCTGCTCGACGATCTGGTCGATGCCGAGCGCCGGCAGCGAACGGTCGCCGCGGCGACGATCGGCCAGCAGCCGGTGAGCATTGGCGATGGCGGCTTCGCCACCCTTTACGGCAACATACATATGTCACATCTCCGTCGCGATGATCTTGGTGGTGCGCGGCAGGCAGAGGAATTGCCGGCCGGCGGTCAGAACGAGGTCCGCACCGCGCGGGAAGAGGGCGCGATTGTCGTTCCAGATGCGAAGGAAGCTGTCCGGCAGGCCCACGGGAGCGATCATGCTGACGCCGTTGATGCCCGGGCCGGAAAGCGCCAGATCCTTGCCACCTTCGAGGCTTTCGATCTCAAGAATGATCGTCGTTGAGCGATCGGGATATTCCTGAGTGCCGATGCCGAACTGGTTGAAGGAGGACAGCGCCATGCCGGCCTCGATGAAAGCAAAGGCCGCTTCGAGCCGTTCTTGGATAATCGGCGCCCCTGTGTGGAAGCTCAGCCATTCCGGTAGGCTCGACCGTCCAAGGCTGGTGGAGAGCCAGACCGGCGTGTCGTGATCGCAAAGTGTAAGCCCGATCGCGCCGGCGGCGATGCCGAGCGGCGCCGGAGGCGCGACCTCGGTCGAGATGGTCTGCAAGGTGCCGGGGCGGGCCATCGCATCCATCATCAACTTGAAGACGCTCTGCCCGTCGAAAACCGGGTCGGTGAATCCGCCCGTCAATGCATCGTTACCGAAGGTGGAGGGGGTAAGGCTCATCAGTCTTCTCCGCGAACCATGGTGAAGAAATCGACGCGCGTCGCAGCCGTCTCTTGGGCGCGCTTGCGGTCATACTCGGCGATGCGTTCGGTGACCGGCTGAAGGATAGCCTTCTCGACGAATTCCTTGGTGGCTGACTGCTGCCAGAGCGCGTCGAAGATGGCCGAGAGGCGAGCCTTTTCCCGATCCGTGCCGAGCGCGTGCGCATGGCCGATCGTGCCCGATGCGAGCCGGACGGTGGCGCGGGTCACCGTGACCTCACCTAGATTGAAGGGAGAGCCGCCGCCGCCGATGCGGCCGCGCACCATGACGAGCCCGGTCTCCGGTCCGCGTACTGGCTGCACCGTCGGCTTGCTCGGCAATGCCTCCCACGCCGCTTCCAGTTCGTCACGCTCTGCCTGCGCCAGAAGATCTGCAACGCGCTTGCGTTCCCTCCGCTCCTGTGCGGCCGCTTCCTGCCTCTGTGCTGAATTCATCGCGTCTTCCTCTAAATGTCTATTGATATAGACAACCATACAATGTAGGTTTATATCTATTGGTGAGTCGTGACAAGCGTGTGACAGGGCGAGTGGGCGAAATGGCAGGGCAGAAGATACAGAGACAGACGGGCGTGGCGCTCTGGCGGCAGATCGCCGACCGGATTCGCACGTCGATCAACCACGGTGATTTTGACGAAACGGGCATGGTGCCGCCGGAAACGACGCTGGCGCTGCAGTTCGGCGTCAACCGCCACACGATCCGCAGCGCGCTTGGTGCGCTGGCGCAGGAGGGTATTGTCCGGGCGGTGCAGGGGCGTGGCACACTGATCGAGCGCAAGGAGCGGCTGAGCTTCCCGATCTCCAAGCGCACGCGTTTCTCGCAGGGGATCGGCGATCAGGTACGCGAGACCCGCAGCGTCCTGCTTGCGGCAGGCGAAGAGCCGGCAAATGTGGAGTTGGCCCATCAGCTCAAGGTCGATGTCGGCACCCAGCTTGTGCGCCTCGAAACGCTCGGCCAGGCGGATCATCGCCCGGTGTCGCGCGCCACAAGCTGGTTTCCGGCCGATCGCTTCGGCAATATCGCGGAGATCTACCGGACGACCGGATCGATCACGAAGGCTTTTCGGGAATTGGGTGTGCCGGACTATGTCCGCGTCGTCACCGAGATCACCGCGACCCATGCCGACGAAAGCGACCTGAGCGATCTGCAACTATCGCCGGGGGCTATCGTTCTGGTCTCCCAGGCGCTCAATGCGGATCTTGACGATGTCCCGGTGCAATATTCGATTTCCCGCTTCGCCGCCGACAGGGTGCGGTTTACAGTCGAAAACTAAGGCTGCAAAGCAATCTTCGGAAAGATCGTCCCCTCTCCCCCGCAAAAGGGGGAGAGGGCTAGGGTGGGGGCTTTTTAGCCCTGACAGATTGCGCTCAATGCGCGCCCGACATGTCGCCGAGGACTTCCTTCGAGGCGACGGTGGAATCGGCCTTGAGCTTGTAGACCATCGGCACGCCCGTCGCGAGGTTCAGCTCGAGGATCTGTGCCTTGCTCAGGCGGTCGAGAACCATCACGAGCGAGCGCAGCGAGTTGCCGTGGGCGGCGACGAGGACGTTCTGGCCGGCGAGAACGCGCGGCAGGATTTCCGTCAGGTAGTAAGGCCAGACGCGCGCGCCGGTGTCGCGCAGGCTTTCGCCGCCGGGCGGTGGGACGTCGTAGGAGCGGCGCCAGATGTGGACCTGTTCTTCGCCCCACTTGGCGCGGGCGTCGTCCTTGTTGAGACCGGAGAGATCGCCGTAGTCGCGCTCGTTCAAAGCCTGATCCTTGATGGTCTCGAGGCCGGGCTGGCCGATTTCATCGAGGATGATCTTCAGGGTGTGCTGGGCGCGGGTGAGATCCGAGGTGAAGGCGATATCGTATTTGATGCCGTAGTCGGCCAGCGCCCTGCCGCCCGTCTTGGCTTCCTCGACGCCAAGCGCGGTCAGATCGGGGTCCTTCCAGCCGGTAAAGAGATTCTTCAAATTCCAGTCGCTCTGCCCATGGCGAACGAGAACGAGAGTACCGCTCATAATATTTCTCCTTGATAGAGCAATTCCAGGAAAAGTGCGTAGCGGTTTTCCGGTTGGAATTGCGAGACAATAAAAGGCTGGAGCGGATCAGCAGTTCCGTGCCGACCCGCTCCTGGATCGGATCAATGTGTCGCGAGCCCGAGAACGTCGAGCATGGAATAGAAGCCGGGTTTCTTGTCGCGCGCCCAGAGTGCGGCTTGCAGCGCGCCGCGCGCAAACAGCGACCGGTCGCCGGCATTGTGCGACAATGTCAGCCGCTCGCTCTCGCTGGCGAAAATCACCGAGTGATCGCCGACCACGCCGCCGCCACGCAGGGTCGCAAAGCCGATCGTGCCGGTTGGGCGCGGGCCGGTGTGGCCATCGCGAACCCGTACGGAATTGTCGTTGAGATCGACGCCACGGCCCTTGGCCGCAGACTGGCCGAGCAGCAATGCCGTCCCCGAGGGTGCATCGACCTTATGGCGATGATGCATCTCCAGCACTTCGATATCCCAGTCGTTTGACGGCAGCGCACGGGCCGCCTGCTCGACGAGCACGCTCAAAAGATTGATGCCGAGGCCCATATTGCCTGACTTGACGATGCGGGCATGGCGCGCGGCTGCCTTGAACTTGGCTTCGTCCTCGCCCGAGCATCCGGTCGTGCCGATGATGTGGACGATGCGCGCCTGCGCGGCGAGGCCGGCAAAGGTGACGCTGGTTGCCGGCGTGGTGAAGTCGATGACGCCTTCGGCATGGAGAAACGCGGCGAGCGGATCGTCGGTCACGGAAATGCCGATCGGGCCGAGCCCGGCGATCTCGCCGGCATCCTTGCCGATGAAGGCGGAGCCGGGACGCGCGACTGCAGCATGCAAGGTTACGCCATCAGTGGCGTGGATGAGCCGGATCAGAGCCTGTCCCATGCGGCCCGCCGCGCCAACCACCACCAGCTTCATCGCATCGTCGCTCATATCGTCTCTATCGTCTATTTGCGGGAGTTGCCGGAAGCGACCGGCCGCTGAAGGTTGTTGAGACGAGCGTAAAGGCCATTGTCGGCCTCTGCAAGCGTCTCGTGGTTGCCCTCTTCGACCACGCGGCCGTTCTGCATGACGACAATCTTCTCGGCCCGGACGACCGTCGACAGGCGGTGGGCGATCACGACGACCGTGCGGCCGCTCATGGCTTCGTCCAGCGCCTTCTGCACGGCTGCTTCCGATTCCGTATCGAGCGCCGAGGTCGCTTCGTCGAGCAGCAGGATGGGCGCATTGCGTACGAGGGCTCGGGCGATCGACAGGCGCTGCCGCTGACCGCCGGAAAGCGTCACGCCGTTTTCGCCGACCGGCGTGTCGTAGCCCTGTGGCTGCGCCATGATGAAGTCATGGGCATAGGCGTGCCTTGCAGCTTCTTCGATTTCGGCATTCGTCGCGTCCGGGCGGCCATAGCGAATATTGTCGCGGATCGAGCCTTCGAAAAGGTACGGCTGCTGCGAGACATAGGCGAGATGCTGGCGCAGCGACTGCTTGGTGATGTGGCGAATGTCCTGACCGTCGATGAAGATGCTGCCTTCTTTTGGGTCGTGGAAGCGCGGAATGAGGTTGATCACGGTCGACTTGCCGGCGCCGGAAGGACCGACGAGCGCGGTCGTCTGGCCACCTTCGGCAACGAAGCTCACATCGTCCAGAACGGCGTCGTTGCCGTAGGCGAAGCCGACGCCGCGGAATTCGATGCGAGCCTGCGTGACGACAAGCGGCTTGGCGTCGGGCAGATCGCGCTGGCGTGGCTCCATATCGAGCAGCTCATAGATCATCCGTGCGTTGACGACGGCACGCTCCAGCTGCACCTGCAGCTTGGCGAGACGGCGCGCCGGATCATAGGCGAGCAGCAGCGAGGTGGCGAAGGAGAAGAAGACACCCGGCGACACGCTGTCATAGATCGATCGATAGGCGGCATAGGCAAAGAGGCTGGCGATCACGAAGCCGGCCACGCTTTCCATCAGCGGACCGTTGCGCTCCGAGAGGCGTGCGATGCGGTTCTGCCGGTGTTCGGCCGCGGTGATGAGCTTGTTGATCTTGCTTTCCAGCTCGTTTTCCATCGTGAAAGCCTTCACGATGGAAATGCCCTGGATCGTCTCCTGCATCGCGCCCAGAACATGGCTGTTCAATACGACCGCTTCACGGGTCGCGGAGCGCAACCGCTTGGAAATATAGCGAAGCGCGAGGAACAGCGGTGGCGCGACGACGACGAAGGCGATGCTCAGCACCGGATCCTGGAAGATCATCACGCCGACCAGCGACACGAAGGTCAGCAGGTCGCGCGCCGTAGATGTGATCGTCAGGTTCATGACATCGCGGATACCGGAAACGTTCTGGCTGATCTGGGCGGCCAGCTGCGCGGAACGGGCCTCGCTGAAGAAGCCGACCGACAGCGTCATCAGGTGATTATAGAGCCGCCGCTGATAGCGGGCGATGATATTGTTGCCGATCTTGGAAAGGATGACCGACTGAAAATAACCGGCGAAACCGCGTGCCACGAAAACGACGAAGATGCTGCCGCAAATCAGCCAGGCATCGACGAGATTTCGATCGACGAAGGCCTTATCGATAACCCACTTCATGATGTAGGCGATATAGGCCGTCGAGAGCGCGACGAGGATCAGGCAGGTGATCGCGACGGCGTAGCCCCAGATATGATCGCGGCCGTTCTCGGCGATAATCCGCTTCAGCATGCCTGAGATGGCTTCACTGTCGACGTTGTTTTTTTGGGTATCGGGCGATTTCAAAAATCGGCGTCCTGTCTCAAACCAAGCGAGCCGCACATGGCACATGCTTTCGCGGCTCTATAAAGACTTAGGGCGGCTTTGGCTAGGGATGGCTTGCCGCGCTGGTTAAGAGCCATGTCTTGAGCTCCGGTCATTATAGGTGGAAGAGGCCCCATCCGAAAGACATCGGGCCTTTTCCCATTGTTGCGATCGACCCCGTCAAACCGGCTTCAGGATCGCTTTGCCAACCGTCCGGCAGCCCACCGAGGCAACGTTGCCGTTCGTCCGGGGCGTTCAACGCCGCCAGCGGCGACCGTCGGTCGCAAGGCCGAAGCTTGCAGGCTTGCGGGCATAGCTTGCGAGTCCCGACAGCGCTGCGAGCGGATGCGTCACGACATGGGTCGGGATTGTCTTCATCATCTCTGTATGCGGCGCCTTGTCTTCGAAGGCGGCGCGGAACTCCGGCTTCTGCAGCGCCGGCAGGATCTTCTGTGGAATGCCGCCGGAAAGATAGACGCCGCCGCGCGCCATGAAGATCATGGCGATATCGCCGGCGACGCGGCCGAGATAGGTGGCAAACAGCGTCAGCGTTTCCTCGGCCTGCCTGTTGGTGCCGGCAAGGGCGTGATTGGTAATGTCGGCGGGTTCCTTGAGGCTCGGCTCGATGCCATCGGCTGCGCAGACGGCATGATAGAGGTTCTGAAGCCCGCGGCCGCAGATGATCTGTTCGGCCGAGATGCGGCCCTCGATCGGTTCCAGATGCGGCCAGATCTGCAGGTCGCGCTCGGTGCGCGGTCCAAGATCGATGTGCCCGCCTTCGCCGGGAACCGGTATCCACTGATGCTGGGTGTGGACGAGGCCGGCAACGCCAAGCCCGGTGCCCGGCCCGAGCACGGCGCGTGAGGCGGTCTTGTTTTCAGAGGCCATGCCGATGGTTTCGCGATGGTTGTCGGCGATCTCAGCAATCGCCAGCGCCTGCGCCTCGAAGTCGTTGATGACGAGTACATCTTCGATGCCAAGATTGGCGATCATCGTCTTCGGACGGATCACCCAATCGCAATTGGTGAGCGGAATTTCGTCGCCCTGCACCGGACCGGCCATGGCAAGGATCGCGGAACGCGGCTGCACCTTGCTCTTTTCGAGGGTTTGCCTGATCGCGTCGTCGATCGTTTCGAAGTTTGCGGTCTGCACGACGGGAAAATGTTCCTGCTCGGCTTCAGCATCGGCAAGGATCGAGAAGCGGGCGTTGGTGCCGCCGATATCGCCGATCAGGATGGGAAAAGGCAGGGGGGCGTCGCTGTGATTGAGCTCGGGCATGGCCAGGTCCGTGGTCTGCCGCCGGCAAGGCGGATTTAGTGATTTAGTGTTTTGATCAGCCGCTCGGCAGTGGATTCGTTGAGCGCCATCGGAATGTCGTAGAGAACGGCAAGCCGCGTCAATGCCTTGACGTCGACGTCATGCGGCATCGGGGTGAGCGGATCGATGAAGAAGACGAGCATGTCGATTTCGCCGGTGGCGATCAGCGCGCCGATCTGCTGGTCGCCGCCAAGCGGCCCGCTTTTCAGGCGCGTGACCTTCAGGTCGGGGCAGGCATCGAGCACGCGGCCTCCGGTCGTGCCGGTGGCGACGATATGCCAGTCGGCAAGTGCCGCCTGGTTGCGCCGTGCAAATTCCGCCATCGCGTCCTTTTTCTCATCATGCGCGATCAGGGCGATGCATTTGCTGCCGGCCATAAAGTCTTTGCTCCGCACCTATTTTTCAATCGATTTATTCGCCTTCTATACCAAGGGCGCGCGTTTTGAAAGGCTACCCCGCAAGGATGCTTCCGGCCTTATTGCTGCGGGATCTGGCCGGGCGGTGTATTGCCGGAATTTGACAATGTATCCGTTCCGGTTGCTGCGCCACCGCCCTTGACGCCGTAGGTGGCTGCCCGCACCGAAGCGACCGGGGGCGCGGCCAGCACGGCTTCGCAGGCCTTCGGCAGATCGGAAACCATAACCTCACGGGGCTTTACCGGCGGCTTGTCGCTCGGTTTCGGCTTTGCCCAGGGCTCCGGACCGAGCCACCATGCCAGCGTCTTGTCGCAACCGTCCCCGGCGGCGACCGGGGCTTGCTTGGTGCAGCCGACGGAGCCGGCAGGGCAGCGGAGGCGGATGTGGAAATGCGAGTCATGCCCATATTCCGGGCGCAGCTTGCCGAGATTGCTGCGATCGCCAGTCCAGCTATCGCACATTTTCTTCTTGATAGCCGGATTGACGAAGATGCGCTCGACCTCGGGGTAGCTTGCCGCGCGCATCAGCAGGCGGGCATGCGCCGGCGTCCAGACCCGGTCGTTGATGGTCAGGAACTTGTCCTTGGCCAACATGGACGTGAAAGGCAGGCTCTCGCGGTCTGCGGCCGTCAACCTGTGTTGAGGCATCGGCGTCAGCCAGACATCGGCATCGAGACCGATCTGGTGCGAGGCGTGGCCGTTGAACATTGGCCCGCCACGCGGCTGTGAGATGTCGCCGACGAGCAGGCCCGGCCAGCCGTCATTCTTCGCCGCGTCGCGCGACAGGCGCTCGATGAGGCCGATCATCTCGGGCCGGCCCCAGCGGCGGTTGCGGGAAAGGCGCATGGCCTGCCAGGTCGGTCCATCGGCTGGCAAGGCGACTGCGCCGGCAAGGCATCCCTTGGCGTAGAAGCCGACAGAGTGCGACGGCCCTTGCGTCGGCAGAGTCACGGCTCCGAAAACCGCCTTGGCACTGCCGGGCGAGGGAGCCGCCTGCTGTGCGAGCACATCGCTTGCCAGAAGGCCCATGCCGACTGCGGTAGCCAGCGAGACGTTGCCGATAGTTTGAAGGGTGCGAGCCAGTAGGGAAATCATGCGTATCCTTGAAAGGCGGCCGAAGCGGGCCGAAGTGATTTGCGGCGAGATTATCCTGAAAACCTGTTCAAGTTAATCCGCAGCAATCACAGGTGGCCGACACGCGGCCACCCTTGTCGGTTTCGACCGCCTTTTGGCTGGATCAATTTGCAAGAATTTCCGCGGTCTTGCGGATGCGCGACAGTCGCGGCATGACCTTGGTACAAGAAAAATCCTGCATTTCCTGCGAGAAGGTCGAGACCGCATCTTCAGCGACGATGACGCCATAATTTGCGGCATAAGCATCGCGCACCGTCGATTCCACGCCGAAATTGGTGGCGACGCCGGTCAGGATCAGGGTTTTGATACCGCGACGGCGAAGCTGCAGATCGAGTTCGGTGCCATAAAATGCGCTCCATTGACGCTTGATGATGGCGACGTCAGGTGTCAGCGCCGCCATCTCGGCGGGGGCTTCCAGCGCGGCTGCCGGCAAACCTCCTGGGGGAAGCACCAAGGTTTCGTCGGTCGGCTGATTGACAGCATCGGCATAGTCCGAAGAGAATCCGACCGTTACGAAAACGGTGGTGCCGCCATCGGCTTTAAGCTTGTTTGCGATGGCGACGGTGTTGGCAATGATCTGCTGGGCAGAATAGGGCGCGAGCGGCCGGCTGAGCACGAGGCCTTGCAGGTCGATGGAAACGAGAGCGGTGGTCTTGGGGTCGTAAAGTGACATCGGTAGGGGCTCCAGAAACATGAGGATATCCTCACAATGGAAATATGAGGATGGCCTCACAAAAATCAAGTGAAGAATTGAAGAGCCGGGCTCCGAAGCGGCAGCGTGGCCACGATCGCGTCGTCATCCTGCTGGACGCAGCCGGCAGGGTTTTTGCGCAGAAGGGCTACGATGCCGCGACCATGACGGAGATCGCCGCCGAAGCGCATTCCTCGATCGGTTCGCTCTATCAGTTCTTTCCAACCAAGCTTTTGCTGGCCGAAACCTTGCATATCGATCGTCTGGATAGGCTGAAGGCAGGGCTTCGCGGCATGGCGGAGCGAAGTTCGGGTCTCTCCGCAGCGGAATGCGGTGAAGCGATTTTCGATGCTCTGGCCGTCTTCATGGAAGAATACCCGGAATTTGCAGCGCTTGCCGGCCGACGCGATATTCCCAAGGAGCGCAAGCAGCGCTCGCGAGCGGAGTTGAAGGAGCTGATCGCCAATGTGCTGCGGCAGGCGCAGCCGCCGATATCGGACGATATCGCCCTGATGTCGGGTATCGTGCTCGAACTGCTGCGCATCGCAGCCGTCGTCGCCAGCGAACCCGATGCTGCCGAAGACCCACGGATCATCGGCGAGCTGCGCCTGATGCTGCGCCGCCGCCTGGAGGACGCTGCGCCGCAAATCTAAGTGCGCCGCTGACGAGCGGTTCAGGGACGAAGAGATGAGCAATTGCGTCCTGCTTTTTGCCCTCATTTGCCTTATGCTGATTCTGATACAATCATCGGGAGATCATGAATGGCATTGTCACGGTTGAAAGCAGGCTTGGTCGCTTCTCTTATTTGCCTGCTGGCGATGCCGGTATCCTCGAAAGCCGAAGAACCGCAATTCCGCATCGGCACGGCCATTCTCGGCGATCTCAAATATCAGCCCGGTTTCAAGCATTTCGACTATGTCAATCCCGATGCGCCGAAAGGTGGAGAGGTGAAGCTGTCGGCCAGCGGTACGTTCGATACCGTCAACCCGGTGCTCTACAAGGGCAATGCCGCCAGTGGCACGGAGCTGATCTACGATACGCTGCTGAAGAAGGCCGACGACGAGACCAATTCTTCCTACGGTTTGCTTGCCGAGGGCGTTTCCTATCCCGATGACGTTTCGAGTGCCGTCTTCCGGCTGCGCGCCGAGGCGAAATGGGCGGATGGCAAGCCGGTGACGCCGGAGGACGTCATTTTCAGCTTCGAGAAGACCAAAGAGCTCAATCCGCTGGCCACAAGCTATTATGCTCATGTCGTAAGCGCTGAAAAGACCGGCGAGCGCGACATCACCTTCCATTTCGATGAGAAGGGCAATCGCGAGCTGCCTTCGATCCTTGGCCAGCTTACCATCCTGCCGAAGCACTGGTGGGAGGCAAACGGGCCTGATGGCAAGCCACGCGATATCTCCCGCACGACCCTTGAGCCGGTCATGGGGTCCGGCCCGTACAAGATCGCTTCCGTGCAGCCGGGTGCTTCAATCCGCTACGAGTTGCGGGACGATTATTGGGGCAAGAACCTGCCGGTCAATGTCGGCGAGAACAATTTCGGCGCGATAAACTATGTCTATTTCTCAGACAACGACGTCGCGTTCGAGGCGTTTAGGGGCGGTGCTATCGACTACTGGCAGGACAATTCGACAAGCCATTGGGTGACGGGCTACGATTTTCCAGCCGCAAAGGACGGTCGCATCAAGCGTGAAGAGCTTCCCAACTCGCTGCGCTCGGTCGGAATCATGCAGGCGCTCGTTCCCAACATGCGGCGTGATCGCTTCAAGGACGAGCGCGTCCGCGAGGCTCTGAGCTACGCCTATGATTTCGAGGAGATGAACCGGACGCTCGCTTTCGGAAAATTGACGCGTGTCGACAGCTTTTTCTTCGGCACGAAATTCGCCTCGTCCGGATTGCCGCAAGGCGGAGAGCTCGATGTCCTGAACAGCGTCAAGGACAAGGTGCCTGCGGACGTCTTCACAACTCCTTTTGCCAATCCCGTCGGCGGCGACGCGCAGAAAACGCGCGACAATTTCCGCAAGGCCATCTCCTTGTTCAAGGATGCTGGCTGGGTTCTCAAGGGCAACAAGATGGTGAATGCGCAGACCGGTCAGCCGTTTACGCTGGAGCTTCTGCTCGGCAGTGCCTCGCAGGAACGGTCGGTGCTGCCGTACATCCAGAGCCTGAAGCGCATCGGCATCGACGCCAACATCAGGACGGTCGATACCTCGCAATACATCAATCGCATTCGCAGCTTTGATTATGACATGATCTGGGTCGTGTGGGGACAGACGCTCAACCCCGGCAACGAGCAGGCCGACTACTGGGGCTCGGCCGCTGCCGACCGTCAGGGATCCCGCAACTATGCCGGCATAGTCGATCCCGCCATCGACGCCCTCATCCAGAAGGTGATCTTTGCGAAGGATGTGGCCGAGAAGGACGCGACGGTCAAGGCGCTCGACCGCGTGCTGCTCGCTCACCACTATGTTGTGCCGATGTTCTACGGGACGACAACCAGGATCGCCTATTGGGACAAGTTCGAACATCTGCCCGAACTGCCGTACTATTCCATCGGCTTCCCCGAGGTCTGGTGGTCGAAAAGCGCCGGAAAGTGAGCCTCTCTTGCAATAAGGGGCTCGCTGCCGCCAAATGCTCGGGCTGATTCGGATAATTTCAAGCTGATATGACTGCGCCGGTTTCAATTCGGCGGAAGGGCCGGCGGAAGGGAATGTGAATTGATCGACAGATGGATTGAGGCGAAGCGGGAAATAGTCCTCTTCGAGGGGGCGGCCGGCTGATGGGCGCCTATATCCTGCGACGCCTGCTGCTGATGATCCCGACCATCGTCGGCATCATGGCGATTTCCTTTACCATCGTCCAGTTTGCGCCGGGCGGGCCTGTCGAGCAGGTCATCGCGCAGCTGACCGGGCAGGGCGACAATGCCAGCGGCCGTCTGTCCGGCGGCACCGACATGCTTGCTCAACAGGCCTTCGACGACAGCAGCTCGAAATATCGTGGTGCGCAAGGGCTCGACCCCGAGCTGATCGCCAAGCTCGACAAGCAGTTCGGCTTCGACAAGCCGCCGCTCGAACGCTTCGGCCAGATGATGTGGAACTATATCCGCTTCGATTTCGGCGAGAGCTTCTTCCGCAATACGACGGTCATCGACCTCATCGGGCAGAAGCTGCCAGTGTCGATTTCGCTTGGCGTCTGGATCCTGCTCTTTTCCTATACGATCTCCATTCCGCTCGGCATCCGCAAGGCGGTTCAGGACGGATCGACATTCGATGTCTGGACGTCGGGCATCATCATCATCGGTTATGCCGTTCCGAGCTTCCTGTTCGGTATCATGCTGATCGTGCTGTTCGCCGGCGGCTCCTTCTTCGATTGGTTCCCGCTACGTGGCCTCGTCTCCGATAATTTCGCCGATCTCAACTGGTGGCAGAAGATCCTCGATTATTTCTGGCATCTGGTGCTGCCGCTGATTTCGCTGTCGCTTGCAGCCTTCGCCACAACGACGCTGCTCACCAAGAATTCCTTCATCGAAGAGATCAAGAAGCAATATGTCATCACCGCCCGCGCCAAGGGGCTTTCCGAACGGCGGGTGCTTTATGGACATGTGTTCCGAAACGCCATGCTCATCGTCATCGCCGGCTTTCCCGGCGCCTTCATCCACGCCTTCTTCACCGGCTCGCTACTGATCGAGAATATCTTCTCGCTCGATGGTCTCGGCCGTCTGAGCTATCTCTCCGTCGTCCAGCGCGACTATCCGGTGGTATTCGCGACGCTGTTCATCTTCTCGTTGCTCGGCCTCGTCGTCAGCCTCGTTTCCGACCTGATCTACACCTGGATCGATCCGCGCATCGACTTCGAGCGGAGGGATGTGTGATGGACGCAGCCAGCACTCCGGCTTCCACGCCAATCGAAAAGCCGCCGCGCAAGGGCCTGTTCTCGCCGACCAATCTGCGTCGCTGGGAGAATTTCAGGGCGAACCGACGGGGATACTGGTCGCTCTGGATCTTCCTCGTCCTGTTCGTGCTCAGCCTCGGCGCCGAATTCATCGTCAACGACCGGCCGATCCTCATCTCCTACAAGGGCGAGATCCTCGCGCCTGTATTCGTCGACTATCCGGAGGAAAAGTTCGGCGGCTTCCTGGCGCAGACGGACTACCGCGCCCAGGACATTCAGGACGAGATCAACGCCAATGGCTGGATGATCTGGCCGCCGATCCACTATTCCTATCAGACCGCCAATTCCAATCTGCCCACCGGAATGTCTGCGCCGACACCGCCTTTCTGGGCGATGAGCAAGGAAAAGCGCTGCTCCGGTTATGCCGGCGGCATTTCCGACCCGAACTGCAACTGGAGCAATTTCAACTGGCTCGGCACAGATGACCAGGCGCGCGACGTCCTCGCCCGCCTGATCTACGGCTTCCGCATCTCGGTGTTGTTCGGCCTGGCGCTGACCATCTGCTCGGCTGTCGTCGGCGTCTGCGCCGGCGCGATACAGGGCTATTTCGGCGGATGGACCGACCTTTTGATGCAGCGCTTCATCGAAATCTGGTCGTCGATGCCGGTGCTCTACATCCTGTTGATCATCGCCTCGGTTCTGCCGCCCGGCTTCTTCATCCTGCTCGGCATATTGCTGCTGTTTTCCTGGGTGGGGCTTGTCGGCGTCGTACGCGCCGAATTCCTGCGGGCACGCAATTTCGAATATGTGCGTGCCGCCCGCGCGCTCGGCGTCAACAACCGCACCATCATGTATCGCCACCTGCTGCCGAATGCGATGGTGGCAACACTGACGTTCGTTCCCTTCATCCTGTCGGGCTCGATCTCCACTTTGACTTCGCTCGATTTTCTGGGCTTCGGCATGCCGCCCGGCTCGCCGTCGTTGGGTGAGATGATCGCCCAGGGCAAGTCCAACCTGCAAGCTCCGTGGCTTGGGCTTTCGGCCTTCTTCACCATGTCGATCATGCTATCGCTGCTGATTTTCATCGGCGAGGCCGTGCGCGACGCCTTCGATCCGAGGAAGACCTTCCGATGAGCGAAAACTCCACTCCGCTATTGTCCGTTCGCAATCTGTCGGTCGCCTTTGGTCAGGGCGGACACACCTCGATTGCTGTCGACGGCGTTTCCTTCGATATCCATAGGGGCGAGGTCGTCGCACTGGTCGGCGAATCCGGCTCGGGCAAGTCAGTCTCGGCCAATTCGATCCTGAAGCTTTTGCCTTATCCAGCCGCCAGCCATCCGTCCGGCGAAATCCTGTTCAAGGGCAAGGATCTTTTGAGGGCGTCGGACAACGAGCTGCGCGCCGTGCGCGGCAACGATATCACGATGATCTTCCAAGAGCCGATGACCTCGCTCAATCCGCTGCATTCGATCGAGAAGCAGATCAGCGAGATCCTGGCTCTGCATCAGGGCATGACCGGCGATGCTGCACGCAAGCGCACGCTGGAACTTTTGAACCAGGTCGGCATCCGCGAGCCGGAAAAGCGCCTCAAGGCGTATCCGCACGAGCTGTCCGGTGGTCAGCGCCAGCGCGTCATGATCGCCATGGCGCTCGCCAACCGCCCGGAATTGCTGATCGCCGACGAGCCGACCACGGCGCTCGACGTGACGGTGCAGGCGCAGATCCTCGAACTGCTGCGCGAACTCAAGGGGCAGCACGGGATGTCGATGCTGTTCATCACCCACGACCTCGGTATTGTCCGCAAGTTCGCCGACCGCGTTTGCGTGATGACCAAGGGCCGCATCGTCGAGACGGGCACGGTGGAAGACGTCTTCACCCGACCGCAGCATGACTATACCCGCCATCTGCTGGCCGCCGAGCCGTGCGGCGAGCCGCCGGCAAGCGACAACGGCAAGCCCGTGGTCATGCAAGGCAACGACATTCGTGTCTGGTTCCCGATCAAGGCCGGCTTCATGCGCAAGGTCGTCGATCATGTGAAGGCGGTCGATGGCATTGATCTGAAACTCCGGGCCGGCCAGACGCTTGGCGTTGTCGGCGAATCCGGCTCAGGCAAGACGACACTGGGGCTGGCCCTCGCCCGGCTCATATCCTCCCAAGGGCGCATCAGCTTCGTGGGGAAAGATATAGCCGGCTATTCATTCCGCGAGATGCGGCCGTTGCGCAATCAACTTCAGGTGGTTTTCCAGGATCCCTACGGATCGCTCAGCCCGCGCATGTCGGTGGGCGAAATCATCGCAGAGGGGCTCAAGGTTCATGAGCGGTCGCTTTCGGCCGACGAGCGCGACAAGCGCGTCTGCTGGGCGCTGGAGGAGGTCGGCCTCGATCCCTCCACTCGCTGGCGTTATCCTCACGAATTCTCCGGTGGCCAACGTCAGCGCATCGCCATTGCTCGCGCCATGGTGCTGAAACCCCGCTTCGTCATGCTGGACGAGCCGACCTCGGCGCTCGATATGAGCGTGCAGGCGCAGGTGGTCGATTTGCTGCGCGACCTCCAGAAAAAGCATGATCTTGCCTATCTCTTCATCAGCCATGACCTGAAAGTGGTGAAGGCGCTCGCCAACGAGCTGATCGTCATGCGGTTCGGCAAGGTGGTGGAGCAGGGGGCCTCGGCCGATATTTTCCGCGCGCCGCAAGAAGATTACACCAAGGCACTGCTCGCCGCAGCATTCAACATCGAGGCGGTGCCGACCGCCGCCATCCAGCAATAGAGCCCACCGCCATGCCGGCCAAAAGCCCCGTTCTCGTCGATCTCAAATTCGATCCCGCCGCAATCGCCAAATCTCTCGAGACGGCCTTTCCCGATCGCGGCAGCATCAATCTCGCCGACCCTGCCAGCAAGAGCGCGGATCTCTCGCGGGTCGACTACGCGTTGCTCTGGAAGCCGGATGCCGATCTTTTTCAGCGCGCACCCAATCTGAAGGTCATCTTCTCCGGTGGCGCCGGCGTCGATTCGATGATGTCCATCGCCGGCCTGCCCGACGTTCCGATCGTCCGCTTCGTCGATCGCAGCCTGACCACGCGCATGAGCGAATGGGTCGTCATGCAATGCCTGATGCATCTGAGGGATGTTCAGGGTCATTTCAGGAACCAGCGCCAGCGCCTATGGGCGCCGCAGCATGGTCCGGAAGCAGCCGATGTTACGGTTGGCGTCATGGGTCTCGGCGTTCTCGGCTGTGATGCGCTTGCGAAATTGAAGGTCATGGGTTTCAACGTCATCGGCTGGTCCCGCACCCAAAAGCAGATCGACGGCACGGAAACCTTCGACGCCAGCGGGCTCGATGCGTTTCTGGGGCGTACCGACATCCTTGTCGGCCTGCTGCCGCTGACACCGGAGACGACCGGGATCTACAACACCTCGCTCTTTTCCAGGCTCCGTCGCAACGGCGCCCTGGGCAAGCCGGTCTTCATCAATGCCGGCCGCGGCAAGAGCCAGGTGTCGGCCGATATTGCCTCGGCGATCGGGACGGGCATTCTCGGCGGTGCTTCGCTCGATGTCTTCGCCGTCGAACCGCTGGCAACGGACGATCCGCTCTGGGGCGTGGACGGTGTCATCATCACGCCGCATGATTCCGCAGTGTCGGACGAAAAGGCGCTGATGCGCCACGTCGAGGAGCAGATTGCCCGCTTCGAGCGAGGCGAAGCGCTACAGCATCTGGTGGATCGCAGCCTGGGTTACTAAGTCAGTATGGAGCGGCAACGATCGGGCCTTCCGCCTCGGTTGTTGCCAGCGATAGGCTACCGATTTACTCTGGTATCAATTTTCCTTCAGTGGCTGGACTTTCGCTCAACATTTTTTGATAACAACGCACCAGATACGCGTACCGACATGCCCGCCGGCGAGAAGTGAAACGTCGGCAGGCAGGAGACGGGGCAGGAACGACATGACCAAGACGGATATCGCCACCCGCGTCTATAACCACACCTGGAAGCTCGATCCGATCGTCCGCAGTCTGATCGATACGGATTTCTATAAGCTTCTGATGCTACAGATGATCTGGAAGCTCTATCCCGATGTCGACGCCACCTTCTCGCTGATCAACCGCACCAAGAGTGTACGGCTGGCGGAGGCGATCGACGAAAAGGAATTGCGCGAACAGCTCGATCATGCCCGCACGCTGCGGCTTTCCAAAAAAGAGATGATCTGGCTTGCGGGTAACAGCTTCTATGGCCGCGCCCAGATTTTCGAGCCGGAATTCCTCACCTGGCTCTCGAATTTCCAGCTGCCGGAGTACGAGCTTTCGAAGCGCGACGGCCAGTATATTCTCGACTTCCACGGCTCGTGGAAGGAAACGACGATGTGGGAAATCCCGGCACTCGCCATCATCAACGAGCTTCGTTCGCGCACGGCGCTGAAGGCGCTCGGGCCGTTTACGCTCGATGTGCTCTACGCGCGCGCCAAGGCGAAGATGTGGGAAAAGGTGGAGCGGTTGCGGGAACTCCCCGGCCTGCGCATCTCCGATTTCGGCACCCGCCGCCGTCATAGCTTCCTCTGGCAGCGCTGGTGCGTCGAGGCGCTGAAGGAAGGCGTGCCACATGCTTTCACCGGCACCAGCAACGTTCTGCTTGCCATGGATTCCGATCTCGAAGCCGTCGGCACCAATGCGCACGAGCTGCCGATGGTCGCCGCAGCACTTGCCAGGAACGACGAAGAGCTCGGCAAGGCGCCTTACAAGGTACTGCGCGACTGGAACCGGCTCTATGGCGGCAATCTTCTGGTGGTTCTGCCCGACGCTTTCGGCACAGCCTCGTTCCTGCAGCATGCGCCGGAATGGGTGGCCGACTGGACCGGCTTCCGCCCCGACAGCGCGCCGCCCATCGAAGGCGGCGAGAAGATCATCGACTGGTGGAAGAAGATGGGCCGCGACCCCCGCCAGAAGCTGCTGATCTTCTCGGATGGCCTCGATGTCGATGCGATCATCGACACCTACAAGCATTTCGATGGCCGCGTGCGCATGAGCTTCGGCTGGGGCACCAACCTCACCAACGATTTCGCCGGCTGCGCGCCGACGGAACTCAAGGGCCTCAATCCCATATCGATCGTCTGCAAAGTCATCGAGGCCAACGGCCGCCCGGCGGTCAAGCTCTCGGACAATCCGCAAAAGGCGACAGGCGATCCTGCGGAGGTCGAGCGCTACCTGAAATTCTTCGGCGCGGAAGATCGGGTCGATCAGGACGTGTTCGTTTAGGGCCTTTGGAGAGTTTCCAGGAAAAGTGCGCAGCGGTTTTCCGTTTGGAATGCGCGAGAAAACAAGAAGGTAGAGCGTTTCCGGCTAGAGAGTTATTTTCGCGAGCGGCGTCAGTGGCGGATTGCCGCTTCCATGCGGCCGACACGCCGGAACAGGGTCCACTTGCCATTCTCCCAGCGATATTGATCCGGTGAAATGACGTAGGCCACGTCGCTAAGGTCGGCGCTGATCAGCTCCAGAAGCTGCAGGCCTTCGGTATCCTTCTCATGGGTGAAGAAGACCTTGTCACGGGACAGGAACGCGGCGATCGGCGCAGCGCCACTCGACTGTTCCTGAATCTGCGCCCAGAAATTCGGCAGGAAGGCGACGCTGGATTCGAACTGGCCATCCACCTCGACATATTGGAACTTGCTGCGCCTGGCGATCTGCAGCCCCGTCTTGGAGAGGAATTTCTGCAAGTTGCTCTGCGCCAGTTCGGCCAGCTCGCGCGTATCGATGCCCCAGTCCTCCAGCGCCGTCGACATCACATAACTGACGCTCGTCTCGCCATTGACCACGAAGAGTTTGATCAGGCCTTCTGCCTCCTCGAGATAGACGAATTGCGGCGGATCGGGGTCGTCCTTGACGGCATGCATCATCTGCTGCCGAGCAACGTCGATGAAATCGCGCGCCTTCAGCACGGGCAGCACTTTGCTCAGCTCGCTGTTGTCCTCCATGGTTTCGGCCATGTTGAGATAGTTCAACAGCGCATGGGCGCGAGCCGGGCCACGCTTTTCCCTGAGTGCCAGCAGCGCGTTGTTGAGGAACTTCGTCATCGTATCGCCGTTGCGTGCGTGCAGCGTCAGACTGCCGGCCGCAGTGTCGTAATCGATCCTGATCAGATCGCCGAAAAACGGCAGCCGCTCCTGCAGATAGGCCGCGAAACGGGCTTCATCCTGCAAGGCTTCGTCGGGGATGTTGAGATCCAGCGTTTTTATGGATGCCGTGTCGGGCGGTTTGGGTGCAGGCAACCAGTTTTCGGCCTGCCTGCCTTTGCCGAAAAGCTTTTTCAGGAAATTGAACAAAGCGCGTCCTCAAGCATTGAACGATCCCTGCCGTAGAACCTAGCGCGGCAGTCGCTCCGGGGCAATGCCGAGGCGGCGATGTGCGCAGCGGTAAGTGCCTGCTTGCCCGCGGGAAAAAGGCGTATAATCTGCACGAAATCGGACTGATCGGTTCGATCGTCGAAGGGGCAGCGCGCATGATGAATGTCGGGGGTGGCAGGCTGTCGTTCGGGGCGCTGCTTTTGTGTCTTTTCGCATTGATTGCTCCTGTTTCGACATTCGCCCAGAGCTCCTCTGCCGCCCAGCCGGCGGCGCCGCCGCCCGACAAGGTTCGCGAACTCATCCAGTTGATGAGCGAGCCGGACGTGCGGCAATGGCTCACATCGCAACTGAACAACCAGCCAGCCGCCACGGCTACCCCTTCGCCTGCAAACGACGACCAGATGTCCGTTCTCTCGGGAATGCTCACCCACACACGGCGCCACTTCGCGATCGTGTCGGGCGCCGCGATGACCTTGCCTTTTCAGGTGATGACGGCGTCCGAGAAGCTGGAGGATGAGGGCCGCACGGTCGGGGTCCTGCGCATTGTCATCCAGGTCGTCATTCTTTTTTTCCTGGGGCTGGTGGCGGAACTTGCCGTCGCTCGCTTCATCAATTTCAGGCGCGAGCAGCGCGCGGGGGCTGCAACGAGCGCAGAGACGGAGCTGCAGGCTGCACGATTCCAGTTTCTGGGCGGGGTCGTGCCCGCCATCATCCACGGTATGGTGACCCTTATTCCGCTTCTGGCCTTCGATTGGCCGCCGGTGATCGAAAGCTTTGCGATCGCCTGTGTCATCGCTCTGGTTTCCATCAGGTTGGCATTTGCCATCGGTAAGCTGCTGATGGGGTTGATCGCCATGCGTCGGGCGAACGATGTTCTGGATGAGGACGGCGGCACGGCGCGCATAGCCGAAAGGCGGCGCGTGGCGACATACTGGTATCGGCGATGCATGGTGTTCAGCACCTACTTCGCCTGCGGTTGGGCCATCATGCAGGCCGTCACTTCGCTCGGCTTTTCAGGCGGCGCGCGCGATCTTATCGGCTACGCTCTCGGTATTGGCCTCTTTCTGATTGCCGTGGCCGCCGTCTGGTCCAGGCCCGTCCCGCAGAACAGCCGCGGAACGAGGACAATTTCCTGGCTGCTGACAATTTTCTTCGCGGCACTTTGGGGCTTGTGGGTCGCCGGCTTCGACGGCCTTCTTTGGCTTGGTATCTATGCGATCCTGCTGCCGCGCATTCTCTCGGTATCCACGCGAGCAATCGAGGCGCTGCATGATGCGGCGGATGGTATTTTCGGTACCGGCAAGTTGGCCGCAGTGCTTCTCGATCGCGGCGTGCGCGCGTTGATCATCACGTTTGCGGCCCTTTGGCTCGGAAAGATGCTGGGCGTCGAGGCGCATGCGATGATGAGCGGCAGCGAATCCGCCGTTGGCAGAATTGCACGCGGCATTCTCGGCGGCATCGTCATTCTGCTGATCGCCGATCTCGTCTGGCAACTGGCGAAAACCTATATCGACGGCAGGGTGATGCAGTCCCTGCCGGCCGTCAGCGACAGCGAAGAGATGAGAGCGAGCCGCGCGCGGCTACAGACGTTGCTGCCGATCTTCCGCAACATTCTTGCGGTCGTGATCGGCATCATCGCCGTGATGATGGTGCTCTCGGGCCTCGGCGTCCAGATCGGACCGCTGATCGCCGGCGCCGGCGTCGTCGGCGTTGCCGTCGGTTTCGGGGCGCAGACGATCGTCAAGGACGTGATCAGCGGCATATTCTACCTTTGGGACGATGCATTCCGCATCGGCGAATATATCGAAAGCGGCCACTACAAGGGCGTGGTGGAATCCTTCAGCCTACGCTCGGTCAAACTGCGCCACCAGCGCGGACCGCTGGCAACTATTCCCTTCGGTTCTCTCGGTGCGGTCAACAACATGAATCGCGATTGGGCGATCGACAAGATCATCGTCAAGGTCACCTACGACACCGATCTGGTGAAGCTGAAGAAGATCATCAAGGACATCGGCCAGCGCCTGCTCGAAGATGAGGATCTGAAGCCCAGCATCATTCAGACGCTGAAGATGAAAGGGGTCGAGCAGTTCGGCGATTTTGCCATCGAAATCAGGCTGGCGATCACCGCCAAGCCCAACGATCTTTCCGTCATCCGCCGCAGCGCATTGATCCTGATAAAGCAGGCCTTCGACGAGAACGGCATCCAGTTCGCCCTGCCGACCGTGCAGGTTGCCAGCGACAAGGACGCCACGGCTGCTGCCGCGCGGCAGCTTATCCAGATGCGGGCCGCCGGCGTCGATGGCGAGCAACCTGCGGGCTGAGGATGCTGCTTCTGGCGGTGTTTGCGGATTCGCTTGCCGGGAAATCAGCGCTTCGGCGGGGCGGTGCTGCCACGCACCACCAGGGTGACGTCGATCATCTCGCGCTTCGCCGGCACGGCATCATCGAGAACCGCTTTGACCGCCCGTCGCGCGATCTCGGCAAAGGGTTGCGCCATTGTCGTCAGGCCCGGCTCCACCATGCCGCCCTCCGGTACGCCATCGAAGCCGATGACGGAGACGTCTCGCGGAACCGAAAGGCCGCGTGCCCGCAGCCAGTTGATTGCCAGCAGAGCAATGTTGTCGGACATGGCGAGGATCGCTGTCGGGGGCTCGGATGCTGAAAATAACATCTCGAGCCCGGCTTCGACGCTCGGCTTGTCGTTGATCGTCTCATAGATCGGCACAAGCTCGCGCGGGATCCCGAAGCCTTCGAGAGCCTGCCAATAACCAAGCGCACGATCGCGCGAGGTGGAGTAGATCGCTCGCGTGGCTTCCGCGACGCTGACCGGCCCGACATGATCGTTGGAAAGCTCGGTCGCGAGCACGGCAAAACGCCTGTGGCCCAGTTCCGCCAGGTGGCGGGCAGCGGCGGCAGCGCCGCCCATATTGTCGACGCTGATCGAGGCGATCGACGGATCGTCGTCATTCAAGGCGAGGGCAACGAAGGGTAATTGTCGCTCGCGGGTCAACTGCACGAGTTTTTCCCCGCCTTCGACGCAGAGCAGGATGAAGCCGTCTACCAAGGCGCTTTTGATGTTCCAGTCCAGCTTATGCCGGTCCTTGGCCGAAACCAGAGCGAGGCCGGTGCCATTGGTATCGCAGATCTGGGCGACGGACGCCAACAGGGCTCTGGCCCAGGGATCGTCAAAGAAGTAGGCAAGCGGTTCCACGGCCGCGACACCGATGGCATTGACCTTTCCCGCCCGCAGCAGGCGTCCCGTCAGACTGGGGCCGGCGTAGCCGAGCCGCTTGGCCGTTTCGAGCACGTGCTCGCGTACCTCTTCGCGCACCACATCCGGCCGGCTGAAAACATTGGAGGCGGTTCCCTGCGATACGCCCGCCGCCTTGGCGACATCGGCGAGCCTGATAGTGCCCTTGGCCAATTCAATCTCCCTCATTCGGGAGGCATCCTAGCAATGAAGTTGTATCGATTCAATTCTGCTTGACGGCCGACTTTCTAGGCCTATTATTGAACCGATTCAAATCGACAGACGCGCTGTGAAATTGAATCGATTCAAAATGAGAAACGACGATGTTGACCAATGACCTATTCAGGGATCTCTATCATGATCGCTGGGGTGATCCCGCCAATCCGAATGCAGTCGAACCGCCTCCAGCAGAAGCTCGGGGCGGCGGCGAACCGGGTATTCTTGGCAGGCTCGCGAACCATTTTCAGCGACGGCGCGATCGCCCGTCGGCATGGTCCTTCACCATCTCCGCTGAAACCTCCGGGATGGACGGCAAACATGAGGTTCGCGATCATCGCCAGAGTGAGGATCCGAAGTTCCTCACTCTGGCCAAGGCTCTGTCACGAAATTGCTAGAGCGGTTTGGAGATTTCGCAAACGTCGACGCGCTCTAGAAATTCTCTTTGTAAGGCCGCAAGTCCAGCTCCTGCGTCCAGGCGGAAGGATGCTGGCGATGGATGTGCCAATAGCTCTCGGCGATGGCATCGATATTGAGCAAGCCGTCCGCATCCATATCCGGACGCCGCATGCGCAACCGTTCTCCGTCTATGCCGCCGTCGATGATGGTATGGGCGACATGCAGACCGAGCGGTCCGAACTCCCGCGCCATGCTCTGGCTGATCATGCGGAGCCCGGCCTTGGCGGCGGCGAACTGCGCATAGCCCGCCTTGCCGCGCAGGCTGGCGGAAGCGCCGGTAAAGATCACCGTGCCGCGGCCGAGCGGTGCCAGATGCCGCGCCGCCTCGCGCCCGACGAGAAAGCCGCCGAAGCAGCAGATGCGCCAGAACTCTTCGAATTGCGCGGCGGTCAGGTCGCGAAAGCCGATCGGGCGGTTGATGCCCGCATTGAAGACGACGAAATCGGGCGCCGCGATGTCATCCCGAGCCGCAAAAGCGCGCTCGAACAGCCGCACGACGGCGGCCTCGTCCGTTGCGTCCGTTTCGATGGCTTCGGCACTGCCACCGGATGCTCTGATGGTGCCGGCGACCTTATCGATCTTCGCCGGTGTCCGCCCGGCAATGAAGACATGATAGCCCTTGCCGGCGAGAAGCCGACAGAGAGCAGCGCCCAGCCCCTGTTCCGCTCCCACTCCGACGATGACAGCGCTTGGCGTGCTCATTCTGCGGCCTCCATGGCGTCATCGAGCGACGGATAGTCGGTATAGCCCTCGGCGCCGCCGCCATAGAAAGTGGGACGATGGTAGGGGTTGAGGGGAGCGCCGCGCCGGATGCGTTCCGGCAGGTCGGGATTGGCGATGAACAGGCGACCGAAGGCAATTGCATCGGTATGGCCAGCGGCAAGAGCGGCTTCGGCGGTGTCGGGCCGGAAGTTTCCGGCCACGATCAGCTTGCCCGACCATGCCGGCCGGAACAGTTCCGCAGCTGAGGGTACGTTTTTGTGGTCGACTTCGGCCTGGCCTGCGCCGCTGGCGCGCGGTTCGATCAGGTGCAGATAGGCAAGATGCAGCCGGTTCAGCTCGCGAATGACATGACCGTAGAGCCGTAGCGGATCGTCCTCGCCGCTATCATTGGCAATGCCGAATGGCGAGAGACGGACGCCGACGCGATTAGCGCCCCAGACCTTGGAAACGGCTTCGACCACTTCGAGCAGCAGGCGCGTGCGGTTCTCGATCGAGCCGCCATATTGGTCGGTTCGCTGGTTTGTCCGTGCCTGCAGGAACTGTTCGATGAGATAGCCGTTGGCGCCATGGATCTCGACGCCGTCAAAGCCGGCTTGCTTCGCATTGGCTGCTGCCTGGGCGTAAATGTCGATCAGCAGCGATATCAGATCGATGTCGATCGCCTGTGGTGTCTCGAAGGGCACGCGCTCGAACGAGGCGGTGAAGGCCTGCCCTCTGGCGGCGATGGCAGAAGGGGCAATAGGCAGTGCGCCATCGGGCTGATGCGAGGAATGAGAGATGCGGCCGACATGCCAGAGCTGCAGGAAGATCTTGCCGCCCTTGCGATGAACCGCATCCGTAACCGTCTGCCAGCCGGCAATCTGTTCGGGCGTATGGATGCCGGGTGTTGCCGGCATGCCTTGGCCCACGAGAGAAACGGGCGAGCCCTCGGAAATGATCAGGCCGCCCTCGGTTGCACGCTGCGCGTAATATTCGGCATTTAGCGCTGAGGGGACGTTACCCGGCTGGCTTGCCCGCATGCGTGTCAGTGGCGCCATGATGACGCGATGCGCCAGCTCATAAGGGCCGATAGCAAGCGGTGAAAACAAATTGACTGTCATGAAATTCTCCTGCCTGGAGCCAAAATTGCTCCCCGGGGCGGAAGGGCCTGTCAGCGGCGATTCGGTCTCGGGAGTGTCGAATAAGATGATGGCCATCATTTATTCCAACAATCGGACGTGCGCAACTGAATCTCGTATTAGGCCGAAATCCGAGCGAGGAATGCGAGTAGGCCGGCATTGAACTGTGTCGGGCGTTGCAGTGGCGCGAAGTGGCTGACCCCGGGCAGGAAAATCATTTCTGCGCCGGGAATGTGCCGCACGAGATAATCGGCATGTTCTTGCTTGATGAACTCGTCATGCTCGCTTTGCACGATGGCGACGGGTACGTGGATCTCGGCGAGATCGGCGACAGTGTAGTTCGGCTCCGTTCGCTGCATCAGGCTGACGGCCTCGACGAAGGCATCGAATTTGTCAGGCGTGGCCGACAAGGCGGCATAATCCTTCGTGTGCCGCGAAAAACAGCGCTCGATAATCGGCGTCGCCACGAATTCCTTCGTGCCGCTGGGGTCCATGTTGCAGGCGAAGAAGAACACTCCGGAAATCCGTTCCGGATGGGTACGCCCGAGGATCATGCCGATGCAGGCGCCGTCGCTCCATCCGGCAACGGCTGCCTTTTCGATCTTCAGCCTGTTCATTACGGCCAAAACGTCGGAGGCCATCAGCTCGTAGGTGTAGAGACGGTCGTCGCGCGTGCTGCGACCGTGACCCCGGCTGTCGATGACGATGACTTGATGGCCGGCTTCGACCAGCGCCGGCACCTGATAACCCCAGTTACCACTGTTGCCGAGGCCGCCGTGGAGGAGGATCACCGGAGCACCGTTGCCGTAGGATGCGTACCAGATGCGGGCGCCGTCGTTATCGACATGACCCTGCGTTGGCGTATCCGGTAAAGGAGCTGCCCCATCTGCCTCGAATCGATCGAGATCGTCGTCGCGAACTTCCATGATAACCTCCCAACAGGCTGCTCCTCCAGGCCGCAGTGCGAGCGAACCTATTCGATCCGCGGCGGCTTTTCCAATGTAGGTCGTGGTTTCGTCGCTGCCAGATGCTCGAAAAGATTGCGGGCAGGCTCCGGAAGATCTTCCAGCGAACGGGTACAGACCGAAAGTCTGCGTGTCGCCCAGTCGTCGGTAAGGCGGCATACGGCAATGCTCACGGAGCGGCTGCAGCGCCGTGCGGCTGTTTCGGGCACGATGCCGAGACCGATGCCATGAGCTGCCATCTCGCAGATGCTCTCGAAGGTCCGCAGCCGCACACGCATCTTCAGCCTCGTGCCGAGCTTCGCGGCCTGCGCATCGATGTGTTCCTGCAGTGCTCCGCCGGCAATCCCGATGAAATGCTCATGCAGAATATCGGCGAAAGCGACCCGCTTCGTTGCGGCATGCGGATGATCGCGAGGCATGACCACGGCGAGCCTGTCGGTCGCGAAGGGCTGCAGTAGCAGGCCGGTCGTATCGACCGCGTCGGAGAGGATGCCGATGTCGGCCAACCCAACCGAAACGGCCCTGGCGATCTCGCCACTTTGGCGTTCCTTGAGTTCGATGTCGACTCGTGGATGCCCTGCCATCCAGGGGGCAAGGCGCCTGGGTAGGAACTCAGAGATTGCGGCGGTGTTGGCAAGAAGCCGGATCGTTGCCCGGAGGCCGCTTGCATGTTCGCCGAGTTCGCCGCGCATCTGCGCCAATTGACGTTGGATCAGGCGAGCGTGATGCGCCAGCGCCTCTCCGGCCGGCGTCGGGCGGACGCCGCGCCGCCCGCGCTCCAGCAGCTGCACGCCGCCATTGGCTTCCATATCGCGCAGCCTCTCGCTGGCAGCCGGCAATGAGAGGCCGACATCGGCGGCTCCATGCGTGATGCTGCCGGCATCGACGACGGCGAGGAAGAGGCGAAGGTCGGTCAGATCGAAACGCATGCCCGAAGACTACCGCATATTCAGCCTTCGGTATAGCCGAAGCCTGCCTTCGCATCATCCGCATTGTCCGACCTTCCGGATTTGCTAGGGAAGGGGCATGATGGAACATTCGACATCGCTTGTTGTCGCGATCTTCGCGACCTTCTTTGCTGCAGGCATCGTCAAGGGCGTGACCGGCATGGGGCTGCCGACGGTGGCGATGGGCGTGCTCGGCGCATTGATCTCGCCCCTCGCCGCAGCGAGCCTGTTGATCGTGCCGTCCTTCGTAACCAATGTCTGGCAGCTGCTTGCGGGACCGAGCTTCGGCAAACTTGCGCGCCGGTTCTGGCTGCTGACCGCCTTGGTCGTGGCTGGCACTTTCGCCGGCTCATGCTTGCTTGCCAGCGGCAATTCGCTCGTGACGACGGGTGCTTTGGGCGCAGCTCTCGCCCTTTATGCCGCCCATGCTCTGCTTGCCCGCCAGCTTCGTGTACCCGCGAAACTGGAGCCGTTGATGTCGCCCGTCATTGGCCTGGTAACGGGCCTTCTGACGGGGGCAACCGGCGTCTTTGTCGTGCCCGCGGTCCCCTATCTTCAGGCGCTCGGCCTTGAGAAGGATGACCTGGTTCAGGCGCTTGGCCTTTCCTTCACTGTTTCGACGGTGGCGCTTGCCGGAGCACTCGCCTGGCACGGCGCCTTTCGCATCGACAATCTGGCGATGTCCGCCCTTGCGATCATTCCGGCGCTGGCCGGCATGTGGGCGGGACAGATCATCCGCAATCGCGTCTCCCCGGCAACGTTCCGCCGCTGGTTTCTGGTCTGCCTTCTGGTGCTTGGTGCCGAAATGGTCATCAAAGCGCTTCTCTAGGTCACGCAGCTATTGTCCAACGGCTTGGTGCCTTCCCATATGCTCGGGAGTTTTTCTCAGGCGCCGGAGCGATCGATCGATGGAAAAAGAGCGGCACGAGCTTGGCGATCATCATCGGGCGGATGCGCTCGTCGTCGTTGATGTGCAGAGCGGCTTCGTACAAGGGCCGCAAGCCGTGCCCGGTCATGAGTTGCTGCTATCGGCGATCACCGTACTGCTGACTCAAGCGCGCAACGCCGGCGTGCCGGTGGTATTCCTGCAGAATGACGGTCCGCCAAATGCCGTGGACGCGCCGTTTCAAGCTGGATGGGAGCTGCATTTTCCGCTTCTTGCCGGTGAGAGAGTGGTCCGAAAGGTCGGGGATGACGGGTTTGAAGACACCGATCTCGACAGCATTCTCGAGGCCTCGGGCGTGCGCGATCTCGCCATCTGCGGCCTGCTTTCGGACATGTGTGTTGCCGCCACGGCGCGGGCTGCGCTGGAGCGCGGCTATGGCGTGCTGCTCCCGCATGATGCGCATGCCACCTATGACATCCCGGCCGGACCGGGCTCAGAGGGCGTTCCGGCCGCAATGGCGGCGCGAGCCGCAGAATGGTCGCTTGGTGATGAGGTGCGCATCTGCGCCTCGGCGCTGGATGTCCGCTTCAAAGGGCGCGTCTAGCCTGGAAATTTCCCTCTTTCGACGCGGCACTTGATTGCTGCTTCGAATCGTAATAATTGAAGTTACATGAAAAGAGACAGCCGCCTTTCCTCCGTTCTTCACGCTCTCCTCCATATGGCCGAGCAGGACGGTCCCGTCACATCCGAGACCCTGGCGCAATGCATGAACACCAATCCGGTCGTCGTGCGGCGCACCATGGGGCTGCTGCGTGAGGTTGGCATCGTCAACTCCGCCAAGGGACACACGGGTGGCTGGACGATTACGACCGATCTCGGTGCAGTCACCTTGCGCCAATTGCACGAGGCTCTCGGCGAACCCGCCGTCTTTGCCATCGGCAATCGCAACGAAACGCCCGAATGCCTCGTGGAGCAGGCGGTTAATTCTGTGCTCGACGACGCCTTCGCCGAGGCCGAGGCGCTGCTGCTCAAACGTTTTGAAACCGTCACCCTCGCCGATCTCGCCGCCGATTTCGCGCGGCGCCACGCGGAGTGGCGCGAAACAAGGACCGTATCATGAGTCACGACGTCATCGTCATCGGGGGCAGCTACGCCGGAATGGCGGCCGCCCTCCAGCTTCTTCGTGCCCGGCGCAAGGTGCTGGTCATCGATGCCGGCCAACGCCGCAACCGTTTCACCGCGGAATCCCACGGTTTTCTCGGCCAGGATGGCGTCGATCCGGCGGAGATTGCCGGCAAGGCGCGCGAGCAGCTTCTGGCCTATCCGACATTGACCTGGGTCGAGGGCAATGCCGAGCGGGCCGAGGGCGAGAAGGATGCTTTTGTTGTCACGACCGCCGATGGTGCGCGCCATGATGGCCGCCGGCTTCTCTTTGCGACCGGCGTGTCCGATACGCTTCCCGCCATCGAAGGTCTTGGCGAACGCTGGGGCAAAAGCGTCTTCCACTGCCCCTATTGCCACGGCTACGAGCTCGATCAGGGCCGCATCGGCTGCATTGCCACCGGCCCGATGTCGCTACATCAGGCGCAGCTATTGCCGGAATGGGGAGAGGTGACATTGTTTCTCAATGGCACATTCGTGCCGGATGAGGCGCAGCGTGCCGATCTCGCCACTCGCGGCGTAACGATCGAGGAAACTCCGGTTGCGAGGTTGGAAGGCAAGGCGGATGTGCGGCTGACCGATGGTCGCCTGCTGCAATTTGCCGGGCTCTTTACCGCGTCGCAGGTTGCGCCGGCAAGCCCGATTGCGGAGCATCTCGGCTGCGCCGTTGAGGCCACGCTTTTCGGCACGCAGATCCAGACAGATGCCGCGAAGGAAACCACCATCCCCGGCGCTTTCGCTTGCGGTGATGCCGCGCGCATCCCGCATTCGGTGACGCTGGCAGTTGGTGATGGCGCCTGGGCCGGCGCACAGTTGCATCGGTCGCTGGTGTTTTAAGTCGAAGCACTTTCAGGAAAACCATGCAGTGGTTTTCCGTCCGGAAAGGACAAAGCATCAGGCTGGGCGCTTGGGCCCTCCTATGTCTCTTCGGGTATTCTCACGATAACCGTTTCATCCGGGCCGATGAGCCGGCCGTCCTGCGCCCTGATGTCGAGGTGCACGGGCTGTCCGCTTGCACGATCCACCAAGAGCGAATGGTCTTCCGCCGGTTCAAAAAGATGGCGCTCGCCGAACTGGCGCAGCGCCACCATGACCGGGAAGAGATCCTTTCCCATCGCCGTCAACCGATATTCCATGCGCGCGCCACCTTCGCTTGTCGGAACAAGTTCCAGGATGCCGCTTGCCACCAGCGTCTTCAGGCGCTCGGTGAGGATGTTCTTGGCGATACCGAGGCTCTTTTGAAACTCGCCGAAGCGCGTCAGCCCGTCGAAGGCATCGCGCACGATCAGCAGCGACCACCAGTCGCCGATCACATCCAGTGAGCGCGCGCTCGGGCAATAATCGCCTTTGAGGCTCTTTCGCGCCACCATTCCCTTAGCCTCCCACGCATTTTGCACGCAAGATTGGTTGCATTATTAAACCAACACTGCTATTCAATGTTTGGTTTCGTTATTAAACCAAAAATACGGGAGTTTGCAATGACAATCAGGCAGGACGTGCCGCCGGCGGGCGGCGCGAAGGATATTGTGCGTCTCGATTCCGCTCAGGCGACCGCCGCCAAGGGCCAAACCGAGGCGTCGTCTGCGGACATTGCAGGCAGTGCGCCGCTGACGCGCCTGACCATCCTGCTGTTTGCGGTTGCCAGCGGCCTGGCGGTTGCCAATGCCTATTTCGCCCACCCGCTTCTCGATGTCATGGCAGACGATCTCCAGCTCTCGCGTACCGTCGCCGGCCTCATCGTCGGCGCAACGCAGCTTGGTTACGGGCTCGGCCTGATCTTGCTTGTGCCGCTTGGCGACCTCGTCGATCGGCGCAAGCTGATCGTCGTGCAGTCGATGCTGACCGTGGTTGCCCTGGTCTGCGTCAGCGTTTCCAGCAATGCGACGATGCTGCTGGCGTCCATGGCGGCTGTCGGCTTTCTGGCCGTGGTGACGCAGGCGCTGGTCGCCTATGCCGCGAGCCTTGCGCATCCCTCCGAGCGCGGTCACATCGTTGGCATGGTGACAAGCGGCATCGTGCTCGGCATTCTTCTGGCGCGAAGTGTTGCCGGAACGCTCACCGACCTCTCCGGCTGGCGGACGGTCTATATCGTATCGGCATTGCTGACGCTGGTGATCGCATTCCTGTTGTGGCGTGCCTTGCCGCGGCAGGAGAAGCCGAAATCGAGCCTGTCCTATCTTGCCCTCATCCGTTCTCTGGCGACGTTGCTGGTCGAAGAACCCGTTTTACGCATCCGCGCGGTTATCGCCATGCTGATCTTCGCCAATATCACCACGCTGCTGGCGCCGCTCGTCTTGCCGCTGACCGCACCGCCTCACTCCATGTCGCATACGGAGGTCGGCCTGTTCGGCCTTGCGGGCGCGGCGGGCGCGCTCGGAGCCGTCCGGGCAGGGCGCTGGACCGATCGCGGTCATGGTCAACGCGTCACCGGCATCGCGCTTGCATTGATGTTATTTGCCTGGCTACCGATCTCGATGCTGGACCATTCGATCCTCTGGCTTGTCATTGGCGTCCTCGTCATCGATTTCGGCCTTCAGGCAACGCATGTCGCCAATCAGGGTATGATCTATCGCGTCAGGCCGGAAGCGCAAAACCGTCTCACCGCAGCCTATATGGTGTTCTATTCGATCGGCAGCGCCATCGGCTCCTCGACATCGACCATCATCTACGCCCATGCGGGATGGACTGGTGTCTGCCTCTCTGGCGCCGCCATCAGCCTGGCAACCCTTCTTTTCTGGGCGCTGACCTTGCGGGCGACGCCGGCCATCGCGACTCAGAAGATCGGCGGAAATGATATATAGCGGTCGGCGATGCAGCGATCCCGATGCTCTCGCGGTCGCTGCATTCCCCTAAGCACGATGAGGAGAACCGATGAAGCCGACACTGCCGCGCAAGACCATTGCAGAGGCCGTAGAGCGCGATCTCGGCCCGGTCTCGCAGTGGAGCACCGTTTCCGAGGGCGAGGAGTCGCAGGTCTTCGGCATTCGCCTCGGCGATGAAGACCTTATTCTTCGGATCAATAATGTGGCTGATGACTTTCAGAAGGATGCGTTCTGCCAAAAGCGTTTCGCGGCCTCGGAACTGCCTGTTCCTGAAGTACTGTCCATCGGCGCGGTCGGGCAATTTGCCTATTGCGTGTCCAGACGTGCGGCGGGCGTTACCTTGCAGGATCTGCCGCTGGCTGATTTGCCTGATGTCGTCGGCCCAGTCGCAGGCGTCCTGCGGACAATCGCAGAAGTACCGCTTCATGAAACGCGAGGATACGGCCGTTTCGATGCGCGGGGGAATGCAGAACACCCGAGTTGGCACGACTTTCTGGCGTCGATTTCGTTTGAGCAGAACTACGATTGGAAAAGCGTCGAAACATCAGTAGGCGGACCTTGGCTGGAGCGGCATCTGTCTCTCTTCATGGGTCTCGTACCGCAATGTCCCGAAATTCGTGGCCTTGTGCATGGAGACTTCGGGTCAAACAACGTGTTGACCGACGGTGTGAACATCACCGGCGTCATCGACTGGAGCGAAGCGCTCTTTGGTGATCCGCTCTATGATGTCGCCAACATCTTCTTCTGGCGTCCCTGGCTCGCCTGCATGGAGGCGCAGGCGCGTTATTTCCTGGAATGCGAACCGCAAGCGATGGGGGATCCGGTGGCATTGCGTTGCTATCAGCTGCGGATTGGCCTGCAACAGATCCATGAAGCGGCCAAAGCCGGAAGCGAAGAGGATCTTCGCTGGGCGATGGCGAGATGTGACGCTCTGGCCGCCGATCTTCCGGTTTAAGCCAGGAGCGCAGGCAGCTCTTCTTCCAGCAGAGACAGGATCGTTCGGATTCGCGGCGCCACCGGCCTCGCCGCCGGGTAGAGCGCATGCAGATCGAACCCCGGCACGGTAAATCCAGGCAGCAGCGGTATCAGCTTGCCGCTCGCAAGATCCTCAGCGCAAACGGGCTGCTGCAAGACGCCGATGCCGGCGCCATCCAGCAGCAAGTCATGCAGCGGCCGCCAGTGGCTTGTGCTGAGGACGATGTTGATGGCGGCGAGTTCTTCTTGCCGATCCGCGGAAATCAGAGGAAGTCGCGCGCCGTTGAAGAGGCCGGAAACTCGAAGAAAAGGATGGTCGATGAGTTCGCCGGGGCTTGCGGGCGCACCACGCCGCTCGAGATAGCCCGGTGATGCCACCAGCACACGCCCGACATGGCCAAGTTTTCGAGCAATGAAATTGCCTTCTCCAAGATCGCCGAGACGCAGGGAGATGTCGACGCCCTCCGTCACGGGATCGACGATCCTGTCGTTGAGCACCAGATCGATCTTGAGCTCAGGGTGGCGTTCACGCATCCGCAGCAGGATTGACGGCAACATGACCTCGCCGACGCCGTGCGGCGCGGCGATCCTGAGTGTGCCGCGCAACGGCTGATCGCCATTCGCAACGGCCAGAGCATCGCTCGCGGCGTCGAGAACCTGTTTGCTTCGTTCGTAGAAGGCGAGGCCGATATCGGTAACGGAGAGCTTGCGTGTGTTTCGCAGCAGCAGCCGTGAGCCCAGATATTGCTCCAGCCGATCAATTCGCTCGCTGACGGCGGGTTGGCCCATGCCGAGGTCGCGGGCGGCGGCCGACATGCTGCCGCGTTCCACCACCCTGACATAGACGCGCATCGCCACCAATAGATCCATGCCGGCAATATATCGGCTCAGCCGATAAATGTAAGTGGACGATGCCGCCTAGTGGCCGGCATGCCGATCGTCGAAACAAGGGGCGATACCAACGGCATCTTCGAACGGCAGGCAGGGTGATGAGCGATATCAGGCTATATATGTTTCAGTCAGGCACTCAGAAATGCAAAGTCCATGACATCAGGATGGGCGAGGGGGGTGGCGCCGATTATGAAATACCGGTGCCCTGGTTTCTGCTCACTCATCCCAAGGGTAACGTCATCATCGACGGCGGATTGGCAGCTGAGGGCCTGGTGGATCCGCGCGGCTATTGGGGCGATGGCGTCGACAGCTACAAGCCTTTTATGACTGGGGAACAGGGATGCGTTGTGCAACTGGCGAGGCTTGGCCTTTCGCCCGACGATGTTCGCTTCGTCGTTCTGTCTCATCTGCATTCGGACCATACCGGCGCCATCGGCCGCTTCCCTAGTGCGACCCACATCGTTCAGCGTCGGGAGTATGAATATGCCTTTGCGCCCGATTGGTTTGCCGCCGGCGCCTATGTCCGCCGCGATTTCGACCGCCTGGGTCTGAAATGGCAATTCCTGGAGGGCAGCGTCACGGATGGCTACGACCTCTATGGCGATGGCACACTCAGGATGATTTTCACGCCGGGCCATAGCGTTGGCCACCAGTCCTTCCTGCTGCGCCTGCCGAAATCGGGGGCAATTCTGTTGACCGTCGATGCCGCCTACACGCTGGACCATTGGAACGAAAAAGCCCTTCCCGGTTTCCTTACGTCCACTGTGGAGACGGTACGCTCGGTTCAAAAGCTTCGCGTGCTGGCCGAGCAGTCAGGCGCCATGATCGTTACGGGTCATGATCCCGAAGCTTGGCCGCAATTCAGGCATGCGCCAGCCTATTATGACTGACGCATGTGCCGTTAGGCGGCGGCAAAGGCTTTTTGTTTCTCCCGCCAGTTCGGAGGAAACCACGCTAGGCTGTTTTCCTCGGAATTGCTCCATGATCGCCAGCGCTCGATGCACTGCTTTCGAAGAAGGCTCTTCGATGTTGGCGAACCCATTCCTCTATGCCGGTCGGCCGGAAATCCTTGAGCTCGGATCCCGCTTCGAACGGGCGCGAAAGTATAGCATCCGCTTCGTCCGGATTAGATGCGAAGAAGCGGAACTTGGACGCGACGCGGCACCCTGTTCCCGGTCCCATTGCGGCATCCACATCTCTCTCGAATTCATCGAGCGGCTGGGCGCGATAGGTGATCTGGCGCCCCAACCACAGGCTCATCCGCGATACCAGCTCCTTACCTGTCACGCTGTCTGGCCCGGCGATGCGATAATCGCCGGAATGGATGCCGTGTGCGAGCAGGCTCATGGCCGCGCGGGCGCAATCGTCGACCGAAGTCCAGGCGATGTGCTGGGATTCCGCGATCGGTGGCGCGAAAACACCCTCATCGACGATATCTTTCAGGGCGGATGGTTTCAGCAGATTGTCGAGATACATGGTGGGACGCACGATGCAGAAGGGCAGGCCTGATCGGCGGACAATATCCTCGATCATCGCATTGGCGACGAAGCTCGGTTCCTCGCAAGGCGCGGGACGACTGGCGCTTGCGAGCTTCAGGACAACGGATTTCAGGCCGCATGCGATCGACGCCGATACCGCATTCTCGGCCTGGATGCGCATGTCGTCCTGCGATCCGATGGGAATTTGCATCACGGCATGGGCGATGCCGGCGCCGGCGGCGCGAAGCGAGGCGGGATCGCGAAGATCCCCTTCGACAAGTTCGACGCCAATGGCCGAGAGCGCCGGGACGCGTTTGCGATCCCGAACGAGCGCTCTCACCTTAAAGCCCCGGCGAAGCGCAGCGCGAACGACGGCGCCGCCCTGCACGCCACCGGCGAGATAGATGAGGATGGGTTGGGATTTATCGATAGCAGACATGAAACAACTCCTTCGAAAAAGGTCTGCTGAAGGAGCTTTGTCATATGGCTGCCCAACAGACCCGGAACGCGCACGGGGCGCGGGGACCGTCGGGGTATCTCACGCTAAGCGTGGAACAGAGCTTCTCCCAGGGAGAAGGGCCTGGGCCTACCGAGACCAAGCCAGCCATTTTCGACAGGTGAGGTTTACGGCAGACGCGGCGTCGGCGTCAATCGAAAGATGCGAGGCCAACCTGCCCATTTATCTCTTGCGGGCCACGATGTAAGGGCTGATGTCATCTCCCTTTGTCGCATGGTTTTCCATGGCGAGAATGTCGAAGCCTGCGGCAGATATTTGCGCCGCGAGTTCTGATGCCCGGAAAACGCCGGCATAGGGTGCCTTGCCGAGCGCACGCATCGCGGGCAGCAGCGCCAGCCGAATGAGCGGATTCATCTCGCCGACGCAGGGGGTCTTGGAGATCAACAAGCCCTCCGTAGCAAGCAAGCCGTGAATCTGACGAAGCGTGCCGGAGAGATCGCGGACGAGATGCAAATAGTTGAATCCGAGAACGGCATCGAATTGCGCCGGGCCGGGCGCGATCGTTTCGGCGGTCGCGACCCTGAAGACAAGAGTCGGTATCGGCTCGGCGATATATCGCTCATTGGCGATTGCGATCATTTCTGAGGAGATATCCGTCGCAAGATATTCTCGAACGCCGCTCGCGAGTTGGAGCGCGGTCGTTCCGGTGCCGCAGCCAAGCTCCAGCACTCTATCGCCCGCCACAAGCAAGGCTCGAGTGCGGCCGAGCGTCCGCTCGTATGCTGCTTGATCCGCGATAGCGCCCCTGGCGTAATTGCGTGAGGCCCGATCCCAGAAACGGGCGTCGCTCGCTGTGCTCATGAAGGTCGTCTTTCCCGATTATCGCTCTTCGGCATTCCAGCCCGCTCCCATCGCGACAAAGGCCGTCAGGATCTTAAGGCGTGCCAAGGTCCTTCAGTGACGAAGTCCGAGGCGGGGGCAGACAGCAGCGATTTGATCCGCTCAGCGTCCTCGGGCGTTGCCGGATTGTAGACGACCATGCTCAGATCCGTTCGCCCGTCGACCGAGAAGGCCGAGTATTCAAACGAGAGCGGGCCGAGAACCGGATGGCGTATATGCTTGACGGCTTCGGTGTGCGTGCCGGGAACATCGTTATCCCGCCACATGGCTCTGAATTCGGGGCTGAGGCGGCACATTTCGGCGACGAAGGGTTCGATCTGGGTCGCAGCGCCCGCGCGGGCCGCATCGATACGGAATGCGCCCAGGGTGAAGCGCGCCACGCTTTCCCAGTCATATTGCGCGGCGCGGGCGCGCGGATCGAGGAAGATGAAACGCAGAATATTGCGCTTGTCCGGCGGCAGGGATTCGTAATCGACCAGCATCACGCGCGACGCCTGATTCCAGGCGATGACGTCCCAGGTGGCGGTTCGGATAAGGGCCGGGCACGGTTCGAGGGCATCGAGCACGCGCTGAAGCCGCGGCGTCACGCTGTCATTCCTGCGATAATGCGCTTCGGGCGGCCGGCCGAGACCGAGCAGGAACAGATGCTCCCGCTCCACTTCCGTCAGCATCAGCGCGCGAGCGATCCGGTCGAGCACGTCAGCCGAGGGCGCGCCGCCGCGGCCCTGTTCCAGCCATGTATACCATGTCGGGCTGATATTGGCGCGCTGCGCCACTTCCTCGCGCCGCAGTCCGGGCGTCCGCCGTCGTTCCGAAGCAAAGCCGAGGACGGATGGATCGAGTTTGGAGCGTCGGTCCCTGAGATAGGTTCCGAGCAGGTTCTCAGTGTCGAGCAGGTCGGTCATCCTGTTAGTGCTTTTACTATGATAAGGTCACTACTTTACCAGAATAAGCGATAAGCTCAGATTTGTCTCCAACGAAAAAAGGAGACTATGTTCATGCGTGTATTCGTAACTGGCGCCACCGGAAATATCGGTTCGAATGTCGTCAGGGAGCTGATCGCAGCCGGCCATCAGGTGCTCGGCCTTTGCCGCTCCCAGGAGAAAGGGGCGGCGCTCGCTGCTGCCGGCGCCGAGGTTCTTCATGGAACACTTGAGGATATGGAGGTTCTCAAGAGCGGCGCTTCGCAGTCCGATGGTGTCATCCATCTCGCCTTCAACCACGATTTCTCGAGATTTGCCGCGAATTGCGAGGACGATCGCCGCGTCATCGCGACGCTTGCCATGGCGCTTGCGGGTTCCGCCCGGCCGCTTGTGATCACCTCGGGAACGCCGATTGCCAATACCGTGCCGGGCGAACCCGCCAGGGAAGACAACGCGATCGTCGGTTCGGACAAGCACCCCCGGGCAGCCTCCGAGGAGGCGGCAATCCTCGCCAGCGAGATCGGCGTCAACGTTTCGGTCGTGCGCCTGCCGCAGGTGCATGATCCCGTCACTCAGGGGCTCATAACGCCTTTGATCGAGATATACAGGCAGAAGGGCGTCTGCGCCTATGTTGGAGACGGGCAAAGCCGTTGGCCGGCCGCGCATTTTTCCGACGTCGCTCGCCTCTATCGCCTCGTTGTCGAACGTGCAGAACCGGGCGCCAGATATCATGCGGTCGCGGAAGAGGGGGTGCCGATGCGCGATATTGTCGAAACTATCGGTCGTCGCCTGAACCTGCCGGTCAAATCCGTCGAAAAGGAAGAAGCCGGGAATTATTTCGGTTGGCTGTCCTTATTCGCCGGCCACGATATGCCTGCCTCCAGCGCCAAGACGCGGCAAAAACTGGGCTGGGAGCCGGCTGGCCCGAAGCTGCTTGACGATCTCGCCGAATTGCGGCTGGCCGGCGCGTGACACTGTTCATCTCCAAGCCCGGCTAGGGGTAGCCTGCCGGAGGAGATCAAGAGCCAATCTTATGCCGAGTCTACTCCAGACGCGGATGCTGCTAAGACTTGCCAGGGCTCTCAATCGGCGAGCCCTGGCGCGCAATATGATCGACGAACCGCAGCAGCAGCGGGTTTTTGTCGTCGCTGCGCCAGCACAAGCCAACCGGCCAGCGAGATTCCGGGCCGGACAGCTGCCATTGCCGCGTACGCCCGCCCAGTGCTTCCACACCCTGCAAGGGAAGGAACGCCGCTCCCAGTCCGGCCGCGACGACGGCATGGACAGTCAGTATATCGTCGGCGTATTGAATGATGCGCGGTTCGAAACGCGATGCCGCGCACCACCTTACGATCTGCGCATCCAGCCCCGATCCACGACCCGGCGACAGGGCAACGAAGCCAAGATCGTTGAGTGCCGATAGCCGGTTCAGGGGTGGTTCATCCATGGCAAACGGCAGCACAAGCGCCAGCCGTTCCTCAAGCAACGGCATGAAGGATAGCTCTTCCGCATCCGCGGGGGCACGGCAAAAGCCGGCATCGAGCCTCCCGTCGAGCAGGCGCTGATGCTGCTCGCTCGAGGGCAGGTCGTCGAGCATGATCTGGCAGTCGGGCGTCGCCGCCCGGAAGTCGGCAATCAGCCGAGGGGCGAGAATAAGTGTCGAAATACCGAACGCAATATCGAGGAGGCCGGCCAGACCAGCATTGGCGCGGCGCATCCGGGCGTCGACCTCGTCGCTCAATCGCAGCAGCTTGTGCGCTTCTTTCCTGAGCAGCTTGCCGAGCACGGTCAGTTTTGCGCCATGTCGCCCGCGCTCGAACAGCTCTCCGCCAACCGTCGCCTCCAGGGCCTGGATCTGTTTCGACAAGGTCGATTGCGTAACAAACAGCTTGTCTGCCGCCTTGCCGTAATGACCGGCGTCGGCGAGCAGGACGAAGGAGCGGAGTAACTTAAGATCCATTCGATTTACGACTTAAATGCATCGAAGATCTCATTTTACGGAATGAAAGCTCTATGGTCAAATTGCTCTCAGGCACACAACATCAGGAGCAAAGACGATCATGTTGAAAGTATCTTCCGTCCAGTTTCAGCATCGGGCGAGTGACAAGGCCTACAACCTCGACCGCCTCACCACCCTTGCGCGGCAAGCGGCTAACGACGGCAGTCAGCTGGTGGTGTTTCCGGAGATGTGTATCTGCGGCTACTGGCACGTTCCCAAGCTCGACGCCGAGGCTATCCGCGCGCTCGCCGAGCCGCTCTCCGGTCCGTCCATCTCTTACGTCGCCGGGCTGGCGCGAGAACTCGGCATCGGCATTGGCGCCGGCTTCCTGGAGATTGGCGACGAGGGCGCAGTCTACAATTCCTATGCGATGTGTCTGCCAGATGGACAAATTCACTGCCATCGCAAACTTCATGCCTGGGAGCATCGCGCCATATCGAGCGGCGATCGCTACACCGTCTTCGATACCCCGTGGGACATCCGCGTCGGCATCCTGATCTGCTGGGACAACAATCTCATCGAAAACGCCCGTGCGACGGCCTTGCTCGGTGCGGAGCTTCTGATCGCGCCGCATCAGGCCGGCGGCGGCCAGTCCGTCAGCCCGCACGGCATGAAGCGGATACCGGTCGAAAAGTGGATTCGTCGCCATGAAGATCCGCAGGCGATCGAAGACGAAATTCGTGGGCCGAACGGCCGCGAATGGTTCATGCGCTGGCTACCGTCACGCGCGCACGACAACGGCATGTTCCTCATCTTCAGCAACGGCATCGGCCAGGACGAAGAGGAGGTGCGGACAGGGAATGCCATGATCCTCGATCCCTATGGGCGCATCCTGGCGGAAACCTGGGCGGCCGATGATGCGATCGTCAGCGCCGAGCTGGACCTGGCACTGCTTGACAAATGCACGGGCCAACGTTGGATCCGCGGGCGCCGCCCCGAGCTCTACGGCATCTTCACGCAGCCCAATCCGGGCGGCCTATCGCCCATGGATGCCCGTTATTCGGAGGCCCCGACGCGAAAGGCCGCGCGCATCACGGAGACGAAGTGAGGACATCGTAAGGCGAACCTGCTTCCGGCCGTGTCGGGCGCATTGATCGAAGACAGGGGCCGCAAAGCGGAGTTATTCTGCGCCATCGCTCGCTCGCCGCCCGGGGCCTATCAGTAGGCCTTGCCTGTCGGGCTCATCGCGAAACGCTTTCTTATGGGACTGTTATCGGATTTTCGAAAGGCCGATAACGGTCCCTTGGTGTTTGCGATGCTCTGCCGGAATTCTTCTTGCACAAGCAAATGTGTCGACGCCACAGCGGCGATCTCGCAAGCGCTTCAGTTTTTTAGTGAAATCGGTGCCAAATGGCGGACAAGGTGGGATTCGAACCCACGGTACGCTTTCACGCACACACGCGTTCCAGGCGTGCGCCTTAAACCACTCGGCCACCTGTCCTTCTTAGGCGTTTCGCACCCGCTCGGGGCGCAAATCGTCGGAACGGCGCGATATATACCGATGAATTCCAAGCAATCAACCCGAATCTGACAGATTTTTGACTTATCGGCGCAAAACTCTGTATCTCGCCCCCATTGCGCTTATTTTGCGGCCAACTTATCTATGGAGATAGATGAAGCGGCGATAGACGGATTGGCCCTTTTAGGGCTGCAAGTAGTGAGTATCCGGAGGGAGTGATGCGTTTCCTGTTGCGTTTTGCCAGCCTCGTCGCGCTGGTGGTTGCGGTTATCGCCGGAACCATCGATTCCATTCAGTCGGTCGCCTCTTCGGCGGTAGTGTTGACCCCGATGGGCGATGCCTGGAATGATGTCAGCCCATCATCGCTGGCGACGGTTCGCTCGGCGATCGCCTATTATGTTCACCCGCGCTTCTATGACATGGCGATGCAATGGCTGCTGTTTCAGCCGGCATTCGCCGTCTTCCTGATCCTCTCCTTGCTGCTGTGGATGGTTGCCTATAAGCGGCCCGCGGCACCCGGGCGGCTAGGCGCCTGAACTCTCTGTCGAGGGTGTTTTATCCTGCCCCATTCCGGGAATTCGGACTGACGGCAGCGCATGTCTCGCAGGGGCCGCGAGTGTGTCGAAAATGGTTTGACCCTTGGTTGCAGGCTGTCGCGTAGCCGCCATTTTGATCGATTAAATTGCAGTTTGAGGGCGAAATCGTTTAAAAAACGGCTACCTTGAGCAGGTTTTCAGCAATTCCCACAAATCTTTACCAACTGAAAAATTTCTCGTGAATTTTTCATGCAGCCATGCAAGGATGCGCGCCAGCTTGGCCTCGGGGGAGGCTGGCGGTTCCGCAGACATGCCCGGTCAACGGGCTTGCGGGAGGACCCAACAAGATAGCAACAACAGGGCTGCGACTCATGAAAAAATCCCTTCTGACCCTTTTCGCCTTGGCTGCCATGTCGGCGACGGCGCTTGCGGCCGACATCAAGCCGGCGATCGTCTACGGTACAGGCGGCAAGTTCGACAAGTCCTTCAACGAAGCAGCCTATAACGGCGCCGAAAAGTTCAAGAAGGAAACCGGTATCGCTTATCGCGACTTCGAGCCGACGGGCGACACCCAGGGTGAGCAGGCGCTCCGCAACTTCGCCAGCAAGGGTTTCAATCCGGTTATCGCCGTTTCGTTCGCCTGGACCTCGGCCCTCCAGAAGGTTGCCGCTGAATATCCGAAGACCGAATTCGTGCTGATCGACGACAGCCTCGACCTGCCGAACGTTCGCTCGGTCAAGTTCAAGGAAAATGAAGGTTCCTACCTCGCCGGCGTCATGGCTGCCATCGCATCAAAGACCGGCAAGGTCGGCTTCGTCGGTGGCATGGACATTCCGCTGATCCGCAAGTTCGAGTGCGGCTATGAGCTGGGTGCACGCGCCACCAATCCGAAGATCGAAGTCTTCCAGAACATGACCGGCACGACCGGCGCTGCCTGGAACGACCCGGTTCGCGGCGGCGAGCTCACAAAGAACCAGATCGACCAGGGCGCTGATGTTGTTTACGCAGCTGCCGGCGCGACCGGCCTCGGCGTGCTGCAGACCGCTGCCGACAACAAGAAGCTCTCGATCGGCGTCGATAGCAATCAGAATTACCTGCATCCGGGTTCGGTTCTGACCTCCGTTGTCAAGCGCGTCGATCTCGCTGTTTACAACGCCTTCAGCGACGCCAAGAACGGCAAGTTCACGCCCGGCATTCAGAATCTCGGTCTGAAGGAAGACGGCGTCACGGTTGCCATCGACGACAACAACAAGCCGCTCGTTACCGCGGACATGCAGGCTGCTGTCGACAAGGCGCGGGCCGATATCATCGCTGGCACCGTCAAGGTCCACGACTATCTGACCGACAACGCCTGCCCGAAGAACTGATATGAAACAAGGGCGTATGACGAAGCAAACCGTCATACGCCCTTTTCTTATCCGGAATCTGGTTTCTGGAGCCTGCTATAGTGAGCCAATCACCTGCCATCGAGCTCGTGGGCATCGACAAGAAGTTCGGTGCTGTCCACGCCAATAAAGATATCAACCTGACCGTCGCCAAAGGCTCGATCCACGGGATCATCGGCGAAAACGGTGCCGGGAAATCGACTCTCATGTCGATCATCTACGGATTCTATCAGGCCGACAGCGGCGAGATCCGCATTAACGGTAATCCCATAGCCATCCGCGACAGTCAGACGGCGATATCGGCCGGCATCGGCATGGTGCACCAGCACTTCATGCTCGTCGACAACTTCACCGTCCTTGAAAACGTGATGCTGGGCGCCGAAGGCGGCGCGCTTCTCGCCAAGGGCGTGGCTGCGACGCGCGCCGAGCTTAGCCGGCTCGAGAAGGATTACGGCCTCGAGGTCGATCCCGATGCATTGATCGAGGAGCTTCCCGTCGGCCAGCAGCAGCGCGTTGAGATTCTGAAGGCGATGTATCGCGGCGCCGAGATCCTCATTCTCGACGAGCCCACCGGCGTTCTGACGCCGGCTGAAGCCGATAATCTCTTCCGCATCCTCCGCGTGCTGCGCGACCAGGGCAAGACGATCATCCTCATCACCCACAAGCTGCGCGAAATCATGGCGATCACCGATACGGTATCGGTCATGCGCCGTGGCGAGATGGTCGCGACCCGCAAGACGGCGGAAACCACCGTCGAGGAACTGGCCGAATTGATGGTCGGCCGCCGCGTGCTGTTGCGCGTGGAAAAGGGCGCTCCCAATCCGGGCGAGGTTCTGCTGTCGGTACGCAACCTCACCGTCAAGGATGGTCGCGGCGTGACCATGGTCGACAACGTCTCCTTCGATGTCCGCGCCGGCGAGATCGTCGGCATTGCCGGCGTTGCGGGTAACGGCCAGTCGGAATTGCTGGAGGCCATCGCCGGCATTCGCAAACCGGCGTCGGGCGAAATCCTTCTGCACGGCAAGCCGATCGGCAATGCCGATCCCGCGGCGCTGCGCGAACTCGGCCTTGCCCACATTCCGGAAGATCGCCACCACATGGGCCTCGTCCTCAAATTCGAGGAATATGAGAATTCCATGCTCGGCTATCATCGCGACCGCAAATACGGACGCGGCGGGATGCTCGATCTCGAGGCCATGCGCAAGGATGCCATCGAGAAAATCGAGAAATACGATATCCGCCCGCCGAATGCTCGGCTGAAGACAGCCAATTTCTCCGGCGGCAACCAGCAGAAGATCGTCGTCGCCCGCGAAATCGAGCGCGATCCGAAGGCTTTGCTGATCGGCCAGCCGACGCGCGGCGTCGACATCGGCGCCATCGAGTTCATCCATCGCCGCATTATCGAGATGCGCGACGCCGGCAAGGCTATCCTGCTGGTTTCGGTGGAGCTGGATGAGATCCGTGCGCTTTCGGACCGTATCCTCGTCATGTTCGCCGGCCACATCGTCGGTGAAAAGTCGGCTGAGGCCGGTGAACAAACACTCGGCCTGATGATGGCCGGCATTGCCGCGTGAGGCGCTTATGAGCACGGCTTCCGTTCCGCTCCCCAATTGGATCAACTACGGTTTGATCCCCATTCTCAACCTGCTCGTTGCCTTCCTGATCTCAGGCCTCGTGGTCTGGCTCATCGGCGAGAGCCCGCTCGACGCGCTCGTCCTGCTCCTGCAGGGCGCACTCGGCAGCGGCGAAGGCATCGGCTTTACACTGTACTACGCCACGAGCTTCATTTTCACCGGCCTCTCGGTCGCAGTCGCTATCCATGCCGGCCTGTTCAACATCGGCTCGGAAGGGCAAGCTTATGTCGGCGGTCTCGGCTGTGCGCTGGTGGCGCTGACGCTCGACAATTACGTGCCCTGGTACGTGACGATGCCGTTCGCGGTTATCGGTGCGGCGATTTTCGGGGCACTCTGGGCCTTTATCCCCGCCTGGCTGCAGGCCAAGCGCGGCAGTCACGTCGTCATCACCACGATCATGTTCAATTTCATCGCATCGGCGATGATGAACTTCTTGCTGGTGCATGTTCTGATCGTGCCGGGCAAGATGGCGCCTGAAACCCGCACCTTTCTGGAGGGTGGCCAGTTGCCGAAGCTCGGCTGGCTGATGGATATGTTCGGCTCGACCATCGGTGCGGCGCCGCTCAATGTGTCCTTCCTGATTGCGCTTGTCATGTGCGTCCTCGTCTGGGTGCTCGTGTGGCGCACCAAGCTCGGCTATGAAATGCGCACGCTCGGCCTCAGCCCGACAGCTGCCGTTTATGCCGGCATTCCCTACGCCCGCACCGTCGTCATCGCGATGCTGATCTCGGGTGGTCTCGCCGGCATGATGGCGCTCAATCCCGTCATGGGCTCGTCGGCCCGCCTACAGGTCGAGTTCGTCCTCGGCGCCGGCTTCGTTGGCATCGCCGTATCGCTGATGGGGCGCAATCATCCCTTGGGCATCATCCTTGCGGCAATCCTGTTCGGGGTTCTCTATCAGGGCGGCGATGCGCTGTCCTTCGATATGCCCAACATCACGCGCGATATGATCGTGGTGATCCAGGGTCTCGTCATCCTGTTTGCCGGCGCGCTTGAATACATGTTCCGACCCGCGCTTGTGCGCATCTACCATACATTCGCCAGGACGTGAGGATCGGACAATGGAATATTATGATCTCCTCATCAGCATACTTGGCTCGACTATCCGCCTGTCGATTCCGCTGATCTTCACCGCGCTGGCAGGCCTGTTTTCCGAGCGCGCCGGCATCTTCGATATCGGTCTCGAAGGCAAGATGCTGGCGTCCGCCTTCGCCGCAGCCTGCGTTGCCGCCATCAGCGGCTCGCCGTGGGCGGGCCTCGGCGCCGGCATCGTCGTTTCGGTCCTTGTCGGCCTGTTGCATGGCTTCGCCTCGATTACCAATCGCGGCAACCAGATCGTTTCGGGCGTTGCCATCAACTTCCTGATGGCCGGCTTGACCATCGTTCTCGGTCAGGCCTGGTTCGGGCAGGGCGGCCGTACGCCGACGCTGCCGGGTACTGCGCGCTTTTCCGCAATTACCCTGCCGGGCGTCGACGCGATCCGCGGCGTGCCGATCATCGGGCCGCTCTACGCCAACGTCATCTCCGGCAACAATATCCTGACCTATCTCGCCTTCCTGGCGGTGCCGATTTCCTGGTGGATCCTTTACCGCACCCGTTTCGGCTTGCGGCTGCGCGCTGTGGGTGAAAATCCGGGTGCCGTCGATACCGCCGGCATTTCCGTCGAATGGCTGCGCTACCGGTCGTTGATCGCTGCCGGCATTCTCTGCGGCTTCTCTGGCACCTATCTTGCCATCGCCCAGTCGGCTGCCTTCATCAACAACATGTCGGCGGGCAAGGGCTATATTGCTCTGGCCGCACTGATCTTCGCCAAATGGAAGCCGGTGCCCGTCATGTTCACCTGCCTGTTGTTCGGCTTCCTCGATGCCTTCGCCAACTTCATGCAGGGCAAGTCAATTCCGGGCATGGGCGAGGTGCCGGTACAGATTTTCCAGGCGCTGCCCTATATCCTCACCTGCATCCTGCTTGCAGGCTTTATCGGCGTCGCCAAGCCTCCGAAGGCTGGTGGCGTTCCCTATACCAAGGAGCGCTAGTCCATGTCGCACGATCTGTTCGAAGCCGCGCGCGGGGCGATGGCTTTCGCGCATGCCCCCTATTCGAAATTTCCCGTCGGCGCGGCTATCCGCGCCGAGGACGGCAAGATCTATGCCGGCGCCAATATCGAGAACCTGTCCTTCCCGCAGGGTTGGTGCGCCGAGCCGACCGCGATCAGCCACATGATCATGGGTGGCGCCAAGAAGATCGTCGAGATGGCCGTCATCGCGGAAAAGCTGCCGCTCTGCCCGCCCTGCGGCGGCTGCCGGCAGAAGATCGCCGAATTTGCCAGTAAGGAAACGCGCATCTACCTTTGCGACGAAACCGGCGTGAAGAAGACCATGACCATGGAAGAGATGCTGCCTTTCAGCTTTGAAACCGAGATACTCGGATGAGCGCGGCCATAGACATTCTCACGGAGAAGCTCGGTGACCTGAGGCCGCGCTACGGCATCATTCTCGGCTCCGGTCTCGGTACGCTGGTCGATCAGGTCGCGGACGCAGTGCGCATTCCCTATGCCGATCTGCCCGGCTTCCCGGTCAGCGCCGTTTCCGGCCACGCCGGGACATTGGTGGCAGGCAAACTCGGTGATGTGCCCGTTATCATGCTGTCGGGCCGCGTGCATTACTATGAGCAGGGCGATGCCAATGCCATGCGTGTGCCTATCGAGACATTGAAGGCTCTCGGTGTCGACGCGTTGATCCTGACCAATTCCGCGGGATCGCTGCGCGAGGAGATGCCGCCCGGGTCGGTGATGCAGATTACCGACCACATCAACTATTCCGGCATGAACCCGCTGATCGGCGAGGAGAGCGACGAGCGCTTCGTCGGCATGACCAGCGCCTATGACATCGACCTGATCATGCGCATGCGCAAGGCAGCTGAAAAGGCTGAGATCAAGCTGTCACACGGCGTCTATATGTGGTTCTCGGGGCCGAGTTTCGAAACGCCTGCCGAAATCCGCATGGCTCGCATCCTGGGTGCCGATGCCGTCGGCATGTCGACGGTGCCGGAAGTCATTCTGGCACGTCTTTTCGGTCTGAGGGTTGCCGCCGCCTCCGTCATCACTAACTATGGTGCTGGCATGACCGGCGGCGAGCTCTCGCATGACGAGACGAAAGACATGGCTCCGGTCGGTGGCGCACGTCTCGCTGCCATTCTGAAAGAGATGATTGCAGACGAAGGAGACCCACAATGACGAGCCATTCCCTGAGAGAAACGGCGGCCGTTGCGCTTTCCCTTCTCGATCTGACCAATCTCAAGGACGATTGCACGCCCGCACAGATCGAGACGCTCTGCGCCCGCGCGCAGTCGCCCTATGGCAATACCGCCGCGATTTGCATCTGGCCATGTTTCGTGGCGCAGGCCCGCGGCATTCTCGGCACCGATCATGCCGTGAAGATTGCGACCGTGGTGAATTTTCCGGCTGGCGACATGGAAGTGGCCGATGTTGCGGCGGAGGCCCGTGAAGCCATCGCCGATGGTGCCGACGAGATCGATCTGGTCATTCCCTATCGCGCATTTCTGGCCGGCAACGAGCAGGCCGTCACCGATATGGTGACCGCCATCAAGGCGGAGTGCAAGGGGCCGGTCATTCTGAAAACCATTCTGGAAACCGGCGAAATCAAGGATGCCGCGCTGATCCAGCGCGCTTCGGAACTCGCGATCGATGCGGGCTCCGATTTCATCAAGACCTCCACCGGCAAGGTCGCGGTCAATGCGACGCTCGAGGCCGCTGACATCATGTTGCGGGCGATCCGCGCCAGCGGTCGCAAGGTTGGCTTCAAGCCGGCCGGCGGCATCGGCTCCGTTGCCGACGCGGCTCTCTATCTCAGCCTGGCCGAAACCATCATGGCGCCCGATTGGGCGATGCCTTCGACCTTCCGTTTCGGCGCATCGAGCCTGCTCGACGATATCTCGAACGTGCTGGCGGGCGGGGAGTCGAAAACGGCGTCCTCGGGCTATTGATCCATGATCCCGCAGGAAATCATCCGGCTGAAGCGTAACGGCGCCGAGCTTTCGGTTGCCGATATCGATACGTTTATCGGCGCACTGGGTCGTGGAGAGCTTGCCGAAAGCCAGATCGGCGCCTTCGCCATGGCCATCTGGTTTCGCGGCATGACCCGCGACGAGACCGTGGCCCTGACGCTCGCCATGGCTCGATCAGGCGAAACGCTTTCCTGGAAAGGGATCGGCAAGCCGATCGCGGACAAGCATTCGACAGGCGGCGTCGGCGACAACGTCTCGCTGATGCTGGCTCCCATCGCCGCCGCCTGTGGTCTTGCCGTGCCGATGATCTCGGGTCGTGGCCTCGGCCATACCGGCGGCACGCTCGACAAGCTTGAGTCCATTCCCGGCTATGGCATCACGCCGGACGCTGCCCGCTTCCGCAAGGTGGTCGATGAGGTGGGTTGCGCCATTATCGGCCAGACCGGCGCCTTGGCGCCCGCCGACGGCAAGCTCTATGCGGTGCGCGATGTGACCGCGACCGTCGATTCCGTGCCGCTGATCACCGCCTCCATCCTGTCGAAGAAACTGGCGGCGGGACTGGAAACGCTGGTGCTCGACGTCAAGATCGGTAGCGGCGCTTTCATGACCTCTCAGGAAGAGGCAGAGACACTGGCGCGCTCGCTGGTGGAGGTCGCAAACGGCGCAGGCGTCAAGACCTCGGCCCTGATCACCGACATGAACCAGCCGCTGGCCGATGCAGCGGGCAATGTGATCGAGCTTCGAAACTGCCTGGATTTCCTGAAGGGCAGCAAGGCAGGCACGCGACTTGAGACGGTTGTGCTGGCCTTTGCGTCCGAAATGCTGGTTCAGGCCGGCATCGCCAAGGAGACCGTAGAGGCAGAGGGAAAAGCGCGCGACGCGCTGGCATCGGGCAAGGCGGCCGAGATTTTCGGCCGTATGGTGCATGGCTTGGGTGGTCCTGCCGATCTGCTTGAAAATCCCGATCGCTATCTGGTGAGCGCGCCGGTGCGGAAGCCGGTTCTTGCTGGGGCCGATGGCTGGCTCGGCGCCTGCGATGCACGCGCGATCGGCATGAGCGTGATCGACCTCGGCGGCGGCCGTCGCCGCCCGCAGGACAAGATCGATCATCGTGTCGGCTTTGGCGATATCCTGCCGCTCGGCACCAAAGTCAGCAAGGGCGACCATATCGCGACGATACATGCCGCCGACGAAGCGAGCGCCGAGAAGGCCGCGGCCGATCTGTCAGCCAATTATCGTATCGTTGAAATGGCACCAGACTTGCCGCCTGTCATTGTCAGCCGGATCTGATTTGGCAGCTTACTGTTTCAGCTGCATCGTCCCGTTCTGAACGCTGTAAGAGTTCAGGTTCTTCAGGAAGCTCATGCCGATCAAGGTCGATGTCGAAAGAGCGCCGTCTTTCGATACGACTGCGTCGACATCGCGAACTCTTATGTTGCCGATCTCCAGGCGGCTAAGCTTGACGAGCGCTACCTTGGACGGACCGTTTGCGGTTTGGACCGTATAACGGTAGTCGAGGTCAAGGCTGCTGAAGCCGAGACCGCGCGCAGTGCTTTCGTTGATCGCGACATAGGTCGCCCCGGTATCGATCATCCCGTGCACGGCGCGGCCGTTGATTGTGAAATCGCCCTGATAATGTCCGTTTGCATCGGCACGCAGCAGGACGCTGCCATAGGATGCTGGAGCTTCAACCTTCTGCGGAGTAAGTGAAGCCGCTGCCACCGGCGCCGGTTTTTCGCTGCCGACGCCAAAGCCGTTGACAAGCATCGGCACCTGCGTGGCGGCAGCTGCGATAATACCGGCAAAGACGAGAACGCGAACGAGCATCGGCAAAGAGCCTCCCAAGCAATTCCAGGAAAAGTGCGCAGCGGTTTTCCGTCCGGAATCGCTAAAACAAAGAGATAGAGCATTTTCGCGTTTCGAAGAAAGGCGGAAAGGCTCTATGGGCCATGCCATATCTAAGCCAAGTTTGCTGAAATGCTGCTAAGACAATCAATAAAAAGCCCGGCAGTTGAATACTGCCGGGCTTTAACGTGAGTATAGTGGAGAAACTTACTTCGTGCCGTACATGCGGTCGCCGGCATCGCCGAGACCGGGCACGATATAGCCCAGCTCGTTGAGGTGGCTGTCGATGGCGGCGGTGAAGACCGGAACATCCGGATGCGCCTTGCGGAAGTTGGCGATACCTTCCGGAGCCGCCAGCAGGCAGAGGAAGCGGATATTGTGCGCGCCGCGCTCCTTCAGCTTGTCGATGGCGGCAATCGAGGAATTGCCGGTCGCCAGCATCGGATCGACGACGATGATCAGACGCTCGGAGATATCTTCGGGCGCTTTGAAGTAATATTCGACCGGCTGCAGCGTTTCATGATCGCGGTAGACGCCGATGTGCGAAACGCGGGCCGACGGCACGAGATCGAGCATGCCTTCGAGAAGGCCGTTGCCGGCGCGAAGGATCGAGGCGAAGACCAGCTTCTTGCCCTCGAGGATCGGCGCGTCCATCGGCTGCATCGGGGTCTCGATGGTCTGGATCGTCAGTTCCAGATCGCGCGTGACTTCGTAGCAGAGTAGCGTTGAAATCTCGCGCAGCAGCCGCCGGAAGCTGCCTGTCGACGTGTCCTTCTTGCGCATGATTGTGAGCTTGTGTTGCACAAGCGGATGATCGATGACAGTGACGCCGTCCATGGTTTCAGCCTTCCAATAATTCCGTGATATGAGATGTTTCTTTCACGGAAATCGCCTCCGGTGCAAGAAAATAGGCCGCTTTTCGAGATTTCATCCCCAATCAGCGGCCAAAACCATGATTTTACAGCTTCGCTAGCAAGGTTGCCCGCGTCGCCTCATCCACGAATGCCGCTTCGATCGCCGTGCGTGTCATCGCGTCGATCTCGCCGTCGCTGAAGCCGAAGGCTGACGATGCCAGTTCGTATTCGCGCTTCAGCGACGTGTGGAAGAAAGGTGGGTCGTCGGAATTGATCGTGATCTTTACACCGGCATCGCGCAGCTTGCGCAGCGGATGCGACTGGAAATCCGGGAAGACCTTGAGCGCGATATTGGAGCCGGGGCAGACCTCAAGCACGGTGCCGAGATCGGCAAGGCGCTTGACGAGATCCATATCCTCGATGGCGCGCACGCCATGGCCGATCCGCTGCGGGCGCACCAGATCAAGAGAGTCTGCGACGGAAAAGGCGCCGCAGACCTCTCCGGCATGGATGGTGAGACCGAGACCGGCCTCGCGGGCGATATCGAAAGCGCGGGCATAATCGGCCACGCAGCCCATGCGCTCTTCGCCCGCCATGTTGAAGCCGGTGATGAGCGGATTGTCGCTTTTGGCCGCGTATTCGGCCGCCTTCACCACGCGATCCGGCCCGAAATGGCGCTCGCCCGTTACGATCAGCCGCGCCTCGATACCGGTCTTTGCCTTGGCTGCATGGATGCCGGCGGAAACGCCCGCCATATAGGCGTCGGCACCAAGGCCGATGCGGTCGCCATGATCGGGCGAAACGATAAGCTCGCTATAGATCGTGCCGATGCCCGCAAGCTCTTCGAGGTAGGTTTCCGTTAGCAGCGCGTAGTCTTCCTCGGTGCGGTAGACCTCGGAGACCTTGTCGTAGCAGACGAGGAATTCGGCAAAATCTTTCCAGAGGTAGGTGCCATCCTTCAGGAAAGCACCGGTGTGGACGCCGTATTTCTGCGCCTGCGCGAGCGTCAGTGCCGGCGGAGCCGCTCCTTCCAGATGGCAATGCAGCTCCACTTTCTTCAAATGCGATGTCAAAGGAAACTCCTCCCATGCGGCCCTGCCGCTATTCCCAGATGTCGTGCGACCGTCTCGCCGATGTCGGCATAGGTCTGGCGGATGCCGATGGAGCGCGAGCGAATGCCGGGTCCGTAAGCCATCACCGGGACACGCTCACGTGTATGATCCGTGCCACGCCAGGTCGGGTCGCAACCATGATCCGCCGTCAGTACAACGAGATCACCGGCCTTCAGCTTCTTATGGACTTCGGGCAGCCGCGCGTCGAAGGCTTCGAGTGCTGCGGCATAGCCCGGCACATCGCGTCGATGGCCGTAGAGCATGTCGAAATCGACGAAATTGGTGAAGACCAGATCGCCGTCCTCGGCTTCGTCCATAGCCTGTAGCGTCGCATCCATCAGCGCCATGTTGCCGTTGGCCTTGATGACCCGGGATACGCCCTGATGCGCGAAGATATCGCCGATCTTGCCGACGGCATGTACGGTGCGCTTGGCCTTGACCAGCCTGTCGAGCAAGGTTGGCTCCGGCGGCAGGACGGAGAAATCGCGTCGGTTGCCCGTCCGCTCAAAGGTTGCCACGGTCTCGCCGACAAAGGGGCGCGCGATGACGCGGCCGATATTGTAGGGATCGAGCAGGGTGCGGACGATCTGGCAAAGGGCGATCAGCCGGTCGAGGCCGAAATGCCGTTCGTGAGCGGCGATCTGGAAGACGGAATCGGAGGACGTGTAGCAGATCGGCTTGCCGCTGCGGATATGCTCTTCTCCGAACCTGGCGATGATTTCCGTGCCGGAGGCGTGGCAATTGCCGAGAATGCCCGGCAAGTCCGCCGCTTCGCATATGGCACTCACCAGTTCCGGCGGGAAGGCATCACCTTCGGTCGGGAAGTAGCCCCAGTCGAACATGACGGGCGTTCCGGCGATTTCCCAATGACCCGATGGCGTATCCTTGCCGCGTGAAACTTCACTGGCGCAGCCATAAAGGCCGTAAACTTTTTCCGGTTGCTGCATCCCGGCGGGATAGCTGCCCGACGCCGCCTTGGCGATCTCCAGCAGTCCTAGTCCCGACATATTCGGCAGAACGAGCGGCCCCTGGCGTAAGCCATCGCGATCGGCAGCGCCTGCAGCGCAAAATTCGGCGATATGGCCGAGCGTATCGGAACCCTCGTCGTCATAAGTTGCGGCATCAGGCGCGCCGCCGACGCCAAAGGAGTCCAGAACGAAGAGAAAGGCGCGAGCCATAGATCACCCGATAAATACTATCGCACCCCGGATGGTCCGTCGGATGCTCTGGACGTCACCCATATAACGGAGGCATCGACTTGGCAATTTTCCGTTTTGGAGCGATTATCGAGGGGTGAACAAGTGCTGTATGTCAGCAATCGCTGCAGCTGATCGACGAGCCGATGCGCTGACGATAGTAATATTGCCGGCTGATGGTGATCTGGCTGCTGCCGTTCGGCAGGAGGTCGGAGCCGAAATTGATCAGCTGATACGGGATGGCAAGTTCGCTGCGGACGAGAAAGGTGCCCGCCTGGTTCATATTGTTCGGCACCGTCACGACACTGCCCGATACATAAGGAGCTTGGCCGGTCTGTGCCCAGGACCATGCCACAGTGGCTTTGCCATTGGCGTCGATTGCAATGCCGGTAAGCTTCAGCGTCAGGCCCGTGGTGCCATAGGGGGCAAAAATGGCAGCCGCAACAGAAGGCATGCCAGCAAGCACCGACTTGCTGACGCTTGATTGCTGGGAGATGATGTCGGCGATTGAGCCGGCCGAGCGGCTGGCACGCTTGGAGACATTGAGGCCGATGGTAAGCTGGACCGCACCGAGATAGAGCAGCAGCAAGACCGGGAAGAGAATGGCAAACTCGATCGCACCGACGCCACGCTCGTCGCGAGCAAAACGCCGCAAGATGCCGCGAGACGCAGTGGCCTTATCGATCATGTCCGGTTGGCCTTTCACGGATAGTTCTCGTTTTGAAAGGCGGCGGTCGCGACGATGAGATAGGTCGTCGGCATCGAACCGTCAGACGGGCGGATATTGGAAAGGTAGGGGCGCAGCAGATCGGTGATGACCTGCCAGCGATAGTAAGCGCGCACCATGTTCAAGGTCTTCGCGCCGCCGGGAGCGAAGACAAAGCCCTGGGTATTGATGTCGGAATACGGATTAGTCGACGATAGGCGAGGGATCGTCGTCGGCATCGAGGCGAAACTGGTGTAGCTTTCGACATCAAGATAAAGCCTGGAGGCCGTTGCCGCCGTCAATTCCGTAGCCGGGCAAGTAATCAGCACGGCGATTTCATTGCAGAACGCTGTGCGGAATTTCTGTTCCGTCGTGTAGGAGGACTTGTTGGGATCGACGGTAATCTGACCTGTTCTTATCTGGCGGGACAGTGTGTCGACAGCGTTCGATATGACTTGTTCGGCCGTAAAGGCGACGAAGGTCTCGATGATTGCGAAGACAATCAGGAAATAGGGAATGGCAAGCAGCGCGAATTCAATGGCTGCGGCGCCGTCCCGCGAGCCGACGAGTTCGCGCAAGCCTCTCCAGCCACGCCGCCGCGCCGGGCTCTTGTTCGCGAAAAGATCGTCGTCCGATATCATTGAACATCCGCAGTGATTTACATGCGGAGGAAACTAAAGATGCTTTCTTGATAATCCGTTTCTCTTCTCTCTTCATATTTAGAGGAAGGTGTGATTATCGATCGGAAGATTATTCTTATATAGTACTTTAGAATATTTGCGGTAAGCGATGGTGCTACTGACTGATCGGAGCGGGAGCGGCGGCGCTGTTGTTCTGCTGCGCATGCTGCTCGCAATTTGGTGTGCAGGACAATACTGCACGATCCGTCTGGCGGAACACGCGAACCGTATTGCCTTCGTCGATCGAGACCAGGATCTGTTCGTCGACGATCGCGTTACCGTCGACATCGAGCAAGATGATGTTCGTCGTTCCAAAAGCGCGACCGGTTAGCACAATCGTCTTCGGGTCCGCGACGGTTGCATCGGCGACTTGAGCATTCCCGACAATGACTTTGCTAACGGGGCGATCAAGCTTCAATACGCGTGCGTGGTCCATGTAGACGCGCAGCAGACGCTCTCCAGCTGCATGGGAAAGTTGCGGCATCAGGCCGGCCATGGCGACGATGCCGGCAAGAAATGCGGTTTTGCCGCCGATTGGCATGGGTTGGCCTCATCAAGCATAGGGCGAAGGGAATTGTCGGACAGAATGAGAAAGAATGGTGAATGAACGATTAAGGCGAGTGCCGATAACTCGATTATGGTGCAAATGTCCCATATTCGGCTTCTATGCTCGCAGCTTCCAGCTGATCATGCGTTACTTTAAGACAAGTCCTATATAGCGCTAATATTCACACATATAATAAATTCTATTTCTCTGAAGAATTTCTTTAAAAAGTCGAAGAAGACGTCGGATGGATGTTAACTATTCTTTTTTAACTCGGATATTTATGGCTGATTAACCACTTTCTTTAAAGCGATGGAAACGGCGCCTGACTATGGTGCAACTCATCCGATCAACGGCAACAGTTGGCGGACGTGCTGTCAACAAATTGAGTGGAGTAAATTCATGTCCAAGCTTTTTTCGCGTTTCCTGAAGGATGAGTCGGGTGCGACCGCAATCGAATACGGCCTGATCGCTGCACTGATCTCGGTTGCCATCATCACCGGCGCAACCAGCCTGGGTGGCAAGCTGAATAGTACCTTCGCAAACATCGCGACGCAGATGGGTACTGCCGCTACTGCGGCCAACAACGCCGGAAAGTAATCCGCTATTTTTGGTTGAGTGATTCTATTCGAAAACCGCTCAGAGCAACGAGCGGTTTTCAGCCTTCATACCTTCGCTGTGGAGCGGTGGACCTTCAATGCTCGAAACGGCAACACTCCTGATCTTCCCGTTTTGCATGTCGATTGCGGCGATCTCCGATCTGCTGACCATGACGATCCCGAATCGCGTCTCGTTGGCACTTGCGGTCTCGTTCCTTGTACTGGCGCCGATCTTCGGACTTTCCGCCGCGGAAATCGGGATGCATCTTGCTGGTGCGGGTGCCGTATTCTTCGCCTGCTTCACATTGTTTGCGCTCAACGTCATGGGTGGCGGCGATGCGAAGCTGCTCGCGGCTGCGGCACTTTGGTTTGGATTCGATTCTGCCCTCGCAGAATTCTTGGTCTATGTCGCTTTCATCGGCGGCGCAGTCACGATCTTGGTCTTGTTACTGAGATCGCAGGCCAGCACCATAATGGCCATTGGTCTCCCCTTGCCGCATTCATTAACCGCCGCCAAGAAAATCCCTTACGGCGTCGCTATCGCGGTTGGCGGCATGCTTGCCTTTCCTTCCTCTGGACTTCTGCTAGCGGCTACTCAAAAAGTGCTCTGAATCCGGAGGCGGAGGAGTATAAATCGGCTTTTTGCGCAAGCGACATCTAATGTATGTCAAGTAATCATGGTTAAATAACAATAAATGTAACCTACCATTAACCATAATTACACCAATTGCCGACCATTCTGCGGGGCGAAGAATCCTGTTCCCCAAGGAATGTCCATGAAACCCGCTCGCATAATGATCCTCGCAGTCGCAGCTGTCGCCGCCGGTATGGCCGGCCTGCTGGCGATGCGTCTGGCCGGCAAGCGCGATATCGTGCCGCAGCAGATCGCGGCGGTGGTGGAAAAGGAAGCGACGGTCAATGTGCTCGTCGCAAGCGCCAATTTGTCCGTTGGCTCGCGTTTGAATGAGGGCTCCATCCACTGGCTGGCCTGGCCGGAAAGCGGCATCGTCAAGGGCCTCATTACCCAAAGCGATCGCCCCGATGCCCTGAAGGACCTTGACGGCGCTGTCGTCCGCCTGCCGATTTTCGAGGGCGAGCCGATTCGCGAGGAAAAGGTCGCCGATTCCAGCAGCCGCATTCTCTCCTCCCTGTTGCCATCAGGCAAGCGTGCCGTCGCGACCGAGATCTCCGTCGCCACCGGTGCTGGCGGTTTCATTCTCCCGAACGACCGTGTCGACGTCATCATGGTCCGCAAAGGCTCGCAGCAGCAGCTCGTCACCGAGACGGTTCTCACCAATGTGCGTGTCCTGGCGGTCGATCAGCAGATCGAAGAGAAGCAGGATGGAAGCAAGGCCGTGGTGGGCGCGACCGCGACGCTGGAGCTGACGCCGGATCAGACGAAGGTTCTCGCCGTCGCACATCAGATGGCCGATCGGCTGACGCTGGCATTGCGCTCCGTCGCTGATGCCCAGCAACCCGATACGACGGCTGCCGACTATCTGCTGGCCGGCGACAATGGCGGTGGCCTTGTTCAAGTCATCAAGTCGGGGGCGATCGTGACCGGTGGCCCGACGGGGCCGAAAGCACAATGAGAAGGGGCGAGATGATGTTCAAGACAAGCAAGACGGCCAGCCTTTCTCTCGCGGCGGTTCTCTCCTTCTCCGTCGCCTTTGGCGGACTGCCGCTGGCAGGCGTCCCGGCTTTTCTGCGCACGCAAACAGCGCTAGCCGGCGGCTCCGACAGCATTGTCACCATCGCCGGTCTCGGCACGAAGCGCACCCTGAAGCTCGGCCTCAACAAGGCGCTGGTGGTCGATCTGCCGGCCGATGCCCACGATATCCTGGTCTCAGACCCAAAGATGGCGGATGCCGTGACGCGTACCTCGCGCCGCATCTACCTGTTCGGCAAAACGGTCGGCCAGACCAACATCTTCATCTTCGGCGCAGACGGCAAGGAGATCGTTAGCCTCGACCTCCAGATCGAGCGCGATATTGCCGGCCTGCAGGCCAACCTCAAACGCTTCATCCCGGACTCCGATATCAATGTCGAGATCGTTTCCGACAACATCGTCATGACCGGCTCGGTGCGCACGCCGCAGGATGCGACGCGCGCCGAGCAGCTAGCTCAGGCTTTCCTCAAGGGTGGCGAAGCGACGACCCGAACGGAGACAGCCTCCGGCACCGGCGGAAATAGCTCTGTCGCTCTCTTTGCGGAAGGACGCCAAACCTCGCAGATCGTCAACATGCTGCAGATCGAAGGCGAGGATCAGGTAACCCTCAAGGTAACGGTTGCCGAAATCAAGCGCAGCGTGCTGAAGCAGATCGGCTTCGACAATCTCGTCAGCAACTCCTCCGGCCTATCGGTCGCGCAGCTCGGCAGCCCTGCCACGGACGGGACTGCGGCAGTCGGCGGCGGCGGTCTTGCCAGCTTGTTCAAAACCGCCATCGGCAAGTACAATATCAGTACTTACCTCAATGCTCTCGAGCAGGCTGGCGCCGTCCGTACGCTGGCTGAGCCGACGTTGACGGCGATCTCCGGCCAGGCGGCCACCTTCAATTCGGGCGGCCAGACGCTATACGCCGTCACGAACAAGGACGGCAGTGTCACGGTCACGCCCTTCACCTATGGTATCAGTTTGGCCTTCACGCCCGTCGTGCTGTCTGCCGGACGAATCGCCCTGCATGTTCAGACCCAGGTTTCCAATCCGGTCGGCACGGCCAACGCCGGCACGGCAACCTACAACCAGCGCGCCGCCGACACATCGGTCGAGTTGCCTTCCGGTGGATCAATCGCCCTGGCCGGTCTCCTGAGCGATACCATCCAGCAGACCACCAACGGCACGCCCGGCGCCTCCAAGATTCCGATCCTCGGCGCCCTGTTCCGCCAGAAGAGCTTCCAGCGCGACGAGACCGAGCTTGTCATCATCGCGACCCCCTATCTGGTGCGTCCGGTCGCCCGCAGCCAGCTCGCACGCCCCGACGACAATTACTCGCCGAGCAACGATATCAGCGGCTTCTTCATGAATCGCGTCAACAAGATCTATGGCCGCAAGGACGGGCCGCCGGTCGCCGATGCCGATTTCCACGGCACTGTCGGCTTCATCTACAAGTGACAGGGACACCGACCATGAAGCGCGCCTTTTCAACCGGACCGACGAGGGATCACAAGATGGCCAGCCTTGAACGCAACGCGCCTCGCATCGGCCGCCCCCGGTTTGCCGCACTGGCCCTGATCGCGCCTGCACTCCTCCTGACGGCGGCCGCCATGAGCGGCTGTGCCGACTCACGGGATCGCATGACGACAAGCGCCATCAATGACGACTATCGCCAGCGTCATCCGATTGTCTTGACGGAGAAAGAACGCAGCCTCGACATACCGGTCGCCTCAAGCGACCGCCATCTGACAACGGGTATGCGCGACACGGTCCGCGGCTTCGTGCAGGATTATCGCGCCCATGCGAGCGGCACCGTCGAAATCCTGTCGCCGCGGGGATCGGTAAACACGGCTGCTGCTGCCGCGCTGCGTCAGCAGATCCGAAGGGAATTGGTCACGAACGGCATCCCCTCGGCCCGCATCGTCGACAGCTACTATCCTGCCGGTGACTCCGGCGACGCCGCGCCGATCCGTCTGCGTTTCACCGCCACGACGGCGCTTACCAACACTTGCGGCCAATGGCCTGATGATCTCTCCGACAATGCTTTCGACAACCAGAACTACTATAATTTCGGCTGCGCGACGCAGCATAATCTGGCAGCGCAAGTCGCCAATCCCACAGACTTGATCTCACCCCGTGCCGTGTCGCCGATCGATACCGATCAACGCAGCAAGGTAATCGACAACTATCGCAATGGCACCGTCGCGACGAGCACGGCCACAATCGGCGGCTTCGGCGGATCAGGCGGCTCCAGCCAATGACCTCAGGAATTTCCCGTCGGCGGAACAGGATGACATCATGAACGCCATCGATTACGATATCGGACCGACTGCAGAAGAGGCGGAGGAAACTCCGCGCTCGGGCAATCTCGAGAATGTGCGTCCCCTGCCGCGTATTTCAGTGCACGCTTTCTGCGAAAGCGATCAATTGCAGCGCGTCATGGACCAATGCGCCAACGATCGCCGCATGTCGAAGGTAAGCCTGCGTATTACCAGCGGCAGCACGGCTGCGGCGGCAAACATGTTCGCTTCGACGCCGACGCCCAATCTGATTATTCTCGAGACCCGCGCCAATCCGCGCAATCTGCTGGCCGAGCTTGCACCGCTTGCCGCTGTCTGCGATCCAAGCACGAAGGTGATCGTCGTCGGCTATCACAACGATATCGGGCTCTATCGCGAACTCATTCGCAACGGCATATCCGAATATATCGTTCAGCCCACGGAGATGTCCGATCTGATGAGCGCGATGGCGGGGATTTTCATCGATCCCGATGCCGAGCCGCTTGGGCGCAGTATTGCCTTCATCGGCGCGAAAGGCGGCGTTGGTGCATCCACCATCGCCCATAATTGTGCTTTCGGCATATCGAGCCTGTTCTCCACCGAAACCATTCTGGCCGATCTCGATCTGCCCTACGGCACGGCGAACATCGATTTCGATCAGGATCCGGCGCAGGGGATCGCCGAGGCGGTCTTCTCACCGGAACGCCTCGACGAAGTGTTTCTCGATCGCCTGCTGACCAAATGTTCGCAGCATCTTTCCCTGCTGGCCGCGCCCTCCATGCTGGATCGCGCCTATGATTTCGATGCGCACGCTTTTCTGCCTGTCATCGATGTGCTTCAGCGCAGCGCGCCGGTCGCGGTGCTGGATGTTCCGCATGTCTGGACGGAATGGACGCGCTCGGTGCTTGGCGCCGTCGACGAGGTTGTCATCTGCGCAGCGCCCGATCTTGCCAACTTGCGCAATGCCAAGAACCTGATCGACGCGCTCCGCAAGCTAAGACCGAATGACAAGGCGCCCCACCTCGTTCTCAATCAGGTGGGTATGCCGAAGCGGCCGGAGATCAATCCGTCGGAATTCTGCGCGCCGCTGGAGATCGATCCGATCGCCATCATTCCGTTCGACATCAATCTTTTCGGCAATGCCGCCAACAGCGGTCAGATGATCTCAGAGACGGACCCGAAGTCGCCGGTTGCCGAGGTCTTCTCGCAGATATCGCATATCGTCACGGGCCGTGTCGCTTTGAAGAAGGCGAGAAAGGGCGGTCTGCTCGGCCTCCTGAAGCGGAAGTAACTGTAGTAGCAGAATTGGAAAGAACGCATGTTTGGCAAGCGCGGAAATGACGGTCCTGCAAAGAGCGGCGGCATGGTGCCCCAGCCGGTACGTGCGCCCGCAGCTGCCAGCGCAACTGCCGCACCGGCAGTCCTGATCGAGCCCTCTCGCGAGCAGTCGCAGCCGCGCCAGCAGGTGCCTCCGCCGCCAATGCAGACGCCTAGCCGTCGCCGGACGGCGCGGACCGAAGAATATTACGACACCAAATCTCAGGTCTTTTCGGCACTTATCGACACGATCGACCTGTCGCAGCTTTCCAAGCTTGGCAACGAAGCCGCCCGCGAAGAAATCCGTGATATCGTCAACGATATCATCACGATCAAAAATATTGCGATGTCGATTTCCGAGCAGGAGGAACTGCTTGAGGATATCTGCAACGACGTGCTCGGCTACGGTCCTCTGGAGCCGCTGCTGGCGCGCGACGACATTGCCGACATCATGGTCAATGGTTCCGGCCAGACCTTCATCGAAGTCGGCGGCAAGACCGTCGAGTCGGAGATCCGTTTCCGCGACAATTCGCAGCTTCTCTCCATTTGCCAGCGTATTGTCAGCCAGGTCGGCCGTCGCGTCGACGAATCCAGCCCCATCTGCGACGCGCGCCTGCCCGACGGTTCGCGCGTTAACGTCATCGCGCCGCCGCTGGCGATCGACGGGCCGGCACTGACCATTCGTAAATTCAAGAAGGACAAGCTCACGCTTGATCAGCTTGTTCGCTTCGGCGCCATCACGCCCGAGGGCGCGACGCTGCTCCAGATCATCGGGCGCGTGCGCTGCAATGTCGTCATTTCAGGTGGTACAGGCTCGGGCAAGACCACGCTTCTGAACTGCCTGACCAACTATATCGATCGCGACGAGCGCGTCATCACCTGCGAGGACACCGCCGAACTGCAGCTGCAGCAGCCGCATGTCGTGCGTCTGGAAACCCGGCCGCCCAACATCGAAGGCGAGGGCGAGATCACCATGCGCGATCTCGTCAAGAACTGCCTTCGTATGCGCCCCGAACGCATCATCGTCGGCGAAGTGCGCGGACCGGAAGTCTTCGACCTGCTGCAGGCGATGAACACCGGTCACGACGGCTCGATGGGCACCATCCACGCCAATACGCCGCGCGAATGCCTGAGTCGTATCGAATCGATGATCGCCATGGGTGGTTTCAGCCTGCCGGCAAAGACTGTGCGCGAGATCATTTCCACCTCGGTCGACGTCATCATCCAGGCCGCGCGTCTGCGCGACGGTTCGCGCCGGATCACGCAGATCACCGAGGTGATCGGCATGGAAGGCGATGTGATCATCACGCAGGACCTGATGCGCTACGAGATCGAGGGTGAGGACGCGAATGGCCGGATTGTCGGCCGGCACCTCTCCACCGGCATCGGCAAGCCGCATTTCTGGGATCGCGCTCGTTACTATAACGAGGAGCGGCGTCTGGCCGCCGCCCTCGACGAGATGGAGCAGAAGGGCCAATAGGAATTCTCATGTTCGGTTTCGATCCCGTCGTATTACTGATTGTCTTGCTCTCGGCTATTTCCGCGGCTGCGATCTGCTACGGCGTTCTCTATTCAAGGATCGAGACCCAGAAGAAGGCGGAGATCCGCGTCAACCGGGTGAAGCAGGCCGAGACCGATCGTGCAAAGGTCAAGGTGGCGCGTGACCGCGTGCAGGAAATGACCAAGCGGCGCAAGTCGGTTCAGGATTCGCTCAAGGACCTGGAGAAGCGACAGTCGGAAAGCACCAAGAAGAAGCAGTCATTGAAGGCTCGCCTTCCGCAAGCCGGGCTGTCGTTGACGCCGTCGCGTTTCTATCTCATCAGCGCGCTGTTCGGCCTGTTCATCATGTTTATTCTTTTCATCATAGGCGCTCCGCTCCTGGTCATCCTCGGATTACCTTTTGCGGCCATGTTCGGCTTGCCTCGATGGATTATCAGCTTCCTTATCAAGCGGCGCCAGGGCAAGTTTCTCAACGAGTTTCCCAACGCGCTCGATCTCATTACCCGTTCGCTTCGGTCCGGCTTGCCGCTGAACGATTCCGTTCGGTTGGTGGCCGCTGAGGCTCGCGAGCCGGTCAGGACGGAGTTCCGCCGAGTGGTCGAAGCGCAGCAGGTGGGCCTCAGCATGTCAGATGCCTGTGCCCGTATGCTGAACCATATGCCGCTTCAGGAGGTGAATTTCTTCTCGATCGTCATCGCCGTCCAGGCGCAGGCCGGTGGCAACCTGTCGGAAGCACTGGGCAATCTGTCGCGGGTGCTGCGTGAACGCAAGAAGATGAAGGCGAAAGTCCAGGCATTGTCGATGGAGGCAAAAGCCTCCGCCGTCATCATTGGCGCTTTGCCCTTCGTCGTCATGACGCTCGTCTCTATGACGTCGCCGCAATATATGACGGTCCTATTTACCGATCCGCGCGGACACCTGATCCTGATTGGCGCCGGCATCTGGATGTCCATCGGCATTTTCATCATGCGCAATATGATCAATTTCGAGATCTGAGCGGGGGGAGCCGCCAAGCCCATGTCTGATCTGGCTGCCAATTTGACCGATCCCGGCACGATCCTCGCGGTTGTCGTCGCCGTCGTGGTATTTGCCACCTTCTACACGATCGCATTGCCGATGCTGGAGCGCGGCGATCTTAACAAGCGCATGAAGGCCGTCTCGACCGAGCGTGAGCAGATCCGTGCCCGCGAGCGGGCGCGTTTGAATGTCGACGGCGGCAAGGCAACGCTGCGCAACCAGAACAACCACAATGTCCGGCAGATTGTCGAGCGCTTCAACCTGCGCAACGCACTTGTTGACGCCAATACGATCAATCGTCTACGCGCCGCCGGTTTGCGCTCCGAAAACGCCCTGAACATGTTTCTGGTGGCGCGGTTTTTGCTGCCGTTCCTGTTTCTCGCTTTCGCTTTGTTCGTGGTTTTCGTTCTCGGTTATTTCGAAAGCAGGCCGTTGCCGATCCGTCTCCTCGGCGTGATCGTAGTGGCCTATATCGGCTTCTACGCACCGAACATCTATGTCTCCAATCTGGTCACCAAGCGCCAGAAGTCGATCAAGCGGGCCTGGCCGGATGCACTCGACCTGATGCTGATCTGTGTGGAGTCGGGTATATCGATCGAAGCCGGCATGCGGCGTGTCGCCGAGGAGATGGGGGAACAATCCCCGGCGCTCGCGGAAGAAATGATCCTGACGATGGCCGAACTTTCCTTCCTGCAGGATCGTCGCACCGCCTTCGACAATCTCGCTGCCCGTACGCAGATCGAGCTGGTCAAATCGGTCACGCAGGCGCTCATCCAGGCCGAGCGCTATGGAACGCCGCTGTCGCAAGCCCTGCGCGTCATGGCTCAGGAAGGCCGCGACGAACGCATGAACGAGGCGGAAAAGAAGGCTGCAGCACTGCCGCCGAAGCTGACCGTGCCGATGATCGTCTTCTTCCTGCCCGTACTGATGGCGGTCATTCTCGGGCCGGCGATCATCCGCACTCTGGACAAGTTCTGAACGTTCCGGCTTGCCCGCAGCGCGGGCGGATGATTAAGCTCCTCATCGATGTCGCCGGCAACGCTATCGGGTGGTTTTCGACATGCGCGAAGCATCCAGGCTCGGCGACCAGGCGGATTTCCAGCCGGATCGGGAGGTATCGCATGTCATCCATGGCCATATTTTTCAGTGTCATTGCCGCAGTTTTCATCGGTGCCGTCAGTCCGGGCCCGAGCTTTGTGCTGGTCTCCCGCATCGCTGTCTCCCGCTCCCGCAAAGCTGGTCTGGCCGCAGCCTTCGGGATGGGAACGGGCAGCGTCATTTTCGCGACGCTGGCTCTCTTCGGCTTGAGCGCGCTGCTGATGAAGGTCGAATGGCTGTATCTCGCGTTGAAGGTCGCGGGCGGCCTTTACCTGATCTATGTCGGCATCCGCATCTGGCGCAATGCCGCGCACGATCTTCCCATCGATGCGCCGGCTACTCCGGCGGCTGGAGGCGTTGCACGCAACTATCTCTTCGCGCTCGGAACCCAACTCAGCAATCCCAAGACTGCGATCTTCTATGGCAGCATTTTCGCGGCGCTTCTTCCGCCGTCTCCGGCTCCATGGCTGCTGCTAACGGTTCCGCCGGCAGTTTTCCTGGTCGAGGTCGGTTGGTATACCGTGGTCACCCTGGCTTTCTCGTCCAATCGCCCGCGCGCTTTTTATGTCGGATCGAAACTGTGGATCGATAGGGTGGCCGGCGCCATCATTGGCGCATTGGGGGCAAGACTGGTGATGGATGGCCTGCCGCGGCATATCTGGCGCTGACCGCCGACGTGGCGGCGTAGCTTCGAAAAGAAGAAGCCGCTATTTGCCTGAGGTCGTTTACTGGATGGCCTTCTTGCCGTCACCGCTCGCTGCAAGCTTCTGCCAGGAATTGCGCTGGGCCAGCATGGAGCGAAGATAGGTGACATTGGCGTTCGCCTGCTCGGGTGTCAGTTCCTGCCGGGCGATCTTCTCGGCTTCCGCGAAGCGGCCTTGCAAACCGACGACAAGCGCCAGGTTCTGGCGGACGCGGCTGTCTGCACCCGGTTGCCCTGCCGCCGAACGAAGGTAGTTTTCGGCATTCTTGAGATCGCCGGTCAGCACGTAGGACATGCCGAGGTTCGAAAGGATTGTCGGTTCGTTGGGCGCCAGCACCAGTGCGTCGCGATATTTGCCGCGCGCATCGGTGGAGCGGCCAAGCTGATCGAGGATTGCGCCTTCTGCCGAAACGAGACGCCAGTCGGGACGGTCGGGGGTCTGGGCGCGGTCGATGGTGGCCAGAGCCTGTTCGAGCTGGCCCGCGGCCGCCTGTGCCTTGCCGTAGGCGGCCAGCACGCCGCGGTCGCTTGGATTGTTGATCGCAACCTGCTGCATAACGGCGAGAGCCTGGTCGTTGCGGCCGCTCATGCGCAGTGCATTGGCGTAGTTGACGCCCGCGTCGCGATCCCTAGGGTTGGCATCGTAAGCCTTGCCGAACGTCGCCGTCGTCTGCGCCAGGTCGGTGCCGTTCATCGTGTCCATCGGCCTCGAAGACTTCGGGATCGAGCCGGTGGTGATGTTGTCCTTGCTTGTCGTCGTCGAGCAGCTTGCCAGGGCGGCTGCCAGAAGCGCGGCCGAAGCGCCTCGAAAAAGAAAGGTTCTAAGCAAAGACGAGGTTGAACCGGCGGACATGACGCTATTTCCCTGAATCCATAAGTCTTGCGTCAGGCCTAGAATCGAAACAGGGAAAGGTTCGACGCAATGTTCGCTCCAGCAATAATCTGTTAACCCTAACAGACGGTTAACTCTCGATTCCCTTAAGTCATTGTCAAAGGATGGTCATGGCCCCCTATCAATTCATCGAGCGCGCGACGCCTTTTAATTCGAAGGGTGGCTCGACGCTGCCGATCTTTGCCGTCACGCCGGCGCACATAGAGACGGGCACCATCGATCCCATCGCGCTCGATTGGGCTCGCAAGGCAGGCTATAAGGCCGACAGCGGCTCTCTGCTTCTGATCCCGACCGCGGAGGGCCACCTCGGCGGCGCATTGTTTGGTCTCGGCTCCAATCCGTCCGAACAGCCCTTCCTCACCGGCAAGCTCGCGCGCAGCCTGCCGGCCGGCGATTGGCATATCGAGACGGCGCCCCTGACGGCGAACAGGCTTTCGCTCGGTTTCGGCCTCGGTAGCTACCGTTTCGATCGCTACAAGTCCGAGAAGGCGGCCGCACCGACGCTGATGATCCCGCGCGACGCCGATGCGACCGATATCAAACGCCAGCTTGCCGGCGTCTTTCTCGCACGCGATCTCATCAACACCCCCACCAATGATATGGGACCGGAGCAGCTGGAAGCTGCTTTCCGGGCGCTTGCCGAACACTACAAGGCGGAAATGTCCGTCATCATCGGCGATGATCTGCTGAAGGAAAACTTCCCGCTCGTGCATACCGTGGGACGCGCCAGCGCCGATGCGCCGCGCCTGCTGGAAATGCGCTGGGGCAAGAAGGGTCATCGCCGCATCACGCTGGTCGGCAAGGGCGTCTGTTTCGATACCGGCGGTCTCGACATCAAGCCCGCATCCTCGATGCTGCTGATGAAGAAGGACATGGGCGGCGCGGCCAACGTCATGGGCCTGGCGCTGATGATCATGGACGCCAAGCTCAAGGTCGATCTGCGCGTCATCATTCCGGTCGTGGAGAATTCGATTTCGGCCAACGCCTTCCGCCCCGGTGACATCTACAAGAGCCGCAAGGGCCTGACCGTCCAGATCGACAATACCGATGCCGAGGGCCGGCTGATCCTCGCCGATGCGCTTGCCTATGCCGATGAGGATGCGCCGGATCTGATGATCGACATGGCGACGCTGACGGGCGCTGCGCGCGTCGCACTCGGCCCCGATCTGCCGCCATTCTTCACCGACGACAGCGAGCTTGCCAGCGATCTAACCGAAGCGAGCCTTGAGACCGACGACCCGTTGTGGCGCATGCCACTCTACATGGGCTACGACAAGGATATCCGCACGAAATTTGCCGATATCACCAATGCTCCGGCCGGCGGCATGGCGGGTTCCATCACGGCGGCCCTGTTCCTCAAGCGCTTCGTCACGAAGACGCCGAGCTGGGCGCATTTCGATATATTCGGATGGGCTCCGAGCGAGCGTCCGCACTCACCCGGCGGCGGCGAAGCACAGGCCATCCGGGCGCTCTATCACCATATCAGGCAGAGCGTGCGCTAGACCACAGCTCCCCCCTATACCCGTATTCCGGGAGAGGGGGTGGATTCCCCTTGAATCCGCCACGATCTTGGCCGAGACTGGAACGGTAGCGTAACGATTTTCGGGGTTGTCCGTGCCGCTAGATCTCTCCGCCTCACAGGCCCTTGGCCTTTGGCATGGCGTGACGCTCGCTCAGGTGCGCCGCGAGGATCACGATTTGACGCTGCGGCAGACTGCGATCCTTCTGCAGATCTACCTCGTGCCGCCGCCGCACACCGTGCGGGGGCTGGCAGCGACCCTCGGCGTCACCAAGCCGGTCATCACCCGGGCGCTTGACACCATGGGTGAGATGGGATTGGTCGACCGGGTGCGCGACGATCGCGATCGCCGCAATGTCATCATCAAGCGCACGGTCACCGGCGCGCTCTATCTGGAAAAACTCGGCGATCTCGTCATCGAGCACGGCCGCAAACTATGAATTCGGGAATTGCCTTATGACGCTCGACCGTCGCCTCCACGCTTTCAGACCTGACCTCGCCGAAGCCTCGCTCAGGGGAAAAGTCGAAGCGCAACGTTTCGTCGAAGGCAGCAAGGCAGAGGTCGCCGTTCCCGTTGTCGCGCTTCGTCCGAAGCCGGATCTTGCGTCAGGCATCGATACCGAATTGCTCATGGGCGAAGAGGTCATGGTTTTCGAGCGCAGCAATGGCTGGTGCTGGGTCAAGGCGACTGCGGACGGCTATGTCGGATATCTTCCTGAAACGGCGATCAGGGAAGGGGGCTCGGCTGCGACCCATATCGTCGTCCCTCAGCGTACCTTCATCTATCCCGAGCCGGAACTGCGCAAGCCGCATGCGGCCGTGCTGTCGATGGGCAGCCGCGTGCGTGTCACCGGCACGGCAGAGGCGCGCGGCAATCACTACGTCGTCCTCGAGGACGGCACCGCGATCTTCGCCAAGCATGTTCAGCCGATCGATCATGTTGGCGATGACGACTACGTCGATGTCGCTCTCCGCTTCCTCGAAACCCCTTACCTTTGGGGCGGGCGTTCCGGCCTCGGCATTGATTGTTCGGGGCTGGTGCAATTGGCGCTGCTGATGACAGGGCGTTCCGCGCCGCGCGATACCGATATGCAGGCGACTGGCTTGGGCGAACCGATTGCTCGTGAACAACTGCGCCGCGGCGATTTCGTCTTCTGGAAGGGCCATGTGGCGATCATGGAAGACCCGGAGACCATCGTTCACGCCAACGGCCACACAATGACCGTGGCACGCGAGAATTTCGCCGCTGCCGTAGAGCGCATCGGTTGGCTCTACGAGTATCCGACCGGCTACCGGCGCCTTGCCGATTGATCCTCGCTCGGAACAGTCTTGCACCTCGTTCGTTACTTCCTCTGATTGGCCAGTCCTATCGAGAGGAGTAAAAGGTATGCTCGTCACCGCAATGGAAAAGACAGTGCGCGATATTCTGCGCGACGGTCATCTGCGCACGCGCGGCAAGATCGACAAGTTGCGTGAACTGCAGAGCGAGGCCCGGGGGATTCAGCGTGCTGGCAGCGAGAGTTCGATGAGTGCCGATGACGGCCTTCAGGACGATCTGCGCGTTATCGAAAAAGCGCTGCACGAACTGCATGCCGATACCGAACAAAAAGGCGCCGCCACGCTGTAGCATGGTTGGCGCCCGTATCTCTTCGGTGAACCCGCCTTCACTCGCTGCGCGGCCGGGAAATCCAGATGCCCGCGACGATGACGATTCCACCCAGCGCCTGAATCAGCGTGACGTTTTCGCCGAACAAGATCCAGGCAAACAGCGCCGCCGCGATTGTTTCCAGGAAGATGACCAGTGACGAGAAGACTGTCGGCAGTCTTCCGAGCGCGACCGAGACCAGTCCCTGGCCGCCGGCATGGCTGATAAGGCCCAATGCCAGCAGGACGCTCCAGCCGGAGGCCGATTGCGGCAGGATCCTCGGCTCGAAGAAGATCGCGACCAGGAAGAGAAGCGCTGCGGTGACGACGCTCAGTTCAAAGGTGACGCGGGCAGCATTCGTTCTGCCGCGTGCTGCGCCAACGGCCAGGAAATAGAGGCCGAAGAAGGCGCCGGTGACAACCGCCAGGCCATCGCCGACGGCGCGGCTCGGGTTGAAGGCAAGGCTCTGCACCACCAGTGCCGTTCCACCTGCCAGACAGACGAGGAGTCCAAGCAGCGTTGCGCGGCTGACCCTCTGGCGCAGCAGCAGCCATCCGAAGATGACGACCCATAGCGGCGCCATGGTCGCGAAGAAGGTTGCGTTGGCAATGGTGGTTCGCAGGATGGAGATGTGCCAGAAGAACAGGTCTCCGGTAAAAGCCATCCCGGCGAGGACAGTCGCCAAGGTGAAGCTGGCGCGTGGCGCAGCAGGCTCCGCCGCTTCAGCATAGCACATCCATATCCAGAGGATCGGCAGCGCCAGGAAGACTCGCCAGAAGGCGCTGGCGAAAGGACCGACATCGGCGAGACGCACAAGACTGGGCGAGATGCTCATTGCCAGCGCCGCCAGCACCATCGCCACCAATCCGAAGACAAATCCCTTCGAGTCGTCGGATGCCTTGCCGGCGGTTGGATGGCTCGTAACCGCTCCTTCACGAAGGTCGTGGGAGTGCGTGTCGTAGTCGATGTCGGGGCGTGACATTCTTTTGCCTTTGCAAGTCAGATGATTTGTGGCGCAAACCTAGTACATGGCAGCAGAGTATTTGGCTCCATTTTGTCAGCTTTCATGCAATTTTGTTTCCTCTTTGCGGTAAGGATGTTTTGAAATGCGCAAACCGGCCGATCTCGATGAATTCGATGTGGCGATTCTCGAGATCCTCCAAAAGGACAGCACCGTTCCGCAGCGCCAGATCGGCGAGCTGGTTCATCTTTCGGCTGCTGCCGTGCAGCGGCGCATCAAGCGCATGCAGGCAAGCGGCGTCATTCAGGCGAATATCGCGGTCGTCGATCCGGCCGCCGTGGCTTTGCCCATCACCATCATTGTCGAAGTCCAGATTGCGGACGAACGCTATGAGCCAATCAACGCGATCAAGCGCAGCTTCGTCGAGGCACCTGAAGTGCAGCAATGCTATCAGGTCACAGGGGAGGCGGATTTCATTCTCGTCGTCGTGGTCGCCGATATGTCGGAATACCAGGCACTCACCCGCCGCCTGTTCCACGACAATCCCAACGTGACGAAGTTCAAGTCGCTCGTCGCCATGGACCGGGTGAAGATCGGCCTTTCCCTGCCTCTTGCTCGAGATTGAGTGTTTCCGCGTTTCTCCGAAACGTGGAAACACTCAATCCTTTTGTTGGTACGCAATTCCAGACGGAAAACCGCTGCGCACTTTTCCTGGAATTGCTTTGGCTCAAGCCGGAGAAAGCATCTCTCATTCAGGCCGCTTCGGCCAGTTCGCTACCCCGCCGGTCCAGTCCTCGAAGGCCTTCGAAAGACGCAGCACCAGCATATCGCCAAAGCGCGGGCCGACGATCTGCAGGCCGATCGGCATGCCGGAGCGGGAGAAGCCGCAATTGATCGACGCGGCCGGCTGCTCCGACATGTTCCACGGGACGGTGAAGCAGATGTGTTCGAAAGGCCTGGCGGGATCGTTGGTGGGGGAGGCCCATTCGGCGGGATAGGAGACGATCGGGTTGGTCGGCGAGAGCACGGCGTCCACTTGGGTGAAAAGCCGGCCGCAGCTCTTGCGCATCTCGATCGTCTGGTTGAAGCCCCGCACCGCTTCGACGCCGCTGACGTCAGCGCCGCCTTTCGCCCAGCTATGGATATAGGGCAGGATCGCGTTGCGGCGTTCCTCGCTCAATCCCACGATGTCGCCCCAGAAGCGCGCGCGCCAGAAGACGTCGAGGCCGTCGAGCATCTGCCGCGTCAGCACCGGTGCGACATCGATGACGGTCGCGCCTGCTTTTTCGAAGCGTTTGGCGGCGGCAAGGACGGCGTCGCGCACCTCGTCTTCGACGGAAAGGCCACAGCCGGCATCGAGCATCAGGCCAATCGTCATGCCCCGCACATCGACATCGAGGTCCATCCAGTCGATCTCGTTGGGCGGCAGGCTGGTGCCGTCGCGCCAGTCGGGACGCGAGAGCGTCGCCATCGAAAAGGCGGCATCCTCGACCGTGCGGGTCATCGGGCCGGCGCATCGGCCGACGTAATAGGGATCGACCGGGATGCGGCCATGGCTCGGCTTGAAGCCGAAAATGCCGGTCCAGCCGGCCGGTAGCCGCACCGAGCCGCCGATATCGGTGCCGATATGCAGCGGTCCATACCCGGCCGCCGCTGCCGCCGCTGCGCCGGCGCTGGAACCACCCGGATTCTGGCTCGGATCCCAGGGATTGCGGCTGAGCTTGTGGAAGCTGGAAAGGCCTGACGAGAGCATGCCGTAATCAGGGCAGGTGGTCTTGGCAAAGATCACAGCGCCGTCTTCGCGCATGCGGGCGGCGATCGGCGCGTCTTCTGTGGCCGGGATAAGATCAACGGCCGCCGTGCCGAGCGGCACCGGTTGGCCCTTGGTGGCGATCAGCTCCTTCAGCGTCACTGGAATACCATCGAGAGGCCCCATCGGCACTCCTTTTGCCCAACGCTGCGTGGAGGCCGCCGCCTGCTGGCGCGCATCCTCGGGATCATAGGCATAAAGCGCCGATATCACCGGCTCCCATGCCTCGATATGCTTCTCCAGCGCCAGCCAGTATTCACTGGGGGAGAGGCTCTTATCTGCAAACTTGCGCCTGAGGTCTTGGATGGAAAGGTCGGTCGGTTCGCTCATGATCCATTCTCTTGTCTAAATCAGCGTGTCGCCTCGCGGGGGTCGAGGAGATCGCGCAGCCCGTCGCCGAGCAGGTTGAAACCGAGCACGGAAAGCGCAATGGCAAGGCCAGGAAGAAGGGCGAGCCACGGCGCAACGTGGAAATAGGTCTGCGCATCGGCAAGCATGCGGCCCCAGGTCGGCGCCGGAGGCGGCACGCTGAGGCCCAGGAATGCAAGACCGGCTTCGGTCAGGATCGCAAGGCCGAGCTGGATCGTTGCCTGGACGATGATGCTGCCCATGATGTTGGGCAGGACGTGGCGCAGCGTAATGGAAAGCTGGGTGTTGCCGATAGCGCGTGCCGCCAGCACATAATCCCGGCTCCAGGCCTGCAGCGCCGAGCCGAGTGCCACGCGGGCGAAAACCGGCACCATGAAAACGGCAATGGCGATAATGGCCGTCATGCGCCCGGTGCCGAGAAACGCGCCGAGGATCATCGCGGAAAGGATTGGCGGCAGCGCGAAGATCACGTCGCAGGCGCGCATGATCAGCGCTTCGAACAGGCCGCGCTCTGCAGCGGCGGAAACGCCGATGATCGTCCCGATGGTCCCGCCGATCGCAACCGCCGAAACGGAGATCGACAGGGAATTCCAGCAGCCCGCCATCAGCATCGACAGGACGTCGTGGCCGAGCTGGTCGGTGCCGAAAAGCCCGAAGCCGAAAGGCGGCTGCAGCTTGTGGGTGATCTGCATTTTTGCTGGTAGCACCGGCGTCCAGAACAAGGAAAGGACGGCGACACAGACGAGGGCTAGGATGATCAGCGCGCCGATTATGAGGTTCGCGCGGGCAAGCGCCCGAAAATCTGAGCGCCGATGCCGTACGGCGGCTCTGGTCTCGACGATGCTCATCGCGCGCCTCCTGCCCGCAGTCGGGGATCGATGGCGAGATAGGAAAGATCCACCAGGAAGTTCACGACAATGACGAGGCCGGCAAAGAACAGCACGACATCCTGAAGGACGATGACGTCGCGCTGGCTGAGCGCCTGATAGGCGAGGCGGCCAAGGCCGGGCAGAGTGAAAACGTTCTCGATCAGCACGGCGCCGGCGACCAGAAAGGTGAATTGCAGCCCGAGAATGGTCAGCACCGGCACCAGCGCATTCGGAACCACATGTCCCCACAGCACGCGGCTGCGCGACAGGCCCTTGGCGGTTGCCGTGCGAGCAAAATCCTCATGCAGCGTGTCGAGCACGGCCGAGCGCGTCACGCGCGTCAACACCGCCGCTTGCGGCAGCGCAAGGGCGACAGCGGGGAGCACCAGCGATTTCAAGGCCGGCCACATCCCGCTGCCCCAGCCGGGAAACCCGCCGGCCGGCATCCAGCCGAGCGAAGTGGCAAACAAAAGCACCAGCAGCAGACCGACCCAAAAGCCCGGCACGGCGATGCCCATCTGCGAAAACAGCGCGGCGACGATGTCGAAGAAGCCGCCGCGTCGTGCGGCGGCGGCAACGCCGAGCGGCACGGCGATAAGAACGGATAACAGGATGGCCAGGATAGCGAGCGGCAGCGTAACGGCAAGCCGCTCGACGATAAGACCGGCGACGGGTACGCCGTAAGTATAGGATTTGCCGAGATCGCCCGTCAGCGCGCCGGCAAGCCATTGGCCGTAGCGGATGATCAGCGGCTGATCGAGACCCATCTCGTGCCGAAGTGCCGCCAGCGTTTCCGGCGTTGCGGAGGTGCCGAGCGTGATCGCGGCGGGATCGCCCGGCAACAGCGCCATGACGGCAAAGATCAGCAGCGAGACCGCGAGCAGTGTCAGGATCAGTCCGAAAATCCGGCGGGTGAGCAATACGATCATAGCATGTCCATGGCCGATCGTGCCGGCCTCGTGAACCTCGACGGCGGGCGGCTTGGGTCCGCCCGTCGGCATCGTCGCGCAGAAGCGATCAATCTTCCCAGGAGACGTTGGTCAGCACGTTCGAGGGGATGGGCTCATTTTCCCAAAGACCCTTCAGCTTCTTGTCCCAGACGCCAAGCTTCGGCATGACGAAGAGGAAGAGGGCCGGCACATCCTCGGCAAGAATGCTCTGCGCTTCACCATAGAGCTTGTTCTGTTCGGAAACATCGGCGGTGAGCTGAATCTTCTTTATCAACTCGTTGAAGGCAGGGTTCTTGTAGTTGAAGTAGTAGGGGTCGCGCGAATAGATATCGATATCCATCGGCTCGGCATGGGCGACAATGGTCATGTCGTAGTCGCGACCGGTGAACACGTCCTGCACCCACTTGGCCGGGAACTCGGTCGGCTCGATATTCATCGTCACGCCGATATCGGCAAACATCGCCTGCATCACCTGGGCGCTGCGTGGCGCATAGGCCATCTGCGGCGTCTTGATGGTGAAGGTGAAACCATTTGGATAGCCGGCTTCGGCAAGCAAGGCCTTGGCCTTGGCGGCATCATAGGGCAGCACGCCCGTGAGATCCTTGTAGCCGGGGTCGTTCGGCGTGTAGTGGCTGCCGATGGCGGTTCCGAGGCCGGACCACGCGCCCTCGATGATCGTCTTGCGATCGAGCGCCATCATCAGGGCTTGGCGCACGCGCTTGTCGTCGAAGGGCTTGCGCGTGTTGTTCATGCCGGCCACGACCTTGAGCTCGGTATTGCCGATCTTGGTCGTCAGCCTTGCGTCGCCGTCGAAGGAATTCATAAGCTCCGGCGCAGCAAATTCCGGAAAGGCATCGACATCGCCGGCCTTGAGCGCTGCGGCCTCTGCCTGCGGATCGGAAATGAAGCGGAAGGTCACCTTCTCCAGCTTCACGTCGACCGACTTGTTCCAGTAATCGGGGTTTTTGACGAGGTCGACATGGTCGCCCTTGGCCCAGGCGGAGAACTTGAACGGGCCGGTGCCCACTGGCGTCGTCTTGTCGTTGGCGGAGGATTTCGGTCCGACCATGACGGAGGAGGGCCAGCCCAGCCAATACAGCAGGCTGCCGGTCGGCGAGGAAAGATGCAACACCAGTGTTTCCGCATCCGGCGCATCGATCGAGGCAATGGACGCGAAGAAGCGTTTCTGCGGATTGACGGAATCGCCGCCGCGGGCGCGATCGAGGGTAAACTTGGCGGCGGCGGAATCGAAGACTTGGCCGTCATGGAATTTCACGCCGGTCTGCAGCTTGAACGTATAGGTCAGGCCGTCGGCTGAGATCTCCCAGCTCTTGGCGAGTTGCGGTACGATTTTGCCGCTTTCGTCGATGGCGACGAGCCCTTCGAAGATGTTTTGCCAGGTGACCTGGCCGATCGCGACGGGCGCAGCGATGGTCGGATCAAGTCCGGTCGGCTCGACCGTCATGCCGAGATTGAGCGTCGTCTTCGCGGCTTGCGCCTGTGTCAGGCCAAGCATCAGCAGGCCGGTAGAAAGTGCAGCGCCAAAGGCAAGCCTGCGCGTGACATCGCCAAGGCTCGGGCGTGAAAACTTGATCATTTCAGTCCCCTTGCTTTGCCCGCTACCCGATTCCCCTCGTGGCATGCGGTCTTTTTCAAGATAGTGTCATCTCGCAAGCGCACACACAATTGCGAAAATTTGTGCGTCTGCGGTCAGGTCTTCCGTGAGCCGGCGAAGCGATCCCGCCATGCGGCTTGTGCTCCCTCAATCGGCAGGGCCGTCGCCTCGTACACGCCGCGGGCGATGGCGCGTGCCATGACAATGGTAGCGAGGTGGCAAAGCTCCATGAAACTGGGCATGTCGTCGCGAGCATGCCTGCCGGTGGATGCAGCAAATACGGTGTCGCCGTCCAGCGGCAGATGCGTCGGCAAAAGCGCGCGGGCCATGCCATCGTGAGCACAGATGGATAGCCGATGTGCTTCGGCCTTGGTCAGTTGCGCATCGGTAACGACGGCGCCGATGGTGGTGGCTGTGATGTTCGTGCCTTTCAGCCGCAGGCGCGAGTCGATCGCCTTCGGCATGCCAAGACCGCCGAATTCGCCACTCTCCTCGAAGGGTGCGGCCCAGAAATGCGGCCCGTTGCCGATGGTGGCGGAGCCGAGGGCGTTGACGGCGACGAGGGCTGCGATCCTGTATCCCTTGCTGCTGACTGTGCTGGCCGACCCCAGGCCGCCTTTCACGGTTGCAGTCGTCGCGCCCGTACCGGCGCCGGCGGTGCCGAGCGCGAACGGCCCTTTGCCTGCCGCCTTGAAGGCGGCGTATCCCATATCGCGATAGGGTGAATGCACTCCCCAGTCCTTGTTGCCGCCATTGATGAGATCGAAGAGGATCGCCTGTGGTACGATCGGTACCAGCGCATTGCCCACCTGCAGCCCGCGCCCGATTTCGCGAAGGCCGGCCTGTACGCCGCCGGCCGCATCGAGCCCAAAGGCTGAACCGCCTGAGAGCACGAGGGCATCCACGGTGGCGACCGTCATCGTGGGATCCAGCAATGCCGTATCCCGTCCACCGGGCGCGCCGCCGAGCACGCTGCAGGAGGCGACCGCCGGCTCGTCGAAGATGATGGCGGTGACGCCAGAGCCGAGCGCAAGATCGGTAGCTTGACCGACGGCGACGCCCTCGACATCGGTCAGGAGATTGAAATGGGCAGCCAATGAAAAATCCTTCGCCGTTTGCAACGCGAGGTCGTCATGGCGATAGGACCGTAAAGAGATTCAAAAGACAAGATGGGTTTGTTCGAGGGGAGTGCCGTTCAGGCAGAGCGCGATAGCTCGACGCTGCGGCGCAGGGCGCCGAGATGGGGCGGCGTGAACATATAAGGCCGACGAATTTACGTGATGGCTTTGCCAAAGAAAAAGCCCCCACCCTGATTCTATCAAAGGGTGAGGGCTGGCGACTGGATTGGGTAAGAACGTAGGTGAGCCGATCCATCAGACATGGATCGGCTGCGCCTGCTGCCGGGAAAGAAGATCGCGGATCGCAAGCTTCACTTCGTCCGCGTTTCTGAAATGCTGCTCGTCCAGATCGTGGACGTGATATTTTACAGCGATGAACTTGAGCCGATCCTGATCAGGAACGACGATGCCGACGGGAACGCCGGCGTATTCGATAACTTGCTTCTTCATAAATATACTCCCTCCGCACCGCTATCGGTGCAGACATGGCGAATTGACTGTTTGAATCCGGTAAGAGGACGAACGTCACATTCGACAGCGCGGGCGGGAGAGCGTGCCCGAGCGGTCATTGCCAAGCACGGACCGCCCAAGGATCGAAGCGATGGCTTTAATATTCAGCATGTCACGTCCCTAGTTGGCGTTGTACTTGTGAGGGCTCCGAAAAGGAGCTCGGCGGATAGTGAGTCATTGTCTATTATATTAGTAGACAATAACAATTTCATCCCCAGAAACATATTCCCAAAGATGTCAAAATGTCGGCGATCGGTAAAATAAAATTCCGCTTCTGGTCGAATGCGAGGAAGGTTGTGATTTACTTCCCTGCTATCTCCCGTGTCGGAGCGGCTCGCCGAACACCGACAGACAGATAGGAACTGCCAGCAGATTCGGCAATGCCTTGACGGCACTAAAATTCGCTCGCCGCCAAATCACCTCAATGGTTAACGGCGCGACGAACGCGTCAGAATCCGTCTGAGAGCACCTTCTCCAGGGCTTCCACGAAGAAATCCGCGCTCTCCGGCGCAAGGCAGAGCGGCGGTTTGATCTTCAACACGTTCAGGTGATCGCCGGTCGGCTGCATGATGATGCCGAGATCGAGCAGGCGTTCGCAGATTGCAGCCGTTTCCTCGGTGGCCGGCGTCAATGCCTCGCGGTCGCGGACGAACTCCACGCCGAGGTAGAGGCCGGTGCCATGCACCGCGCCGATCAGCGGGAAGCGATCCATCAGGGCAATCAATCCGGCCTTCAGGCGATCGCCGACCACGCGGGCATTTTCCTGCAGGTTCTCGTCCTTGATGACATCGAGAACCGTGAGGCCGACCACGCAGCTCACCGGACTGCCGCCGGCCGACGAGAAGAAATAGCCTTCTCGTTCCAGCGATTCGGCGATCTCGCGGCGGGTAATGACCGCGCCGAGCGGATGGCCGTTGCCCATGCCTTTGGCGATGGTGATGATGTCGGGCACGACACCCTGCGTTTCGAAACCCCAGAACTGTTCGCCAAGCCGGCCGTAACCCACTTGCACCTCGTCCGCGATGCAGAGACCGCCGCGCTGCCGCACGGCGTCGTATGCGCCGGCAAGATAGCCGTGGGGTAGAGCGATACCGCCGGCATTGCCGTAGACGGATTCCGCGATGAAGCCAGCGACGCCATCGCCTTTTTCATCAATGGCTTTAAGCTTTTCGGCGACATTCACCAGATAGTCAGGTGCCGAATCCGGACCACGGAACGGGCCGCGGTAGGTATTGGGCGAAATGACCGGATGGACCCAGTCGGGGCGTGTCGTCAGTGCTTGCGGATTGTCGGCGATCGAGGTGGAGACCGCGTCGCTCGCGACGGTCCAGCCGTGATAGGCCTCCAGCAGGCAGAGCATGTTCCTCTTACCGGTATGTGCCCAGGCAAGCCGGATGGCGAGATCATTGGCTTCCGAGCCGCTGTTGACGAGGAAGACGCAGTCGAGCCCTTCCGGTGCGAGCATCGCAAGCCGCTCCGAAAATTCTGCAACCGCCGAATAATGGAAGCGGGAGTTCGTGTTGAGCAGCGACCATTGATGCGCAACGGCTGCCGTCAGCCGCGGATGGGCGTGGCCGAGCGTGGTGACGTTGTTGACCATGTCGAGATAGCAGCGCCCCTGCATGTCGAACAGGAATTCACGCCATCCGCGCTCGATCTGCGGCGGAGCTTCATAATAGTGCTTCTGCGGCTTGGCGAAGCGCGCATTGCGCAGAGCGAGCAGCGCGGAAGCATCCGGTCGCGGCGCTTCGCAGAAGGTATTGAGAAGAGCTGAAGGAGAGGGGCAGATGACCGACCATCCGTCGGCTTGGTCCGCGGTCGCAAAGAGCGGCGGCACGAGGTCAGGCACACGGCAGAGCTGGATGCGCAGGCCGCCGATCGCCGATCCCTCGCTGCCTATGGTTCCGATGGTGGCGCCCTGTTCTATGGCGGCGCCATCCTCAAGCGCGCTTTCGAGACCGTCGAGATGCAGGCTGATCTCCTCGCCGGCAAGGACCAAGTGCTGCCCCTGTCGCCGCAGCAGTCCCGCGAAGGGGGCGAGGACTGTCGAACCGGACGGCAGGCACACGTCATTGTGCAGGGCGAAATTCTGTGGCGCTGCCATATTGAGCGGCGAGGCCAACGACAGGCGGAATTCGCCGTAGCGGGTGGCCGCCGCGCCGGAAGCGATGGCCGCCTGTGCGAGCAATCGCCAATCCATGTCGGGCTTTTGCCAGTTGCCATCGACAAAATCGGGCCCGGTCGGGGAAAGGTCGACGGCGACGATCTGTTGCTGGTCAATATCGGGCAGAAGCGCCGACCACCCGTCTGTTGCGATCGGCGCGACATCGAAGCCGATCGTCCGCAGGATTGCCGCTTCCATCACATCCGGCTGAGCGCCGGTGGCGACATCGAAGATCTGCCGTTCGAATTCGAGATTGCCGCGCACATATTCGTTATCGGGATCGATGGCGAGTTGTTGCTCGCTGCTCGCGGCCAGAATGACGGCACGCGCGACGATCAGCGGCCACAACGCCTTGGCTTCGGTCTCTTCCAGCGGATAGACGGCATGATAGGCCTTGATTGCCGGAAGAATGTAGAAGGGGTTGCTATCGGCATGATGCAGCAGTGAGGCGCAAGTGACGGCGAGATCGCCCACCAGCCAGCCCTGGATGATATCGCCGAAATCGATCACGCCGTCGGGCACCTGCTGTCCGTGCGCATCGGGATGGCTGACGACATTGTCGTCGGTGACGTCGTGGTGCACGGGCTGCACGCGCAAGGCGCTTGCGAGCGGCTGGATGCGCTTGACCGCGGCCACCATCGCCTTGGCGATGCGGTCGCGCGCCTCATGGTCCGTTATGGTCGACAGCAGCTGCACCGCGACCGGCCCGGCTCTGCGCAGGTCCCACTGCAGGTTCCGATGCAGGCCGGGATGATCGAAATCGGCAAGGTCTCGGGCGAGCCTGGCAGAAAGCGCGCCAAGGCCGGCAGCCGCAGCCGGCGGCAGATGTTTGCGCTGCGTCAGCGTCCGGCCGGGCAAAAAACCGAGCAGGCGGATGAGATAGTCTTGTTCGCGGATGGTAATGGTGAGGATATCGCGGCCATTCAGGGACGGCACCACCTCGGGTATGCGCGGCGCATCGGGCTTTGCAAGCAAATGGCGAATGGCGGCGTTTTGCGCCTCAAGCTCGATCAGCTCGTATTCCGCGCGGCATATCTTCAGCACATAGGCGTTGTCACCGGCATCGATGCGATAGTTGCGATCCTGTTGGCTGCCGAGCTCGGTCAAGGTTCCGCTCAGGCCGTAATGCGTCTGCAGAATTTCGGCCGCGTCATCGGGCGTAATGTCGGGTCTCGGCAGTTGCATACGATTTACGAGCGTGGCGTCGGCCATTACATCCCCCGGATGGTTCACTTGCGTCGACATTAGAGCCGGATGATTTTAGGTCTACCTGACCTAAAATCTGAATCCGCTCTACAATCAAATAAGTAGAGCATGGTGTCGTCCGAAAACCGCCTACACTTTTCGGCATCATGCTCTAAACCATTCCACCCTAAAGAAAATTACTCAAAACAGATAGAGTCGTTGCGCAATTTGGGAGAAGATAGGCCGCAGATCGCACGCGGCTAGGTCGCTATGATTTTGCGTTCGGTGCACCTGAAGTACGAATCCGCATTTAAATCAGCGGATGAAAGCCGAGCTTCCAGCAAAAACGTTCGTTGGCATCGCCGACCCGTTCTGAGCGGACCCGCTATTCGACCTCGATCGAATAGCTGCAGCCGGCGAGCGTCTTGCCGGGATGGCTGTCGTCTGTGGAGACGTTGAGGGTGATCAGCGTGTGGAGCACGGTGTCGGAATTTTCGAGCTGCTCCCGGCTCGACAGGATCTCCTTCGCGCCGAGGAATTTGTTTGGCTGGTCGATGGTGGCAGTCACGCCGAGCGTCTTGGCAAGGGGGTGTGGATCGGGTTCGTCGAGTACAGCCAGCGGCCCGGATGAGGCGAAGGCGATCCGGCTCGTCTGTCGTCCGAAGACGCTCACCGGCTCGGCCAGCTGGAATTCTCTCAGAAGCGGATTGCTCGACGGCAGCTCGGTGATGCCGAACTGTTTCATGGCGACAGCACTCTCCGGTCCGGTCAGCCACATGCCGAACTCGTTGTAGCTCGGCACATCATAGGTCGTGCATTCGATCAGCCTGGCAAGGTTGATCTTCGACGGGTCCTTTTCGGCAGTAGCCGCATATACCGGTTGAGCGCCTAGAAGGAGCGCCGTCAAAAGCAGCGTTCCGTCGCGATAGAGTGACATGTCTTTTCCTTGCCTGAGCCCGATTCGATATGAGCAATATCAAATCGGGCACCGCAGCGAAAAGGAAAGGGAAAAGCCGCGCCTTAACCCATCCGCTCGGATGCATATGAGCCTGGGCTTGCCGGGAAGACGACGGTGCGGTTGCCGTTGAGGAAGGTGCGGAAATGGATATGCGCATGAATGGCGCGCGCCAGCACCTGGCTCTCCACATCGCGGCCGATCGAGACATAGTCGTCGGCAGACTGCGCATGCGTGATGCGCGCCGTGTCCTGCTCGATGATCGGACCTTCGTCGAGATCCGCCGTCACGTAATGCGCCGTCGCCCCGATCAGCTTCACCCCGCGCTCATAGGCCTGCTTGTAGGGGTTCGCCCCCTTGAACGACGGCAGGAAGGAGTGGTGGATGTTGATGATGCGCCCCGACATCTTCCGGCACATCGCATCCGACAGAACCTGCATGTAGCGGGCGAGCACGATCAGCTCGGTGCCGGTCTGCTCGACCAGATCCAGCAGCTGGGCTTCCGCTTGCGGCTTGTTCTCCTTCGTCACCTTGATGTGGTGGAAGGGGATGTCGTGGTTGACCACGACCTTCTGGTATTCGAAATGGTTGGAGACGACGCCGACGATGTCGATCGGCAGGGCGCCGATCTTCCAGCGATAGAGCAGGTCGTTGAGGCAATGGCCGAAGCGCGACACCATCAAGAGCACCTTCATGCGCTTCTTGCTGTCATGGAACTCGGCGACCATGGCGAACCTGTCGGAGATCGGCTTGAAGCCTTCGACCAGCGCCGCCTCGCCGACACCCTCTTCGGAGATGAACGAGACGCGCATGAAGAACATGCCGGTGTCGAGATCGTCGAACTGGCTGGAATCGACGATGTTGCAACCCTGCTCGGCAAGATAGTTCGATATCGCCGCCACGATCCCGCGCGTCGACTTGCACGCAACGGTCAGTACATAGTTCTTCATAGCTCTTACCTCGTAAAGCGGCTCATTGTTGCCGCTCGCTTAGCGCAATCAACCGGCGGGGAAAAGCTCCCGATCCGAACATGGGGCAAAGCTTAGGACAGGCGGCGGAAAATTCCGTTCCCATTGCGCCTTCCAGCCGCGTATCCCCGTCGTCCTGAGAGAAGACGGGCTGAATCTGATGGTAAAACGATCAGGCGGCGACCGCCGGCTTCCGTTTCCACTTCCGCCAGCGGCTGGGCGTCGTCAGTTCGTGAACGATAGCGCCACCGATCGCCGAGAAGAGAATGCAGCAGCTCACGAAGACCGGGGCGTTCGCCAATATGTCGATATTCAGGTGCACGCAGACCACGCGCAGCACGGCGAGCGTGAAGGCGTGGGTGATATAGATGCTGTAGGAGGCATCGCCGAGATAGTTCAGCGAGCCGATAACAGGCAGTTTGGAAAAATCTATCGATACGGCCGAATAGACGATGACCACGGCGGGTATGCCCCACATGTAGGAACGCGTGCTGGCGTCGCACAGCGTCTCGTTGATCAGGAGGAAAGAGAACCCCATGACAAGCGCCGGCCACGCGACCGCCTGCGGCAGCAGGACCTTGTCGAGGTAGAGCTTGGCAAGCAGCACGCCCGCCAGGAATTCATAGATGATCGGGTCGCCGTAGAATTTGGCGGCCGTCAGGTCGCCCGGCAGCAATCGGCAGAAGACGATGATCACCGTCATCGCGGCGAAGAGGGAGGCCATGCGCCACTTCTCGCGCACGAGCAATAGAAGGCCAAACACGAAATAGAAGAACATTTCGTAGTTCAGCGTCCAGCCCGGCACGACAACGGGGACGGTCAGCGTCGGATCGGCCGGGTTTTTCCAGGGAAGAAAGAACAGCGAGGCGATGACATGCGGAAACTCGAAGACCGTCGATTTCAGCAGCGTCGGAGCCACCAGTGCGACACAGGCGGCGAACAGGGTGGCCAGCCAGTAGAGCGGCACGATGCGCTGGATGCGGCGACGGTAGAATTCCAGCGGGCGTATCTCGCGTCCGGTCGTGGTCAGCCACATGACGAAGCCGCTGAGCACGAAGAAGATGTCGACGCCAGTCTCGCCGAACAGGTGAAAGACCGTCTGGAAACCGGGATCGACCTTCGGCACCTGCAGCACCGAATGAAAATAGACGACCATCAGCGCAGCGATGGCGCGCAGATACTGCAACTGGACAAGCATCCCGATCCTCACGCGGCCGCGGCCGACGCAAATTCGGTCAGCCCGGCACCCGGCTTCCATTTAGATTTTCCGACCGCACTCGAACGGTTCGCGGCTTCTCAGAAGCGCGCATATAACCGACGAGCAGCCAGAGCAGACCGGCGATCTTGATGGAAAAGATTGCCGTGCCGCCAATCATCATATTCAGAAAAATGAAAAGAGAGAGTGAATGGACGCAGCGTCTTTGCGCAGGCGAGGTTCCAGCGGGGTAAAGGCAGACGAAGAGCCAGAAGACGATCAGACCGAAGATCGTCGAGCCGTAAATGAGATAGACGTAGCCGCTGTCGGCGAACTCGCCGATCCGTGAAATCGACAGGCCCAGCATGGACTGGACGTCGAGCTCCAGCATTTTCTTGACTGTGACGCCGATGCGCCCGGTGAAATTGTCGCCGACTTCGTCCGGCTTCATGAAATGCACGAAGAAGCCGATCAGGATGATGAGCGGCATCAGGATAAGGTTGAACGCCTTGGGAATCTTCGGAAAAAGGAAATAACCGGCGATACTGACGAAGGAAAAGATCAGCATAGTTCGGGTGTCGTTGGTGAGCAGGATCAGCAGCACCGTCGCGATGAACAACGCCTTGTCAATTTTGCCGAGTTTCGGCCAGAAGGAGAGCAGATAGATGATGATGACGCCGCAGAAATTGGCGAGCGACACTTGCTCCAGGAAGATCGACGAGGATCGGTGATCGATCAGTCCGAAGGAGAAGCGCCCCTGAAAGCCCAGCGCATTGGCGAAGAGGCCGGTGTTGTTGAAGCTCATCTGCTTGATGCCGCGCGTATTTTCGAAATACTCGGCGGGGTGGAAGAGTGTGACGTAAAACGGCGTGCTGACGACTTCGCAGATGAGGAACAGCAGCACCATGAAGGAGGCGATGCGGAAGATGAGCTTCACCGTTCGCTCGCTCGCCCAGCTGCCGATGCCTGCAAAGGCGAAAATGATCAGCACATTGCGGAATTGGTCGATAAAGGTCAGGCGGTTGAAGGCGGTGATGTAGATCGTCACGATCAGCGTGAAGACGAGGAAAAGGACGAGCGGCAGATCCTCTTCATAGATGCCTTTTTTGAAAATGTAGACCACGCTGGAGATCATCATCAGCCCTTCGCAGAGCACGACATGCGTGACCGAAAGCGTCATCACGTTGTGGTTGATGTAGGCGAGGATGCAATTGTAGAGCACCGAAAACAGCGTGATTGCCAGGATCGGATAATCGAGGCGTTGTTTGTCGGCGAGGCTCTTCATCTATTGTCCAGGGCTGCGGCGCCCCTTCAGGGCCGCCATAACGATGCCGGCGCAACGATACCAGCCTCGTGATTCGCGACAAAGCGCTATCCGTTCGCTGATGCTGATTGGTCAGCCGGCCGGCTTGACGGCAGCGCAGCTCGGCGCAAGTGGCATCTTCTTGCCGGCCGCCGCCGTGAGGGTTTTCATCTGTGGCCGGTCCTTGCCGCCGCGCGGCTGGACGTTCAGCGGCTCCTGCGGTGGCCACCACTCGCCGGCCGCCCAATAGGTCCAGCCGAGCCATACGTCGCTATTGTCTGCCATAATGTTGAAAACGGCCTTCAGCCCCTCGAGGCAAGGCTCTGTGCCGGGCACGCCGAATTCGCCGAGAAAGCCGCGCTTGCCGTTCTTGCGCAGCCAGTCCGTGACCTCGTTCAATCCCTTTTGCGCGGAACCGCTGCCGTCGCAGACGGGATGCGTGCCCGAGCTGTCCGCGTCCAGATACTGATGGATTTCGAAAGCGTAGAAATCGAGGGGATCTTTGACGCCAAGCATGACTGTGCCATTTGCGCCGCCCCCCAGCACGTCGGCGGACCAGCTGTGTGCGCCCGACCAGTTCGTGCCGGGCACGAGAATGAGATTGCGCGCGCCGACCGTGCGGATGCTGCGAATGGCGGTGTTGGCCGCTTCCAGCCAGTCGGGCGCCTTGATGTCGTGCGGCTCGTTCATCAGGCCGAACAGGACACCTTTGCGATTGGCGAATTCTATGGCAAGCCGCGCCCAGAAATCGCCGAATGCGAGATCGGTTGCCGGCTGCTGCGTCACCTGGGTTTTGTCGTAATACCCGAAGTTATGGGGATCGAGGACGACGGCCATGCCGTGCTTCTGAATGAGATCGACGGCATCCTTCAGCCGCTGTAGCTCCGCCCCGTCGAAAGGCTGGCTGAGGACGGGTTGCAGGCGCTCCCAGCGGAAGGGCAGGCGCACGACGTTCATGCCCTTGCCGGCGAAGTAGCGTACTGTCTCTTCCGAAGGATAGGTGAAGTTGACGCCGGGCACCCCATCGCGATCGCCGTATTCGGCGCCGGAAAGATTGATGCCGCGATAGCAGAGCTGCGATGCGGCAAGGCCGTCATCGGCTGATGCGATGGACGCAAAGGTCACAGTCGCGGCAAGTAGGCAGCGCAGCAGTCTCGACTTCAGTTCGGTCATGGCACGTTCCTGCTTTGAAGGTGCTGATTTCATAGGTGTGATCGCATTGAACAATGATGAACGCACACTGTCCGTCGACGCGAGTAGCGCGACTTCCTGCGAGCGTCCTTAATGGTCCGTTAGCCAAACATTTCTAAACTTGCGGCATCTGCCGGGCATGACTTGCCCGCTGAGCGTTGAAAGCCTGACATGAGTTCAATGGAACGAAGCAAACGATCGGACCAACTTCCGGGTTGGCGTGGCATGGAGCCGTCTGACGAACACCGTCAGGGCTTGCGGCCGCGCAGCCCGGTGCTGCGCCCGCGCGACTTCGTTGCCGAAGCCGAGCCGGCTGCCGCTGTTCAGCCCGCCGACCGTCCTAAAGAGGCGGCCGTCGCTCAGGAGCCGGTTCAAGCTAAGCGCGAATTCCACGCCGACACAATCATACCTGCCGCGGCGAAGCCGGTTGTCGCGCCGGCGACACCTCCGGCGGCGGAGCCTGTCGTCGTTGCTGCGCCGCCGGTCGATGTTCAGCCGGTTCCGGCAGTGAATCTCGATGGGCCGTTGCTCGATCTGCGCAGTGCCGTTAGGGCGATCTGGGGCAAGAAAAAGCTGGTTCTTGCGCTGGCGGTCGTTGGCGCCGTGTTGGGTGCCGGCGCCATTCGGTTGGTGCCGCAGAAATTTTCCGCAGTCACCAGCCTCTATTTCGATCCGCGCCCTGCCGGTAACGCCGATTCCTCACAGCAGGCGCCGACTGCACCTGAGCTCATCCTGACGATGATCGACAGCCAGACGCAGATCCTGTCCTCGGGCAGGGTGCTTGGCCATGTCGTCGATGTTCTGAAACTTGACCACGATCCGCAGTTCAACGGTGGCGCAACCGGGGATACGGCTAAATTTGTTGCGACGGCAACCTTGGCGAAGGCCGTGCAAATCGCCCGCGAGGCAAGCACCTACGTCGTGACCCTGAAGGTAACGACGCGCGATCCGCAAAAATCCGCGGTGATTGCCAATCAGCTTGTCTCTTCCTTCGTGGATGAGGAAAGCAGGGCGGCGGCGAGTAGCTACAAGACCAGCAATACCGCATTGGACAGCAGGCTCGATGATCTGCGCCTGCAAGTACTTTCAGCCGAAAAAGCGGTCGAAACCTATCGCGCCGACAACGACATGGTGGCGGTGGAAGGCAACCTGATTTCCGACAAGCGCTTGACCGCGCTGAATGACATGCTGGTGACGGCACAGCAGAAGACGATCGAAGCCAAGGCGCGGGCCGATGCTGCCGGCAAGCTCAGCTTCGAGGACGTGGTTTCCAATAACCCGGCGGCCAGCGGCGCATCCACGGCATTGAGCAGTTTGCGTCAGCAATACGCTGCGCTTGCCGCCAATGTCGGCAGCCTGCAAAGCCAGCTCGGCGCCCGCCATCCGCGTTTGCTTGCCGCCAAATCCTCGCTCGAAAGCCTGGGAGCGGAAATCCGCAACGAGTTGCAGCGGCAGATGACGTCGGCACGTTCCGACTATGAACAGGCGCAGAGGGCCGAGCAGGACATCGCCAAGGAGCTGACGGTTCAGAAGGCGTCTCAGGTCAATACGTCGGGCAAGCTCGTCGGGCTTAACGAACTGCAGCGCAAGGCGACCGCTGCTCGCGATCTCTACGAATCTCTCTTGAAACGATCCGGTCAAACGAGCGATGCGCAGGATCTGTCGCGCAGCAATATTCGCGTGATCTCCGAAGCCGAACCGCCGCTGACAGCGGATGGGCCGAGCCGGAAGGTGATGATGGTGGCCGGGCTTATTGCCGGGGCGATCTTCGGCGCTGGCATCGGCATGGTCTTTGCCGTCCTCCTTGGGCTGTTCCGGCACCCCGTTGTCCGCAGCTATCTCGGCAAGTGACCTTTTCTCATTTTATGCGTCTTCGGCCTCGTCAACATCGAGGATGCAATTGTGCGGCAGCTGTTCTACATGTAAATCCGCGCTCAAATGAATTGAGATCTGCTAATGAAAGTGCGATGCAATCATTATGCATCTGCGGTGCATCGTGAGACAATCAATGCGAGAAAATCGGCGTGCCGCGTTGATGACAGGCGCCAGGGGGAGTTGACCGATGGTGCCCGCGGATAAGCTTGTCCTGCCGTTTCTGGCATTGCCCCGTTCGACGAAGCGTGCGCTTGCGTTGCTCGTCGACGCCAGCCTCTGTGTGCTGACGGTCTGGTTCGCTTATTGCCTGCGCCTCGACGATTGGGTGATCCTGGAAGGCGTCGAGTGGCTGCCGGCCATCGTCTCGCTTCTGGTCGCCATTCCCATCTTCATCGTGCTCGGCCTCTATCGCGCCATTTTCAGGTATGCGGGCCTGTCTGCCTTCATGACCGTCGTCAAGGCGGTGGCGATCTATGCGCTAGCCTTCATGACGATTTTCACGGCAATCAGCGTGCCGGGCGTCCCGCGCACCGTCGGCATCCTGCAACCCTTGCTGCTGCTGATCGCAATCGGGCTGTCTCGCATGTGGACGCGTTATTGGCTCGGCAATGCCTATCAACGGCTGCTGAACCGCAATCAACTCGCCAAGGTGCTGATCTATGGCGCCGGCGCATCGGGTCGGCAGCTTGCGGGCGCACTTGCCAATAGTGCCGAGCTGAATGTCGTCGGCTATCTCGATGATGATCGGAACCTGCATAGCAGCATCATGGGCGGCTTGCCGATCTACGATCCTGCCGATTTGCCGGCGCTCGCAATGTCGGGTGAGATCAAGGGTGTGCTGCTGGCCCTGCCGAACGCGACCAGGCAGCGGCGCAATGAGATCCTCGAAGACATGCGCAAAGCACGCGTCACGGTGCGGACCATGCCGGATTTGACGGCGCTCGCCCAGGGTCGCGTCGCGGTCTCGGACCTGCGCGAACTCGATATCGAAGATCTGCTCGGACGTAATGTGATCGCGCCGGACAGAGCGCTGATCGAGAAGAACATCCGCGGCAAGGTGGTCATGGTGACCGGCGCCGGCGGTTCGATCGGCAGCGAGCTCTGCCGTCAAATCCTGAAAAACGGCCCATCTGCACTGCTGTTGGTGGAGCAGAGCGAATTCGGGCTCTATGCCATTCATGGCGAATTGGAAAAATCGGCCGTCGCCGCCGGCTACACCGACATTCGCATCATCCCTTTTCTTGCCTCCGTGCGGGACAGTCAGCGCATCCGGCAGATCATGGAGGCATGGCGGCCGAAGACTGTCTACCATGCCGCTGCCTACAAGCATGTGCCGCTCGTCGAGTACAATCCCGTCGAGGGCATACGCAACAATGTGTTGGGAACGCAGATAGCAGCCGAAGCTGCCCGGGATTACGGCGTCGAGCATTTCGTTCTCATCAGCACCGACAAGGCCGTGCGCCCGACCAACATCATGGGGGCCAGCAAGCGGCTGGCGGAAATGGTGCTGCAGGCGATGGACGCAGATCGGAAGTCAGGCGCTGACAGCACGAATTTTGCCATGGTCCGCTTCGGCAACGTTTTGGGGTCCTCCGGCTCGGTCGTGCCGCTCTTTCGCCAGCAGATCCGTGATGGCGGCCCGATCACGCTGACGCATCCGGAGATCACCCGCTATTTCATGACCATTCCCGAAGCGTCGCAACTGGTAATCCAGGCCGGTGCGATGTCCGGTGGCGGCGATGTCTTTCTGCTTGATATGGGCGAGCCGGTGCGTATCGCCGATCTTGCGCGCCGAATGGTGGAATTGTCCGGCTTGACCGTGCGAGATGCGGATGAGCCAGATGGCGACATCGAGCTGGAGATCACCGGGCTGCGCCCAGGCGAAAAACTCTACGAAGAGCTGCTGATCGGCGATGATCCGCAGCCGACGAGCCATCCGCGCATCATGCAGGCCAAGGAGGATTTTCTGCCCTGGCCCGAGTTGTCGAAGCGGCTTTCCGCGCTCGAGGCGGCACTCAACGAAAACGACATCCCGCTGGCGAGGGCCCTATTGGAAAAGCTGGTGTCCGGCTATGCGCCGAGCAGCGAAGTGGTGGATTTGGTCTATCGCGAACGCGAAACGGATCTTGCGATCGATCGGCCCGATCTCGACAACGCCGTGCCGCTATAGGGTCCATTCCAGCCACTTGCACCGGCTTTTCATTCGCGTTGACAGATGAACAGCAGGCCGGACCGTTGATCACCGCCGTATAGCCCGGGTTTGCGATGATGCTTTCTTACCGTTTGACGCCGACTGCATAACGCCAGCGGCGCAGCTGATCGCAGGTGCGGAACCAGTGTGTCGTCATCCGCAACAGGAAATGTCGCTTCACGGCACGATAATGGGAGCGATTGCCGATCGTCGTATCGGCACGATGCGGGCTGAACTCGGCGAGATTGTCCTGCGTGGCAAAGGTCTGGACGCCGGTGGACCAGCCGCGTTCGAGGGCGACGTCATAGGGCAGCAGCAGCGGCTTCAGCGTCACCAGCAGTTTCATGGCCGCCTTGCGGTCGACGATATAACAGGCCGCAGACCCCTGCGGGCCATGCATGCAGCGGCCGATGATGTCATGCTTTGCTGTTTCGCACACCTGCTTGAAGCCAACCAGACGGTGATTGACGAGTTTGACGAGACCCGTACCGCCGATACTGTCCATCGCAGCGATCGCGCGCGGGATCAGCGTCTCGTTCAGCTCGATATCGTCTTCCATGATGATAGCCATCCTGTCGCCTGTCGCGACGAATTGCTCCAGCGCGAGCAGATGGCTGCGATAACAGCCGTATTCGCCAGGCAGAAGCTTGCGGCCGTTATGGTGGATGAACGACTTCGGATGAAAGTCGACGCGATCCTGATCGGCGACAGCTTTGCCATCGACGCCCGGAATTCGGGTAATGCCTAGGTCGTATTCCGCAGCCTGACCACGCAAGCGCTCCCAGCGATCGCGAGAGCGATCGAGGTTGATGACATAGATGCGCACTTGCTGTGCTGCGCTTTCAGCAAGCAAAGGATCCATGTGGGGAGGGGTGCGATCTATCTGTTCGAGAATGACTGTTACTCCTACAAACAGAAATTGTACCGTTGGGAACTAAAGTAGCGCTTTTGCTACTATATACCATGCTTATGAATTGTCGCAAATCCTGGATTCGCGCCAATGTTGCATTCGTGGATAAAAGCATTTTATTTGGTGTAACGAAGCGTGAGCATATTCGTTTGCCTCTGCAAAGCTGCGTCTTCTCTCGATTGTGATGGGCGAGCTGTTGGTGCGCGACGCTGGCCTCACTATATTTTAAGCAAGCGTCGTGCATCTGTTGTGCTCGCATCGGGTAAAGGAGCGTAGCAATTCATGTGGAACAAACCGAAAATCGCCATTGCTGCTCTGCTGCTTGCCGCTGCCATGCCGGTTGCGGCATTGGCTGACAATCCGCTTCTGCCCAAGCCGTATGTTGCGCCCGTTTATCCCTACAAGAACCTGCCGGGGGTAACGGCGCCGAAGATGGCCGCCGACGAGAAATTTCAATGCAACACGACCACGTTGTATCCGGACGACTTCTATAGAGGCTTTTATTACCGCGGATTGCCGCGTCTCGGCTATGTCTGCGAACAGAATGGCGTCATTTCCAGCAGCACCAGAAAGCCGAACTATCAATATTGGCAGTATAATGGTCCCGACCGGTGAGGCGCTGCAGGGATGCCTGCTGAAATATGCGGCAATGCAGCCAAAACGGGCGCAGCCTCACATTTGAGAGCTGCGCTTTTTTGGGCGTCGATCTGAAAATAAATTTCATGTTTTCATGTAAATGCGCGAACGTCGTTGACGAATGCGAAAATTTGTCCCAAGATTACGAAAATAAATTACGTAATGGGAACTCAAAAGTATGCGAGTTGGAATCATTGGCCTGGGATTCCGCCTGGGTTATCTGGGCTATGTGTTCAAGGCGATCGATGAAAGCTTCGAGATTGCCGGATATGTCGATCCGGAGCCGGCGGGCCTCCCCGGTTTGATCGAGAAGGGCATATCGGCTGGAAAGGCCTATGCTACCCCTCAGGAGCTGATCGCCAACGAAAAGATCGATTTGCTGATGATCGGTTCGCCGAACCATATGCATCTCGATCATATTCGCATCGGCCTCGAGGCCGGCCTGAAAATTTTCTGCGAAAAGCCGATTGTCTCAACCATCAAGGACAGCATCGAGCTTGCGCGTTTGATGGCGAAATATGGTCACGAGCGGCTAATGGTCGGGCTCGTGCTGCGCTACTCGCCCATGTATCGCGATCTGCTGGTTGCTCAGGCCGAGGGCAAACTCGGTCATGTCGTGTCGATTGAGGCCGCAGAGCATATCGAGCCCTATCATGGCGCCTTCTTCATGCGCGATTGGCGCCGCTACCAGCATTATTCCGGCAGCTTCTTGCTGGAGAAATGCTGCCACGACCTTGATCTTTATAATGGCGTCGTCGGTGCTCGTCCCGAACGGGTCGCAAGCTTCGGCGGCCGCAAGACCTTCATTCCGGAAAATGATCCCGCACGCGAAGGGATCAATGATCTCGAACTCTTCCATCGCAAGCCGAGTGGCTGGATGGGGTCGGACAAGGTCTTTGACAGCGATGGCGACATCATCGACTATCAGGTCGCGATCATCGAATACGCCAACGGTGTCGGCATGAACTTCCACACCAATCTGAACGCGCCGGACCAGTTCCGCCGCTTTGCCATCATGGGCTCGCGCGGCATGGCTGAGGGCGACTTCATTCGTGGCTATTTCAACGTTCACGAAGTGCTAACCGGCAAGAAAGTGATCGGGAATACCTACGCGGCAACGTCGCTTTCGCAGCACTATGGCGCCGATGAGCAGATGGCTGCCGATATCGTCTCGCATGTCAAGTTGGGCCAGCACCTGCCGGTCTCCACCTTGAATGCGCTTGAGGCGGGCATTCTGGCACTTTCGATAGACGAGGCGCGCATGAAGAAGACAGTTGTCGATCTCCGGCCGATATGGGACGAGTTCGACGAAGCGCTCTATGCAAAAGTAGCCTAGGGAGGGGCGCAAGATGGGTGTTCAACGCAGCACGGTCATCTTCGCTTGGCTCCTTCTTTTTCCGGCTCTTCTCTATGTCGCCGTCATCGTCGCCTATCCGTTGGTCGACACGATAATCCTGTCCTTCACCGATGCGTCGTTGAAGAAGGTGACGAACTGGGTCGGCTTCGAGAATTACGCGAAGATTTTCAACGACACTTTTGCGGGTGTCATCGTCCGCACCTTCATCTGGACGTTCTTCTCCGTGTCGATCAAGATGATCATCGGCACGTTGGGGGCGGCGCTTTTGAATTCGGCAGTTCCGGGCCGGTCGCTTTTCCGGGTTCTGACCATGCCGCCCTGGGTTGTGCCGATGGCGATCGGCATCTTCATGTGGGGCTGGATGTACAATGGCCAGTTCGGCATGATTTCGGGGCTGCTGCAGCGTTTCGGCATTGTCGACAGCCCGGTGGCGTTCCTTGCTTACGGCAGCTCTGCCTTCTGGGCGACGATTATCACGGACGTCTGGATTGGCGTGCCGATGGTCACGCTTTACATGCTGGCCGCCATGCAGGCGATCCCGCACGATCTCTACGAGGCGGCCTGGACGGATGGCGCCGGTCGCTTCTATCGCTTCCGCCGCATCACCCTGCCGCTGCTGGTACCCTCGCTGGTCACCATGTCGATGTTGTCGCTGATCGCCACCTTCAACTCCTTCGACATCATCTGGATCTTGACCCGCGGCGGCCCGAACGGCGAGACGACGACCATGATCATCGACACCTATCGCACCGCGATCGGATCCTACAAATATGGTGAGGGTGCTGCCCGCGCCGTGCTGATCTGCATCTTCCTGTCGATCTTCTGCCTTGCCTATTTCCGCCTGACCAGCCGCTTTTCCACGGGAGCCAAGCAGCGATGAGCCAGCCTTCGATGATCAATCGCTACAAGTGGTACGAGCTCATCGGCATTTATGCCGGAATCCTGCTGTTCCTGACTTTCGTGCTGGCACCCTTCGTCGAAGGGTTTCTGGTCTCGCTGAAACCGCTCAGCCAGCTCTTCTCGTCGCCTTACCGCTTCATTCCCGAGAACGGCTCGTTTGCAGCCTATCGCACGATGTGGACCAGCGTGCCCGGCTTCGGCTGGTATATTTTCAACTCGTTCCTGATTTCCGGCGTGAGCACGATTATCGTGCTGGTCCTCGTCGTGCCGGCGGCCTATGCCTTCGCGCGTTTCGAGTTCAGGGGCTCAGGCCCGCTGCTCGGTGCATTCCTGGCGGTCAACATGTTCTCCGGTGCGGTGCTGCTGATCCCGCTGTTTAGGCTCATGCGCTCCTTCGGCGTGCTGAACACCTATTTTGCCATGATCATACCGGGCGTTGCTTTCCTCATTCCCTCGGGGATCTGGTTGCTGCGCACCTATATGATGCGCATTCCAAAGGAGCTCGACGAGGCGGCCTTTGTCGATGGCGCCAGCCATTTCTATACTCTGCGTCGCGTCATCCTGCCGATCGCCATGCCGGGCATCACCGTCGTTGCGATTACCACTTTCATCGGCTCCTACGCGCAGCAGTTCATCTACGCTCTTACTTTCAATTCGAAGACGGAATACATGCCGCTGCCGGTTGGGCTGTTTGCCTATTTCGGCCGGCAGGAGGTCGTCTGGAACGAACTCATGGCCGCAAGCTTCGTCGGCATCGCACCGGCTTTGGTCGTGATCTTCTTCCTGCAACGGTATCTCGTCAGCGGTCTGACCGCCGGCGCGGTGAAGCAATAAAACAAATCAACCACCAGAGAGAACGGGAGCTTAAACGTGACATTCCATTTCAAAACGGGGCTGCTTGCCCTTGCTTTGCTCGGCTCCACGGCGCTTGGCGCTGTGACCGCGCACGCGGCTGACAAGGAAATCAGCTGGATCTATTGCGGCGACAGCATCGACCCGATCCATGTGAAATATATCAAGCAGTGGGAAGACAAGAATCCCGGCTGGGCAGTCAAGCCTGAAGTCGTCGGCTGGGAGCAGTGCCAGGACAAGGCAACGACGCTGGCTGCCGCCGGCACGCCGGTCGCCATGGCCTATGTCGGCTCGCGCACGCTCAAGCAGTTCGCTGATAACGACCTGATCGTTCCGATCCCGATGACGGACGACGAGAAGAAGGCCTATTATCCGGGCATCGTCGGTACGGTAACCTTCGACGGAAAGCAGTGGGGCACGCCGATCGCCTTCTCGACCAAGGCGCTCTACTGGAACAAGGATCTATTCAAGAAGGCCGGTCTCGATCCTGAGAAGGCGCCGACAACCTGGGCTGAGGAAATCGCCGACGCCAAGGCGATTAAGGAAAAGACCGGCATTCCAGGCTACGGCCTCTCGGCCAAGACGTTCGACAACACCATGCACCAGTTCCTGCACTGGGTTTACACCAACAACGGCAAGGTCATCGACGGCGACAAGATCGTCCTCGACAGCCCCGAAGTGTTGGCAGCACTCCAGGCCTACAAGGACATCACGCCTTACTCGGTCGAAGGTCCGACGGCTTACGAGCAGAACGAAATGCGCGCCATCTTCCTCGATGGCAAGGTCGGCATGATCCAGGCCGGCTCCGGTGCGGCCGCTCGCTTGAAGGAAACGAAGATCAACTGGGGCGTGGCACCGCTGCCGCTCGGTCCTTCGGCCAAGGGCCAGGGCACGCTGCTCATCACCGACAGCCTTGCCGTCTTCAAGGGCAGCGGCGTCGAGGACAAGGCGGCCGAGTTCGCCAAGTTCATCACGTCTCCGGGCCCGCAGGCGGAATACGAACTGCAGGGCGGCGCCGGCCTGACGCCGCTGCGTCCATCGCCGCTGGTTGACGAATTCGTCAAGAAGGACGCTTCCTGGAAGCCGTTCATCGATGGCATCGCCTATGGTGGTCCCGAGCCGCTCTTCAAGGACTACAAGGGCTTCCAGAATGTGATGATCGCGATGGTTCAGTCGGTCGTGACAGGTCAGGCCCAGCCGGCAGATGCCTTGAAGAAGGCAGCTGCCGATCTCGAGCAGTACAAGTAAGATCGCAATTCGCCGGGCCGCGCGCGCATCGCGCGCGGCCTTTCGAGCCCTGCCCGCCTTGTAGCGGCGCCGCGCGGAGACAGAGTTTGGGAAAGCTGCACCTTAATCAGGTCAAGAAATTTTACGGTCATTTCGAGGTCATCAAGGGCGTCGAGCTTGACGTTAACGACGGTGAATTCATCGTCTTCGTCGGGCCGTCCGGCTGCGGTAAGTCGACCCTGCTGCGCATGATCGCCGGCCTCGACGATGTGACCAGCGGCGACATCATGATCGATGGTGGCCGCGTCAACGACCTGCCACCCGTCAAGCGCGGCATCGCCATGGTCTTCCAGTCCTACGCTCTCTATCCGCATATGTCGGTGTTCGAAAACATCGCTTTCCCGCTGCGGGTCGAGAAGATGCCGGAGGACAAGCTGAAGGCCAAGGTCGAGCATGCCGCCCGCATCCTGCATCTCGATCAGCGTCTGTATCAGAAGCCGGGCCAACTGTCCGGTGGCCAGCGACAGCGCGTCGCGATCGGCCGCGCGATCGTGCGCGAGCCCAAGATTTTCCTTTTTGACGAGCCCTTGTCGAACCTCGATGCCGCTCTGCGCGCAGACATGCGCATCGAGCTGGCCAAGCTGCATCACCACCTGCAGGCAACGATGATCTACGTGACCCACGACCAGGTCGAAGCCATGACCATGGCCGACCGGATCGTTGTCCTCAATGCCGGCGAGATATCTCAGGTCGGTGCGCCGCTGGAGCTTTATCACAAGCCGGCGAATACGTTCGTCGCGCGTTTCATCGGCAATCCGAAGATGAACTTCCTGTCGGTCACCTGCACGAATGTCAGCGAAGCGGGCGTGGAGATCGACTATAAGGGGCAGAAGGCAATTCTGCCGGTGACCCCTCGCGAAGGCGCCATCGGCAAGACACTGACTCTCGGCATTCGTCCCGAGCATATCCAGCTCGGCGGTGGCGACCTGACATTGACCGTGGTGCCGACCGTGGTCGAGCATCTGGGCGCACAGACGGTAGCCTATGCCGCCGTTGAGGGTGTTGACGAGAACTTCTGCGCCACGCTGCCGGGCAGCGCCGCCATTCGCCTGGAGGCGCCGCTGAAGACCGGCCTGCACATTGCCGATTGCCACCTCTTCGATGAAAACGGCCAGGCTTTCGAACGCCGCGTCGAGCTCACCGACATCGACATGGAGCTGCTGAGCTCCACTGCGTCCTAACGGTCAGGAACTGCGCCAAACAGGCAGTTTAAGCGGCTTAGCCATTTGATGAAATGCTGAGCCGCTTTCAGAACCGTGTGGAAGATGGGACTTTTGAGACAAAAGAAAACGGCGGCTCTCAGGCCGCCGTTTTTGTTGAGGGGGTACTTGCGTCTACCAGACGAGGCCGCGCGCAGCCACGTCCTCGACGCGGGTGACCACGCCATCGCGGTGGAACACCATCTGGTCGAACAGGTTGGAAACGACGCAGGTGTGGTTGGGGATGATGCGGATCTTGTCGCCGATCTGCGGGCGAGCGCCCTTGCAGTTCGACAGATCGATCACACCATGCTCCTCCGAAAGACCCTTGATGACAGCTTCGGGATAGTCCACCACATGGCCGTAGTCGGCAAAGCCGAGGAGGTCGGAGGTTAGAGCCTTCGACCCTGCATCGATGACGGCGCGGTCTTCGGTCGGTCGCGAGACGACGGTGGCGAGGATATGCATGGCGCAATCCTCCTCGCGGCAGTGGCCGGCGCGCACCATGGATCGGTCGTTATAGATATAGGTGCCGGCGCGATGCTCCGTGGCTGCCGTCACGAGATGCGCTTCGAACAGGCTCGGCGTGCCGCCGTTGCTGACGATCGGGCACTCGATGCCTTCATTCTTGAGCAGCGCGATGGCATCGACCAGGAAGGCCTGTGTCGCCGCAGCATTGTTCGGCTTCGGATAGTTCATCAAGCCGCCGAAGACGAGACCCGGCTTGCCGACGATGTGCTTGCCGAGGGCCGCTGCCTGTTCCGGCGTTTGCACGCCGCACCGCGCTCCGCCGGTATCGCACTCCACCAGTACCGTCAGCGGCTTGCGTTCGGCAAACCATGCGGAGAGCCCATCGACGGTGACGGTGCTGTCCGCGACGACCTTCAACCCGGAAATGCGGCCATTGAGCGCCGAGAGGCGGGTGAGCTTTTCAGGACCGAGGATGTTGAAGGTGATCAGGATGTCTTCGAAACCGGCATCGGCAAAGGCCTCCGCTTCGGTGATCTTCTGGCAGTTGATGCCCTTTGCGCCGGCGGCGACCTGAGCGCGTGCAAGCGCGGGGATCTTGTGCGTCTTGATATGCGGACGGAAGTTCAGGCCGTGCGTATCCATGTAGGATTGCACGCGGGCGATGTTCGCGGCCAGCCGGTCTTCATCGATGATCGGGCGCGGGGTCGAGAGGCCTTCGATCCGGTCGCCGGACTTGGGGCTGATTTCCGAGGCGATGTCATGTGCCATCTCAGGCGTCTTTCCGTTCTATCGAATGGGGATCGGCCACCATGGGCCAGATATCTTTCCGCGCCCGGCGATAGGGGGTGCGGGCTGGATTATTCGGATAGGGCGTTCCGGCCGAGCAGTAAAGGATCTCCGCAGCGATCTTCGAGAAAGATGCGTAGAAATGGTTGGTCGACTTGATGACCAGAATCTTTTTGGTCGTGGGGTCGATGCCCATCACGGAGAAAAGGCTTGGGTCGAAGCTTTGTGCACGCGTCGAATTCAGGATGATGTCGATGCCGTCGAGCTGAATATGCGCGGCATCGCCGAACGGCGCGAAGCTTTCGCCGAAACGCATCTCGGCATTGGTGACGAGCCGCACGATCTTGACGTGGCCGTCGATGGGGTTGCCCGTGCCCGGTGCGGATTTTGCACCGAAGCGCAACGGGATTTCCGCACCTTCGCCGGCGGCCATACAGATCTGCACGGCCATCGGGTCCCAGATCGTGCCGATCGCCGTGTCGGTGGCGCCGCGATCGAGCAGTTCCTGCAAAATGACGGTTGCGTCTCCGGCCGTGCCGCCGCCGGGATTGTCCCAGAGATCGGCAATGACGACCGGGCCCGACGTCGCGGCCATAGCCTCGCTGACGGCCTGCTTCTCGTCGATCTGCGGCATGATGAAAGTGCCGCGCTTGGAGAAGAGCTCCAGGCCGAGATCGCGGGCGACCGCAGAGCCTTTATCCGGCTTATTATCCGTTACTACGAGCAGCTTCGTGCCCATCTCCGGGACGTCGCCGGCCATGAAGCCGTGGATGACGGAGACGGAGAGAATGTCCGCATCGCTCTTTTCCATCGCCATGATTTTGTCGACGAAGGAGCGCATCGGCTCGCGCGAGGTCGGGAAGACGTCGATCATGCGGCAGTCGAAGACTGACATGACCGGCTTGACCCGGCCCTCAAGCGTATCGATGGCGATGCGCCAGAGGTCTTCGGCGCGGTCGACGAAATCCGTGTGCGGGAATTCCTTGAAATAGACGAAGAAGTTCGCGGCGGCGAGGCGCTTCGCCGTCAGATGGCTGTGCGGGTCGAGTTCCGAGCAGACAAGGATATCCGGCCCGACGATTTCGCGGACGCGCGTAAGGAAATCGCCCTCGGTGTCCTCGTAACCATCGGCGACCATGGCGCCATGCAAGCCGAGCACCACGGCATCGACAGGCATGGCGGCTCGCAATTGGTCGAGGATTTCGTCGCGCAGCTCTTCATAGGTCCGTCGGTTCACCAGGCCGGCTGGATCCGCCCAGGTGGCGGTGCCTTCGATCACTTCCCAGCCCTTCTGCACGGCAATCTGACGGCCCACGGTGATCGGGGCGGAGCAGAGCGTCGGCGTTTCCGGGTGCATACCCGGCGGTGCATAGAGGGACGCCTCGAATGCACGCCGGTCGATGCAGATGGGGGAGAAGGTGTTCGTCTCGGTCGCTAGAGCCGCGGTAAAAATGCGCAATGCTGTCGCCTCTATTCCATGGGGTTCGGCAGGTAGCCGGTGAAGCCGCTGATCTTCCAACGTCCTTCATGCAGACGGCAATAATAGAGTGTCTGCCATTTCATGATGTCGATGCTGCCGTCCGACTTCTTCAGGCTGCCATCGAACTTCTTGCGCACCAGCGCCATATCGCCTTCGATCTCGATGTCTTCGAGCGTCGTGGTGGTGAAAATGGCCGCGCGCGTGTCCTCCGCAAAGGATTGGGTAGCGAAGTCGCGTGCCTGGCGCAGCCACTCGTCGCGATAAGCAACAAGGTTCGGGAAGGCGAGGCGCCACTTGTCAGGGCTGATTTTGCGCTTGCCATCTATGCCGATGAAGCCTTCTTCGACGAAATCGCCCGCTACCATCGACCAATCGGCTGCCAGAAAGGCATCGATATCACGCGGAACGAGCATCTCCCAGATAGCATGTCTTGCGGTGTCGCTGGCAGGGAAGGGATTCTTGAATGGATCACGCATTGTATCCGCCGTCATTTAAATTCTTTTCATAATTCTCGATTTTCACTGGTCAAATTCTGCTTTCTATGGTCATTTGTCAACGCATCAAGAAAATAATTTGCAGGAACCATACGATGCTCGTCACGCATATGGCTCCCGTCAGATGGGCGTAAACGGCAAGCCGCGCCCCCTCGCACACTCTTAGGTAGGCATTGATGACGAGTTGCGAGATTGAGATGGTTTGCGTCACTTATTATGTCTCGGACGTTTAGAACCCAGCGACAAAATAAAGGGGGAGCTGATGGATATCTTCACGACCATGCAGGACGAGAGGGGCCGGCTTTCTCAATCGGAAATCCGCATTGCCGACATCGTCCTCAACGACTTCGAATTTGCCGTCAACGCTTCCATCATCGAGCTGGCGGGCAAGGCGGATGTCTCGCCGCCGACCGTTACGCGCTTCTGCCGCCGTCTCGGCTGCGAAAGCTTCTCCGATTTCAAGGTACAGCTGGCCCGCACCGCTTATGTCGGCATGCGCTACCTCAAGCCCGAACCGAAGAGCATTGCGCCTGCCGATGTCGCCCAGGACATTATTACCAAGGCGCAGAACGCGCTGTTCCTGCTGCATCGCGGGCTTGATGTGGCGGCGATCGAGGTGGCGGCAAACCGGCTTGCCGGCGCGGAGATGATTTACGCCTTCGGCTCCGGCGGCAATTCCTCGATGATCGCCAGCGAGATACAGAACCGCCTGTTCCGCCTCGGCCTGCGCATTACCTCAAGCTCCGACCATAGCATGCAGCTGATGATGGCCGCAGCGGCCAAGCCGACTGACCTCTTGATCGGCTCGTCTTTCTCCGGCCGCAACGCCGAGCTGGTGCGTGCTTTCACGCTGGCGCGCGAAGCAAAGGTGCCGACCATCGCGCTGACGCAGAGCGGAAGCCCCGTGGCTGAGGCCGCCGATATTACCGTGCCGATCGATCTGCCGGAGGGCGACAATATCTATAGGCCGTCGTCGACGCGCATCGCCTACTTGGCCGTGCTCGACATTCTCGCCAGCCTGGTCGCCTATCGTCTTCGTCCGCAGGCCACGGTGATATTGCGCCGTATCAAGCAGCAGCTCGTCACCCATCGCGACGGCGATGATCGGCAGCTTCTCGGGGACTAGGATCATTCCAGGAAAACTGCGTGGCGGCCCTCCGCCCGCAATTGCATAGAAAACAACGACAGGCGGCGGCGAGCGTCCGCCGTTCGGGAAACCAATCAGAGGAAAGCCATATGAGTAAATCCGTTGCCATCGTGACCGGGGCTGCAGGCGATATCGGCCGCGCCATCGCAAAGCGTCTGGCCGATGATCATGATGTCATTCTGCTCGTCGATATCGACGAGGCTGCCGCGCAGAAGGCGGCACAGGCGCTGGGACCGGCGGAGCGCTTCGTCTCCTTCAAGGCGGATATCACGAGCGAGATCGACACGGCCGAAATGGCCAAGACGGCGTCGGCTTTGGGCACAGTCAAGACATTGGTCAACAATGCCGGAGCGGCCCGCGCGGTCAGCCTTCACGATACGACGGCGGAGATCTGGCGCGCCGACAGCGCCCTCAATCTTGAGGCCGCGTTCCTCTGCTTCCGTGCCGTCGAGGATATGCTGAAAGCGTCGAAGGGATCGGTCATCAACATCGCCTCCGTCAACGGCATGGCCGTTTTCGGCCATCCCGCCTACAGCGCCGCCAAGGCCGGGCTCGTGCATTTCACCAAGCTGGTCGCCGTTGAATACGGCAAGTTCGGCATTCGCTCGAACGCGGTCGCGCCGGGCACCGTGCGTACCCAGGCCTGGGAAGCGCGCGCCGCCGCCAATCCGAACGTCTTCGAGGAAGCGAAGCGCTGGTATGCGCTGCGGCGCGTTGTCGACCCCGTCGATGTCGCCAATGCCGTTTCGTTTCTGGCAAGCCCGCTTGCTTCGGCCATTACAGGCGTCTGCCTGCCGGTCGATTGCGGCCTGACGGCAGGGCAGGCGGAGCTCGCCCACACCTTCACACAGTCCGATCACTATTGATGCCCCTCGCCAAAAGGGAATTTAGATGCATCCCGCTTCCTATCATCTGGAAAACACATGGTCTCCCGAGGGCGGAAAGCATGGCCGGCTGACCCTGACGCTTTTCAATTTCTCCGGTGCGCCGCTTTCGAATTTTCGCCTCGTCTACACGACTCTGACGCGTTTCATCGATCCGAAGATCTGCGAAAATGCCGTCTTCGTGCGTCGCAATGCCAATTTTCATGAGTTTGCGCCGCCCGCCGGCCTGTCCATCGCACCGGGAGAGAGCTGGACGTTCACGGTCTCCAGCCTGCACCGGGTTGCGAAGCATTGCACTGATGGTGCCAAGTCCGCCTATCTCTCGCTTGAAGACGGCAGTCATATCGACGTCTTCACTTCCGATCTTCTGCTCGAAGGCCGGACCAGCGAGCCGCCGCCAGCGCTGCTGCCGGAGGGCAGGCTGGAGCTTCCCTTCGCCATTCAGCCCTGGCCGGCCTCCATCGACGTCAAGCCGGGCGAAGCCTTCCCTGTTGCGCTCTATCCCGCTGAAGGCACGGATGCCGTAAGCCTGAAGACGCTTGCCACGGCACAGGCGCTCTTCCGAAGGCTATTTCCCTCAAGCCACATTCCTTTCAGCCTCATCGCCGCGCCACAGGGCAGGGCGCTGCGCTTCGTCGAACGACCGGCCCTTGCCGCAGAGGCTTACGAGCTGACCTTCGGTGCGGACGAGATCGAGCTGGCCTTCTCGGTCGATTCGGGCCGCCTCTATGGCCTGATGACAGTGGCGCAGCTTCTGGATGGTGCCCGGCGTGAACCCGGCAAGTTCCGTTTCCCGATCTCGGGCGTGATTGCCGATCAACCGCGTTACGGCTGGCGCGGTTGTCATCTCGATGTCTCCAGGCAGTTTGTGCCCAAGGCCGATTTGCTGCGCCTGCTCGACATCCTCGCATGGCTGAAGCTCAATATCTTCCATTGGCATCTGACGGATGACGAGGCATGGCGCCTGGAGATCCGCGCCTATCCGCAGCTGGCGACCTTGGGCGCCCTTCGCGGACCGGATGAGCCTTTGCTGCCGCAGCTCGGCAACGGCGCGGAACCTGTCGGCGGCTTCTACTCGCAGGCTGATGTCCGCGAGATCGTCGCCCATGCCTCCGCACTCGGCATCGAGGTCGTGCCGGAGATCGATATCCCCGGCCATAGCACCGCGACCCTCGTCGCCCTGCCTGATCTGGCGGACGGGCAGGAAGCGCCGGAAAGTTATCACTCCGTCCAGGGCTATCCGAACAATGCCCTGAACCCGGCCATCGAGTCGACCTACGAGTTCCTGGCCAAGGTCTTCGACGAAATGGTCGAGCTTTTCCCCTCGCAATATCTGCACATCGGCGGGGATGAGGTTGCCAACGGCTCCTGGCTCGCTTCGCCGCTGGCGCGCAAGCTCATGGAGAAGGAAGGTATTTCGGGCACTTTCGCCCTGCAATCCTATTTCCTGAAGCGGATCAAGGCGATGCTCAACGAGCGCGGCCGCAAGCTTGCCGGCTGGAACGAAGTCGCCCATGGCGGTGGCGTCGATCCGCAGAACACCTTGCTGATGGCTTGGGAAAAGCCCGAAGTCGGCATCGAGCTGGCGCGCGAGGGCTACGAGGTCGTCATGACGCCGGGCCAGGCCTACTATCTCGACATGGTGCAGGCCGATGCGTGGCAGGAGCCCGGCGCGAGCTGGGCAGGCACCGTGCCGCCCGCCCATACCTATGCCTATGAAGCGGAGGGCGATTTCCCGGAAGAGCTGCGGCATCTGATGAAGGGCGTGCAGGCCTGCATCTGGCAGGAAAACTTCACCTCGCGCGATTACTTCAACCGCCTGGTCTTCCCGCGCCTGCCGGCCATTGCCGAGGCTGCGTGGACGCCGAAGGCCCAGAAGGACTGGCTGCGCTTCGCCGCCATCGTGCCGCTGAGCCCGAAGCTGTAACTTAAGTCGAAAGAAAGTGGCGCCCGGCTGAGATCGATAGATCGGGCGCCGCGCAAACGCGCCCCGAGGTATTTGGTGAGGCTGCAGGGAGCACAGGGCTACAGGATCGTCAGATCGCCCAGAAAATCGCGCCGAAGACCACGATGAAGGCGAGTATGGCTCCCATCATCCGCGCCAAACCTTCGTTGACATTGCCGTCGCCGACGACTTTTTCGTACCAATCGCTCTTGTGATTCATGGGTAATCCCTCGAGGTTTCCCCCTATTAGGTCGCGGTTTTCTCCACAGTCAACGGTCTGGGGATAATACTTAGATCGAAGACCGTTTCGACGACTGGGAGCCGCGCGATTCGCTCGGGATGGAAGGTAGCCCAATCTCCTTTGAAGCTAGTCTTCCAGGAGCTTTTGAAGTCATCTTGTTTCGGAGTTTTGAGATCTGCCGTCTCTACCCGAATTGGACCATCGCCAACCGGGATTCTCGTGCGTCTGCACCTATTTCAAGACAAGTCCGATCAAACACATTCGATAAATCAAATGTGTTCCAAGGGAACTTATCAGTCTTGAAATCATTGAGAAATCTACGTTTCTCAAAATGGAATGGTGCCCAGAAGAGGACTCGAACCTCCACACCCTTTCGGGTACCAGCACCTGAAGCTGGCGCGTCTACCAATTCCGCCATCTGGGCGACGGACACGCATGTAAGGGGGTGGCCGTCCGGTGTCAACAGGGTTTTTGAAGTTTTCGTGTCGATTGTGAAAAAAGCGGTTGAGATCCGGGTCAAACCCGGGCCGCAGCCCAGGTGCGGATCAGGCCAAGTCCCTGTTCCAGCAAGGTCTTTGCCTCGTTTTCACCCGCCGCTTCCACATAGCAACGCATTTCCGGTGCATTTCCGGAGGGGCGGAAATGGATGATTCGGTTATCCACAAGCGTGACCCTTAGTCCGTCGATGTCGCTCTTCGACGCGACGGCTGCGACGGGCTCGAGGAACTCAGCGAGATTGGTGTCCGACGCACGCAGGTGTGCCATCAGCGCGGCACTGGTTTCTACCGGGAAATTCTCAATGCGGTCGGCGGCGGCAAAGGGCAGGCGATAGCTGCCGGCAACCGCCGAAAGCGGCTTGCCGGCCTTTGCAGCCGCGTAGAGCGTCGCCAGGACGGGCAGGAAGCTGTCACGTGTCGGCAGCGGCTCGAAAGACTTGCCTTCGATGGTGAAGCGGCTGGCCGTCAGCGTGCCGCCATTGGCTTCGAAGCCCATGACGCCAGCCTTGCCTGCCGCAACCGCCTCATCCATGCCGGCGATCACATAGGGCGAGCCGACGCGGGTGCGGGTGACGGCATAGGAACCGGCCGCTTCGATGCCGGAATTGGACGTGACCGGCGTCACCACCACCTCCGCGCTAAGGAAGTTTGCGGCGATGAGGCCGAGCAGATCGCCGCGCAGCGGCTCGCCGGCTTCATCCGCAACCAGCGGCCGGTCGCCATCGCCGTCGGCCGAAACGATGGCATCCAGGCCATGCTCCGGCGCCCAGCCTTTCATAAGACGGATGGTTTCGGCGGAGACAGCTTCGGTATCCACCGGAATGAAGCTCTCGGAGCGGCCGAGCGGCACGACGCGGGCGCCGTAATGGGCAAGCACCTGTCCGAAAAGGTCGCGCGCCACCGTGCTGTGCTGATAGACGCCGATGGCGAGGCCCGCGAGGCTGCCTGATGGCAGCAACCCCTTGTTACGCTCCAGGAACAGCGCCTCCGTCTCTGCCGTGCGGTTTTCCGCCGCGGCAGGCGTCTCGTCCAGTACCGAATCGCCGATCGCCAGAGCCTCCTCGCTGATCGCCACTTCGTCGTGCTTGTCGATTTCGCCGTCCGGCCTGTAGAACTTGATGCCGTTGCGATCGGCGGGGATGTGCGAACCGGTGATCATCAGCGAGGCCGCCTTGTGCTTCAGCCCGTAGAGAGCCAGCGCCGGCGTCGGCAAGGTGCCGCAGTCGATCGGTGTCAGGCCGGCACGTTTCAGGGCGCCGATACAGGTTGCCGATATCGCGGGGCTCGATTCGCGGAAATCTCGGCCGACAATGATGAGATCGCCTGGCTTGGCATGTCCGCTCTTCAGTAGGTGATTGGCGAATGCCGTCGCATAGAGTGCCGAAGCCCGCCCGGTAAGATCAACGGACAGGCCACGAAGGCCGCTGGTGCCGAATTTCAAGCTGCTCACAGGCAATCTCCTCGCAATGATCGTGCTGTTATGGAGCAAGCGGCGGCGGCGATCAACTCGTCGTGGAATGCTGCTTTCCAGTTGCGGCAATACTGGTTTTATCCTTGCGAAGGCCCCAAATAAGATCGAGGCGGGGCATGCGTCGCTTTGGCACGCGGCATCCGCACAGGAGTTCGTCATGGTTGCTTTTCAAAGGGTTGCGCTTGGTTGCGCTTTCGGTCTTTCGTTGCTGACGCAAGCGGGTCTTGCCACGGCGGCTTCGGATCCTCCGAAGATCGGCATCCCGCTGCCCAGCCCTGGCAATCGCGTCCTCTGCGATGCCAGAGGCTGTTTCGGTTTCGGGGAACGACAGTTCTACACCCGCCCCGGTCAGCCGCTCCCGATCACTCCGCCCTATACCGGCGGGGTGAACCGCTACGACAGCACGCGCATTCAGATGCCTCCGCGTGAAACCTACGCGCCGCCGAAGGTCGTCTATCCCACGCCGGCCCAGCAGCGCACGCAGCATCAGATGTGGTGCGCCAGACAATATCGCACCTACAATCCTGGCACCAATCTTTATACCACTATCAATCATGGCTCCAAGGAGTGCCACTCGCCCTTTGACTGACGGTTCGGCACGAGCAGGGGGAGGCTCAGCTTTCCAGCGAAGCGCGGTCGGTATGGCCGAGATCGCGTTGCGGATCGATGACATCCCGCACGCGCTGCTTCAGCTCCTTCGGCCCCGGGAAACCCCCGTCGCGCTTGCGCTCCCACAGCAGTTCGCCATCGATTCGGATTTCGAAGACGCCGCCGGTGCCGGGTATCAGCGCCACTTCACCGAGACTGTCGGTAAAGGTCTGCAGCAGTTCTTGCGCCATCCAGCCGGAGCGTAGGAGCCAGTTGCATTGGGTGCAGTAGAGAATGGTGATCCGGGGCCTGTCGCTCATCGTCATTATCCTCGTTGTTTGCTGACATTTATGCTCAAGATTATTCGCCTGCAAGCGGGGCGTTTAGGCGAAAGCGCGGGGCGGATTTCCGTCCGCAATTACATCGGAAAAGACGAACTGCTTTAGGCTCTTGCCTGTCGCGCCAACGCATGCTCATGTCTGGTCTGACCGTCGTTTGGGGATTGTTGGAATGCGCGTCGCCATCATCGAAAATATGAATAATACACCGCTCGGGGCTCTCGGCATCGCGCTGGAGGAGGCTGGGGCCAAGATGGAGCTGTTTCGCCCTTGGAAAGGCGAGGCTTTGCCTAAGGATGCCTCAGCCTATGATGCGCTGGTCGTGCTTGGTGGCGAGCAGAGCGCGCGCGACGACGACACCCATCCATATCTGCCGGAGCTGGCGCGGCTGATGCGCCGCTTCGAGGGTGAGGACAAGGCAGTGCTCGGCATCTGCCTCGGCAGCCAGATCCTTGCGCGCGCTTATGAGGCGGAAAACCTGCTCGGCACGGCTCATGAGTTTGGCTGGAAGACGATCGGCCTCACCGACGAAGGCAGGGTCGATCCTTTGCTGGCCGATGTCGGCGACGACTTCACCATCTTCCAGTGGCATTCCGACACATTTGCCTTGCCTGATGGAGCCACCCGTCTTGCGACCAATGGCGTGACGCGCAATCAGGCTTTCCGCATCGGTCGCGCCACCTATGGCACGCAGTTCCACTTCGAGGCGAACGCCGAGGTGGTGGAGCGCTGGCGGGGTGAACACCAGGAGACGATCGAGCGCAAGGAACCGGGCTGGCTGGAGAAATATCCCGAGCTCGTCTCCAAGCACGCAGCTGCCGCCGACACGGCCGGCCTTGCCATCGCAAGAGCCTGGGTGAAGACCATCAGGTCGCAGGCAAAGCTTCCCGGAGCCACCGACGCCTGAAAGCGCTAGGGCAGTCGCGCAAAAGTGTGCAGCGGTTTTCGTGGCTACGCCATGCGTGAAATCAAAGAGCTAAAGCGCGTGAAGCGAATCTTAGAGATCGCGACGCGCTTTAGCGAAGCAAGCAGATAAAAGGAGAGGATTTATGAGCACGCTGGAATTACCATGCGAGGGCAGTTGCCGTTGCGGGCAGGTGCGGTTGAAGATCAACGCCAAGCCGCTGCTGACCATGGCCTGCCACTGCACGGGCTGTCAGCGCATGACCGCCGGCCCCTATTCGCTGAGCGCCGCGATCCCCTCGGAGGGCTTCGAGGTAACGGAGGGAGAGCCCGTGATCGGCGGCCTGCATGGCGATGCCATCCATCACTATTTCTGCCCGCATTGCATGAGCTGGCTGTTCACAAAGCTGGAAGGCGTCGACTGGTTCGTCAACGTCCGCGCCACCATGCTGAACAATGTCGGCTGGTTCTCGCCCTTCATGGAGACCTGGACGAGCGAAAAGCTGCCATGGGCCACCACGCCGGCCAAGCACAGCTATGCAGCGCTGCCGGCGATGGACGAGTATGAAGGCTTGATCGGGGAGTATGTGGCAGGAAACTGAAGTCAAAAGCCCTGAAAAAGGAAGTCGGTCGCGGCGGTAATCTGATCGCCGCGCAAACTCAAATCGGCAATTAATTCCCCGATTTCGGTGAGAGGTACTGCCGCCATTAGTTGCGTCGCCATGATGTAGGGCTTGTCAGCAATAGTGAACTGCGGATTGAGCCTTGCCATCGGCATTGATACATCCTCCAGACGAAGCAGAGGCGCCATCATTCGCGTTTTCAGCCTCTCCAACAAGTCAGACTGAAGATCCAGCGCGAGAGTTCGACTTTGCCTTAAGGCATAGACGTGGAACCTTGCCATCAGAACTGCCGATATTTTCCAAATGGCAGACCATGTTTTTCGACATAGGCATTGGCTTGTTCGATGGCCTCGGCATTTTCGAGAAGCCACAGTCGCTCGCGCTCGGCTTTGATGGCGCGTGTTATGCCGTCCTCAGCAGCGCGTGAGATGTTGATTTTCAACTCGCGTGCATCTGCGACCAGTTGCTCGTCGAGGGATAAATTCGCGGCTTTTCGCGTTGTTTGGGTCATGAGGCGCTCCTCAAATTATGCGCAAACTATATGCGCATAATTTGATTTTGATAAGAGCCTCACTCGTCCCCCATCTTCAGCGCGGCGATAAAGGCTTCCTGCGGGATTTCGACCTTGCCGAACTGCCGCATGCGCTTCTTGCCTTCCTTCTGCTTGTCGAGCAGCTTGCGCTTACGGGTGGCGTCGCCGCCGTAGCACTTGGCAGTCACGTCCTTGCGCAGCGCCTTCACCGTCTCGCGCGCGATGATGCGCCCGCCGATGGCGGCCTGGATCGGGATCTGGAACATGTGCTGCGGGATCAGGTCCTTCAGCTTCTCGCACATGACGCGGCCGCGCTTTTCGGCGGCAGAGCGGTGCACGAGCATGGAAAGCGCATCCACCGGCTCGGCATTGACGAGGATAGACATCTTGACGAGATCGCTCTCGCGATAGTCGGTCAGGCTGTAGTCGAAGGAGGCGTAGCCCTTGGAGATCGACTTCAGGCGGTCGTAGAAGTCGAAAACGACTTCGTTGAGCGGCAGATCGTAGGTGATCATGGCGCGGTTGCCGACATAGGTCAGCTCGGTCTGGATACCGCGGCGGTCCTGGCAGAGCTTCAGGATCGAGCCGAGATAGTCATCCGGCGTCAGGATCGTCGCCTTGATCCACGGTTCGCGGAATTCGGAAATCTTGACGACGTCGGGCATGTCGGCCGGGTTGTGCAGCTCGATCTCGGTGCCGTCGGTCATGGTGAGCTGATAGACGACGGACGGAGCCGTTGCGATCAGGTCGAGATTGAATTCGCGCTCCAGGCGCTCCTGGATGATTTCCAGGTGCAAGAGGCCGAGGAAGCCGCAGCGGAAGCCGAAGCCGAGAGCGGCAGACGATTCCATTTCGAAGGAGAAGCTGGCGTCGTTGAGGCGCAGCTTGCCCATGGCCGAGCGCAGATCTTCGAAATCGGCGGCATCGACCGGGAAGAGGCCGCAGAACACCACAGGCTGTGCCGGCTTGAAGCCCGGCAGCGCTGCGGCGGTCGGGCGCTTGTCTTCAGTGATGGTATCGCCGACGCGGGTGTCGGCCACTTCCTTGATCGAGGCGGTGATAAAACCGATCTCGCCGGGGCCGAGGCTGTCGACGGCGACCATCTTCGGCGTGAGAACGCCGACGCGCTCGATCTGGTACTTCGCATCCGTGCCCATCATGCGGATGGTCTGGCCCTTGGTCAGCGTGCCGTCGATGATGCGCACGAGAACCATGACGCCGAGATAGGTGTCGTACCAGCTGTCGACCAGCAGCGCCTTCAGCGGCGCCTTCTCCCCACCGGGGCTCTTCGGCGCCGGCAGCCTGTTGACGATGGCTTCGAGAACGTCCGGAATGCCGAGGCCGGTCTTGGCAGAAATCAGCACGGCGTCGGAGGCGTCGATGCCGATGACTTCCTCGATCTGGTCCTTGATACGGTCGGGTTCGGCCGCCGGCAGGTCGATCTTGTTGAGGACGGTGACGAGCTCGTGGTTGTTGTCGATCGCCTGATAGACGTTGGCAAGCGTCTGCGCTTCCACGCCCTGGGAGGCGTCGACGACAAGCAGCGATCCCTCGCAGGCCGACAGCGAGCGCGAGACTTCATAGGCGAAGTCGACGTGTCCGGGCGTGTCGATCAGGTTGAGGATATAGGTCTCGCCATTCTGGGCCTTGTAGTGCAGGCGCACCGTCTGGGCCTTGATGGTGATGCCGCGCTCGCGCTCGATCTCCATGTTGTCCAACACCTGCTCCGACATTTCGCGTTCGGCCAGGCCGCCCGTCGTCTGGATCAGGCGGTCGGCCAACGTCGATTTGCCGTGGTCGATATGGGCCACGATCGAGAAGTTGCGGATATGCGAAAGCGGAGTGGTCGAATTGGTGCTCATGCGCGCCATATAGCAGCGCCGCCCCGCGCCGCAAAGCGGAAAAGCGGGGTTTTGGCGGCTATCTTCGCGTTATGTTAGCCTTATCCGGTCCTGCAGCGATCGACATCGAAGGTCTCTTGATTCCATCATGAGAACGTGTATTTCTCTTATAGTGGAATTTCGAGGCGCAAGGCATTGACAATGGCGGATGACAATCTGGATCTGGCGATCGGCGCGCGTATCAAGGAGCTGCGTATCGCTCGCGGTCTGACATTGGATGAGCTTGCCAATGCCTCGGCCGTCAGCCGCGCCATGATCTCGCGCATCGAGCGGGCGGAGGCGAGCCCGACGGCCTCGCTGCTGTCACGGCTCTGCGCAGCGCTCGGCCTTTCGCTCTCGGCTTTCTTTGCCGAGGAGGACATGGAGGTGTCGCCGCTTGCCCGCCGCGAGCAGCAGGCGATCTGGCGTGATCCGGGAACCGGCTATGTCAGACGTTCCGTCTCGCCGCCGGGCACGGGCTCGAAGGTTGATGTTGTCGAGGTCATCTTTCCCGCCGGCGCGCGCGTCATTTTCCCGCCGAATACGGCAAGCGCCGATATGACCCAGCATGTCTGGCTGTTCGAGGGGGAGATGGAGGTGACGCATCGCGATGTCATGCATCGCCTCATGCCCGGCGATTGTCTCTTCATGGGCGTTGGCGATGGCCATGCCTTCCATAATCCCGGCGAGGTGCCGGCGCGCTACAGCGTCATCCTCGATCGCGGCCGTTCATAGAGCATTTCCAGGAAAAGCGCACAGCGGTTTTCCGTCAGGAATGCGTAAGAAAACAATAAGATAGAGCATTTCCGCTTTTCTTCGAAACGCGGAAATGCTCAAGCTACCCAAGGACTTTTCTCATGACTGACATTCGTCTTCTTTCGGCCGCCGACGCTCGCGACAGGCTATCCGATCTCTGCGAGGTGCTTGTCGATTGCGTCAATGGTGGCGCTTCCGTCGGCTTCATGCAACCCTATGGTGTGTCCGATGCCTTGCCCTACTGGCAGGGCGTTGCCGACAGCGTCGAAAGCGCCGCGACGCTGCTTTTCGTCGCCGCAATAGAAGGCAGGGTCGTCGGCACGGTGCAGGTGGGGGCCGCGCAGATGCCGAACCAGCCGCATCGCGGCGATCTCAAGAAGCTGCTGGTGCACAGATCCGCACGCGGCAAGGGCCTTGCCCGCCTGCTGATGGACGCAGCCGAACGCGAAGCTGCCCGCATCGGCAAGACCTTGCTCGTGCTCGACACGGCAACCGGCAGCGATGCCGAAGCGATCTATCCGCGTCTTGGCTGGCAGCGTGCCGGCGTGGTGCCGGATTATGCCATGTGGCCGCAAGGCGGCCTCTGCGACACGACCATTTTCTATAAGCGTATCGCTGCGTGAAAAGATGATTCAGGCTGAGAAGGCGGCCATGGCATCCTCCAGCCTGGAGCCTGACGCCCACCGCATCGCCTTCCAGCCGAATTGCCGCGCAGCCTCGATATTGGCTTCCACATCGTCGATGAAGCCGATCTCGTTTGCGGCAAAACCGACGCGTTCGGTCGCCAGCTGAAAGAACGCGTCCGCAGGTTTCTGATGGCCGAGAGCGGCCGAATAGAAAATGCCGTCGAAACGCTGGGAGAGCTGAAGCGTCTCCATCAGATAGGCCGCTCGCATGTGCTCCTGATTGGTCGCAAGGAACATCTTCGTTCCCTTAGCCCGCAGCGCGGCGAGGTCTTCAAGCAGGCCGTGGTCGAGGCGGGAGTCGTTTTCAAACCAGTAGTCGATCAGTGTTTTCGCGGGCAGGTGCCGTGCGATTTCGCCCAGAACCTCTGAAAGCCTCGGCTCCAGCGCGTCGCGGCCGGTAACGATGTCTCGCCAATAGGGTTCGAAGAATGCCTGGCGAAGCACATCAAGCGGTAGGCCGAGATCGCGCTCCAGATGGGTGAAAAGCGGCAGCCCATCGCTCGGTCTGCCATGAACCAGGACACCGTCGACATCAACCATCAGCACTTTCATACGGCCATCCCCACTTTGCCAGATGCAGGCGGAAAGTGCGGTCGCTTGCGGCAGTGTTCAAGAGCGCGCAGGCCCTTTTTTCCTCGGCGCGATGCATGTAGCCTTTAGGGCAAATGATATAATGGAGGAGGCGAACATGCGGGTCATTTACTCGGAAGATCACAAGCTCAGGGATGCCAAGACCGAGCTGCACGATGGCAAGCTCGTCACTCCCTTCGAAGCACCTTTTCGGGCCGAATGGATCCTCGCCGCCGTCAAAGAAGCCGGTTTTGTCGATGTCGTCGCACCCGAGGTCTACGGACTCGAGACGGCGTGCAAGGTGCATGATCCCGCCTATCTCGAATTTCTGCGCGTGGTGTGGGAGCGCTGGGTCGCGGCCGGTTTCACGGGCGAGGCGATCTCCAATTCCTTCCCTGTCAGGCGCACCAGTCAGCGCGTGCCGGAAAATATCGTCGGCATGATCGGCCATTATGCCAATGCGGCCGATACCTCCATCACCAAGGGATCTTATGAGGCGGCGCTCGCCTCCATGCGCTGCGCCTTGACCGGCGCAGACTGGCTACATGCCGGCAATCGCTTTGCCTTTGCGCTTTGCCGTCCGCCCGGCCATCATGCCGGTTCCGATCTTTTCGGCGGCTATTGTTTCATCAACAACGCCGGCGTTGCGGCGCAGCGCCTGCGTGATCACGGCGCGGCCAAGGTGGCGATCCTCGATGTCGACTTCCATCACGGCAACGGCACGCAGGACATATTCTACCGGCGGGGCGATGTCTTCACCGCTTCGCTGCATGGCGATCCCATCCATGCCTTCCCCTATTTCCTCGGCCATGCGGATGAGAAAGGCGAGGGCAACGGGCTCGGGGCTAACCGCAACTACCCCATGCAGCCGGGCACGCCATGGGGCGTGTGGGCATCGGCGCTCGACGATGCGCTTGCCCGCATCAAGGCCTTCGGCGCCGAAGCCATCGTCCTCTCGCTTGGCGTCGATACCTTCGAACGCGATCCAATCTCTTTCTTCGCGTTGACGTCGCAGGATTTCATCCGCATGGGTGAGCGCATAGCCACTACGGGATTGCCCGTGCTCGTCTGCATGGAGGGCGGATATGGCGTGCCCGAAATCGGTCTCAACGTCGCCAATGTGTTGAAAGGCCTGGAAGCCTGAGCGGTTCTTGCATCAAAGCGCCTGATCCCAGCATGAAAAGTTTGAATTTGCCAGCGTAAAGCCAGGCCTCTAAAACCTCGCCTGTTAGGAGAGGCCATGGATCAGAAGCTTATCGAGAGTGGCACGGATGGCGGCGCGGCGCTCATGCCGCACCCGGACGTTGCGCCATCTTCCGGCGGCATTGCTACCGGTGTGCTGATGTGCGTCTTGTCCATGTCCTGCATCCAGTTCGGCTCGGCCCTTTCGGCTCCGATCATCAATGCCTATGGTCCGGTCGGAGCCACATGGCTGCGGCTCGTTTTCGCCTCCATAGTATTGGCGATCATCGTCCGTCCGAAGATCATGAGCTACAACCGCTCGCAGTGGCTCGGTGTGCTGGCGCTCGGCACCGTTTCGGCGCTGATGACGACGCTCTTCTTCTCGGCGATTGCCCGCATTCCGCTGGGACTTGCCGTCGCCATCGAATTTCTCGGCCCGCTTCTGGTCGCAACCCTGGGCTTCGGGCTCAGCCGCCAGCTTCTCTGGCCTCTCTTTGCCGCTATCGGCGTGCTGCTCCTGGCCTATGATGGTGAGGCGTGGGTCGGCAATCTGCCCGGCATTCTCTTTGCCATCGGGGCAGGGGCGGGCTGGGCAAGCTACATTTTGCTGACAAAGAAGGTTGGCAACGCCTTTCAGGGTCTCGAAGGGCTTTCCATGTCGCTGCTGGTGGCGGCTATTGTTTCGACCCCCTTCGGCTTTGCCTCGGCCGCCCCGCATCTGACGGGGTATGGCCTCATCGAGATCGCCGGCCTGGCGCTGCTCGTTCCGCTGCTGCCCTATGTGCTGGAAATGGTGGCGTTGCGGCGCATGCCGACCTCATCCTTCGGCATTCTCATGAGCCTCGAACCGGCCATCGGTGCCTTCGCAGGCTTCGTCATCCTGTCGCAACCGATGACGCCGTCACAGATGTTCGGCACTGCCCTGGTCGTTTCCGCCAGCATTGGCGCAACGATTTTCGCGACGAAGGGCTGATCAGTCGCTACCCGCGCCTCCGATGCCACTAGGGGCGAACGTATAGTTCACCCGCCCTGCCGTGCCGGATCATCCAGCGCAGGATTATAGAAGAGCGATAGAGTCAGGCTCCTGGCGATGCGTTCGGCCGTTGCCATGAACCAGTCCTTCGCCTGCGCGGAAGGCGCGATATCGGTGAGGGTCTGCGAGAAAAGCGCCAGCCATTCCGGAAAGAGATCGACAGCCATGCCTTCGACGCCGAGGTGTGCCTGCACCGGCTTGCCGCCATAGGCGCCATTTTTGAAGGCCACGGACGACCAGAAGCGCTTCATCTTTTCCATATGCTCAGGCCAACGTCCGGCAAGGCGACCGTCGAATACCGGCCCGAGGCGGGGATGAGCCTGAACGCGCGCGTAGAAAGTATCGACCAGCCGCTCGATGAAAGCGGCGTCGATCCCCATGCTTGCCATCTCGGCCTCGGCCTTTTCGCGAATGCCGGCAAGATGGGCGGCTCGGCCCTGTATGTCATTGTCCATAGGATGCTCCCGCCGGTCATTCGCAGAGTATCGCCGCGGCCGGCTTTCGTCTCCGCTTATCTATGCAATTTCAGGGCATATCCAAGGCGTCATGCGGATGTTGCGGCAATCTGTCAAAACCACTTTCGTATTTATGCGCTCCGAGCCGCAATCCGTCATACCTCCCCGCAATGCGATTTCCGCTTAAGACGACATCTGGCCGCTTGACCGGCGCGATTGCCCACTTTAGAATTAGAATAATTCTAAAGTTATAAGGTTGCCTCCCATGTTGCTCGGCCTTTTTCGTCCGTCGAAACGTCCCTTCACCTCCCTCTCGGAACAGGAAATCCTGGCCATCGCCATCGCCGCGGAAGAGGACGACTCGCGCATCTATCTCGCCTATGCCGATATACTTCGCCAGCATTATCCCGAGTCCGCCAAGGTCTTCGAGGATATGGCAGAGGTTGAGGATACCCATCGCAAGACCCTCATCGACATGCACCGGCAGCGTTTCGGCGAGCGTATCCCGCTGATCCGCCGCGAGCACGTCAGCGGCTTCTATGAGCGCAAGCCGGACTGGCTGCGCAAGAATCTCTCCCTCGATTCCATTCGCGAGGAAGCGGAGGCGATGGAGCAGCAGGCCTATAATTTCTATATTCAGGCCGCAAAACAGGTTTCCGACGCGTCGACGAGACAGCTTCTGGGCGACCTGGCGCTGGCAGAACAGGGACACGAGGATGTTGCCCGTCTGCTTGGCGACAAGCACACGCCGGAAACCGTTAAGCAGGAAGAGGATGCCCAGGCGCGTCGCCAGTTCGTATTGACCTATGTGCAGCCGGGCCTTGCCGGCCTCATGGATGGTTCCGTGTCCACGCTGGCGCCGATTTTCGCCGCCGCATTTGCCACGCAGCAGACATGGCAGACCTTTCTCGTCGGTCTGTCGGCCTCCGTCGGCGCCGGCATTTCGATGGGTTTCACCGAGGCGGCACACGATGACGGCAAGATCTCCGGCCGCGGCTCGCCGATCAAGCGTGGCCTTGCCTGCGGCATCATGACGGCGATCGGCGGCCTCGGCCACGCACTGCCCTACCTCATTCCGCATTTCTGGACCGCAACGATCACGGCTGCGATCGTCGTTTTCTTCGAGCTCTGGGCCATCGCTTTCATCCAGAACAAATATATGGAAACGCCGTTCCTTCGCGCAGCCTTCCAGGTGGTGGTCGGCGGCTCCCTGGTGCTGGCGGCCGGTATTCTGATCGGAAATGCCTGACGTGTGGCTGGGGCGCTCCGTTCACGAAATGTTAAAATTCGGAACGCCTGCCACTGCCATCGGTTAGCAACACGAGGCCGCTCTTGGCCTCGTTCTGCAAACCCAAGGAGATTGTCTAATGGCACACCAAGTTGGAAGCCACGACCAGCACGTCAAATCAGGCCAGCAGAGCCACAAGAACATGGATCACAATAGCCGCAGCGCTTCCTCCGGCAGCTCACATGAGCAGCAATCCGGCAATGCGCGCGGTGGCACACACGAGCAACCTGCCAAAGCGGGTCAGCAAAGCCACAAGAACAGCTGACGTATCCGCTAGGGTCCAATCCGTCCGCACGTGCGAGTGAGGACTGTTCTGACTAAATCCCCAAAAACGGAAGGCCGGCTTTTCGCCGGCCTTTTGGCTGTCTTTGAGCGCCTGTGCTTACTTGACGGAGCCGACAAGAATGTCGCTGCCGTTCTCGATGGTGACCCAGCGCCCCGTGTTGAAGCTCGCCTGGCGCTTCAGGTAGGAATAGGGCGTCTTCGACCAGATCTTGATTTCGTCCTCGAGGTTGTCGAGCACATAATCGCCCTGCTTGGTGCGTAGTGTCAGAACCGCATGGCCTTCGCCATCAGGCTTGCGCACGACCGTCATCAGCAGATTGGAAGCCGAGATACCGTTCTGTATCAGCAACCGGCGCTTCAGCAGAGCAAAATCCTCGCAGTCGCCGGCGGTCTTCGGGTATTCCCAGTATTCTTCCTGACCGTAGACTTCCATGTCCGTCGCCGGACGGATGGTTTTGTTGACGCGCAGGTTAACCTGATTGACCAGCGCCCAGGCAGCGGCGTTCATATCCACCGGGCCGGCGTTGCGTACCGGACCGCATTCATCGGGATGCCTCTGGCAGAAATCATAATGCCCAATGGGCTGAGAAGTGACGTTGCCGACCGTCATCGATGCGCTCTGCCGAGACGCCGGCATCGCCGCCGATGACATCGCAATTATAGCAGCGAAGGCAACCAATACGCCCTTAATACGCACGCCCACTATTCCTTGTATCGTCCCTGCATTTGTTAACAAATTGTTAATGTAGCGGGGCCTGACAAGTCAATCGTTACTTAAGTGTTAACGTGGGAACCGGCGCGTATGGTTAATTTCGGGACAATCGAGACGGTGTTTGCCACAATTCTATACCTCTCCCGATTGGGCAGGCGCGCGAAAACGATGCCCGGCGCGGAAATTTCACGGCGAGCTACTTCAAGTATATCGGATTGTTTTTACTGGCTATTATGAAGCGCCAGAGTTTCCGCCGCGGTGAGTATGCGCTCGATATCCTGAGGCCGCGACAGGCGATGATCGCCATCGCGCACAAGTGTTAACACCACATCGTCGGCCGGCAGATGCTCGACCAGCTTTAACGAATGCGAGAAGGGCACGTCGGCGTCTTCCATGCCCTGCAGGATGTGCACGGGGCAGCCGGTCTCGATGATGCCTGTCAACACACGATTGGTCCGGCCGTCTTCGATCAGGGCGCGGGTGAAGATGTTCGGCTCGGGGCTGTATTCCGAGGGCTCTTCGAAATAGCCGCGCTCGGCCAGCGAGCGTCGCTCGTTGTCCGAAAGATTGGGCTCGATGAGATCGACGGTGAAATCGGGTGCAGGCGCGATCAGGACGAGACCGCCAATGCTGGGTGCCTTCTTGCGCTTTCGCAGCTCCTGAATGACCCTGAGCGCAATCCAGCCGCCCATCGACGAGCCAACGAGGACGATCTTCTTTGGTTTGGTATGATCGATGACGGCAAGCGCCTCTTCCAGCCAGCGCGAGATCGTACCGTCAGTGAACTTGCCCCCCGATTGGCCGTGGCCGGAATAGTCGAAGCGGATGCAGCCAAGGCCGGCCCGCTCCGCTAGCGCGTCCAGCTCGACCGCCTTGGTGCCGCTCATGTCGGACCGATAGCCGGATAGCCATAGGAAGCTGACATTCTTTGCGCCTTTGCCGGCCACGCGCTCGCGGATCGCGATCTGGCGTTCGCTCTCACCCTCGCCAACGGAAATGAAGGTCGGTTGGCTAGCTGTCGCGGCTTCGGACATCAAGAAACTCCCGTTTTTCCGCTCTATAAAACAGATTCGCGCCGATGTGACCCCAAAAATGCTCGGCTTTTTAGCGCGGGTTTGCGCGTCATCTGGCTACGATAGTGTGTCCTTCGCGCATCTTGTGTCTCTATGACATTCTATTGACACGCGGGAGGTGCTTTTTTCCTGATGTCATGCTATTGACTTCAACGTAGCTTTTACGACATTTCCGTCAGTTGCGCCGACGGGGAGCGATAGGCTGCAGCTATCCGAAACAATTCGTGGAGAATACGACCATTCGCAGACCCTTTAAAACCGATGCGCCCGTAAAGGACGGGCCACGTTCCAACAGGGAAATCCGCATTCCCAAAGTTCAGCTCATTGCGGCTGACGGCGCGAATATGGGCATCGTCGCGACGGACCAGGCATTGAGAATGGCAGAGGAGGCCGGTCTCGATCTGGTAGAGATTTCCCCTAATGCTGAACCGCCTGTGTGCAAGATCCTCGACCTGGGCAAGCTGAAATATGCCAACCAGAAGAAGGCAGCCGAGGCGCGCAAGAAGCAGAAGATCGTCGAAGTCAAAGAAATCAAGATGCGCCCGAACATCGACACCCATGACTATGAGGTGAAGATGAAGGCGATCGGCCGTTTCTTCGAAGAAGGCGACAAGGTGAAGGTGACCTTGAAGTTCCGTGGCCGCGAAATGGCTCACCAGGAACTCGGCATGAAACTTCTTCAGCAGGTCAAGGAAGACACGCTCGAGATCGCCAAGGTGGAAGCCGAGCCCAAGCTCGAAGGCCGCCAGATGATGATGGTGCTTGCGCCGAAGTGAGGCGCAGGTCGAGGTAACAGAGGTCGGAGCCGTCCCATGGGCGGCTTTTTCCTTTTGTCCGCAGGATAAATCTGTCATCGATCTGCAAAGAATCGCACATTCGGCCCGTTGCACTTGCGGACAACTGCGGTTATAAGCGCGCGTCCGAACTGACCGGCAGGGCATGCCGTGGCAGTTCAGAATGCTGGCGGAGCGGTTCGTCACCGTTTCAGCCGTTCAACAACAAACGCTCCGGCACCTTGTCGCAGCCCGGCCTGTCCGGACCTGTGGGAAGGGCTTTTTAGAAAAGCACGTCAGGGAGCATCGAAGGAGTAGCAAAATGCCCAAGATGAAGACGAAGTCCTCTGCCAAGAAGCGGTTCAAGATCACCGCGACCGGCAAGGTCAAGGCCGCAGCTGCTGGCAAGCGCCACGGCATGATCAAGCGTACCAACAAGTTCATTCGCGATGCCCGCGGCACCATGGTTCTCGCAGAACCGGATGGCCGTAAGGTAATCAAGAACTACTTGCCGAACGGTCTCTAAGACTATTCGTAACGCTATAGACTAAGGAGATCATGAAATGGCACGCGTAAAAAGAGGCGTTACCGCCCACGCCAAGCACAAAAAGGTTCTGAAGGCAGCCAAGGGCTTCTACGGCCGCCGCAAGAACACCATCCGCACAGCCAAGGCCGCTGTCGATCGCTCCAAGCAGTACGCTTATCGCGACCGCAAGGTTAACAAGCGCAACTTCCGCGCCCTCTGGATCCAGCGTATCAACGCTGCTGTCCGCGAACACGGCCTGACCTACGGCCGCTTCATCGACGGTCTGACCAAGGCTGGCATCGAAGTTGACCGTAAGGTTCTGTCCGACATGGCGATCCATGAGTCGGAAGCTTTTGGTGCGCTCGTTGCTGCTTCGAAGAAGGCGCTTGAGTACCTCAAGGAAGCTGGCACGAAGAACGAGTTCGAAGCAGCCGTTAACTAACGCTGCCTCGCACGTCTTTCGTAAATTCATTATGAAACCCGCGCTGGCGAAACCGGCGCGGGTTTTGTGTTTTGCAGCATGCGCTTTTCCATCGTGTCAGGCCGTCTTGTCGGGCGACAAGTGCCAAGGACCGCATTCTCGGCGTGTTTTTGTCATTTGCCCGGTTGATTGGCCGCTTGCACATGGATAGTGATCTGCAGCGCCTCATCGTTGCCACAAGCTCTCTGATGCGGGCGTTCATCCATTATTCCGCGGAATGAGCGGCGTTCCAAGCCCGCCGCCCGCAAGGCAGGATCAGATGACGGAACTCGTAACACTCGAAACCCAACTTATGGCCGAGGTGGCCGCGGCGACCGACGAACAATCGATCGAAGCCGTCAGGGTCTCCGCGCTCGGCAAGAAGGGCTCGGTCTCGGAACTGTTGAAGACGCTGGGCTCGATGTCGCCGGAAGAGCGGCAGACACGCGGCGCGGCGATCAACGCCCTCAAGAATTCCGTCACCGATGCGATCAATGCCCGCAAGGGCGAGCTGCGCGATGCTGCGATCGATGCGAAGCTGAAGGCCGAGACCGTCGATGTCAGCCTGCCGGTGCGTTCGTCGCCTGCCGAACGCGGCCGCATCCATCCGATCAGCCAGATCGTCGATGAAATCACCGCCATTTTCGGAGACATGGGCTTTTCGATCGCCGAAGGCCCCGATGTCGAGACCGATTACTATAACTTCACGGCTTTGAATTTCCCGGAAGGGCACCCGGCCCGCGAGATGCACGACACCTTCTTCTTCCAGCCGGACGAAAAGGGTGAGCGCAAGGTGCTGCGCACGCACACTTCGCCGGTGCAGGTGCGCACCATGGAAGCGCAGAAGCCGCCGATCCGTATCATCATCCCCGGCAAGACCTATCGCCAGGATAGCGACGCCACCCATTCGCCGATGTTCCATCAGGTCGAAGGCCTCGTCATCGACAAGACGGCCAATGTCGGCAACATCCGCTGGGTGCTGGAGGAATTCTGCAAGACCTTCTTCGAGGTCGACAATGTGACGATGCGCTTCCGCCCATCGTTCTTCCCGTTCACGGAACCGTCCTTCGAGGTCGATATCCAGTGCGACCGCTCTGGCCCGATCGTCAAGTTCGGCGAAGGCACGGATTGGATGGAAATTCTCGGCTGCGGCATGGTGCATCCGAACGTGCTGCGCCACGGCGGTCTCGATCCCGATGAGTACCAGGGCTTTGCCTGGGGCATGGGCCTCGACCGCATCGCCATGCTGAAATACGGCATGCCTGACCTGCGCGACTTCTTCAACGCCGATGTCCGCTGGATGAATCACTATGGCTTCCGCCCGCTCGATATGCCGACGCTGTTCGGCGGTCTGAGCGCGTAAGGAAGGGATAAAGCACATGAAATTCACACTCTCCTGGCTGAAAGAGCATCTGGAAACCGACGCCACGCTCGACGAGATCTGCGCCCGCCTGACGATGATCGGGTTGGAAGTGGAAGAGGTCGACGACAAGGCCGCGTTCAAGCCCTTCGTCATCGCCAAGGTTCTCTCGGCCGAAAAGCACCCGCAGGCCGATCGCCTCAAGGTGCTGATGGTCGATACCGGCAGCGGCGCGCCTATCCAGGTCGTCTGCGGCGCTCCGAATGCGCGCGCCGGCCTCGTCGGCGCCTTCGCGGCGCCCGGCACCTATGTTCCCGGCATCGACGTGACGCTTGCCATCGGCAACATCCGCGGCGTCGAGAGCCGCGGCATGATGTGCTCGGAAAAGGAGCTGGAAATCTCCGACAGCCATGACGGCATCATCGACTTGTCCGAAGATGCGCCCGTCGGCACGAGCTTTGCCGCCTATGCCGGCCTCGACGATCCGATGATCGAGATCAACCTGACGCCGAACCGCCCGGACTGCACCGGCGTTTACGGTATCGCCCGCGATCTCGCCGCCTCCGGCCTCGGCACGCTGAAGCCGCGCGGCACGCCGTCCTTCGCCATCGAAGGCGAAACGACGACCGAGCTCAAGATCGATCTGGACGACACGCGCCTTTGCCCCGGCTTTGCGCTTCGTCTCGTGCGCGGCGTCAAGAACGGCCCGAGCCCGAAGTGGATGCAGCAGCGTCTGCTTGCCATCGGCCTGCGCCCGATCAGCGCGCTCGTTGATATCACCAACTATATGACCTTCGACCAGGGTCGGCCGATGCACGTCTTCGACGCTGCGAAGGTCAAGGGCAATCTGGTCGTGCGCCGCGCCAAGGACGGCGAAACCGTGCTGGCGCTGGATGAACGCGAATACAAGCTCAACCCGAGCAATGTCGTCATCTCCGATGATAACGGCGTCGAGTCGATCGGCGGCATCATGGGCGGCGAACACTCGGGCTGCGACGAGAACACCACGGATGTGCTGATCGAGTCCGCACTCTGGGATCCGATGAACATCGCCAAGACCGGCCGTAGCCTGGGCATCATCACTGATGCGCGCTACCGTTTCGAGCGTGGCGCCGATCCGGAGTACATGGTTCCCGGTCTTGAGCGCACCACGGAACTTGTGCTCGCCTGCTGCGGCGGCACCGCTGCCAAGGCGCGTGTCGAAGGCTACAAGGGCTATGATGCCAAGATCGTCGATTTCCCGCTTTCGGAAGTCAAGCGCCTGACTGGCCTCGAAGTCTCCTCTGACGAGAGCAAGTCCATCCTGGCGAAGCTCGGTTTCTCGGTCTCCGGTTCGGGCGAGCGTATCTCGGTCGCTGTTCCCTCTTGGCGCCCGGATGTCGACGGCAAGGCCGATCTCGTCGAAGAAATCATGCGCATCCACGGCGTCGACAACATCAAGCCGCAGCCGCTTGAGAGTCACAATGCCGTCAATGGCAAGATCCTGACGACGCTGCAGATCCGCACCCGCACGGCCAAGCGCGCGCTCGCATCGCGCGGCATGCTGGAAGCCGTCACCTGGTCGTTCATTTCGGAAGATCAGGCCAAGCTCTTCGGCGGTGGCTCCAACGCGCTGAAGCTTGCCAACCCGATTGCGTCAGATATGTCCGACATGCGCCCGTCGCTGTTGCCGGGCCTGCTCTCGGCTGCACAGCGCAATGCCGATAAGGGCTATGGCGACGTCGCGATCTTCGAAGTCTCCGGCACGTACGAGAGCGACACGCCCGAGGGCCAGCGTCGCGTGGCAGGCGGCATCCGCCGCGGCACGGCAACGCTCTCCGGCGCCGGCCGCATGTGGTCGAACGCCGCCAAGGGCGGCGGCAAGCCGGTTGATGTCTTCGATGCCAAGGCCGATGCTCTCGCCGTGATCGAAGCCTGCGGTCTGCCGATGGGCAATATCCAGATCGAGCAGGGTGGCCCGGCCTGGTATCATCCCGGCCGTTCCGGCACCATCAAGATAGGTCCGAAGGTCGTGCTAGGCTATTTCGGCGAATTCCATCCGAAGACGCTGGAAGCGCTCGACGTGTCGGGCGCTCTCGCCGGCTTTGAAGTCTATATCGATGCCATGCCCGAGCCGAAGAAGAAGGCGACCCGTACCAAGCCGGCGCTGGAGCTTTCTCCGTTCCAAGCCGTCAAGCGGGACTTCGCCTTCGTGGTCGACAAGTCGGTGGAAGCCGGCGCCATCGTCCGCGCTGCCGTCGGCGCCGACCGCAAGCTGGTAACCGGCGTCAACGTCTTCGATATTTTCGAAGGCACATCGCTCGGCGAAGGCAGGAAGTCCATCGCCATCGAGGTACAGATCCAGCCCGCAGAGCGGACGCTCACAGATGAGGACTTCGAAGCACTGACCCAGAAGATCGTGGCGAACGTCACGAAGTCGACGGGTGGCGTGCTTCGGGGTTAATCTGCCGGCTTTTGAATTTGCGGAGGGGAGTCAACCCCTCCGTTGCTGTCGCGACATCTCCCCCCACATGGGGGAGGTTGATAACTCGCGGAGCGCGTCTGCCTCAGGGAAGTATCGGGTCCGTGGAAACCGCAGCGTGTCGTTTTACGGATAAGAAGCTGCTCGCAATGATCTCCCCCATGTGGGGCAGATGTCCCAAAGTGGCAGAGGGGATATCAGAGGTGTGGCATATCGAAAGCAATCGGTTCTACCGATGCAGATGATAGACCTTGTTGACGATGCTCCAGCGTCCGTCGATCTTCACCAGTGACAGATAGTCCGAAAACCGCATTCCGGCGAATTCGTCGACGACCTTGACGCTTGCGGCATCGCCTTCGATGTCGATCAGCTCGATCTCCATCAACGGTATAGTACCGGGGGGTGCGCTGCCTTCTTCGACGATCGCCGCGATGAACTCATCCCGCGTCATCCATTCGACCGCGCCTTGATAATTGCCGATGATATCGGCGCGCGGGTGGAGTGCCTTGCGCAGCGCCGGCTCATTCGCGAAGGCCATGCCATCGACATAGAGGTGAACAACCGCACGGATTGCCTGCTCTTCCGACATCTCGCCATTCCTCATTTGAGTTGCGCCTAAGATAGCATAGACGATACCGGCTGACAAAAATGCGACGGCGTGATCGCAATGATGTGACGGCTCTTACTCGACGAAGACGCGCACGCTGGCGGCACGGCCGGCCGCATCGATGACCGTCAGCGTCGAATAGCCGGCGCCATCGGGCGTCCACTGATTGGTACGGCGACGAGAGAGTTCCGGCAGCGGCTTGCCATTGGCGAGCCACCGAAACGGCGCCCGCCCGCCCTGCAGTTTTAGCGCCAGCGGCGCGATCTGATCGGCGCCGGTGCCCGCTCCGAGATCGACGCGCGCGCCTTCGGGCGGGTAGACGATCTGCGGCGCCGGCTCGCGGCTCGACGCGGCCAGCAGGCCTGCGGCGGTAACGGAAAAACGGCGCTGGCTGATGGGCAGCTCGGTTGCGGAGATGCGCACGGCGCCCATGGGAGGCGGAGGGAAGGGGGTAATGGCGACGCCCGATTTCGCGAAGGCTTCGAACAGGATGGGGGCGGCCGAGACATAGCCCGCCAGCCCTGGCACGGCGCCATTGTCCGGCCGGCCGACCCAGACGCCGAGCACATGCGCGCCGTCATAGCCGATCGACCATGCATCGCGATTGCCGTAGCTGGTGCCGGTCTTGTAGGCGATGCCGAGCTGCTTGCTGCCGCGCGGCGCGATGATATCGGAGAGAATGTCGGTGATGTTCCAGGCGGCCACCGGCTCCATCAACGGCTCGCTGTCGATCGGTCCGGGCTGATCCTGAACGCCGTCGCCGATCCGCATCGCCTTGCCCCGATTGGCAAGACCGGCATAGAGCTGCACCAGATCCTTGAGGGTGACGCCGACGCCGCCAAGACCGATGGCAAGGCCGGGAGCTTCGTTCGGTGGCAGCTTGAGGTTCACCTCGGCGCGGCGAAAGCGCACCAGCAACCGGGTGGGACCTACGGCATCGAGCAGGCGCACGGCCGGTACGTTGAGCGACAGCTGCAGCGCCTGCCGCACGCTGACATCGCCCTGGTAGTTCATATCGAAGTTGCGTGGGCGGTAGCCGTAGAAATCGGCGGGACGGTCCTCGATGATCGTCTCCTGCGCCACATAACCCTGTTCAAAGGCGAGCCCATAGATGAAGGGCTTCAGCGTCGAGCCGGGAGAGCGCAAGATACGGGTCATGTCGATCCAGCCCGCGCGGCCGGAATCGAAATAGTTGGCCGAGCCGACTTCGCCGATGATCTCGCCGGTCTTGGCGTCGGCCATGACCATGGCCACCGACACCTTCGGCCCAAGCCGTTTCGCAGCCGCATCGGCGACGGCTTCCAGTCCCTGTTGCACGCCGCGCCGCAAGGTGGTTCGGCGCTGAATGACGTCGGGCTGCTTTTTGAGCGCTAGCTCGGCGAGATGGGCCGCATAAGCCGGCAATTGCCGCCTGTCGGCCGGCACAGGTGTCAACGCTGCGCGTTCGGCCTCTCCTTCGCCGATGATGGTCGCGACGGCTGCGCGTTCGAGGACGCGGTGGCGGGCTGCTTGCGCCGCCGAGAGATTGCGGTCCGGCCGTCGCTTCTCCGGCAGCTGCGGCAGGGCGACGAGGAGGGCGGCTTGCGCGACACTGAGATGGCGGGGCTCCTTGCCGAAATAGGCAAGGCTTGCCGCCCGAACGCCCTCCAAGTTGCCGCCATAGGGCGCATGCGTCAGATAGATATCGAGGATCTGCTCCTTTGTCAGGCGCCGCTCGATCTGGATGGCACGAACGATTTGCAGAAGCTTGGCGCTCATCGAGCGCTGACCACGGGGCTCGATCAGTCGCGCCACCTGCATGGAGAGAGTCGAGCCGCCCGAGACGATGCGACCATGCGTGACGAGCTGCACGAAGGCGCGTCCGATCGCCATCGGGTCGATGCCGTGATGATCGTAGAAGCGTCGGTCTTCATAGGCGACCAGCATGCGCAGATATTGCGGATCGACATCGGCAACCCCGGTCTTTAGCCGCCAGCGCCCCTCAGGCGTGGCGAAGGCGCGCAGAAGATCGCCATTGGCGTCGAGCACCTCGGCAGACACAACGCGGGCAGCGTCCAGCGGCGGCGGATAGGCGCGGTCCGCGGCCTCCAGGCCGAAGACCAGAGCCACCGCCGTCAAGGCAGTGGCTCCAAAACCGATCGCAATCTTCCATCGTGCTTTCATGGCTGCACTTACTGCTGGGCTGCCAGCACCTCCATGCGGCCCATTGCGGTGCGGGCCGAGAACTGCGGACGATACATGTCCTCGACGCTCGCCGCCGGGTGGTCGTAGACGCCGGGGGTCACGGCGCGCACGACATAGGCGAAGCTCATGTCGCGATTGGCGCCGTCTGTCTGGTCGAAGGCGGCGACGAAGCGATCGCTGCGGAACTCGACATGGGCGGGCTGAACATCGCTCAGCCAGTCGAAGTTCGAGAGCTGGGCGCTGCCGACGATGCTCGGATTGTCGATCTCGAAGCCGGCGGGCAAGAGATCCGTCACGAGGATGCGCTGCGGCCAGTCATTGGCTCCCGTCACGTGCAGCACGACGACATAGCGCTCGTTCTGCTGCGCCTGGCTGACGTTGGCCTCCTCGCCATCGAGCGTGTAGTACTTGCGCTCGATCTTGAAGCCGTTGCCGCCGGCCGGCAGCTGCGAAGCCGGGGCTGCCACGGTGGTCACGGCAGCCGATAGCGGCTGGCGCGTCGTGTTGGTGACGGTCAGCGGATGACCCATCAGGGCATCGCCCGACATTTGCGCCATGTAGGTGCCGGTATGGGCAGCCCCGTTGACGTCGAGCGTCAGGCCGTCATCGCCATTCTGCAGGGCGCGGGCGGCAAGCAGCATCCAGGTCTGCTCCTGCGTGCTGGTATATTTCCGGCTCTGCCAGTCCTTGGCGACGACACTTGCCAGATCGGGAATGATCGGCGGTACGGGGCGGCTTTCGGCGGCAAGCGCCAGCACGGCGGCACCGTCACGCAGCGACGAGCCGTAATCCGAGCGGGCGAAGCTGACCTTCGTGACCGCCGCCTTTTGCGACATCTGCAAGGCATCGATGAAGATGTTGCGCGAGCGCTGGGCATCCCCATAGAGCGCCAGAGCCGCGGCCAGATGCGCCTTGGACAGTGGTGTCGGGAAGTCGTTCAGCATCGTGTCGGCATAGTAGCGCAGATCGCTGATCGAGGCCTTCTTGTTGCGTGCCAGCACATAGAGCGCATAGGCGATCTCGTTGCCGTTGTCCTTGACGTTGGTATTGGCGCTCAGCGCGTTCTGGAGGTTTTCCAGCGCCTGCACCATGGCCTGATCCGGCACGGCATACTTCTGCTCGCGCGCGCGGGTCAGGAAGTCGGTGATGTAAGCGTCCAGCCAGAGGTCGCCCGAGCCAGGGCCCCAGAGGCCGAAGCTGCCGGTCGAGGACTGGTAGGACATTTCGCGATAGATGGCGTCCTGCACGCGCTTGCGGATCTCGGCGTCATCGGCAAGGCCGTTCTTGACGGCCATGTCGCTGAAGTAGAGCAGCGGCAGCGCGCCGCTGGCGGTCTGTTCCGCGCAGCCATAGGGATAGCGGCTGAGGCTCATCAGCAGCGCCGGCACGTCGAAGGCGCTGGAACGGCTGACATTGACGCTGACCGAGGCGCCGGGCAGCACGCTGTCGGCGAGAAGGTCCGAATTGACCGTCAGGCTCTTGCCGGGTGCGAGCGCGATCACGCGGCGTTCGGTGATCGGAAGCTGTGCCGGGCGAACCGGTATATCGACCGATTGGTCCAGAGACATGCCCGAAGCATTCGACAGCTTGATCGAGACCGTGCCGTCGCCCGGTTGGCCGCCGGTGAGTGGCAGGGTGATGTTGTATTTGCCGCCGGCCTGCAGGTTGATCTTCTGCTGCGTGGCGCTTTCATCCACCGTCACGGCGCTATTTCCCGTCACGGCAAGCGTGTACTCGCCGGCAGGAGCGTCGGTATTGGCAACATCGAGCCGCAGGTTCGCCTTGTCCCCCGGTGCGAGGAACTTTGGCAGGCTGGCGGTCACGACGACCGGATCGCGAATGATGACATCCTGCGTCGCATGTCCGACGCCGGCTTTCGACCAGGCCACTGCCATGAGGCGCGCCGTACCGTTGAACTGCGGGATATCGAAGCTGACGTTCGCCTTGCCGCTGGCGTCAAGCTTGATCGGGCCTGAGAAGAAGGCGACCAGCTTTTCCTTCGGAGGGCTTGCCTGCAAGGCGACCTGCCCGCCGTCGCCACCGGTACGCAGCTTGCCGGTCGCACCGAGCGAGCCGTCGATAAGACGACCATAGATGTCGCGGATTTCAAGGCCGAGCTGGCGCTGACCGTAATACCAGTCATCCGGTGCCGGCGGCTGGTAGCGCGTCAGGTTCAGGATGCCGACATCGACGGCGGCGAGGGTAACGTAGGCATCCTCGTTGGCGCCTGCGCCGGCAACCTGAAGGCTGATATTAAGCGGTTGGCGCGGCAGGGTCTTCTGCGGCGCGTCGAGCGTGATCTGAAGCTTGCGCTCGCCGGGATCGACAGGCGCCCACTTGATGCCGATGGCGCGCATCGGCATGCGGCTTTCCTGTGCGTCGCCGGGACGGAAGAGGGTAGCGGTCAGATAGGTGCCGGCACCCCAATCGGCGGTCACGGGAACGTCGACTTCGCCACCGGTGGCGCCGATATCGGCATTGGTGACCGAGATCAGTGTCTCTGAGCCGGCCGTTACCATCAACTGGCCCGCATAGCGCGAGGTTACCTTCAGCTTGGCGGTGTCGCCGACATGATAGCTCTGCTTATCGAGCGCGATTTCCAGTGCATCCGGCGTCTCTGTCGAGCTTGAGGCGACATACCAGCCGGCATTGAATTCAATGCTGGATTCCGGCCCGTTCGCGTCGGCGGTGGATACTTCCAGCCGGTAGCGACCCCAGGTGACGGGCATCGAAATCGCCGCACCGTCCGTCGTCGCGTCGACCGTGCCGACCGCCACCTGCTTGGTCGACATGATCGGCTCGAACTTCCAGCTGTTGCCGTCGCGATACCATTGATAATTGCGCTCGACACTGAGCAGCTTCCACGTCAGGCCCTGCATCGCCTGCTTCTGGCCGTTCTCGTCGATGGCGATGACATGGAATTTGCCGACGGAATTCTCACCGAGGTTGCCGTCGAATTCCGGCTTGATGCCGATGCGCGGACCATCCGCCTTGACCGGCAGCGTCAGCGAGCGCTCGACGGCACGGCCGCCGGCCTCCTGCATGCGCACGGTAATGTTGGCGTTCAACAGCTGCGTGGTCGAAGGCGTGTCCTTGATGGTGACATCGAAGGTCGTCTTGCCATTCTCGTCCAGCGCCTGCAGGTCTTCGAGCGGCACCTGCGTGTTTTCGGCCTTGCTGTCGCCGCCGCTATTGTCGTCGTCGCTGTTAGTCTTGCCGGCGCCCTCGTCGGCGAGGCCGAACAGATAGCCCTTGTAGGCATCGCTCTGGCGCGTCGGCTTCAGCGTCACTTCGCCTTCGAGGTTTAGACCGGCCGCCGGCGCGCCATAGAGGTAGCGTCCATCGACATTGACCGGCGTCGGCTGGCCGACTTCGATTTCCTTCGCGTCGCTCTTCATGTCGAATTCGATGCGATCCGGCACGAAATCGTCGACGATGAAGGTCTGCGAGCCGATGGAGGAGCCCTTCGGGTCGGTATAGATGTTCATCGTCCAGGTGCCGCGCATGGAAGTCTGCTGTAGCGGCAGGTCGACATTGTAACCGCCGAGCTTGCCGCCGTCGGTGACGATGCGGCGATCTTCGACGCCGTCGGGGCGCAGGAAGACGAAGGTGAGCGGCAGGCTTTCTACAGCGGTCGAGCTGACATCGCGAGCAAGTGCTGATGCATGGACGGTTTCGCCGGCGCGGTAGATGCCGCGTTCGGTCCATGTCAGCAGGTCGATCGCGCCGGGCGCGGTTCGACCGGCAACACCACGGTCAGAAAGATCGAAGCCGGCGCGCGTCATGTCGAGGAAGACATAATCCTGATCGCCATTCTGAGCGGTGATGACGGCCGGGGTCATGCCCGCCGTGCCGCGCATCAGGCCAGCGCTGAAGACGGCGCGGCCATTGTCGTCGGTCTTGGCGGTGCCGAGGATTTCATTGTTCTTGGCAAGCAGTTGCAGCTGCACGCCGGAAAGCGGCTTGGCGCTGCCGAGCGAGCGGGCAAAGACGTTCAGGCCGTCGGTGCCGGCATAGGTGGTGACGCCGATATCTGAAACCACGAACCATTGCGTCGCCTGCGGATCCCATTCCTGGCCGCCGCTGTTGGGCGCAACGGCCGTCAGCACATAGACGCCGGGCTTGCGCTTCGGCAGGGCTTCGTCGACCGGGAAGCTGGTCGCGACTTCCTTGTTGAGTTCCTGCTTGATCTCGATCGAACCCTGCCAGACCAGCTCGCCATTGGTGTCCTGAATGGTCTGGGCGTTGTAGCTGTCCACTTGCGTCAGGAACTGCGAGTTGTTGAGGGTCTGCGCGATATTGCGATCGCCGATGCGGTATAGCTTGAGATTGGCCGTGTTGGCATTGACGGAGACGATCGGGATGCCGCGGCGTGCGGTGGAGGGCAGCACGAAATTGTCACCCGTGAAGCGCAGCGAAGCCTTACGGTCCTTGACGTAGACGTCGACATTGACCTGCGCGGCAAGGTTTTCGCCCACGGAGGAGGGCAGGCCGGCGCGCAGCGAGATGCGATAATGCTGGCCGAACTCCAGGCCCTCGACGCAAATCTGGTTGTCCTTGGCGTCGACGCCCTTCGGTGCCGCGCCGTTGACGGTGACGAAAGGCGTATAGTCGACGCCGCTCTTCACCAGCTTTTCGGAGAACTGTACGCAGGCCCGCGGCGAGGCGTTATCGTTGTCGAGCGTGTTGCCGGAGACGCGGAAACCCTGGCGCGCCAGCAGATTGTTATAGGCCGCCTGCACGGCGGCGGAGCTGACGAGATTGAGGCTCGCCTTGTAGGCATTGAGCGCGGGGCGGTAGTTCTGCGCGTTCTTCAGCGCCTCGGCGAGAACGGCGAGCGCATCGGCGCGGCTCGTCGTCGTGCGGGTCAGCTGATAGCCGTTGAGCGCCGCATAGGCAGCCTTGGTGGCGAGAGACGTATCGTTCGTAACGGTGTTGGCGGCGCGCGCCATCTCGATCCAAAGGTCGCCATCGTCGGGGCTGAGCGAAAGCGCGCCCTGGAAGGCGTTCAGCGCATCATTGATGTTGCCCGAGGTCAGCTCGATACGGCCGAGCGCGATCAGGCTTTCGACGCCTTGTCCCTTGAGTTCGTCACCGAGCGTCAGCGTGCTCTTCGCGTCGCCGGCGCTTTTGATGAAATCACCCGTCAGGAAGGAAAGGGTGGGGGCGGCGCCGATGTCCGGCTCGCTGGTTGCGGCGGTCTCGACGACCTTGCCGGCGATCGCGCCGGGGAAGCTGTTCAGCTGATTGAAGTCGGACTTCATGAAGCACCACTTCACCTTGGGATTGTAGGTGAAGGCCTTGCAGGACTTGTCGCCGATACAGGACGCTGAGCACTGGTCCAGCGTCACGTTCTGCTCCGTGCGCAGATCGAAGCCGAAATAGTCGCCGTCCTTGGTGGTCACCACCTGACGCTTGACATCAGCGGCCGCCGAAGGGCTCAAGGATGCGAAAGTGGCGAGAAGAAAAGCAGAGAAGCCGATAAACGCGCGCTTAGACATAAGTCCTCCCAACGCTACCCCATTTTTGATGCGGCAATCTTCAAATTTCGGGCCGGTTTGTCAACCGAGCGTGGAGGCACGAACGCGTTTTACGCCTATGACGATCTGTCTAGAAGATTGAAAAAGACTGAAAATCAGGCGGTTTGCATATTCCGCTGTGCCTTGATGGTACTTCACTTTTCTTTTCAGTCCCGGAATGACACCGGCCCTTTCGGCCGGTGTCCTTGGCTGCGCGTGTTCAGCGCCTCGATAGTCATATATTCGTCATGGCAAGTGAGGCATCGCTATACCGCTTACCGGCAACGTTCTGCGGCGCGATAGTGTCGCCAAGTTCGGCAAGCTCCTGCGGCGAAAGCGCGATGTCGGCAGCTGCAGCATTCTGCTCAAGGTGATGCAGCTTGCGTGCGCCGGGGATAGGCACGATGTCGTCGCCCTGGTGCAGCACCCATGCGAGCGCCAGTTGTGCCGCCGTGATGCCTTTTTCCTCGGCAAGGGATTGCAGCCTGGCGACGAGAGCCGCATTGGCATCGAAATTCTCGCTCTGGAAGCGTGGCAGTGACCGGCGGAAATCGTCGGCGGCAAGATCATCCGTCTTTTGGATCGCACCGGTCAGGAACCCGCGGCCGAGCGGGCTATAGGGCACGAAGCCGATGCCGAGTTCGCGGCAGGTCGCAAGGACGTCCTCCTCCGGATCGCGGCTCCAGAGCGAATATTCGCTCTGCACCGCAGCGATCGGATGGACGGCATGGGCGCGGCGGATGGTGGCGGAACCGGCTTCCGAAAGGCCGAGCGCCCGCACTTTCCCCTCTTTCACCAGCTCCGCCATTGCGCCGACGGTGTCCTCGATCGGCACGTTGGGATCGACGCGGTGCTGGTAGAAAAGGTCGATGACATCGGTGCCGAGCCGCTTCAGCGAGGCTTCGGCGACCTCTTTCACATGGTCCGGCCGGCTATCGACGCCAATCATCGCGGCCGGGCCGGTTTTGGTATGGTCGAGCTTGAAGCCGAACTTGGTGGCGATGACCACACGGTCGCGAACGGACTTCAGCGTGCGGCCGAGCAGCTCTTCATTGGTGAAGGGGCCATAGGTTTCGGCGGTGTCGAAAAAGGTGACGCCGAGATCGACGGCGCGAAGGAGCGTCTTGACGGATTCATTGTCGTCGGTGGCGCCATAGGCAAAGCTCATGCCCATGCAGCCGAGTCCAACGGCGGAAACGGTGAGATCCTTACCAAGCCTGCGGGTTTTCATGGTCTATTCCTCTTGAGCCTTATGGGAGCGGCAGTGGCTCATGTCCTCTGCCTACCAGCTCAAGGTAGGGATCTGCATAATGAATGAAAATCCATGCAAATCCTTACAGGCTGTTCTATAATTTAGATCAATGAACAGAACACAGCTCTCCCAACTCGCGGTTTTCGCCGCTGTCGCCGCCCATCGCAGCTTCCGTGCTGCGGGCAAGGAACTGTCGATCGCGCCGTCTGCTGTCAGCCATGCCGTTTCCAGCCTCGAGGAAAGTCTTGGCGTGCGGCTGCTGGCCCGCACCACACGCAGCGTCCTTCCGACTGAGGAGGGGCAGGCGCTGCTCCAGCGGCTCGCGCCGGCTTTGGAGGAAATCGATATCGCATTGGAGGATGCGCTCGCCACCCGTGGCCGCCCGGCGGGTACGTTGCGCATCACAGCCCCGCGCTTTGCTTCCGATCTTCTGATGGCGCCGCGGCTCGGCGATTTCCTCAATACCTACCCGGACATAACGCTGGAAATCGCCAATGAGGACGGTTTCAGCAATATCGTCAAGGAAGGCTACGATGCCGGTATTCGGCTGGCCGAGAGCATTGAGGGCGACATGATCGCGGTGAAGGTCTCGCCTGACATACGCACGGTCATTGCCGGCTCCCCGGCCTACTTCGAGAAACATCCGAAGCCTTTACATCCCCGTGATCTCGTTCATCACCGCTGCATCAAACGGCGATTTACCGACGGTTCGCTCTACCGCTGGGAGTTTGAGAAGGATGGCCGCGAACTGGTCGTCGCCGTCGATGGTCCCCTGATCGTCATCGAGGATCGGCTCGGGGTTCTGGCCGCCGTCAACGGCGCAGGCCTCGCCTATCTCTTCGACATTCGCGTGCAGCAGGAGCTGGCCGAGGGCACGCTCATCCGCGTGCTCGAGGACTGGTGCCCGCCCTATCCAGGCTTCTGCATCTATTATCCGAGCCGCCGCCAGATGCGCCCGGCGCTGCGAGCCTTCATCGATTTCTTCAGGTATACCGGGCCATAGAGCGATTTCAGGAAAAATGGGTACCGGTTTCCGTCCGAAATCGCGCAGCCGAACAGCGAGAGCGATTTCAGGAAAAGTGGGTACCGGCTTTCCGTCCGAAATCGCGTAAATGAGCGGCAAAAGCGACTGCTGACAGAAATCGGGTGGCGGCAATGTCATAACTCGTCTCGACTGATCGGATGGTTTCAGAAAGGAGAGTGCCGCGATGAGAAAACCGGGGTCGATGAAGGGGCTTGAGGATCTCGGTCGCGTCAGGCTGTCGAAGAATTTCTTCTTCCGCGATTTCCTGCATTCTGAAATCGCCGATTTCTATCGCATCCCGAATATTCCGGAGGATCCCGATCTCGCGATCGAGACGGGCCGCAGGCTCTGCGAGGAATTGCTGGAGCCGCTGGAAGCAACGTTTGGCCGGCTACATATCCGTTCAGGCTATCGCTCGCCCGAGGTCAACGCCTTCGGCAACAGGAACGGGCTGAACTGCTCGACCAATCCCCACACCGCCGCGCACCACATCTGGGATATGCGCGATCTCGACGGCTGCATGGGCGCGGCGGTCTGCATCGTCGTGCCGTGGCTGATCGATCACCACATCCATGAAGGCGACTGGCAGAAGCTGGCGTGGTGGATCCATGACCATCTGCCCTACGCATCGCTCTGCTTCTTCCCGAAGCTGTGGGCCTTCAACATCCAGTGGCACGAGCGGCCGAAGCGAACCATTCAGAGCTTTGTCGGGCCGCGCGGCATGCTGACCAAACCGGGCATGGCGAACTGGGAAGGCGATCATTCCGCCCATTATGAGGGCTTTCCGAAGCTCAGATATTGACGCGATAGCGGATATGTCCGTCCGTCTCGACATAGGTGTCGTAGAGCTTGCGGGCTGTCGTGTTGGTTTCTTCCGTATGCCAGTAGAGACGCGCCCAGCCGTTTTTCTTGCAGAGCGAGACGAGATCGTCGAGCAGCGCCCGGCCGACGCCGTGGCCCCTGGCGCTTTCATCGACGAACAGGTCTTCCAGATAGCAGTCGGGAGCGAGTGTCCATGTGCCTTCGTGCGTGATGCAGAGCGTGAAGCCCTTCACCTCGCCATCGACTTCGGCGACCCGCATGAAGATTGCCGACGCCGGATCGAAGACCCGGCGCCAAGTTGCATCGGTGATCTCGGGCGCGATGGTGACGCGGTAGAAGGCGAGGTAGCCGTCCCAAAGAGCACGCCAGCGGGCTTCGTCTTCAAGTCTGGCGTCTCGGATCGTCACGGTCATCGGCCTGCCTCTCTTATTCGCCGGCTGCGTCGAGCAGGCGCATGGCTTCGTCGGAAAGCGAAAGCTTCGCCGAGTTGATTAGCGCGTCGAGCTGGCCGAGGCTAGTGGCGCTGGCGATCGGCGCGGTAACGCCGCGCTTGCGCAGCAGCCAGGCAAGCGCGATCTCGGCGGGCTTCGCGCCGGTTTCGGCGGCAACCTTGTCGAGAGCAGCGAGGATGCGCAGGCCCTTGTCGTCGAGATAGGCGGCAACCCGGTTCTCGCGCGCCCGCCCTTCGGTATCCGCCTTGGTGCGGTATTTGCCGGTCAGGAAGCCGGCGGCGAGGCTGAAATAGGTGATGACGCCAATCTCTTCCTTGACGCAGAGATCCGCCAGCGGTCCTTCGAAACTGTCGCGAGCGTAGAGATTATATTCCGGCTGCAGCACGTCGTACCGCGGCAGGCCGGCTTGGGCAGCGGCATCGAGCGAGGCCTGGAGCTGCGTCGCATCGAGGTTCGAACAGCCGACGTGGCGGATCTTGCCCTGTTCCTTCAGCTTCGCATAGGCAGCAAGCGACTCTTCGTGCGGCGTCTCGGGATCGGGCCAATGCGAGAGATAAAGATCGATATGGTCGGTGTGCAGCCGCTTCAGCGAGGCTTCCGCTGCCTCGATGATGTAGTCGGCCTTGAGGCCTTTCTTGCCCGGACCCATCTCCGATCCGACCTTGGTGATGATGATGGCCTTGTCGCGAGAGACGCGGCCCTGCTTCAGCCATTTGCCGATGATCTCTTCGGAATCGCCACCCTTGTTGCCGGGAACCCAGCGGGAATAGACGTCGGCCGTGTCGATCGTATTGAAGCCGGCGTCGAAGAAGGCGTCGAGCAGTGCATAGGAGGTCTTCTCATCGGCCGTCCAGCCGAAGACATTGCCGCCGAAAACGATGGGGGCGACAAACAGATCGGTTCGTCCAAGCTTGCGCATGTCCATGATATTTCTCCAAGTCACTTGAGCAGAAAGCCGGCGTCGGAGGCGCCGGCAGGGAGGGATACGGCAGGCTACCGGCCTTTCCGGCCAAAGGCTACTAACGATTTCTTTATTCGGTCGTCGAGCGCCGATAGTGGCTTGGTGGCAGCGTGTTGTATTTCGACCAGACGCGCCGCATGTGGCGCGGCGATGCAAAGCCGGATTTCTCCGCCACGCGCTCCATGTCCAGCCGCGAATTGGCAAGCACGTCCCGCGCCAGCGTCACGCGCATCAGATTGACATAGGCCGTCACCGAGAGGCCGGCATGTTCCTGAAACAGCCGCGAGATATGGCGTGCGCTCATCGCACCGATGCCGGCAAGCTCGGAAAGCGACCAGCCGTGGGCCGGATCGGCCATGATCGCATCCTGAACGCGATGGATGGCGGGATGCACATGGTTGCGGCCGCTGAGCCAGGGCGAGAGCTGCGGCTCGGCGCCGGTCCTTCGCATATAGACGACCATGTGCCGGGCAATGGTCAGCGCCGTCATCGGCGAGGTCAGCTTGGAGGCGAGGTGCAGCATCAGGTCCGTGCCTGTGGTGATGCCGGCACTCGAATAGCGATCGCGATCCTCGACATAGAGCCGGTTGTCGAGAACCCTTGCTGTCGGCGCATATTCCCTGACTTCGTCGAGGCAGGCTGCGTGCGTGGTGCAGGCATAGCCATCCATCAGACCTGCCCGCGCCGCAATGACCGCACCGGAGCAGATGGTAACAAGGGTGATGCCGGGACGGATCGCGCTTCCCAGCCAGGCCGCGAGCTTTGCCAGTTCGGGCTCAATATCCTCAGCATCATCAGGCGGCGTGACGCTGCCGGACAGGATTACATAGGCGCCATCGGGAATGTGATCCGGCAGCGGCTTCAGGTCGGCAAGAATCAACCCGACCGAAGTCGTCTGCGACGGTTGAGCGGCGATGAAACGATAATCGAACAGGACGTCGTCCTGTTCGATATTGGCCCGGCGCAACACCTCCACCGGCCCGGCCACGTCCATCAGCAGCGTATAAGGCGGCAGAAGCACGTAGACGGGAATGATCCGCGGATGGAGGCGCCGGTCGCCCTGTGTCATGCGGCGCTCCGGATCGATGTGTCCGCAAGCGCTTCCTCGACGGTTGCGATCCGGGCAAAACGGCCTGATAGCACCAGTTCGCTGCGCTTCTTGATATCGTCGACACTGAAGACGGTGCCCGAGGCATGCGTCATCGGGAAGGTCAGCGTCGCCTCTGTGACGTAATCGACTTCGTAGCCGAGATCGGATGCGTGACGAGTGGTGGTTTCGCAGCATTGCTCGGTGCGGATGCCGGAAACGATGACCTTGCGGATGCCGTTCGCCACCAGCCAGACATCGAGACCAGAGCCGACGAGGGCCGAATGACGGCGCTTGTGAAATACAGCATCGGCCTCAAGTGAAACTTCGTCGAGCCTGCGCACATAGCCGCTCTTCAGGCTGAAATGAGCGTCGCTATCCTCGACGTGGAAAATCTGGACGACGGGAATGCCCTTCGCCTTGGCTCCGTCGATCAGAGCTTGCAGGCGGCTGGTGAATTCAGGCAGGTCGTCTACTCGCCAGTAGGGGCGCTGGCGAAAGGATTCCTGAACATCGATAACGAGTAGCGCGGTATCCGTATGGGACATTTTCGTATCTCCTGTGCTTCAAGGATAGCCGAAACTAGGCTTGCCTTAAAAGCTTCGAAAGTCATCTGGCAGACAGAAAGGGGACAAATACGGCCATAACGTATTGGCTGTCGTGCTGCTATGTTTGCCTGCGCTTTCAGCGCAAGGCGTTGCGCCCTGGACTATGGCCGCATAAGGTTGGCACCGGTTTTGTTCAAAGCGAAATGCCCCTCGTTTCGCTTTGCCCACCGAGTTCACAAATCGACCCCATCGGAAAGGCAGCATCGCGATCACGCTTGTTGCCTCCGCTTCGGGGGATGCTTCAGGAGAGACATCATGCTGCGTTTCGGAATTCTATCGACGGCGAAGATCGGCCGCGACGTGGTGGTGCCTGCCATCCAGGATGCCGAGAATTGTGTCGTCACCGCAATCGCCAGCCGGGATCTTGCCCGTGCGCGGCAGATGGCGGACCGCTTCTCCGTGCCGCATGCTTTCGGCTCCTATGAGGAGATGCTCGCCTCCGACAAGATCGACGCTGTCTATATTCCGCTGCCGACCTCGCAGCATGCCGAATGGACCATCAAGGCCGCCGATGCCGGCAAGCATGTGCTCTGCGAAAAACCGATCGCACTCAAGGCCGAGCAAATCGACAGCCTGATCGCCGCTCGCGATCGCAACAAGGTCGTGGTGACAGAAGCGTACATGCTCACCTATACGCCGGTCTGGCGGAAGGTTCGTTCGCTGCTGGCTGATGGCGCCATCGGCCGCTTGCGGCATGTCCAGGGCGCCTTCACCTATTTCAACCGCGATGCCGGCAATATGCGCAATATTCCGGCGCTCGGCGGCGGTGGCCTGCCCGATATCGGCGTTTATCCCACGATCAGCACTCGTTTCGTCACCGGCCGTGAACCCTTACGTGTTCAGGCAACCACGGAGCGCGACCCGGAATTCGGCACCGACATCTACTCCAGCGTCAAGGCCGATTTCGGCGATTTCGATCTCAGCTTCTATGTCTCGACGCAGATGGCCAACCGCCAGGTCATGGTTTTCCACGGCACCGAAGGCTTCATCGAGGTGAAATCGCCCTTCAATGCCGACAGGTATGGTGCGGAAGAGTTGGAGCTGACCAACCGCAATCACCTGGAATCGCAGATCTTCCGCTTCCCCGACAGCCGGCAGTACAGGCGCGAGGCGGAAGCCTTTGCGTCGGCTGCGTTGGGTCAGGGCGCCGAAGTCGTGTCATTGGAAAGCTCGAAGCTCAACCAGAAGGTCATCGACGCCATCTACCGCGCGAGCGAAAAGGATGGCTGGGAAACGCTCTGACCCAGTGTCTCAGGGATTTTGCCGGTGGCGGAAGACGAAGCGTGAATAGCCGAAGAAGCTGAACGCCGTCGCCGCCGCCGAAGCAAGTGTCAGGGCGATGATCGGCCGTAGCGACGGTTCGGTCATCAGCAGCGAGCTGAACAGGGCATAGTTCAGCAGAGCCGACGTCAACCCGACTGAGCCATAGCGAAAACCTTCCGCCGCCAGCGACCGGTTGGAGCGGCCGAAGGTGAAGTTGCGGTTGAGCACCCATGTGGCGAGCAGCGCGCTCGGGATCGAGATGGCTCGGCCGACAAAGGGGCCGACCGGTGTGAACCAGATCAGAAGATGCAGTACTCCGGCATCGACCACAAAGCCAACGCCGCCGGCGATCAGGAAGCGAAAGAGCTTCTTCATGCAGCTTTCGCCCTTTTCTTCCGGCTTGCGGGCTTTTCGAGTTCCGTCATGTAAACAGTGCGCTCATTGCCGATCTGCGGGGACGCCAGTTTGGGCAGGCTCATATAGTGGATACGCAGATGCTCCGCACGGGCGCGGGCGACCGAGTCGAGGATCAGGCCGGCCGTAAATAGCATGAAGGCGATCATCGTCAGTCCCACGGAGAGGATCCATGTCGGCATCCGCGTCACGAGGCCGGTCTCGAAATATTCGACGAAGACTGGGATCGAGAAGCCGATACTCATTTCCATGCAAATGACGCCAAGAATGCCGAAGAAGGCGAAAGGCCGCGTTTCCTTCATCAGCATGGCGAACATCCAGAGGATTTTCCAGCCGTCGCGGAAGGTGGAGAGCTTCGAATGCGAGCCTTCCGGCCGTCTGCCGTAATCGAGCTCCAGTTCGCTGACGGGCAGCTTCAGCCGCGAGGCATGAACCGACATTTCCGTCTCGATCTCGAACCCGCCCGATACGGCGGGGAAGCTTTTGACGAAGCGGCGCGAAAAGGCGCGATAGCCGGAAAAGATGTCGGTGAAATCAGCACCGAAGATCGAACGGTAAAGCCAGTTGAAGATGCGGTTGCCGAAGGCATGGCCCTGGCGGCCGGCGTCGTTGTGAACGTTGCGGCGGGTGCCGACGACCATGTCGGAGCCTTCGGTCAAAAGCGTGCGGATCAATTCCTCGGCATCTTCTGGCGCATAGGTGCCGTCGCCATCGGCCATCAGATAGATATCGGCCTCGATGTCGGCGAACATGCGGCGTACCACATGTCCCTTGCCCTGCCGGCGCTCACGCACCACGTTCGCGCCCGCGAGCATGGCCTGTAGCGCCGTGCCGTCGGTGGAATTGTTGTCATAGACATAGATGCTGGCTTGCGGGATGGCCTGGCGAAAGCCGCGTACGACATTTCCGATCGTGGCCGCTTCGTTGTAGCACGGCAGCAGGACGGCGATGTTCAGCTTGTCATTCCACATGGTCTTGGCCGCTTCCTACGCGTGATATCAATGAGGCCCGATGGACGATCCGGACAAGAGCTTATCCCGCGGGCTGTTAATAAGACCCTATGGTTGCGAAGGAAAAATGGCGGGGTATCTCCCTTGGAAAAAACATTATCGTGATGGATCCGCAGCTGGCGCGCGCTTTACTTTTTTTTGATGGGCAGCCGTTACTGTGACACCCCGAACATCCTTCCAATCCGGGGTTTATCCGTATGACGCAGACGCTGACAATGTCGCCTGAAGCAGCGCCTGCACCAGGCAGAAATGCCTCCACGCGCTGGTCGCATCCGGTCCTTGTTCCGCTGATCTACAGCATCCTGCTCATCGTTGCGCAGCTGATCATTCACCGCAACGTCGCCGACTATGTCGGCCCTGACAATGATGACGTCATGCGCCTGGTCGAGGTGCGCGATTTTCTCGCCGGTCAGGGCTGGTTCGACATGATGCAATACCGGCTCGGCCTCGATGGCGGGACGCTGATGCACTGGTCGCGCTTCATCGATCTGCCGATTGCAAGCCTCATTCTCTTCTTCCGGATGTTCTTTTCGCCAGAGGGCGCCGAGGCAGCGGCGCTGACCGTCTGGCCGCTGATATTGATCGTTCCGCTGATGTCTTTCATGGGCCTTGCGGGTCGCCGCATTGCCGGCACCGAAGGCATGCATTTCTCGCTGCTGATGACGGCATTGTTCGTGTTGCTCTCGCCGCGTTTCGTGCCGGGATCCATCGATCACGACAACGTCCAGCTCGGCCTTGTCGCCCTTGCTCTCTCCATGCTGGTCGACGAAAAATACAAGCCCAGAAATTTCGCAATCGCCGCCGTCGCCCTTGCCATCCAGCTCGGCATCGGCGCGGAAACGACACCTTTCGTGGCCTTCGCCTGCGTGGCGGTCGCCTGCCTCTGGGCTTGGGATGGGGAGCTGTTTGCCCCCGCCGCAAAGGCTTTCGCACTGACGCTGACGATTGCCGTCAGCATCGCTTTTTTCTCGCTCGTGCCGCCGCGCTTCTATTCGATGGTCACCTGCGACAATCTTTCGCTCGGCTTTTACGGAATTATAAGCGCCGGTTGCGTCGGGTTGCTGCTGTCTGCGGTTTTCGCCAGCCGCCTTTCGCGGCCGTGGCGTCTGGCGGTGCTTGCCGCCAATGGCGCATTCGTCTTGGCGACGACGGTTGCGCTTGCACCGCAATGCCTGCGCAATCCGCTTGCCGACCTGGATCCCATGCTGGTGGACCTCTGGTTGAGCCGCGTAACCGAGGCGCAGTCGATCGTCTCTATCGGCCATCGGCAGCCGGAGACACTGGGCACCTTCTACGCGGTAGGATTGATCGCGATGCTGGTCTGCGCCGTCCGCATATTGCGCGGGGAGCGGGCTCGCCTGCACGCGGTTCTGATTGCCCTGATCGCGATCAACTGGGTTATCACGCTCGTGCAGGTCCGCGGCGCGGAATTCGCCAATCTGCTGGCTATCCCGCCGCTGGCGCTCTTGCTCACGGAGTTGCGCCGGATTTCGATGGCCGATACCAAAAACGTCCGGGCATCCCTGATCTATGTGGGTACGGCGCTGATCTCGGCGCCCATGGTCTGGGCTGTAGGCGGCACGCTGGCGGTCAAAGGTGTGACCAACGGCTTTATGGAGCCCAAGGCCGAGGAGACGGTGGATTGCGCGTCGAAGGATGTGCTTTCGCCTATCGCCGGTCTTGAGCCCGGCGTGGTTGCAGCAGCCTCCAATATGGGAGCTCCGCTTCTGCGCTTCACACCGCACCGCACGCTCTCCGGCCCCTATCATCGCGATCCCGACGGGATGCTGGCCGAGCTCAATATCGGCCTTGCTCCACCGCCCGAGGCGGAAACGCTGTTGCGCAAAGCGCATGTGACGCTGGTGGCCTTCTGCAAGGGAGACCCGCAGGTGCAGCTGTTGTCCGAGCGCAATCCCCAGGGGCTGTATGCCCGGCTGAGCGCCGGCAATATACCGTCCTATCTGGAGCCGATGCCGGCATCGCCCAAGTCGGACGTGCAATTCTTCCGCTTCAAGCCACAGGGTTGACTGGCAACAATTTCAGGAAAAGTGCAGACCGGCTTTCCGGCCGGAACGGCGTGAGCACACTAGAGCAGAACGGCTAAAAGAGCCTCTGAAGGGCGGGTCCGCGTCAGGCGCGGCGGCGATGCTCCATCACATCTGCGGTCACGAGATAGCCGATGAAGCCGAGATTATAGCCCCCTAGCGCCAGGAACAGCGTTGTGAGCGGCGGCGGAGTGACCGATATCGCGACGGCCGCCATGAAGGCGATGCTCATCAGTGCCACGCCCAGCAAAGCGCCGATAGTCGAGCGCTGCAGGCCGGCGGCAATTCCGATGATCGTGGCGGTCGCGAATATCATCGCTCCATATCCTCTTTACCCAGAACCAGTTTGCACAGGTTTACTCGCGGATGGCTAAAAAAGGCTTTGTCAGTAAGGTTAACGCTTCATGAAACAATTGGCTCCATGCGTTTATTGAGACATCGAACAGGCACCCACGTTTCGAACCGGCGCACAGTTCTTCCTTCGGCGGATTGCGGTTGAAGGAATGATGCACCGGGCTCCGCATTTTCCACGACTTGGGCTAGAAAGAAGCCATGAGCAGCTTTTTTGAGAATGATTCGCCCTCGAACCTGACGGAATACTCCGTTTCGGAATTGTCCGGATCGATCAAGCGTACTGTTGAGAACGCGTTCGATCAGGTGCGCGTGCGCGGGGAAATCTCCGGCTATCGTGGGCCACATTCCTCGGGTCATGCTTATTTTTCGCTGAAGGACGACCGGTCCCGCATCGATGCGGTCATCTGGAAAGGCAGCTTTTCCAAGCTGAAATTCCGTCCCGAAGAGGGGATGGAGGTCATCGCGACCGGCAAGGTGACGACCTTCCCGGGCTCGTCGAAGTATCAGATCGTCATCGAGAGCCTGGAGCCGGCCGGCGCGGGCGCCCTGATGGCGCTGCTGGAGGAGCGTAAGCGCAAGCTCGGCGCCGAAGGTCTTTTCGATGCGGAGCGCAAGCGCAGGCTGCCCTTCATGCCAAAGGTGATCGGCGTCGTCACCTCGCCGACCGGCGCCGTCATCCGCGATATCCTGCACCGCATCTCCGATCGCTTTCCCGTGCATGTGCTGGTCTGGCCGGTGAAAGTGCAGGGCGAGGGCTCCGGCGACGAGGTGGCGAACGCCATTCGCGGCTTCAACGAGTTTGAGCCTGGCGGCCAGATCCCGCGTCCGGACGTGCTGATCGTTGCACGCGGCGGCGGTAGTCTCGAGGATCTCTGGAGTTTCAACGACGAGGCTGTCGTTCGTGCCGCTGCTGCAAGCGAAATTCCGCTGATCTCGGCCGTCGGTCACGAGACCGACTGGACGTTGATCGACTACGCCGCCGACGTGCGTGCGCCGACCCCGACCGGTGCTGCTGAAATGGCCGTGCCGGTCAAAGCCGAACTGGAGGCGCAGCTTGCAAGCCTCGCCGCGCGCTTGCAGAGCGGAGTGGGCAGACAGATGGATCAGCGCCGTCAGGCTGTGCGTGCGCTGCTGCGGGCTTTGCCGTCGCTCGACCAGATCCTCGCCTTGCCGCGCCGTCGTTTCGATGAGGCGGCTGCCGGTCTCGGCCGCGGACTGGAATTGAACACGCTGAACAAGCGCCGTTCCTTCGAACGCATGGCCTCACAGCTGCGCCCGGATATCCTCTCGAACCGCATCGCCGAGCGTCGCCAGCAACTGGGCGAACGAATGACCCGGGCGGAACGGACCATCGAGCGCATGCTTGATCGCTCCCGAGCCCGTATCGAACGGGCCGATGCCGTCTTCGCCACGCTGCCGTCCCGGCTTGAAGCGCAGACCGGCCGTTCGCGCGACCGCCTCGGCAATCTCGCGCGACAGGCTGATACTGCTATACGCCATCAGTTGACGCGGGCGCGCAGCGAACTTGTCGCGCAGGAGCGCATCCTGCAATCGCTCTCCTACAAGAACGTTCTGAAACGCGGTTATGCGGTGGTTCGCGATGAGGATGACCGCCCGGTCTCGCTTGCCGCAGCGCTCACCACCGGCGCAGCCATCTCTATCGAATTCGCGGATGGTCGTATCGGCGCGGTCGCCGGTGAGGGCGAGGCATCGCCAACGCCTCCTCCGGGCGGCGCCTCGCCAACGAGAAAGCGTAGCGCCAAGCCTGCCGAGCCCGCCGCTCCACCCAAACAGGGAAGTCTGTTCTGATGCGCGTCTTGCTGGTTTTGGCCCATCCGCTTGAGGATAGCTATGCCGCTGCGGTGGCGAAGGCCGCGCAGGAAACGCTTGTCGCAGGAGGGCATGAGGTCGACCTGCTCGATCTCTACCGCGAAGGCTTTGATCCCCGCCTGTCGCAGGCCGAGCGCGGCGGCTATTTCGATCAGCCCTATGACACCTCCGGCGTCGACCATATCGTCGCGCGGCTGCGGGCGGCCGAAGGGCTGATACTGGTCTTTCCACAATGGTGGTTCAATTTTCCGGCCATCCTCAAGGGCTTCTTCGATCGCGCCTTTGCGCCCGGTGTGGCCTTCACGCACGATCCGGCCGGCGGCCGCATCGTGCCGCAGCTCACCAATATCCGCCTGTTTTGGGCGCTGACAACAACGGGCTCGCCTTGGTGGATCGTGCATCTCTACATGGGCAATCCGGTGCGGCGGCTGTTGAGACGCGGCATCGCCGCCTTCTGCGCCAAGCGGCTAAATTTCCGGATGCTGGCGCTGCACGACATGGATCGCGTCAGCGATGCCGGACGCAAGGCGCATCTTGACCGCGTTAGAAAAGCGCTGGCGAATATCAGATAGGAACTTCAAGGCACACCGCGGCGATGGGCAATGAGCCGACGTATAGCGGCCATCTTGATTCCATTTTCCAAATCTGAGAAGTTTGTACGGTCTGAAACAGGTTAGGTTGGTGCGGTTGGCCCAACCCCCGCCTCATGCGGGTCCTTCCGCCACTTCGGTAGCGGCCCAAGGCCTTGAACGGCTCGCAATCTCGCGAGGCGAACGAAAGGGCTTGGTTATGCAACAACAGATTTCCGTCATCACCATCGGCGTTCTCGATCTCGACCGATCCAAACGCTTCTATGAGGAAGGGTTCGGCTGGACGCCCGTCTTCGAGAATGAGGAGATTATCTTCTACCAGATGAACGGCTTCGTCCTCGGCACCTTCAAGCTCACGTCGCTGGAGCAGGATATCGGCCGATCAGGCCTGAAAACGCCCGGCGCCTTTTCGCTGGCGCACAATGTTGCGCGGCGTGAGGATGTCGACACCGTCATGGATCAATTGGTGCTGGCGGGCGGGAGCATGCTTCGCAAGGCCGATGCACCGCCGCATGGCGGCTTTCGCGGCTATGTTGCCGATCCCGACGATCATGCCTGGGAAATCGCCTGGAACCCCTTCTGGCCGATCGATGAAAACGGCCTGGTGAGGTTCGGCATCTAAATGCAAGAAAGCGGGCTCATGGCCCGCTTTCCTTTCTCTGAGATCGCCGCCAGTTGCGCTTAGAGCGTTTCTGCCTTTCTCCGAAGCGCGGAAACGCTCTATCCCTTTATTGCTACGCAATTCCGGACGGAAAACCGCTGCGCACTTTTCCTGGAATTGCTCTAGGCCCACTCGCCCTTGCGCATGACGGGCACGCGCGAACCATCGGCATTGATGCCGTCGATATCCACCTTGTCGGAGCCGATCATCCAGTCGATGTGGATCAGGCTGGAATTGCCGCCCTGCGCCTTGATCTGCTCCTGGCTGAGCTTGGCGCCGTCGATGAAGCACTTGGAATAGCACTGGCCAAGCGCGATATGGCAGGAGGCATTTTCGTCGAAGAGCGTGTTGTAGAACAGGATGCCGCTTGCCGAAATCGGCGAGGAATGCGGCACCAGCGCCACTTCGCCGAGCCGGCGGGCGCCTTCATCGGTGTCGAGCACCTTGTTCAGCACTTCCTCGCCGCGCGTTGCCTTGGCTTCGATGATCCGGCCGCCTTCGAAGCGCACCTGGATGTTGTCGATGAGCGTGCCCTGATGCGACAGCGGCTTGGTGGAGGAGACATGGCCTTCGACGCGCAGTGCATGCGGCGTGGTGAAGACTTCTTCGGTCGGGATATTCGGGTTGCAGGTGACGCCGTTCTTGGCTGTCGAAGCGCCGCCATGCCATTCATGGCCATCGGCAAGCCCGACCGTCAAGTCGGTGCCCGGTCCCTGGAAGTGCAGGGCCGCGAAGCGCTGACCGTTCATCCAGGCCGAACGCTTGTGCAGATTGGCATTATGCTCAGCCCAGGCCGCGATCGGATCTTCGACATCGACGCGGGAGGCTGAGAAGATCGCCTTGGCAAGCTTGGCAACAGCGATCGCTTCCGGGTCATTCGGGAAGACCAGCTTCGCCCAGGAGGGGTTCGGATAGGAGACGATGTTCCAGTTGGTGTCGAAATTGGAGATCTTCTCAAGCGCCGGCTTGTAGGCGGCCGAATTGGCGCGGTTGGCGCGCGCCACCTTGGCCGGGTCCTGGTTGGACAGCAGCATCGGATTGTCGCCCGCGATAGCAAGGCGGGCCGTGTTGCTGGAGAAGGCCTTGGCCATACCCTCGTAAAGCCAGGTTGCGGCGCGGTCGAAGCTTGCATCATGGCCGTATTCGTAGCGGGCAAGCGTCGTCTCTTCGTCGGAATAGAAGGTGGAGACGAGGCCGGCGCCGGCCTTGTAGGCCTCGCGCGTGATCAGCCGCACCAGCGGCATTGCCGCAACCGGCGCCGTCATCAGCAGATCCTGACCGGCCTGTAGCTGCAACCCGATCTTGACTGCCACTTCCGCAAGCTTTTCCAGCTTGGCGTGATCGACGGGATGATGGTTCGGAGAGGCGGATGTCATGGCAAAACCTGCTTGGCTGATATCGAAGATGGTGAGAAGACTTAGACCGCTTTGCGGCGAAATTGAAGGCGGTTTGTCCGATCCTGAAGATCGTCAGGCAATCAGCGGCGCGGCCTTGGCCTTGAGAGCGGTCAAGGCATCCTGTGGACTGAGGCGCACCTGCAGACCGCGCTGGCCGCCGTTCATATAAACATAGGTCTCGGTCATCGCCTGCACCTCGATCGCCGTCGGAACGATCTTCTTCTGGCCGAAGGGGCTGATGCCACCGACATGATATCCCGTCAGACGTTCCGCATCGGCAGGCTTCATCATGTTGGCCGACTTGCCGCCGAAGGCCGCGGCAAGCTTCTTCATGCTGACCTCGTGGTCGGAGGGCACGACGATACAAACCGGCTTGCCGTCAACTTCCGCCATCAGCGTCTTCAATACGCGATGCGGCTCTTCGCCGAGCGCCTCTGCCGCCTGCAGACCGACGCGCTCCGCATTCGGATCGTAGTCATAGGCGTGTACGGTGAAGGCGACTTTCGCCTGGGTCAGCACTTGTGTTGCGCGGGTGGTTTTGGACATGCTTGCCTCTAGGCGGTTTTGCCGAATGCAGCCGCATAAATATCCGGCTTGAAGCCGATGAGCAATTTGCCGTCCGCTTCCAGCACCGGGCGCTTGATCATCGATGGCTGCGCCATCATCAGCTGAATGGCCTTGTCCTTTGTGAGATCTGTGCGATCTGCTTCCGGCAGAGCCTTGAAGGTCGTCCCCGCGCGATTGAGCACGATTTCCCAGCCGGCTTCCTTGGTCCAGCGCTCCAGGTGATCCCGGTCGATGCCAACAGCCCTGTAATCGTGGAAATCATAGGCGATGCCGTGGCTTTCAAGCCAAGTCCGGGCCTTCTTCATCGTGTCGCAGTTCTTGATGCCGTAAATGGTAATCGTCATGGCGAATCCGTCTCTTGCTGTCTGATAGGGCATAGCATGCGAGCAAAGCCGGTTGAAAGCCGGCCGGAGGCGGAAGCGGTTCTCTCATCCGTTGCAGTCACCGCATATAATCCTGTAAATATGCAGCGTGCATATTTATCGCGCGGGTGAGCATGGCGACGGACAAGGAAACATTACGGCTGGAAAACCTCTTCGGCGCCATGAGCCTTGCTCTGGTGGACAAGATGGAGAAGGCCTTTGCCGATGAAACAGGCCTCGGCCCGAGCGCCGTTGCCGCCGTCATCCAGATCGGCTCCGAGCCGGATCTGACGATCGAGACGTTGCGCCGAATGATCGCGCTCTCCCATTCGGCCACCGTGCGCCTCGTCGATCAACTCGTGGCGTCTCATCTCGTGTTGCGCGCCGGCGGTGTTGAAGGCGACAAGCGTGCCCGCTCGCTGCAGCTGACAGTGGCCGGCCAGGCACTGTTTGACAAAAGCCTCACCGCTCGCCGCGCCGTCATCGAGCGCGCTTTCAAAGCGCTCAAGCCTGAAGAAGCCGAACAGCTCGGCCGTCTGGTGGAGAAGTTGCTGCCGGCTCTGGTCGATCTCGGCGACGATCAGGATGTGGTTTGCCGCGTTTGCGATCAGGGTGTCTGCGATCAGGATCGTTGCCCCATCGCCTTCATGTCGTAACCTCGGAGAGGCAGGCTTGACATACCCCTTAAATATATGCACTATGCATACATATATTTAAGGGGGTGCCCAGTTTACTTCTGGATGCTCTGAACACCGCCTGCATCGTTTCGATCGGAGGCATGATCTCAATGGAAAATCGTTCGATGCGTGCCCGGCTATCGGGCAGGGTGATTGCGGCATTTGCCGGCGCACCGGATCATGCCCGCCGCCTCGGCACTCTTCTTCGGGAGGCGGCGGCGATCGCTTTCACCTTGCGTTGCAGGGTGATCGACCGCCGCTAAACACGTCAGTCTTCCAGCGTGCCCGGCTTGCGGGCGACAGAGCTTGGCCTGTCGGAGCCGATCTTCATCAGATCGCCGCGCCGACGCACGAGCCGATCCGAGACGCGGGTGACGATGAGGCCGGCTTGCGGCGCGCGGACCTCGATGGTCCCGTCCGGCATGCCGGGTGCGGTGATGATCGTCGCCAACAGGTCGCCTTCCGCAATGCGTTCGCCGATGTTGCGATGGAAAAGTACGGTGCCCGCTTGCGGCGCGCGGATCATCTCGACATTGTCGAGCGGCACTGCTGGCCCGGCAAAGGCAGCGAGATTTACGCTGTCGTCGCGCACCGCGCCGCGGGAGGCAAGGAAGCGCCAAAGGCCTTCGGCATCTTGCTTCGCCATTTCGGGATAGACATCGCGCGTGCCCCGCAACTCGACGGTGACCGAAAGCTTGCCCGGCAACCTGGCCTTCTTTTCGCCCGGCACTTCGTATTTCCAGGCAAAACTGACGGCTTCCTCGAAGGCGGAGCTTTCGCCATCCGAAAGCAGCACGGCATCCATCTGCAAGGCGGCAGCGAGATCTGAAGCCTCGGGCCAGAATGCCTCATCTATATAAGCATATTGCAGGGATTCGTCGTCGCAATGGAGGTCGATCACCAGATCGGCACCCAGCGCCATATGGATGAGCTGACGCTTCAGGCGGTCGACAGAAGGATAGCGCTCGAGGTTTTCGATCAGCAGGTCGCGGTCTCGCAGCGAGATCAGCGGAAAATCGCGGTTGAAATTGGTGCGGGAACCGAGGTCGAAGCGGCCCTGCATCTCCCCGAAATGCGATTGCGCCGCACCGATCGGGTTGGCGTGTGGCACGACAATGATGTCGCTCTGGATGGTGCCTTCGCTCTCTGCCTGTCGTAGTCGCGCGCAGAGGAAGTGAGCCAGCGCAGTTCCCGGCAACTCTCCGGCATGCAGTGCAGCCTGAATATAGATCTTCGGCGCACCCGCCTTGTTGCCGGCGAAATGCAGAACCGGAAATCGCCATGCAATGCCCGGAGTGTCGCCTTCAATGACGATTTCGGTGATATCCATGTAACGGGTTCCTCCAATTCATGATCGGAGACCCATAACAAGCCAAAGCGGTCTTCCGCAACCGTTGCTGCAGACCGGACGCGGAGGTGTCGATAGTCGTCAGGAACCGTCGTGCCTGCGCAGACCGAGGCTCAAGACGAGGCTGAGGAGCACTGCGCCGACCCCAAGAGAGAAGGGAGCGGCATAGCCGAGATGATCGGCAGCGATGCCGGCAATCGGGCCGGTAGCGCCGAGCGAGACGTCGAGGAAGATCGAGTATAGCCCAAGCGCGACGCCGCGGTTCTGCGGCGGGATGCGCACCATGGCCTCGTTGCCGAGCGCTGGGAAGACGGGCGCAAAGCCAGCGCCCGCAAGAGCCGCGCCAATGATGGCGACCGTCGGCGACGGGGCGAGCGCCAGCGCGGCGAGGCCGATCATTTCCACCACGAGCGAAATACGCACCAGTGGCAGGCCGCCGAACCGGGCAACGGCTTGCGCAAGGCCGAGACGAACGCCCATGAACGCGAGACCGAAGGCGCTGAGTGCGAAGGAGGCGCCTTCCCAGCCGCGGCTATGGAAAAACAGGGCGACAAAGGCCATGACGACGCCGAAGCCACTGGAAGCAAGGGCCAGCGCTACGCCGAAAGGCGCGACGCGGCTCAAGACCTGACCGGTGCCGATGCCCTTTTCCTTCACGCCAGGCACGGGTGGCCGCGTTTGTGCCAGCATCAGCCCGGCGACGGCAAGGATCATCGTCACCGCGCCGATGGAAGCGAAACCATATTGTCCCTGCAGCCACGCACCGAAGGGAGCGGCGAGCGCAATGCCGCCATATGTGGCGATGCCGTTCCATGAGATGATGCGCACGGTCTCGCGCGATCCCATCAGGCCTATCGCCCAGGTGATCGCCGCGGTGCTGACCCAGCTTTCACCGATGCCAAGCGCCAGTCGTCCCGCAAGCAAAAGGGCAAGGCTCGCTGCCGGGACGTGGACCGTGAAAGTCGATGCAATCGTCAGGATGCCCGAGAGCCCATAGGCAAGAAAGCCGAGGAGGACAGAGCGGCGCGGCCCGTATTGGTCGCAGAGCCGCCCCACATGCGCGCGACTGATGATAGTCGCCACATATTGCGTGCTGACGGCAATGCCGGCCCAGACGACACCGAAGCCGAGGCCGCTATCGACATAGGTCGGCAGCACCGCGAGCGGGAGGCCGATGGCTATATAGCCGAAAAATGTCAGTGCAACGATGGAAACGAGGGCCAGGGTCGAGTTGGACCGGATGGTCTGGGAGGCAGTGTTCACGGGATGTCGCCTGCGGGCACCGGTAGGAAAGGTGCCCAAACTGTTTGCCACGAAGGGTCGGGATTTCTTAATCGAATAGAGATGGCGGCGATAGCCGAATGGCTGCGCGTCGCCATGAATAACAGCTATCAGGCAAATACGGGCAGGGTCAACGAATTGCTGCCTTGCAGCAAAGTTCATTGACGGCATGGCGAGAATGTGCGTGCTGCGCCGAAGATCCAGCCATGGAGCGGGGCTGATAGCCCCGCTCAGCTGAGCTTCACATTGTCAGAACGACGCTGGCGGTGGTGCGGCCTGCTTCGAGATCCGCATGTGCCCGGGCCGCGTCCTTCAGCTCGTATTCGGCGCCGATCGGGTTGATCAATCCGGTCCGCAGATGCTCCATCAGGGCCGCGGTGCCCTGGCGATAAAGCTCCGGGTCGTTGGCGTAGGTTAGGACGCTGGGTCGCGACAGGGCGATGGCGCGTGGCGCCGTCAGTTCCTCTATTTCGATCGGCGGTATGGGGCCGGCGGCCTGGCCGAGGCTGGCCACCATGCCGAAGGGGCGCACGGCGGCAAGCGTCTGCGACAGCATCGTTCCGCCGATCCCGTCGACGGCCAGATGGACGCCGCGACGATCAGCGATGCGGCGGGTTTCCTCCACCCAATCTTCGGATGTGTGCAGAAGAACGATGTCGGCACCGGCCTCATAGGCAAAGCCTGCCTTGGCTTCCGATCCGACCGTGGCGATGACGTTGGCGCCGATCCGCTTGGCAAGGCGCGTAACGAGCTGGCCGAGACCGCCTGCGCCGGCATGAACCAGCACCCATTCGCCCGCTTTGACCGGGTAGACCTTTTGCAGCACCATATGGGCGGTAAGCCCGCGCAGCATCGTGCTGCCGGCCACCCGTTCGCTGACGCCTTCGGGCAGCTTTACGAGCCGTGCCGCGGAAAGCGTGCGCACCTCGGCATAGCTCCCGAGCGGATGGCCGATGTAGGCGACGCGATCGCCGACCTTCAGCCCGTCGACGTCGGCACCGAGCGCTTCGACAACGCCCGCACCCTCGAAGCCGAGGACGCTCTGGCCGGGCGGCAGCGGATAAAGGCCGGAGCGCACGTAGATGTCGACGAAGTTGACGCCGGATATGCTCTGGCGGATTCTTGCCTGGCCGGGGCCGGGGTCTGTTGCTGGGAGATCAACGGCTTTCATGGCCTCGGGTCCTCCGGGGCCGGTAACGGCAATCGCTAGGGGCATTGAGAAGTCTCCTTTCCCGAGATCTTTGACCACAAACTCCGGTCTGAATAAATTCGGTATGAACTCACCGCATCTGTGCAATAATGCACCGATGATCGACTGGCAGGACCTCCTTCATTTCGCCGCCCTGGCGCGAACGGGCTCGCTCTCGGCGGCGGCGCGCGAACTGGGCGTGGATCATGCAACCGTCGGCCGGCGCATTGCCGCATTGGAACGCTCTCTCGATCTCCGTCTGATCGATCGGCGGCCGCGCACGTCGCCGCTGACGGCTGATGGCCGCGCCATTGCCGAGCTCGTCTCCGGCATGGAAGAAAATGTCGAGGCTATCAGGCGCTATTCGAAGAGCGCCGTCGCCGGTCTCTCAGCGGCCGTCAAGGTCAGCGCGCCGCCTTCGATCGCGGCCCATCTTCTTGCGCCGAAGGCAGCGTTATTTCGCGCCGAGCATCCGGATATCACCTTGACCATTGCCGGCGTCACCCGCCGCGCGGCGCTCAATTATGGTGAGGCCGATATAGCCGTGCGCATGACGCGCCCGGAGGAAAGCGATCTTCTTGTGCGGCGCATCGGCGTCATGCGTTTCGGCCTCTATGCCATACCCACAGTGGCGCAAATGCCCGAGAAGGACTGGGCCTTCATCGGCTATGATTCGGCGATGGAGCATTTGACGCAGCAGACCTGGCTGCGCAGTCTCTTGGAAGGGCGCCCGATCGTGTTTCGTGCGACCGATGTCTTCGGTCAGCTGGAGGCCGCGCGTGCAGGTCTTGGTGTCGTTGCCCTTCCGGCCTTTCTGGGCGATGGCGAGGCAGGATTGGTGCGCCTGCCGGTCGCGATCCAGTCGCCCACGCGCGATTTGTGGCTCGTCACTTACCCCGATCTTCGCCGCTCTCCGGCGATCCGCGCCGTGATGGATTTTGTTACCGACACCATCGGCAAGAGCTGTCCATCGCGCGACAGCGCAGAGGGAGCCGCGTAGGACGAGGTCTGGGCCTTATTTTCCTGTTGCAGCTTGCCGGCGAATCTCTATCGATAATCGGATGAGCCTCCTACAACATCGGCCCGAAAATCGGTTCCGATTTTCGGAGAGCCCGATGCGTAGATTCAAAGGGTTAGAGCGTCTTTGTGCTTCTGAAAAGAAGCACGACGCTCTAATGGTCGGTGATCGATGACGAAGCTGGGCAGTTGGTTCATGGTGGACAGGGCAGATCTGGTCGCGGGCATATCGGTTGCCGGATTGATGCTGCCGGAAGCGGTGGCCTATGCCGGCATTGCCGGGTTGCCGCCGCATCGTGCCATTCTCGCCGGCATCGCCGGATGTCTGGTCTATGCCATATTCGGCCGCAGCCGTTTCGCGATCATCTCTCCCACATCTTCTTCCGCCGCCATTCTTGCCGCGACGTTGGCGGTCGTGCCCGGTGACGCCACGGTCAAGATGGCCCTTGCTACCGTCGCCGTAGCACTTGCCGGCGCCCTGTTCGTCGTTGCCGCGTTGCTGCGCCTCGGCGGCATCACTGGTTTCATCTCGCGGCCGGTTCTGCGGGGTTTCGCGCTGGGACTGGCGATAACAATCATTCTCCACCAGCTGCCGATCCTGGTTGGCGTTCCCGTGCAGGGCTCCAATATCTTCACCTATGCGGCCGCATTGTTCGGTGCGATCCTGCAATGGAACCCGATCAGCGTTACCGTTGGCGTCGTGGCGCTCGCGGCATTGCTCATGCTCAAACGTATGCCGGGCATTCCGGGTGCCTTCCTTGTGCTTGTCGCGGGTATTTTCGCTTCATACCTGTTCGGCCTCGAGGCGCATGGCGTCAAGCTGGTCGGCGCCATAGAGATCCTGCCGCAATGGCCGTCGCTGCCCGATGCCGGCTGGACGTCCTATTCGCGACTGGTGCAGTTTACAGTGCCTCTCGTGTTGATCCTGTTTGCCGAATCCTGGGGCACCATGCGGGCATTGGCGCTGCGTTATGGCGAGACGCTGGAGGTCAATCGCGAGCTCGGCGCGCTGGGCGCCGCCAACATTGCCAGTGCGCTCGTCCAAGGCATGCCGGTCGGGGCGGGCTTTTCCGCCGGCTTCGCCAGCGAGGCGGCCGGCGCGAAGACGCGCGCAACCACCGTATTTGCCGCCATCGGCCTTGCCATCCTGATTGCGTGTGCCGGTCCGCTGGTAGCTCTCCTGCCGGAGCCGGTGCTAGCGGCCGTCGTCATCGCCGCACTGACCCATGCGCTCGATCCGAGCCCAATTCTGCGCCTGCGCCGCCTGCATCGCGATTTCTACGTGGCGCTCGGGGCTGCGATCGGTGTGCTGATCTTTGGCGTGCTCAACGGCATGTTGCTGGCCATCGCGCTCTCGCTTGCCGCCATGATGCATCGTCTGGCGTCGCCCTATGTCGCCCGTCTGGGACGGCTTGGCGACAGCCATAATTTCGTTGATGTCAGCCGTCACGACGACGCGTCCGAGATGCCTGGTATCGCGGTCTGGCGCCCCGGCGAGACGCTGTTTTTCGGCAATGCCGACACGATCTTCGGTGAGATTCTATTGCGCAGCCACAGCGATACAGGGCTGCGCGCCGTCGTCCTCAGCCTGGAGGAGAGCTTCGATCTCGATAGCACTGCGATGGATGCCCTGATGGAATTCGATGGCGCCATGCGCCGCGCCGGCATCCGCTTGCAGTTCGCCCGCGTGCATGACCGCGTCCGCGATCTCATGACCGTCGCCGGAGTTACCGACGTCGCCAATCGCTGCAGCTTTAGCGTCGATGATGCCGTGGCGGCGGTGAAGGGAGCGGCGAACCCGGTGAACGCCTGAAAGCGGCGCTCAGTCGTGCAAAGTCCAGTAGCAAAGATGCTCGTGGATTGACTGGCCCTGCAGGCTGTTGATGAGGACGAAGTCCTTGGGTGTCCAGATCACAGGTTCATCGAGCATAATGTCGGGAACCACTCGGCCTCGATAGAGCAGCGTCATATGCGGTTCGACCCGCTTTTCCTTGGCAGGTGTAATGCCAGTGAGCCGCATGGAATAGACCAACTCCTCATAGATTGCCTTGAGCTCGGCATTTCCATTCTCGTTCCAAAGAACGAGAGGGCGATTGTCGCCATTGCCGAAGCTGACAGCCCGATCGAAATTCACGGAACAGCGTCGCCTTCTGACCCTTGATGCCGCTTCCATCGCCGCAAAAACCGTTTCTTCGGGCAGGTTACGAAACGATCCGATCTCATAAAGAGTCACATGGAAAAGATCAGGTCTTCTAGGCTTTGCGAAAAACCGGTGTTGTCGATAGAAATTACTTGCAAGCTTATGGCTTTGCGCAGCGATCTCCGGATCGGGAAGAATTGCAAAATAGAGTTCGCTGACCGGTCCTTGATCGGCCGGCAGTGGTGTTCGGCTGGACGATCCGCCGCTGAGATAGAGTGAGAGCTGGTTCTTGTTCTTCATGGGCTTGCTTCAAAGCATCGGCGCTTTGCCTCCTCCTGTTCCAAACGCCCCATAATAGGATCAGGCGATTATTGAATCAAGAACAAATCATGAACATTGTGATTCCTGAGTAGGCTATCTGCCGCTCTCAAAATATGATCGAATAAAAAGCCCATCTGATCTGTTCATCCCAAGTTCGGGCCCTCGTGCCCATCGTCAGCAACAGGGAATGACAATCATGTGCACCAGATCTGTCTTTACGGTCCTCTTCCTCGTTCTCATCGGCCTTGGTGCCGCGTCTTGCTCTACCTCGGGCGATCACAATTCCGGCGGCGGTATGACGCTGAGCGCTCCTCCGACCGGCGGCGGATATTGATTTCAGTATTGCCGTTGCCTGAGCCTCGCCCCATCGCTGTCAAAACGGTGGCAATTCCGGTTCTTCGCAAGAATCGGGTTGAATTCGAAGCGCCTGAGGACGATTTTCATGACAAGTGGAAACACAGGAGCTTTTCGTCATGAACGAGGCATCACAGCATTATCTGATTTTCGAAACCGCTGGCGGCTTCTGCGGCATCGCTTGGAACGATGTTGGCGTGTTGCGTTTTCAGCTGCCGACAAAGGACGCCAGCGCGACCGAACGTCTGCTTCTGCGCCGCCTGCCGAATGCGCAGCCGGGAACTCCGACCTCCGACATCGAGCAGGTGGTGGTGCAGGTGAAGCGCTATTTCTCAGGCGAGGAGATTGATTTCTCTGGTGTCACGCTCGACCTCGGCGAACAGGATGAGTTCTTCAAGCGGATTTACGATGCTGCCCGGCAGGTGACCTGGGGCCATACGACCACCTATGGCACGCTTGCCAAGCAGCTCGGCGCGGGACCGGAAGCGGCGCGCGATGTCGGCCAGGCCATGGCGAAGAACCCGGTCGCATTGATCATACCCTGCCATCGCGTTTTGGCCGCAGGCGGCAAGATCGGCGGCTTCTCCGCCCCGGGCGGCTCGAATTCCAAGGCCCGCATGCTGGAGCTTGAGGGCGTTCAGCTGGCACCACCGAAGCCGGTCCAGCAGTCGTTGGGATTCTAAATCGAAGTCCGGAGAATGACGCCGAGCCTAGTTCTGCGCCATTCGGCGGAGGCGTGAGAACAGCATTGTGTCCTTGTCGTTGAGACGGACAGGCTTCGGGTCGCAGTACCCTGCCTTTTCGGCAACGCGGATCGAGGCCGTGTTGTCAGGCGAGATCAGACAGACGCTCCGCTCGAAGTGCGGTTGCTCATCCAGCCATGTGGTGGCAGCGCTCAGCGCTTCGGTGGCAAATCCCTTGCCATGGGCCCATGCTGCCATCGCCCAACCGGCCTCGGGAATACTGCGGATCGACGGCTCCATGACCCGGTGAAAATCGGCAAAGCCCAGATCTCCGACATAACGGCCGGAAGATTTCTCGCGGATGGCCCAGTAGCCATGGCCAAGAAGCGGCCAGAGTCCATGATACGACAACATCCGCATCCACGATTCTCTCGGCGTCGATACCAGATTGCCGAAGATGTGCTTCACGACCAGCGGGTCGCTCCACATCGCCGCAAGAGGGCCGAAATCATCGACCGTATGCCCAGTGAGCAGGAGGCGTTCGGTTTCCAGCCGGGGAGGGGATGTCGTCGGTTTCATGTGGGTCGCTCTTCGGGTCTACTTTTGGGAATTCTGCCGCAGTCGTTCGGTCAGAGCATTTTCGCTCGGCAGGAACCAGACTTCGCGCCCCTTGTTCGCTTCGTAGACGAAATCCCGCAGCGCATCGCTGTCGGCGACCCATCGTGAGATATCGCCGATGACGGCAAGCTGGCAGCGATAATTGACGAATTTCTGGATGATTCCGCCGGCGATGCGGGTCGAGAGCCGGAAGAATTCGTCGCTCAGTCGCGATACGGGAACGGCGATCATGCTCGCCTCGGCGTCCCACGCAGCACTAAGCCAGTCGTTCACATCTCGCTCGCTGGCCAGCAATGGCCCGTTTTCATCACCAATGATGACTTTGTAGCCGGATAAATTCTTGACCATATGCATGCTGTTCGACTTCGCTTTCTGTTGGAAGATATGTCGCTATTCTTGTCTCTTATCGCCAGAGCGTGATGCTGAAAAGTATGGGCGGTCTTCGGACGACATCGCGCTCTGCTTATCGTTGCTAGAGGGGATTCAGGCAGGATCCGTCCGTTCAGCCGAGGTCGGAAGGCCTTTGCCGGATAGCCGCAGCACGGCGGCCACGAGCGCTTCAGGATCGGCGCCGGGATCGAATTGTCCATCGATCATCAGCAGCGCAAGGCCATGTGTCAGCGACCAGAGGAAGAGTGCGGCCGTGCCGATCTCCTTGGTGGGAAGACGCCTCGAGAGTCCCGTCTTGAGCACTTCGTAAGCATCGGAACGCAACGCACGTATCCGATCATGGGCCGAAAAAGCCCCTTTGAACCCCTCGCCGAACATCAGCCGATAGAGGCCGGGATTGTCGCGCGCAAAGGCAACATAGGCCATCCCCGCTGGTGCGAGCTGGCCCTTTGCGTTGCTCGGCGCCGCTTGCAGGCGTGCTGCGAGCTCCCCAAAGCCTCGCTCGGCCAGCGCCACGGCGATGTCATCCAGTCCGGAAAAGTGATGATAGGCCGCCGGCGCGGAAACGCCAACACGGCGCGCGATCTCCCGGATGCCGAGCGCGGTTGGTCCTCCCTCTTCAAGCAGGGCACGGCCTGCCTCAAGAAGGGCATTTCGCAGATCTCCATGATGATAGCGTGCCGGAGTGCCGGCTTCTCTCGTCGTCAATGCTTTTGTCTCACATCTTTACGGCGTTAAGATTATCGGCTAATTCTCTTTCGACTGCAATCCTGCCGTTACGGAGTTTCGGCGATGTCTCATATCCCGGCCTATGTCTATTGCCTGTTTCTCTTGCTGCTCTGGATGGGGGTCTCGCGGTGTCTGCCGCGCACGATTCGGGTTGAGCGCCTTGTGATCATGCCAATCCTTATGGCCATACTCGGTCTTCGCGGCTTTGAGGGGCTTTTCTCGCAACCGGACATATTCGATCTGCTCTCGGCAGCCTTGGGTCTATGTGTCGGCATGGCGATCGGCTGGCACCATGTCAGAGCCTGGAAGATCGGGATCGACAGAGAGAGAGGATCGCTTTCCTTGCCCGGCGACATCATGATGCTCGTGATTATCCTGGCGACCTTCGCGTTCGAATTCCTGCTGCATGCGGCAGCGGAAACTCATGCAGCATGGTTCGCTGCGCCCGCCGTGCGGCCGTTTGCAGCCGCGATCTGGGCTGGCTTCATCGGCATGTCCCTCGGCCGAAACCTGCATCTTTTTTCGCGCTACATGAATGTTCCCGCCGACCCTGTCGATCAGGCGGGATAGGGCGCCTCAGGCTGAACCACGCTCCCTGTCACCTTGCGTCAGCGGCAGTTTGCCGAGCCCATCGGCGAACCGGCGCACAAGCCGTGTGAGCGACTGCCGATCCTCATCCGTCCAGTCAGCGAGAACCTGCGTCAGGGCACGCCTGCGCGCTTCGCGCACGGCATTGAAGCGAGCGTTGCCTTCTTCGGTAATCTCGGCGATCGACCGGCGCCTGTCTTCGGTATCGGGGTTGCGGGTCAGTAGGCCGAGACTGTCAAGCCGAGCCAACTGGCGGCTGACTGTCGTATAGTCCCGACCGACCTGCTCCGCGAGTTCGGCGACACCAAGCGGCCCTTGCATCCCAAGGCGTGCGAGCAGAGGAAACAAGGCGCGATCGAGCTCGACGCCGGCCGCCCGTAGCAGGGCCTCGTCGCGCTGCGGAGCATTCAGGAAATTGACGATATCGAGCAGGCCGCCGGCCAGCTCATCGAGAATATGTGTATTTTGCACCTTTACAGATCCTGCCTTTTCAAATTAAGTGTATTATGCACATAAATAGCGAGGGCGCCATGCCTATGCCATCCAGAATTCTCGTCATTGTCGGCAGCGTCAGGCCGAACCGCATATGCCCTGTCGTGGCCGAGTGGGTGACAGCGGTCGGACGCAAAATCCTGCCTGCTGAGTTCGAGATCGTCGACCTCCGCGACTGGCCTCTGCCGATGGACAGCGAGCCGAGCATCCCGGCGACGGGAGACTATCGCACCGGTCTCACCAAGGCCTGGAGCGAAAAGATCGCCAGCGGTGACGCTGTCGTCTTCGTCAGCCCGCAATACAATTGGGGGTATCCGGCCGTATTGAAGAATGCGCTCGATCACCTCTATCGGGAATGGGCGGGCAAACCGGCGATGATCGTTACCTATGGCGGTCACGGCGGCAATAAATGTGCGGCACAGCTTCATCAGGTGCTGACCGGACTGAAGATGAGGCCGCTCGAAATCATGCCGGGTTTCACCCTGCCGCGCACCCTCATCGAGGCGAATGCCGGTGAGCTGGACCCGGCTGCGGAATTCGCCGAGGGTCGCGCGATGCTCGAGCAGGCTTTTGAAGAGATGGGCCAAGGCTGACCCTGTAACCCTACCGCTTCCATTTCTCCGATCGGTCGCTACGGCGAGGCTCCCTGGGGTCATGAGAAAGCTGCAATCGATCGCCACCAAAGGTGAGCTGCCTTTGTTCGGCACCAGGAATCGATGCTCGTAGCGAGGCAAATCGCGCCATGCAGAAATCGACATTCGCACTTTCCTTTCTCCTGCTCTTTGGTGCCGCTTCCCAAGCGCACTCGGCGGTCTGGCAGCCTTCGGCAGGTCATGTCCAGGTGCCGATCTGGCCCGGGGCCGTGCCGAATGCCGTGCCTGACGCCAAGCCCGAATCCGTTGGCACGGATGGGGCGACGGTCAGCGATGTCAGCCGACCGACGATGACCGTTTATGCCCCTGAAGGTGCCAACACCGGTGCAGCTGTGGTCGTGTTTCCTGGCGGTGGTTACAAGGTTCTGGCCATGGGCATAGAGGGCACGGAGATCTGCGATTGGCTGACCTCGCGCGGCATCACCTGCGTGCTGTTGAAGTATCGGGTTCCTCGCTCGGGACCGACATGGGAGAAAGGGCATCGCCATTATCCCAAGGTGGAAACGGCCCTGCAGGATGCCCAGCGCACGCTGGCGCTGGTGCGCCAAAACGCCGAGCAGTGGCATGTCGATCCCCATAGGATCGGCGTCATCGGCTTTTCGGCTGGCGGACATCTTGTCGCCGCCGTCAGCACGCATTTCGCTGAACGAACATATGCGCCGGTCGATGACGCGGACAGGCTGAGCAGTCGGCCGGATTTCGCCATTGCCCTTTACCCCGGCCATTTATGGATGCACGAGGACGAGGACCGCGACAATCGCAACGAGGCGGATATGAGGCTGCGTCCGGACATCCGCGTCAGGCCCGACACTCCGCCAACCTTTCTGGTGCAGGCAGAGAACGACGATGTCGACGGCATCGAGCAGTCGCTGGCCTACTACATCGCCCTGCAGAAAGCCGGTGTCTCGACGGAAATGCACCTGTACGCGCAGGGTGGCCACGCCTTCGGTCTTCGCAAGGCCGACCTTCCCATTGGCCAATGGCCGATGCTGGTGGAGCGGTGGCTGCATACGATCGGCGTGCTTGAGCCGCAGAAAGGCAACTGATCGCCGCCATCTGGCTTGGCCATGCGCTGGTCCGGAAGCGGCAACTATGTGACGACAGACTTATCGCGTTCGATCGCCAACTTCAGTTCGCGATAATGCTGCGTCAGTGTCACCAGATCGAAAGCGCGATTGAGGCCGCTCGGGTTGGGGAGCACCCAGATCGAGGTGCCGGCAAATGCCTCTGGTTGCTTGCCCCAGTCGACATCGGTCCGAAGGCTGATTGCGGCGTAAGCCGCCTTGCCCAGAAATGCCAGATTGGCCGGAGCAAGCTTTCGGATCTTGTCTTCCAGCACAGGGGCGGCGGCAACGTAATCGCTCTTTTTCAGCTCGCTCGCGCTCTTCGTCGGGCGGGAGACCGCCGATGTCAGGCCGAGACCATATTCCAGCATCTCCAGCTCTTCCTCAGCCCGCAGCAGGCGAGGGGTGAAGCCGGCAAGATGCAGCACCCGCCAGAAGCGGTTGCTGCGGTTGGAAAAATTATGGCCGTCCCGCTGCGCCGAAAGCGCAGGGTTCAATCCGCAGAAAATCACCGACAGACGAGGCGCCAGAATTTCCGCCAGCCCGTTTGTCGGTTCCGCGTTGTCTATCGGCTCATTCATCGTTTGCTGCGCGACACCAGATTTTCCCTGATCTTCTCGAGCCAGCCGATGACCCGGCCGACCGTTTGTCCGCCTGCGCCGAAGAGTTCGGCTAGTTCCGCTTCGGCTTTCTCACGCAGCGTTGTTTCCTGATCCGGCAGCGGCGGCAGGATATGCGAGAAGTAGGTCTTGTCCAGCAGCCGATGAAGCAGGCGTTCGCCCGGAAAGGGCTCGTCGTTGTTGAGCGCCCGGGCCGCCTTGAGGAGGGTGCGGATGTCGTACTGGACGGGGCTGATGTCGGGCACCTGCTTGTGCAGGCCCAGAAGCGTGTAGACGCCGACGCGGGCTGTGCGGATCGAGCTGTCCATCGTGAAGATGATATCGTTCGACGTTTCGACGAACTGGCCCATCAGCGCCAGGTTGGTGCATCCTGCCGGCACGACATGCGGCCTGTCGCCTGCGGCACGCGGCATGAACATGGCGGTGATGTATGGCATCAGGGCAAGGCGCGCCTTGGTGTTGGCGACAACAGCATCGAGCTGATCCTCGATCCCCAGATGATAGCAGAGCTCGGCGATGATCTCCCGGCCGGTGCAGGCGGGCATCGGCTTCTTGATGTAATTTCCCTCCTTGTCCATCAGCAGCGCATACACCCAGACGACCAGCACGTCGTCCGGCTGTTCGGGGAAATGCGGCTGACGGTTGCAGGTGAAGCTCAGAACCCAGTTGGAATCGGTGAAGGTGATGATCCCGCCGGTGACGGTCTTTCCCGAATAGGGATCGTTGACCGAAAGCTCCTTCAGCTTGTCCACGAAGGGGGAAGGCTTGCAGGTCAGCGTGACCGACTCCCACATCGATTTTTCGGTGTCGCCGTAGAATTTCTCCGGCTTGCCGAAGATCGGCGACTTCTGCGCAAGGTTCTTCCACAGTGTCCAGTCGCTGGCCTCGCCGGGCTCGTGCCGTCCGCGCTGAAGCACGGGCGCGGTCTCCATGTCGCCATAGGCGGTGCCTTCCGTCATCGATCCGGTCAGCGCAAACACCACATCGTTCGGCCCGACGGCGATGACATCATCCTTGCCGTCGATATCAGCGCGGATCGCCGTTACGGTGCGCGCATCGCCGTCGACCGCCATGTCGAGGTCATAGGCGCGAGTGCCGAACTGAACTTTGACACCATGCTCCTGAAGGTGCCGGACGAGCGGTCGCACGAAACTGTCATACTGATTGTATTTCGGAAAGATCAGCGCCGACATATCCTTTAGCCCATCGAGCGCATCGAGGAAGCGGTGCATGTAAAGCTTCATCTCGAGCAGGCTCTGCCAGTTCTCGAAGGCAAACATCGAACGCCAAAGGTACCAGAAATTGGTTTCGAGGAAGCCGGCGCTGAAATATTGCTCGATGGTGATGTCGTCGAGGTCTTCCTTGCGTTTTAGCAGCAGCCGGATCAGCTCCCATTGCTGCGAGCGCGTCAGGCCAAGTGTCGAGAAGTCGCGGATCTCGCCGCGTTTGTGCATCAGCCGGGCTTTGGAGAAATTGGGGTCGTTGTCGTTGACCAGACGATACTCGTCGAGGACGCTGTAGCCTTCGGGCAGTTCAAGCGCCTGAATGTCCTGGAACATGTCCCACAGGTTATCGTAGTTCCAGTTCATCTCGCGGCCGCCGCGGATGATGTAGCCTTCATCGGCATTGCCCGCGCCGTCGAGCGAGCCGCCCTCGATATCGATCGTATCGAGGATGGTAATGTCTTTTCCCGCCATACGGCCGTCGCGGATCAGGTAGAAGGCGGCGGCAAGACCGGCGATGCCGCTGCCGATGATCCAGGCCTTGCGTCCTTCCACCTGGTTCCCAGGCACGGGGCGGTTGCGCATATAGGCGCCCATCATGTCCGGCGGCGGCAGGGTATTTTCCGGGCGGTGGTGCCAATAGCCTGCGGTGGTGTCGTTCTCCACCGCGAATGCCTTGCTGCTATCCTGGCTGGAGTTTGGCGCGCGTGTCATGGAAGCCTCCAATCTGTCGACGATGTCAGTGGTTCAAGACGTCGGACCCGACCTTGAGGCCGGAGTGTATCTCGTTCCAACATATATCACAGGGCGTATTCGTCCATGACAGGAATGAGGCAAAGCCAACTCCTTTCGAGACAGCTCACGCAGCGCAGTAGATCTGCGCCACCGCGCCTCCCGGAAAGGCTTTGGAGCTTGCAAGCTTGAGGCGCATCGGCGCATCAAGTTCCGAGAACAACGACAAACCCTTGCCCAGCACGACGGGACAAACCAGGAGGACGTACCGGTCAATCAGCCCCAGGGCGATGAGGCTACGCGCAAAGCTTACGCCGCCATGAGCTATGATCGGTTTGCCATCCTGAGCTTTCAGCCTGGCGATTTCTTGGGCCAGATCGCCGTTTGCCACATAGGCCTCCGCCCAGCTCTCAGCACCCGACTGCCGCTCACCGGACTGCCTATTCCCCACATGGGCGCGGACTTCATCGAGCGTCGCGGGTCCTTGCCGTGAAAAGACGACCTTCGGAATCTGATTCATTGGCGGAGCGAACATGTCTGTGGATGTCGGCCACCAGCCAGCCATGCTCCGGAAGGTTCGGCTGCCCATGATGTGAAGCCCGGCGTCCCATAGGGTTTCAACGGACCAGTTTTTCGCTTCCTGATCGGCGCCGAACATCCATTTGTTGGTGCCATCCATGTCACTCACGAAGCCGTCGATCGATATCGACATTTTCAAGATCAACTCTCTCACCGCTCTCTCCTCGTTTCGGTTCTATTCCGAGGACGGACGAGATTGGTGATTGCCGACAGCTTATTGTGATTTTCTAGGAGGATTCAGGAAAAGCGTGCGGGAGCTTTCCGTCGGGATTTGCATGAAGCAAGGCGCCAGAGCGGTTCTCGCATTCCGTGAGGAAGATGAGCCGCCCTGGCGAACTATACGCTTATTCCCACTCTATTATCAATAGATAGCTTAACAATTTGAAATCACTGCATAAAAAAATATTCTTACCTGTAATATACCGTCCGCCGGCCCGTCAAAAAACGACGCTCTTGAAAACATTGGAGTTTTCGATCTGGGCGCGAAAATCGTGCTTTCGGGGACTATCGTCAAGCACGCGAGAGCGTAAGACATTATACCGCTCGCGTCGTTCCCCCCGAATCTACGTGATAACCTTGCACGATGTAACCGCCACCGATCAATCAAGATCGTCAGCCACCTCCCCCCATCGTCAGGCTTGCCCAGTCCGGGAAGCTGCCGCGTTCAAGGATAGCTCGCACGACGCGGACCACCAACTGGTCGGCGAGGTCGAGATCCACCTTGGACTTCGGTGACAGTACACCCGAATGGACCGCGTCTGAGCGGGCCTTATAAAGGTGCTTCATCTCGTCGAAAATCGTAGCGCGTTCGTTCGCATCCTCTCCCAGAAGCCAGGCGGCGCGGCTGCCGATCTTATAGGTGATTTCGGTATTCGACGTTCCGAGGTCGTGCATCAGCACGATTTCCGCCGCCATGCCCAAATCGAGAGCGCGGTCGACGGGATGGGTTGCCAGCCGCGAGCGCCCGAGCCGATCAATCGCACGGGTAAGGCTGTCTCCTTCGGCGAATGCCGCGAGCTGCCCGAAGGCGGTCTTGATCATCGCCATGTCCGCGGGGAAAGCCACTAGCGGGTGAGCCGCAAACGGGCGACCGGACATGGTGCCCCCAGCCGACAACAAGGCGCGGCGATCCGACAGAATTACCGACATCGGCAACTCGACCCCGCCACTGGAGCCAAGCAAACAGGCGAGCCGGAAACGACGGCGGATTGCATCACGCGCTGTTGAGGCGGGCTGTGTTATACTGCCCCCGGCTGGCCCATTTGCTTCAATGGGGCGTTGCTCAAAGGCTGGCTTTACCTTGTAGGACTGAATGAGGAAGCCGGTTCCGGTGGGCATGCTCGGCCACGAATATCGCCAAGGGTAGTCGAACGCGCTGAAGATGTCGGCCGCTGGCGGCACAAGGCGAACACCATCGCCCAGTTCACAGGGCTCGTTAATCTCGATGCCAAGCACCGGTGAAACGTCCTCGTAGACTGCGGCATTCCGCGCCACTTCGTCCGTGAAGAGTGCAACGATATCTTCCGGCGCTATTTTTTCGACGAGCCGGTCAATCGCCCATTCACCGACGCGGCCCCCAACGATAGAGCCGCCGCCGTCACCACTAAACACCCAACACGTCGCGAAATCGGAGAACGGCTCCGCGCCGGAGAGATATTGATCGACGCGGTGCTTCGCCTCGCCGCGCCAGAGTGAATAGTCGCTGCCGCGGTGGATCTCGGCGAGTTCTCCAGCGATCCCGCGCAGGAATGCTACCGCGTCGGGGGCAGTGTCCGCTCCCCTCATTCGTCCCACCGCCCAAGGTTCACGTCGACGAAGCCGGCCGGGTAGCCCCGGGCCATTACGCCGAAATTGGGCTCGCCTTCGCTATGAACGGCGAGGACATGCTCAGGACCGAGCGGCTGATGCGTGTAGAGGTCGAACGCATGTTTGTCCGGCTGGCAGCCGAGCAACCGGCCATATGTGGCAACCACTGCCTCAGCCGCCGAGTAACCATGACGGGAATGGGCGAGCGGCATGGCAATCTCCAGGACACGTGGCCGACCGATCTGCTTCAGCATGTCCTGAAGCGCCGCATCTCGCTGCCAGAAATAGGCTGACTCGCCGCCCCAGCTCTCGAGCAGCAATTCAACGCCGCCGTCTTCGACGTCAACGGGATGCGAGACCATCCAGAACTTGTGGGAGCGGGAGTCGAGCTGATCGCTTTGATACGGGCTGTCAGCGAACAAGCGATCGGCGACCTCTTGGCTGAATGCGCCAGCAGCGACTTGCGCCGCGAAGCGTGATCGGATGGTGTCGAGGCTAGATGGATAAATCCCGCCTTGCCGGAGAATGTCGACTTCTGCGTTGGTCAGGCGGGTATAGTGCCAGGCGCGGATCGTGCGGACTTCCATCAGCCGCATGATATGCTCCCTCACCCAAATGAACTCGCCCGCGTAAGGATTTTCGGGATAAGGCATGGTGTGATCGGAGGCCTCACGCTCCAGCCATTGGCGGCGTGAGGTGAGCATGTAATTGCGGATGACATCGGCGTGGGCGTCGAGGTTGCCGCGCAACTCGCTGTCGAAGGTTTCGACGTCCCAGACGTCAATGATGGCGACGCCCTCAGTCATGCCTCATTCTCGCTTCTCGCTGCGATCCGCGCGCATGACGGGCCGACCAACTCCCAAACACCTTCAATGACCGATTCCAGAGAAACAGCGTCGAGTTCGAGCGACGCGGCGTAAGCGCGCCATTGCCGCTGCTTCCCTTCGTCGCCAGACATCTCGACCGAGAGGCCTGGTGGGCGTTCTTTCGGGATCGGCGTCCGCCGGCGCTCGAACGTCGCGCGGATGGCCGCATCTAGATCGTCAGCGGAAATGTCGATCGCGCGCGGGATCGCCCACAGGTCGTAATAGTCCTTCATGCGTCCGTTGAGGACGCCAAGCGCCACCATCGCCTGGAATTTCTCGGCGATCACTGTGGCGGGCGGATAGGAACGAACTTGCGGAGCGGGAAGATCAAGTAGGGTCGGATAGTCAAGCCGCTGCGTCGCATCGGCCATAGCGTCGCCGAAACCGATATCGATCGTGACGGGAATGCGCGTCCTTTCGAGATAGGCCACGGTCTTAAGGCGAACGCCGCCATATTCCATCTCTTCTCGAATAACCGTCGCAGCGAGCGCGTCGATATCGAACGCGAGGCCATCGTCGCTCTCGATCGCCATGATCTCCCCGAAGTCAGCGATCAGATGGTCAGGATCGGCGTCCCCATGTCCGAGAAAGTCTGCATCCCGCGTCACCCGATTGTCGTCGGCCACCCAGACCGTGACCAGCATGCCGCCTTTCAGGACGAAGCGGTCCCTATGTGCTGAGATCGACAGCCGATAAAGCAGCCGTTCGAGCGCGAACCGCACCAGCAGGACGTCGAATGCGCGACCTTCTTTGCGGGCGATATTGAGCAGCCGGTCCTTGATCGACTTCGCTATATTCACTGGTGCTTTAGCCATTGGAGGTGAGCGCCTCAAGATAAGGTTGCATCACCTTCCAAGCGCCGCCGGCCTTCGCGGCCTGGGCAACTGCGCTCGGAGTTGCCTTGCGTTGCTGAAGAGCAGCGCGCAGCCCTTCTACAGCGACTGACCGGTCGATCAGTTTGGGATTTCGGAAGAGGTCGGCAAGGGTTTTGGGAATCGAATAGACCGGGACGTCGAGCCCAGCGATCGCATGATACTCAATGCCTTGTCGCAGATAGGCCTCCGTGAAACGAACCATACGCAGCGGAGGATATGACTGAACCGGGGCCCAATCGCTCGTGCCGATGGCCATCCAAACGCGCCGTGGCATCTGGTCGGTCAGCCCATGAAAGGCGAGTGCCGACACCAAAGCAATCACGCCTTTGGGGGCACGCATGCTAGCTTCAGCAAGGATCTGGTTCTCTTCGACCTCTGCGCCACGCTTCTGATAAACGCCACGCGAAATGCGCTCGATTTCACCCTTCTCGACGGCGCGGGCGATCGTTTGCGCGCTAATGCCAGCTTCACGCAGTTCATGCGAACGCATCATGCTGCGCACATTGAGTAGGCTCCTGAGCTTTGCCTTTTGCGAATCTTGCATCGAGGGCACGTGACAATTCCTCCAATCGATCCCGATCTTATCAGAGGTTTTGTCACGTGTCATGCATACGGAAAGCTTATCCGAAAGTTCGTGCATCAACGTACCGCGGAGCGCCGACATGTCCGGCCCGAACGAGCCGCTTTACTCAGCCTGTTGATCGCGACACAGTTCTCCGCCTCAATCCATCCATTTCAATGCCAGGGGGTCAGACGTGGAATCCACGCTAGCGGCGGCAAAGACCCGCTCACGGATTTGAACGAATTCTCGCTCTCTCAAAGCATGTTCGAAATGCTCGGCAACAACCAGATGGTGAGCATGATGTGCATCCCTACCGCAATCGCATTGCTCGGGGTGTTCGATGCGATGCCAGCGAGACTCGTCATCAACCCGGAAATAGCAGCCTCGGGTAATGCCAAACCCACCGGGACGGGTGCCGAAGTGATCGACCGCCAATTCCGTGAGCAACATCGTACCGTCTTCTTGCCCCTCCAGATAGATACCCTTGCCATACTGGCCTGAACTGGCCGCATAAGGATGCCGGACCAATCCGTCGATTTCTAACGCAACGCTTGTGCGCTCGCGCAGGAGATGGGTCAGATTCGGGAAGATCAGGTCACCCGCCCCCGTGCCGAGGAAGAGCGTTTCTTCCGTCAGGTAAAAGGTCGTTTCGCCCAATAGAGTCTCAGGCTTCGCCGCATCCGCCAACCAGAACCGCCGATAATAGGCTGTGGTCTGGCCCGTGCGGCGAATGTCCTTCATATTATATTCGGGGAGCGGCAGGCCGCGGTCAAAGAAGTCGATACCAATTCCATCGCCTTCGACCTCCCGCTTTACCCAAGGGATCGACAGCAGTGACGCCATGACCGGGTCCACCGCTGGCCCAGGAAACAGCGCCTCGCATGTGAGTTCAGGGAATCGTGCGGCATAGCTCCGGAAGACTGATGACGGTGCGAAAACCCGAGTCATGATGCAGTCGTCGGGTAGCGGTCCGTGCAACGGCCCCACCATGAACGCGGACTGCACCAAACAGCGATGACGCCCGGAGGCGGTCGTAATCTCGACTAGGTCGACCGTTTGAAGGTCGCGCGCGCGCAACGCCTTCCGGCTGAGCACATAAATGCAGCCGCGATCGTCCGCAGGCTCATACCAAGCTCGTTGCCGAACCACGAAAAGCGGATCTTCGAAGCAATCCTCGATCATTTCACCGCAGGGCTCGCTTCGGTAGCTGTTAGCGGCAAACCAACAGGCTACGGCTGGGTCCGCCGTCGCATCCAGAAAGAACGATCGCCAACCATAGTGCTGCAAGATGGCCTGATCCGTCGCCAGATCGGTGAGGCCGTCAAATCCTTTGACGTAGGTAGATAGGATGGCGCGTGAATAGTGCCACCATTTCAGCATACGCGAAGGAATACACCCGTGGCGATCAAAGCTCGTGCGAAGATCGGGACCGCCGTCGGCGCGCAGATATTCTTTAGTTTGACCGCGAAATAAGGCGCCGGGCGCCAAACTATTAAAGAAATTCAGCAGCTCATCAGTTGTCTGGCAGTTGACCGTTTCCAAATACCTCCTCCTTATATTCACTAAACATCTTGGTTCCCCACGGGAATATCGCTGTACGAAAACTGACAATCCGCAAGCACTGCAGTGCAGACATACGGGCCGCCGCGACCATCAAGGCGGCCTGCCTCCGAGATCAGGTGTAAATTTTTTCGTGGGCGCGAACAGATTACGTAAAGAAGCTTTTTCGCGCTCTCTTCTTTGTTTTCGTCGGCAAAATGGGGAACCATTCCCTCCAAGAGCGCGAAGGCTATGACGGTGTCAAACTCCAATCCCTTGACACCATGGATCGTAGAGATCGTGATACCGGTCCGACTGGCGAACGTGCGACGGAACATGCCAATGTCGTTCACTCCCTGAACACCGCTTGCCTGCAACCGCTCGATCTGTCGCTCGGACCTCGCGAAGAAGGTTTCGTGGTGCTCGGCGAGGAGGACGTACTCTGCTGGATCGAAACCCATCGCGTCGCTGAACTCATCGAAAAACAGGCGCAGGAATTCCAGCCCATCCTGAGAATCGATCTGGATGGAGTTGCAAATCCGAAGCACATCTCGCCGGGAGATGTCCGGTAGCGCCACCCCGGCATGGTGTAGGTCGGCAAGCACTTCGCCCGCCCATCGCAGGCGCCGGACGAACAGCCGTGGAGAAGGCTCGGTAAGCGCCAAGCGTGCCACCTTGTACCAGAAATTGTCCTGATCGCGAGCAAATGGCGCCATTCCCGGGCCGTCGAACGGCTGATCCGGCATTGCGCCCATGAGGCGTCGGGTCAACGCTGCGAGCGAGACCCACCAAGGGCCGACGATGCATATCTCGTTCGGCGGGATGTGCAGGTGCTCGATATTATACCGGATAAGACGGACGATCTCGTCCTCAAAACCTTGATGCGCGACCTCCTGATCAAAACTGATCTTGCTCGGATAATCCTTGACCTGACCTTCTGCAGTCACAACGGCCGGCACAACATGGTAATTGGCATAATACTCAACGATACGCTCGGAGGACCGATAATTGATGGAGAGGCTTTTCGGCTCCATCGCAAGCCCGGATAGCTGCTCGAAATCGGCACGCGGCATCGCATAGCCGCCCAGCGATGTGAAAATGGATTGGTTCGGGTCGCCGACCAGGAATGCCTGCGTCCGGCCGGCGCCGGCCTTTAGAATTGATGCGACGACAGCGTACTGAATCTCCTTAGTGTCCTGAACTTCATCCACGAGGATGAATTTGAATATGCGGCTGAGCAGGATCGAGATTGAGGGATTGTCCCTTACCAGTTCCCATGCGTAGCGAAGGATCATCTCGAAATCAACGCGGCGCTCTTCGCGTAGCTGCGCCCAAAATGTCTCCAGCATGGAGCGCACGGAGGCCCGCCGATTAGGTGGAGCGGCCAGCACCACGTTGGTAGTGGTGAAGTAGTAGCCACAGATTTGCGACCCGATCCTCGGGATCATCTGCGACCCAAGTGCGTCCAAGCGGCGCTCGCTCTCGTGTTGATCAACGACGCGGAATCCGTGCTTCAACTGCTCGTGAAGGATGGCGTAGGGCCGCAGAATCCAATCGAGGCAGAAGGAATGGATGGTCCCGATCCAAAGTCGGCTGGTATCGACGCCCAGCCGCTCAATGCGCTCCTCGATTTCTTCCGCTGCTCGGTGGGTGTAGGTGATCGCAACGACCCATTGTTTCTCGGACTCCAACCGGGATAGTTCGAGGGCAATCTTGTAGGTGAGCGCCCGTGTTTTGCCGCTGCCGGGACACGCGCTCAAGAAAACGCTGCCTGGATGCTCGATGGCATCAACCTGCTCTTCATTTAGGTCATCTTTGCCCCACACGAAGACCATTAGACATAACCCAGCACGTCAAGGATCGCGTCACCCGGCAAAGTGGCGGCGACACCATCGATCAATGCCTGCGTGTCAGCCTGACCAGTGCGAAACTGACGCACCACCTCCCGCAGCTCATCGAAATAATCTTCACCGAGGAGGTCAGGCAGGGCACTCTTGCCCATACGGTATTCGACCATATTGGCCGCTACCGCATGCGAGATCCGGCCGTGTGCCGCGAACACAGCTTCCGTAATATAGCTCGGGATTCGGGCATTGTGGGTGACTAGCTTGGCGAGCTGAATGGCGAACCAGCCTTTTCCAGCACCCTTGGCCATCGTGATGATGCGCGTGCCATAGGACGCAGGATCGGTTGAGCGCAGCTCCGTAGTCGCCGTGGCGATAGTTGGCGGATCGACATAAACCGAAGGCAGCGCCGCCACTGCGATCTCAGCGTTGCCGGCGGCGATAAAATCCACCTCGAACGTGTGGGATGCGAGGTGGAGCGACAGCCAGTTGTTGCCGTCTATCCAGGCGGTCAGGCGAGCACGTCTTGCCAGTCCGGCACTCTGTGACCCGGCAGCCTTCTCCTTGGCCTTAATTTCGCTATCACTATCGAGTGGATCGGGTGTGATATCGAAATACGCGGTGTCGAGATCGGTGATGATTGCACAGCGTTTCCGAACGCGCTGGTCATGGAACAGCACCGCGACGTTCTCGAATCCGGTGCTGCGGATATTAACGAGGCTGATGCCAAGCTCGTCGAGGCTGACCCCATAGACCTCCTTAATGAGCGCTGGAACCAAGATCTCCTCGGCATCGCCTTCCACAAGAATGACGCTCTTTGCAAACAGGAGATTGCTGCGGACGGCGTCGAGATAACGCTGAATGCTGCGAATGACGGGTGTCGTTAGGCCGGCGGCAGGTTGATACGCTTCGCAGCGGACACCTTGACGGCCCAGTATGTTGACGTTCTCCACATTGCTGACTTCCGAGATCTGCGTCGAGTGGGTCGAATAAATGACCTGCGTGTCGGGGTAGGTCAGCTTGTCAAACAGCGTCTTCTGGATGTGCGTATGGATGTGCGCTTCGGGCTCCTCGATGAGAAGGAAGTTGGCGCAGGCCCGTTTGGACTGCTGATATTTGAACTCCAGCAGCTTGAGCGTCAGGAAAATAAGGTTGGCGCCGCCGAGGCTCAGCTCATGAATGGCGCCTTCATATTCCTCGTCGGTTTCGCCTACAAAGAGCTTGAGCGATTGAAATAGCTTGTCGGCCTCAGTCGGCACGCCCGAGCGGATCGACAGCCTGGCCGGGGAATAGGCCTCGCCGGCCGCGTCGCGAATGGTCTGACGAATATGTGTCCGGATTTCGGTAACGTCTGACAGCTCTTCGATGGCATCGTTCAGGTCATTCACTCGTTGCGTGATCGGGTCCAACTTATCGGAATCCAGCTCGCCACTCTTGCCTCGCAGCAAGGTGAGGAGCGGATTGGTTCGCTGGCCCTGAAATTCACTCACAACATCGCGCAACGCTTGAACGAACGTGAAGCAAACCTCTTTGCTGACCGAGAGAACTGCCGGCATACGCCCACCAATTTCAGGCGGACTTAGCTCTTGGGGAAATTCGACGGTTTCGAAATTGCCGACTAAGGATCGGTAAACCGCCGGATCAGAAAAATCTGCGGTACTCTTGCCGGTAAAGAGGGACTCGTAGTCGTCAATCGTAATGGTTTTCAGGAGAGCGTCGAGGCCTGCCTGATCGCCGGCGACCAGTTCACCAAGTTTGGCGCGTATCGCGGCATTTGGTCGGAAGATCAGATTGTAGGTAGCAGTGCCAATCTGTTCATCCTCGACCACACCGGTGCCATGCAGAAAAAGGGCCTGAATCGCTTCATCCTGGGAGACCTCGGCAAATTCGACGCTGATGATAATCCAATGACCGCGCCAGTTTCCAAGTCCGCGATGAAAATCGCCATCGTCAAGCTTGTGTGCCCATCGCAGCATGTCGTCGTCGAGCATCAACCGAATGGCGCGGAAGAGGTTAGTCTTCCCCGAACCATTTTCCCCGATGACGGTGTTGATACCGGCGTTGAACTGAAAGGTCGCGTTGGCGAAGTTGCGATAATTCACCAACTGAACACGCGATATGTGCATTCCGGCCGCCCCCCCCAAATAGCAATCGGCTTTGTTTCTTTGGCGGATGCACGGAATTTTCCACCACGTCTAAACTTCCATGGCGAGGGCATGGCCAGCCTACACGCCTAAATTCAGCGTATTCAAGTCTGCTTATCCGACGGCATCCCCCCCCGCCACGGATGTCAATCTATTCCAAGTTTATTGAAGAATATCTTGTTCCGCATTTCAGCATCCCGAAGCAGTTTTGTCCAACTCAAAACTTCCATGTAGAGACTGTTGTTGCCAAACCATCGGAACCATCCAAGGCCATCTGGCATGGGCGTGAATTCCTTCTCGAATTCAAGCCACTTCCTTACTTTTGCCGTCAAATCGCAAACCACGTACCCGTAGAACGGTGTCGTGCCGTTGACGATAATGTCGCGACCAGTGGGTGTTTTGAATTTTCCTTCTCTGATCTGATTGACGTAGCGGACAATCTGCTGAACTGGATCTTCCTTCGATGAAGGATCGGCGAAATTGTCTCGTTGGGGTTTCTTGAATTCGAAGATAGTGATGGGATTGCTCGCCTCGTTCTCACCGCGAAATGCAACACGCCGATTGTAGATCGTAATATCCGTCCGGTCTCCGTTTGGCTTGTTCAGCGGCTTATCGGATGAGACGTAGGAGGAAAAGTTAAGCCGCTCGTCCAGCATCCAGAGATTGTGCGATTCGTAATCAAGGCCTTCGGAATCTTTCTTACGTCGCATGATGATATCATGCACATCACCTTCCGATTTATGCTTTCCATCGGAATCGATTTCTAGCGATTTGGAAAAGAGGTCGAGAACGCATTTTCTCATAGAAACATAATGGATGAGATCATTCTTACTGGTATCAGAAATGCTTTCCATAAGCTGAGTGATTTTCTCACCCAGCTCATCGGGGTTTTCCGATTTCAGCAGTGCGGCCACCTGTGATCGCGTCTGGATTTCCTTTTCGTACTTCTTCTTTTGAAGATGAAGCTCGATATCCTGGTTGGACGGGCGCATGGGCAGGGCGTCGAAATCGACCTCATTTGCGAGCGTCCGGTGCCAGGGCGCATCGGCCGACACATAGTCGGCGATGCGTGCCTCCTTGCGTCTCTTCCGCTCAGTGATTTCCGAGCCCACCGCCGACTGCGCGATTTCGGCGGCCTTCTGCTCGATCTCGCTTTGGGAGATGCCGTTCAGTAGGTCGTTGTCAGTTTGGAAGCGAAATTCGCCTCTTTCGAGCGACACGTTGTCATTGAGGTAGTTGCCGAAAACATAGGATTTGACAACGAAATTGCGCCCCTTGGACAAATCTTGGTCGGGACCAGCCTCATAAAACTCCTCGGCGAATTCAGGTATATAGGCCTGAAGCGCGTTGTCAGTCACTTCGCGCCGATGTGCGACGAGACTGACTTTGCTCTTGGCCGACCTTGGCGCATAGAATTTGAAGACGCGGACCTGAAAATCCTTAGCCTCTTCGTTGGCTGTGAGTGTGAACGTGCCCTGCTCAACTCGCATCTCGACAATCTGGCTGTTCTCCTTGCCAAGATAATCGTTGAGAGCGACGCCACCGGATGGCTCCTTCGCTTCCCGGATCACGATACGCGGGCACGCCCGATCCTTGTCTACGAAATACGGTAGCAGGCGTTCGACGATAACACGGCTGACGGTATCGAGGCGCTTGTCCGGAAATTTGACCGATTTGATACCGGAAATCTCGACTGCCGTACCCGTCTCCCGCTTTTCCGAAGTGGACGTTTTCTCGTCAACGATGATGTCCTTATCCAGGCCCATCCTGAAAGATCGATCGTGGAAAACATCACCGACGGCAAAGGTGCTCGCCACCTTCACATGGTTGAAATATTTGAGGCAAGTGAACCGGCCGAAGCCTTTACCGCCATCGGCGATTTTCTGTTCGGTATAGAGGGTATCGAACGAATCGCGGTTGCTCTTCGTGAAGCCGACCCCGTTGTCCTTTACGATGAATCCGTCAATATCCTCAAGGCGGTCAATGATGTCCGCCTGCCCGCTTCGCAGGATTTCGATCTGGATCAGGCCATTCTTGACGCCCTTTTGGTCGATGGCCTGAATGGCGTTGACCACTAGCTCCACTAGCGGCGTATAGACGTTGGTCCCCGATCGGATGTTCTCGACCAGCCGCCTGACGTTGACATTGCTCATGCCAACTCCCTCACATCGGTCAGGCCGTCGTCTATGTTGTCTTTGGACGGACTCGCCGATGTCATTCTTCGTTTCCTCTCGATTCTCGTTGGGGAGTTCTGGTGGCGGAGGACGCAACGCTTTCGCGGACGTACTCGCGCATGAACTCCCGAAGCACTTGTGCCGCTGGACGATCATGGACCTGGCACGCCGCGACGAATTCCTCCCGCAGATCCCGGTCCAACCTGATGCGCAACCCGACATCTTTTTTGGTCATGTCGGGAGTGTACCCAATGGATACACACCTGCCTAGATAGGTCGTTCCGGAGAGAACGGCGATCCGGGTGCATGATTCTCAAGTCCGGCTGCTTTGCACAAGGTGATCCGGTCCTCATGCCCGGCCTCCGCTCCGCTCTGGCCGGGACGGTTACTTGGGGGCGCAGCCCCCTGGCGCGGCGCAAGGGATCGCTGGCGCTCGACCGGGACGGTCTCCCCAGCCTTCCGCGCGGATGCGTGTTTCTCACTCTCGCCCATGGCTTCGATCCGCTTGTGCAGGCCGGGTGATCCCCCTCCGTCCCGGTCGCCCTTGCACCTTGCACCCCCCGGTCTCGCCGACGGGCAGGGTTGCAGCGCAGCGCTGCGCTCCAACCCAAGCCCATAGGACAAAGACCATGACCACGACCGGAACCAACGCCCCGACCGACGAACACGGCGCGACCGTCTTCATCCCGCTCAACAAGCTCAAGAAGCACCCGAAGAATGCCCGCAAGACCCCGCACAGCGAGGCGTCTATCGAGGCGAAGGCGGCGAGCATCGCCGCCAAAGGCATTCTGCAAAATCTGGTGGTAGAGCCGGAGGCGGACGCGGACGGCGCGGCAACCGGCTTCTATCTCGTCAGCATCGGGGAAGGCCGCAGGCAGGCGCAGATGCTGCGCGTGAAGCGCAAGGAGATCAAGAAGACCGAACCCATCCGCTGCGTCATCGACACGGCCAACGACGCGGCGGAAATCAGCCTCGACGAGAACGTGACCCGCGAAGACCTTCACCCTGCCGACCAGTACGAGCGGTTCCGCGAGCTTTCGGAAGATCGGGGATGGGGTGCGGAGGAAATCGCCGCTCGGTTCGGCGTGACCGCCCATGTGGTGAAGCAGCGGATGCGTCTCGGCGCGGTCAGCCCCAAGCTGTTGCAGGTCTATCGCGACGGCGAACTGACCTTGGATCAGTTGATGGCCTTCGCCATCACCGACGATCACGCGCGGCAGGAACACGTCTATGAGAACCTGTCCTATAACCGCGATCCCTCCATCATCCGGCGCGACCTGACCAAGATGAACGTCGCGGCGACGGATCGCTGCGCGGTCTTTGTCGGCGCGCAAGCCTATGCCGAGGCAGGCGGCAACATCATCCGCGACCTGTTCACCGAGGATCGCGGCGGCTTCTTTAAAGACCCGGCCTTGCTGGACCGGCTTGCCGTCGAGAAGCTGGAACGGATCGCCGCCGAGGTGCGCGAGGCCGAGGGGTGGAAGTGGACCGCCGCCTATCTGGACTTCCCCCATGCGCATGGGATGCGCCGCGTCTATCCGCATTCGGTCGAGCTTTCGGAGGAAGACGCTGCCGCCTACGACGCCGCGCAGAACGAGCTTGAGCGCCTGAATGCGGAATGGGAGGATGCCGATATTGACCTCCCGCCCGAGGTGGATACGCGGCTCGCGGAGCTTGAAGCCGAGGTCGAGCGGATCGACGTCAAGCGCCATGCTTACGATCCCGACGACATCACGCGCGGCGGTGCGTTCGTCGTCGTCGGCCATAGCGGCGATGTTCGGATCGAGCGTGGCTTCATCCGCACCGAGGACGAGGCCCCGGGGCCGGAACCGGAACTTGCCGAGGGCGGCGAAACCGTCATCGACGGGGTGCGCGTCAACGCGGACGGTGAAATCCTCGACAACGACGGCGAGGACGGCGAAGGCGACGCGCTTCCCGAAGCCGAGCCGGAAGAGGAAGCCGGGGATGCGGGCAAACCGCTGTCGGACGCGCTCATTCGCGACCTGACTGCGCATCGCACCCTTGGCCTGCGTCTCGCTCTTGGCGAGCAACCGGACATGGCGTTGATCGCCGTGGTCCATACGCTCGCCGCGCAGACCTACTATCGGGGCGGCAGCACGGCGCATTGCCTCGAAATCAGCCCGACCAGCAATTACCTCGCCGCCTACGCGGACGGCATCGAGGACACGGCGGCGGCGAAGATGCTGAACGACCGCCATGCCGGATGGGCGGCAGACATGCCGCGCGACGTGGCGGACCTCTGGGGCTTTGTCGCCGGTTTGGACCATGCGAGCCTCATGGCCTTGCTCGCGCATTGCGCCTCGCTAACCGTCAATGCGGTGAAGCTGCCATGGGAAAGCAGCAGGCGCCGCGCCCATGAAACGGCGGACAAGCTGGCGACGGCGGTGACGCTCGACATGACCGCGCACTGGACGCCGACCGTACGGAGCTATTTCGGGCGCGTCACCAAGGCCCATATCCTCGCCGCCGTGCGCGAAGCGCTTGGCAACGAGGCTGCGAAACGGATCGCGGACAAGAAGAAGCAGGAGATGGCGGCAACCGCCGAGCATCTTCTAGCCGGAACCGGCTGGCTTCCGCCCATACTGCGCAAGCGGCCCGCATGGCTCGATGCTGAGACTGAGGCGGACGCCTTCCTCCAAGCCGCCGAGTGAGGACCGGGCCGGGATCGCGCAAGCGGTCCCGCCTTCTTGCCGTTCAGCCCCAAAAAATCGCGGTCACGCGGGGATCGACCCCGCGCGACCGATCCGATGACCGTGACCGTCATCGGGTTCAGGAGGAACTTGCAATGATCGTGCTCATGTTGATGGCCCGTCGCGCGAGGGGGCTGAGCAGGCCGGTCACGGGAGCGCCGCCAGCCAATCTGCGTGGGTACGGCTTGTGGCTTCACCGATGATCCGCAACAACAAACTAACAATCATTCAGGATCAGCGAGCTGCCAGCTTTCGCCGCTATCGAGACAAACAGCATTTCTTATACTTCAGTCTGCTGCCGCACGGACATGACTCGTTGCGCCCAACCTTTTTGGAAGTCCGCCCCATGGATTCAAGCCGAACCGGCGCACGTCGCGGGAGTGCCGAGAGAACTTTGTCCATAGCGACATTTTGCTTCCAAGGATCATTCAAAACAAGTGCATCTCTAATCCGAAGATCTTCTGGACGAAGGACGAGCCCGTACCAGCGATCGGCTTTAAGATCGTACTTTTTCAATTGGCAGTGCTGAAGGATTTTCTCTCGCGCAATTTCAACCGGCAGTGCGCTGAGATGAATCGTCAATCCGGCAGACTGCCCCTCGAAGGGGAAACTAAGATCTTTTGTTACGCGCTCCTTCACCGCCGCTCGGATTTGGCTTTCAAGGGCCCGTGATAGCCCATCGGCCGTCTGGCCCGAAAGCTGTAGTATCCAAAGACCCAATTCAGTCAGTTCTGGGATGGTTGCTTCTTGAATCTGGTCAAGAACCGCTCCGGTACGCGTTCCGCGATACCGTGTCAGCACCCCTTTCACTTCAGGGCTCCCGGATACGCCTTGCCGCCGCACCGCCATTGCGACATCGACGTGTGCCGTGAAATCCTCCCCAAGATTGACCATGTCGTACTTGGGATCGAGCCATAGATTGTTCCGAAGATGGTAGGAAAACGGGATCAGCTCATTGGTGATGAGAAGCTTGTCAAAGGCCTGAGCCCGTAGATCGAGGTAGTTCAAGAATTGCAGTGGGGTATCGAGAAACTCGACGATGACATCGAGAGTGAACACGTCTGTTACCAGGGGTGGCTTGACAGAGTCTGTGGCGCGGACCTTCAGAAATTGGCGGCTTTGGAAACTCAGGGCGGGATAGTGATCGGCCAGAACACAAACCGGAAAGACGACATCGATGGAATGGGGGAGCTTTATCTCTGCTCCGGACGGATCCCGAAATACGAATGCGTCGGGATTCTGTAGGGCTTCTGCACAGAGTAACGCCTGATCGTACGCGTTCTCGACTGCCTTTTTAAAATCATCCCGCAGTGCGCGGTCATTGCCTTTCCGCGCTTCTAGCGTCAACCGCTTCGATTTAGCTTGCACGACGATCGCATGATTGCCGAACAGGACTAATGCGTCGGCTTCCGCATAGCGGTTCTTGCCGCGATAGATGTCTATGTTTCTCAGTACGCGAGCGTCGCCGAAAACGGCTCGGAGCCGATCGCTCGTATAGGTTTCGGTGAAATTTCCCCGATGTGCTGTGGCAGTGGAACGATAATTGTCGTCCACCATCATCCAGAAAAACGGCGACTCATACAGAGATTCTTGAAGCTGATAGTGCTGGAGAAGGACGTAAGAGCCGTCAGCAATGCACAGGATTGGCCGCACATTCGTTTCGTTGAATTCACTGATGCCAGCAAAAGGCGCATTGCGCTCGTGGCTCTCAAACCGAAACGCGCGCAGGACAGCATCGACAGTAGCCGCGTCTAGGCCCGACCTCTCAACAACCTCCTGCGCAGTGAACATGAAAGCAGGCAGAAAGGTCCACTCATCCGGGCTTTTTGGGCGCATCTCCTCGCGAAGTGAAGCAAGCTTGGAAATATGCCCTTCGCCAATCGCCTTTGTGACAGTCAGAGCATCGGTAATGCTGAAACCGCGCTTAGCAACAAGCCAAGAATCGTCAGCACTGTACTTCGGAGCAGTCAGGGCCTCATATTGGAAGTTGTATGCAGACTCTCCACCGTAAAAGATGGGCTCACGCATTGCGGCCCCATCATCGAACGGATCCCCACCTTCTGCGAGAAGTGCAGCCCAATCTTTTCCTCCAAAGAACGCGCCCGTCATCATTGCGTGATGAAGTTCTTTCATCAATGAATCTGTGCGTTCAACGTAGGCTTGCATGACCTGTGGAGCCGGAAGCTCTAGCCCGATCGGCGCCCGAGCCATTAAGCCGATCAACGTGGAGATTTCACTGCGGAGAAGATTGGAGCCCTCATAGTGAGAATCCATGTCTTTTACGACCAGATTTTCACTGAACTTGATGAGGTTATCCCGAAAGCAGAAATACGCTATCGCATGAATATATCCGGGCGACGCACAGAGGGCGGCAATCTCCTCAAACACCTCTGCCTCAGTACGGATAACCGGTTTTTTTTCAGCTACACTGCTCCCCAATTTTTCCCTCCCGAAAAGACTCACTTTGTTCTTTGAAGATGTCGCATCGTTTGGAAACCACGGCAACACGGAGGCCACCCCGCGCGGCTGATGCACCAAGCGCTTGGCGTTGCCCTTCGGGCTGCGCTTTAGGCTGCGCCGGAACCACGCCTATGGCGCGTTTCCGCCATTCGACTTCAATCACTAACGCAAAGGGGCGGCAGCGGCATTTCGCCAAATTGCCCCGCAACGGCGAGGCGTCTGAAAGGCTGGTCTCAATCGCAATTGCACCGCCGCCAGTAAGCGCTGGGCTGCTACGCTCGCACACTGTCAGGGTGACATAGAACGGCAGGGAGGCGCAGAGCGTCCGTTGGGCCGAGACCATCGACGCGGCCGTACGCGGATGGACATTCGGCAGCGCCGCCCGCGGATCGCGCCAACGATGGTGCGAGAACAGGGCCGCGTGTCCGTCCTTCTCGCCCGAGGCGATTATGGCCATGGCCTTTACGTCGAGGATTGGGGTGGTGGCGCATCGGCCAGTGGGGTCCGCGCCGTTTCCGTTCTCGAGCGGTAATGTGCGAGGGATTGCCGCCATTGCCGTATCCCCCGATTTCCTGTAACGGGCGCTCCATCCGCGAACTCGACTGGCATGGGTCTGACCGAAGACCGGCTTCGCCTCGCTCGTCTCCCGCAACGTCCGTCGCCAACTTTTTTTCCGCCGCCTTCGGCTTTGCATCGCGAAGCAAAAAAGCCGTCACCGGCTGCCCTCCACTGCGTTCCAGCCCTTCGGGTGCAGGGCCAATCGTCCCCGGTCTCTCGACCCCCATCGAGGTCGCAATGGAGCGGCCCGACAGGAAAAGGAACACGACAATGGCGACCATCGGCACCTTCACAAAGAACGAAAACGGCGCGGGCTTCACCGGCGCGGTCAAGACCCTGACCCTTAACGTCAAGGCCAAGTTCGTTCCCGCCGAAGGCGAAAGCGAGCGCGGCCCGGACTTCCGCATCTTCGCCGGTGCGACCGAGTTCGGCGCGGCCTGGAAGAAGGTCGCCCGCGAGACGCAACGCGAATACCTCTCCGTCAAGTTGGACGATCCGAGCTTCCCGGCCCCGATCTACGCCAGCCTGGTCGAAGCCGAGGATGGCAGCGGTCACAACCTCATTTGGTCCCGCCGCAACGGCGACTGAGGCCAGCCCTTCAGGAGCCCCGCAAAGAGCGGGGCTTCTCTATGCTCATGGCCGCCGCCTTCAAGGAACAGGGAGATCGGTATCCCGATCGGATCGTTGTTCCGGCTTCCGCCTCCGCTTTAGCCGGCAGACTGGCTAGGGGCGCTGCCCCCGCGCGGCGCAAGGGATCGCTGACGCTCGGCCGGGCCGGTCTCCCCGGCCTTCCTCCACGTCGTTCCTTCGTTCCGTGCAGGCCGGGTGATCCCCCTCCGCCCCGGCCGCCCTTGCACCTTCTACCCCGGTCTCGGCGACGGCCAGGGTTGCAGCGCAGCGCTGCGCTTCAACCCAAGCCCACGGAAGGAAAGAACATGTATCACCAGCTCGCCACCCGGTTCGGCCGCAATGCTCACCAGATCAGCGGACGCGAACCGCTCGACAATGAGGCCCTGTTTCGGCACGTCCCGTCCATCTTCGCCCGCGAGGCCCATGACAGCCGTTCGGAGCGTTACATCTACGTTCCCACCATCGACATCGTGGAGGGGCTGCGCCGGGAGGGGTGGTTTCCGTTCTTCGCCGTGCAGTCGGTTCCGCGTGACGGGAGCCGCCACGGCCACGCCAAGCACATGCTGCGCCTGCGTCGGGATGGCGGGATCGGCAAGCCGGAGGCCGCAGAAGTCATCATCGTCAACAGCCATGACGGGACCAGCGCCTATCAAATGTTCGCCGGGATGCTCCGTTTCGTCTGCACCAACAGCATGATTGCGGGCGAGCGCTTCGAGGAAATCCGCGTGCCCCACAAAGGCGGCATTCAGGATCAGATTATTGAAGGCGTCTTCACCGTCGCGGAAGACTTTCCGCGTCTCATCGACGCCAGCGAGACCATGAAGGAAATCCGCGTTTCCGCAGAAGAGTGCCGCGTGTTGGCCGAGGCGAGCCTTGTCGCCCGCTATGGCGAGGAGGAAAGCCCGTTGCGCCCGGAACAGATCATCGAACCGCGCCGCCGCGAGGATATGGGCGGGAGCCTTTGGAGCACGTTCAACGTCATTCAGGAGCATTTGACCAAGGGCGGGCTGCAAGGCCGCAAGCAGAATGCCGAAGGCCGCATCCGCCGTGCCCAGACCCGCGCCATCAACGGCATCGACCAGAATGTGACGCTCAATCGTGCGCTCTGGACGCTGGCGGAAGGGATGCAGAAATTGAAGGGGCTTTGACCGCGAACGCGACAGGGCCGCGGTCCCGGCGGCCCTGCCTCTTCCCGCGATCACAGGAGCTGAAAAATCGCGCCGATCCGACTTTGCGGATCGGCGGTGCGGCCATGCCCGAGATCATGGCCGCGCTCGCCGGACTACGCCCGGCTCGCAGAAACACGTAAGCACTGTTAAGAAGAAAAACCAATAGATTGATCGCGTTAGCCGATCTAGTTATCTCGATAGCGCAGCTACAGTTGTTTTAATCGATGCTTGAAGATCTCTATCCGGGCACTGCTTTGTGTGCGCCCGAATAGAGAGGCAACGCCAATGCTGAGTATCGACTGGCGTTCTCCGGCGGCATATAAATTTGCCAAGAGCATTCCCGCCGCCGGTTTCGCTTGGGAGTATCTTCGCCGAGACGACGAGTATCGTAGCGAGTTTCAGGCCATCATCGCGTCGCGGGAGCCGGACCCGGAGCGGCTGGAAGCTTTTGCGCTGCGGTGGGGGCTGCGATTTTCCGACCGATCCTGAAACCCCATCGGATCGGCAGACTCTATTCTGGAGTCCACACCTCCAGCCGCAGGCCATACGGCTCATGCCGCTGGAGCACCATGATGGCGAAACCGAACCCATCGTCACGCTTGCGCATCTCGACGGTCTCGACCTCCGCCAGGCTGAGGATGGCTGGCACGGCATCTGGCAGGCTGACGGCGTCGCGCATCAATTCTGGCTGCCCCAGGCCGCTCCCGATGCGGCGGCCTTCTATGGCACGGTCTTGCCGGCGGACGCCTTCTACGATCTCCGCTCTCATGCGGCGCGTCGATTGGTTAAAGCAGTTCAGGGCCACGGGCCGGGGCGCGATTTCCGCGCATTGCCCGCGCAACTCAGGCAATGGCACATCCTATCTCTGCGGGCCCTCGACGCTCGGCTTCGCGGCGAAAGCTATCGTACTGTCGCCGAAGTCCTGCTAGGCTTTCGCGGCAATAAGGAGGATTTTGAGCTCGATCCGCGCAAGAACAAGGCCCGCCGTCTGATCGCGCACGGCATCAAAATGATGCGCGGCGGCTATCGACTGCTACTGCACTATCCCATCAAGCTCCCCAGTCGCAGATGGCGATAGAACATCACCTCTCCACGTCTTTGCCGCAACGTTTGCACTCTCTGCCGCAGGCAACGCCCGCCGGTTATTGTTGACTCGTTTGTGGTGCGCCAGCCTCGGACTTCGCCAGCGCCACTGCAGTGTCCTGCGTGTCCTCAAGTGTTGATTGAACGTCAGGGCGTACGCCGACACCCTCCCAGTTGCTTCGCGTGACTGGATTTTCAGCCCTGCCAGTCGGCACAACGACGAAGAGGTCCGATCCCAGTTCATTAAGCCCGCCCGGATTCGCACCTCCGCGGGTGGCCGTGCCGACTACGATCGCCCGCCGAAGGGCTTGCAAGTCATATGCGAATTCCTCGCCAGCCGAATAGGTCTTCGGACCGACCAGAACGTAGACCGGCTTGCCGACGTAGCGCACTGGCGTCGGCGAACTCCAGAACGGTTCCGTTCTGAACGTCAACGTCCCGCGATTGCGCCAGATGAGGTCGTTGATATGGACGCGCGCACCCTGGTCGAGGAAGAAGCTCACGAGGTAGGCAACGGATGCCGGATGCCCGCCGCCGTTCTCCCGCATGTCAATGATCAGCGCGGCGGTGTCTGACAAGCTGCGCATGGCCTGATCGGCGGCCGGATTGAAAACATCAGGCGGAACGAACCGCGCCAAATGAATATAGCCGATATTGCCGTCTAGCCGCTTCACCTCGAAACCGGCATCCTGCGGGCTCGCTGGCGTAGGCTGATTGCCGAAGGGCGAACCGAATATCACCCGCACATGACCGTCCTTCGTGATCGCCCGGAGTTGCTCCGTTAGCCGCATCGCAAACTGCGCTGGATCGGTGACGCCGCCATAGGTGTTTTCCGCCAGTGCCTTCTCCAGCGCCTCCGCCGCCTGCGCGCCCATTTCCGGGAACACGTAGCCCTCCCGCAACTCGGTGGCGATACCACCGATCGTTTTGGCGACCGTTGCCCGATCCAAGGTTACGCTTTGCGCGGAGGCGGGAGGCACATCGGCTCGCGCCGCAAGAGTGCTTGCCAACAGTGAAATCGCCAAGAGGGAGACAGTAAGGAACGATGAGTAGTTATGGGACATTCAATCTCTACCTCACGAAAAGAGCGCATGACGCTGATTAGATCAAAATAAGACCACGAATACGATTCGTGTAGCGCTACTGGCAACCCTCAAGCCAAACATCCGAAAAGCCCGCAGGCGCACACGCCCCGGCTGCCAGACGCTGGATACGGGCGGCGCGTTCGTCGAGCTTGGCGTCGCTTCGAACGAGATCATAGGAGGCCGGCGCTATCAGCACCGCCGCAAGTCGGATAAACTCGGCCTCGGTCAATTCGGCTGGAGGCCGCCCATAGATCGCTGAGCTTGCCGAATGGAAGCCGATTATCCAGCCATTTGGCCCCTTGCCCATTTCCAGCGTCTCCAGCCACAGGGCAAGGATCTGCTCCTTGGAAAGACGCCTCTCCAGCCCTAGCGCATAACCGGTCTGGCGGATCTTGCCGATGCCGGGATGAAATTCCTCAAAGGCAAGCCGCTTGGCGGCCGATTGAGTGATGGTGGTCAACCCAGCGCCCGGGGTCGAGAAATCAACACCGGAATGCGTTGAGAAATTCGGGTCTTCGACCGCGAGCAGAATAGCCCTATGGGCTGCCCCCAGAGAGTCGCCGCCGCGGCCTTGAGCAATCACCGCGTCGGCACGAGTGCGCAAGCTTTCTGCATCCGATAGCGCATCCCAGTATCCCTTAGCGCCATAACCGACGAGGCCGACCAGCAAGAGAGCAAATGCAACGCCCGCATATTTAAGTATCCGCATCATTCGATCTGCATATCCCTCAGATTGGTGTTTCGTCGATTCACTCATCAAGGCTTCAGCGAGTTATATGAGTGTTTTCATTGCTACTCGGTATTCAGAGGTTGACGCCAAAATATGAAAGACCCGGCTGCTACCGCCGCCAAGAGCCAAGCCAATAGTGTGCCGAAACCCGAGATGCCGTACGGCCCCTCGGCACCTGTAAAAAGCCATGCTCGCGCAGCATCGGCAGCAAAAGACGGCATGGGAATGCTGGCTATGGCAGCGCCAAAATAAGCTTGCAGGATCGAGCATGTTATCCCTACCAGAAATAATGGAACGACTGCCGCGATCATGCTCCGGAATATGATCGTGAGCGTCGCGGTAACTGCAGCAAGGGTCGCCAGTTCGAGAAAGGCGATTACAAACGCCGCACAGAGCACGAGGATGCTGCCCGCTTGGACTGGTGTTCTATTGCTGATGCCGCCGCCGAGAAAGCTAAGCGCAGTGTTGAGGATCATGTCTCCGACGACTGTCAAAACAAGACCGACGACCATGCACAGGAGGCAAACAGCGAACTTTGCGGCGAGGAGAGGAATACGCCCTGTCCGTGGCACGAGGTTACGCCAAGCCGAGAAGCGGTATTCGACGTAGAAGACAGAGGAAACACCGATCGCATAGAGAAGCTGTGCAATCGGATTGCCTGCGATGCCCAATGATTGCGCGGCTGACAGAAGCGCATCGGCTTGTGCTTGCGGGAGGTTTCCTGATCGGAGGACGAAAAAACTCTCCAGCGCGATCTTAAGGCCGAGTGTGGCAGCGGGAACCGACAGAAACCCCCAGAACAGCACTCCTGGCTGTCGTAGAAGCTTCAGAAGCTCTGCCGAGAGTAGAGCGCTCATTGTGGCTCTCTCCGCGTCTCCGACAGGAAGACCGACTCCAGATCGGGAGTGATCCATTTTGCTTCGAATATCCGGATGTTCGCGTTTACAAGCGCGCGTATGAGTTCAGGTGCATCGTCGCGCTCAATTCGAACATAAACTCCACCATCACCAGTATCGGCCCGCGATGCCAAACGCTCCAACACGGCTTGCGGTGAATCAACGTTGAGCCAAAAGCGAGCTTGGCTGTCGAGCAGATCAGTGACTTTCCCATGCGCCGCCATTTTCCCGCTGCGTAAGATCGCGACGCGTTCGCAAACGCGCTCCACCTCGTCGAGGAGATGGCTCGAAAGCAGCACGGTGATACCGTCCCTCTGGGCTAAATCCACGATCAGCGAACGCATTTCGAGGATGCCATCCGGATCGAGACCGTTGGTCGGCTCATCGAGAACGATAGCATCTGGACGGCCGACGAGCGCGCAGCCGATCCCCAAGCGTTGTTTCATCCCCAACGAGAATGCAGCTACTTTTTTGTCAGCGGCGTAGCCGATGCCAACGCGCCGCAGAATAGGCTCTACCATCGTGACGGTATCGCTCATCCGAGCGAACATTTCCAAATGCTCGCGTGCGGTCAGGAACGGATAGAACGCCGGGGCTTCGATCAACATGCCGAGCCGGCGTCGCGATTCCCTGGCAGCATTCTCTCCGAAGATGGAAACCGAGCCCCGATCAGGGCGCACGAGACCAGCTATGATCCGTAGCAACGTGCTCTTGCCGGCACCGTTCGGGCCTAGGAGGCCGTATACGCAGCCTTGGGGAACACCAAGAGAAAGCCCATCGAGCGCCTTAAAAGCACGGCCTCCCCACCCGAATCTTTTCTCGACGCCAGAGACTGTAATGGCGTCTTCCTTATCTCTATTGCTCAATAGATGATCCCGCCTTAAGCATCTCAATCCTCGTGCCGACAATGGCGTTTCGGCACGACGTCATCTTCCGGTTAGCCTATAATTGATTGTTGGCAATCTCTTGTTCGAGAATACGTCGATAGCCTTTATTTGAGAGCCATCGCGCACGTTCGAGATGGCTTTCCCAGCATCGCCTTGTCCCTGCTTCGTCACGGTCGGGATCGCGATGCAGAACAATGCGGGCGACTTCCTGCCAGTCTGCGCCGTCTCGGCAGGCATCTAACAGCCGCAAATAGGTGACGTAGTGCTGTTCGTCATAGGTCGTGATATCAGCCCCCCTGGGGGCCTCATCTTCAACATCTGGGTCAAGCAGAGGAGGTTCACGCATGAATTCTGCCCTTTTTTATCGAGAACGCGGACATAATGAAGCACTTCAGGACAACCCGATGAATAGCATGGTCTGATACGAATAGGAACGATCGTTCCTAGAATGATCGTTCCTATGCTGGTTCCTCTTTTGCCATGGATCTCAAGGAGGTCATGGCGAGGAATTTGCGTCGGATCCGCCATGATGAAAATTTGACGCAGGAAGAACTCGCCGACCGGGCAGGCTTGAGTATGCGTTACATCGGAGCCATCGAACGTGGCGACGTGTCCGCCAGTGTCACGGTTCTTGGCCAGATCGCCGAGGCACTTGGGATCGAGCCGGGCGAATTGCTGAAGAATACCAGCGCGCCAAAGTAGTCATCTAGGCATAACTGTAGCCAGAAGCCCGCCGCTCCTGTCTCCGAATAGGGATTCCAGCCTGTACGCCCCGGGGTGCCGCCTGCGCATAAGCGCAAATGCGGCACGCTACCCGCCGCCGATCCCTCGCCATGGTTCGCCGTAGCCCGCCGCCACGAAGGCAGCGCGCGTCACGACGAACCAGAGGTGACTCCATGGCCAATCCATTGGCGGGCCTGCCGCCACGACTCCTGCGCACGCAGGAAGCTGCCCGCTTCCTCGGCATTTCTATCCGTACCCTTGAGAAGCACCGGACCTACGGCACCGGCCCGACCTATCGAAAAATCGGCGGCCGCGTCCTCTACACGGTCCACGATCTCGAAACATGGACCGAAATCGGCTCCCGCAAATCTACCCGCGACATCACCGCCGGCACGGTCTTCCCCGCGCGCCCGCTGACGCCCCAAGAGCGGGGCAAGTGCTGAATGCTGCACGACGATCACAGCCCCGCGCAGCCGGCCGACACGAGCGAGCGCAATCACCTAGCCCCCTTCGTGGTCGCGACGGGCGACGCTAGCCCGCGCGATCAGCGCGATCTGATGGAGCGGCCTTTCTTCTCGCTGGCAAAGACGCCGCGCACGAAGCCTATTTTCTACAAGGTCGCCGATGTCGAGGTGCAGGTCCTCGCCATGCCTGAACACGGCATGGCGACCATTTGGGACGCCGACGTGCTGATATGGGCGGCCTCGCAGATAGTGGCAGCCGAAAATGACGGCCTGCGCACCTCGCGCTTCTTCCGCTTCACGCCTTATCATCTGCTGCGCGCCATTGGGCGGCCGACTGGCAACCGCCAGTATGTGCTGCTGAAGGCCGCGCTCGCGCGCCTGCAATCCACCGTCGTCGCGACGACGATCCGCAACGGCCCGCATTGGCGTCGTCGGCAATTCTCGTGGATCAACGAATGGGAGGAGATGACGACGAGCACGGGCCGCGTCGAGGGCATGGAATTCGTCCTGCCCGAATGGTTCTACAACAGCGTCGTCGATCGCACGCTCGTCCTCACCATCGACCCGGCCTATTTCCGGCTGACCGGCGGTATTGAGCGCTGGCTCTATCGTGTCGCCCGCAAGCACGGCGGCCACCAGCGCAACGGCTGGCTGTTCGAGGTCGCGCATCTCCATGTGAAGTCCGGCAGTCTCGCCCGCGTCTCCGACTTCGCGCTCGACCTGCGCCGGATCGCGGCCCGCCAGCCGCTCCCCGGCTATCGCCTTCAGATCGAGCGGGAGCACGGCCGCGAGCTGCTGCGCATCCACCCCGAAACCTTGTCCACAGTGCCTGTGGATACGCCTGTGGAAACCATCGGCACATCAGGCGCACGCGGTATCGGCACATCGGGCGCAGCCCTATCGGCACATCAGGCGCACGAGCCACAGCTAAACCTATGGCCTGAAACGCGGAATCCGAGCGCTAACTTAGAGTCTAACAGAGAATCTAACTCTTCTTCTTTGACGCACCCACGCGCGAGGCGTGGTGCCGATGCCGCTCAATCCATCGCCGACGTGCTGCGCGACATACTGGCAGACGACGACCGCCATGGAGGCCCGTGATGAGCGGCAAACCTTTGCACCGCGCGCATGGCCGTCCGCGACCGGACGGGCCAGCGCCGTTCACCACCCTGGTCGAGCTGACCTTCGAGAAACGCCGCACCGAGCATTGGATCAGGTTCGGCCGAAAGAGCTATGAACAAATCCTCGACCGTCGCCGCAGCATCGTCGGCTTCGCTCCCGAGAGCATCTTCGCCTTCGTCCGCTGGGCGGCGGGCGAGCATGGCACGATCGTCTCGCGCATCGACATCGTGCGCGCCATCGGCCGTGGCGAGCCGTTCCAGACGCTGCCTTTCGTTCGCCCCGGTGGCGAGATTCTCCTCAGGCTCGACGGCTGGCCGAAGGTCGAGCGCGCGCTTGCCGCGATCGACGCGGTGGAAGCCCTCGGCCTCGATCCGGCCGACGCTTCCCCCGATCACTGGCGGCACGTCCATAACCGGCTCAGCGCGGGGCTGGAGCCGGCCGCCTATACGCCAGAGCGCCATGCCGCATGGATCGGCCGCCGGAGGATCGATCCATGAGCCGCCACCGCATCCTTGGCGTTACGCTGCTCGCCGTGACCGGCATCGCCGCCACCAGCGTCGCCGACATGCCGACGAAACTCCTATGGAACGTCACCGCCAGCGCGCCGGTCGGCTTCTACATCATCGAACCGACTGGCCGGCTTATTGTGCCCCAGCTGGTCGCGGTCATGCCGCCCGAACCGTTCGCCGGATTCATGGTGGCACGCGGCTATGTCGGGCGCGGCGCGCCGCTCCTGAAACGCATCGTCGGCGTTCCCGGCCAGCGCGTTTGCCGCACCGGCCGCGCCATCGCCGTCGACGGCGTGGAGATGGGCGATGCGCTCGACCACGACCGGATGGGCCGCGCTCTGCCTGTCTGGCGGGGTTGCCGTGCCGTCGCCGACGGTCAGCTCTTCCTCATGAACTTCGACGTCCGCGACAGCCTGGACGGGCGCTACTTCGGCCCCCTTCCGGCCAGCGCCGTCATCGGTCGCGCGCTGCCGCTTTGGACCGACGAGGACGGCGACGGCCGCTTCGTCTGGCGCGCACCGACGCGCTGACCGCATCCCCATCGGCGGGAGCGGTGCCCGCCGATGGCTTTCCCAACGCCACCGCATGGAGACAGTCATGCCGCAAATCGGTCAGTTCACGCGCGAAGGGTCCGGCTTCACCGGGCGCGTTCACACCCTTACGCTCTACCACGAACTCACGATCGTTCCCGCCGATCCTTCGGATGCGGAGAACGGGCCGGATTACCGCGTCCATCACGGAGCCGACGACGGCCCGGAGATCGGCGCGGCGTGGAAACGCACCGGCGAGAAGGCCGGCGAATACCTCTCGGTCCTTCTCGACGACCCCGCCTTGCCGCAGCCGATCCGCGCGAATCTGTTCCGCGACGACGATGCGGGATCGTCATGGTCGCTGCACTGGACGCGCCTCAAACCGCGCGAAGAGCGGGATTGAAGCCATGCGTCTTCCCGTCATCACAGAGCGCGCAGCTCCTATTCCTTTGTTCGCGGGAAAGCCGTCTCATTCCTTCGTCCCGCTCGACCACAAGTCGGCCGGCGCGCGCAGGGAAGTTCAAGGGCGGCCATCGGCCGGCGCATCGCGCCCACCCTTGACCGCAGCGAGCACGCTGGCAGGCTGGCGGTTCGGCGGAGAAAGGTCGGCACGGCGCTATGCCCTCCTGATCGCGCTGGCCGTGCTGGCGTTCTCGTCCGGGCCGACTGTCACGATCGCGCAATCTGCCGTCGTCGCGCGGCCCGTCAGCGATCCGCACGGCGCGCATATCGCCGAAGCGTCGCAGCGCTTCGGCATTCCCGAGCACTGGATTCGTGCGGTGCTGCGCGCCGAAAGCGCGGGCGATGTGCGCGCGATCTCGACGGCGGGCGCGATCGGGCTCATGCAGGTCATGCCCGACACCTGGGCGGGCCTGCGCATGCGCTATCGCCTCGGCCGCGATCCTTACGATCCCCGCGACAACATCATCGCCGGGACCGCCTATCTGCGCGAGATGTGGGATCGCTACGGCACTGTCGCGGCGATGCTCGCCGCCTACAATGCCGGTCCCGGCCGCTATGACGATCATAGGGCGACGGGCCGGCCGCTGCCGGCAGAAACCCGCGCCTATGTCGCCGCGCTCGTACCGTTGCTCGGCGGCGCGGCTCCGTCCGGCGATCCGGCGAAACGCGCGGAGCCGCCGTCCGATTGGCGCGACGCACCGCTCTTCGTCATGCGCCCGACCGACACGCGAACAGCCGATCCAGTGCAGACCATCGGTACATCAGGCGACTCTCGCCCCACCGTTCCGGTGCGCGAGCATCGCGATGCGGAGCCGCGTGACGGCAGCATGTTCGTCGCGCAGGCCGACGACGGGAGGGCGCCATGAGGATAGCGTTCCCGCGTCCGCTTGCGCTTGGCCCGGTGCGCAGTCAGGCAAGGTCGCGCCTAGCTGCATTCCCGGTCGGAAGGGCGGAAAGGTCAGAAAAGGCGGAGGGCAAGATAAAGGAAACCGGCACCACGTCGGGCCGGTTTCAGGGCAAGCCCTTGTCTGCACACTGTTTTGGCGCGGCGGTTGCGGCACCTTCATTTTGGAGCCGGCGTGCCGCGATGTCGCGCAAAGCCTTGCCTTTGCTGGGTTTCGAGCGGCACCATAGCCCGAAATCGGGCCGTTTCCCCGCTCTGGACGCCTTCGGGCCGGAGGCGCGGGTTTGAGCGACGACGAGGAGTTTCGCTTCCGCCCGAGGCCCGGGCGCGTCCGCAGCGATGCCCCCAAGATGAGCAAGGCCAAGAGCTTTCTCACGCAGGCGAAGAAGATCGCCCGCCAGCAGAGCAACAGCCCGTCGCGTTCGTCGGGATCATCATCGCAGCGCGCCCGCACGCAGGCGTCGGCCAAGGGCGGCAAGGCTTCGCGGGCGAGCGGCGCACCGGGCCTGAAACGGGGACGTGGCGCGGCCTTCGTGCGCGCCCGAACCTTGTCGGGCGGATGGAAGCACAGCAGCCCCGGACAGCGACGCGTCGTCGTCAAAACCCGCTACGTCCAGGGCGCGGGAAAGAATGGCAAATCCGCCGCCCATCTTCGCTACATCCAGCGTGACGGCACTTCCCGCGATGGCGAGCAAGGCCAGCTCTATTCGGCGACCGACGACCGCGCCGACGGCGCTGCCTTCGTCGAGCGCGGTGCGGACGATCGCCACCAGTTTCGGTTCATCGTTTCGCCCGAGGATGGCGCAGACCTTTCCGATCTCACCGCCTATACGCGCGACCTCATGGCTCAGGTGGAAACCGATCTCGGCACCCGGCTCGATTGGGTCGCGGTCAATCACCACAACACCGGCCATCCCCACGTCCATGTCATCGTGCGCGGCAAGGACGAGTTGGGCGAGAACCTCGTTATCAACGGCGACTATCTCGCCAACGGCATCCGCGAGCGGGCGAGCGATCTGGCGACGCTCGAACTCGGTCCCGTCACCGAGATCGAGCAGAGCCGCAAGCTCTCGGCCGAGATCGATCAGGACCGCTTCACCCGTATCGACCGCGCCATGTCCGAGGTAGCCGAAGACCGCTTCCTCGACTTGCGCCATGAGGCGGCCGATCATCGCCGCCAGTTCGACCGCACGCTGCGCCTGCGCCGTCTCGGCAAGCTGGAGAAGATGGGCCTCGCCACCGAGCACGCGCCCGGCGTCTGGGAATTGAGCGAGCGGATGGAACCGGCGCTGCGCGAGCTGCGCGAGCGCGGCGACATCATCCGTAATATGCACAAGGCGCTGAAGGCCGACGGATTGGAGCGAGATCCGATGACGTTCCAGATTCACGACGCTGCGCTCGAAGTCGCGATCACCGGCCGCGTCGTCGATAAATATCTCACCGACGAGCTGGGCGAGAACCTGACCGTCGTGGTCGACGGCGTGGACGGGCGCACCCACCATATCGCCGGCATCGATCCAGCCCGCGTCGAGGATACGCGGATCGGCAGCGTCATCGAGATCGGCCCGGCCGAGACGGCGAGACGGCCATCCGATCGGACCATCGCAGGCATCGCCGAGGGCGGCGTCTATCGGCCGAGCCGCCATCTCGAACAGGCGAGGTTCGAAGGCCGTGTTCCGGGCGGCGACTATGAGGGCTACGTCGATGCCCATGTGCGCCGATTGGAGGCGCTGCGCCGCGCCGGAATCGCCGAGCGGATCGACGCCGACCAGTGGCGCATCCCCGAGGACTTCGAGAGCCGCGCCGCCGCCTATGACGCCGGCCGCAACCGGCAGGCCAATATTCGCATCCTCTCGGCCGCCCGACTCGAACAGCAGATCGGCGCGGACGGCGCGACCTGGCTCGACCGCCGGCTGGTGACGCCCGACGCTTCCGACCTTGCGCCGGCCGGCTTCGGCCAGCAGGTTCGCGACGCGATCGACCGACGCCGCCAGCATCATATCGACCATGGCGATGCTTCGCCCGGCCCGAACGGCGGCACGCTCTACCGGCGCAACCTTCTCGCCACGTTGCGCGCACGGGAGATCGAACGCATCGGCGGCGAGCTGGCTGCAAGCAAGAACCTGCCCTTTCGCCCCGCCGCTGACGGCGAGACCATCGCGGGCAAGTTCACCGGCACCGTCCAGCTATTGAGCGGCAAATTCGCCCTAGTCGAGCAGAGCCACGAGTTCACGATGGTCCCATGGCGGCCGGTCATCGACCGCCAACTCGGGCGCGAGGTCAGTGGCGTCGTTCAAGGCGGATCGGTGTCGTGGCAGTTGGGGCGGCAACGCGGCTTGGGACTATAAGGCACGGTTGCTGTAGCCGGGCAATACATGCAGCATCTCCCGACGAGCAGGCCGGGAGGAGATGTGCGATGATTGTGCTGCAAGACGCTGTACGGAGGCTAGAGAACGTCAAGTTTGAGAACCAGATACAATCTGTTCTGATGGAAATATCTACAGAGATCGATGCCGCGAATATTGCTTATATGGCTGATGGCGCATTGGCGCCTGCTGACGATCCGATTCGATACGTTACATATTCAAGGGAATGGGAAGGCCGTTACTTTGATCGTGGTTATCTGGGAATCGACCCGATTGCCGACGGCATCACCAGGAAGCTGCCGTTTGATTGGCAGGCAGTTGCCAGCACGGCCTCGCTGCGCTGGCTATTTGCGGAGGCAGAAAGCTTCGGCGTTGGGCGGCAAGGAGTGTCTGTACCGATGCGGGGAGCCTCCGGGGAGCGAGCGCTTATAACGCTGACATCATTTCATTCCTGCCGGGAGTGGGAACAAAAAAGATGGCGCTACCAGGCGTTTGTTTCCGCGCTTGCTCCTTACCTCCATGAAGTCGCATTCCTGCTTCATGCACGGGAGCCGAGGCAAGTCCGCCTGAGCCATCGACAGCAACAATGCCTTGAGCTTTACGCGCGCGGCTATGCGCCCAAGCAGATCGCGGCCCAGCTGAAAATTAGTAGTTCGATGGCCAGAGAGCACTTGCATTGCGCGCGCCGGAAGCTCGGTTCACTGACGTTATCATCGGCCGTTTTTAAAGCGTCCAAGCTTGACCTCCTGAACGTCTCGCCTTCCTTCCAAGTACGGGAGAATTAATTGCCCGCGTTTTCAACATTGCAAAACGCAACCTAGATGGATTCCTCATTTTCGAGTGCGATGGCCACGAGTGAAGCGAGCACGGAGGAGCGCATTCCATGGCCGTCGCTAACAAGGCCGGGCAAACGAATAGGTCAACAGAAGCAGAACCGAAACCATTGACCTGCTGTGCGATCCTGCGCAACCGCATCTCTATGGCCTCGTTGATTCAAGCAATTGCCGTTGCGGAGCATCTCAACTTTCACCACGCGGCGAAAGCATTGGGCACTAGCCAGTCAAGTGTCAGCGCTCGCATAAAGGCGCTGGAAGATGAGCTTGGCACTCCGCTCTTCGAGCGCAATACCCGCGGCGTTCGCCTGACGGAAGCTGGACGCTATTTTGTCGAACGCGTGACAGCCGGCGTCGACCACCTTGAGAATGCTGTGAAATCCGCAAGCTTGGCGGCATCGGGAGAATCCGGCCGCCTGCGCGTCGGTGTTCACGGCCTGATAGCAGGCAGCTTTCTCGATCGCCTGCTGACGCGATACCGTGAGCAATATCCGGCCATAGCACTTGATATGGCCGAAGGATCGGCACGCGACGCCATTACGCAACTACGCGCCCGTCAGCTCGACGTGGCGTTCCTTGTTGGCACTTTTGAGCTGCCCGATTGCCATTCCCGACCGATATGGACTGAGCCGCTCGTCGTCGCGCTCCCGTCAAAGCATAGACTGGCCGGCCGGGTAGGTGTCCAGTGGACTGATCTCGCTGCCGAGACTTTTCTTGTCCGCCATGGTGGGACCGGACCACAAGTTCACGACCATATTATCTTGCGGCTTGCCCGAGGGTGGCCGCCGCCTGCCATCCATCGATTCGCGGTTGAGCGCGGCACACTTCTATCCATGGTAGCGCAGGGCTTCGGAATCACGCTGTTAGGAGCTGCGAGCCAGCTTTCTCCTACGTTTGGTGTCGCGCTTGTTCCGATCATTGATGAACCTGATCCCGTGGTTTTCTCGGCGGTCTGGTCACCGAACAATCGCGGCGCCGCATTACGAAATCTGCTCACACTGGCATCGAAGATGCGGCGAACAGAAACCACGGCGTGCGCAGAATAGATCTGACGCGCCCATCCTATTCGCCGTCGACAGTATCCGGCCGCCCTCCCGCATCGTCTTAACTGTTGCTCCTTCCGAAATCCCGCATTCTTTGATCGGCTCCAAAAATTTTGCCGATTGGAGCTCGTATGCGTGGAGGCCGAATTCTCTGGGGCCAGATTGCCGTCGTCCTGACGATCGTGTTCGTGATGATGTGGTTGGCGACGCAATGGACCGCGTGGCGGCTCGGCTTTCAGGCGCAGCTTGGAAGCCCCTGGTTCGAGCTGGCGGGATGGCCGATCTATTACCCACCCGCCTTCTTCTGGTGGTGGTTCTCTTTCGATGCCTATGCCCCCGCGATCTTCACCGAGGGCGGCATCATCGCAGTATCCGGCGGACTTTTCGCCATCGTTGCCGCGATCACCATGTCCATCATCCGGTCGCGCGAGGCGCGCAATGTCGCGACCTACGGATCGGCACGCTGGGCCGAAGACAAGGAAATCCGCGCCGCCGGCCTGCTCGGTCCCGATGGCGTCGTGCTCGGCCGCTATGATTGCGACTACCTGCGCCATGATGGCCCCGAGCACGTGCTGTGCTTCGCCCCGACCCGATCGGGCAAGGGCGTCGGCCTCGTCGTCCCGACCCTGCTCACCTGGCCGGGAAGCTGCATCGTCCACGACATCAAGGGCGAGAATTGGGGACTGACCGCTGGCTTTCGCGCCAGGCACGGCCGCGTCCTGTTGTTCGATCCGACCAATGCGAAATCGTCCGCCTACAATCCGCTGCTGGAGGTCCGGCAAGGGGAATGGGAAGTCCGCGACGTCCAGAACATCGCCGACATCCTGGTCGATCCCGAAGGCTCGCTCGACAAGCGCAACCATTGGGAAAAAACCAGCCATTCATTGCTGGTCGGCGCGATCCTGCATGTTCTCTATGCGGAGAAGGACAAGACGCTCGCAGGCGTCGCCAACTTCCTCTCCGATCCGCGCCGCCCGGTCGAAGCCACTTTGCGCGCGATGATGGACACGCCGCATCTCGGCGAAGCCGGAGTTCATCCCGTCATCGCCTCGTCGGCCCGCGAGCTGCTGAACAAGTCCGACAACGAGCGGTCGGGCGTGCTGTCGACCGCCATGTCGTTCCTCGGCCTCTACCGTGATCCGGTGGTGGCGCGTGTGACTGCACGCTGCGACTGGCGCATCGCCGATCTCGTCGGCAGCAGGAAGGCCGTCAGCCTCTACCTTGTCGTGCCGCCCTCCGACATCAACCGCACCAAGCCGCTCGTTCGCCTGATCCTCAACCAGATCGGCCGCCGGCTGACCGAGGAGCTGAACACCTCCGGAGAACGCCATCGGCTGCTGCTCATGCTGGATGAATTTCCGGCGCTGGGGCGGCTCGACTTCTTTGAATCTGCGCTCGCCTTTATGGCGGGCTACGGCCTCAAGGGCTTCCTGATCGCCCAGAGTCTCAACCAGATCGAGCGGGCGTATGGGCCGAACAACGCCATCCTCGACAATTGCCATGTGCGCGTCAGCTTCGCCACGAACGACGAGCGCACCGCCAAGCGCGTGTCCGATGCGCTCGGCACCGCGACCGAGCTGCGCGATTCTACCAACTATGCTGGCCACCGGCTGTCGCCCTGGCTTGGCCATCTGATGGTCTCGCGGCAGGAGACGGCCCGCCCGCTGCTGACGCCCGGCGAGATCATGCAGCTCCCGCCCCATGAGGAAATCGTCATGGTGGCGGGCACACCGCCGATCCGCGCGATCAAGGCGAAGTATTTCGAGGATGCGCGCTTGCAGGAGCGCATCGTCGCGCCACCCGAGCTGGTGGCCACACCCGCGAACGCCCTTGCAACCGATGACTGGTCCTGCCGCGTCGTCGCGGCGGCTGGCCCGGCTGGCGCAGCCGGAGGCAGCGATGATGGCGTCGATCCCGCCAATGCCGGCATCCGCCGCGAACCCGAACTGCCCGAGCAAGAAGAAATCCTGCCTCCGCCGCCGTCGCCCGCACAGGAATTCAAGTTTCTGGACGATGAACCCGACGTCGACGCCGCCAAGGCCAACGCCATGCGCGCCCGGATGCGGATGACGGCGCGGCAAGCCTCGCTCGACCCCGGCGACGGCATCGAGCTTTGAGGAGCCACCCATGACTTCGCGCACCCGCATGAACGTCTATTTCGATCCGGCCCTGCTCAAACAGGTCGAGGCGCTGGCGCTGCGCCGGAACATCTCCAAATCCGCGATCGTGGAGGCGGCCGTCGCATCCTTCCTGTCAGGCGACACGACCGAGAAGCTGGAAGCCGCCATGTCCCGCCGTCTCGACCGGCTCGGCCGTCAGGTCGGGGCGCTCGACGAGAATCTTGCTGTGCTCGGTGAGACGCTGGCCCTGTTCGTCCGCTTCTGGCTGACCTTCACCCCGCCGATGTCGGACACCGCACAGGCCGCTGCGCGCGCCAAGGGCGCGGAGCGGTTCGACGGCTTCATGCAGACCCTCGGCAAGCGCCTGGCGACCGGCGACAGGTTCCTGAAAGAGCTGTCGCGAGATATTGACGCTTCTGAACGCGCTAAGACGGAGGCTGACAATAGACCCTGAGAAGAATGTCGGATTTCGACTCCGCGGCCAGCTCATGAAACTTTCCGTTTCTCCGGCCCACAGATTGTCCGGAACACTGTCGTTCAACTGCCGAGCTATCGCCGCTCATCTCGTCGCGATCGTTGCTGCTTTGCTCGTTGACGTTCCAGCGCGCGACGCTGCTGCCGGCTCATGCCTTCAAACGCGGGGTCGGGAGGGAAGCTGCTAGCTCGAACGGTCGTGGTCTTCAATTCAAGGGGCTTTTGCAGGACCTCGAAATTTTCGCGATCTAGGCGCAAATCTTCGATCAACTCCGGTGTCCACTCCTGTTGAGGATAGGCTACGAGATCCTCCGAATCGCCCGTATCGGAGATCGCCATCACAGCAATCCCAACGCAAAGTTTCAGATCGCGGTCGTCCTGCAAAACTGCGAGGCAGTATGTCTGCAGCATAGTTGCTCTGACGCGGCGATAGTCGGCCTGTTCCATGGCGTCGGCGCCGGCGAGAACAAGAAAAACATATGCGACCTTCTCACCCGTGGATCGATCCCGCGTCACCGCGACGCGGGCAAGCCGCCCCATCTTCTGCGCTTCAAGGGCTTCCCGCGCACCGATGATCGCCTCGGCTAGCACTCGCCGCTGCACCCGATCTTCTCTCGCCATAATCCGCAGCGCTCGTTCCGCTAGCTCGACCGTGGGATCGGTATCCAAGATTCGGAATTGGGTGTCGTTCAGGACTCCGTGGGTGAAAAGTCCTATCAGCCGGTCCCATTCATACGAGATGCGGTTGGCCGTCCGTCGCCGTTGATATTCCGGGGAGCGGACAAGATAGGCGTATTCACCCTGCACAAATGCTATCGCCGTATCTGCATCCGCATGGGCATCCTTCACATCCGAGATTGTAGGGAATCGATGCTCCCCGTTCGGCTCCATCATCAACAGATAGTTGGCCACCAGCTCTGCTTCACTCGGTGAAAGCGACAACCTTCCCGATCGAATGAGATCTGCACGCGCGTTGAGGTATTTTGTGAAGTCGGTGATCGTGTCGAATTCCGACATGACGACATCAAGCGTTGCCATGTTGAACACATGGACAAATGGACCATCGGGATCGACATCCCCAATGCAGAAAGGCTGATGACCCGGAAGGGTGAAGTCAACATGGTCTTTTCCGCGGAGGTGCGGCAGGATCATGAATGTTCCGTCCGGGTCATCGAAATAGGATGAAGCGGCCTCCTCTCCGCCGGAAGCGACGCAGATGCCGTGGACGCGCCTTTGCCCGATCGGCGGCAATTTCAGCGGGATGGGCTGTTGGCATTTGCCATCCGCGAATACGGCTTGGGGATTCTTTTTCAGCCAGAGATCCGCCTTGCGGATCTGCTCGGCGGATTCACCGATCGCACGGCTGTACCAGCGTGTCCATGCGAGTTCGAAAGGGGCATCCGGCCACGCGATATGCTTGTCGCTAAACATCAGCACATCGTCACCACAGACAACCAGAAGGTCACATAGTTCCTTACCTGCCTTCTTGAACACGTTGGGCCAGGACCAGAGGTCCAGGAACGTATCATCCGCCAGCTTGGCAAGATGCTTCTCGGTTGGCGTGAGGCCTAGAGCTTTCATTATCGGCGGAATGGTGATTGCCTCGCAGCAGTTTTTGAGAGAGTTGATATTACTGATAGATATAGATGGCTTGCGTGAAAATCGCCATTCGGGCTTAGCGGTCAAGATCTAACAAGTAGATCAGACGCGCGCTTTCCAATCTCTCGTCACGCTACCCATATTCTTGGTTTTCTGTTCGCTTCTCGAAATCGCGAAGGCGCTAGCGGACAGTCTGGAAGTCACCACAGACGTTGTCCATCCTATTCGCCGCCGATAGCCGCCGGCCGCCGCACGGGCTTCGATATTTGTTGAACAGGCCCGATTTCGGGCTCTTTTAATCGACCCCGATCGGGGAACTCTCTGTTGCGTCCCCTTGGCTTGGGGACGGCATGACTTCTTCTTCTCATCAGAAACCAGAGGCGATCCAGCGCGGCGCGCGCATGTTGCGCACGGCGCTCGGTCCTGCCATCGCGCGCTTTCTGGAAGACCCCGCCGTCGTCGAGGTGATGCTGAACCCTGATGGGCGCATCTGGATCGACCGGCTTTCCCAAGGGCTGTCCGAAACCGGCGAAATCCTGTCGCCCGCCGATGGCGAACGCATCGTGCGCCTGGTCGCACACCATGTCGGCGCGGAGGTTCACGCCCGATCCCCGCGCGTCTCGGCCGAGCTGCCCGAGAGCGGCGAGCGGTTCGAGGGACTGCTTCCTCCCGTCGTCGCAGCGCCGGCCTTCGCGATCCGCAAACCCGCCGTCGCGGTCTTCACGCTCGCCGACTATGTGGCTGCCGGGATCATGACCGCCGAGCAGGCCGCGACCCTGCGCGAAGCCGTCGCGGCGCGCGCCAATATCCTCGTCGCGGGCGGCACCAGCACGGGCAAGACCACGCTGACCAATGCGCTGCTCGTCGAGGTGGCGAAGAGCGCCGATCGGGTCGTCATCATCGAGGACACGCGCGAGCTGCAATGCACCGCGCCGAACCTCGTCGCGATGCGCACCAAGGATGGCGTCGCCACGCTCTCCGACCTTGTCCGCTCCTCACTGCGCCTGCGCCCAGACCGCATCCCCATCGGCGAGGTACGCGGCGCCGAAGCGCTCGACCTTCTCAAAGCCTGGGGCACCGGCCATCCCGGCGGCATCGGCACGATCCACGCTGGAACGGGCATCGGCGCGCTGCGCCGGCTCGAACAGCTGATTCAGGAAGCCGTCGTCACGGTCCCGCGCGCGCTGATCGCCGAGACCATCGACCTCGTCGCCGTCCTCTCCGGCCGCGGTTCCGCACGCCGGCTCGCCGAACTCGCCCGCGTCGAAGGGCTCGGCCCGGACGGCGACTACCGCGTCACCCAACCCAGCCCTTTGGCCATCCCCACCAGCACAGGAGAATCCGCATGATCCACAACTGCCTGCGCGTGCGTCGCACGATCGCGTCCGCCGCCGCCTTCGCCTATGTCAATCTCGTCCTCGTCCCGGTCGCCCACGCCTCCGGCTCTTCCATGCCGTGGGAAGCGCCGCTCCAGAAAATCCTCCAGTCGATCGAAGGCCCGGTCGCCAAGATCGTCGCCGTCATCATCATCATCGCGACGGGCCTCGCGCTCGCCTTTGGCGACACGTCGGGCGGATTCCGCAAGCTGATCCAGATCGTCTTCGGTCTCTCCATCGCCTTCGCGGCCAGCTCGTTCTTCCTCTCGTTCTTCTCGTTCGGCGGCGGAGCGCTCATCTGATGGCGACGGCGTTCGAACAACTGGACGTGCCGGGCTTCACCGTGCCGGTCCACCGCGCACTGACCGAGCACATCCTGCTCGGCGGAGCGCCGCGCTCCATCGCGATCCTGAACGGGACGCTGGCCGGGGCCGTCGGCCTCGGTCTGCGCCTCTGGCTGGTCGGCTTGGCTATCTGGGCCGTCGGGCACTTCGCGGCGGTCTGGGCCGCCAAGCGCGATCCGCTCTTCGTGGAAGTCGGCCGCCGCCATCTGCGCATCCCCGGTCATCTGTCGGTCTGAGGAGGCGCACATGATGAACCTTGCCGAATATCGCCGCTCCGCGAGCCGCCTTGCCGACTATCTGCCTTGGGTCGCGCTGGTGGCGCCGGGCGTCGTGCTCAACAAGGACGGCAGCTTCCAGCGCACGGCGCGCTTTCGCGGTCCCGATCTCGATTCCGCCGTCGCCGCCGAGCTGGTCGCCGTCGCCGGCCGCATCAACAACGCCTTCCGTCGTCTCGGCTCCGGCTGGAGCATCTTCGTCGAGGCGCAGCGTTCGGAAGCCTCGACCTATCCCGCAAGCCAATTTCCCGATCCGGCCTCTGGCCTGGTCGACGCCGAGCGCAAGGCCGATTTCGAAGAAGCCGGCGCGCATTTCGTGTCAGGCTATTTCCTGACATTCCTCTATCTGCCCCCGGCAGAGGAAGCAGCCCGCGCCGAGACCTGGCTTTACGAGGGCCGCGAGCGCAGCGGCGTCGATCCGAACGAGATCTTGCGCGCCTTCACCGATCGTACCGACCGCGTGGTGGCGCTGCTCGACGGCTTTATGCCGGAATGCGGCTGGCTCGATGACGGCGAGACGCTGACCTATCTGCACTCGACCGTCTCGACAAAACAGTACCGCGTCCGCGTGCCGGAAACGCCGGTCTATCTCGATGCGCTGCTCGCCGATCAACCGCTGACCGGGGGACTCGAGCCGCGCCTTGGCAGCGATCATCTGCGCGTCCTCACCATCACCGGTTTTCCGAGCGCGACGACGCCCGGCCTGCTCGACGATCTCAATCGCATGGCCTTCCCGTATCGCTGGAGCACCCGCGCGATCCTGCTCGACAAGACCGATGCGACGATGCTGCTCACCAAAATCCGCCGCCAGTGGTTCGCCAAGCGCAAGAGCATCGCTGCGATCCTCAAGGAAGTCCTGACCAACGAGGCATCCGCGCTCGTGGATACCGATGCCGCCAACAAGGCGCTCGACGCCGACATGGCCTTGCAGGAGCTTGGGCAGGATGTCGCCAGCATGGCCTATGTCACCGCGACGATCACGGTCTGGGACGCCGATTCGCGTCTTGCCGACGAGAAGTTGCGGCTGATCGAGAAGGTCATCCAAGGCCGCGACTTCACCGCGATGATCGAGACGGTGAATGCCGTCGATGCATGGCTCGGCTCGCTCCCCGGTCATGCCTACGCCAACGTCCGCCAGCCACCCATCAGCACTTTGAATCTCGCCCACATGATCCCCCTCTCTGCCGTGTGGGCGGGGCCGGAACGGGACGAGCACTTCGATGCTCCCCCGCTGCTCTACGGCAGAACGGAAGGCTCGACCCCGTTCCGGTTATCCCTTCATGTCGGCGATGTCGGGCATACCCTCGTTGTCGGCCCGACCGGCGCGGGCAAATCCGTGCTGCTCGCGCTGATGGCCTTGCAATTCCGGCGCTACGAAAACGCGCAGGTCTTCGCCTTCGATTTCGGCGGTTCGATCCGTGCCGCAGCACTCGCCATGGGCGGCGACTGGCACGATCTCGGCGGCGGCCTGACCGAAGGCTCCGACACCTCCGTTTCGCTTCAGCCGCTCGCGCGCATCCATGACACCTATGAACGCGCCTGGGCCGGTGACTGGATAGCGGCGATCCTCATGCGCGAGGGCGTGCCGATCACGCCGGAAGTCAAGGAGCATATCTGGACGGCGCTGACCTCGCTCGCTTCCGCGCCGGTGGAGGAACGCACCATCACGGGCCTCAGCGTCCTGCTCCAGTCCAACGACATCAAGCAGGCGCTTCGGCCCTATTGCGTCGGCGGGGCCTATGGCCGGCTGCTCGACGCAGAGGCCGAACATCTCAGCAGCGCCGCCGTGCAGGCGTTCGAGATCGAAGGGCTGGTCGGCACGGGGGCTGCGCCCGCCGTACTCGCCTATCTCTTCCACCGCATCGGCGATCGGCTCGACGGCCGCCCAACGCTGCTCATCATCGACGAAGGCTGGCTCGCGCTCGACGACGACGGCTTTGCCGGTCAGCTCCGCGAATGGTTGAAGACGCTGCGCAAGAAGAACGCATCCGTCATCTTCGCCACGCAATCGCTCAGCGACATCGACAATTCGAGTATCGCACCGGCCATCATCGAAAGTTGCCCGACGCGGCTGCTCCTGCCGAACGAACGCGCGATCGAGCCGCAGATCACCGCGATCTATCGCCGCTTCGGTCTCAATGACCGCCAGATCGAAATCCTCGCGCGGGCAACGCCAAAGCGGGACTATTACTACCAGTCGCGGCGCGGCAACCGACTCTTCGAGCTGGGCCTCAGCGAAGTCGGCCTCGCGCTCTGCGCCGCTTCTTCAAAATCCGACCAGACCCTGATCGCCAACCTCGTCGCCGAACATGGCCGCGACGGTTTTCTTGGCGCCTGGCTTCAGGCCCGCGACGCCGGCTGGGCTGCCGATCTCATCCCGACTTTCCCGCTCCCCCACGCAGAAAAGGAGACTGCATCATGAAGACCCGCCTTATCCGTTCGCGCACCCTGGCGCTCGCGGCAACCATGCTCGCCGCCGCGCCGATCGCCCTGTCACCGATGATGGCGACGCCGGCCCATGCCTGGCGCATCGTCTATGACCCGACCAACTATGCGCAAAACGTGCTGACGGCAGCACGTTCGCTGGAACAGATCACGCACCAGATCACCTCGCTTCAGAACGAAGCGCAGATGCTCATCAATCAGGCGAAGAACCTCGCCAGCCTGCCGTTCTCGGCGCTCCAGCAGCTTCAGCAGAACGTCCAGAAGACGCAGCAGCTCTTGAGCCAGGCGCAGGGCATCGCCTTCAACGTCCAGCAGATCGACCAGATGTTCTCCCAGAAATACGGGAACGTCTCGATGTCCACGAGCGATCAGCAGCTTGTGGCCAATGCCCGTTCGCGCTGGCAAAACACGGTCGGCGGCTTGCAGGACGCGATGCGCGTGCAGGCCGGCGCTGTCGGCAACATCGACAGCAACCGCGCGCAGATGTCGGCGCTGGTCGGCCAGAGCCAGGGCGCGACCGGCGCACTTCAGGCGACGCAGGCCGGCAACCAGCTTCTCGCCCTCCAGTCGCAGCAGCTTTCCGATCTCGTCGCGTTGCTCGCCGCCAATGGGCGCGCTGGCGCTTTGACGGAGGCGGAGCGCAGCGCCGCTGCCGAACAGGGCCGCGAACAGCGCCGCCGGTTCCTGACACCGGGCGGCGGCTACGCGCCCGGCAACGCGCAGATGTTCAACAACGGCAACTGAGGCGCGGACGATGGATGGCAAGATGCTGGCCCGGCTGGGCGCAATCATATTCGTCGCCGTCGCAGTCACCGCGACGGCAATCGAGATGACCCGCAAGGAACAGGCTGCGCCATCCTCGCCCGTGCGTCTTCATGAGCCCTCGCGCGATCCGCTGCGCGAGGGCCAACGTCGGTGCCAGCAGCTTGGCCAGAAAGCGGCCGAGGATACGGGGTGCCTGCGCGTCTGGGCCGAGACCCGCGACCGCTTCCTTGGCCGCACGGCTGCGCCGGCCGTGCCGTCCGCCAACGAAGGGCGGTGAGCCATGGGCGGCGCAAGCGTCATCGACAACTTCCTCGGAACCTTCACCCGCTACATAGATTCAGGGTTCGGCATTCTGTCCGGCGAAGTGGCCTTCATCGCCACGACGCTGATCGTCATCGACGTGACCTTGGCCGCGCTGTTCTGGTCTTGGGCCGCCGATGACGACATCATGGCGCGGCTCGTCAAGAAGACGCTGTTCGTCGGCATCTTCGCCTACCTGATCGGCAACTGGAACAACCTCGCGAAGATCGTCTTCGACAGCTTCGCCGGCCTCGGCCTCAAGGCGAGCGGCACCGGCTTTTCCACCGCCGATCTGCTCCGCCCCGGCAAGGTCGCACAGACCGGCCTCGACGCGGCCCGGCCGCTGCTCGAATCCATCTCCGACCTGATGGGCTGGGTCGCCTTCTTCGAGAACTTCATCCAGATCGCGTGCCTGCTCTTCGCCTGGGCGCTGGTGATCCTCGCCTTCTTCATCCTCGCCATCCAGCTCTTCGTCACACTGATCGAGTTCAAGCTGGCGACGCTCGCCGGCTTTGTCCTGATCCCGTTCGGCCTGTTCGGGAAAACCGCCTTCATGGCCGAAAAGGTGCTCGGCAACGTCATCTCGTCCGGCATCAAGGTTCTGGTTCTCGCCGTCATCATCGGCATCGGCTCGACGCTGTTCAGCCAGTTCACCCAAGGCTTCGGCGGTCAGACCCCGAGCATCGACGACGCCATGGCCGTCGTGCTCGCCGCACTCTCGCTGGTCGGTCTCGGCATCTTCGGCCCCGGCATCGCCAATGGCCTCGTCTCCGGCGGCCCGCAGCTTGGCGCTGGCGCTGCCGTAGGAACCGGGCTTGCGGTCGGCGGCGCAGCTCTGGCCGCTGGCGGCGGCGCGATGCTGGCCGCCAAAGGCGGAGCCGCGGCGCTTTCGGGTGGCGCTGCCGCCGTCCGGGGCGGTGCTACAGCCGCCGGCGCAGCATCCTCCGCCTATTCGCTGGGTTTGCTCGGCAAGTCCGGCGCATCTGGCGTGGCATCGGGCATGGGCGGTGTCGCGCATGCTGCCGGTAACGCGGCTGGCAATGCGGCCACGTCGCCGCTGCGCCGCGCCACAACCAGCGTCAAATCCAGCTTCTCCGATGGCATAAAGGCCGGGTTCGGTGCGACCGGCGGCTCTTCGACCGGCGGCACCATCGGCGGATCCGACACGGCCAATGACACCGCATCCGCCAGCTCCCCAGCCGCATCCACCGGCGGCGCTCCCGATTGGGGCAGGCGCATGAAGCACGGCCAGTCCGTCAGCCATGGCATGCAGGCGACCGCCCATGCCGTCCGATCCGGCGACAGCCACGGCTCCGGCTCTTCCGTCAACCTCTCTGAAAGTGACCGCTCATGAACCTCTTCAGGCGACCCGCCGCACATTACGGCAAGACACCCGAGCCCGAAACACCGTACCAGAAGGCCGCACAAATCTGGGACGAGCGCATCGGCTCGGCCCGCGTGCAGGCGAAGAACTGGCGCTACATGGCCTTCGGCTCGTTTGTTCTCTCCGCAGGCTTTGCCGCAGCGCTCGTGTGGCAGTCGGTACAGGGCACGGTCGTTCCCTGGGTGGTGCAGGTCGACAAGCTCGGCCAGGCGCAGACCATTGCTCCGGCCGTCACCGATTATCGGCCGACCGATCCGCAGATCGCTTGGCATCTTGCCCGCTTCATCGAACAGGTGCGCTCCATTCCGGCCGATCCGATCATCGTCCGGCAGAACTGGCTTCGTGCCTATGAATGGACGACCGATCGCGGCGCCGGCGCGCTCAACGACTATGCTCGCACCAACGACCCGTTCACAAAGGTCGGCAAGCAGCAGATCGCCGTCGAGGTCTCCAGCGTCATCCGCGCCTCGGTCGATAGCTTCCGCGTCGCCTGGACCGAACGGCGTTACGAGGATGGCAAGCTCGCCACGACGGAGCGATGGACGGCAATCTTGACCATCGCCGTCCAGCCGCCCCGAGACGCCGATCGGCTGAAAGCCAATCCGCTCGGAATCTACGTCAACGCCATCAACTGGTCGCGGGAGATGGGCCAATGAACCGGGCTGTTCGCACCTCTGCCGTTCCCGCACTGCTGTTGTCGGCGACCATGCTCGCCGGCTGCGCATCCACCAAGCCGCCGCAGATCAGCTACGACAATAGCGTGCCGCCGCTGCCGGCCCTTCCTGCATCGGTGACGGACGAGCGGCTGAAGCCCTTGCATGTCCCTCCGGCCTGGACGGTCGCGCGCGGCGGCCAGAGTGCCAGCACGGCGACCGGCCGCGTCGAGAACGCTAATGCGGCCGCTCGCGTGCAGCCGCGCCGCGAAGGCTACTTCAATGCCATTCAGGTCTATCCATGGTCGGAAGGCGCGCTCTATCAAGTCTATGCCGCGCCCGGCCAGATTACCAATATTGCGCTCGAACCCGGCGAGAGCCTGACCGGCGCGGGACCGATCGCTGCCGGCGATACCGCCCGCTGGATCATCGGCGACACGGAATCCGGCTCCGGCGTCAGCCGCCGCGTTCATGTGCTGGTCAAGCCGACGCGCGCCGACATCACGACCAATCTCGTCATTACTACGGATCGCCGCACCTACATGGTCGAGCTGCGCGCGGGCGAGAAACCCTATATGCCCGCCGTCGCCTGGGCCTATCCGCAGCCGGCAGGCGGTGGGCGTCAAGCCGTTCCGGCTACGCCGGTCATTCCGGCCGTCGCCGCGCGCAACTACCGCTATGGCCTCACCGGCAGCACGCCGCCGTGGAAACCTGTCACGGTCTATGACGACGGCCGTCGCGTCTATGTCGAGTTTCCGCGCGGGATCGTGCAGGGTGAAATGCCGCCGATCTTCGTCATTGGCCCCGAAGGCGAGGCACAGATCGCCAACAGCCGCATATACCAACACATGCTGATCGTCGACCGTCTGTTCGGCGCGGCCGAGCTGCGTCTTGGCGGTGGCAAGAACCAGCAGACCGTCAGGATCGTCCGCACCGACGGGAGGCCACAGTCATGACCGAAGCCGATACCAATGCCGCCCCGATGCGGCTGCGCGCCGAAGCGCCCCGAGTCACGCGGTTGTCACGCAAGATGCTCGCCAGCGTCGCCGCCGTCACTATGGTCGGGATCGGTGGGGCGCTGATCTATGCGCTCCAGACGCGCACGGGCGGCGATGATGGTCAGGAGCTATATTCTACGTCCAACCGCCAGCCCGCCGATGGTCTTGCCGGCCTGCCGCGCGACTATACAGGTCCCATTCTTGGACCGGCGTTGCCGGGCGATCTGGGCGGCCCCATCCTGTCCGCGCAGAATGCCGGCCAGCACGTCGTGCCGCCTGTCGTTCCGACGCCGGGCGTCGACGAGGCCGAGCAGCGCCGCCGCGCCGAGGAAGAAGCCGCACGCCTCAGCACCGTATTCTTCCAGTCGCGGCAGGGATCGACGGCCGCCGCGACGCCGGGAGCCACGCCCGGCCTCGCCGGGTTTGACCCCGGCAACGGCGCCGCAAGGCAACCGACCCCCCAGGATCGGCAGCTTGCCTTTCTCAACGCGGCGGCCGACCGGCGCACCATGACGCATGATCGCGTGACGCCGCCGGCGTCGCCCTTCGTGCTTCAGGCCGGGGCCGTCATCTCGGCCGCGCTCATCACCGGCATCCGCTCCGATCTTCCCGGCCAGATCACCGCGCAGGTCACGGAAAACATCTATGATAGCCCGACCGGCAGTATCCTGCTCGTGCCGCAAGGCACGAGGCTCATCGGCCAGTATGACAACGCCGTGCAGTTCGGCCAGCGCCGCGTGCTGCTGGTCTGGAATCGCCTCATCATGCCGAATGGCCGCTCGTTCGTTCTCGAACGCCAGCCGGGCGCGGACCCGCAAGGCTATGCCGGCCTGGAGGATGGCGTCGATTACCACTGGTGGGATCTCGCCAAGGCCGCCGCGCTCTCGACCCTCCTCGGCGTCGGCGCGGAACTCGCGACCGACGATAACGATCGCCTGATACGCGCCATCCGCGACGGCGCGCAGGACACCATCAATCAGGCCGGTCAGCAGATCGTCCAGCGCCAGTTGCAGGTCGCGCCGACTCTGACCATCCGGCCCGGTTTCCCGGTCCGCGTCATTGTCACCAAGGATTTGGTGCTCGAACCCTACAGGAGTTGACCATGACCAAGCTGAAGCTCGGCCCTATCGCCGACGACAAACCTGTGAAGATCGCCTTGGAGCTGCCTGCCGCGCTCCATCGCGACCTCACTGACTACGGCCGCCTCCTCGCCGAAGGCAGTGCGCCCATCGAACCCGCCAAGCTCATCGTGCCGATGCTCGAACGCTTCATCTCGACCGATCGCGGGTTCGCCAAGGCCCGGCGCACCACGGGCTGACCTGCATGCCGGTGGGGGTCGTACCGGCGACGCCGTTGCGCTCGCGTCGGGCGGCTTCCGCTCTCACGAGCATAATCTCCGCACGATATGCGGTGATTAGCGCCCCTAATCACCGCACACGTCATGCGAACCCGGTTGGTTGGGGTGCCGTGCGCGAGCGAACGCGAATGCGGCACGCTACGGGCGGCCGGTCCTTCGCCATGGTTCGCCAGACGCCGGGAATGCAGCCAAGCCGCTGCCCCGGCCGCATCAAAGGAGGTCTGGCATGAATACATGGAATGGCAGGGTCGCAGACAGTGGAGCTGGACGATGAGCCAGACACCGGCCCCTCTCAACAAACGCACCATCCGCAGGCACCAGCTTCGAGAGATCGTTCCCTTGGCCGACACGACCATCTACGACATGGAGCAGCGCGGCGAGTTTCCGCAGCGCTTCTACCTGACCTCTCGAACCGTCGTGTGGGACCTCGGCGAAGTGGAGGCCTGGCTTGAAGAACGCCGCCGAGCCTCCAAGGCGAAGACGGCCAAGCGTGCGCCAGCGCCCAACGTTACGCTCAGGAAGACCCGTCCGGTCAAAGGCCGGGCTCCGGGACCAGAAGGTCCATAGAGGGCGGATAGAGCGTCGGGGTGTATTTCTGGCCGCCAACCCATGCGTCGATCAGATTGCCCCATTCCTGCATCATGTGCCGGCGCTGGTGCTCATACTCGGCCTTGTTATAGACGCCGCGCGAAGAACGCCCGTCCTCGTGCGCCAGGCACTTCTCGATCCAGTCGCTGTTGAAGCCCAGCTCGTTGAGCAGCGTCGATCCCGTACGGCGAAGGTCATGCACGGTGAACGGCTCCAACGGCAGTCCCGCCTTCTTGGCTTGCACGACGACGGCCGTGGTGACGCGGTTGAAGGTCGCGCGCGACATCGGCGCATCAGCGTCGTAGCGCGAGGGCAGCAGGTAGCGCGAATTGCCCGCACAGGTCTTGAGCGCAACGAGGATGTCGAGCGACTGTTCGCACAGATAGACGTTGTGCGGCTTGGAGCGCTTCATCCGCTCCTTCGGGATCGACCACACCGCATTCTCGAAGTCGACCTCACCCCACACCGCGTCCTGCAACTCGCTCTTGCGGACCATCGTGAGCAGGATCAGCTTCAGACCGAGCCGAATGGTGGGCAGCGTCGCCACATGCTCTAGCTGGCCGAGCATCACTCGAATTTCAGCGGGCGAAAGCGAGCGGTCCTTGGGAACGAAGGTCGCTATCGACGCCGGCCCGACCTCTTCGGCGGGGTTCGCTACCTTCTCCCCGTGCAGCTTCGCAAACGCGAAGACCTATAGCGCGGCAATCAGGATGAGACGCTTGCGACAATCTGGATGAGATTCTTAGGTCGCGGTCGGGATCAAGTTATCATGCTGATTGCCGCTGAC
>NZ_JBIVSO010000010.1:0-248737 GCF_044756305.1 Rhizobium sp. NPDC092011
AAGGTGACGCCGAAGCTCGGGGTGACCGGCGGCTTCTCCGGGCTCGACGGCTCGGGCGCCTTCGCGGCCGTCACGGTGGGCATGAGCCTGCAGACGCAGAACTTCTGGATGCTCGATGCCAGCATGCTCTTCAACATCGAGGGCGATGGCCAGAAATCCGTCGGCGCTAAACTCGCTGCAGCCAAGAAGTTCTGAAGCAGCAGACGAAGCTGAGCCCACGCAGCAAAGGCGCCCTCGCATGATCATGCGGGGGCTCTGTTTTCGAAGCGGGATGTGATAATTTCTACCTGATTGTTCATACCCTTATACCGTCATTGTTCGACAGTGGACATTACGTCCCGTCTTGCCGATCCGTATGAGCGAAATGAGCGAAGTTTGCCGATGACGATGCATGTCTGCATCGGGCCCTGCTGCTTGAACGGTGCTGGTGAGCTGGCTAAGTTGTGGTCTGCACTTATCAGGTTACACTCACCGAGCATGGCGATGAATACCTTCCTTGCATTGATGCGATTTATCCTGTTCGAACCAAATCGGTGACTTGTTACCATCGCCGCGATAAAAGCCCCTTTGCCGAAGGCACCTCAGCCTTCTGTCGCGACATCGTCGAGTGACCATTGGAGGGGGACGGTTGATGAATATCAAGCAATTGGAAGTGCTGCGCACGCTGCTTGCCACCGGTTCTACCATTGCAACAGCAAAGGCGATGGGTTTCAGCCAATCCGGCGTGAGCCGCATGTTGCAGCAACTGGAAAGTGATCTCGCCATCACGCTCTTCGTTCGCGACAAGGGGCGATTGATCGCGACGCCGGAGGCGATGGTTCTCTCTCGCGATGCTGAGAACATCCTGCTTGCAGTCGAGCGCATGTCTGGCCATGCTGAAGATTTACGCAACGGCGCCTCGGGGCCAGACATCGTCCGCATTGGCCTGCCGAGCAGCATGTGGGAAAATTTCGCGCCGGCTATGCTGATAGACTACGTGCGTGATTTCCCCGGTGTGCGCATAGAAACCTTCTTTGAATCGACAATGGCCATCAGCAAGCTGGTCGAGGAGCGTGTCATCGATCTCGGTTTCCTCAGAATGGAGGGCGAGATCGGACCGGGCATCGACATCGAAAAGGTCGCCAGTGGCGAAAGCGTGTGTGTCGTTCCCAAGGATCATCCGCTTGCCGAACTCGACGAAATCACGGTCAAGGACCTCCGTAACATTCCCCTTATACTGATCGGTCGGCAGCGGCCGAACCGCATGGTGCTCGATCAGGCCTTTGCCCGCGCCGGGGTCAAGCAGATGGTCAAGGTTGAGACCCACACGAACAGCTCCGCCTGTTCCTATGTGGCGCATGGCCTCGGGGTTACCATTATCAGCAGCTTCTATGCCAACCTCTACCGCCATCTTCCTGTCGTGCATCGTCCCTTTGTGCCGCGTTCCACACAGGCCTTTGGACTGGCCAAGGCTGCCGGTGTTCCGCTCTCCATCGCAGCCCAGGCGTTGAGCAACGCGCTGAAGAAACAGATCCTGCTGTCCCAGAGCGCGAATGGCTCTGCTTGACGCGACGTGCCGGCGTCCGACATTGATGCACAGGCTGCGTCGGAGTCTGCATAAGCCTATGACAGAATCGCATAATATTGCGCCACTTTCCGCAATCCGTCATAGTTACGAATAATGAAATCGATGGTGGCCGACGAAAAGCGACCTCCAATCGTGGGGACAGAATGCTGAGATTTATCCTAAGCCGTCTAGTGATGGCGCTTCCGACAATCGCGCTCGTTGCGGTGACGGTCTTTGCGCTGATCCGTTTCATTCCCGGCGATCCCGCAGCACTCATGCTCGGGGATATGGCACAGCCCGACCAGATTGCCGCGATGCGCACCGAGCTCGGTCTCGACAAATCGATGCCGCAGCAATTCGTCATCTGGGCAGGCAATGTCCTGCATGGCGACTTTGGCAAATCGATCGTCAATGGCGAAGCTGTGTTGCCACTCGTCGCATCGCGTTTTCTGGTCAGTGCTGAAATCGTCGTTGTCGCCGTTTTCCTGGCCAGTCTGATTGCCGTTCCGGCCGGTTTGATCGCGGCGTGGCGCCAAAACAGTTTGACCGATCTGGCATTGGTCGGAACCGCGACCGTGCTGCTTTCCATTCCCACCTTTTGGCTGGGACTACTGCTGCTTCTTCTCTTCGGCCTCAAGCTCGGCTGGCTGCCGGTCTTGGGCTACGTGTCGATCGGCGATAATGTCGTCGGTGGCCTGCTTTATCTCGTCTTGCCCATCATGACGCTTGTCATCCATGAGATGGGTGTGCTGATCCGCATGGCGCGCGCCTCGACGCTGGAAGTGCTGCGGCTCGACTACATCACCCATGCACGGGCCAAGGGGCTTTCTGAGAGCGCAGTCCTTTGGCGCCACGCCTTCAAGAACGCGTTCGGGCCGACCTGGACGATGATTGGTCTTATCCTCGGCAACCTGCTGGGCGGAATTGCTGTGATCGAGACGGTGTTCACCATTCCTGGTCTTGGCCGGTTGATGGTCGATAGCATTTTTGCGCGCGACTACCCGGTCATTCAAGGCTGCCTGCTATTTGTTGCGCTGTCCTACGTTCTGGTCAATGTCGTCGTCGACCTTCTCTATCCCCTGTTTGATCCGCGTGTGGTTGCCGAATGAAGACCCTTACTCTCAACGGCCTGGTTGGCGGCATCCTCGTAGCTATCCTGCTCGTCACCGCCGCGGTCGGATTGTTTTGGACGCCCTTTGATCCGACAAAGCTCTCGTTTACCGCGCGGCTTGTCGCACCGAGCGCCGTCCATCCTCTGGGGACTGACGAGTTTGGCCGCGATGTGCTGAGCCGCCTGATGGTCGGCGCGCGTGCAAGCGTCTGGATCGGTGCGCTCACGGTTGTTTTGGCAACCGTCTTCGGCACCTTGATCGGTCTTGTCAGTGGCTATGTCCGCGGCTGGGCGGACGGCGTGATCATGGCGATCAACAATGCACTCCTGGCCTTTCCGGGCATTCTCCTGGCGCTTGGCCTGCTGGCGGTGTTTGGCGCCAATCAATACGGCATTATCTTTGCGCTTGGCATTGCTTATACGCCGTCGATGGCGCGTGTCGTTCGGGGAGCGGTTCTTTCCCTGCGTGAGCGCGAATTCATCGAAGCCTCGCGAGTGATGGGCAATGGGGAACTCTACACGATGTTCCGTCATGTCTTGCCGAACTGCCTGGCGCCGATAACCGTGCTGGCGACATCGATGTTCGGCTGGGCCATTCTGTCCGAAAGCGCACTGTCCTTCCTCGGCCTCGGCGTGCCGCCGCCGGCTCCAACCTGGGGCAATATGTTGGCGGCCGGACGGCCACTCATTCAGCAGGCCGTTTGGCTTGGTCTCTTCCCTGGTCTCTGCATCGCATTGACGTTGCTCGGCATCAATCTTCTGGGCGATGCCTTGCGTGACAAGCTCGATCCGCGCATGAGGGGTCTGAAATGACATCTGAAACGACAGCGGACACGCTACTCAGCGTCCGTGACCTTGCACTTGAGGTCGTAAGATCAGGCCAAAGGGTCGTCAGGGACGTCAGTTTCGATGTCGCGGCCGGTGAGATCTTCGGCATTGTTGGCGAAAGTGGCTCTGGCAAGACACTTGCGACCCGTGCGCTGATATCGCTTCTGCCACAGGCGATCGGCGTTGCCGGCGGTCGCGTGATCTACAAGGGACGCGACGTCTTCGCGATGAAGAACCGAGAGCTCCGCGATCTGCGCGGCGCGGAAATCGGGGTCGTCTTCCAGGAGCCGATGACATCGCTCAATCCGTCGATGACGATCGGCCGGCAGCTGGAGGAGGGGCTCATTCTCCATACCGAACTGTCGCCCGATGAGCGCCGCATAAGCATTCTCGACATGCTGAATAGGGTTGGGATCCGCGATCCGGAAGGGGCGCTCGTCTCCTATCCGCACGAGTTTTCCGGCGGCATGCGTCAGCGCATCATGCTTGCCTCTATCATGCTCCTGAAGCCGGCGCTTCTGATCGCCGACGAGCCGACCACGGCACTCGACGCAGTCATCCAGCGTGATGTGATGGAACTGATGGTTGACCTCACGCGGGCGGAAGGAACGGCCGTTCTGCTGATCAGTCACGATTTGCCGATGGTGGCACGCTACACGAACCGCATCGTCGTGATGGAAAAGGGCGCGGTCATCGAGCAGGGGCGCACGGAAGATCTCTTAGACGCGCCAAAGCATGCCTATACAAAGAAACTTCTGTCTTCTCTGCCTTTTCGCACCGAGGCGCGCCATATCGATGCATCGCGTGCGCCAATGGTGTCCGCACGCAATGTCGTTGTCGACTACGCCGGCCGCAAATCGCTGATGAAGAGAGGCAAGCCGAAGCGTGCGCTGCATGGCGTCAATGTCGATATTCATGAGGGCGAGGTTGTCGCGCTCGTCGGCGGATCAGGGTCTGGCAAGACGACGCTTGGCCGTACGATTGCCGGTCTCGTCACGGAGAGCGGCGGCGAAATTCTCTTCCAGGGGCGGTCGCGCAAAGAGAATTGGCACGACTATCGCCTGAACTGCCAGATGGTTTTCCAGGATCCTTACTCGTCGCTGGATCCACGAATGACGATCCTCGCGCTTGTCGAAGAGGCGCTCAGGTTTGTCCCTGACCTTGAAGGCGGCGCCAAGCGCAAGCGGACGCTGGAAACGCTGGAGGAAGTCGGACTCGGCGGCGACTATGCAAACCGCTATCCGCATGAACTGTCTGGCGGGCAGCGTCAGCGCGTGGCAATCGCTCGCGCCATTGCCAGACGTCCGCGCTTTCTGATCGCGGATGAGCCGGTTTCCGCGCTTGATGTCACGGTCAGAGCCCAGGTGCTCGACCTCTTCTCCAACCTGCAGAAACGCTACGGCTTCTCGTGCCTGTTCATCAGCCACGACCTCGGCGTCGTCGAACAGGTCGCCGACCGTGTCGTCGTCATGCAGGACGGCCGGATCATTGAAGAGGGCGACCGCGATACGATTTTCGATTATCCGAAGGAGGCCTATACGCGCCGGCTCCTCTCGGCCATTCCCGCCCTTGGTCAAAATGACAAAGGTGGCGTGGCACTCAAATGGCGCCTGGAGAACTGATGTGAGCAATTCTTCCAACTCCGCTTCGGTTGCCGAGCGGCTCGCAGACATCTGCGATGCTCAGCCATTCGTGACCCGCTTTAGCGTCCTCAACCTTCGGACTGGCGAGACGATCGAACGCGGCGCTGACGATGAAACCCCTTCGGCAAGCACCCGCAAAACCTCGATCATGATGGCGGCACTGAAGGCCGCCCAGGACGGACGCCTTGATCTGGACGAGCCCGTCACCTACGAAGCGCGCTTTGCGGAGGAAGTGGCATCTGGCATGTTCCGCTATCTGACGCCTGGCATCGTCATCTCGCTACGCGATGCCATTACCGGCATGATGGTGCTAAGCGACAATGTCTGCACCAAGATGGTGTTCGAACGGCTGACGCTTGAAGAGGTGGGCGGTTATTGCAAGTCGATCGGCCTTGTAGGCACGCACCACCGCTTCCTGATCCCACCACTGGCTCTGTCTCCGGATCACGCACTGAAATCGGTGACGACGACAACCGCGCGAGATCAGGCCGTGCTTCTGCAGATGATCCTCGATGCGCAGACGTCATCGGCCGTGCGAGAAAAGCTCGGCGTCTCCGCCGAACTTTGCGCCTATGCGCTGCAGACACTGAAGAACCAGATCCTGCGCTATGCCATTCCCTCGCGCCTACCGTTCGGCACGGTCGTTGCCCATAAGGGTGGGACCGGCAAGCGTGGGCGAATGAATGCCGGCATCGTCTATCGTGACAGTGCGCCGTACTACATCATATCTGCCTATACGGACGAGGTTCCGCTTGCCATGCCGGACGGTACGCCCGGATATACGATGGCTCTTGAGACCATCGGCAGGCTATCGCGCGCCTGTTGGGACGGTTTCGCATTATGACGAAGAACGACAAAACAGAGGGCACAACAGTGAAAAAGCTTCTTCTCGCAGGGACGATCCTGCTCGCATTGGCGCATGTCGCAGTAGCTCGCGATATCACCGTTGCCCAGAGTTCCGATCTGCGTAGCAACAATCCCGGTGTCAACCGCGACGGCAACACCGACGGTGTCATTCTGCATATTGTCGAGGGGCTCGTTGGCTACAATAACAGCGGAGAGGTCAAGCCGCTGCTTGCCAAGAGCTTTGAGACCTCCGCCGACGGATTGACCTACACATTCAAGCTCAGAACCGATGTCAAGTTTCACAATGGCAAGTCGCTGACGGCGGATGATGTCGTCTGGAACTGGACGCGCTACCTGAAGCCCGAGACAAAGTGGACATGCCTCTCCGATTTCGCCGAAGGCGGTGCCGCGCATGTGACAGGCGTCAAGGCTATCGACGCGTCAACCGTCGAAATCAAGCTCGAAAAGCCGTCCGCAGTTTTCCTCGGCCTGATGTCACGTCCGGAGTGTGGATATACAGGGATGATTTCTCCTGATTCCGTTGGTGCAGACGGCAGCTTCATCAAGCCGATTGGCACCGGTCCCTTCATGTGGGACGAATGGAAGAAGGGCGAATATATACATCTCAAGAAATTCGTCGACTATGTCTCGCCGCCCAACGATGGCAAGCCGGATGGCATGGTCGGCTCCAAGCGACCGCTTGCCGACGGCATCAAGTTCATGGTCATCCCCGATCCTTCAACGGTGAAGGCAGGATTGGAATCGGGTGTCCTCGATACGGCCGAACTCTCGCCTGATCTTATTCCGGAATTCAAGACGAACCCGAAGATGCAGCTCATCGTCGCCCGCAACAACGGCAAGAACCTCTTTTACATCCAGACCCGCGACAAGCTGCTTGGCAAGCCCGGCGTTCGTCGTGCCATCGCGATGGCGCTCGATCTCGACGAACTTGTCGCCGCTGCATCGAATGGGACCGGAGAGGCGAACGGCTCGATGGTATCGCAGGATTCGGTCTATTTCGACGCAACGCAGAAGAAGCGCCTTCCCTATGACGTGGAAGCGGCAAAGAAGGAGCTCGATGCCGCAGGCTATAAGGGCGAGCCGATCTCCATCATCGCCAACAAGCGCGGCAACGTACCGAGCTTTCCTGTTGCGGTGATGGCGCAAGCCATGCTGCAGCAGATCGGGCTTAACGTGCAAATTGAGGTGCTTGACTACGCGACACAGGTCGATCGCCGTCGCTCTGGCAACTATCAGATCATTTCGCAGTCGGTGGCGCCGCGTCTCGATCCGGCACTGATGTACTCCTTCTACGTCGGCGACAAGGACAAGAACGCGTCTCTGATGTGGGATGACCCCAAGGCAATCGAGCTGATGAAAGCGGCCTATGTCGAGGCCGATCAGGCAAAGCGGCAAAAAATCTTCGACGAGTTCCACGAACTGATGCTGAAGGACATGCCCGGCATCTTCCTCTACGACATGGTCGATGTCTGGGGTGCGGCCAAGACGCTGAAGGGGCAGCCGGTCTGGCAATCGAACGCGCGCCTCTGGGAAGTCTCGGTCGACTAGGCCAGCCTTCCGCGCCCTCTATAGGAGCGGTGCTGGAACAATCCTCTTCAGTGTTGTCCGGGGGCTTTCCGCCGGGCGACGCATCACGCCCTGCCGCCGGGTTAAATTGCAATGCAAGGACATGCCATGAACCATGACGCCCTAGTAGCGATCGCTGAGGCGATCGAGGTGATGAAGCCGGACTTTACGAAACTCAGTGACAGCATCTGGGATTTTGCCGAGGTGAAATTCGAGGAGAGGCGCTCTTCGGAACTCCTGGCAAGAACGCTCGAAGATAACGGCTTTGCGGTGCGTCGTGCAGTTGCCGGCATGGATACGGCCTTTATCGGCGACTTTGGCACCGGCAAACCTGTCATCGCCTTCCTCGGGGAATTCGATGCGCTGGCTGGCATGAACCAGGTCGCGAATATTGCTGTCCACGAAGCTTTGACCGAAGGAGCGACAGGACACGGGTGCGGCCACAACCTGCTTGGCGTCGGTTCGCTGATGGCGGCGATTGCGCTCGCCAACGAAATGAAGGCGAACAATCTTCCCGGAACAGTGCGTTATTACGGTTGCCCAGGCGAGGAGGGCGGCTCGGGCAAGACCTTCATGGTGCGGGCTGGTCTGTTCGACGATGTCGACACAGCGCTGACCTGGCATCCGGCACCCTTCAACGGCGTCCGCTCGACAAACAACCTTGCCGTCCTCGAATATTACTATCGCTTCAAGGGGATAGCGTCGCATGCATCAAACGCCGCCCATCTTGGGAGGTCGGCGCTCGATGCAGTCGAGCTTATGAATGTCGGCGTCAACTTCCTGCGCGAGCACATGCCGCAGGACTGCCGCGTGCATTATGCAATCACCGACGCCGGCGGCAAGGCCGCAAACGTCGTCCAAGCCAAGGCCGAGGTTCTCTATCTGATCCGTGCTCCGGAAATGCCGCAGGCCCTCGATCTTGCCAAACGGGTCGAGAAGGTCGCGCGCGGTGCCGCCATGATGACGGAGACAGAGGTCGAGGTCGTCTTCGACACCGCCTCAACCAACCTTCTGCCCAACATCGCTCTCGAGACCGTCATGCACGAGAACATGGTCGCGCTTGGGCCGATCGCGTTCGACGAGGCGGACCTCGCATTTGCGAGGACCATCCAGGAGACCTTTACGGACGAGGCCATAAGGAGCTGCATTCGGCTCTATCAGATCAAGGGCGATGTCTTCTCCAACACCAGGATCGACGGGTCGACGCCGCTGCACCTCGGCTTGCGCGCATTTGAAGGCTATTCGCATTTCCGCGCAGGCTCGACGGATGTCGGTGATGTCAGCTGGGTGACGCCGACGGTGCAGTGCTGGACGCCTGCCTGGGCGATTGGCACTAACCCTCATACCTGGCAGGTCGTCGCGCAAGGGAAAAGTGCGGCGGCTCACAAGGCGATGGCGCATGCCGCAAAGACCCTTGCGGTCACCGGGCTCTCCCTGATGACGTCACCGTCGCTGCTGGCGGAAGCTCGGGCGGAATGGCGGGAGAAAACCGAAGGCAAGCCCTACATATGCCCCATCCCGGAGAATGTCATGCCGGGCAAAGGTTGATCTCGCTGCAAGGCAAGGTGAAGCCACGGCAACGTGTATTCTCCGGGTCTCTACAAATCTTCCTTTGTTCGCAAGATATCAACATTGCAAGCTCTGACTCAGGTTGGTGGCAAAGTGACCAGGCGCTGCTGCTACTTGGAAATTCCAATGTCCTTTCACTGCTCCAGAGAACGCGATTCTTGCCGTCAGCCTGTCCATGGCGCGACAGGCTTTGGCAACTATAGTGCCGGCAAATATGTCTGTGCGCTTCACACCGGGCGCGGACTGCGCAAGCCGTATCGTCGACGCGATCGACGTTACCGGCTCTTTCATAAGGTTCCCCTCGTTTCCAATTACTCATGCTTGGCAGCGAGCAGGGACACGGGCGTCGCAGCGCTTGCTGTTCTCGACAAGACGAATGAGAAGAAATACTCGGCCCGTATTTCTCGCAGCCGCCGCCTTCCCGGTCCGGATCGACAATGAACCGGCGACTGCTGACGACAAGATCTTCTTGTTCAATGGCGAAATGCGATCGGACACCAATACTTTTATGATTTTGCGGCGTGAATGGAACAAAGTAACGTTACATGCGTTAAAGGCAGTCACCGACTGCCATTACACCAGCTTTCCTTAATGACTCCGATCTGCGAAGCTCGCGGACGTCCAGTTAAGGGCGCGTTTCCTGCGAGGATCCAAGTTTGCGTCCAAGAACCCCATCAGAGGCCCTTACCCCTAGCGTCGGTTTTGGGCTCACCAGCGAGCGGGCGTCTGAGGAACTCCGCAGTCGCGAGATATGGTTATCCGGCCAACGGCGAGCGTTCGAACTGGCGCTAGGCGAAGCGCCGCTCGCAGAGCCGCTACAGGTCCTGGTCGAGACTGCGACAGACGTCCTAGCAGGGGAGGCTCAAGCGGCATTTTACCTGACAGCGGCGGATGGCAAAACGCTTCGTCACGTTGTCGGCATGTCCGATGATCACATACGGGCTGTCGACGGCATCGAAATCGGCCTCGAATCCATTACTCGCGATCGCGCACCACATGGCGGTGAGGTCGATCTAACTTCAGTCCTCCCCACCGACTCCCGGCGGGAACCATGGATCTGGATGGCGGAAAAATTCGGATATCGCGGTTGTTGGAGGCTCCCCATCCATACCACGGCCGGAAATTTCGTCGGAGCTTTGGCGCTTTATTGGCCGGAGCCACGCGAGATCTCGGCTGATGACCTTGATCGCGCCGAGTTGATCACCCAGACCGCGGCTATCATCATCGCGCGGTACAAGGAAGCGGAGAGGCGCAAGGCTACTGAGGAGCGGCTCAGGGAAACGCAGTCGCAACTTCAGAAAGAGTTGGAGGACAGCGAGCTTCTCAGGCAGATCAGCGTCGAGCTTGCCGTCGCGGATGATGAGAACGCGCTCTACAGGAAACTGGTGGAGGCTGCCGCCAAGATCATGCACTCGGACGTCTGCACCGTACAGATATTCCACCCGGAACGCGGGCCTGCAGGTGAACTGCAGATGTTGGCGTCCACAGGATTGAACGCCGAGGGCATGCGTTACTGGGAATGGGTCCGTGGCGATTCCGGATGCACCTGCGGCGAGGTGCTGCGGACCGGGCGTCGCGCCATTGCAGAAGATGTCGAGACCTGTTCCTTCATGGCGGGGACACCGGACCGCGAGGTACTGCTCGCGGGAGGAATCCGTGCCGGGCAGAGTACGCCGCTGGTGACGCGCAACGGCAAGCTGGTCGGGATGATTTCGACCCACTGGGGTAAGCCGCATCAACCGTCAAGCCGTGACCTTCGCATGCTGGACATTCTGGCGAGGCCCACTGCGGATCTGATCGAACGCAAGCGCGCGGCAGAAACCCAGCGATTGCTACTCAACGAATTGAACCATCGAGTGAAGAATACACTGGCAGTCGTGCAAGCCATGGCGACCCGTACTCTCTCTCGAACCAGCGATCCGAAAGAGTTTGCCAAAAGCTTCGGTGGACGCGTCCAGGCACTCGCGCGCATCCACGACATGCTGGGCGCAAAAAGCTGGGAGGGCGCGGATCTGCGCGATCTGATCCAGGCGCAAACCTCCTCTGGTTCGGTGGATGAAACCAGATTGACGGCGGTCGGCCCAGACGTGCGCCTGGACCCGCAAATGGCGCTGCACCTCGCGCTCGTCTTTCACGAACTGGGCACCAACGCCATAAAATATGGGGCCTTGTCGATGGCCGCCGGAATGGTAACGGTCGAGTGGACGGTCGACGATGCACTACGTATTTGCTGGACTGAGCGAGGCGGCCCTCACGTCATGTCGTCGTCGTCAAAAGGTTTCGGCAGCATGCTGATCGACCAGAGCATCAAAGGACAAGGAGGCGAAGCGATGATGACTAGCGAACACGAAGGGGTCCGGTGGGACATCACGCTTCCCTATGCTTCAGGCATAGCCGACAGGGATCGGTCGGTTCAGGCCATTGCGTTGCCTCTTAAGACAAGTGGCGATGACTATCCCGGCAGTCTTAAAGGTCGCCGTTTGCTTGTGATCGAGGACGAGCCCTTGATTGGGATGGACATCATTGCCGCGCTTGAAGATGCTGGCGCCGATGTCGAGGGTCCCGTAGCCTCGATTGATGAGGCGTGCGCTCTGATCGAGCGCTTGCGCTTTGACGGCGCGCTGGTCGATGCCAATCTCCGCGGACAGCCGGTCGATGCGATCGCAATTGCATTGTCGGCGCGCAACGTTCCATTTGCTTTCGCCACCGGCTATGGCAAGGACGGTCTTCCACAAGGATTCCGGGATATTCCAATCCTGAGCAAGCCTTTCGGTCCAGAGCAGGTGGTCGCGGCGGCTATCCGTCTTCTCACGCCGGGAATCGCATCGAAGCGCTGAGGCATTATGCCATCGGATCTGAATATGTCGCTCGTCGATCCGGCACCCTAGCCCGCGCGGACCGTGCCGTTGTGGCTGCCTTGCAATTTGCATCAATGGTTGCTGATGCGTAGGGTCTCTATCACAGCAATGAATTTGCATGGCCAGCCGGTTCGCGGCATGAGGGATTTCGTTCGAAGAGCAGCCGCGTCTGGGGCGGACAATCGAAAATGCGACCGCGGCTTCTTCGTGCGTGAACGAACGTCCTTTGATGTTCGCAGCAATTTGAAATTTCGCTATCGGGGAAACTATTGATTTCCGCACGGACGTGAACCCGTCATGCTGTAGCCCTCTTGAGTTGCGTCAAGCAAGGCACATCAAACCAGGCCGCCTTCTGGATAAATTGAGTCTCAACTTCCTCTGGTGATCGATATCCGAGTGCCAGGTGTGGATGCTTGGAATTGCAGATCCGTTCACTGGACCGCGACAGACGCGCGGTGATGTTCGCAAAGATCGCAGGCGGCGTGACAGACGCCTTTAATGTTCCAGGCCTGCGCATCGTAACAAGGGTTGCCAAAGGCATCGTCTAAGTCTTGTCGGCAACCATCATCATCGTGGTGATTGTCGCCTGGTAGGGGGCGGCCTGTTGCGAAATCACGGCCATCGGCCGTGATCTCCTTGTCATGATCAGAAACCTAGAAACGTGCGCCGGTCATGCCCGGACGCGACCGCGGCTCACGGACGCTCCGGTTGCGATCAGGTCCTCGTCCTCGTCACGCTGCGACCCGCCGAGCGCCGCCGCAGCCGACGCGATGAACGCTCCGACAAGCAGCGAGAGCGCGCCTAGCAATGCCGTTGTCGCCGCCGTTTTGCGCGCGGTGTCGGCAGCCTTTTGAGTTGCGATCTTTGCGTCGTCGATGCGCTTTAAGACCGAGTCGACACGTGCTTTGGCGTCGGGTTCAGATAGTCCCGTTCGGGATGCGACGACCGTGGCGATGTAGTTCTTGTCGTCATCAGGCAACTTTCCCTCAACGGCTCCATTGATCAATATGCGCGATATCTCGGCAATTGCTGCGCGGTCATCGCCTGTTGTGCGTTGCTGCCCTTGACCGGGACGCAAAAGTGCATCGGTAAAGTAAGACATTGATCCGTTCATGTCAGAAGACGCGGTTGAGGCGGCAGCCGCGGCCGTAGCACTCACGGCCTTCGAACCGGATGCTGCAAGTGACGTCAACGAGAGCGCGAGGAAGCTCGCGACAACTAGCGTCGCCAGCGCCCAACTGATGAAGCCATGGACAGTATCTCGAAAGAAGACTTCGTCCGTGTGGACTGCGGCCCATTTGGTGCGAAGCCGGCCCGTTAGATAGCCACCGAACGCCGATGACAGCCACTGAACGATGACGAGCCATATTGCCGACGTAACGGCCAGCGACCCGACCGATGCTCCCTGGCCTTGCCAGGGTGACACCATTGTCAATCCCAAACCGCTTCCCAACAACAGAAGGATGAGGCTGATGCCGGTTGCCGCCACGGCACCGCCGATCACAGGCCCCCATGAAAGCGCAGACTGCGAGGATTCAATCGGCATGACGTCCGATGTGCCTGGAACTGACATTGCCGCCTCCTATCGCATGAACAGGACGAGAAGGATGACGATCGGCAATGGAATACCCAACAGCCAAAGAAGAATACCACGACCCATGATTAAAACTCCTCTCGAATTCTTGATTTCATGCGTATCTGCAACGCGGCCGTAAACCTGTTGTTCCTTCCGCCAAGTGCGATTGTTGCGCTCAACCTTCACGATCGCTTCAGTGAGGCTGTTCCGCTTGTCGCCAGATGAGAGCTGCGGATGGATTGCTTGACTTTGGTCAGTGCCGGGCCGGCACGATGGACTGCATTTCCCCGTCATGGCCAAGGAACCCGCACATCGGTGGGGCGTTATCGCGACATGACCAGGTTGATTTCCAAGCAAGATGCGGCCGCTGTTGCAGCACAGGTAAAACTTGCCTGCGGCTTGACTTGGATTGCCGGCCTCGAAACCGGAATCAGTCGAAAAAAAGGGAAAAGAGGGTTTCTCTACTATTCGTCGGATGGCGAAAGGATTGCCGACCAAGTGGAGATTGCACGTTTGAACGCTCTCGCCATCCCACCCGCCTACATCGACGTGGTGATCTCCGAGAATCCTCGCTCTCATCTCCAGGCCGTTGGAACCGACGCACGGGGCCGAAAGCAGTATCGCTATCATCCTGATTGGCATTCAGAACGCGGGCGCGCCAAGTTCGACCGTCTCGTCGAATTCGCCGGGCATATTCCGACGATCCGCCGGCAAGTTGATGCAGATCTCCGATCCCGCGGCCTCACCATGGACAAGGCCTTGGCAACCATCGTCTGGATGCTGGACAATCTCTATATTCGCGTCGGGAATAGGGAATATGCCCAGGAAAACCGATCCTTCGGCCTGACGACGCTTCGAAACCGTCATGTTCGCGTCGATGGAGGGCGCGTCAAGTTCCGTTTCAAGGGCAAGTCCGGAAAGGAATGGAATCTCGTCCACACCGATAGACGGATCGCCAATGTCGTGCGTCGGCTTCAGGAATTGCCGGGGCAGCAGCTCTTTCAATATGTCAGCGAGAACGGCGATTGTCGCCAGATTACCTCGCAGGATGTCAACGCCTATATTCAGGAGACTTGCGGTCGCGATTTCAGTTCGCGTCAGTTCAGAACATGGGGGGCGACCTGCATGGCGGTGTCCGAACTGGCTTCACTTGAAGCCGCTTCATCGCAGAGAGCGGTTGCATGCCAGATCAATGACGCGATTGATGCCGTAGCAGCGACACTTGGCAACACACGTTCGGTCTGCAGGTCGTCCTATATACATCCCGCAGTTTTCGAGGATTTCAAACAAGGGAAACTCGCCGACATTCTGAAATTCAGAACCAGGAGCGCGACGCGCCTTCGCTGGATGGAGCCCGAAGAAATTTGCGTGGAGCGGTGGCTTGCGGAGCGTGCGTCGACGCTCTCGGATCGATGATCGCCGCAAAAAGCCGCTCGGATACATTTAGGCCACAGGTCGCCTCCATTCTGGCCACCCCGATTGTCAAGCCCTTTACGTCAGATCACGGTCAAGATGCGGCCGGAATAACACATGGCCTCACGGAGCCGCCCGAAGCCAACCGTCACGAGGATCTTCACCTTTTTGGCTGATGATCGCTCTGTGTCTCACCGGGCCTGATGACTGGCGTGTCACCAACTCTCGGTGCTGGTTTCTCTATCTGGCTGTCGCCCACTGCGGGTGGCTTTAGTACTCCGGCGCAATCTGACAGCTTTTTGCTCGGGTTGCTTTCTGTTGCTCTCGGAGCTTGATCGTTGCCCTGATGCTTACCGTTACCGTATTGACGCGTGTCCATCACTTTGCAACGGTCGTTGTTTGAGGTTGATTGCGCGAGGGCCAAACTTGATAATGTCGTCACTGACAGCCCGGCTGCCAGCACCATATTGCGGCAAGCCGCCGACAAGGTCAGCCCATTCATAGACAGTTGCCGGTTAAACCTGCGTTGAGATGATCGTATCAACGCTGATCGTGCCCTCAACGACACCGCGTGTCTTATACTCTCTGCTATTGCTCACCTCGATGACCGTATAGAGCTTTTCGTTGCGGAAGACGCTTGCCATATTAGTCGTTTTGTCTTCGGCTGGCGCGGCATCGATTTCCATGAAGTCCAACTCTCGCTCTGACGCCACAATGCGTGCATCGCCGGACGTGCGTGCGGCAACCAGGATTTCGCCATGTGATCTGGCACCGAGCCAATTGGGATCATTGTCGGCGGCAATAGGAACCAGGCGGTACAGCTTGAGGGGATCATCCATCACTTTTGCTCCTTGAAGACTGAAAAAGGCCCCAGATCGGATGGGTAAGAAGCTCGTCTACCATTTCGTTGGTTATGGAGAGAAAGCGGAAAAATCTCCATATTCTTCAGCACCATCGCGTCCGCTTGGCACAATCTGTGACCTCATGAATCCAACGTTTGGTGGCGTAGATTGTTCCTGCCGATCCCATGCCTTGAAGCAACTCGCTGGAACCATAGACATCCACTCCGATTGCTAGCGCATGGGATCTAAACCAAGAAGCATTCTATGCCGACCGGACAACCGAGAAGCAAACGTCCAGCACCGTGGTCATACACGCACGCATCTGTTGACGATCCTGGTCGGCGCCGCTCGCCGCAATTTTATGGGGCGGTCTTGAAGCCGGGCACTACGTGAGACCCGTCATCGTCGGTAGGCTAGGCGGCCAGTCAGCCGCGACGGCCTACAGAACTAACGCGTGCCGACGCGTTTCCCATGGTTTGCGCGTTGTCGTTTGCGTGACAGCCTTGATCTTCGCCGAAATGAGCGAACTTGTGCCACGAGCTTCAAATGACTTTTGATCATCCAAAGCGACGGCTATCGTCGCTCGTGTCCCCGCTGCCATCATGCAAATCGTCTGGCCTGGTGCCCCCTCGTCGCATGACAAGCACCTCTCGCCCGTCTGCGGATGCTTTCGTTCGCTCCTTCATGTCCCATTCCTTGGCGGCCTGTTCCCAGTGAAGTTCGCTTGTTCCTGACGGCCGCCCGGCCGCCTCCCATATCGAGTAGGCTCTCTTGCTGATCCATTCGAACCGTTCGTCGGCCATCGTCTACTCCTTGTTTTGTTGAGTCTTCGAACCGCGGTCATGGGCTAAAGGTCCCCAACGCGGAACAATTTTCCGATCCAGATTTAGGTCCTGAAAGTCACAGGGGTTTGAACATGCTGGGGAGGCCTACAGGGGGCAGACCGGCATGGTCTTTTGTTTTGTCTCCGTGCAAGGGTCTCGATCTCCGCTTCCGGACGAGCTGGGCGTCAGGCAAATTTTCTGCAAAGGTCGTCCGGGTGGATAGGTTCTGACCGCGGCATCGACACGGGTCACCGCGTGCAATTCATATCGTCTTTCCACTGACTGCGTTGGGTGCTGTCATCGTGGTCAGCGTCTTGCTGCCTTCACAGCATTGCGATCCTGCTTCTGGCCATTGGAGTTTGATAAACTGTAGGTGGAGCCATCTCTGTTCGCATTGCCATTTGCAGTGAGCTCCCCTTTTGTGTTCCCATCATTTTGAGGCGGCAACCAGCCGTCGAACTCGGCTAGGCCCGAAGACTGTTTAGGACCAGGCTGGGCGTATCATGGGCCGGGTATCACGCAAGTCGGGCGTCTTCCGACCCCGGCAGAATCAAGTTCTGCGGGCGCTGGAGGTTGATGCCACGACCGATACCAGGAGTGGTCTCGCAGCGATTGCGAGGAGACCGAGAGGCATGTGGCGCAAGAGTCTTCCGGTGATAAATGCCGCGAGCGATGCCGCACTAAGTTTCAGCCATGGATGATTTCCGAGCTGGTCTCGCGCAGACGCATCAATCCATCGAACGCTGCCGCCGGCCACCCGCCGGGTCTGACGTTTGATCGCTCGAATGCGTGACTGAAGAATCTCCAGTTCTATCCGAAGCTCCTCCAGTCGCATCGTCAGCTCCAGATGGGACCGAGCACCGTCGGACATCCTCTCCTTGGCCAGGAGTGCGGTTTTCGCGGGAGGGATGACCGCAAGGGCTCTGCTCGAACCCGCGTCCACCGTTCGGTTCGATAGATCATGGTCGTGATCCATTGGTAAATCCTTCCTACGAGGGTGGTGAGCACCCGCTCTCAGCTCTTGTTGCCGCCTTCCGGACCATCAGGTTTCTCACCCGTGATCTCGCAAGGACGAGCGAGCGGCAGTGCCGAGGCATCACGTTATCTCGTTCTTCCGCCCGTCGGCATGGCGGCGTTCCTGCTCAAGCTCAGTGTCGACGATCAGCAGCGGTCCACATAGCGGCGGCCGTAACTGTCGCGGTAGTAGCATTGGCCCGGTTGACCGGCGACATTGCCGATCAGTGCGCCGGAAACGCCACCGATCGCGGCTCCAACGGCAGCCCCGCGGACATTACCGGTCGCGACGCCTCCGACGACGGCTCCCGTGGCTGCGCCAATGCCTGCGCCCTGCTCGGTTGGCGAGCATGCCGTCAGCAAGCCGACCACAATGCCTGCGGTGAACAAATGTCTCATCATCGTTTTCCTTCTGAAACGTGCATTCAATCTCATTCCACTCTGTCTAGTAGCTCCCCAGCGGACTCATCAGATACATTCCGATCAGCACACCGGCCTGGTTGCCGAGGCAATCTCAGATCCGGATGAACCGCCACCTCCAGGATCCATGCTGATCGCGCCAAGACGCGGCAGCAGGGCCCAAGACTGCACGGGAGCTCATAAAGCCCTTACTGAACCCTTTCGAGCGGTGAGAGTTCCCGAAATATTTTTCCTTTCTTATGCCGACCGGACGCGGCGCTAGATGCCTGGGGTGCAGCGCGGACATGCGGGTGGGGTTTTCCACGGCGGGCAAAGACATCCGGAAGGCAATATTCTCGCCTGAAAGGAACATCGGGTGGACACGCTCGTTCCAAGGCCGGAGGGAGACGCTGACGCTCTCGTAAGCTCATGTGCATGAGGTGAACCGATGAAGATCTTGATTGTTGAAGACGAAGCCATCATTGCCTTACATCTCAAGACAATAGTAACCGATGCCGGTTTCGACGCGCTTGGCCCCGCGTCGACCATGGAGCAGGCACTCGCCTACGCGCCACAGGCTGAAATCGCATTGATCGACGTCGGCCTCGCCGATGGAAAAAGCGGATTTCAGCTAGCGCGCAGATTGATCGATCGCCACTACACGACCGTGATCTTCATCACCGGTATTTCGAGCGTGATCGACACCGGATTTGCCGGCGCTTTCGCGATCATCGCGAAGCCATTTGCCGATGACGCTGTCGCGGAGGTTTTGCGTCGCGCCAGCAGTATGCGGCTGGCAGGCGGCCTCACCGTTCCGAGCTGACCGCTTGCGCTTCTTGATGGGCAAATGTCAGGCTCCAAATGACTGACCAGGCATCTATAGCGTCATTTGACCTCCGGCCAGACACAAAGAGCATCTCTTCCGGGCATGGTAGTGCAGTAGCGACGATCGCATCGGATAGATTGGCGACCAGACGCAGGATTGCGCCACCGAATTGCCATTTGACGCGGATCAGCGGGCCCTCTTGGTCCGAGACCGCCGATTGACCCTGCGCCCGTGCGAGGAGTGGAATGATTGCCCGGTGCCTGACAGCGATCAGCTGCCGATAGAATTCTTGGAATTGGCGGGCAGACCCGTCATCGCACCAGGGAAGCTTGGCTCTGAGAAAGGTCTCTTCAAGGGTCGGATCCGGCGCATCGTCTACGTCAAAGCCCGGCAGACGCTTCAACTCTTCGCGGCGGCCAATTTTGACGATGCTGTTGAGTGCCTGATCGAAGTCGCAGAAGAAGGGGAAGGGGGTGGCGCTCCCCAGTTCCTCGCCCATGAAAAGCATGGGGATCTGAGGCGAAAGCAGGTAGATGGCAGCGATGGCCTTCATAGAAGCCATCGGATGCCCGGCAACCATGCGATCGCCTTTTGCCCTGTTGCCGATCTGATCGTGATTCTGAATGAACGATACGAAGGCCGTTGGCGGGAGGTCCGCACTCGGCATTCCCCGCGACCGGCCACTATAGGCCATCGTTTCGCCCTGGAATGCGAAGCCCTCGGTAAGTGCCCGGCGAAGCCGCGGTCGGTAGTCCGCATAGTCGCCATAATAGCCGAACGTCTCACCGGTCGCTGCCACGTGAAGCGCATGATGAATATCGTCGTTCCATTGGGCTGTGAAGTGGCGGGGCCTATTGGCGGCATCCCGGGCGAGAAGTGCCGAATCATTCTCTTCGTTCTCCAGGATCAGATGAATTTGTCGGTCCGGAAATGCCTTCCGCACGCAGTCGGCGAGTTCGATGAGAACATGCGGGTTGCTATCGTCCTTGATCGCGTGCACGGCATCAAGGCGCAGCCCGTCCATGCGAAATTCGCCAAGCCAGTAAAGGGCGTTCTGAATGACGAATTCCCGCACGAAGCGGCTGCCTTCGGCGTCAAAGTTGAGGCCGTGGCCCCAGGCGCTCTTGTGGTGATCGCTGAAAATTGGCGCATAGGCCGTCAGGTGGTTGCCATCTGGCCCGAAGTGATTGTAGACGACATCGAGAAGGACGCAGAGGCCACGGGCGTGTGCGGCATCGACAAGCCTCTTCAAATCCTCTGGGCGACCGTAGCTGCTGTCGGGCGCATAGGGCAACACTCCGTCATAACCCCAGCCGCGACGCCCCGGAAAGTCGCCGATGGGCATCAACTGGATTGCCGTGACGCCGAGCCGCTTCAGGTAGTCAAGTCGCTCGATCACCCCTGAGAACGTGCCGGCGTGCGTGAAGGCCCCGACATGGAGCTCATAGATGACGCTCTCCTCCCAGGGTCTGCCCGTCCAATCCGACGTTTGCCAATCGAATACCGGATCGATCAGCTCACTTGGCCCGTGCACGTCGCGCGGCTGGAAGCGAGATGCGGGATCGGGAACCGCGCGGCCGTCGGGAAGGATGAAACGGTAGAGCTCGCCGGGCAAAGCCTGGGGCACCTCGACCGCTTTCCACCCATCTCCCCTCGGAAGCATCTCCCATTCTCCGCGCCCCTCGATCCTTAACCGAACACTGTCGGCAAGTGGGGCCCATAGGCGAAACTCGACCACATGCTCCGCGATTCTGGGTCCGAATGTGAAACTGTCGCACATGTGGCTTTATCCATGGCTGTTCAACGCTTCTGGCATGACCAAACGCCATCTAAGCGCAAGTGTTCCCCGACACCGGAACAGATCGCCCGCGGCGCCGTTGATAGGAGCAAGCCTGTGGCCAAGAGGACGCCATGACAATTCCAACATCTACCTATCGCCTGCAGTTTCGTGGCGACATGTCGTTCGACCGGGCAGAGAAGCTTCTTCCTCAGTTGGCAGACCTTGGCATCAGCCATGTCTACGCGTCGCCGATCTTCACCGCAACGTCGGGATCGACGCATGGCTACGACGTCGTCGATCCCAACGAAATCGATCCGTCGATCGGCGGCCGCAGGGGCTTTGACCGATTTGTTCTTGCCTTGAGGCGAGCGGGCCTCGGGCTGATCCTCGACATCGTCCCGAACCATATGGCTGCCTCGGTCGAAAACCCCTGGTGGAGGGATGTGTTGCGCCATGGCCGCGAAAGCGCCTATGCCGGCTATTTCGACATCGATTGGCGCCGCCGCCTGACATTGCCGGAGCTTCGAAAACCCTTGGACGAGGCTTTGGCCGCTGGGGAGTTCAGTCTCGTCGCCGCCATGTCCGGAGGTGTGGTTGAATTGGCTTATCTTGACCTCCGGCTTCCGCTTTCGGATGAGAGCATGCGTCAGCTGCGGGCGAAGATGGAGCAGTATGCGCAGGATTTGCGCACCTTTTCGCACGATGCCGTCAAAATGAACTGGCTGCTTGCAAAACAGCATTGGCAGTTGATCCATTGGAAGGACGCGGCTCGGAATCTCAGTTATCGCCGTTTTTTCGAGGTTGCCGGACTGGTCGGGCTGAAAGTGGAGGATGCGCAGGTTTTCGCAGACACCCACCGCACGTTGATCGAGATGGTTCACTCAGGCCAGGTGCAAGGTCTGCGCATCGACCATATTGACGGGTTGGCTGACCCGAAGGCCTATCTCGATCGCCTTCGCAAGGCTGCCGGCCCGGATGTCTACATTGTCGTGGAGAAGATCCTCGCACGGGGCGAGACGTTGCCAGCGGATTGGCCGGTTTCCGGCACGACCGGATATGAATTCATCGATGCATTGGCCGATCTCTTCGTGTCAGAGGCGGGATTGGAAGGCATCGATCTGGCATATCGCGAGGTCGGCGGCGACCACGCTGATTTTGCTGCGGGCATGCGCAAAGCGAAGCTGTTGATGGTCGAGCGCAACTTCAGTGGTGAGGTCTTACGGCTGACCAGACTTGTCGAAGAGATTTTCCCAGACTTCGACGCAGCCGACATCTCGGCCACAATCCGAGAATTGCTCGTCGCGTTTCCCGTCTATCGCCTCTATGGCGACAAGGAGACCTTGTCTGCCCGGGACGAGACAGTCTTGGCCGCCACGGTCAAAGCGGCGCAAGCTACGGTCCCGAGGACCTCTGCCTTGGGGGCGATCGCCAGCCTGTTGCAGGGAAGCGTCGCGGACGCGAAACCGCGAGAATTCCAGACGAGATTTCAGCAGCTCAGCGGCCCTATCATGGCAAAAGCCGCCGAAGACACACTGTTTTACCGGTACAATCGCTTCATAGCCTTGAACGAGGTCGGCGGCGAGCCTGCCGCATTCCCGGCAGGTGTCGCCGCCTTCCATCAATCGATGACGGATCGGCTTCTGCGGCAGCCCCACGGCCTGTCCGCGACCACGACACACGACACGAAACGTGGAGAAGACGCACGTGCCCGACTTTACAGCCTGACGCAAAGGCCTGCGGACTGGATCGAAGGGTTCGAGCGCTGGCGTGTTCTCAATGCCGCCTTTCGCCCCACTCTTGCCCGAGGGCAGGCACCGGAGGTGAATGTGGAATGGATGCTTTATCAGGCATTGGCCGGCATCTGGCCGGATGGCGCGGAGACCACCATCGACAGAGATGAGCTGAAGCAGCGGTTCAGGACCTATGCCTTAAAGGCGATCCGCGAGGCGAAACTTGGAACTGACTGGGCGGATGCGGATGCCGCCTACGAACGCGCCGTACTCGATTACGTCGATGCCCTGGTGTCACCTGGCAACGAAGCGTTCGCCAGTGATTTCGACAGGACCCTTCGTCCCTTCGTTCTCCTTGGCTACCGCAACAGCCTGTCGCAGCTGCTGATCAAGCTCACAGCGCCTGGTATCCCGGACATTTATCAGGGAGCTGAAAGGCTCGATTTCAGCATGGTTGATCCCGACAACCGTCGGTCTTTCGCCCATGCGTGGGGCGATGTGTTGCCTGAGGACACCTCAGGCGAAAGGAAGATCGCATCGCTGAAGCGGAAGATCACATCCGCGGTGCTGCGTCATCGCCGCGATCATCCGCATCTATTTCTCGAAGGCGACTATATGCCGCTCGAGGTGGCTGGAGCCCGCGCTGACAAGCTTGTTGCTTTCGCTCGGGTCTTCAAAAGAGAGATCGCGGTGACTGTCGCCCCGCGGCTCGTCGATGCCGAAAGTCTCGGATTGGACTACTGGCAGGACACCACGCTCATCCTGCCGGCCAAGCCTCCCCGGTACATGCGCGATCTTCTGACGGGCAGGCGGCACCTGACCGGCGATGTTCCCGTCGCGCAACTGTTTGCGGATCGTCCCGTAGTTTTTCTCGTCAGTCTCGAGTGACGCGCCGCCAGACGCACCGAGTTGGCAGGCCGGCGGAACAATCATGTCGTTGCAGTGTTTCTGCTGCGCATCATCACGAGGACCCCATGACAGACGAGACAAAGCGATACGGCGTCGAAACGGGAGACTTCACCCGGCTCGGCGCCAATTATGATGGACATGGCGTCAACTTTGCCATCTTCAGCGGCTATGCCGAAAGAGTGGAACTCTGCCTCTTCGACGAGACGGGCAGCCGTGAAATCGAGCGGATCGTCCTTCCTGACTATACCAACGAGATCTGGCATGGTTACATTCCCGGTTTGCAACCAGGCACATTGTATGGCTATCGGGTTCATGGGCCATTCGACCCTGAACAGGGGCATCGTTTCAATTCGAACAAGCTGCTTGTAGACCCCTATGCCCGCGAACTGGTGGGCAATATAGAATGGTCCCAGGCGCAGTTCGCCTATGGTCTGCATGACGACCGCAAGGATCTTTCCTTCGATGAGACCGACAGCGCCGCGCACATGCCAAAGGCCCGTGTCATCGATCTCGTCAAACGGGGAAACACGCCCAGTCGCAAGCCGCTCGTTCCTTGGTCTCAGGTGATCTTCTATGAGACCCACGTCAAGGGAATGACGATGCTCAATCCGGCAATTCCTGAGCAATTGCGTGGCACCTTCGAGGGACTGGGGCATAAGGCGATTGTCGATTACGTGAAGAGCCTCGGAATCACCGCGATCGAACTGCTTCCCATCCACTATTTTCCCGATGACAGTCACCTGTTGGACAAGGGGCTGCGAAATTATTGGGGATACAACAGCCTCGGCTTCTTCGCGCCGGCGTCGCGCTACTACGGTCCAAACGGGCTCGCAGGTTTTCGCGACATGGTTCGCGCCTTCCACGATGCTGGCATCGAGGTGATCCTCGACGTCGTCTACAATCATACGGCTGAAGGAAATGAGCTCGGTCCGACGCTCTCGTTCAAGGGCATCGATAATTTTTCCTATTATCGGACCTTGCCGGACCAGCCCCGCTACTACATCAACGACACTGGCACCGGAAATACCATCAACACCTCGCATCCGCGTGTGCTGCAAATGGTGACGGACTCTCTGCGCTATTGGGCCGAGGAAATGGAAGTCGACGGCTTTCGTTTCGATCTCGGCACGATTCTCGGCCGCGAACCGAACGGATTTGATCAGCGTAGCGGCTTTTTCGATGCGGTCGGTCAGGATCCGCTGCTCTCTCGGATCAAACTGATCGGGGAACCATGGGACATCGGCCCGGGCGGCTATCAAGTCGGCGGCTTTCCACCGGGTTGGGCGGAATGGAATGACAAATATCGCGACACGGTGCGGGACTACTGGAAAGGCGATGCCGGCACGACAAGAGATTTCGCCGCCCGTTTCCTCGGTTCGGGGGACGTCTATGATCTGCGCGGACGCCGACCATGGGCAAGTGTCAACTTCATCGCGGCACATGATGGATTTACACTCAACGATCTCGTCTCCTACAGCGAAAAGCACAACGACGCCAATGGCGAGGGCAATAATGACGGGCACAGTGACAATCGCAGCTTCAACTACGGCGTCGAGGGACCGACCGAGAACGAAGGCATCAACGCGACGCGCGAGCGACAGAAGCGCAACTTTCTCGCAACGTTGTTTCTATCGCACGGAACGCCAATGCTGCTTGCAGGCGATGAGGTCGGCCGCAGCCAGATGGGCAACAATAATGGCTACTGCCAGGACAGTGAGATTAGCTGGCTTCATTGGCCGCAGGCCCATGAGAGCAATGATATCCTCTTTGCGTTCACCAAGCGCCTGATTGCGTTACGGCAGGAGCACTCGATCCTCAGGCGGGAGAATTGGCGAGACGGACTGATCGTCTCCTGGCTCAACCCTGGAGGCGGCGAACAAGCAGACGAACATTGGGACGATGAGAGCACGACAGCGATCGGTTTACGCCTGTCGCGGAAACAGTCGGCCGAGGAGGGGTGGGACGATGTGCTCTTCCTGTTCAACCCCTGCGATGCCGGTGTCGAATTCAAGCTGCCCGATCACACAAGCTGGAGTTTGGAGCTCACAACGTCGGACCCTTCCCATGCGGAAGCAAAAGCGGCGGACTTGCCTGGCATCGAGATGGTGGGTCGCAGCCTCATGCTGCTGCGATCAACATAAGCCCTATTCAGAAGTGAGTCCTCGTTGCTTTTCGATCGGTTTTAAAACGGGAATGCCTATCGGCTTGCTCTTGCCGCCATGCCTATTCAACCCAAGCCCAAATATGGGAGATCGCAATGTTCAAACCACTAATCCTGTTCGGCTGTGCCCTCCTTCCGACGGCAGCCTTTGCGCAGTCGGCCGATCTTGAAGCGACCTGTAAAACGGTTGCCAGAAACTTCTTCCTCTCTGACAAATTGGCTATCGGGACCACTCAATCCTTTCCGGAACTCAAGCCACCGGGCGTCCGCATGGCCTATTCGACACGTCAGGGGACCGCGCCTGCCGACATGACCGACACTTTCGAATGCGAGTTCGAAAAAGCGGACAAACCGCATAATCTCACCAAGTTCTGTGTATCGAGCACCTGCTATACGCCCAATGATGGTGATGCCGATCGTAAACGGCGGTTTGAGGAACTACGCATTCTCCTGCAGCGAGCCGAACAGTAGTCGCTGCGGCAAATCCTATGGCTTCCATTGGAATGTTTGTATGCCGGTCTCGGCGATGTGCGGGCTTTTCCAAAATCGAGGGCTGTCACCGGCATCACTACCGATCCTGATGGCGACCCCGAGGACCCGGCGAGTTTGACGCCCTGGTTCACGGCGAAGCCGGTATTGTGCTCCCAACGACGGGTGATCTCCTTGGACAAGCATGCGCCCTTGACACAACATCATGCTCTGCGCCGTGACCAGCCACTATGGGCCGCTATGCCCGGCGGCTCGCTGAGAACATCCGGTACCATCGCTGACAAGGCCTATGATGTGATTATCGTCGGCGCCGGCATCAGCGGTGCCCTGATGGCGCATAGCCTGGCGGGTCAGGAGATGAAAGTCCTGATCGTAGACCGTCGACGGCCGGTGAGGGGCAGCAGTCTCGCGAGCACGGCGATGATCCAGCACGAGCTCGACGTGCCGTTGCACGTTCTTCGGCGATCGATCGGCGCCGAAAATGCCCGCCGCGTGTGGCAACGGTCAGCGGCAGCTGTCGAGCGGATCGGACAGATCATAGGCGATCTCGACCTCAGATGCGCGTTCCGCAAAAAGAGGACCCTGTTTCTCTCGGGCGAGGACTTCGGCGCACGGGCGTTGACGACCGAGGCTGCGGCAAGGAACCAGGTTGGCATCGAGGCAACGCTCCTTGACGGAGCAACGCTTCGGGGTCGCTTCGGGATTGATCGCACCGCGGCGATCGATAGCTCAATTTCCGCCTCGGCAAACCCTGCTCAACTCACAGCCGGCATTTTGCGCAGTGTGAGGACACGCGGTGTCGAAATAGTTTCCGATGTCGAAATCACCGATGTGCGGGCCTTCGACGACGTCGTCGTGCTTTCGACCTCGCAGGGAGCACTATTGTCGGCACGCCACGTGGTATTCTGCACCGGCTATGAATTTCTGGAAGCACTCGCCAACAAAAGCCAAAAGGTCATTTCCACCTGGGCACTTGCCAGCCGCCCCAGACTTCAGCGGCCGCAGTGGTTGGATCGCTACCTGGTCTGGGAAGGGTCGGATCCGTATCTCTACTTCCGGTCGACGCATGACGGCAGGATCATCCTTGGCGGCGAGGACGAGGATGCCGAGGGAGCCTATAAGGACGAAGCGAAGCGTGATCGCAAAATGCGGACACTCGTCGAAAAGCTCGCGGATCTGACGGGGATCGCTATCGGCAAGCCGGAGTTTGAATGGTCCGCCGCCTTTGGCGTCACACCGAATGGTCTGCCTATGATCGGACGCGTTCCCCAGATGCAGAATGTGTTCGTCGCGATGGGTTTTGGGGGCAACGGCATTACCTTCAGCCAGATCGCCGCGGAATTGATCTCCGGCGAGATCCTGGGGCATCGCGACGCCGACTGGGATTTGTTTCCGATCGTCTGAGGAGGCGATCTCAGGGATTGCTGATCATGGAGATCAATGGAGCTCAAGCCCTCAGTCGTGGTGAGGCTCGTGCACGGCCACATGTGCATCGTTGTCACAAGGCCCGTGCGTCGGGAACCATCTGTATCGGGAGACGTTCGACAAGGGCCAACAGAAAAGGAGGCAACTATGAATTCCGCACAACAGATTACCGAACATATGGAAGTGATTGCTGCGGACGGGATCCATGTCGGAACCGTCGACCATATGGATGGCGAGAGCCGCATCAAGCTCACCAAGCGCGATTCCACGGATGGCCGCCACCACCTCATTCCCCTTGACTGGGTCGACCATGTTGATGCGCACGTCCATTTGAAGAAGAAGTCGGACGACGTGAAACAGCAATGGTCTGTGGCCAACTGATCCGTAAGTGAGGGGCCGCCATCGAGCGGCCCCATCTATCTACCGTCGTCAGGATGCCCTGGCAAAGACACGAACGGGCCAATGGCCAATCGCGCCAAGGCTGACGCACCCCCCCTGCGCATCGGGTTATCTGACCGAAGACGCAGAGTCGTCCACGCCCATGCTGACTGGATCCTCACGCTTTCCTTTTGACTGAGCGGTCCGGGCCTTTCTTCACTCGATCTGCTTCCGCCGCATCCGTGCGGCCCGATGGAATGCCGGTCGAGGTGGTGGAAACTGGATCCGACGCCGGAAAACTGTCTTCCAGCCCTTTCTCGAGTTGGCCCTTGGCGGTCTTTTCGCGCTGTTCTGCCTGTTCCTGTCTCATGGATTCAACTGCGGGTGATTTGTGATTGGACATTGCCGATTTCCTCCAGTGCCCAGATTAATCCCTCCGGTGGCCGGAAGTTCCCCTGGCGAGTGGCGCGAATTGAGGCGCAGTGGTGCCGTCTGAACGCTGCGTTGCTTCACGTGGCGGTTGAAGGTTTAGGCTTTTCGAAAAGGGGAGCCGCTTCTGGTCAGGCGTATGCTCGGATCGCGTTCCCACGCGCCGAAACCCGAAACCGCTGCAGGCCGACGGAACATTCTATCCCTCGACGGGTTTCTTCTCCGTAGACGAAACCAGCTATAAAATTCGGAGCAACCACATGAAAATATTGGCTTTTAGCCTCGCCGCCGCATGCCTTGCCGCCTCTTCTGTATTCGCGCAGAGCCAGACGCCGACCACGACGCAGACAACCCCAGCGCTGTCCACCTCCAGTGATACCAACCCGGGTGCGCCAGTCGCCGGCAAGAACAGCTTCACCGAGGCACAGGCGAAGTCGCGCATGGAGGACGCAGGCTACAAGGACGTCTCCGGGTTGAAGCTAGACGACCAGGGTGTTTGGCGCGCAATGGCGACCAAGGATGGGAAACAGGCGAAGGTCTCATTGGACTTCCAGGGCAATGTGGTGATGGCGAAGTAAGCCCCTCGACCGCACGGCCAAGACAGCAACGAAGAGGAAATACCTATGAAAAATGTCAGCGCACTTTACGATAACTATGATGACGCAAAAGCAGCCGTAAAAACCCTGGAGGATGCAGGCGTTCCTTCGGATCATATCAGCATCGTTTCGCGCAAGGACGGCAAGCAGGAGGTTGAGGGTCAAGGCAACAATGCCGCCGAAGGCGCGGGTACCGGTGCCGGTATCGGTGCTGTGGCAGGTGGGGCGGGCGGCCTGCTCGCGGGACTTGGCATGCTCGCTATCCCGGGTATCGGTCCGGTGGTCGCAGCGGGATGGCTGGCTGCGGCCGCGGCGGGTGCTGTCGCTGGCGCGGTCGTCGGCGGGGCGGCCGGCGGGATCGTCGGTGCGCTGATCAAGGCTGGCATTCCTGAAAAGGACGCGGAGGTCTATGCGGAGGCCCTGCGCCGCGGCGGCTCTGTCGTGATAGCCAAGGTCGAGGACGACAAGGCGGTCACATCGCAGACAATCCTGAACAATGTGCGCCCGGTTATCCTCGATGACCGGCGGGAGAAGTACGCCGCCGAGGGATGGTCGCGCTTCGACGAAACCGCGGACCCCTACACGTCCGACCAGATCGCCGCCGAACAGCGGCGCTATCGCATCGACCCGCGGGTCTGAGTTAACTTTGGCGGGGCGGCTCTTAGTGCCGCCCTTTTTTTGGGGCTCATGTCCTGCCCTAGGAAATCCTATTGGTGCTCTTAAAGGCACCGGATGTAGCGAATTGATCTGTGACGTGACGGGCCCCGGTTAGCGGGGCCTCCCCGAGCTCGCTCCTTCGGGTGTGTGGATCCCACCCTGGCCTATTCTTCAACGCCACCATTCATCGAACCTCGTGGTGCGGCCTTCGGGTAGATTTATCATCCATCGCGCCGAAGCCGTAATGTTTTCGCAATCGCCGCGAGTTCAATTGCGTCGTTTGGACCACTTTTGACCGCCACCTCGCTCGATGCCGCACGTATAGTCTTGCGCTAAAGCGATGGCATTCGTCGATCTTGAGTGAATGGGGGCCGATGCTTTGTGGTGAATTCGCGTTTCTGTCAGGACAGGTTTGGGCTGCGCTACTTTCTGGCTGCGGGGCTCAATCCGTGTTGGCGACCGAGGACTGATGGTCAATCAGACCTGTTCTTGCCGAAGCCATCCGTTCTTGCCTTCACGCGAATGGCCCTTACCTATCGAGGGGCTAGCGCGCGAGGACTGGGTCTGGTCGGTCGCTGGCGGCAGCCTCAGATGATGGGGCAGGGCAGGATAGTCGCGGCGGCCAACGCATGGTCGGCGCCAAAACACAAATGGAGCGCATCTTGAAACAAGTCGCTTACGCGTTCGTGGCGCTATTTTTCCTTTGCGTTGGAGCGACGGCACAGCAAGCCGCCCCGCCGCAACCGGCGGCGAGCGCGGCTCAAAGCCAGGTGGCGAGCGATCCGCTCGCAACGCTCGTCGAGATCATGAAAGATGAAAAGCTTAGAAATGAACTCATCGGGCAGATCGAGGAAACGAGATGGGCGCGCCCTGCCGGCATTGCGTCAAGTCCGTCCCCGGCTTCGGCCGCCCCAGTGTCCGAAGCATCCTCGGCGCTGGCAAAAAGCAGCGCTGAGGATGATCCACCGCGCGCGCAAGGGCTTGTGGCCGCGCTCACCGACTCAGTCCGCGAGCTTGGTGATCGGCTTCCCACCGCAGCGCTCGGCGCCCCCGTCGATATCAAGATTAGCGAAGCCCAGGCTCAGATAGAGCGACGACTGTCCACGCCGGAAGCTGGGACAAACTTGCGATCCTTCGGCCTGAGATCTGTTGCAGGATGGGCGCTGATCACGGGAGCCGCACTACTGCTTCTTGTCGTCGTTCGCAAACGGATACGCCTGCGGGTGGGAAAGGACGCCCGTTTCGCCTTCCTCGCGCGTGAGGCCGTTTTCCGTGGACTGCTCGGATTGCTTCCGCTCGTCTTGTGTTTCGTCTTCGCGTCGGCGTGGTTCCTATTCCTCGATTACGGACCGCAGGCGCGCCTGATATTCGTGCTGCTGACCACGCCCTTTGCCTTTGCACTGGCAACGTCCGAACTCACATCCTGCGCCCTTCTGTTCCTCGTGCGGTCAAAAGGCTGGCGTCTCGTGGCATATGCGCAGAAGCGGCTCGCACCCTTGATTGGCGTGCTAACCGGTATCGCCGTTGCAAGTTCGCTCGCGACCACGCCCGAAATTCGCATCGCCATCGGTCCTGCCGCAGCAGACATCGCCGCACTGATCCTTGACTTGACGGTGCCTTTCTTCGCTCTTTACGTCATCCTGCGTCACCGACGAACGGTTCGCAGCCTGATCGTCAAAGGCCGGACAAGCGAGGAAAACCCAACCTCATGGAACCGGGCAATTGCCTGGGTGGCGGCGCACTGGCACCATCTTGGCGTGGCGTTCGTGATATTGAATGTGTGCGCCAGGTTGTTTGGAGCGCGCAACGGCAGCTTTCTCAGCCAGTCTTTCATGTCGGTCGCAATCATCGTCGTGGCGCTGATTTCGTCCGGTACGCTTGGCCGCCTGCTGGAGGCTCGCAAGACCCGCTGGCGTCGGCCCGTCACTGGAATGCGCCAGGTCGTCATAGATCGCTTTGGCTCATTGCTGTTCCGCCTGGTCCGGATAGGGATCGCGACCGTCGCCGTGATCCTATGCCTCGGGCTTTGGGGGGTCGATGTCATCGGCTGGGGGAGTCGCGACGGCGCGACCGTCCTCCAATCCATTTTTTCCATTGCGGCAGTCGTCTTCGTGACCTGGGCGTTGTGGGTTGTTCTCGACGCTTGGATATCCGACGTGCTGTCTCCCGCAACCAACCGACAAAGATCGGCGCGCGTGATGACGCTCCTGCCGTTGCTGCGCAACATCGCCTTTGTTGCCCTTACCGGCCTGACGGTCATTGGCGTTCTGTCCAACCTTGGGATTAACGTCGCGCCGCTCATCGCCGGAGCTGGCGTGGTCGGGCTTGCCGTCGGCTTTGGCTCACAGCAGCTCGTCCAGGACGTCATTACCGGGATGTTCATGTTACTCGAGGACACGATCGCCATCGGCGACGTTGTCGACACCGGTGACCGGGCGGGAACTGTCGAGGGGATGACCATCCGCACCGTCAAGATCCGCGACGGCGACGGAGCGCTTCACTCCATTCCGTTCTCAACCATCAAGGCAATCAAGAACCGGTCGCGCGGCTTCGGCGTCTATACGGCCAGCATCACGCTGGATGTGCAGGCCGATATCGAACAGGCAATCCAGATCTTCAGGGCGGTTGGTGAGGAGGTTCGGACCGATCCGGCCTTCGCCCCGAAAATCGTTGCAGCCTTCGATGTTTGGGGTGTCGACCAGGTCGGCCTTGACGGTGTCGTTCTCAAGGGGGCGATCAAGACATTGCCGCTGCAACAATGGAGCGTTGGTCGCGAGATCAATCGGCGCTTCAAGGAAAGGCTCCAGGCTGCCGATATCAAGCTTGCAACCAGATCGGCATTGCCGGCTCCCTTATGAGGCTCTCTCCGCGCCCGTAACGCGCCCGTCTTGCTTATGTGGAGCCACGATGCCGGGCCGCAGTGACACCAACCAGAGTATTTCGAGTTTTTTCTCGCGGCTGCGCAACATTTGAATCAGTCGAGCGTTTAGCAGCCGAGGAATGTTAAGATGAGGGACCAATGTTTCTTGTTCATATTGCCACTCGCAGGGCCGGAACCATCGACCTGACGAGCGGTGCCTTTACGCGCGACGATGCCATCGCACATATTGTGGCGACGATCCCCTCGTCTAGGCTTGAGGCGGATCGGATACTCCGTGATGCTGGCCGGCTGGGACTATGCAGATGGAGCGGCGGGAATTTCGAAGTCCGGGCGAAGCTGCTTGCGACAGACAAAAGCTGCGAGCCGCAAAGACGGAGCCAGGAAGCAGCCCTTGAGACGATGGTGCAGAGAGCCTAAGCGCCGCATCTAAACGACACCTCGCGGTCGTCGGCTCGGTTCGATCGGCCGTTGATCCGTCGGCCGATACCAACCTCTTGCCTCCAACGATTTGGCGTCTATCGTGCGACCGTATGGCCGCCAATGCCGATCATCTCGTTGTTGCGGCAATGGCGAACGCGCAGTCGTTACTTATTCGAACTTTGACGTTGTTGGAACAAATTGCGGCCCGATCGAGTTAAGAGGCTGAATTCGTGCAACAAACGCAACGCTCGAAAAAAGGGTTTATTCTTTAGATGCTGCAACGGGTCTCGCCAGGCCGCCGCTGGCGCTTGAAATCGGCAACAGAGCCACATCATCATCGGCTCGACGCTTTGAACAATCAATTCGCCATGTTCGCGTCAGTTTCTTCCTACAGACAATATTTGGCGGCTACGCTCGCAAGTCGATCGCAATTGGAAGCGATGCTCGCAGCCGCCCAAATCGATGCACTGGTGCCGAATTGGAACCGCATCCAAATTGTGCCGCGGCTCCTGGAGGATCTCAGCGATCTCGGAGGCGATGACCCGGCATGGGTCGAAACGACCGGAACGGTGATCGACAGCTCCACTGTCATCGGTACGCTATACGTATTGGAAGGTTCTGGTCTGGGGGCCGCCATTCTACTCAAGCGGGCGATCAAGCTCGGCATGTCTGCCACCTTCGGTGCGCGCCATCTCGCGCAGCAGGCCGCCAACCTGTCATCGTGGCGGGAGATGCTTCACCTCATCGAGACGACACCGATCGACGACGAAGATCGCTGCGAACGAGCGGCAATTGCGGCCTTTGATGTTTTCGAAACCAATTATCGGAAAGTATTTGGCAATGTCCCATGACATCTCCGTCGATCAGACTGCATGTGATCGCGAGCCGATCCATATTCCCGGATCGATCCAACCGCACGGGCTTCTTTTCGTCGTCGAGAGAGAGACCGGCACAGTCATCGCCGGAGCCGGCGCGATCGAGGCCTTTTTCGGCAAGGACTGGATGAGGCGCTCAATTTGTGACCTATTGGCTTTTGACCTGCTTGAAAGGGCGCAACAAGCGCCGCGTGCGAGCGAAATCATTCTTGGAAAGCAAGAGATAGCCGGCAAGGTTCACGATATCCTCGGTCATATCACCGATGACTTGATCCTGGTCGAGCTTGAGCCCGCACCAATTTCGCAGCTGACACCGGAGCAGTCACTATCCAATCTCGACGCAATCGCCCAGAAGTTCGAAGCATCGCCCGACATGGCGAGCCTTTTTCAAAACGCGGCGGTGGCCTTTCGCGAGCTGACAGGTTTCGATCGGGTGATGATCTATCAGTTCACGGAGGATGCCTCGGGCGTCGTCATTGCCGAAGATCGTAATGCGGCCTTTCCACCGTTCCTGCATCATCACTTTCCCGCAAGCGACATTCCGAAACAGGCCCGCGCGCTCTATCTGCGCAATCGCGTTCGTGCCATCCCTGATTCCACCTATACAGCCGCTCCTCTTCGTTTCGCGGACGGCATCCCGTGGACGATCGATCTTAGCGATGTGGCGCTCAGAAGCGTTTCGCCCGTTCACCTGCAATATCTTCGCAACATGGGAGTGGCTGCGAGCGCATCCGTCTCAATCATCAAGGATGGAGTTCTCTGGGGTCTGATCGCTTGCCATAATTCTGCGCCGCTGCGGATGCCGTTTGCAATACGATCGGCCGCGATGGCCTTGGCAGGCAGCCTTGCCAGGCAAATTAAAGCGAAGGATGAAGCGGAAAACGCGCGCGAGCGCCTGAGGCTCAGGGCGCATGAGGACCGGTTGATCGATAACCTCCGATTGAATGCTCCGTTGCAGGAGGTGCTGACGAGCGCGGCGTCGAATTTGCGGCAGATGATGTTGGCCGACGGGTTTGCTGCTGTAAGCGGGGAGGCGCTTTTTGCTCATTCCGGGCCGGTTCCCCACCTCGACGATCTGCGCTCCCTCATCGGATTTGTTTTGCCGAAAATGAGGGATGGGATGTACCACTCGCATCAAGTCGGCCGATTGCCGGAACTGCCGCCACATCTGATCGCGGTTGCAAGCGGCCTGGCGGTAATTAAGCTCCCACTTGAGGAAGATCTGTTTCTCGTCTGGCTGCGGGCGGAACAGGTGCAGATCGTGGAGTGGGCGGGTAATCCGCACAAGGACGCGTCACGGGCTGCGACAACGCCGCTGACGCCACGGGCCTCGTTCGAAGCCTGGTCGGAAGAGGTCCGCGGTATCGCAAAGATCTGGAACAACAATAAGATCGATGCCATGAACAGGGTCGGTCGCGCCATCTATGAAAGCCATCAGCGTCAGCGCATCGCTCGGCTCAATCGCGAATTGGAGAAGACGCTCGCACAGAAAGATGAGTTGCTCGAGCAGAAGGATTTTCTGATGCGCGAGATCAATCATCGCGTCCAAAACAGCCTGCAGCTTGTCTCGACCTTTCTCAAGATGCAGGTCCGAGAAACGGACGATCCGTCGATTGTCCAGCACTTGACGGATGCCCGTGCGCGCATTGCGGCCGTCGCGCTTGTTCACAGGCGCCTCTATTCGGACAATTACGTCGGAACCGTCGATCTTGCTCGCTACCTGAGTGAACTTTCCCACGAGCTTTTTCTGTCAATGGGAGAGGAGTGGCGCAGCCATCACCGGCACGATTTCGCACCCGTGCTGATGGACGCCGACCGTGCGATCAATCTCGGCCTCATCTTTTCGGAACTGATCACGAACGCAAACAAATATGCCTATGGGGGCGCTCCCGGTCCAACAAGCGCTGTTCTTGACCACCACCTAAACGCCGTCCGCCTGACTGTGGCCGACAGTGGCGGTGGCAGGACGCGCATGGCAACAGGATTTGGAAGCAAGATGCTGAACGCGATTATCGGTGGTCTCGGCGGTGAAATGGAAGAAACCGACAACAATCCGGGGCTGAAGACCATTGTCACCGTGCCCATCCAGTTCACCCCTCGTAAAGAGAGTTTGGACGGATGACCTCAAGAGAGTGTACAGGCGGAGGAGCCGGACAGAGAATATCGGAGCGCGAAACGCTACCCAACATGATGGGAAAATAGGCGCCGCATTTGCGGCGCCCCTTGTATCAAACGGTAGATCTGTCTGTCACTTCCCCCAGCGACCTTCATACTTGAACTCGGGGGCTTCCTTGAGCTGCTCTTTCGTGGCGGGCATCGACGCCGACCACTTCTTGTCGCTTTCGTTATATGTCACCTTGATGGCAGTCGGGGAAACGATGACATAGTGCTCGCCGATACCGAGGAACCCTCCTACGGAGACGATGTAGCCGGCAAGTTGGCCGCCCGAAATGATAAGATCCTTGATCTCGCCGACATTCTCCTTGTCGCCGTTTTGAATATTCAGGCCAATGAGATTGTAACTCAGAACATCGGTGGGTTTGGCGGTCAGGAACACGTCGGCAATAGTTGTTGTCGCCGTGGCACTCTGAGCGCTTGCGGTCGTTGCAAGCATAGCGGATGCAGCCAAGGCAAGAAGAAGGCGACGCATATATATTCTCCTAAATATCGGATTATGTTAGCTTATTTAACATTGATATAATGAACCGGAGACCGAAAGGTTCCCTCGCTGGCATGCATTTTGCAGACATCGCCGCAATGGCCGTTCAGGTAGGGAAAAGCGCCACGCACGATCGAAGGCGACATGATGCTCGTAAAATCATGGGCAAAGATTTGATTTGGACAAGGACTGCAGCGAGCCTCTTGATAGCTCGAAATTGGCGACTGCCCGCTAATGATGCTTGAAATACTGAACCTCACGCTCATGCTTTTCGGCCGCTTCGCGCGAGTTGAAAGTTCCAAGATTCTTGCGCTTGTTTGTCTTCGGGTCGACCTTGCGGGAGTAAAGGCGATATTCGCCTGATTTCAGTTTACGGATCATTTTCGCTTTCTCCTGCCAGCAGGGAGCCGGCATATGAAAACACGCTTGGCGCCCGAGGGAGAGGCTGACAGAGCAGCCCCACCTCATTAGGTCAGTACAGCCGACCGGCCGCCAAACGCCGCGGGAATGGTTCCCATATTATCGTCTCATGACATTCATGATCAGAGACACGACGAAGAAGATTAGAAAGATAAAGAACAGAACCTGGGCAATCGATGCGGACGCACCTGCAATACCGCCAAAGCCGAGGGCACCCGCGACGAGGGCGACGACCAGGAACACAAGGGCATAGTAAAGCATCTTTTTCTCCATCCGTTGCTATTGCTGTATGCACAACGGAACGGACGGTGCTTTGTTCCGCCTGTCGACACTGGCTATGCGGGGAACATCGCTCGCCGTGCGTGCGCCAGTGCATCGCCGCTATCGGGCGGCGGCGGTTCGGCGGCATCCAGATATAATTTCGCCGGCGCGGTCAGCACGAACCAAAGACTGGCGCCGAAGAGAAAAAATCTCGCGGATCGATCGTCCGCGTAAACGCAGAATGGAAGAACGGCTGACGTGAACAAGACGGTCAGCCGTATCGCCCATTCGGCATCGCGCTTGTGCGCGGCCTGCGCGGCCAAGCCACGATAGGATCTCATATCGTAGTTTCGGCTTCCTTCCCCGAAAATTAGCAGGCGAATAGACGGAAATGCCAGCATCATCAGGGTGCCGACAGCGAAACCATAGACGGGACCCTCAAGAAAGAGCCGGGCGGCTGCCGCCAATGCCAGGATGACAGAGACGTGCCATAGCGGCGCGAGCTTGCGGGGAGAATGCCCCGTCTGCCCATGCCAAAACCACATGGCCCTCGATCCGAGGAGTAGCAGCGGTCGATCGACAAAGCGATTGAGGAAATCCATGATGCGCCCTTCCGAGAATGGCGCAAGGTAACAGCAGAGAAATTCGGCGTCAGCATGGCGGCCGCCCCGTAGGTCCATTCGAACGCTGCGGATTTCGTCACCTGCGATCCCCGTCATGGTCACCATAGCGGTGCAAGATGATTCCTCGCCGCCTCGGGATAGGCTTTTCGATGGGATGCGAAAGAGACCAGGAAAACACCAGGTTTATCGGACCTCCATGTCTTTCGTCAGATCGCGAAAAGACGGAGTGCGCTGTTTGGCCGCCATGAGCAGATCAAGTTCGATAGAGGACGGGCCGAAGCGGACAAAAAGGTCTTCCGCCATCCTCTCGTCCAGCCTGTATTTTTTCCGGAAATCCGCCAGAGAATAGGCGGCACCTCGTAGAAGTCGTCGCCGCTCGAAAGGACGCTGTGTTTCCATTGATCAATCTCCTCATTGTTCCGCTCAGCTAAAGCGATCTGGTAGCGTAAAGTTCCATCGCAGTCGAAATACAACCGAAAGACACGCAAGCCCCGAACCGATCCCACATCCAAGCTCCTGCAGTTGCATTCTTTTTGCTACTTATGACTTTCGGGAACAAACGGGCATGTCGTGCGCTTCGTTCGCACCGCGACTGACAAAATGTCCAAGTCCCGGCGCCTGCTGGGAGGCAGTCATGAGCGGCTATCAGATGGATGACAAAAGCGCTGTCGTGGAATCGTCGAAGCCACGACTACTGGAAATTCTCGGGCCGGGCCTGGTGACCGGCGCCTCGGACGATGACCCGAGCGGAATAGCAACCTATTCGCAGGCCGGGGCACAATTCGGCTACACTGCCAGTTGGACTTTGATATTGACCTATCCGCTGATGGTCGCCGTGCAGGTGATCAGCGCGCGGATCGGACGGACCACTGGCAGGGGATTGGCCGGCAGCATGGCAAAATGCTATCCGGGCTGGGTTGGCGTGGCTGTTACGGTTCCCCTGCTGATTGCCAATGTCATCAACCTTGGCGCCGACCTCGGCGCAATGGGCGACGCGGCAAAGCTGCTGATGAGCGGTTACGCGCTCCTCTATGTCGCGGCATTCGGTTTCATTTGCGTCATTTTGCAGATGCTTCTCAAATACAAGCGCTATGTGGCTGTCTTGAAGTGGCTGAGCCTTGCATTGCTTTCCTACATTGCAACATTGTTCGTCGTTCATATCGACTGGTCCAATTTTGCGCGTGGGCTGCTGCTGCCGACATTCAGGCTTGACGCGAATTACTGGTCGATGATCGTTGCAATCTTCGGGACGACTATCAGCCCCTATCTGTTTTTCTGGCAGGCCTCCCAGGAGGCTGAAGACCTGAAGGAAAAGCCTCGCGAGGAGGCATTGATAGAGCACCCTCAGGAAGCAAGGAAAGCGAACACGCGCATCACGCTTGATACCCTGATTGGCATGGCAGCCTCCAATGTCGTTGCACTCGCCATTATCACGACGACTGCCGCCACTCTCAACAAGGCAGGGAAAACCGATATTGAGAGCTCCGTCGATGCGGCCAAGGCGATCGAACCGCTTGCCGGGCATTTCGCCAAAATCATCTTCGCAACGGGCATCATCGGAACAGGTCTTTTGGCCGTGCCGGTTCTTGCTGGTTCGGCGGCCTATGCCGTTGGCGAGGCGGCACGATGGAAAGTCGGGCTGTCACGTGAACCGAGCGAAGCAAAGGCCTTCTACGCGACCCTCGGTCTGGCGACCGTCGTCGGCATGCTGTTGAACTTTACGCCAATCCCACCGATGAAGGCATTGTTCTGGAGCGCAGTGATCAACGGCGTGGTTGCTGTTCCCGTCATGGTGATCTTGATGCTGATCGCCTCCAATCAAAAGGTCATGAAGCAGTTTGTTATCGGCGGTGGGTTGAAGGCGCTTGGCTGGGCGTCCTGTCTAGCCATGCTTCTGGCGGTTGTCGGCATGGCGGTGACCGCGTTCTTGTAAGGAGCAGCCAGGATCGAAAACGTCCGGCTTGGCAAAGATTGGTACTCCTCTGGAACAGAAGGGTTCGACAGGGATTACTATCCGAAGGAGAATTCGATGGCCGAGGAAGACAAGATTGTAGAGGTGACCGTAATCACGGATGAGGGAGATCGGGTTCCCGTCGGTATCATGAATGCAAAACAGGCTGCGTCGCTACCCGACGAAATGGACGTCAATGTTTGTGATCCGAACCGGGAAGCGGTTGCGACCAGTGGCACTGCCGATCCGCAGAAGCAACAGCTCGAAAGGCGTCATGTCGTTCGTGCTGACGGACGTGAGCAATTCTCACGTTTCCCGGCGCCGACAAAAGAAGGGCCAGCGGCACGCGTTACAGAGGCAAGGATCGCTGCGCGCGAGGTCTTGGACGAGCTAGTGGCTTTGGCAAACGAGGCGGGCTGGGGAACCCGGGAAATCATCTCCGCTATTATCGGTGCAGCACAAGAGGTGATGGACGCCAATGAGCGTGATCCTGATCCGGCAGACGATCCCATCACGCCAGACCCTTTGCCGAAGAAGTCGGCGCGAGGAGATGAAAGCTTGCAGCCAAGAACCCGATGAACCCCTGGTGGATTTTGCGGCCGATGGAAATCAAGAACCTGAATGGAATTGCATACCCCATAGCTCTTGTCGTCGATGACGAACCCCTTATCCGGATGGACACGGCGGACATCATTTCGGAGGCCGGGTATCATGTCATCGAAGCGGCTTCGGCCGACGAAGCGCTAAAGTTCATCGAAGACTACGGCGCGCTGGCGCTGCTCTTCACTGACGTGAATACCGGAGGCGACATTGACGGGTTCGAGCTCGCCCGCACAGTCACCGAACGCTGGCCCGAGACCCAGATCGTCGTTGCGTCGGGTGAACGGCTCCCCAGAGACGAAGACATGCCGAGGAATGCGCGCTTCATTCGCAAACCGTTCGCCGCGCACGCGGTACTGGAGGCGTTGCAGGAACAAAGGAAACAAACGATGAAAGTTCGAAAATTCAGCTTCACCGACGCGAATCTCGTTCGATCTCCGGGACAGGATGGCGACATATATGTTGGAAATCTGGTGGATGAGCGGCATGGGGGCCCGATCACCATCGGGTACGGTCGCTACGCACCTGATCAGACGTTGACCGAAACAATGGCCGTCGATGACGTCATGATTGTCCTGGAGGGGCAGCTTGCCGTGTCGACGGGCGCCGGGACCGTGACAGCGGGGCCGGGCGATATCGTCTACATGCCCAAGGGTGAGGCGGTGACCATTTCGACGAACGGGGAAGGGGCACTCACCGCCTATGTAACCTATCCGCATTGGGCCGTAGCCCACGACTAGGCCGCACGGCGCCGCTCTTGCGACCAAAAGCGGCTTGGAGGCACGCACATCGGTCGTAGACGGGAGGGGTAACAGGCAGGGTCGGGCCGCGAGGCCGAGCTTTGGCCGTTTGCAACGATCAGACGACAACGACCTTTTATTCTATCAGCGCATCGACTTCGGCGATGGCTGCGGACGTTTGCTTGGTTTCGGTCTAGGGCCGCATCGAGCCTGTATTGAAAACATGACACTGATTGCCGATGTCGATACGATCATCTCTTGATCGCCGGCTTTGTGACTGCACTTTGGTCAAGGACGTGGTCTCGGAAGCTAGAGACAGAAGCGAGATTGACTAAATTGAGTTTCGGGCTTCCTTCCGAGAGTTCGCAACGTAAACGTTGATGCGCCTCGTCAATGCCGATGGCCGGTCGATCCAAAGTGGATAAGCTTTCGAATCGCAAGCCGCGCAGATTGATCTGCTGAATGGCAAATTAAACCATGGCACTGAGTAAACAGGGGCCGTCCTGGTGGGTGATGTAGGGCTCGAACCTACGACCCGCTGATTAAGAGTCAGCTGCTCTACCAACTGAGCTAATCACCCGCACTGCGACGTTTGCGTCTGTCGTCGGCGTATAAACAGGAGAAGCGCCATTGTCTAGGCCGGAACTTGCAGATTTCTGGCCATCTCATCGATGGAATGCGGGAAGCCTTATTTGTCCGGGCGTGTCTTCAGGCCCGCAACAATATGTTGAGCTAGTCTGTCGTAATCGCCACCAAAATGATGGCCACCGGGCATGCCGATCACCTTTACTCCCGTGCGCAGCAGGGCTGGGCAGGCATTATCGTGGTCATCATCTTTGCCGTAAACGCATTGGACTATCCCCGGGCTGATTGACCTGACATCATTGACCGGATTGCCACCCTTGCCTTCGGTTTGAAACCCAAGCCAGCCCTTAAGGGAGATCACATAGTCGACCTTGTGCGACAGGGACAAGAGTGAAATTGCCCTGACTTTCGCCTTCTGCTTTGGGCTCAGCCTATTGTAGCTCGCCGGCATCACATCTGCGCCAAAGGAGTAGCCGACAAGAAGAACATGGTGCACCTTCAGCCGCTTGGTATAGTAGTCGATGATGCGGCCGAGATCTCCGGCCGTCTTCCGGGCGGTCCGCCCGGACCAGAAATAGCGGAGCGAATCTAGCCCTACGACCGGAATACCCGCGTTCCGCAAAGCGCTGCCGACCTCCTCATCGAGATCTTGCCATCCACCATCGCCCGAATAGAGGATGGCGAGCGTATCCTGGGTAGGTTTGCCGTTGATGACGTGGACCGGAAGATCTGGCGGCACGGCTTCGCGAGGCAGTCGCTTGGCTGCTGTCCCGTCTTGTTGCGCATTTGCGGGCCCGCCCACGATCGCAAGCATGGCAATCAAAACGGCTGCATACTTCAGGATCATCTGTAGAGGGCCTCGTTAAATGTAACCTCTCTATATCGCTAGACGCTTGCGGAAAATATGGCCCTCCTGATATCGGCCGATGTCGCGCCGTCATCGGCTGCGCGCTACATCGCCAATCCAATGCGCATCCTGGAAAACACATCTATCTGACATTGCTGTTGCTTTTGCGGAGATGCGACCGTTCACATCCCTCAAGAGCAAATCATACTTTCAGGAGCCAATGCTACGCCCCCTCGATGCGAGCCAGGACGCGTTTCAGAGCCGCGGCCAGGGCTTCACGACCGCCTTTCGTCTCGAAATCCGATAGAACTTGTTCGTTCAGACCGCCAATCGTCGCGAATTCCGTGCTGAGTGCCGCGAAAGAGGTCACGTCAGGCCGGAGCGCCCGTTGTGCAAGGCTTGCAAAAAGTGGTGCGATATAGGCTTGGCCCTTTGCCCTGTCGAGCCCATGAGCCGCCAGCCAATCCGTCGTCGTCTCCATAATGCCGAAATAGGTCGACATCATCGCGCTGGCTGCGGCGAGCAGATCATATTCTCTTTTGGAGCCGCATTGGACAGCAGTCCCGAGTGCATCGAAGAGCGCGGCGACCTCAGTGTCAGGGGGGTAGAGGGCGGTTACGCCCTGCCGATCTGCGACGAATGGCAATGGGATGGCCTGGACGATCTTGACATCGGCTGCGATCCAGTTCCGCAATCTGCGGTGCTCTGTCGCTGCGATGACGCTGATGACCAACTGACCATCCTTGAACACAAGTCCACTCACGACCTCTTCGGCGATTTGCGGCCTTATGGCCAACACGAGGGCGTCGCTTCGGTTGACGACGTCCTGGTTGTCGGATGCGACAAAAACGGCTTCGAACTCAGCGTCAAGTCTAGCGGCAATCTCCGCGTTGCGCGGTGAAACGTAGATCTCGGAGACATAGGCTGGCGCGGTCAATAGACCGCGTACCATCGCTTCGGTAATCGCGCCTGTTCCGACAAAGCCAATGCGTTTTATGGTCACGATCTACTCCGCAGCTCGCAATGGGCCGAGCGCGACGTCGGTCGTATAGTTCTCGCGCATGAAATTGATGAAGTTGTCTTGAAACTGACGGGTGTGAGCATGCGCAAGCTCGTCGGCGAGGTCGACGTTCTTGTCGCGGATGGCTTCGAGCATGTAACTGTGCTCATCCGTCAGAAGATAGCCTTCGTGGGTCCTTTCGAGATATTCGAAATGCAGATGAAGCATGCGCTGGCCCTGTGACAGCAGCCTTTCGTAAAACGAGGCCAAATACTGGTTCTTGCCCGCATAGGCGATCGCCATATGGAATTCCTTGTTCGCCTCCGACATCGCAAGATGGTTTCCCGTCTTCACCGCGGCTTCGAAAGACTTCTGCCGTTTGGCGATGAGCTTCAAGTCGGTCTCCGTCCTCAACGCCGCCGCGAGACGCGTGTTCATGCGCTGGGCAATGTCGAGCGCTTCGACATATTTCGGAAAGGTCGCCACCTCGATCGGTGCGACGATGGTGCTGCGGTTGGAAAGCGTCACCACGAGCTCGTCCGCGCCCAGGCGGATCAGCGCCTCCCGCACCGGTGATCGCGACATGTCGAAACGTTCGGCCAGGCTCATCTCGTCGAGGAGCTGGCCAGGTGGCAGGGTCAGGGCAAGGATCTCGTTGCGCAGCGTTTCATAGACGCTTTTCCATCCGGTTCCCCGGACCCGTTTCACTTCGGAGTCGTCAGACACTTAAGTCCCTTTCATTCGTAGCCGCGGTATTGGGCCAGAAAAACCACACGTCGGCAATGTAATTTTTCTTCTTGACTTTGTCGACACGCTGTTGACATTAATTGCTCAGTCGACACGCAGCCGACAACAAAAACGACAAGAACGGCTCAAGCCGACGAGTGGAACCGCGCTTCGCGCACAGCAAAAGAGGAATGCCGATGCTTTCGAAGATGATGACGTCCGCCTTGCGGGCGCTGCCTGCGCTCGCCCTGTTGGGAGGTCTTTCAACCACAGCAGCTCACGCTCAAACCGCAGAGGGATACTGGCAGGGCGTCCAGAAAGCCGGCGTCTTGAAGTGCGGTGCGGCCGTTGCTCCGCCCTATGTGATGCGCGATCCCGCAACCGGTGAGTATTCCGGTTTCTTCGCCGATCTCTGCAAGGAATTTGCCGACGTCCTTAAGGTGAAGCCCGAATTCGTCGACACCACCTGGGACAATATCGTTGCCGGGCTGCAGGCCGGAAAGTGGGACATGTCTCTCGCCCTGAACCGGACCCCGGTTCGCGCCATGGCCGTTCGCTTTTCGGTTCCGGCGATGGAATACCAGATCTCGCTTGCCTATAACAAAAACAATCCGAAGATCCCCGCCGGCGCCTCGTCCGTGGCGGATCTCGACAAGTCCGGCCTTACAATGGCGGTCATGTCCGGGACAGTTCAGGACAAGGCGATCTCAGCTGCGGTGAAGACCGCGACGATCATGCGCCTTCCGGGGAACGATGAAACCCGGCTGGCGGTCGTCTCCAAGCGGGCCGACGTGCTGGTCGATGCTTCCGACACCAACCAGCTGTTCACCCAGTCAAATCCGGACTGGGCAGTTGCGATGAACCCGAAGCCGGCGCTGGCCAAACAGGGGGTCGCATTTGGTCTCCCACACCAGCTTTCGGACGCCGATGTCGAGGTTGTGAACATCTTCCTGGAAGAGAAGGTAGCCACCGGACATGTCGACGAGCTCATTCGCAAGGCCGTCGATGAAGTCCTCAAGGCCGCCAAGTAATCTCGCCGGGCCGGCGCGATCCGTGCCGGCCTCTTCCAACCTCGATCATCCGAGAGTGGCCATGACTATGTCCTTCAGCCTTCCCCTCGTGAAAATGCAAGGCCTGCACAAAAGCTACGGGCCAATCCAGGTGCTCAAAGGCATCGACATTGAAATGAAGCCCGGCGAGCGCGTCGTCGTCATCGGCCCAAGTGGCGGTGGGAAAAGCACGCTGCTCCGAGTGATGATGGGCCTGGAAAAGATCGATAGCGGTTCGATCAGCTTCGATGGGAAGCCGTACATCTCGTCTGCGGCTATTGATAGCAAGACGGTGATCGATACCAATGTTCGCCGTTCGATCGGCATGGTGTTTCAGCACTACACGCTGTTCCCCCACCTGAACGTGCTCCAGAACCTCGTGCTTGCGCCTTGCAAGGTTCGCGGTGAGCCGAGGTCAAAGGCGGAGGGGCGGGCTCAGGCGCTGCTGGAGCGGTTCGGCCTCGCCGCCAAGGCGAAGGCCTATCCGGCGCAGCTTTCCGGCGGCCAGAAACAGCGCGTCGCGATAGCTCGTGCCCTTATGCTCGATCCCAAGCTCATGCTTTTCGATGAGGTGACGTCGGCTCTGGATCCCGAGCTGGTGAGCGAGGTCGAACAGGTCATCCTGCAGCTTGCGGCCCAGAACATGCCGATGATGATCGTGACGCACGATATGTGGTTCGCCAAGAACATTGCATCGCGTGTGATCTTCTGTGCCGGGGGCGTGGTTGTCGAGGACGGTCCGCCGGAGCAGGTCCTTGGTTCCCCGCGGGAGGAACGGACGAAGGAATTCATCGACCGCGTCTTCCATATCAAGCAGTAGGGAGGCGAAGGATGAGCTATTTGTTCGACTTCAATGCGGTCTCGATCGCTCCGCTGCTGAAGGGGCTTTGGGTTTCGCTGGAGCTGACGGCGGCGGCCAACATCATCGGCATTGTCTTCGGTTTCGGTCTGGCGCTTCTGATCATGAGCCCGTTCAGGGTCATCCGATTGCCCTGCATGCTCTTTGTCGAGTTCTTTCGCTGCACGCCGGCGATCATCCAGATCGTCTGGATTTTCTACTGCGTACCGATGCTCTTCAACGTCTTCCTCGACCCGATCACGATGGGAGTGCTGGCGCTCGGCTTGAATCTGATGGCGTTCAATGCCGAAGCCTATCGCGCATCCATTCAGGCGGTGCCGCGCGAGCAGATCGACGCGGGGATCGCTCTTGGCCTCAATCCCTTGCAGCGCATCCTCTACATCGTTTTTCCAACGGCGTTTCGCGCATCCATACCGGTGCTTCTGACCAATGGCATCGTGATCTTCCAGCAGAGCGCGCTCGTTGCCATCGTTGCGATCCAGGATCTGATGTACCAGGGCAAATCCCTGGCCACGGAAACCTATCGTCCCATCGAGACCTTCACGGTGGTGGCCTTGATCTACTTCGCGGTCTCGTTCCCCGTAACCCAGATCGTCGGCCTGCTCGAGCGGCGCCGCCAACTTCTCGTCAGCTAGGAGCATCGAAATGGCACTCGATTTTTCGGTCCTCCTCAAATTCGAACATGCGCTTCTGCTCGGGCTCTGGATGACCATCAAACTGACGGTGATCTGCATCGTTCTCGGCTGCTCTCTGGGGTTCCTTACCGGTCTTGCCCGGACATCGCGCAGCATTGCCCTTCGTGCGATCGCGGGCATTTATGTCGAGTTCTTCAGGGGCACCCCGGTCCTTATTCAGCTATTCTGGATATTCTTCTGCCTTCCGCTCCTCCTCGGCGTCGAGCTTTCCAATCTGACCTCCGGGGTGATCGCACTGACGCTCTACATGGGCGCCATCACCAGCGAGACGTTCCGTGCAAGCCTGAGATCGATCGGTCCGGAGCAGCTGGACGCCTGCGTCGCTCTCGGATTGCCGCGGAACGTTCAGGTCATCAGCGTCGTGCTTCCGCAGGCGGTGCTCCGCGCGATCCCGACGCTTTTGTCGAACTGCGTGAGCCTGTTCAAAGAGAGTGCGCTGGTTTCGGCCGTCGGCATGGCGGACCTGATGTTCGTTGGTCAAAACATCTCCAACAATACGGCCAGGCCAGTAGAAGTCCTCACCGTCGTTGCTCTGATCTACTTCGTGATCGCCTTCCCGCTGACGCGCGCAGTCTCGGTCGTCGAGGGCCGAATACTCAAGAAACTCGCCATCTAAACGCATCTGCTTCAAATACAGGAGACTCCCATGAAACTGTCCGGCGTTATGCCTGCGCTCATCACCCCCTTCGACACGAATGGCAAGGTCGATTTCAAAGCCTTCGAACGCCATCTGACCGCTTTGCGTGCGGCAGGCGTAACCGGTTGGGTGCCGATGGGATCGACCGGAGAATATTCCGCGCTGTCGAATGCGGAGCGGGACGATGTCCTGAGATTCGTCAAGGATTTTGCCAGGGAAGGCGAGGCCCTGATTGCCGGCACGAACGCGCCCGCGACACGTGAGGTGATCGAGAACACGTTGCGTGCCAAGGAGATCGGCTATGACACGGTTCTGCTCGCGACGCCGTTTTACACGCGTCCGACGCAGGACGAGCTGCTCGCCCATTTCCGCACCGTGCTCGATGAGACGAATATCAATCTCATTCTCTATAGCTATCCCTACAAGGACGGCGTCGAGATTGGTTTCGATATACTGGATGCGCTTGCCGACGATCCGCGTGTTCTGGGTATCAAGGAGAGTTCGGGGTCGCTCCAACGGGCAATTGACATCCACTCCCGTTACAATGGTCGCATCGATCTGATCTCGGGATCCGACGACATCGCACTCGACTTCATGTTCTGGGGTGCCGACGCCTGGATCTGCGGGCCGGCCAATTGCATGGCCAAAGCCTGCGTCGATCTGGATCGAACGTTCCGATCGGGAGATCTGACGAAGGCACGTGAAAAGATGATCGTGCTCTATCGTGCCATGAACATCCTGGAGAGCGGCAAGTTTGTGCAGAAGGTCAAGTATGGCTGTGAGCTGCAGGGCCTGCCGGTTGGCAATTGCCGTGCGCCGCTCCGAGAGCTGACCACCGACGAAAAGGCCGAATTCAGGGCCGCCATGCAGCCGATCTTGAATTGGTGAGCCGACTTCTGTCGAGGCGCAGTAGCGCCTCGACCACCCATCTTTCATTTCGAGGAAGTGAAGTGCCTTCAATCGTTGTCGTCGGCGCCGGTATCATCGGAACCGCCATTGCCCATGAACTACAACGCCGTGGCCAATCCGTGGTGCTTGTCGACAGAAGCGCTCCGGGCGAAGGCGCGTCCTATGGCAATATGGCGAGCATCGCTATCACCGAGTTCATGCCCGCCTCGCGTCCCGGCGTCTGGGCGCAGATGCCAAAATGGCTTATCGACCTCGAAGGGCCAGTGCGCTTGCGCCCCTCCTATATGCCGCGGCTTGCGCCGTGGTTTCTGCGCTTTCTCGCAGCAAGCCGTCCATCGCGGCTGAGAGCGCTGGAAAAGGCCGGTGCGGTGCTATGCGCGCGCGTTCACGACGATCTCGAGGCGCTCCTGAAGGAGACAGGCCTTCAGGATATGCTGAGCGCCGAGGGTTGTCTCAGCGTCTATTCCGATGAGGCGGAATTCCAAGCGGACCGGGATCATATCAGGATCCTTGATCGCTTCGGTTTTCGATATGAGATTCTCGCCGGCAATTCGGCCCGCGATCTCGAGCCTGCATTGACGACGAAGATCGGCAAGGCCGTGCTTTTTCCCGACAATCGCTCGATCTCGGACCCGCACAAACTCGTCGTCGCGTTGTCCGAGCGGTTTCAGGCGCTTGGCGGACACATAGAGAAGGGCGAGGTCGTCGGCTTCGAACATGGTGACGGCGGTGTCACGGCAATTCGGTTGAAGGACGGGCGACGCATGGAGGTGGGCGGTGTAGTGCTGGCGGCGGGAGCCTATACCGCACGTCTGTCATCCATGTTGAAGGAGCCGATCCCGCTCGAGACCGAGCGCGGCTATCACACGCAAATCATGGCTCCCGGCATTTCCATGCGCCATTCGATGATATGGCCGGCGCGGGCATTCATGGTTACGCCGACCGCCGGCGGCATTCGCGTTGGCGGGACGGTCGAAATGGCCGGTCTCGAAGCCGCGCCGGACTATCGGCGAGCCAAGGTGCTGGTGAAGCGGGCGAGGGAGGCACTCCCCGAGTTGAAGGTGGAACAGACAAGCGAATGGATGGGGCATCGTCCGGCGCTCCCCGACACCGTGCCGGTCATGGGGCCGTCGGCGAGACGCGCAAACGTCTGGTACGCAACCGGACACGGCCATCTCGGCTTGACCTATGGCGCGACCACGGCCCGCCTCATGGCCGATCTCATCACGGGGGTGAACCCTCCCGTGGACATGAAGCCTTATCGCGTCGACCGATTTTAAGACGATTGCGACTTACGAGAACAAGGGAATGAAGATGCGCAGAGAACTGTATATCGATGGAAAATGGTTGCGCCCGATCAAGGGCGGGACCTGCCCGGTCATCAATCCTGCGACCGAAGAGGTTATCGGAACCATCGCTGCGGCGACCGAAGAGGATGTCGATATCGCCGTTAAGGCAGCGCGCCGGGCGTTCGATAGGGACGGTTGGCCGAAGCTTTCGGGACCGCAGCGAGCGACGTATTTGCGTGCGATCGCCGATGGCATTCGGGCGCGCCAGGCGGAGATCGCCCGCCTTGAAGTCCTCGACAACGGCAAGCCCTTCCCGGAGGCCGATTGGGACATTGCCGATGCCGCGGGATGTTTCGACTTCTATGCCGGTCTTGCCGAGCAGCTTGACCATCATCCGGAAGAGACGATCCCTCTTGCCGACGACCGCTTCACGTCCAAAGCGGTGCGGGAGCCCATCGGCGTGGCCGGTGCGATCATCCCGTGGAACTATCCGTTGTTGATGGCAGCCTGGAAGGTCGCTCCTGCTCTAGCGGCAGGATGCACCGTTGTTCTGAAGCCTGCGGAACTGACGTCGCTCACGGCGCTGGAACTTGCCGCCATTGCCGATGAGGTCGGGCTGCCGGCCGGTGTCCTGAACATCGTGACCGGCGCCGGATCGGTCGCTGGCCAGGCGATCATCGATCACAAGGGCGTCGACAAGCTGGCGTTTACGGGCTCCGGGCCTGTCGGATCCAGGATCATGGCGGCAGCCGCTCGCGACATCAAGCGGGTGAGCCTCGAGCTCGGCGGCAAATCGCCCTTCGTCGTATTCGACGACGCCGACATCGAGGAGGCGGTCGAATGGATCATGTTCGGTATCTTCTGGAACCAGGGTCAGGTGTGCTCGGCGACCTCCAGGGTTCTCGTGCAAGAAGCCATCTACGAGCGGCTGCTTGGACGTCTTGTGGACGAGACGAACAAGATCAAGATCGGCAACGGTCTGGACGAAGGCGTTCTGCTCGGCCCGCTGGTCTCAAAGCGCCAGTACGAACAGGTAACGGCTGCAATCGAAGCCGCGCGGCAGGCGGGAGCAACGGTTGTCTGCGGCGGAACCCGCCCGGAGGGCTTCGATAGAGGATACTATCTTCGTCCGACCATATTGACCGATGTTCCTCTTAACAGCGATGCCTGGGTCGAGGAAATTTTCGGTCCGGTTGTCTGTATCAGGCCGTTCAAGACGGAAGAAGAGGCCGTCGAGCTCGCCAACGAGTCCCGCTTCGGCCTTGCCGCCGCTGTCATGTCCAAGGACGAAGTCCGGGCTGAGCGCGTGGCTGCCGCCTTCAGAGCCGGGATCGTCTGGATCAATTGTTCACAGCCGACTTTTACCGAAGCGCCGTGGGGCGGCTACAAGGAATCGGGCATTGGCCGGGAGCTGGGTCGCTGGGGCCTCGACAACTATCTCGAGACGAAACAGATCACCAAATATGTCGGCAAGAGTTCCTGGGGATGGTACATCAAGCAGGAGGCAGCCGAATGAACTGGGATCGCACGCTCGACCTCATGCAGGTTCATTGCCAAGGCGAGATCGGCAAGGTCATTGTCGCCGGCGCCCCGGAAATTCCCGGCGCGACCATGCTGGACAAGATGAACCACATCAATGCCGTCGATGACAGTCTGCGTCGCTTCGTAACGTTCGAACCACGCGCCAATGTCGCAATGTCGGTGAACCTCCTGGTCGCGCCCACACGGACCGATGCCGATGCCGGCTTCATTGTCCTTCAGGCGGATCGAGCGCATCCCATGTCCGGGAGCAATTGCATCTGCGTCGTCACGGCCTTGCTCGAGAGCGGGCGCATTGCCATGCACGAACCGGAGACCATAGTTCGTCTCGACACGCCGGCGGGTCTGGTGGTCGCGCGGGCTACCTGCCGCAATGGAAGATGCATCTCGGTCAGTCTGGACAATGTCCCGAGCTTCGCGGAGATGCTGGACAAGGAAATCGAAACGCCGAAATGGGGGCGCATCAAAACGGACATCGCCTTTGGCGGCGTCTATTATGCACTGATCGACGTCGATCAGATTGGTCTTGATATCACCCCCTCGAATGCGCGTGTCCTTGCCGAAGCCGGTATCGAGCTTCGGGCGCAGCTCGCCGAGCAGATCGAGGTTGCCCATCCCATCCTGACGGGAGTGAGTGATGTCGCTTATGTGATGTTCCGTGCGCGTGAGGCAGATGGCGCTGTGAGAACCTGCACGACATTGCAGCCTGGTCGTGTCGACCGATCGCCCTGCGGCACCGGCAGTTCGGCAAATCTGGCCACCCTATATGCGCGGGGGGAGGTGAGGGTCGGGGACAGCAGGACATCGCGTTCGCTCATCGGCGGCGAGTTCCATGCCGAGGCGATCGGGGAAACCGAGATTGCCGGCCGAAAGGCGGTGCTGCCCCGCATTACCGGAAGCGGCTACGTCTATGGGCGCGAACAGCTTCGGTATGAGGCCGATGATCCCTTTCTCAAGGGTTTTGCACTCTCCGATACCTGGGGTCCGCAAGTGAAACTTTTGAGGTAGGAGGCATCATGTCCAGAACCGGCAAATCCATTGAAGGCATGACGGTGCTGGTCACCGGAGCCTCGCGTGGCATTGGGGCGGCAATCGCCGATCGCCTCGCTGCCGAGGGCGCGCAGGTGCTCATTCATTTCGGGCGAGATCGGCAGTCGGCTGAGGCTCTCCTGACGAGGATCGGTGGCAAAGGCGCCGTTCTTCAGGCTGACCTGTCGAGTGCTGAAGGTCCATTCGAGCTTTGGAAGCGGGCAGAGGCGGCGGTCGGCCGGATCGATGCTCTGGTCAACAATGCCGGCATCCGCACGGAAATCTCCGTCGATGCCGATCCGGCAGATTGGAAGGCCGCATGGCAGAGGGAGTTTCAAGTGAACCTCTTTGCGGCCGCGGATCTGTGCAAGGAGGCTATCCTTCATTTCAAGGCCAAAGGCGGCGGCCGCATCATCAACATAGCGAGCCGCGCCGGCCAACGCGGTTATGCGGCGGACGCCATGCCCTATGGTGCAAGCAAGGGCGCACTCGTCAACTTGACGAAGTCGATTGCCAGAAGTTTTGGCCCGGACGGGATCACAGCGATCGCCGTAGCGCCGGGTTGGGTTCGCACCGACATGGCCGACGATTTCGTCGCCAAGCACGGCAAGCTGGCCGCGGTTGCCGATATCCCCATCGGTGAGATGGCCGAGCCGGAGGAGATAGGGGAACTCGTCGCCTTTCTGCTTCGACCGTCCCAGGCGTCGCTGAACGGGGCGACGCTCGACGTCAATGGTGGCAGCTATATTCGTTAGGGAGCAGGGAAAATGAAGAGATTCGTCGAGAAGGTTGCTGTGGTGACCGGTGGTGGTGGTGGCATCGGATCGGCGATTTCCAGCCGGTTGGCGGACGAGGGGGCACTGGTGATCGTCACCGACGCCAACGCGCCAGCGGCGGCGGAAGTTGCGGCAAACATCGAAGCAAGAGGAGGGCGAGCTGTTGCGATTGCCGCCGATATTTCCAGGAAGGAGCAATGCGCCGAGTTGATCGAGAGGGCATTCGGCCTTGAGGGTCGGCTTGACGTTCTGGTGAACAATGCCGGCATCAACCGGCGTGGAAATCTGCTCTCGCTCACCGACGAGGATTGGGACATCAGCTTCGCCGTCAATCTCGACTCGATGTTTCATCTTTGCCGTGCGGTCATCCCGCATATGATCAAGGCCGGTGGCGGCGCCATCGTCAACACCGCTTCGCAATGGGGCCTTTATCCGGCACCCAACCATATCGCCTACAACACCACCAAGGCTGCGGTGGCGGCCTTCACCCAGAATCTCGCTCGCGACTACGCGCCCGACAAAGTCCGCGTCAACGCTGTTTGCCCCGGAGAGATCCACACGCCGATGCTGGAGGCGGGCGTCAAGAGATCCGGGAAAACGATCACCGATCTCGACAGACTTGTTCCGTTCGGTCGAATAGGTCGTCCCGAGGAGGTCGCTGCACTCGTCGCATTCCTGGCCTCGGATGAGGCGGCATTCATGTGTGGCTCGCTGGTCGAAATCACCGGCGCGCAGGCGGTCGCCTAGTCGCGTTAACGGCGCCACGGGCGGCTCCGGCTGTTTTTGCTGCACTGCGTCGTCGAATGTCGGTTTACAAAAGTATTACTATATGATGTTTTGACCATGGGCCTTGGAGATGGCCCTTGGGAGGACATCATGAAATTGAAGACTGCACTGATCAGTGCCACGATTCTTGCTGCCTGCATGTTCACATCGGCATCGGCAAAAAATCTGGTCGTCGGTTTCTCGCAAATCGGTTCGGAATCCGGTTGGCGTGCGGCCGAAACCACCTTGACCAAGCAGGAGGCCAAGAAGCGCGGCATCGATCTGAAGTTCGCAGACGCGCAGCAGAAGCAGGAAAATCAGATCAAGGCGATCCGTTCGTTCATCGCCCAGGGCGTTGACGCAATCCTGCTCGCACCGGTCGTGGAGACCGGCTGGGACGCCGTTCTGAAGGAAGCCAAGGAAGCCAAGATCCCCGTCATCCTGCTCGATCGCACGATCAACGCGCCGAAGGATCTCTATCTGACAGCCGTCACGTCCGATCAGATCCACGAAGGCAAGGTTGCCGGCGACTGGCTGGTGAAGGCAGTGGGCGACAAGAAGTGCAATATTGTCGAATTGCAGGGTACGACCGGTTCTTCGCCGGCCATCGCCCGCAAGAAGGGCTTTGAAGAAGCGCTCAAGGGCCACGACAACCTGAAGATCGTCCGCAGTCAGACCGGCGACTTCACCCGCGCCAAGGGCAAGGAAGTCATGGAAAGCTTCCTGAAGGCCGAGAATGGCGGCAAGAACATCTGTGCGCTCTATGCCCATAATGACGACATGGCCGTCGGCGCCATCCAGGCGATCAAGGAAGCCGGCTTGAAGCCGGGCAAGGACATTCTGACCGTATCGGTCGATTCCGTTCCGGATCTCTTCAAGGCCATGGCCGCCGGCGAGGCGAATGCAACCGTCGAACTGACCCCCAATATGGCCGGTCCAGCCTTCGATGCGCTCGATGCCTATCTGAAGACCAAGAAGGAGCCACCGAAGTGGATCCAGACGGAATCCAAGCTCTACACCCAGGCGGATGATCCGCAGAAGGTCTACGAGCAAAAGAAGGACCTCGGCTACTGAGACGAAAGGGTGATCGCGGCGGATCGGCCTCGCCGCCGGTGCGATCCCCATGAAAGATGCCGGCGCTTCGATGGAAGCGCCGGCTATCGCTTTCTCCCACAGGCTCAATGCAGGGACATCAGTGCTTCATGGCTCACGACGTCGAGCGACTTCTGCTAGCAACAGGCATTTGTAAATATTTCCCCGGCTCGACCGCTCTCGATCATGTCGATTTCACATTGTTGCGCGGCGAAGTTCACGCGCTCCTTGGCGAAAATGGTGCCGGAAAATCGACCTTGATAAAGTGCATGACCGGCGCCTATCGGCGTGATGCCGGCTCGCTTGTTCTCGAAGGGGCCGAGATCGACCCGCATGACACATTGGCGGCACAAAAGCTCGGGATCGGGACCGTCTACCAGGAGGTCAATCTTCTGCCCAATCTGAGCGTGGCGGAAAACCTCTTCCTGGGGCGCCAGCCTCGGCGGTTCGGCATGGTCAGCAGCCGTGTCATGAACAGCAAGGCCCGAGAACTTCTGGCGCAATATGGTGTGGATATCGATGTCACCCGTCAGCTCGATCGCTTCTCAGTTGCGATCCAGCAGGTGATCGCGATCGCTCGAGCCGTCGATCTCTCCGGCAAAGTTCTGATCCTTGACGAGCCCACCGCAAGTCTCGACACGCACGAAGTCGAAATGTTGTTCGGCATCGTCAGGCGACTGAAGCAGCGTGGGTTGGGAATTGTTTTCATTACGCATTTTCTCGAGCAGGTTTATGAAATCTGCGACCGTATCACTGTTCTGCGTAATGGGCGTCTGGTCGGAACACGCGAGGCGGAGGATCTTCCACGACAGACCCTGATCGCCATGATGCTCGGCCGCGAACTCGCGCAGACCGAAAGCGCGATCAAGCAGACCGAGACGGAAAATGGCCCGGTAAAGTATCGCTTCACTAACTTTGGCAAGCGCGGCAAGATCAAGCCTTTCGATATGGAGGTGCGCGTCGGCGAGGTGGTCGGCATAGCCGGTCTGCTCGGATCGGGGCGAACCGAAACCGCCGAGGTGCTTTTCGGCGTCGAGCGCGCCGATAGCGGTGAAGCGAGAATCGAAGACAAAGCGGTGACGTTTCCCAATCCGCGCGCCGCCATCAAGAATGGCTTCGGCTTCTGTCCGGAAGACCGCAAGACCGATGGCATCATCGGTGATCTTTCCATTCGCGAGAACATCATCATGGCATTGCAGGCGCGGCGGGGCTGGGCAAGACCTCTGGCCCGCAGCGAGCAAAACGCGATTGCCGACCATTACATCAAACTATTGGATATACGCACGACCGATCGCGAAAAGCCCATCAGGCTTCTTTCCGGCGGTAACCAGCAGAAAGCGATTCTCGCGCGTTGGCTGGCGACCAATCCGCGCTTTCTTATTCTCGACGAGCCGACCCGCGGCATCGATGTCGGCGCCCATGCGGAAATCATTCGCCTGATCGAAGATCTCTGCCGACAGGGAATGTCTCTTGTGGTGATTTCGTCTGAACTTGAAGAACTCGTCGCCTATAGTTCCCGCGTCATCGTCCTTCGGGATCGTGAGCACATTGCCGAGCTGACTGGAAGCGACGTGACCGCTGGAAACATCGTCGAGGCCATTGCCACGGCTGAGAAGACGAGGGAGGACGCATGAGTCCGCAAATCAAAGCTTCCCTGCTTCGCCTAATGCCGCAGTTGATTGCGCTTGCGGCTATTCTGCTCCTGAACTTCATCATGTTTCCGCAGTTCTTCCATCTGGAAATTCAAAATGGAAGACTCTACGGAAGCTTGATCGACGTGCTCCGACGCGGGGCGCCTGTGGCGCTTCTATCCATCGGCATGACCTTGGTCATCGCCACGAAAGGGATCGATCTTTCCGTCGGTGCGGTCATTGCGATCTGTGGTGCCATAGCCGCATCTTCGAGCGTTGCCGGCTATTCGCTTGCCTATACCCTGTTGTTGACAATCGGTATCGGCCTGGCGTGCGGACTATGGAACGGCCTGCTCGTCGCAGCCCTCGATATCCAGCCGATCATCGCGACGCTGGTATTGATGGTTGCCGGCCGCGGCATCGCGCAATTGATCACCGAAGGTACGATCCTCACTTTCAACAATGACGCGCTCACCTTTCTTGGCAGTGGCTCCTTCGCGGCACTGCCCATGCCGGTGGTGATCTGGCTGATTGCGGCGTTTGTTGTCATCCTCCTCGTTCGCCGCACGGCTCTTGGCATGCTCGTCGAGGCCATCGGCATTAATCGGCGGGCAAGCACGCTGTCCGGCATTCGGACCCCGGTACTGCTGATGGCTGTTTATGCATTGAGCGGCCTTTGCGCTTCGATCGCCGGCATCATCGTGACCGCCGATATCAAGGGCGCGGACGCCAACAATGCCGGTTTGTGGCTTGAGCTCGATGCCATCCTCGCCGTGGTCGTTGGCGGCAATTCGCTGCTGGGCGGGCGCTTCAGCATTGTCGGCTCGCTGATCGGTGCGATGATCATTCAATCGGTCAACACAGGCATCCTGCTTTCGGGCTTTCCACCGGAGTTCAACCTGGTCATCAAGGCGATCATCGTCATCATCATTCTGGTCATCCAGTCGCCTGCCATGCAATCCGCGACCGCGTTTTTCTGGCGGCGCCGCGGCGAGGGGCAGATGGTGCAAAAGGAGCAGGCAAAGTGAATTCGAAATATCTTCCGCTCCTTGCGACGATCCTCATCTTCATTTTGGCCTATGCCGGCTGCGTGACGCAGTATCCGAACATGCTATCGACCAGGGTCGTCGGCAACTTGTTGACTGATAATGCCTTTCTAGGAATTGCAGCCGTCGGCATGACATTCGTGATCATCTCGGGCGGCATCGATCTGTCGATCGGCTCGATCATTGCTTTTACGGGGATTTTTTTGGCGGTCATCCTTCGCGACACGACGGTTCATCCCCTGGTCGCTTTCGTTCTCGTCCTTGTCATCACTACGATTTTCGGTGCCGGCATGGGCGCGATCATCCATTACCTCAGCATGCCGCCCTTCATCGTCACGCTGGCCGGAATGTTTCTGGCGCGCGGCATTGCCTTCGTACTGTCGATCGACAGCATTCCGATCGAGCATGACTTCTATACGCAGCTCAACGATCTCTATTGGCTGATGCCCGGCGGCGGCCGGCTGACATTGATTGGCGGCATCATGCTTCTGGTCTTTGCAGGCGGCATTGTTCTGGCACATCGGACGCGCTTCGGTGCGAATGTCTATGCGCTGGGCGGTGGCGCGCAGACGGCACAGCTCATGGGAGTGCCCGTCGGCCTAACGACGATCCAGATCTACGCCTTGTCCGGCTTTCTCGCCGGACTGTCCGGAATTGTTTTTTCCGTCTATACATCCGCAGGATACTCGCTTGCCACCGTCGGCGTCGAGCTTGATGCCATCGCTGCCGTGGTCATAGGCGGAACCTTGCTTACGGGAGGAGCGGGGTTCGTCGGAGGCACACTTGTCGGCATTCTGATACAGGGCCTTATTCAAACCTACATTACCTTCGATGGAACGCTTTCCAGTTGGTGGACGAAAATAGTGATCGGCTTCTTGTTGTTTGCCTTCATCGTGATGCAGAAAGGCCTCCTGCTGCTCTCCCGCCTCAACCGGCAATATGTCTGAGGGAAGGGCAGAGCGCTTGCATAGCCGATTTCTTGGTATCCGCAAAAACGAGCGACCGTCGCGAACGAGCCATGCTCACGTCGTTGACGATCTTGGCAAGGCGATCGTCTCCGGTGCCTTTCCGGTCGGCACCATCCTTCCCGGCGATAACGAGCTTGTGGAGCGCTACAAAGTGTCTCGCACCGTTTTGCGCGAGAGCATGAAGACACTCGCGGCGAAAGGGTTGGTCGTGCCCCGCGCCCGCGTGGGCACTCGGGTTACCGATAGAATCTATTGGAACATGTTCGACAATGAGATCCTTAATTGGCACTTCGAAAGCGGAGTGAACAAGGAGTTCCTTCTCCATCTCTACGACATACGCATGGCATTCGAGCCGCTCGCGGCCCGCCTGGTGGCGGAGCGCGCCAGCTCCGAGGACATCGATATCTTGCGCCGGCTCGCAGCCTCCATGTCGGCCCCGCACCACACGTCGGACAGTCTTGCCGTCGCGGACCTGCATTTTCATCTGGCAATCTCCGAAGCTTCGCAGAACCCATTCGTGCGGTCGCTCGGCGGCCTCATCGAAGCGGCGTTGGTCGGCATGTTCCGTATTAGCGCGCCAGCCTCCAGCAATGATTTTGCCACTCTTGCCGACACACATATGGCGATTGTCGATGCCATTGCGGCGCGGGACTGCCTCGCCGCACAGAAGGCTATGGAGTTTGTGATCATCGATGGGCGTCAACAAGTCCTGAATGGTTTCGCCGCTCTTTCATAGGTCTGGCGCCCATCTCAAATCTCGCGGTAGTCCATCGCTGCAACTAGGTCAGGGCCTGTTCGCTCGTTCAGTTGAAGGGTGACAAGAGGCGATTGCAGATTGGCTTGCGATGCGCCGATTGTCAGACATAGGCGTTGCCACTTGCCGTCATCTCGGGGCGCTCGCCCAATGGAAAGCGGACACCAGGTCGGCTCCCTGAACCAGGTGCCATATCCGAGGCGCCCCTCGAAAACCTGACCTGACATCACCTTATGGATGTGCAGAACCTGATCCTTCGCAGGCGTGATCGATCCATGCACAGCAACAGCCGTACGTCGGCAAATATGCGTCACGGCCAACTTCCCATGTCTAAACATATCGTAAACGGCGCTTGTGTTTACAAAATCTCTGAGTCACAAATGTCTTGTGAGGATCGTGAGCGCTGTAGGACGGGTAAACCCGTTTCTTCATGGCGGCAGCGAGATAATCATAAATGATAAAATATAAAGGAGGAGAACCTGGATATGAAAACTCAAGTGGGAAAGTATTCTATTGCCGGAAGCCTGATCGGTTGCGCATTGCTGCTTGGCACAGCAATTCCTGCCATGGCCGAAACGATCGGCAATTGCGAAGTTACAGGCAAGAAGGGCTCTGATCCGATCAAGCCGGCGGTCGCGGGACAGCTGACTGTCCAGACCACGCTGCCGGCACCAGCTTGGTGGAATGGCGATTCACCGGATGCAATGAAGGATGGTTACGAATATTGCATGGCCATCAACATGGCCTATCGCGCCGGCCTCGACAAGGTGAAGGTCGTCAACGTGTCGTTTGACGCGCTTGTCGCCGCGCAGACCAAGGATTTCGACATTGCGCTGGCTGAAATCTCCATCACTGACAAGCGCAAGAAGGTGGTCGATTTCTCGACGCCCTATTTCGACTCCGATATCGGCGTCGCGGTCAAGAAAGGCACAAAATACAGCGCCGACACGGTGAAGGACATGCGCTTCGGCGTGATGCAGGGCACGACCGGCGCGAATTTCGTCGATCAGAAGCTGAAGCCGAAAGAGGTCAAGGTCTTCTCTGACACGGGCGTTTTGTCCACGGCCCTGATGTCCAACCAGATCGATGCCGCCTTGCACGACACCTCGATCATGCTCGGGGTTGCCACCAATTCGCACGGTATGATCGGCGTGCCTTATCAGTATACGACGGGCGAGTCCTATGGCGCACTCTATCCGAAGGGATCGCCGAATGAGACCGTCTTCAACAAGATGATTGAAGACATGAAGAAGGACGGTACCCTTGCCGGCCTCTCCAAGAAGTATCTGGCCGATGCCTGGGGTGCAGACCCGGCCCAGATCCCCTATCTCAAGCCTTGATCTGGTTGTCGCACCGGATTGCCGTCTCTGGCGATCCGGTGCAGCCGTTCCCGCAATCGCCTCGTCTTGCCGGGATTATTCCGGTGACGGAGGATTGAGGAACGACATCTTCGTCCAGATTTGTTCTGACGCATTTTCCATCGAGGAATTGAATTCATTCCGGAAAATGCCTTGAAGACAGAGGCATGCGATGTCCGAAAATACCCCTAGACCGGGGACCAAGCCACTGCTTGGTCTTTATGAAGGCGCGCGCAGCTGGAGTGCCAGCGCACCGCCGAAAGACACGACGAATTGGGCCGCGACCGCCTTGATCGTGAGCATCTTCGTCCTGCTTGCAAGCTGGAAAACCCTGCGCGACATTTATGGAGCGCTCACGGAACTCGGTGAGGGCGGCGGTGTCTCGGCCGCCTTATTGGTTCTGTGCGGTCTTGTCATATTGTTGCTGCTACGACCGGCGACGAAATCGTGGCGCGCATCCGTCACGGCCAAGAATGCCCTTGCCGGCAATGATCTGATCGCCGCGCGAATAGCCGCGGCAACATCGCGCGAGGCGGCCTTTTCGACGCTCGGCTACGGGGCAGTGATCATCCTCCTGCTCGTCGGCGCGCAATTCCTGATGGCCAACGACCTTGCCGTCAGTCGCACCTTCGTGCAACTGCCGTTGATTTTCAGTTCCTTCAGTCTGGTGCTGAAAGCCTTCTGGATTAACATCTACATCTTCGTACTCGCGGAAGTGCTGGTGCTGGTCTGGGGGCTGATCGTTGCGATCGCCCGGCTGATGCCGGGAGAGGCGGGCCGCCCGGTGCGCATGATCGCAACCATCTACACCGATATGTTCCGCGGCATGCCGGCGATCATCAATATCTATCTCATCGGCTTTGGCATCCCGCTGACGGGCCTGCCCTACCTGAAAGATCTGGCGCCGGAATCCTATGCCATCATAGCGCTCACGCTCACTTATGGCGCCTATGTTGCCGAGGTCTATCGAGCCGGCATCGACAGTATTCACCGTAGCCAGGTTGCTGCAGCTCGATCCCTCGGCCTGTCCTACATGCAGACCATGCGGTATGTCGTGCTGCCCCAGGCGGTGCGACGCATCATACCGCCGTTGCTCAACGACTTCATCGGTCTGCAGAAGGATACGGCGCTCGTCAATGTTATCGGATCGATCGATGCATTCAATCAAGCACGCATCATCGGCGCCAACAATTTCAATCTGTCGCCGGTAACGACGGTGGCGTTGCTGTTCATCCTGATCACTATCCCGCAAGCCCGCTTCGTGGACCGGCTGCTCGAGCGTGAGCAGCGCCGTACACAGTCATAGCTGATCCGGAAAGGTACGACCGATGGCGATGATCGAAATTCGCAACCTAACGAAATCCTATGGCGCGGTGAAGATACTCGACGGGCTGAACCTCGAGGTCGACGAGCATCAGGTCGTATGCCTGATCGGGCCTTCCGGCTGCGGCAAGTCTACCTTGCTGCGCTGCCTCAACGGGCTGGAGCAAATCCAGGATGGCGAGATCCGCATCCATGGCGACCGCATGTCCGGCCCCGGTGTTGACGTCAACGCGCTCCGGCGCGATGTCGGTATCGTATTCCAGAGCTACAATCTGTTTCCGCATATGAGCGTGGTCGAGAATGTCATGCTCGCGCCGACCAAGGTCTTGGGGCAGAAACGTGGGGAGGCCGAAGCGCGCGCCCTGTCACTGCTGAAGCGTATCGGCCTCGAACATCGGGCAACCGCCTATCCCGATCAGCTCTCTGGTGGCCAGCAACAGCGCGTCGCCATCGTGCGCGCTCTGGCGATGGGACCGTCGGTGCTGCTTCTGGACGAAATTACCTCGGCGCTCGATCCGGAACTGGTGTCCGAGGTGCTGAACATTGTGCGCGATCTTGCGGCCGAGGGGATGACCATGTTGCTCGCTACCCATGAAATGGGATTTGCACGCGAAGTGGCGACCAAGGTCTGCTTCCTTTATGGTGGCAAGGTTCATGAGGAGGCCCCCCCCTCTCAGATCTTCGGAGATCCGAAAGAGGAGCGCACGCGCAGTTTCCTGCAAAGCATTATCGAGGCAGGACGGCTCTAGAAAACTCGGTTTTGAACCGCGGGTCCGGTCAAGCTTGGGGCGATGGCTGTCCATCGCCCGGCGGAATTTGTTGTTCCCTCAGTCCTATCGCGTTGGGAGAACCGAATGAAGATCGCTATGGGTACTGAATAATCAGCTCAAAGCGCGTCGCGATCTCTAAGATTCGCTTGACGCGCTTTAGCTTTTTGATTTCACGCATGTCGTAGTCGCAAAACCGCTGCACACTTTTGCGCGACATGCTCTAGACCGCACATGCCATCCAATTGTAAGGCAGGCCGGTCGTTCAACCGGCGACCGAGCTGGAGCGTATCCTTTCTGCGGGAGTGGCAATTCTATGATTGATGACCAGAAAGCAATGACGACCTCGCGGAGCCGGCTAGATCGGATTTTGGCTGTGCTGGAGGATCGGCGGGATGTGGAGCATACTTTCCTAAAGATATATCGCCAGGAGGCGCGCGCCGCCGCCGACGCTTCGGATCGCCGTCGTCAGTCAAATACGCTGTTAGGCCCCCTCGACGGTGTGATCATATCGATCAAGGATATCTTTGACGTAGCCGGCGAGCCCACGCTGGCCGGGTCGGTTATCCGACGCGATGCCAAGCCTGCCCAACAGGATGCCCTGGTGGTCCGGCGCCTGCGCGAAGCCGGCGCCATTATCCTCGGGAAAACCAACCTCGACGAATTCTGCTTTACCACGACCGGGGTCAATCCACACTATGGCACTCCAGCCAATGCGTGCAATCCGGAGCTTATTCCGGGAGGGTCCTCGTCCGGGGCGGCCGTGTCCGTAGTCGAAGGCACCAGCGATATAGCGATAGGTTCAGACACAGGCGGCTCTGTTCGCATCCCCGCGGCATTGAATGGTGTTGTCGGTTTCAAACCCACGGCTCGACGCATTCCAGGCGATGGTGCCTTTCCCTTGTCGCCGTCGCTCGATTCGATCGGCCCTATTGCACGTTCAGTTGCCGAGTGCGCGCTCGCCGACGCAATCATGGCGGAGGGAATTGCCAATGGGATGGCTGAACTTCCCTTGGCAGGCATCCAACTGGGTGTGCCAAAGGGATATTTGCTGAGCGATGTTCACGACGAAATCGCAGCGGCCATGGAAAATGCTTTGGACCTGTTGCGAAAGAATGGCGCGCTGGTTTTTGAGTGCGATATCGAAGACCTCCTGGAACGGATGCGTGCGGCGACCGGCGAGGCGTCCATTGCCTCTATCGAGGCGGCAGAAATTCATGCGGATTGGCTCCAGGCCGGTATCGGGCCAGTTAATCCCCGCGTCTCCGAACCATTGAGACGTCGACTGAAGTTTCCGGCATGGGCCTACTTGCGGATGATGCGTACGCGCAGCCAATTGATGGCCGAGATGGATGACCGCCTGAAATGCATAGATGCACTGGTGATGCCAACGGCTCCTATCTTTGCGCCCCGTATCGACCATATCATTGCTGACGTAGCGTTTGCGGAACAAACGGAGGCTCTCCTGCTGAGAAACGCGCAGATTGCTAATCAGTTCGACTTGACCGCTATCTCGCTTCCCTTGCCGCAACTTTCTCTGCCTGCGGGACTGACGTTGATGGCGCGCAACGGATCGGACCGGCGGCTCCTGGGTTGGGCAGCGGGTGTGGAACGGCTGTTGGCTGGGATCGGGGCTCGTTGAGCAAAATCGGAAGATGACGGTTGTCGCGAGGGTGGGGAAGAGGACCGTCGGAGGATAGCGTCGAGCTAGTTGCGCGAATAAGCGGCGATGATCTCGGCGGGATGGCGATGGCGTCTGACATAGGCATGCGTGACTTGGGCATGCGTGATCTTGGTCACAACAACTGGATTGCCAAGCCGATCCCAACAAGGTCGGCGAGGCAGTGCACCATCAGCTCGGATAAATCCATTCCCGCTTGTCGTTCGTTAGAACAGCAGGCACTTCAGATAAGCAGAAGAATCCGCCTATGCGCTCTAAGGGGTGTTTGCCAGCCAGGCCTCAAAGCTATCTTCCAAGCGTTTCGTTTCACCGGAATCATGCATATAGACCGAAACCGCAAAATCATCTGATGCGTCCATGAACAGCATGTCGCCATCGTCCTCGGCGATCGCGACAAGAAACTGTGTACGCTCAAGGAGTGATTTTTGAATTTCACCTTTGTAGGCGTTGATCTCCGCATATGATTTCAACACTTCCCACGCCAACCGATCTTTCGTCGCGCCATCGATGATCGAGATTTCGTCCAGCCTTTTCTCGCTCCAGCAGAACCATGGAGTGCCTGTAGACTCCGAGAATTCATCCTTGAATTCGTTGTAATTCACATAGCAGAAATCATCGAAGGCATTCAGGAATCGTTTATATGAATCCGGCAGCGCCTTCCCGATTTTGCGTTCTATCTGCTCGACAAACATTCCCTTACTCTTTCTTTCCGATGGCAATTTTGCTGCAGGATGAGTATCGGCGGCCCGTGGGGTCGCGATCAGGCACATACTTTATTCCCTATCACAAAAGTGAATTCCAGTCGGCTGCCCGACCCCGGGGCAATCGGTTTCTCAACGCTACACAGGCTGGCCAAAATCGCAGCTTGGGGTCGATTGGGCCAAGTCTCTGTTGCGGCGCCATATGTGAAAATGTGAAATCGAGAACCGGCTGGCTTTATAGCACCTCAAAAAGGTCTTCCCGCTTCCATCGGCGCCGGCGTTCGCTGAGCATGAGGGCGCCCGCCCTTCCGAAGAGAGGTCCTTGGGCGCTCCTTGAAAAATTATCGCAAGTCGCTTCTATTTTATAAAAAGATATGTATTGTCGAAAATGAACATGTCTGGGAGGATTTGTCATGACCAAAGCCCGCGAAAACCATCGCGAAGACGCGGCTGGCCGCGCCAATGTGGAAGATACCCCCGAGCTACTGGCCTATTACGAGGAGCTGGAGCGGCATAAGGCCGGCGCCTTGTGGACGGTCGCCAACAAGATCGAGCCGTGGCAGCCGAAGTCAGCTTCCGTGCCGGTGCTCTGGCGTTACGCCGATCTTCGCGACCACGTCCTGCGGTCCGTCGATCTGGTGACGCCGGAGAAGGCGGGTCGGCGAGTGATCTATCTCAGCAATCCGGGCCGTCAGGATGTGGCCGCTGCTGTCGGCTGGCTCTATTCAGGCTTGCAGGTGATGCATCCGGGCGAGGCGGCATCCGCGCATGCGCATTCCGCATCGGCGCTACGCTTCATCATGGAGGGTTCGGGAGCCTATACGATCGTCGATGGCCACAAGATGACGCTTGGGGCCAACGATTTCGTTCTGACGCCAAACGGTACCTGGCACGAGCATGGTATCGCCGAGGACGGTACGCCCTGCATCTGGCAGGACGGCCTGGACATCCCGCTGGTCAATGCGCTCGAGGCCAATTTCTACGCTGTTCATGACGAATTGCGCCAAGCTGTCGGCCATCCCGTCGATGACATGACCGCGACCTGGGGTAATCCCGGTCTGCGGCCGGCGGAGAGCAAATGGGGGCATGCCTATTCACCTCTGTTTAAGTACGAATGGGCGCCGACCTATGAAGCGTTGAGCCGCTATGCATCGGTGACCGATGGCTCGCCGTTCGACGGCGTTTTCATGAACTATGTAAATCCGCTTACCGGCGGCCCGGTCATGCAGACCATCGGCGCTTCCATGCAGATGCTGCGCCCCGGTGAGAAGACCAAGGCGCATCGTCATACCGGCAGCGTTCTCTATCAATGCGCCAAGGGCAGCGGCTATTCGATTATCAACGGCGAGCGCTTCGATTGGAAGGAGCGCGATATTTTCTGCGTGCCGTCCTGGGCATGGCACGAACATGCAAACAGCGCGGATCGCGAAGACGCGTGCCTGTTTGCCTTCAACGACATGCCGGTCATGCATTCGCTCGGGCTCTATCGCGAACAGGCTTTCGCGGACAACGATGGCCATCAGCCGATCAACGGCTAAGGAAAGGTATATTATGCGTCTTGTAACCTATCGAAACGGGGTCGAAGCCGGGGCGCGGCTTGGGGTCATGTCCGGTGATCTCGTTGTCGACGTCGCATGGCTGGGGGAAGCTTTCGGTGTGGACCTGCCCGACACGATGCTCGGCCTGATTGACCTTGGCCCCGTCGGACCGGAACGGCTGCGCGATTTGCTGCGCGAGTGCGGTGAGCGGTTTCCCGCGGGAACGGCCCTTCCATTGGCGAATGTCAAACTGCTGGCGCCGATACCGCGCCCACGCAAGAACATCTTCGGCATCGGTCTGAACTATGTGGAGCACGTAGCGGAATCGGCGAAGTCACTGGATACCTCCAAGGAATTGCCGAAGCAACCTGTCATCTTCTCCAAGCCGCCGACCACGGTAATCGGCCCCGGTGACGCGATCGAGCACAATGCTCGCATCACGCAGCAGCTCGATTGGGAGGTCGAACTGGCTGTCGTCATCGGGACGACCGCAAAGCGCGTGACCGAGAAAGACGCCCTTGGCCACGTCTTCGGCTACAGCGTGATGATTGACGTCAGCGCGCGCGACAATCGCCGCGCCGGGCAATGGATCTTCTCCAAGGGGCAGGATACCTATGCGCCCTTCGGTCCCTGCATCGTCACGGCCGATGAGATTTCCGACCCGCATGATCTCGATCTCTGGCTCACGGTCAATGGCGTCGAGAAGCAGCGTTCGAACACCCGCTTCATGCTTTTCAACGTGCCGACACTGATTGCCGACATCAGCTCGGGCATCACGCTCGAGCCGGGTGACATCATCGCCACCGGAACACCAGATGGCGTGGGCGCCGGCCGTACGCCTCAGGAGTGGATGTGGCCCGGCGACGTCGTCGAAGCCACGGTGCAAGGAATCGGCACGATCAGACATCCTGTGGTCGCGATCTGATAGCGCACGAATTCAAGATCGAAGCCTCTCGGCTTCATTCAACAAAAAGGGGAGCTTAACATGTCACTGAAATGGACAAGGCGCAGCCTTATGGGAGTTGTCGCAGCCGGCGCCGTTGTGGCTGCGTTTCCGGTCCTGGCGCAGGACCCGCAGCCCGTCACCATCGGGCTGATTACCACGCTGTCCACGCCGGCCGGTTACATCGGCGAGGATATCCGGGATGCCTTCAATCTCGCTCTCAAGGAAGAAGGAGGCAAACTCGGGGGCGTGCCGGTCACGCTGAAGATCGAGGACGATGCGCTGAAGCCTGCCAACGGCAAGCAGATCGTCGACAAGATGCTGGGGGAAAACATCAAGCTCTATACGGGCGTCAACTTCTCCAACGTGCTGGCGGCGGTCCTTCCGAGCGTATTGACCGCGAAAGCGTTTTACGTGAGCAACAATCCCGGCCCGTCGACGTTCGCCGGCGAAAAGTGCAGTCCGAATTACTTCGTCGCGTCTTATCAGAACGACGCGTTTCATGAGGCCGCCGGCCTGGCGGCCAACGAACTCGGCTTCAAGAAGATGGTCATTCTTGCGCCGAACTATCAGGCAGGACGCGATGCCCTCGAGGGCTTCAAGCGTACCTACAAGGGAGAGGTCGTCGGCGAGATCTATACCAAGCTCGACCAGACGGATTTTTCCGTCGAGCTTGCGCGCGTCAAGTCGCTTGCACCTGACGCCATCTACCAGTTCCATCCCGGCGGCGCGGGCATCAATTTCGCCAAGCAATACGCCAATTCCGGCATGGCTGCCTCGATCCCGATGGTCATTCCGAGCTTCTCCATGGATGCGCGCATGATCCAGGCGACGGGCAATGCCGCCGATGGAGTCTACGCCTCCGCCCTCTGGACGACGGAGACCGATAACCCCGCCTCCAAGGCTTTTGTCGAGGCCTTCCGTAAGGATTATGGCCGCGACCCAACGATCTATGCGGCACAGGCCTATGATACCGCCCATCTGATCGGCACCGGCCTGAAGGCGGTGGGCGGCGATCTTTCCAAGGAAGATGATTTCCGCAACGCGTTGCGAAAGGCCGATTTCACGGCGATCCGCGGCGCGTTCAAGATGGGACCCAATCAACATCCGATTCAAGACTACTATCTGACGAAATTCGAAAAGAACGCCGATGGCAAGATCGTCCAGAAGATCGTCCGGAAGGTCGCATCGGACTACGGCGACGCCTACGCGGCCAAATGTGCGATGAAATAGCGGTATTCGCTCAGAGATCCCACCTAGGAAGCAGCTGTTGCCGCTCCTGGGCGGGGTCATTGCCTCGCGAATTTTCAGAATGAGGAAAGCGGGATGCTGCTATTCATCGAACAGGTGCTCAATGGCCTGCAATATGGGGCCATGCTTTTCATGCTGGCATCCGGACTGACGCTGATTTTTGGTATCATGGGCGTCATCAACCTGACCCATGGCGCATTCTACATGGTCGGAGCCTATTGCGCCGCCTTCGCCATACTGGGAAGCGGCAGCTTCCTGGTGGGGATGGTGGCCGCCGTTCTGGGCGCGGGTCTTTACGCCATGGCGATCGAGCTTTCGGTCGTGCAATGGCTCTACAAGCGTGATCATCTCTATCAGGTGCTTGCGACGCTCGGGCTCATTCTGTTTACCAATGAAGCCGTCAGCATGATCTTCGGGCGCCAGCCGCCCTTTGTGGATATACCCTCCGCCCTGCAGGGCGCCGTTTCGATCCTGCCGGGGTTGGAATATCCCGTCATGCGTCTCGCATTCATCGTCGTCGGAGCGCTTGTGGCAATCGGATTGTGGTTGCTGGTCAACAAGACGCGTATCGGCATGCTGATCCGCGCCGGCGCGGACGACCGGGAGATGGTGGATGCGCTTGGGGTCAATGTTCGCCGTCTCTATACGATCCTGTTTGGTCTCGGCGGCGCGCTTTGCGGCCTGGCCGGAGTGATGGCCGCGCCGCTTCTGGCGATCGAGATCGGCATGGGCGAACGCGTTCTGATCACGACCTTCGTCGTCATCGTCATCGGCGGTGTCGGGTCGATCAGGGGAGCACTGGTCGGAGCGCTTCTGGTCGGGATGGTCGACAGCATGGGACGCGCCTACCTTCCACAACTGATGCAGTTGCTGCTGCCGCCTTCAACAGCCGATACATTAAGCGCCGGGCTCGTTTCCGCCAGTGTCTACGTTTTGATGGCCGTGGTGCTTTTGTTTCGCCCGCTGGGCCTGCTGGCGGCGAGAGGCTGACCGATGCGTTCGACAAGAATTGCAATCATCCTCATCGGCCTTGTCGCCTTTGCGATCGTTCCGCTTCTATCAGCATTTACGGGCAATGCTTCCATCGAAGGTCTGGCTACACGCATCGTCATCTACGCGATTGCTGCCGTCAGCCTTGATCTGATCATGGGTTATGGTGCGCTCGTCAGCTTCGGGCATGCCATGTTCTTCGCCGTCGGAGGCTATGCCGTCGGTATCATCGCCTACCATACCAGCAATGGAGAGCCGCTTCTCGGTTGGCAAGGCACGAATACTGCCCTCATCGTCTGGCCGATTGGGCTGCTTGCCTGCATCGCACTTGCGACGATCGTCGGCTGGCTTGCGCTCAAGACCGCGGGCGTGCAGTTCATCATGATCACGCTGGCCTTCGCGCAAATGGTATTCTTCATCCTTGTCTCGCTGGCCACATATGGCGGCGACGATGGCCTGCTGATCGACACACGCAACGCCTTGCCGCTGATCGACATCACGAACGGATCAAGCTTTTATTATCTATGTCTGTTTCTGCTGGTTCTCTGGACGATGTTCTGCATGATGATCGTCAATTCCCGCTTCGGCCTGATCTTCCAGGCGCTGCGTCAGAGTGAACGACGGGCCGTTAATCTGGGCGTCCGCCCCTTGAATTTCCAGCTAACGGCTTTCGTCATTTCCGCCTTCGGCACCGGCCTGGCGGGCATTCTCTGGGCCAATTACGCGCTGTTCGTCACCCCTGACATGGCAGCCTGGTCGAAATCAGGCGAGTTCATGGCAATCGTCGTGCTTGGTGGTTTAGGTACTTTGATCGGCCCGATTGCCGGTGCCGCCGTCTTCATCATCCTGGAACAGATTCTGTCCGGCTGGACTGAGCATTGGATGATCATCATGGGCCCGATCCTGACCTTGATTGCCCTGTTCGGACGACATGGCATGTTAGGGCGCTTGTTGGGGAAACACCATGGCTGACACGAAGGCATCCGTCCTGGTTCTTGAGAACCTTCAAAAGAGATTCGGTGCCTTGGTCGCGACCAACGGCGTCGATCTGGATGTGCGGCAAGGAGAGCTTCACGCCTTGATCGGTCCGAACGGTGCCGGAAAATCCACACTGATCGCCCAGATTTGCGGTGAAATCGTCCCTGATGCCGGCCGCATTCTGTTCGACGGGCAAGATATCACCGGTCTGCCAGCCTATCGGCGCGCGCGCATGGGAATGGGGCGTTCCTTCCAGCTCACGCAACTATGTGTCGACTTCACGGCAATGGAAAACGTTCTGCTGTCATTGGAGGCCAAGGGCGGCGGCTCGGCGGATATTTTCAGGAATCCCCGGCGCAATGCCGCCAATCTGCAGATTGCCAAAACCTGGCTTGAGCGGGCAGGCCTCGGCGATCAGGGAGAGCGTATCGTATCCAATCTGGCGCATGGCCAGAGGCGGCAGCTCGAAATTGCCGTCGCTCTTGCGCGCAATCCCCGGCTGCTCCTGCTCGACGAGCCGATGGCCGGCATGGGGGCAGAGGAATCCGCCTCGCTGACAGCTCTGCTGCGGGACCTCAAACGCGACTATCCCATCCTCCTTATCGAGCACGATATGGATGCCGTTTTCGCGCTAGCCGACAGGATCAGTGTCCTTGTCTACGGCAAGGTCATTTTTACCGGGACAGCAAGCGAGATCCGCGCTCATCCGGAAGTCCGGGCCGCATATCTGGGGGAGGAAGCCTGATGCTGACGCTCGACAAACTTGAGGCAGGATACGGTCAGGCGCGCGTCTTGTTCGGCATGTCCATAGAGGCCAAGGCGGGAGAGGTCATCTCGCTGATAGGCCGCAACGGAATGGGCAAATCGACCACCGTCAAGTCGATCATGGGCATGATCAAACCGACGGCCGGAACGATCCGCTTCGCAGATACGATCGTCAATCGCTTGCCGCCAAATGCCATTGCGCGGCTTGGCATCGGACTGGTGCCGGAGGGGCGCCGCGTCTTTCCATCCCTGAGTGTCGAGGAAAATCTCATCGCGACCTCACGTCCCGGGGCATGGACGCTGCAACGCGTCGTCCAGCTTTTTCCGCGGCTGGAGGAACGCAAGCGGCAACTGGCTCGAACTCTTTCGGGCGGAGAGCAGCAGATGCTTGCAATCGGTCGGGCTCTGCTCACCAATCCGAAGCTGCTCATCCTTGATGAGGCGACGGAGGGGCTCGCGCCGGTCATTCGTTCCGAAATCTGGCGTTGCCTGCATGAGCTTAAAAATATCGGCCAGACCGTTCTGGTCATCGACAAGAACCTGTCCGAGATGGCCACTCTGGTGGATCGCCACAATATCGTCGACAAAGGGCGCGTGGTGTGGACGGGAAGTCCTGCCGAGCTCGCGGCCGACCAGGACCTGTCACACCGCTATCTGGGGATTTGACGATGGCTGAATTCTTCTATCAGGGCTATGACGCCGCAGCTTTGGATATCCAATACAATGCGCGCGCAAGCGTTGCCTCCTTCGACGACGAATATGCAAGGCTTGTAGACGTCAGCAAGGCGGTGAGGCGGGATTTCAAGTACCAGGCCGGGATCGTCTACGACGAAGATAGCGGTGAGACGCTTGATCTCTATCCGGCCGGCAAGGACGCGCCGCTGTTTGTCTGGATTCATGGCGGTTATTGGCGTGGCGGCAATGCTGCAGATAATGCCTTTGCGGTTCCCGGCTTGCATGTGCATGGCTTCAATGTCGCCGTGATCGACTATACGCTTGCGCCCGCCGTCACCCTCGATGAGATCGTCCGGCAGATCCGCACCGCGATCTCATTCCTGCATCGTAACCGGGACCGGTTCAACATCGGGGCGGGGCCCTTCGTCGTTGGCGGGACGTCGGCGGGCGGCCATCTGACGGCCATGCTACTGTCGAATGACTGGCAGCGGGTCTACGACGTGCCCGACGATATCGTTGGCGTCGCGCTCGATCTGTCCGGTTTGCACGACCTTACGCCTTTGCCGCACACGCATATCAACGGATGGATGAATTTCGACGCGGCAATGGTCGCCCGCAATAGCCCGATATTCCTGATGCCGAAGACCTCTTCCGCGCATCTCATTGCTTCCGTCGGCGGCCTGGAGACGCCAGAGTTTCGCAGACAGACAGCTGCCTATGCCGAGGCATGGCAGCAGACAGGACATTCGGTCACGGTGGTCGATATGCCTGACCTTAATCATTTCAACCTGCCGCTGACCCTGCAGGAGGCGGATGGGAAGCTCATCGGCGCGGTTCTGGACGCCGCCACCAGCACCGGTATGTGGAGCCGTTGATGACGACATCGTGGAAGGCCGCCGTTGCCCAGTTTGGGTCCATTCCCGACGACCCGGTTGCCGCTGCGCAAAAGGCGGCCGGAATCATTCACGAGGCAGCCGGCGAAGGTGCGCGGCTAATCGTCTTCCCTGAAGCCTTCCTTGGCGGCTATCCGAAGGGTGCCTCGTTCGGCTGTCCGGTTGGCGAGCGCAAGTCCGAAGGGCGCCAAGCCTACATGCTCTATCACAGGGCAGCGATCGACCTTGAGGGGCCGGAGGTCGAAACAATATGCGACGCGACGGCGAAGACCGGAGCTTTCGTTGTGATTGGATGTATCGAGCGCGATGGGGGCACTTTATATTGCACGGCGCTGTTCTTTGATGGCGAGCGGGGCCTCATTGGCAAACATCGCAAGCTGATGCCGACGGCGGGCGAGCGGTTGATCTGGGGTTTTGGCGATGGTTCGACGATGCCCGTCTTCGATACGCCGCTCGGCAGGGTAGGCGCTGTCATCTGCTGGGAAAACTATATGCCGATGCTGCGGATGCATATGTATTCGCAGGGAATCAGCATCTATTGCGCGCCGACGGCCGACGATCGGGACAGCTGGGTTCCGTCGATGCGGCATATCGCACTGGAAGGGCGTTGTTATGTGTTGACCGCCTGCCAATACATCACGCGTGACGCCTATCCCGCCGACCACGAATCCTTGCTCGGCAATGCGCCTGAAACAGTCATGATGCGCGGCGGCAGCGCAATCATAGACCCGCTGGGTCGTGTGCTTGCCGGCCCGCACTTCGGAGGCGAAGCCATCCTATATGCGCAGATCGATCCCGACGAAGTGCTGCGCGGCAAGTTCGATTTCGACGTCGTCGGCCATTACGGTCGCCCCGACATATTCGAGCTGACCGTCGACGACAGACCGAAGAATGCGGTCAGGCCGCTATCACGGTTCGAAAAGGGTTAAGACCATGCGTTTCGATATGAACAAGCTTAACGGACAGGAGCGCTACAAGATCCTCGCTTCGTCGATCGTCCCGCGCCCGATCGCTTGGATTACCAGTATCTCCGCGGACGGCGTTCGAAACGCGGCGCCTTTCAGCTTTTTCAACATGATGGGCAATTCGCCCCCGACCGTCGCCATCGGATTGATGCCGCAGGCCGGTCGTCTGAAGGATACGGCTGCGAACATTCTGGCCACCGGCGAATTCGTCATCAACCTGGTCGATGAGCCGAACGCGCAAGCCATGAACCTCACCTGCATCGATGCTCCCGCAGACATCGACGAAATCGAACTCGCGGGACTTTCCGTGGCGCCGTCCGAGACCGTGGCACCCCCGCGCATATTAACCGCGCCGGTCTCGATGGAATGTCGCATGCTAAGCTCGGTCGTGACCGGCCCGCTCCAGACTATCGTGATCGGGCAGGTGACCATGGTGCATATCCGTGACGAGTTCGTGCTTGACGCCGAGCGCTGCTATGTCGATACGCCGCGGCTCGGGCTGGTCGCTCGCACGCATGGAAGCGGTGGTTATCTGCGCTCGGGAGACTATTTCCAGATCGATAGGCCGACGTGGAAGGAGTATATAGAAAGCAAGGCCGACCGCGCCAAGCAATCGCCCGCCTGAATTTGAAAGAGTAAGGACTGTTCCGTACCGCGATGACCCTAGCTGAATCTGCCTATTTCAATCTACGTAACGACATATTGCACGGGCGGCTCATCCCCGGCCAGCCGCTTCGCCTGGAGTTTCTGAAAACACAGTATGGCCTGAGTTTTTCTCCGTTGCGCGAAGCGTTGAACAGGCTTCATGCGGAGAGGCTGGTGGTCAACGACCCGCCGCGCGGGTTTACCGTTGCACCGGTCTCGCCCTCGGAAATGCAGGATGTCATGAATGTTCGAATCCTGGTCGAAAGTCAGGCGTTGCGCCAGTCGGTAGAACTTGGCGGCGACGATTGGGAGACGGAGGTCGTGGCGGCGTTTCATAAGCTCGACCTGCAATCGGGTCGGATGAAGGATGCTGGTGGGACGGCTGACGGCGATGCGCTGATGCAATTTGAGCTTCGCCATCATGAGTTCCATCGAGCGCTGCTGTCGGCGTGCGGCTCGCCGCGCCTGCTTGCTTTGTTTGCGCAGCTCTATGCCGAAACGCAGCGCTACCGTCTGCCGAGCTTCAGAAATGTGGACCATTCGCGCTCGGCGCGTGATCTGTCTGCGGAGCATAGTGGCATCATGGAGGCCGCCCTGGCGCGGCAGGCGGATAAGGCCGTCGACCTGCTGCGTGAACACTACAATCGAACCGTCACCTATATTGTCAGCGCGACCTGACGGCATTTATGCTTCTGGCTGGAGTTTGCCTTGGTAATTGCGGATTTCCGCGACTTGCTTGTTTCAAGGGCACCACTTGTCCCGACGAGGCGAAATCCAGTATTGAGACGTCTCTCGCCTCACGGTCGCAAGGCCGGACAACCATAATGAGGGCTGTCTGTTGCTGGCCGCCGTATTGGATGTTCGCCCCCAGGCTCTGATGGGGCATTCTTGTTTTTCGATGCAGAGGATGGACTATGGGTCAGATTCTTCATGGGAGCGCCACGAGGGCAGTTGTCCTGGGCATTCTGCTCGCTTGTCCCGCGGTTTTGCTTGTTTCCTGCTCGACGGCTGGCGGAACGAGTGGTCAATCAAGTGCGTTAACCGCGAGCAAATCGACAGATCCCGCCAGTGCCAAAGAAAAAGCGGCCGAGCGTCGGCGATGGGCAGAGAGAGTTCAGCGCGATAATGATCTAGCGCCAATCGGATCGACGCCGGGCTATTATGGCTCTTTCGGTCCCCGTTTCAGTTGGTGAGCGATAGAGTTGCAGATCGGTCCTGTCTGGACCCGATTGGCCTATAATGCCTTCTCCGTTCCCGATCTATTTCACCATAGGCGTTCGTTCGGGCGGATAGGCTTGGGTTTGACATCCGCCTTGTCTGGGACGGAACCCGTTGCGTTTTTCCTGAGTTGTCTTGCCCCGCAAGCTTGTAAGTTGCGCGCAGCACTCGTCCAGCGCGCAACCGATGACCTTCCGGAAAGCTGATTTCCCGCTCGCGTCAGTACAGCAATCGCGCCCGTATCGTTCCCGGGATCTGACGAAGCGCATCGAGTATTTCGTCCGCAATCTGGCCGGCACCTTCGGCTTCGATGACCACATAGCCCGTATCGCCATAGGTCTGCAGGAACTCGCCGACGATATTCAGCGAGCGGGACGAAAAGATCTCGTTGAGATTGATGAGGATGCCGGGGCGGTTTTCGTGGACGTGGATGAAGCGAGTGCCATTCGGCCGCGGCGGCAGCTGAACCTGAGGAAAGTTGACCGCGCCGAGTGTCGAGCCGACGTCGGAATATTCCACGAGCTTTCTGGCGACTTCCCTTCCGATACGCTCCTGCGCTTCTTCGGTCGATCCGCCAATATGCGGGGTGAGAATGACATTGTCCAAGCCCTGCAGCGATGTCTCGAAACGCTCACTATTCGATGCCGGCTCCTTCGGGAACACGTCCACGGCCGCGCCTGCGAGATGGCCATCCTTCAAAACCTTCGCAAGCGCTTCCAGATCTACGACGGTTCCGCGGGAATTGTTGATGAAGAGAGCGCCCTTCTTCATCCGGCGCAGCTCAGCTTCGGTGATCATGTTTTGCGTCGCGCTGGTTTCGGGAACATGCATGGTCACGAAGTCGGAGATCTCCAGCAGCTCTCCGAGCGTCGCCATCGATTCCGAATTGCCGTGGCGAAGCTTGTCCGAGGGATCGAAATAACGGACGATCATTCCCATGCTTTCCGCGAGCACGCTGAGTTGCGAGCCGATGTTGCCGTAGCCGACAATACCAAGCGTTTTGCCGCGCACTTCACGACTGCCCACGGCGGATTTGTCCCATCCGCCCAGATGTGCAGACGCCGAACGCGGCAAGATCCGCCTCGTCAGCATGATGATCTCACCAATCACAAGCTCGGCAACGGAGCGCGTGTTCGAATAGGGGGCGTTGAATACCGGAATCCCGCGGCGCCGCGCCGCATCCAGATCGACCTGATTGGTTCCAACGGAAAAGCAGCCCACTGCCATGAGCTTGCGGGCAGCACTGAAAATCTCTTCGGTCAGCTCAGTACGCGAACGAATGCCGATAATGTGCGCATCGGCAATACGTTCCTTGAGATCCTTGTCGTCCAGAGCCTTCGGCAGATGGGTGACGTTGGCGTAGCCGGACGATGAGAAATAGTCCACCGCAGTCTGGCTGATGCCCTCAAGCAGAAGGACGGAAATCCGATCGCGCGGAAGGGAAAGTTGTCGGGTCATTGAATTGCTTTCGCTTCTAGAATTCAACCAGGCTCGATGTCGCTCGTGCGCAGACGCCCACGGACATTGCAAGATCTTTTGCGACCATCCGACGGATAGCGCAAGAACAAACTCAGCTTCGATTGCGATCACGCTCAGTGGCGATTTCACGATCTTGCCGACATGTCTGCTCCTTGCCGAGTGGTTGCCTCGGTCGCCCCGGGGGACACAACGGGCATTGCGTCGCCAAAACAGGGTGCGCGTCAACTGCACAGGCTTAATCCATCATGGTCGATAGAGACCTTGATGCCGCAGGCAATTGAAACATCCTTGACTAGCATTCGTTCGCCGCTAGAGCTGCGTTTGAGGCTTTGCGACCATATTCTCGGTCGGGAAAGCTGGCTGGACCACCGCTTCTCAGACCCTTCGCTCTCTTCCAGGAAAGACTGACGATGACGATCCCGAGAACTCTGCAGCTTGCCTTCCTTCTGTCATGCCTTGGTCTCTTGAACGGATCATCCGCGGCAGCACAAAATGCCGCACCCGCATCGCCCGGCAGCTTTGCCGATCTATGCACCGCCAGCAGCGAACATCCGTCAAAGCTCTGGAAGATCAGCAGCAGGCTGGATCCTGCTCTATGGGGAACGCGTATCGCCTGCGATCTGTCATCGCCTTCCCGGCCGATCCTGCGTATTACCGTGCATCCCGGAGATGCTTCAGACCAGAGCGTGGGCGATGCGCCGACCGAACGTGTGGAAATCCAGGTCAAGAGGGAGATCGTCAAATTCGACAGGCCGATCTGGTATCATTTCGCCTTCCGGCTGGAAGCCCCCTGGCAGGGGATCGGCAATCGCACGGTCATCCACCAGGTGAAGCAGAACATTCCGACGGAAGACACGAAGCCGCTGGGATCGTGTCAGTCAGCCAACCCGCTCTTTAAAATTGAAGCTATACCGTCCGCCACGGGGGCAGACTTCGTTGCCAAGGTGAGGGGAACAGCGGACTGTAACGCCGGACGCTCGAAGACCGTTTGCGGTCCCTGGCATCTGAATGTGGGTGACTGGAACGATGTGAACGTGATGCTGAAGCCCAGCCTGCAGGAGGGAGAAAGCGCCTTGCAGGTCTACCTCAACGGCCGTGCCTGCGATATCGCCTACACGGGGCGTCTCGGCTATGTCGATCACGGCATGCGGGATCAGAACGGTCGCCCGTTCATCGACACTCAACCGCGTTTCGGGATCTATAGGGACGCTTTGCCGGATGTCGTGCAATCGATTGATTTTGCAGATATTCAGTTCTGGCCGACCGACCCTTCCGGCGATCCCACCTGGGCGAAGCAAACGACATTCTCCAAGTGAGGCTCTCCAAGTGATCGTCGCGGGTCGCTTGATTGCGCCGAAGCAGACGAAATCTGCCGGTTGGAGGTGAACGGCAGGAGGTCTCAGCGCCTGCCGTCGTTTCCGTTTCCAGCCTTGCTAGAGTGTTCCAGCCTCCGGCAACGGGGAATTGCAATCAGAGCACGACGACCTTCGTCCCGACGCCGACGCGGCCATAGAGATCCATCACATCCGGATTTGCCATGCGGATGCAGCCGGAGGATACCGCCTTGCCGATCGAGTTCGGTTCGTTGGTGCCGTGGATTCGGTAGAGAGTGGAGCCAAGATAGAGCGCGCGTGCGCCCAGCGGATTGTTGAGGCCACCCTCCATGCGGTCAGGCAATTCCGGACGGCGGGCGATCATCTCCTTGGGCGGCGTCCAACTCGGCCACTCTGCCTTGCGGCTGATCGTTTGCGTTCCCTTCCATGAGAAACCCTGCTTGCCGACGCCGATGCCGTATTTGAGCGCCGTTCCATCGTTGAGCACGAGATAGAGGCGTCTTTCCTTGGTGGAGATGACGATCGTGCCGGGGTCGTAGCCGGAGAAGGCGACGACGCTGCGGGGAATTGGTGATCGCGCCAGGCTTGCCTGTCTGTCATCCTTGATGCCAGGGCTGAACTGCGGCGAGGCGGCACGCGGGTCGATCGAGGCCTGTCGCTGCGGACGGCGATCCAACGGGAAGTCCTCGTCTTCGTCGTCATAATAATCATAGCCGCGATCGCGATAGGAATAGTCGTCACGATAGCGCCGATCATCGCGATAGCGTGGTGGCGGTTCGCGCCAATCGCGTCGAATGACATAGCCGCCATCCGGATCGTCGCCATAGTCAGGCAGATATCCCCATTCCTGGGCATGCACGGAGACGCTTGTCAAAAGCACTGCCAGAGCAGGGAAAAGGACCAATCGTATAGTCTTCATCTCACAAACCATATTTCCCGAAGAACGCGCGGGATTGCGCCCCGCGCAGGCGGGGTATGCGAATAATCGACAATTCCGGAAACGGGGGCGTAATTGTGGCAATGGGGGCGAAAACCGACATTTTCCAACAGGTGCCTACATCGATGTCTTTGCCTCCTTGCTGTGTCGGCAAATTAGCCGGATGCGCCTCTCGCGCGACACCAAGCCTTTGGGGTGCGCTCCAAAGGCGGATCAGTTCTCAGTGGAAATCGGCAACCGGACTTCCCGAATTCGACAACGAAGGCAATTGGGCCCTTGAGGCGGGCGATGCGAGCTGGTTTGATCGCAGCCTCACCGGCGCTGCCTATTCATTTGCGCAATGAGAAACCTTACTGGGTGACGATCATATGAATATTTATAGATCATCCTTATTCACGATCGGTGTCGGTTACGCGCGCGCCGCTGGGTTTGGGGGTGGCGTCGTGCTGACAACCGGTCTACTGCTGATGCCAACGATCGCCATGGGTGCCGGCTTTGATTGCAAATACGCCAAGAGCCATGTCGAGAAGCTGATCTGTGCGGATCCCGACCTTTCCAAGCTGGACGAGCAGATGAACGTGCTCTTCGACAAGATCCAGAGTGAAACAGCCGGGCATGATGGGGAGACCGGAAAAGTCATCGATCCCGTTGGCAAGGAGCAAACCACCTGGCGAACGACCGTGCGGGACAAATGCAAGGATACCGCCTGCCTGAAATCCGCCTATTCGACCCGTTTGTCGGATATGCGGAAAAACTGGGCGCAGGCTTTGGAACCGGCCGATCAATGATCGTCTGCCGATCTCTAGCAATAGGGTAGGATCGGCGCGCTTTGTCGACGCGATCCGCCACGGAGAGCAGGTGGCGGACTGACGGTGGAGACGATAGGCTGCCTATCGGGAAAGCCGGGTTTCCAGTTCCGAGGCTCGCTTTGCAGTGGCCTGGACCGCGCAATCATCGGAGATGATCAATTCAGCCGTGCCACCGGTTTTGTCAACTTCACACTCTTTGTCACGTTGGCCGATCCAGGCTCGTTGCTCATCCCGCAATTGCACCGCAGCGGCTTTGCCCAGCTTTGCCCGGAGCTTTTGGTAAGCCGCATTCAGGCGGTCATCCTGGTATTTATATTCGGCGTCAGCGCAATTCCGCATGGCGACGGTAACGCCATCGGACTGATCCGCGCAGGTCCCATAGGAGGGGCGGATCCCATTGGGATCCGGTTGCGTTCCGCTTGCAGATGGCTTCGAAGCCTTTGCCTGGGTCTGATTGGCCAGGGCCTTTTCATCCACCCGCCGATAGACACGGGAAAAGCTGACATTTATCCCACCGCACATGCGGTTGTCGCGAACGACGAGATACCGTCCTAGCTGGCTCATCTTTACCTGACATAGGCCCGGCACTGATTTGTCCTGATAGGGAAGCAGCTTTTCACTCTTCTTCTCATCGTCGGCCTCATAGCCGAACTGGGCGTGAGGCTGTGCACCGTCGATGAGGGCGGCAAACTGACCGCCTTGGCTACCATTGCCGAACTGGAGGTCGGCCTTCGCATCGATGCGGATCCTGCCATTCCGAGGCTTTGCGGTGATCGTCGTTTCGCTGTCACCCCAGCGTCCGACCCAGTCAGCGGCACGCGATTTCGGAGCCAATCGAATGAGCGGCAGCCAGCCCGCAGTTTCGTCATCATCGGGGCTCTTTGCCGGGCTATGATATTCGGCACACGCTCTGTCGCCATCGAACCTGCTAACGATCACTTGATCGCCTGCCAGCAGAAAGGCGCCCTTCTTGCAAAACACGGAGCGCTCCGGGCATTGAAATTCGACCTTGTCGCCCGGCAGGACTTCATAGAGCCGTGCGGCCAGCGGATCGTCATCTATAGCATCGAAGCCGAAGCAATCCTTTTTCGCTTCAGCGGCGTTAACGAGAATGGGAATGGACACCGCGAGACTCGTAAGCGTGAGGCAGCGAAGAGCGCCAAACCAGAAACGCATGCTATGTTCCTTCCAATAGACCGGCTTTCGAAGCCGGCAGTTCCCCGACCGGGCGGCGGGTCTTCTTCCGCTCACCCGCAGAAGTCGAATTTCACAACCTTGAGAAATGCTCCCATACGGCGAGCCGGGGTGAAGACGACCTCATGCAATGACAGTTCCAGTGGAAGCTCTAGGCCAGTCAGGAATTGCTGACCAGAACCTTCCACACGCTTTGGTGAATATAGACGCATGTGCACTTTTGACGGACACAACGATATCGGCGGCGCGCAAGGAGTCTGATAAGCGTCGTCGGCTTGAGCCTTCGGCAAAGCAAGCACCGTGCCGAGAGGCTTTGGTGCGGCCCGAAGGTTGCTGACGGATCCAGCGTCGGCGTGGCTTCCTGAGGAACCGGCATTGGGTGGCCCCATCGCCGTGGGTGCCATCGGACGCAAGTCTATGGCGGAGACGAAATGGGAGGGTATGAGCCTGTACATCCGGCGACTTGACGGACTTCAACCATGATTGAAAGACGTGGCCTGCTCTCCTGCCTTTTCGAGAAAGAATTTATGATGCGTATTCAGTTGCTGGCCTCTATCAGCCTGTTGATTTTGTCGACGCCCGCCCTTGCCGATGACAGCTCGGCCACACTCGGGACCGGGGGGCTCGTCCTTCAGAAGACGGACAAGATCGCCCTTGTCTCGGAGGACTTGTACCTGTCGCCCACCGCTGTCCGCATTTTATATCGCTTCCGCAATCTGACGAATGCCGACTACGCGACAACCATCGCTTTTCCGATGCCAGACTTCCCCGGTGGAGGTTCGAATTCCACCACTGTCGTTCCCGATCCGGCAAGCGACAATTTCATGAAGTTCCAGACCATCGTCGACGGAAAGCCCATCGCGTCGCAACTCGAACAGCGCGCCTTCATAACCGAGGACGGGAAACCGGACATCGAAGTCACTGAAAAGCTACGGTCACTTCACATTCCTCTGGTCCCGACCGTCGAAGCCACGCAGGCTGCGATCGGCCGATTGACGAACGATGAGCGCAAAAGCCTGGCAGACGGAAACATCATCGACCCCGGCGAGGAAAGCGACTATGCGGGCCAGCCGGCGACACTCTATCCGCTATGGACCTTGCGCTCCAAATATTGGCGAAATCAGATCTTTCCTGGCGGCAAGGAGATCACGGTCGAGCAGAGCTACGTGCCCGTCGTGGGCGGCTTGTCCAGCCTGTCGATCGGCTCTCCCGACATCGATCCGGACAGCCTGAAAGCCTATCAGCAAAAATTCTGCACGGACGCGAGCTTTCTTAAAGCCGCACGCGCGCTCTACAAAAAAGCAGGCGATGACAATGCAAGGACATTGCAATCCTTCGAGCAATATTTGTCCTACGTCATCATGTCCGGCGGCAACTGGGCTGGACCGATCGGCAGCTACAAGCTGATTGTCGATAAGGCTGATCCGAAGACCTTGGTTTCCTTTTGCGGCAACGGCGTGAAGAAAATCAGCCCGACGCAGTTCGAAATGAATATCAAGAACTACACGCCCGATCGCGATATCGACGTCCTGCTTCTGCGCACAACATCGGTTCAATAGCCCCTTGCCGATCGCAGGATCCCCCGAACTCGATCGCTTGCCACTACCGGAGCCCCTATGAACTTCACTCTCAGACCTTATTCCAGCAAACTATTCCTGGCGATGGCTCTCCTGCTCCCTATTGCCGCGCCGGTCTGGGTTCAGCCGGCGATGGCACAAAGTTCGAGCGGTGCCGGTGCCGCCAACTCGGATTCCATCGAGGGAAGTCTCAACATCTGGGAGCGGCGGCTCACGCAGGAGGGACTTATCCTGCTTGGCTATTATAATGGCTTTGCCGACGGCAACTTCGGTCCGAGCGGCCGAAACGCCATCGCCAGCTACCAGCGCGACCATAATCGGCCCGCCACCGGCAAACTTTCGGCCCAGGATGCGTTGGAATTGGGGAGCGCAGCGCTCGATGTGCGCAAGCAGTTGCAATGGCGCTCGCTCGACAACTCGCTTGCGGGAATGACGATCTCCTATCCTGCCGGCCTGCTGACGCAGCGAAAAGAAAACACGCTTGGCGGCGAAAATCTGCAGACCGAGGACGGAGTGATTTCGCTGAAGACGGCGCGCTTTGCCAATAGCGGCTCCGCGGAGCTCGAAAAGCTCTTTCAGAATCTTTTGAATGAGCAAGGCAGCACCATCACCTACCAGCTCAAGCGCCCGAACTGGTTCATCGTCTCCGGCACCGCTGGAGACCGTAAATTCTATTCGCGTTTTGAGCGGAGAGGCAATGAGATCCGCGGCTATGATCTCAGCTGGAATGGCGACAAGAACAGCAAGCTCATCGAAAACATCTCGGTATTGATCTCCAACGGTTTCTATCCTTTCGGGGAAAATCCGTCCGATGGCGATCCAAGCTATCCGACATTGATGAAGCTTGCCGATGCGGCGGGTGCCGGCAGTCAGGGCGCTTCCGCAAATGGAAATGGCCCTGCCGATACTCAGGCTCAACCCCGGCAAAACGATGGTTCGACCGGCGCCGAAACAGCGCAGGCCGGTGGCGACAAGGACGGGGTTACGGAACAGAAGGACGGCGCGCTTCCGCCACCCACAGACGGTTCACTTGTGACTTCGGACGGCAAGGGACTGCGTTTCGTCTATCATTATTTTCCGCCCGAAGACCCCAAGTTCAATTACGCCTACCAATGGGCCGTCGACACGCATCTCATTCTAAATATTCCCGAGATCGATGGTCTGGACGGCCTTTTCGTCACACCCCGCCCGCTCCATTACGTCACGAGGCAATGCAACACGATCAATGCATTCTACGACAAAAAGAACGGCGCGGTCTTTCTCTGTTACGAGATGATCGACAGCCTGTTGCAAATGGGGCAGGCACTTTCGAAAGGCGCGTCGGACCCCAAGGCGCTGACGATCGAATTCGTTCAGGATAACCTGCGCTTCATCCTGCTCCACGAATCCGGACATGCCCTGATCGATTTGCTCGATCTGCCCGCAGTCGGCCGTGAAGAGGATTCCGTCGACCAACTCGCCGCCGTATTGCTATTGTCCCATGTCGACGACAGGGAGAACAAAAACGATATTACGCGCGTTCTTCAACTGGCGTCCATCTGGTTCAAGATCAACAGCCAATCCTCGGGCTCACCGGACGTGGCGTCGTTTGCCGACGAACATTCGCTAGATGCACAGCGCTATTTCAATCTGCTCTGCATGGTCTATGGCCTCGATCCGGAAAGCAACGGCTCGATCGTCGAAAACGGCATGCTGCCTAAGGAACGGGCTGCGCGCTGCCCCGATGAAGCCTCGAAGATCAATCGTTCCTGGGCGCGGCTGATCCTTCCGCACTTTTCGCCCAGATTCCAGCCGAAGTCGGACGATGCCGGTGCAAACCAGCAAACAACGACGACCCAGCAGCCGGCAGCAAGCGGTAATCCACTCGAATGGGACAGGAAGTCGAACCCATTCGCCAAGTGAAAATGTCCATGACCTCTCCGCCTGTTGCGCTCTCACCGCAAGTGAGATGCTGCAGCCGGTGGTTCTCCGATGGATGAAGGTTTAAGCGAGCGGTTGGCCCTATTCGGACTTATGCCATTTCGACCGCTCGCAGACGGCATCATAACCCGACACTGTCGGCGTTCCGTCTCCAAAGCTAGTGACGCCGAGTTCCATGTCGCCCTTGTGGTAATAATAGCTGCAATAGGCGAAACCCGTTCCGGAGCAATCGGTCGTTTCCACGATGCCCATCTTGCGGATGCTGTCGCCGAAGGGGTCCGGATATGATGGGGCCGGGCTCTGAAACGGCTCCCATCCCTTGGCAATGACCGCTTGGCGGGCTTCGGTGATGGGTTTGCCGTAGAGGTTCGGTACGACCGCCTTGCCGTCACAAACCTGTTCCTCGCCGGCAAGCGGCTTTACGTCAACATTTCGACCCCCGCCGAGCCAGATTTCACCCACCGGCATCTGAACGAGGTCGCCGTCAAGAATGCGCAGATGATCCTTGAACGCGACGATCGTGCCGATCGACAGCTTGCTCTTCTTGTCGGCATAGATGAGAGCCAGCAACTTCGAACCATCAAAGAGCGCCACATTCCCTTGGCTGATATCGCAGGACGAGCCAGTTGCCTGCTCAAATTCTCCGGCAAAGCTGACGGCCTCATAGGGCCCCAATCTCGCCTCACCGGTCACGCCCCACCCAAGAGCAGCGGCGATCTTGCCGCCTTCGCCCTTCGGTTGCGGCACCACGCCGCATGGTGCATCAGATACTGGTTGCGGCGCCTTCGGCAGCGTCTGGAGCCGGGCGATCTTCAGTCCGGGTACGTCGGATTTCAGCGCAATATCCGATGTCGCGCCGGCAGGCGATGCGGTTGAACTGGTGGCGAGGATCGAGGCGAACGCCAGCAAAATGCGGCCGGTTGATCTTGGGAAGGGGCAGATCGAGGCAAACATGAAGGGATTGGACTCGCGAGTGTTGAGAATTTATGATCCGGCCAGTGGCTGGGAACCTTGAGGAGCAGGGTCGGCGACGCAATACGCTGGCAATTTAGCGGTCCGACATGTCGAATGGCAAGGTTCAACCCGAGCGGCGGTCGATGCCATCCTCGCGCAGTTGAGCAAAAGCCGGCGTGACACCCGAAGGCGGTTGAAGCATGTTTTTCAGCGTCTCGCCCGGTGTGTGCCCGAACTCTGTCTTGAACAGGCGATAGAAATACTTTTCATTCGAGAATCCATGGCGCCAGGCAAGTTCCGCTATGTGGGGCCGTGGCCTCTTCGGGTCCGCCAGCAATTGGTAAGCCCGGTGAAGGCGTTTGCGCTGTATCTGCCGCATGACACCGCCATTGCCCTCGAACAGTTGATAGAGCTTGGCGCGAGAAACTCCGACATCACGGCAAATCCTGTCGGGCGTCAGATCCGTCTCGAGCAGATGCGTGTCGAGATATCGCAGGACGCGACCAAGCAAAAGCTCGCGCATGGGGCCGGCCGTCTCCTGCATCGCATCGGAGGCGGAGGAAACAACGGCCGTTAGCAGTTGCAACGTGGATTGCACCACATAGGGGATCTCCTGTTCCTTCAGCATGGGGAGATTGCGAAACAGTGAGATGAGGTGATCAGTCAGGAGACCGGCAACGCCGGCTGTCAGTGTATGCCCGTGCAGGAGCGCTGTCTGGCTGGGCAGCAAATCTCTCGGAACGGCGAGCGAAATGACATTGTTGCCCTCGACGATACAGTCATTGACCTGAGCTCCATCCAGGAGGAACAGGTCGCCCGCTGATTTGACCGATACCGGCTCTGTCGATCGGAAAAGGTAACGCCCGTCGAGAACCAGCGTGAACCGGAAAAAATCATGACTATCGGCTCGGATATGCCGGTTCGTTGTCGGAGCTTCGCAACCTGGTGCCTCTACGCCGCCGGGCCATTCTCGACCCGACAGGATGAGCGGACCAAGCTCCGCTCCGATCGCTTCCACATCGAATGATACGAGTTCGGGATTCCACACGCGACAGTCGCAATGATTGTCTTTGACCCAGAAGCGGAGCCGGTCATTTTCGGGAAGATCGCCTGTTGAAAAATCGTAGACAGAGCTGGAAGATGTTTGCGCCATTATCCTATGCATTCCTCGGCCCCCCGGCCTCAGAGGATAAATATGTCAACCATCGCCTGTGGCAATAGGCTACTGTTGAACGTAATGCGCGTTAGATTCAGCCTTCAGCCCATTCCCGCAAGTTCCTTCCGGATCGGAAATACCGGATCGGCGCCTTCAGGCCGCGAGCCATAGTTGTTGGTATCGGCAGAAGTGAGTTGGGACTATACGAGTGGCTCGAACCGGAGAGTGGGGCTCGTCTTTCGGTAGAGGTTGATGGGAACGGTTGCAATGTCGACCATATCGAGGTTGACAGGCATGCGGCTTCATTTCCCTCCAGTTGACCGGCACAGCGGGAGGATGCTGCGATTCACCATGCATGTTCGCGTATAATGCTATGGGTCAGCGGCTGGTGTGTTCGCGGTTTGAGGAACGAGCTTGCTTTGGCAATGTTTCTTGAGGCCCCGATCGTGTCCACCATCATCACATGGGCTGGAATGTACGGGCGGCGACGGATGTGGATGGTCACGTCCGTCGCTTGCGTAGCAAATTTTTCATGCGCCGGACTTCACCAGTCGGATCGTTCGGCAGGTCAACAGATGTCGACCGGCGCCTGATCGGCGATGATGTGTTGCGTCCCGTTACTTGGAACGGGCCTGCGCGATCTGGCCGACGAGCTTCGCCCAAGGCATGTCCAGGGCCTCGTAGACGGCTCCGGCCTCGGGCCGCCCGTTATCCTTCAGGATCTCGACCATCAAGGTTGCGTAGTCGGAGAGGTTGACGCCGGCCTGCAACATGCGAAGGAGGCCGGCCTCATGCTTTGTGTCGCTGAAAGTCCCCGATGCATCAACAGCCACGTAGGCGTCATATCCCTTGCCGATCGCTGTCATGGCTGGGAATGCGGCACATACTTCGAGCGAGATCCCGGCAAAGATCAGCTTCTTGCGGCCCGTCGCGTCGATGGCCGCTGCCACCGCTGGATCGTCGAAGGCATTGACTGATGAACGGTCGATGATGGCGATACCCGGTAACGCCTCGACCAATTCCGGAAAAGTTGGACCCCACATGCTGTCGCGGGCTGTTGTCGTCACGACGATCGGAAGCTTGAGTACCTTGGCCGCCTTTGCGAGAGCAACGACATTGTGCTTCAGTTCGCCCGTCGAATAGTCGCGCACACCGGTCATCAGGCCGATCTGGTGGTCGACAAGAACCAACGCGGCATTGTCGGATGTCAATGGTTCATAAAGATGAGTTTGCTCGCCCATTTCATTCTCCTGTGATCGGCGTGGATGAAGCGTGGCGGCAAGCGAAGGGAGGGAACCAAGAATGGCCGTTGCTGCCCCGATTGTCGCGACTTGGAGGAACTGACGCCGTTCCATGATGCCTCCGGATGGTTCCGGGATCGCCCCTTTGGCGCATCCAGGGTCGCAACTGGTGGCGACGGATGGAATTTAGGGCTTGGCGCCTCGGCTAAGAAGTCGCTATTTTCTAGACTTAATGTCCAACTGGCTGGACGATGGGGAGCCCAGATGCTTGATCTCAACGACTTCTTCTATTTCGTGCAGGTGGTCGATCGAGGCGGCTTTACAGCCGCTGGCCGAACGCTTCGCATGCCGAAATCGACCTTGAGCCATCGGATTCAGCAGCTTGAGGCGGAACTCGGCGTTCGATTGCTCAATCGCACGTCGCGGCGCTTTGGAATGACCGATGCCGGCAAGAGTTCTACCGGCACGCCGTCGGGATGCTTCAACAGGCGGAGCAGGCGGAAACGGCGATCCGCCACCGGTTGACCGAACCGACCGGCACGGTGCGTTTCACCGCGGGTCTGGCGACGACCCAGTTTGCAATGCGCGACATGGTTGCTGATTTCCTGGTCCGGTTCCCAAAGGTGAATGTCATCGGTCACGCGACCGATCAGACCGTCGATATTGTCGGCGAGAATTTCGACGTGGCGATCCGTGCCCATTCCATGCCGTTGCCGGACTCGACCTTGGTGCAGCGAATGCTGGCTCCTGCGCCCTGGTATCTGTTCGCCGGCACCGGCTACCTCGAAGCAAACGGTAACGTTGGGACACCGCAGGACCTCGCCAAGCACCCGTCACTCTTCATGATGCGTACCGGCGTTTCTCCGGCCTGGCGCCTGCGTCATTCCAGCGAAGGCAAGGATGAGGTGATCATGCCGCTTACGCCGCGACTTTTGAGCGATGACATGGTCGGTCTCAAGCAGGCGGCGATTGCGGGTCTCGGGGTGGTCGCACTTCCGGGCTATATTTGCCGTGATGAAGTGAGATCAGGGCAACTGTGCCGCGTTCTCCCAAATTGGCTGGCCGGAGACTCGATGCTGACTGCGCTAATCCCCTACCGACAGGGCTTGTTGCCTTCCGTTCGTGCCTTTCTTGATCATCTGGCCGAGGAGTTTCCCAAGGTTGTGGTGATGTAATGCGTCCGTCGGGATCGACCCGGCAATAGCCCCGCAGAAGCCGCGGATTATCAGAAATGCCACGCAGGCGACCGCGCCCGCGCACAGCAAGCCTGCATCTGACGAGCCAATTTATTTTTGATTTCCGGCGCAGGGAGAAACCTTCAAAATAAATAAATTGCTAATATTTGACAATTTGCAAGTGATTACCAAAAAACGTGCTATGATGACCTGTTCTTAGAAAATAATTACAAAAAGGAACAGAGATGAAAAATTATTTTATTTCTCTAAAGGGGCAGCGATTTGCGCTGCTTCTGGTGGAGACATCGGTTTTGCTTGCGGTGACGGCAGCTGTTCTCGTTGTTGGCCTTCCGGCGCTTCATTTGGGAGCGCTATCATGAGCAAGACTCGGAAACGGTTCATATGCCCCATCAATGAGAAGACCGAAACAGTGTTTCGGACTGTCAGGACTGGTGATGTCGCGGCACGACTTGAAAAGTCCGGGCTATTGAAAGCCCTGCGGATTGAACGCGACCGGCCTCCATGCCGGCCGACCCGGCATTGAGAACGGATAGAGGCACGGCCTTATGTGCTAAACGCGACGGCCAGTCTTCTTTGTTCGTGCTAGAGAGCGGCTCCCATGTAGCATGGCCATCGCATGGATACTTGAGGTGATCCCAATAGGTCACGTTCAATAGCAGGTCTGTGCCCTTGGCATCAATTTTCTGGTCCGCAGGCCCACGGCGCTTCACAGGATGTGACCGCAAGCCGTGCCAGCGGGTGAAGAAACACCCTCCATCGGGAAAGCTTCAGAAGCGAGCTCTGTAAACACGTGATAACGCTTGCGGATATGGCGATTGGGGCGCAGACTATTGTTGTGAATGCTATGCTAGTGATGTGTCGTCTCTGAGTTGGCGAGGCTGATCCCAATGAAAGGGTATGGGATGTCTCGGAAATTCTATTCCCTTATGCGCTGTAGGAAATCCGCTCTGGACGCGGGTGCCTTGGTAGCCGGAAAATCAGTCGTGGTGTCGGTGCTTCCGCTGCCGCGAACATGTTCTGAATGGCTTCATTTCAACGTTCACACACCTGATTGAGGCCTCATCTGAAATGGGCCTACGTCGCACCCACAATCATCGTCGAGACAAATTGAGGAGAGACCCATGGCAAAAGGCCAGATGCGTAGTAATCGCGAAGTGCGAAAACCCAAGAAGGACAAGGTCGCAGCGGCAGCACCGCAGTTGGAGGGATCGCAGGTCAAGCTTGCAGGGAATGCCACGTTAGCTGCCGGCAAAAAGAAGTAGCCCTTCATTCGGCTGCCTTTGCTTTTGCCGTCGGGCGGAGGATCTCGATCTGAGCCGGGTGGGAGGCTCCACCTGCGCCCGAGGCTTCGGGAAGCGTTGACGGTCAAGCAGGCGCTCGCTACGCAAGAGCGGGCGAAGATATCGGTCGGTGCATGCCATAGCGCGGAGTGCACCGACCGAAACTCTTGTGTCGCTGATGGTGAGGAATCCGGTGTGGCTATCTGGGCGGCGTTTCCGAGCATTCCATTTAGGAGCATAGAAAGTTCGCATGGATACCCGAGTGCGTCCATCTATATGCCGCTGAACAATCGTAGAATCGTGTCTGTACAACACGAAACGGCCGCATTGGCATGATATCTCTACAACCATGTCGTGATGGCGCACTTGAGACGGCGATATCCATAGCAGAAGCAACCTCAGTCGCGTCAGCAAATCCCCATATAATTGTTTAAGGAGCAAGCCGGAAAAGGCTTGGATCGTCCGTTGGTTTCAACACAACGACCACACATGTCTACCCACAAGGTCACCCTCGAGACCACCACATCAAAGTCTGCCTTCATGAACCTGAAACGAAGGTACGAGCATTTTCAGCTATTGGCGCATGAAAGTGCTCGGGCTGGCGATCGCATCGAGGCCGAAAACATGTTTCAACACGCGGAGCACTACTATCGCGCCGCAGCCATACAGAAAGCCGGCGACCGCCGTTGATCGCAATGACCATTTCCAGATCTCCAAACCAACCAGACGCGGCGGCATGGCTGAAAATTCTGTCGAAATATCGCACACCCAGTCCGGGCCGCAGTGCTTTTGAACTCGCGGTCACGGCCATTCCCTTTATTGTGTTCTGGACACTCACCTGGGTTGCCGTGCATTACGGGTTCTGGTGGGGACTTGTCCTTATTGTTCCGGCCGCTGCATTTCTGTTGCGTCTGTTCATGATTCAGCACGATTGCGGCCACGGTTCGTTCTTTGCACATCGGCGTTTTGACGACTGGACCGGACGCGTTCTTGGTATCCTGACGTTGACGCCCTATGATTATTGGCGCCGCACACATGCCGCTCATCATGCCTCTGCCGGAAACTTGAGCGAGCGCGGCCTCGGCGACATAACGACTTTGACCGTGAGAGAATACCATGCTCGCTCGAAATGGGGGCGAATTGGCTATCGTCTCTATAGGCATCCGCTGGTGATGTTCGGGATTGGACCAATATGGCTTTTTCTTTTCCAGCAACGTCTCCCGGTCGGGATGATGCGGGACGGTTTGCTTCCATGGGCATCGGCGATGTCGACCAATCTGGCGGTTGCCGTGATCATGTCACTTCTTATCTGGGCAATTGGCGCCACGACCTTTTTCATGATTCATCTGCCTATCGTCTTGTTGGCTGGAGCCGTTGGCATCTGGCTGTTCTATGTCCAGCATCAATTCGAGGAAACGCACTGGTCGACGAAGCCCGAATGGCAGTTTCCGAACGCCGCATTGCACGGTGCCTCCCACTATGATTTGCCACCTGTTTTACGTTGGGTGACCGGAAATATCGGTATTCATCATGTGCATCATCTCTGCAGTCGTATTCCCTACTACCGCCTGCCGGAAGTCCTGCGAAACCATCCGGAACTTGGTGGCATAGGCCGGATCACATTGCGTCAGAGTCTGCAATGCGTAAAGCTCGTCCTTTGGGACGAAAACGGCCGGAAGCTGGTTTCATTCCGCGAGGCAGCGAAAATCGCGAGAGCGCCGTCGCCTATCGTGTGACAGCCAAACTGCCTCCGGGTACTCGGGCTCTTCATGCCATCGGGCGCGGGAAGGGGAGGGTGCCAAAAGGGTGTCTTTTCCCTGCCGCGCCTTCACCATGCAACGGCGCACGAGGGCTGCCTGCCGGCCTTGGTTGGAGGTTCACATCTCCGGCAAGATGCCATGGCATCCGACTATTTCGCGATATCGTTCGCCGTGGCGGGATTCGCCGGCGGGGAACGCCTGTGCGTGCCGCTTAGCCCATAGAGAATGGAAAATAACAGGCCCACGATCATGGCGATGACCATTGCTCTCCTGCCAAATCGCGATTCCATGCTGGCTCTCCTCTCAACGCTTTATCTTGCCGTTCGCATTGCGGGCTTCCAAACGTCAGCGATGCCCTTGGGGAAGTTTCGAACAATCGCAATTCAAGGACTGGCAGAAACGTTCTCGGGAAGCGGAGTTGTCCAATTGCTTATGTCGGCCCTGTCCTTCCTGCAAAGTATAGTCGAGTCCACCAGTCCACGCCCGCATTTTTCTGCACTGCCGGCGTTGTTCCATCTGTCAACGAGTAGCTTACCGCCGTGCTGCCGTGCATGCCCTTCTCCGGGCGCAATGACGATGGTGCCGGTGCGCGGCACGATCTTTCGGCGTCGTTTATGGCGCTTTGGCCTATGGTTCTGCGCAGGTCGTTATCGCAAAACCGCTGCAAGTTTTGCGCGACACACATTAGCTTCGTAACGCACCAACAAATGCGGCAAATGCCGGAGACGCTTGCCGTCTGCTCGGATAGTAAAGGTGGTATCCTTCGAAAGAAGGGCACCATTCGTCCAGAACCCGGATCAGTTCTCCGGCGGCGATATAGGGTTGGGCGACATCTTCCATGATCAATGCAAGTCCCAGTCCGCTCGAGGCTCCTTTCAGGGCGTGGCTGGTGCTGTTGACAACAAGCTGGCCGTCGACGCGCACATTTTGAGCGACTTTGTCCTTCTCAAATTCCCAGATCAGCAGGCCGCCATAGGTTGGCATTCTCAGATTGATACATGCGTGCTCGATCAAATCGTTTGGAACAGACGGCCTGGCGCGCTTGGCGAAATAGGCCGGTGAGCCGACGACGGACATTCGCAGGTTCGGACCGATGCGAACGGCGATCATATCTCGGGCAAGTCTCTCGCCGAGCCGAACACCGGCATCGAATCCTTCGGCAACGATATCCGTCAAACCGTGATCTATGGCCAACTCCACCTTGACGTCGGGATAGGTCTCCAGGAAGCCGGGTAGCTTCGGCCAGACGGCGGTCCGTGCCGCGTGTTCGCCAAGGCTGATCCTTATGGTCCCGGCAGGCTTGTCCCTGAAGGCGCTGAGAGCATCGAGTTCGGCAGCAATATGTTCGAGATCGGGGGCGATGGCGCTCGCCAGGCGCGCTCCCGCTTCCGTCGGCGCCACGCTTCTCGTCGTGCGCGCGAGAAGCCGCACGCCAAGTCTGGCCTCAAGATTGCGGATGACCTGACTGAGGAAGGGCTGCGAGATGCCGAGGCTGGCAGCGGCTTTCGTAAAGCTACCCTCCCGCACGACCGTCAGGAAGGCAAGGAGATCATTGAGGTCGGGCTTGGCCATTCATAACTCATAGCAATAGGTACTAGTATTATTTAGCGGATAATCGAATGAAGCGAAAGGCGATAGAAAGAGCTGCCACACACAACATGGGAGCGGCCAATGCAAACGCGCAAACTCGGAAGAAGCGGTCTGGAAGTCTCGGCACTTGGTCTCGGCTGCATGGGCATCAGCCAGTCCTATGGGCAGCCGATGGAGAAGGGCAGTGCAATCCAGTTTCTCCGTGACGCCCACGAGGCCGGTATTACCTTCTTTGACACAGCCGAGGCTTATGGCCCGTTCACGAATGAGGAAGTACTGGGAGACGCTCTGCGGCCCATCCGCAATCAGGTTGTGATCGCCACGAAGTTTGGCATCCACATCGATAAGGACGGCGGGAAGGGCGGCGTCAACAGCCGTCCGAGCCATATCCGGGCCGTGGCCGAGGCATCGCTGAAGCGATTGCGGACAGATCATATCGATATTCTCTATCAGCATCGCATCGATCCGGCTGTGCCCATCGAAGACGTCGCCGGCACAGTGAAGGAGCTTATCGCCGAGGGCAAAATTCTCCATTTCGGTATGTCCGAGGCCGGGGAAGAGAGCATTCGCCGAGCCCATGCGGTTCAGCCGGTCGCGGTTCTGCAAAGCGAGTATTCGCTCTGGTGGCGCGAGCCCGAACAGACAATTCTTCCCCTTCTGGAAGAGTTGGGCATCGGCTTCGTGCCGTTTAGCCCGCTTGGTCGCGGCTTTCTCACGGGCACGATCAACGGTAGCACCGAGTTCGATAGTACCGATTTCCGCAATACGATCCCGCGTTTTGCCCCGGAAGCGCGTGCCGCCAACCAGGCTGTCATCGACATCATTGCCGGTATCGCCGCTGAGAAGGAAGCGACCATTCCGCAGATTGCGCTTGCCTGGTTGCTGGCGCGCAAGCCCTGGATCGTTCCTATCCCCGGTACGACCAAACTTTATCGTGTGAAGGAGAACATCCGTGCCGCTGAAGTCGACCTCTCACCCGATGACATAACGCAAATCGATCAGGCGCTGGCCGGCATCTCCATTCACGGCGAGCGCTATGCCGCCAAACAGACAGCCTGGGTCAATCGTTGAGCAAAAACTCCAAAGCAATTCCATTCCACTGAGCGGTCGCGGACCCAGGACGAAGACTATGAAAACGCGAATGATTGGAAGCCTCGAGCTTTCCGCACTTGGCCTCGGTTGCATGAGCATGAGCTCAGGCTATGGGCCGCCGGCTGACAGAGGCGCGATGATCAAGCTCATCCGGCTTGCCCACGAGCGCGGCGTTACGCTCTTCGATACTGCCGAGGCATATGGCCCGTTCGACAACGAGGAGCTGCTCGGCGAGGCCGTCGCGTCAATCCGGGGCGAGGTCGTCATAGCAACCAAATTCGGCTTCAATATCAACCTTGATACCGGAGAGCGTCAGGCCGGAACCAATAGCCGGCCCGACCACATTAAGGCGGTCGCGGACGCGAGCCTCCGGCGCCTGAAAACGGAACACATCGATCTGTTTTACCAGCACAGGGTGGATCCCGCCGTGCCGATCGAGGATGTGGCAGGGGCGATCAAGGACCTCGTTGCAGCCGGCAAGGTAAGACATTTTGGCCTGTCCGAAGCGGGTATAGACACTATTCGCCGTGCCCACGCTGTTCATCCCGTGACGGCTGTGCAGAGCGAATATTCGCTGTTTTGGCGCGGCCCTGAAAGCGAGCTTCTCCCGGCGCTTGAAGACTTGGGAATCGGGTTTGTTCCGTTCAGCCCGCTCGGCGCAGGTTTTCTGACGGGCAAGATCGACGAGAACACAAGGTTCGAGCCCACGGATTTTCGCAGCCTCGTGCCGCGTTTCTCTCCGGCCGCCCGCAAGGCGAACATGAAGCTCGTCGAGATCATCAAGGCCATTGCCGACCGCAAGGCCGCAACGCCGGCACAGGTCGCTCTTGCGTGGCTGCTTGCGCAGAAGCCCTGCATCGTGCCGATCCCCGGCACGACCAAGCTTCATCGCTTGGACGAAAATCTGGGTGCGGTCGACGTGGTTCTGTTGAGCGAAGACCTCACGGACATCGCTAACGGCCTGTCGGAATTCCAAGTCCAGGGAGAGCGATTGCCGGAGGCGGCGCTCAAAATGACTGGGCTTTGAGCGGCCGTCCGGGCACACAGCGCATGGTTGAAAAAGGCGGGTGTGGACGCCGGTGACCGCGATGCGCCATCCTGCGCTCCGCGGATCGCCGGCTTTCCGCACATCATGATCACTGTCGAAACTGCAGCGTGATTGACGATAAATGGCAGTCGTTTCAGCGATTTCCGCCGCGATCGCCGGACACCTCTTCTCACGGACGTCCCCAGTCTCGCCTGGATCAGGCGGTCAAACTGTCCTCTTGTCGCCAGCGGCGGCAATGCTGCAATCGAATTCCACACATATTCAGCACGCCGCTGTCGGAGACGCTCCAAAAGCTTCGCGTGGCCCGAAACTGATGCCGCGTAGCCTACAATTGCCGCTGCCCAGTGTCGCTGCGACCGGCTCTCGTCCTCTCGCCTTCCTTTTCAGCTCTTGACACAGCTCCTCTTCAATCTATCATTCCACTATTAAATCTTCTATTCCATAATTGAATAATAAGGGGAGAAGGGAATGAAACATCTGAAGCTTGCAATGCTCGTTTCCGCGGCTCTGATTGCATCATCGCCATTCGCTTTCGCACAACAGAAGGGCGGCGTGATTACAGTTGCCACTGTCGGCGAACCGCCGACGCTGGATCCAATGGTTTCGACGGCCGATCTCGTCGGCATCGTCAGCCAGCATATTTTCGAAACGCTTTATACCTTCGACGCAAACTGGAAGCCCACGCCGCTTCTGGCATCGGCGCTGCCAGATATCAGCGGAGACGGGAAGATCTATGTGATCAAGCTCCGCCAAGGCGTGAAGTTCCATGACGGTACGGACATGACGGCGAAGGACGTGGTTGCGTCGCTGGAGCGCTGGACCAAGGTGGCCTCGCGCGGCAAGCAGACCGCCACGATGATCCAAAAGATCGAGGCGGTCGACCCGCTGACGGTCAAGATCACGCTTTCTGCGCCCTATGCGCCGCTCGTCTCGCTGCTCGCTTTCAACAATTCGGCAGCCATCATCCTGCCTGCTGCCAAGCAGGCGGAACCGTTGACCGAATTCATCGGCACTGGGCCCTATAAGCTGAAGGAGCGCAAGCCGGATCAATATATTCAGCTCGAGCGTTTTGACGGCTATCAGTCTCCTTCGGGCGACAGCAACGGCTACGGCGGCGCGCGCCACCAATATCTGGACGAGATTCGTTTCGTGCCGGTGCCGGATGCCAATACCCGTATCGAGGCCGCCATTTCCGGCCAATATGACTATGTCGATTCCATTCCGGTCGAATCCTATGATCGCATCAAGGGATCGGATGCGTCCGAACCAGTTATGCTGAAGCCGTTTGGAATGGCGGTTTTTGTTCTCAATTCCGGCGAGGGCATCACCAAGAACAAGGCGCTTCGCCAGGCTGTGCAGGCAGCGCTCGGTGATGAGGACATGATGACCGCGGCCTTCGGATCCACCGATTTCTATGCGGCGGACGGAGCGCTCTATCCGAAGGGCTTTGCCTGGAACACACAGGATGGCGTCGAAGGACACTACAACATCGCCGATCCCGCAAAAGCAGGCGAATTGTTGAAGCAGGCAGGTTACAAGGGCGAGCCCTTGCGCATTCTCACCAGCCGTCAATATGAGTTTCACTACAAGATGGCCCAGGTTGCCGCCGAGTATCTGAAGGCTGCCGGTTTCACGGTCGATCTTCAGGTAGTGGATTGGGCCACTCTGACCCAACGCCGCGGCGATCCCAAGCTCTGGGATATCTACATCACCCACTCGCCATTCCTGCCGGAGCCGTCGCTGATCGGCATGCTGTCGACCAGCGCGCCGGGTCGTTGGGACACGCCGGATCGAGCAAAGGCGGTGAACGCCTTCAATGCGGAATCCGATCCGCAGAAACGTATCGCTCTATGGGCCGATGTGCAGAAGGTGATCATGGACGAAGTGCCGTTCATAAAGGTTGGCGATTTCAACGCCGTTTCCGCCAAATCCAAGAAGCTGGACGGCGTAACGCCGGCGCCATGGCCCTACTTCTGGAATGCATCGGTAAAGAAATAGCACGCCCGATTCGGCCGGGTCAGCCCGGCCGGAGTTCGCGTTCCCCTGTTGAAACGCCGGAACTGTCGTAGATCATGATACGCTACATAATTCAAAGATTGATCGGCATGATCGTCGTGATGTTTCTGGTCGTCACGATCGTTTTCATCATCGTTCGCGTCACTCCGGGCGATCCGGCCGCCGTGATGCTGGGGCCGGATGCCACGCCGGCCGACATTGCCGCTCTTCGGGCCCAGCTGGGCCTCGATCAGCCACTCGTCCTGCAATATGTCTATTATCTCGGCAATCTGCTGAAGGGTGATCTCGGCCAGTCGATTTTCCTCAACCAGCCAGTGCTGAGCGCGCTCGGCGATCGGGCAGAACCGACATTCTTCCTGACGCTGTTCTCGATCATCATCGCCTGTGCCGTCGCCTTGCCGGTTGGTATCTATGCGGCCTATAGACGCGGCTCGCTGGTCGACCAGGCTGCGACCACGCTTGCAATGTTCGCCGCGAGCATTCCGAGCTTCTGGCTCGGCCTGTTGCTGATCCAGTTTTTCGCGGTCCGCCAGGGTTGGTTTCCGGTGTCGGGCTATGGTGGGCCGGATGCGAGTTTTCTCGACCGCATGTGGCATCTGAGCCTGCCGGCAATTGCCCTTGGCCTCGTTTCCTCCGCACTCATCTTGCGTTTCACCCGTGCATCGATGCTGGATGTTCTTGGTGACGATTACGTGCGCACGGCGCGCGCCAAGGGGCTCGATGAGCGGCGCGTCGTCCTCAAGCACGCATTGAAAAACGCCTTGATCCCGATCCTTACAGTCATCGGGCTTACCATGGCCGTGCTGATTTCGGGTGCCGTGGTCACGGAGACCGTGTTCGGTCTGCCTGGTGTCGGCAATCTGGTGGTGTCGGCGGTGTTGCGGCGCGATTATCCTGTCATTCAAGGGGCGCTTCTCGTTATCGCGGCGCTTTATGTGTTAATCAATTTTGCCATCGATATGCTCTACTTGCTGGTCGATCCGAGGGTGCGCTACTGATGACCGATACCGCCATCGAATCCTCCGGTCCCGTCAAGCAGCAGAGCGAGCGCGTCAAGTTTCTGCGCCGGCTCTTGAAGCGCAAAACCGTTGCCGTTGGTCTTGCAATCCTCGCCGTCTTCGTGCTGCTTGCCATTCTGGCGCCGTGGATTGCGCCCTACAATCCCTATAAGCTCTCAATCGTCAATCGTCTCAAACCGCCATCGGGCCTCTATTGGTTCGGCACCGACGAGTTCGGGCGCGATGTCTTTTCCCGCACCATCTATGCCGGGCGTCTGTCGCTGCTTGTCGGTGCCGCCGTCGTTACGCTCACATCGGTCATCGGCGTGACCATGGGCTTGCTTGCCGGCTTCTTTCCAAAGCTCGATGCGCCCGTCGCCCGGCTGATCGACGCAATGATGGCCTTTCCGGATATTCTGCTCGCAATTGCACTTGTCGCCGCGCTCGGGCCGTCGCTGGCGACCGTGATCGTGGCACTGTCCATCGTCTATGCGCCGCGCCTTGCCCGAGTGGTGCGTGCCTCGACGCTGGTGATCCGCGAGTTGCCCTATGTCGAGGCCGCCGTTTCCATGGGTATCTCGACGTCGCACATCCTGACACGCCACGTGCTGCGCAACCTGGTGTCACCGATTATCGTCCAGGCAACCTTCCTGTTTGCGAGCGCGATGTTGGCGGAGGCGGGTCTGTCCTTCCTGGGCCTTGGCGTCAGCCCGGACATTCCCACCTGGGGCACCATGATCGCTAGCGGCCGCCAATATGTCGGGCAGGCCGACTGGATGACGCTGTTTCCCGGTGCCGCCATCGTGCTCTCCGTGTTGTCGCTGCAAATGGTAGGCGACGGTTTCCGCGATCTTCTCGATCCTCGCCTGAAAAAGGATATATGATCTCATGCCGGCGCATGCCTCATCCAATGCCTCGCTGCTTATCGTCAATGTCAAACCCGTGGCGTTCGGCGCTGGTGGTCCGGCCGGACCTCTCGACATTCTTGTCGGCCCGGACGGCACGATTGCTACGGTCGGCACAAATCTCTCCCGGGATGGCGTCGGTGAGGTGATCGACGGCAAAGGCGCCTGGATTTCGCCCGGCTGGGCCGACCTTCATGCGCATGTCTGGCATGGCGGCACGGATATTTCCGTGCGCCCCAACGTGTGCGGCGTGCAGCGCGGCGTGACCACCATCGTCGATGCCGGCTCGGCGGGCGAGGCCAATTTCCACGGTTTCCGCGAATATATCATCGAGCAATCGCGGGAGCGCATTAAGGCCTTCCTCAATCTCGGTTCCATCGGCCTCGTTGCCTGCAACCGCGTCAGCGAATTGAGCGACATCCGCTCCATCGATCTCGACCGCATCGTCGCCTGCTATGAAGCCAATCGCGAGCATATTGTCGGCATCAAGGTGCGGGCGAGCCATGTTATCACCGGCTCATGGGGCGTCACGCCGGTCAAGGTCGGCAAGAAGATCGCAAAAATCCTGAAGATCCCGATGATGGTGCATGTCGGCGAGCCGCCAGCGCTCTATGACGAAGTGCTCGAAATTCTCGGCCCGGGCGATATCGTCACCCATTGCTTCAACGGCAAGGTCGGCAGCAGCATCATCGAAGACGAGGACCTGTTCCAACTGGCCGAACGCTGCGCGAAAGACGGTATTCGCCTGGATATCGGCCATGGCGGGGCGTCTTTCTCGTTCAAGGTCGCTGAAATCGCCATCGAGCGCGGTCTGTTGCCATTCTCTATTTCGACCGATGTGCATCTGCGCAGCATGAACCAGTCGGTCTGGGATCTCGGCACAACCATGTCGAAGCTGCTGAGTGTCGGTATGCCGTTCGAAAAGGTTGTGGAAGCGGTCACGCATGCCCCAGCAGAGGTGATCCGTCTGCCCATGAACGATTTGCTGAAACCTGGGGCGCGTAGCGAGTTCACGATCTTCGACCTTGTCGATTCCGAACTGTCGGTGATGGATTCGCTCGGTCACAGGGCAACGCTTTCCCGGCTTTTCGAGCCGCGTTACGCCGTCATCGGCGGCGATGTCTTCCCGGCGAACCGTTACCAGCCCGATGCGGTCGGCTGCGCCGACCACAACCATGGCCACGTTTGCCGCTGATCCTATCGAGAAAGACGGCGGCTGCAGATCAAGCGCCGCAGAATGACAGGAGTTCCCGTGTCGACCCGTATTGCAAATTCAACGACCGCTCGAGAGATCGATCCGTACAAACGTCTGGAAGCACTCGGCATTCGTCTTCCGGACGCGCCGCCGCCGATCGCCAATTTCGTGACACATGTGCAAGAGGGCAATGTACTCTATCTGTCTGGCCAGGGGCCTCTTGGAACTGACGGCGCCTTGCACAAGGGCAAGGTCGGGAGCTCGGTCTCGATCGAGGAGGCTTACGGGCATGCACGTTTGACGGGGATCAATCTTCTCGCAGTCATGCATCAGGCCTTGGGCGACCTCAACCGGGTGAAACGCATCGTCAAGCTGCTTGGCATGGTCAACGCCGAACCGGACTTCGGGGACCATCCGCGCGTGATCAACGGCTGCTCGGATCTTTTCGTCGAGGTCTTCGGCCCGACCGGCCATCATGCGCGCTCAGCCATCGGGGTCGGCTCGCTTCCCAACAATATTTCCGTCGAGATCGAAGCCATCGTCGCCCTGCACGAGTAGGGCGGCCCCAGGAAACATGCAGACGGGTTTTCCGTCCGCCGCCACGGAACGGCAACGAAACAGGAGGGGTCAATGATTGCGCCAGCCCATCGCCTTCTCGATCCGCTCGGCGGATTGCCGGACGCTTTCGGTGTAATGCGCCGGATTTTCCGCGATTTTCTGTTCGGGCAGCACGATCGAGATGGTGGCGACGCAGACGCCCTTCTCGTTGCAGACGGGCGACGCGATGCAGGCGACCGCGTAGTCGGATTCTCCCGCCTGAATGGAAAGCCGCTGCGCGAAGGCGCGTTTGGCCGCGTCGGACAGGGTTTGCGGGTCGGTGTCCGCGCGACCGGTGGGCGAGGCGGTGGCGCTGCGCCGGAACAAGGCCAATCGCTCATCGTCGGGCAGATGGCCTACCAACAGGCGCCCCGATGCCGTCCAATTCAGGGGAACGCGGGTTCCGACCCGCGAGGTCACCTGAAAATGGCCGGGGCCATCGGCCATGGCGAGCACCTGCATATAGTCGCCGTCCAGCCCGCAAAGCTGGATCGTTTCGCCAATCTGGCGGCAAAGATCGTGCATCTCACCATTGGCGACGCTCAGGAAATCCAGCGAGCGCGCATAAGCGAGGCCATAGCGATAAAGCCGGTCGCCCAGCCAGAGATTGCCGTCGGATCCGCGCGACAGCAGGCCTTTTTCGACCATGTCTTCCACGATGACATAGACGGTGGAAAGCGGTGCGCCGATGGATTTGGCAATGACGTATGCGCCGCTCGGACGCCCGGTATCGTACAGGAAATCGAGCACCTGCAGGACGCGATCAATGCCGCTGACGCGCGAGCGGCGCGCTGCTTTCTCCGTGACGGACGCAGGTTCGGCTTCAAGAGCGGGTTCAGGGGGCATGAAATGGGCTCCATCGAAAATTCGTTTGCGACGCGGAATCCCGGCGGCGGGACGAGATTGACCGCTTGTTACATAAAACCGAAATAAATGCCAGATTTATGGAATAATCCGCCAGAAAATGAACGCCGAACCACGGGCGTATCGGTCGGGAGATGAAGATGACCAATGTGAATATTCGCAACATGCTCGGACTGCGGGAAGTCGTCAACGTTTCGGGCACGATGACGGGGCTTGGCGCCTCTATCGCGGTGCCTGAAGTGGCCGAGGCGATGAGCCGCATCCTGCCGCAATTCGTCGAGATCAACGACCTTCAGCGCAAGGCGAGTGCCGTGATCGCCAGGCTGACGGGAGCAGAAGCCGGCTTCGTCACAGCCTCGTGCTCTGCGGGTATCTCACTTGCGATCGCGGGCTCCATGACTGGGGACGATCTGGCTGCGATAGAACGCCTGCCGGATACCGCCGGGTTGAAGAACGAGGTCATCGTGCAGATGGGGCATGTGGTGAGCTACGGCGCGCCGGTCGATCAGGCGATCCGTATCGCTGGAGCGAAGCCCGTGCTGATTGGACAGGCGACCAGCGCTTACGATCATCATCTGGAAGGGGCGATCAACGAACGTACCGCGGCAGCCGTCTATGTCGTTTCGCATCATGTCGTCAGCTACGGCCTCCTGGGCTTGACCCGCTTCGCGGAGATCTGCCATGCGCGCAATGTTCCTGTCATCGTCGACGCTGCGTCGGAATATGATCTGCGCGGTTTTCTCAAAGCCGGTGCCGATGTGGTGCTCCATTCCGGCCACAAATTCCTCGGCGGTCCGACCAGCGGCATCGTGGCCGGCACCAAGGAAATGGTGCGCCACGCTTTCCTTCAGAACGCCGGCATAGGGCGCGGCATGAAGGTCGGCAAGGAAAGCATCTACGGCGTCATGGCGGCGCTCGAGGCATGGGAAAAGCGCGATCACGCCGCCATTCGCGCACGGGAAAAGTCCTATCTCGATCTCTGGCGTGATGCGCTCGACCGTTATGACGGGGTAAGCACCGTGATCGAGGCCGATCCTACCCATAATCCGCTTGATCGCCTGCGCGTGAGCGTCGACGCCAAGGTGGCGCACATCACCGCCTGGGATCTGGTCGATGCCTTGGCGCGGGGCAATCCGCCTGTCATCGCGCGAGACCATGAGGTGGAGCACAACTACTTCTATCTCGACCCCTGCAATCTACACCCCGGCCAGGAAGAGGTGGTCGCAAAACGCCTTGGCGACGAACTCGACAAGGCGCGCGCATCCAATGAGATCATCGCGACATCGCTTAGCGACCGCAACAGGCGCCGTTTTGACAGCCTTCGCAGCTGGCCAGACTGAAGTCCGTCTTCCCCAAGGCGGAATTAGCTTTGGGGCGAAGACAGCTCAACCACACGGAACGAGGCAGGAATAGAAACCATGACCCGGAATGACGCTGTTAAGCCTGTGCTCTCAGTGGAGAACCTCACCACATCCTTTCTGGTAGAGGGCGGCTGGAAACCGGTGGTGCGTAACATCTCCTTCACCGTCGATCCGGGCGAGACCGTTGCGGTCGTCGGGGAATCCGGCTCGGGCAAAAGCGTGACCTCGCTTTCCATCATGCGGCTTCTGCAGAAGGACACCAGCCGTATCGAGGGGCGGATCATGCTCAACGGGCGCGATATCCTGACGCTTGACGAGCCGATCATGCGGCAGGTGCGTGGCAGCGAAGTGTCGATGATCTTTCAGGAGCCGATGACTTCGCTCAATCCGCTCTTCACCATTGGCGAACAGATTTCCGAGGCGCTGATCTGCCACAAGCCGATGAGCCGAGAGGAAGCACGCGCCGAAACCATCCGCCTGCTGGAGCGCGTGCGCATCCCGTCCGCCGCGTCGCGTTTCGACGAATATCCGCATCGCTTTTCCGGCGGCATGCGCCAGCGCGTGATGATCGCCATGGCGCTTGCCGCGCGCCCCAAACTGTTGATCGCCGACGAGCCGACGACCGCGCTCGATGTGACGATCCAGGGGCAGATCCTCGACCTCATCAAGACTCTGCAGCAGGAAGAGGGCACCTCCGTCCTCTTCATCACCCATGATATGGGTGTGGTGGCCGAGATTGCCGATCGCACCGTGGTCATGTTCCGCGGCGATGCGGTGGAGAGTGGTCCAACCTCCGAAATATTCCACAATTCACGCCATCCCTACACGCGGGCGCTTTTGTCGGCAGTGCCCATGCTCGGCTCCATGAAGCCCTATTCTCATCCGCTGCGCTTTCCCGATCTCGATCCAAAGACGGGTCTGCCCGAGGAACCGGTCGTATCGCCGGATACGGTGGACCATGCTGCGCCGCCGGTGCTTGAGGTGAAGAATCTGGTCAAGCGCTTCGATATCCATGCCGGCCTGCTCGGCCGTCTGCAGGGGCGGGTGCATGCCATCGAGAATATAAATCTCACCCTGCAACCGGGTGAAACCCTGTCGCTTGTTGGGGAATCCGGCTGCGGCAAATCCACCACGGCCCGTGCCATCATGCGCCTGATCGCGCCGCAGGGAGGATCGGTCAAAGTCGATGGCGAGGAGGTGCTGCAACTCGATAGCAAGGCGCTGCGTCGAATGCGCCACAAGATGCAGATGATCTTTCAGGATCCGTTCGCCAGCCTCAATCCACGCATTCGGGTGGGCGAGGCCATCGCCGAGCCCTATCTCGAGCATCGTATGGGCACCAAGACCGAGGCCCGTGCAAAGGTGGCGGATCTTCTGCAGCGCGTCGGTTTGCAGCCCGATATGGCCGATCGTTTTCCGCATGAGTTTTCCGGCGGCCAGCGGCAGCGTATCTGTATCGCCCGCGCACTTGCCATGGACCCCAAGATCATCGTCGCGGACGAATCCGTCTCGGCGCTCGACGTTTCGATCAAGGCGCAGGTCATCAATCTGATGCTCGAGCTGCAGGCCAGCCTCAAGCTCGCCTATCTGTTCATAAGCCACGATATGGCCGTGGTGGAGCGTGTCAGCCATCGCGTGGCGGTCATGTATCTGGGCGAGATCGTCGAGATCGGCAAGCGGTCGGAGATATTCGAAAACCCGCAGCATCCCTATACGAAGAAACTGTTGTCGGCAGTGCCTATCCCCGATCCGGAACGTCGGCATCTGCGTCACATGATCGAGGTAGAGGAACTGAAAAGCCCGGTGCGACCCGTCGATTATGTGCCGCCTCAGCGAGATTACCGCCAGCTTAGCGACCATCATTTCGTGCAGGCGTGATGAAGAGCTCTCCAATGTGAGCTTTTTGTCCGCACACAGCATCATGCGGCCGGATTGAGCGCATCCGGCCGCATCGCGTCATCACAGCGACCTGGCGTGACGGTCGCTAAGCCGATATTAAGCCGCTATCCCCACTTCATCTCGCCCTTGACGACCTTGGCGCCCAGTTCGAGGGAACTGGCATCGGCGAGATTGGGGTATCGCTTGGTCATCGCGGCGATCAAAGCCGTGCTGTCCTTGGCCTTCTGTTCTTCCTCGTGGAAGGCGATCAGATAGTCGCGTGTGAACTTGACAGCGTCGAGGCCCTGTGGCGCGCCTTCGGTCTGATGGGCGGGAATGACGATCTTCGGCTTGCGGGCCGCTAGTTGGTCAAGCGCCTTGATCCATGCCTGACGTTTTTCAGGGGCGGCCTCGTCGGCGACCCAGACGTGAATGCCTGACGATACCAGCACCCCGCCGAAGACGGCTTTGAGGGACGGAACCCACAAATAGCGCCGATCGTGCATGTCGGGGACCTCGATGATTTCGATCTTCTCACCGTCGAGTTCGAGCGCCTTCAGATCCGACGCAGTCGGAATGACGACATCGGACAATTTCTGCGGACCGTTTTCCTTCAGTTGCGGTCCCCAGATGGCGAGCTTGCCTTCGACATTGGCGTGGATGGCCGCAACCGTGGCAGGCTTGGCGATGACTTTCGCTTCCGGGAAGGCTTCGACGATCGGGCGGAGACTGAAGTAGTAGTCGGGATCGTTGCAGCTCACATAGATGGTGCTCAAGTGCTTGCCCGTCGATTTGATGGCATCGGCGACGGCGCGCCCGTCGGAAAGCGTGAAGCCACCGTCGAGGAGGATTGCCTCCTTCTTTCCCGTGAGCAGCACGGGGGTGCGGCGAAAGCCTGTCTCGGGCGCCTGGAAATATTGCCAGTTGAGCTTGGAGCTTGCGGCCCAGGAGGCGGTCATGGGGACAATCGAGATGGCGCTTGCGGCCCAGGAGGCGGTCATGGGGACAATCGAGATGGCGCTTGCGGCGAGGGAAAGTCTCAGTGCGTCACGTCTGGTAAACATGGAAACTCCTTTATTGTTCTCAGGATCATGCAGCGTTCAGATGCGCCATGAGGTTGTCATAGCTGCTGAAGAGGGCACTGGCGTCCAGAAGGCGCTGATGGCCGCCTCTTTCGGTCACCAGGGCCGGAACTCCATTCGCGCCATGCCGGTGAAACAGATCCTGGCCCTGCGCGATGAGTTGCCGATTGCTGGCAAATAGCTGGTCGGAACCTTCGATCAACAGGCTGGCCGCCTCCGCGAAGCCTCCGGAGGAGAGTAGATCGGCGAGGACGGACAGGCTGGTGATGTCCAGCCCCGTCACATATCGGGCATGTTGGATGAGGCGCAGCGCGTCGAAGCGCTTATGATGATCCGCAACTCCGGCCGCCGTGATGGCAAGGGTGGCGGCGCTCGAGTCGAACAGCGTGCCTGATCGGTTCAAGACCTTCGAGCGGTAGTCCTCGGAAAATGGCTGGCCGCTCATGCGTTCGATGCGCTGATCGTTCGACCAGGCATAGGCTGCGAACGATGCATCCATCTCGCGTGCGCCGGATCCGGAAAACAGACCCGTCGGAAGCAGGCGAACATTAACGCCCGCCGACAGCAGACGCTCGATCATCGGGCTTGCGCCATAGCACCAGCCGCACAAGGGGTCGAAGAGATAGGTGGCTGACAATTCCGGCATGGATCATGTCCTCTGTTGAGAGCATGACGCGGAAAACTGTATGCGGCTTTCGGACGGCGTCATGCTCTACTTCCTTGATTGTAGAGCCTGATCATCTCAGCTCTTGCCGCGTAGATAAATATCGGTCAATCGTACAGACCGTATGAATTGATCAGACAATGACATGAGCGAACTCCTCAATCTCAACAGGCTTGTATTCTTCACCTCCGTCGTGGAGACGGGGTCGTTCACCGCCGCCGGCGAGCGACTTGGCGTTGCCAAGGCCGTGGTCAGCCACCAGGTGGCACGCCTGGAGGAGGAACTTGGCGTCTCCTTGCTGATGCGAACGACGCGGCGGTTGCACGCGACGGAAGAGGGTCGGGTGTTTTACGATCGTTGCGTGATCATTCTGCGGGAAGCGGAAGCCGCCTATGGAGAGATGTCCCTGCATGCGAGCGAACCGACCGGCACTCTGACGCTGACCGCACCATTGGACTACGGCGCTGCGGTTGTTGCGTCCGTAGTTGCCGAATATCGCGAACGCTTTGCGCAAATGCGCGTCGATCTCATATTCGATGACAGTGTGATAGATCTCGCCAGTGGCCAGGTGGATCTGGCAATCAGGGTCGGCTGGCTGAACGATATGAGCAACAAGGCGCAGCGCCTGGGCACGTTCCAGCAATATCTGGTGGCGACGCCGAAGCTTGCGGCACGCTTCCCCAAAGTCACGGAACCGTCCGACGTGTCTTCACTGCCCTGGATCGAGAATGCGGTGCTGCGCCAGCCGCTGCGCTGGGTTTTTTCGCAGGAAGGCCATCGATCCGAGATCGTCGAGATGCGGTCTGCGGTGCGCACGGACAAGACGCCGTCAGCCTATGCCTGCGTGAAGGCCGGCATCGGCGTTTCGGTCTTTCCGGACTATATGGTCGTGGACGACATCGCGGCCGGGCGCCTGCAGCGACTGGTTCCCGAGTGGACGTTGCCTGCAGGCGGAATCCACGCGGTCTTGCCCATCGCCCGCTTTCGTCCGGCCAAGGTGCGGCGGTTTATCGAGATGATGCAGGCCGCCGAAAGATGCCGGCGCAGTCAGGCCTGACTTTTCAATGAGTTTTCGGATTTGCTTAACAAGATTCTTGCGAAAAATGAGATCTGGTGATCTAACCTAGGGGTAGAGAACGCTCCAAGAGCACCATGGAGTCAGTGCCATGAACAGGTCCTTTTCTCGTCGGAATTTTTTGAAGGCAAGTGTGGCGGCAGGTGTTGCGATCAAGGTGACGTTCCTTGCTGCCAAGGCCGAGGCGCAATTGATCGAGACGCCGCCGCGACCCGGTCCCGATTGGCTGAACAAGGGAGGCAAGCCGAAATACCGCCTCGATGCCATCGCCAAGGTTACCGGTGAAAAGACCTTCTCACGCGACTATCGCGCTCGCGATCTCGATGGGTGGCCAAAGGAGCAATCGCATGCCTTCCTGCTACATGCGACGAAAACGGATCTGGCCTTTGCCGGTATCGACCTCAAGGTGCTGGGGGACGATCTGAAGCCAGATCGCATGGTGCTGCATGAAGATCTGATCGCTGACGGCATTGAGATCCCGGTCCCAGGCTTTTACGGCGACGTTTTCCTGGTGCCGAAGGGGCAGACGGCGCGCCTGCTCGGCCAGCCCCTGGCTTTGCTCGTCTATCACGACTTCGCCCGGTATGATGCGGCCAAGCGGCTGGTGCGCTTCGACGACAGCGTCGTGCGCTACGGCGGAAAGGCGGCGTCCACCACCCCCGGACCCTATGCCTCTGCACGTTATGTACGCATCGATGGCGGCGATCCCTCTGCGGAGGATCGCTATTCGTCCCTCAAGGACACCGTGATCCGAGCCGGTTTCAAGGGCGATGAGCCGCAATGGCCGGCAGCCGGTGACGGCGACGCCATGGCGCGCGGTATGGCTGCGGCGGCAGAAATCGAACGGGAAATCGCAGCTGCCGGCGATGACGTTCTGGTACTGAAGCGGCAGTTTTTCTCGCAGTCGACCGATGCCTCGGCCATGGAGGCCGACAATGGCAATGTCTGGTATGATGCGGCAAGCGGAATCCTGCATGCGATGATCGCGACACAGTCGCCTTATGAAGTCGCCGAAGTCGCCGCCCATATGGTCTCGAAGTCGAAATATCCCCTGAAGGAAGTCGATCTTCGGGTCGGTTATACGGTCGGCTACGGCACCAAGGATCACGCGATCTTCCCCTTCTACTGCGTGCTTGCGGGGCTCTATGGCGATGGCAAGCCGGTGCGCCTTGCCAATGATCGCTATGAGCAGTTCCAGATGGGGCTGAAGCGCCACGCCTTTTGGATGGACAATGTCCTGGTGGTCGACCGCAAGACCGGGCAGTTCCGCGCCATGACCGGCGTCTATAAGAACGATGGCGGTGGACGCGAGAACTTCTCGCCCTCCGTCGGCGCGGTCGGCGCGACGGCGGCACAGGCGATTTATTATCTGCCGAAAAGCGATTTTTCGGCGGCGACCGTTGCGTCGAGGGCTGTCGATGCCGGCTCGACCCGCGGCTACGGCACGCTCCAGACCATGTCGGCAACCGAGATGATGGTTGACGAGGTGGCCGAACTCATCGGCATGGACGTCATGGATCTGCGGCTGAAGAACGTCCTGCGCTCGGGCATGAAGAACCAGCAGGGTGCGATTCCGGCGGGTGCCATGCGTCATGAGGAGATTATTCGCAGAGCGCGCGAGCATCCGCTATGGAGCGAACGTCAGAAGAAGAAGGCCGCTTTCGAAGCGGCGAACCCTGGCAAGAAATATGGTGTCGGCTACGGTCACGTCCATAAGGATTACGGCACCGGTGCTGAGGCAGCGCTTGCCACGATCGAATTCGATGCCAAAGGGCGATTGAAGCTCGTCCATGTCGCCCATGAAATCGGCACGGGCGCGACGACGTCGCAGGCTATCATGGTGGCCGATATTCTCGGCGTAGCACCAGATGACACCGAATATGGCAAGGTGCGCTGGCCGCAGATGCCGCTCGAAACCACCGATCAGCCCTACACCACGTCGCAGGACGAAGAAGACCAGCGCATGCGCAACCCGCGCTGGACCCCGTCGTTCACATCGCCAATGAGCGCGTCCAACAGCGTTTACTATCTCGGCCACGCAACGCGGGAAGCGGCGCAAGCGCTGATCGATCTCTCCATCTGGCCGGCGGCGCGCGCGCTATGGTCGCGGGGTATCGGCGGCGGCCAGATAGCGCCGGAGGCGGTGCGGCGCCGCGATCTGCGGCTTGCGGGCGGAATGATCAATGCCGCGGGCCTGCAGCCGCTCTCCTTCGCGGAGGTCGCGGCCGAAGCCCATCGGCAGGGACTGGTCACCGGGGTGACGGTCCACACCTTCAATCGCTGGCAATGGGCGGAGGCGGAATTCGATCTCGGCGCGCTCGGGCAACACCGTTTCGCCATCGATGCCCTGGCCGTGCGCTATGGTGACGGCGCGCCGGCCGAGCGCAAGGCGCTCATGACACTGGATGGTTGGCAGTTCGTGGACCGCAAGGCCGTGACCTACCCGCCGGTCCAGCGCAACAATGCCGGCGTGACCTACTATACTCCCATGGCTACCCTTGCCGAGATCGTTGTTGACAGCGCGACCGGCAATGTCTCGCTGCTTTCGCATCATTCCATTATGGACTGCGGTCGGCAGATCGTGCCGGAGCTGGTCTCGGGACAGATCCAGGGTGGTCTTGCCATGGGGATCGGCCATGCTCTCAAGGAGTTTCTACCACTCTACGAAGACGGGCCGGGCGATGGCACCTGGAACTGGAACCGCTACGAGCTTCCAATGGCAAAGGATGTTGCCGTGTGGACGCAGACCTACGAGATCCTGCCGGCGCTGTCTGAAACCGACACGCCCAAGGGAATGGCGGAGGTGGTCATGATTGCCGTCGTACCCGCAATCGCCAACGCCGTCGCCCATGCCATCGGCAAGCGGTTCTACAGCTTGCCGATCACCTCGGAAAAGATCCTGGAGGCGCTGTCATGACCCTTTCGACAAAGCAATTGTCGCTCACCGTCAACGACAAGGCCGTTGGCCCGATCGACGTTCCCGAAGCGATGATGATGCAGGATTTCCTCTACGAGTACCTGAATCTGACGGGCTCGCGCATGGGCTGCGGCCAGGGCATCTGTCATGCCTGTACCGTCCTTCTGGAAAAGGACGATGGTGCGCTTGAGGAAATGCGGACCTGTATCGTCGGTGCCCACTGGTTTGCCGGCCGCAAGGTTCGAACCGTGGAAGGACACGCCAAGCGTGACGCCAATGGCACAATCATAGAACTGTCGCCGGTTCAGCAGGCCTTCATCGAGCATTTTTCGTTCCAGTGTGGTTATTGCACGCCGGGCTTCGTGACGGCGGCAAGCGTCCTCATGGACAAGTTGAAGCGCGAGCCGGTAAGGCGGGCTGAACTCGAACAGGCAATCACGGATACGCTCGGCACCCATATCTGTCGATGTACTGGCTATGTGCGCTATTTCGAGGCGGTGCGCGATCTCGCCCTCAATACCCCTGGTTTGGTGAAGGCGTAGCGCGATCATGATGAGAAAACTGCTTTGGATTATAGCAGCCGTCATCGTGGTGGGCGCTGCCGCTGCGGGGGGCATTTTCCTCGGCCTGTTTGAGAAAAGCGTGGTCGCGAAGGACGTCGACCAGCCTTTGACGGGCGATCAGATGAAGGATCTCGCCAAGCGCGGCGCCTATGTCGCCGTGGCTGCGGATTGCTATGCCTGTCACACGGCCAAAGGCGGGGCACCCTGGGCCGGCGGCCTGCCTTTCAAGACACCATTCGGCACGATCTATGCGACCAATATTTCGCCGGACAAGGACAATGGCATTGGCAACTGGACGCGCGCGGAATTCCATCGGGCCGTGCGCGATGGTGTCGGCAAGCACGGACATCTATATCCGGCGATGCCTTATGCATCCTACCGCAAGATGACACCGGAGGATGTCGATGCTGTTTATGCCTATCTGATGACACGCGAACCGATGAAGGTCGCAAACAAGAAGAACGAGCTGGGCTTTCCGTTCAGCATCCGGCAGGGTCTGACGTTCTGGAACCTCTTCAACCTGCATTCCGATTTCTCCACATCGGATCCTGCGCGCTCGGCCATCTGGAATCGCGGGCGCTATCTGGCGGACGCGCTTGCCCATTGCGGGGAATGCCACACGCCGCGCAACCTCCTGCAGGGCATGAAGCAGGATGCCTATCTCGAGGGGGCCGTGATCGAGGGAGCCAATGCTCCCGATATCACCAAGGGCGGCCTGACGCAGATGGGCTTCACGCCAGCCGTGCTGGCCTCATTCATGAAATCCGGCCTCTCTGCGCAGGGAGCGATGACGGGGCAGATGTTCGAGGTCGTGCATTTTTCGACGCAATACATGACGCCCGACGACCTCGGCGCCCTGTCAGCCTACCTCTTCGATCTCGACGATCCCTCGAAAGGACAAACGCCGGCGGTGCCGGTTCCCATCTCCGTCGCGCCGGAACTTACCGCCTCGGCAAAACCCACCTATCTCGCTCTTTGCTCAGGCTGTCATGGGGTGGAAGGGCAGGGCATCCCGCATGTGGTGGTGCCGCTCGCCACCAATGCGACGTTGCGATTGACCAGTGCGCGCAATCTCGTCCGCGCCGTGGTCGAGGGTATTCCTGCTCAGCAATTTCCCGGATTGGAGCGCATGCAGCCGATGCCTGGCTTTGGTCATCAACTTGACGACCGCCAGCTGGCGGATCTCGTGAATTGGATGCGCGAAAGCTGGGGCAACCAGGAATCCAAACTGACGCCCGACGACGTGAAACAGCTGCGTGAAGGCAAGTGAAATCGGCAGACTGTTAGCCAGCGGCCAGTCGATCGCCGGTTTCGAGGAGGCGGGATAAGGATCGGGCGTGGAGCGACTTGGAATCTCGAGCCTGTCAATCCGGACGATAGCCGATCGCAAAGGCTGGAGAATTTTTAAAGCGGCCGCCGGAATGCGCTGCCGCCCGATTCCTATCCCGAGACCTTGGTTTCGCTATTCAGACTACGTGCCTCCTTGGCCTGCCTGACGACATAGATGGCCTCGCCAACGATCTCGCGTCGCCGATGCCGGGCAACAATAATGGCGCGGGCTCGCTCAGCGTCCGTTGCGGCAATGTTGGTAGGCGGCACGGAGACTTCGTTCTCGATCATATCGATCAGCAGGTTGCGCATCACGCCAGTCTCTTCCTTCAGGCGCTCCAGCTCCCCAATCAGAGGGGAAGCTTTCAACCTATGACCAATCACCTCATCGATCGCCTTCTCGGCCAGCCGCGTTCGCACCGCAAAGAAGCGTGCAATGAAAAACGTGCAAACAACTGCGCATAAGGTGAGAATGAGGTACGGCATGGCGAGGCTCCTGTAACCCAATAGAGATTGGGGTGGAGAGCCGAGGTTTCAATAGATGTGACGTGCTGGCACGAGCGATAAGGCCTTGGACCAGCCCTTAGGGATGGGGTGCGGCAGTCCGGCTGGCTGTGCGCCGCGTCCGGGTCCGGATCCTCAGTCCCAAGTCGGTCCTTATCCGTCTGGGCGCAGGGCGTAGCCCAGATACTGGGATGGTAGATTTTCTGTCGCTGCTGGCAGATTTAAAGCGCTTTCCTTCTCCTTGGGCAGCAGGTATCGCCTTTGCAAGACGATGAAACTGGGGGCATGGCATGTTGCGTTGGGGTTTCTTGGGGACGAGCTTCATTTCCCATACGATGGCGAAAGCGGTTGCCAGAAGCGCTGGGTCCCAGTTAGTGGCGGTTTCAGGGCGTGATCAGGATCGGCTTGACGCCTTTGCCACGCAATACGAAGTGCCAAGACGGTATGACAGCTTGGACGTCGTCGCGAAGGACGGAGATGTCGACGTGATCTATGTCGGTCTTCCCAACAACCTCCATGCCCACGCTGTGATTGCCGCTGCCGCGCAAGGAAAGGCGGTTCTCTGCGAGAAATCGCTGGCAACGAATATGGAAGACGCACGTGCGATCGCAAAAGCGGTTAAGGATAGCGGGATATTTTTCGTCGAAGGGCTGATGTATCTCAGTCACCCGATCATCGCCGCATTCGGTGATATTGTCGAGTCCGGCCGCCTGGGGCGTCTGCGCACGGTTTCGGCGACTTACGCCGCAGATATTTGGGATGTCGTCAATCCGAATGGCAAAGGAACCATCTTCAATCTTGGGTGCTATCCGGCCTCTTTGTTACACTATGTCCTGAAAAAGGGTTGCGGTGACGCCGTGTTCGCGCAAAGGCATGTCCAGGCTACCGGCAATCGCTCTCCAAAGGATCGGAACATTTGTGATGCCACCGCGATCCTCAAGTTCGACAACGGACTTATTGCTGGCATAACGAGTACCGACAGCTTCGGTATGTCCCACGAGTTCATCGTTAGAGGGGAGCTCGGCTCGGTACGGTTTCTCACCAACCCATGGCTGCCCGCGGTGGGCGAAAACAGCCTCGAAATCGAAATTTACGGCCATCCGATCGAAAGGCTAACGCTCTCATCGGGCTATGATGCTTTCGATTATCAAGTCCAGCTTGTAGAGGCGGCCATCAGAAATGGGCAGCGCGAAGCCATGTCGCCGTCACCAAGTCTTGAGGACTCGCTGCAGATAATGGACTTTCTGACAGAATGGCAGGCGCTGACCGAAAGCGCCACTCCCGATTGATGCAGATAGTCTCGCTTGCGTGTGAGCGCATACGCGGGCAAATCGCCATTTGACGGGCGACGTTTGCGGTCGAGTTGCATGGCATCAATGATGTAATGAATGCGATGAGCGCCAATACCATGATCGCAAGCGCCAAACTCAACATTGTCCACACCAATCCGGCAGCCCGCGATTGCTGCAGGGGCGCGGATAGCGGAACGATCCGCTCAAGACCCACTGACGTCGCGGCGATCCAATGGCTAGGGCGTGGCGCGTATTGCTTCTTGCCTTTCAATGGCCGATTGATCGGTTCCATATTGGCTGACATAGTTCCGACGCACTTCCGCCCATAGCAAGCAAAGATCCATCGATGACCGAATCTGCCAATCCCCCCGCATTGTCCGTTTCCGCTCGCCCCTTGGCGAAGATCAGCCTGAAATGGGGCATGGTCGATGAGCCTTCGCTTTCTATCCTGGAAAAGTTCCAACTGTTGCGGGATCTCGGCTATGACGGGGTTGAACTCGACTCGCCCAATGATTTGCCGCTCGACGAGGTTCTGAACGCCCGCGACAAGACAGGTCTTGCTATCCCCGGCCTCGTCAATTCTGTGCACTGGAAGCATCCCCTGACGGATCCCGATCCATCGGCGCGCCAGGCCTGTGTCGATGCGATGGTCAAAGCGCTCCATGAGGCAAAGCTTTACGGAGCCACGACGGTGCTGCTCGTTCCCGGCGTCGTCAATGCAGGTACAAGTTACAAGACCGCTTACGAAAGAGCCGGCGAGGAAATCGCCAAGATCTTGCCCGCGGCGGAAGCGAGCGGCATATCGATCGCGCTCGAAAACGTGTGGAACGATTTTCTGCTGAGCCCACTCGAAGCGGCGGATTTCATCGATCGCATCGACCATCCGAAGCTCGGCTGGTATTTCGATGTCGGCAATGTCCTCCGCTATGGCCGGCCGACGCATTGGATCGAGGCGCTCGGCAAGCGCATCCTGAAGATCGACATCAAAGAATACAGCCTTGAGAAGATGAACAGCGAGGGCCCGTGGAAGGGCTTCGATGTCGAGCTGGGCGAGGGCGACTGCGGTTGGGCTGAAGTGAACAGGGCCCTGTCTGATGTCGGCTATTCCGGCTGGGCCTCGATCGAGGTGCCGGGAGGCGATCGGAAACGCCTCGCCGATCTCAAGAAGCGCGTCGACCGGATCGCCGCGCTCTGATTTTCAGATTGCAAGAGCAATTCCAGGAAAAGTGCGTAGCGGTTTTCCGCCCGGAATTGCTTAAAACAAAATGCTAGAGGGCAATGTTCAGCGGCCGGCCGCGGCCGCAAACATTGCCTTGGCATTCTTCAGCCCGATTTCGCAGCCGAATTGCGCCGGCTCGTTGCCTTCATATTCCAGCGAGACGAAGCCGTCGTAACCCGAGGCGACGATGTCTTCGACGATCGACCTGACCGGCAGATCGCCATAGCCGAAGACCGCGCCGCGGATTGCCTGGCCGCCGATGGTCTGCAGCCAGTCTGCGCCCGGCGCTGTCTGGCGCACGTAGAAATCCTTGATGTGGATGAAGCTCGCTTCCGAGAGACAAGCACGCGTGCCGGTGAGCGGATTCTCGTCGACGCACAGGAAATTGCCGATATCGACCGTCAGTTTGAAATTCGGCAGGTTGACGGCATGCTGAAGCCGCTTCATCCGCTCGCTTGAATTCATGAAGAAGCCGTGATCCTCGATACTGGTGGTGACGCCGTAGCGGCCCGCATGCGCGGCAAGCTCATGGGTGGCCTCAGTGATGACTGGGAACGCCGCTTCGAACTGGCCCGGGTCGGTCGCACGCAACGACCATGGCACGACATCGTGGCGCAGGAAGCGGACGCCGAGCTTGTCGCACAGCTCGACATAGTGCTTCAGCCGGCTGAGCTGGAATGCCCTCTCACCGTCATCGATGAAATTTCCGGACGTGCAAATGCCGGAAATGGGTACGCCGCTTCTCTGCGATGCGTCGGTCAGCCGTTTCAGCATTTCCGCATCATTGCCGAGTTCATACTGGACGTCCTGGCCTTCGGGCGCGACGGAATGCGTCGACAGTTCGACATGATCGCCGCCATGTTTGCCGACCCACGCAAAGATATCCTCGATCTGCATGGCGCCGCTTTGCATCAACGAACGGAAACTGTATGAACTCAAACCTATCTTCATCATGCCTCTCCTCGAGCGCTTTCATCAAAACTTTGTTCGACAACTTAACAATGCCTGTTGACTTCGGCTACGATACATCTTTGTCTAAAATCAAATTGATTTAACAATAGGGAATAGCAGAAATGTCTCGTCAGTCTGCCGACGTCGTCATCATCGGAAGTGGCCCGACCGGCTCGGCCTATGCGCGTGTCATCAGGAATAATTGGCCGGAAGCGCGGATTCTGATGGTGGAAGCCGGTCCGCAGATTCTGCCGCAGAAGGGCGCGCATCTCGACAATATCGCCGACCTCGACGAACGCGCAGCCTTCGAAGTGCGCGCCCAGGGTGGTGACCGCAGCCCGCGCATGCCGATCAACAAGGAGGAATGGGAGGCTCGGCGCGCCGGTGGTTTCGATCATTCGTTGCTGCGCCGTTCGGGTCTGTTCATCGCCAACGACGCCGATGCCCAGGATGAGAACCTCTTTGCCGGCTTCTCGGCGGCCAATGTCGGCGGTATGGGCACGAAATGGTCGACCGGCACGCCTGTCCCATCCGAGATCGAACTGGTGCCCTTCATCCCCACCGATGAAATGCACGGGGCTCTCGCCTTATCGGCGCAATTGCTCGGCACCAACAAGGACCCGCATGCCGGCGATGCTGCAGCCATCGCAATGCGCGAGCGCCTGGGCGAGGCCTTCAATTCCGGCCGCACACCCGATCGCTTCGTCCAGCCGATGCCGCTTGCCGCAACGCCCGGTCCCGGTGGCCTACGCTATCATGGCACCGATGTCGTGCTCGGCGATCTCGTCGATGAGCCAGAGGAGAGCTTTCAGATACTCTCCGAAACCGCATGCCGTCGGGTGATTCATGAGAATGGCCAGGTCACGGGTGTCGAACTTACGCGCGCCGGCTCGGAGGAAAGTTTCACCGTCCGCGCGGGCACGGTCGTCGTTGCTTGCGATTCGCTGCACTCCCCGCAGTTGCTCTACGCCTCGGGCATCCGTCCCGAAGCTCTCGGCCGCTACATCAACGACCACTATATCGTCTCGCAGATCACTGAGATGCAGACGGATGAGTCCATGAGCGCGATGAGCTGGATTCCGGCCACCCGCGATCTTCCCTATTCGGTCACTATTGCCCCGGCCAGCCTGCGTTCGATACCGCATACCAGCGAAATGAGTGGCCAGCCGGTCGGCATGGGCGTTTTCGTACCCTCCGATATCAGCGCCGAGAACCGCGTCACTTTCGACGACAATCGCCGCGACTGGCTTGGCCTGCCGGCCATCTCCATCCATTGGCGTCAGTCGGAAGGCGACAAGGCGCGCCTGGAAGATGCCAAGGGCCTCGCCCAGCGGGTTTCGGCCATTATCGGTCGCCCGGCAGCCGGCTTTGCCACTTTCGTGCAGCCCGTCGGCTCGTCGCTGCATTATCAGGGCACGATCCGCATGGGCGAACGCGACGACGGCACCAGCGTCTGCGACAGGAATTCCAAGGTTTGGGGCTTCGCCAACCTGTATGTCGCCGGCAATGGTGTCATTCCGACGATGACCGCCACCAACCCGACCCTGTTCAGCGTCGCTCTCGCCAGCATCGGCGCCCGCCAGATCGCCGCCGCGCGCCGCACCGCCTGACCGGGGAACCGTCTGAGCGGCGACGCAGGAATTTGAGGTTCTGATCGTCGGATCCGCCCAGATGAGGCAGATCTCTGTCGTCGACAGTGGCTATTCATCGAATGGGCCGAAGGGTCGCATTCATATATTGAGAGGTCGGATCATCCGCTAAGATGGACCGGCCTCCGTGTGACGGCTCAGCCATTCGGTGGCGCCAGGCGAAAGCGGGCGGGATTTTCGCGTTGCCTCATCGACCTGCACGATGACGGTTTCGGCCGTTGCCGCCAAGCGACCGTCCTGAAACACTGCCTGCGCCAGAGTGAGAGAACTCCTGCCGACGGAAGCGACGCGAGTACCGATTGTCACCTCGCCTGGCCAGAGGATCTCTGCGCGAAAATCGAGCGCCAGTCGGGCGACGACAAAGGCGCAGTCGGGCTCAGCCACTCGGGCCCTCGCATCATAGAGAACTTCGACGCGACCGGTTTCAAGAAAGGTCGCAAAGACGGCATTGTTGACGTGACCCTGTCGGTCCGTATCTCCATAGCGGATCTTGTCTACGGAGTGCCATGGGAACTGTTCTATTCTAATATCGGTCGTCACGGCCTTGTCCTGTCGGAGGCAATTTGTCGGGCGGAGCGAGCAAGTCCTCCGAAAGCGTCGAGAAGGCGATCCCGCCAATGGAAAACCGGATCGTCGGCTTCGAGCAGCTCAACCGGGCTCGAACAGCGCGCCCACATGAACATGCCGAACACGCAATAATCAGCATAGGCCGGCGCCGCGCCGGACACATAGGGGTATTGCCTTAAAACATCGCGCAGCGGCGCCAAGCTCTTCCGCAATGCCAGGAGATGCGCAGGGCGATCCGCGACGACTGCTTCAAGGCTCTCGCCGAAGCGCTTCTCGCGCGATGCGCGGAAATAGGCCTGATCGACGGGGGACAAACAGTCGTGAATGTCGAGCAGAATGACCCGGGAAATCAGCGAGAGCAGCGTCCTGTCGGCCCAACTGTTAACGAAGCCCGCGAGCGGCACCGTTGCACTTGCTTCAAACAGAAGAGGGGTATTCGGGTACCGTGCGTCCAGATGCTGGGCGATGCGCCAGGAATCGCTTACGATCTCTGCGCCATCGATCAGCACCGGTACATTGCCCTGACCGGAGAAGGAGATGGCATCCTTTTCGGTGAAGCGCCAGGACCGGCTTTCCGCCACCAACCCCTTATGCGCAAGCGCCATGCGCACCTTCCAGCAATGTGGGCTGAAAAGCAGCTCCGGGTCGGCACCGGCAAGTTCGTAGAGTATCATGCCCGAGCTCATGTCATTGGCCTCCGACAGCGCTAGCAAACTGACCGAAGAGGCACATGCTGTCACTCTTGATCGGGTAAATGCAGTTGAAAATCAAAATGAGGTCTTCTGTGGTTCGGATGCTTGCGCAGGCAGGCCCAATCTCGCGGCCGTTCATACCTGTCTCACTACGGCGGTAGATCATCTCCAGTCCTCGGCAGCATCGTCGCGACTGCTTGTTTCAGACGATCATCAGCTTTGGTTGAGGTGTCAAGAACGAAGCGAGATGAGCGTCGCGAAAAGGAGGCCGATTGTCGTCGATGAAATCACAGCGGCTGTGTCAGTAGTTTGCCGGCGAGGTGGAACGCATCCTAGGTGAACGCGGCGCTGCGAGCCTCCGCCGTTCGCTGGTCGCCGATACTTTCGACATCGTTCAACGCGGCACAGCCGGCCGTCATTGGCTCCGACAATCGTGCCCTCCGCCTTGAACCTACGCGGCGCCAGCTGCAATGCCGACAGCTTGTTAGTCGCTTCGGTTCGCGGGCAGCTTCTCCGCCAAAAGGGCGAACAGCACATGCCGGTTGCGCAGATGATCCTCATCCACGGTCAATTCCCGCTGCTCATCGGCAATATGCAGGATGCGGCTTTGCGCCCCCATATTGGATTGGCTGACGAAGCGGATTGTGCTGATTGCGGCGATTGGAATGCTGCCCTTGCGCAGGGTCAAGAAATTCTGGTCCAAAGATGCACCCGGACCGAATGAGACCTGTTCGCCCCTCTCCAGCGCATGGTGCGCCTTGCGCCAGAGATGCGGCAAGGTTCTGTCCTCCAGTAATCGTTCCCAGATGGCTGCGGCTTGCCAAATATCCCAGCGCAGCAAAAGCCGCTTGCCATCAGACAGTCGAATTTCGGTCGCAGCCTTGCTGACGTAGGATCCAATGCCGGTCATATCCGCATAGGGATAGGTCTTCCCGCCATAGATCATCGCCTGTTCGTCGAAGGTCAGCCGCTTTGGGCTGAACACATAATAGGCAAGGGTCGACCATTGGCCGATCATCATCAACACCATCAGACCGCCAAGGATCGCGACGCTGGCCGGAAGTGTGGCCAAGCCATAGCGTCCGGCATAAGCACCGATGGCGCTGGCCGCGATTGCGCCCGTCAGGCTTATGAGCAAGGAGCGAAGAGGGAGCCGCCGTTTCGCGTGGAGCGCAGAAAATTGTGCGTCACCCATTGGATTGTGCGTGGCTGGCCGCTGCCGCATAAAGGCTGCATAGCCGCAAATATTCGTCGCGCTTTATGCGGAAATGCGTGGCGACGACAGTATGGCTCTTCGCGGGATCGCCACCCCGCAGGGAGATGATGCTGCTCGTCTTGATCACGCGATAGGTATCGATCCAGTCATTCTCGACCACGGTTGGCCATGCCATCAACTTGTCGAATCTGCGCGTGCGCAGGTGCAACCCGGCCTTTGAGAGCACGATGATCGGTTGCCTCACATAGCGAAACTGCAAAAGCAGGGCCGCTGCGGCCGCCAGAAAGAGGATGGCAAAGCCGATCGCCCAATTCGTCTTGTGTGTGGACATCAACAGCGCGCTCAATGCGCCGCCGGCGATGATGTAAAGTGCCAGCCGGATCAGGATTTTCGGTACGGACGCGAAGATTTCATAGGGCTGCTCCAGTTGGCGCAGCGTATTTTCGTTCAAATATATGGAAGTGTCCGAAGTCCGGGTCGCAGATGAGGTTGTCATGGGAATCATAATCCATTCTTCATATGGAAGACGTCGAGATTAAAAGCCGATGCGGCGGCGGAATCATCTAACGCCACCGTATGTCATGGATATAGTCGGATAGATGCCTATGTCGATCCTGGCGGCGATCGTCGATCTGACGTGATCGGGCAAAAAGTCTGCTGGAGAAAGTGATGAACAGACGTCTTCCGCGCACTCGCGAAGAACTTCGTGCTTCCCTACAGGAAACGGAACTGCCCGAGGATGTCGTGTCGCAGCTGGTGGCTCAGGCGCGGCAGGCGCTTCTCCTGACCACGACGGATGCGGACACAAGCGAGATTGCGCTTGGAGAAAGCCGGCTCGGCGGCGCACCCGACCTGCCGGTCGGGATGGCGTGGCCGGAGCGCCCGGCCTATCCGGATGGAGCATTGCGGGCCGCACAGCACCGGCAGCACGCCGCCTATCTGCTGGAGGCCTCGCAAAAGCCCGGCTCCTGGATGACGCAAGAGCAAGGGGCGGAATTCAGCCGGAACGAACAGCTCCGTGCCGATGCGATGGAACGGCCCTTTCCACTCGCATTCTTCGGCCAATTCGACCTTGCGGCGCTCTCCAAGATTGAGGGGTTCGATGCGATGCTGCCGGCCGAGGGGCGTCTTCTCGTCTTTTACGACTCCTGGGAGCTCCCGGAGGAGTTTTGCCCCGAAGCGGCCCTTGGCTGGCGCGTGATCTGGGACCGGTCCTCCGCCGCATCGCTAAGGCGTGCTTCGATCCCCGAGGCACTTCTGACAGTCGCAGGCTGGACGACGGTCTTCAAGCCGGTGCCGATCTCGGCCACGCCGATCGTCACGCCGATCTCGCCGGACGACAGGAATTGGGATGCCTTCGATCTCACCGATGACGAGTTGTACGACGCCTATGACGATTGGCTTGCACAGTTCGGCAAGCCGGACAAGAAGGGCGGCGAGAACCATCAGCTCGGCGGTTATCCGCGCACGCTGCAGAACGGGTTGCAATCGCGCGCTCAACTTGCCGCCAACGGCATCAACTGCGGCCGCAGCGATGCTTGGGACACGCCCGAGGCGCAGGCGCTTCTACAGGGTGCGGGGAAGTGGCGGCTCCTGCTTCAAATCGGCGTCGACCAGAACGCCGGGATGGAGGGGCCGGGGGCCTTTTACGTGATCATCCGCGACGAAGATCTTGCTGGCCGCCGCTTTGAGCGCGCGCGTGTAACCTACCAGTGCGATTAGAGCCATTCCACGGCCCGAGCCGGAGTTGCGGTAGGATGTTCGGTGTGCGGGGCCGCCGCTGCCCAGGCTGAAACAGCGCCGCCGACGGCGATCAATACGGGGTTTTCGTAGCCGATCCTCCCTATGCCCTCGGCAAGAATTTCGAGGCTGCCATGCCATTGCTGCTGCGTGCTGCGACTGATGTCGGCCATGATGACGGCTGGAGTAGAAGGCTCAAGGCCCTCAGTGATCAGCCTGTTGGCGATGAGCGGTGCCGTCCTTCCGCCCATATAGAACACGGTTGTCGTATGGGGGTCTGCAACGGAGGCCCAGTCGATATCGGCCGGTAGTCCGCCATGGCGGGAATGGCCGGTGATGAAGCGCACGGATTGAGCGTAGTCGCGGTGAGTGAGCGACATGCCGAGGCAGGAGGCCATGGCGCTTGCCGCCGTAATGCCGGGAACAATGTCGACGGAGATGTTTTCGCGGCGAAGATGGTCGATTTCCTCGCCGGCGCGACCGAAGACCATCGGGTCGCCCGATTTGAGGCGAACGACGCGCTTGCCGGCCTTGGCGAGGGCTAGCATGGTGGCGTTGATATCCTCCTGCTTGCAGCTTTCGCGTCCCCCACGTTTGCCCACCAGCATCCGTTTGGCTTCGCGGCGCGCAAGTTCCAGCACCTCGCTCGAAACAAGATCATCGAACAGGATCACATCGGCAGCCTGCAAGGCGCGGACGGCTTTGAGCGTCAAAAGCTCAGCGTCGCCCGGGCCGGCACCCACGAGGGTCACATGGCCGGCAGTCTTGCCATCGCTGAGAACAGGGTTGGCGGTTGCGAGCAGGTCCGGCATCATATCAGCGTCGGGCTCTGCGCCTCCAAAGGCGCGATCGACGAAACCTTCCCAGAAGCGCCGTCGTTGAACCGGGGACAGGGCCTCCGTCACATAGGAGCGGATGGTCTGGGCAAATCGAGCCCATGATTTGAGTGAGGGAGGAAGCAGCGTTTCGATGCGCCGACGGATAGCCTGGCCGAGAATGGGAGCGGCGCCGTCCGTCGAGATGCCTATGACCACGGGTGAGCGGTTGACGATCGAGCCGAACTTAAATTGACAGAATTGCGGGATATCGATGACGTTTACGGGAACCCCTGCAGTGATGGCGCGATCGTGGAAGTGGCGAGCCTCCTCCTTGGTTTCGCAGTCGCCGACCGCCAAGGCAAAGCCTTTGAAACATGCCGACTGCCAGGGGGCATCGTGGTGGATGAACTGGCTTCTTCGCTCCCCGAAGACTTCGGAAAGCTCGGCAGCTGGGCAGAAGACATGCACCTCCGCGCCGGCAGCCGCCAGAAGTTCGGCTTTCCACGCCGCTCCGTCGCTACCGCCGGCCACCAGCACGGCCTTCCCCCTGATGTCAAAGAACACCGGCAGTGAGGCGAGGGTAGCGATGCGCTCCTGTCTGTCATTCGGCTGCTTGGCGAAGGCAATCATCGATAATCCCTCTGATTTCCATGCGGCAGGAGCCACAATTGGTTCCTGCCTTGAGGTGCTGGCCGATAGCCTCGACCGAATGACAACCGTCCGCGACGGCGCCTGCGATCTGGTTGATGCCGACCGAGAAGCAGGAGCAGACGGTGGCACCCGGATCGATTTGATCCGCACCCGGCCGGCCGGCGAGCACCGCAAGGCGCGCCGGCACCGTCTCAAGGGGCGTGTCGAGTTGGCCGACGGCCCAGTCTCGCGAAACGGCGACAGGTTCCGGCGCGAGATAGAAGGCGAGCAACAGCTTTTCCCCTTGAAAAAAGCCATGGCGTTGCTGCCGCGTCGAGTTGTCGACATAGGCGAGATGCTCGCTGCGATCTGACAGGCCGAAAGTATCGCGGCACCATGTTTCGACATGGTCGAGCGCCTTGTCGAAGCCGAACTCCACGCGCCAGCCGGACGGCGCTTTCGCGATCGCCCAATAAGGAGCGTCAAGTCGCGCGGGGCGGGAGGCGGTCACCGCAAAGCCGTAATATGCCATTTCGGCGGGCCGAACCTGGGCGCCGGTGTTCTTGAGGGCGGGCTGACCGGAGAGGGGATCGGTACGAGGCGCCAGCAGAGCCGCCACACGCGCATTGGCCGAATAGGCATCGTTCCAATGCATCGGGACGAAGACGCCGCCGCGCGGCTGGCGTTCGGTGAGCAAGGCGCGGAGCACGACCGAACCGTAGCAATTTTGCACTCTTACCAGGCTTGCCTTGTCGATGCCGAGTTTTGTGGCGTCCACCGGGTTGATCTCGACGAAAGGTTCGGCGAGGTGCGATGAGAGCCGTGCCGCCTTGCCCGTGCGTGTCATCGTATGCCACTGGTCGCGGATGCGGCCGCTATTGAGCGTGAAAGGTGTATCCCTCGTCGTGCGATCGTCGCGCGCGGATGTGACGGCAATGAACCTGGCCCTGCGGTCCGGCGTGTAGAATTTGCCGCCGGCGAAGAAGCGGGTGACGCCCTCGTCGACGCCTTTGCGATGTGGCCATTGGAACGGCGACATTGCCTCGAAGGCATCGGGCGAGATACCCGCCTTTGCGCCGATGTCGAAGTCGCGCATGCCGCCATTTTCGAAGCCGGAAAGGGCCGCGTGCTCGGCAAAAATCTCTGCTGGACTGCTGTAGTCGAAACCGCGGAGGCCCATACGCTTGGCAACCTCGGCCATATGCCACCAGTCGGGCCTTGCTTGGCCGGGCAGGCCTAAAAAATTGCGCTGGCGGGAAATGCGTCGCTCGGAGTTGGTGACGGTTCCGTTCTTTTCGCCCCAGCCGGCTGCGGGCAACAGTATATGGGCGAGCGCAGCGGTGTCGGTGTTCCTCTGGATGTCTGAGACGACGACGAAAGGGCAGTTGCGGATGGCGTCGCGTACGCGATCGGCATCCGGCATAGAAACGACCGGATTGGTGGCCATGATCCATAGCGCCTTGATGCGCCCATCCGCCACGGCCTCGAACATCTCGACGGCCTTGAGGCCAGGCTTTGCGGCGATAGTTGGCGATTTCCAGAAGCGCTGCACCCGATCGCGCGCGGCCTCGTCCTCAAGGTCCATATGCGCTGCAAGCATGTTGGCAAGGCCGCCGACTTCTCTTCCTCCCATCGCATTCGGCTGGCCTGTCAGGGAAAATGGTCCCATGCCCGCCCTGCCGATGCGTCCTGTCGCGAGATGGCAGTTGATGATGGCATTGACCTTGTCAGTGCCAACAGAGGATTGGTTGACGCCTTGGCTGTAGCAGGTCACCACCTTTTCGGTCGTTTCAAACAGGCGGTAGAATGCGCCGAGTTCGGCGACAGACAGCCCCGTTTCCTCCGCGACATCTGGCAAGCTTCTGGTTAGGGCCGCTTCCAGCGCATCACGGAAGCCGACTGTGTGCGCCGATACATAGTCGTGGTCGAAGGCCGGCGATCCGGCGAGATGGGCAAGCAGGCCATTGAAGAGGGCGACATCGCCATCGCTTTTGATCGTCAGGTGCATGTCGGCGAGATCAGAGGTGACCGAGCGCCTGGGATCGATGGTGACGATTTTCATGCCGGGCCTGACTTGTCTGGCCGCCTGGATCCGCTGGTTGAGCACCGGATGGCACCACGCAAGGTTCGAGCCGACCAGCACGATCAACTCGGCAAGTTCGAGATCCTCATAGACACCCGGCACCGTGTCTGTGCCAAAGGCGCGGCGATGGCCGGCAACGGAGGAGGCCATGCATAGCCGCGAATTGGTGTCGATATTGGCCGATCCGATGAAGCCCTTCATCAGCTTGTTGGCGACGTAATAGTCCTCCGTCAGGCATTGGCCCGAGACATAGAACGCAACCGAGTCCGGCCCGTGTTCGGCAATCGTCTCGCTGAAGCGACGCGCCGTGAGATCGAGAGCCTCGACCCAGCTCGTCGCCTGGCCCTCGATTTCCGGATAGAGCAACCGGCCGTCGAGATCGATGGTTTCGGCAAGCGCGGAGCCCTTCGAGCAGAGGCGTCCGAAGTTGGCGGGATGGTCGGGGTCGCCTCTCACGGAGACCTCGCCGTCGTCATCCACCCTGGCAATAACACCGCAGCCGACGCCGCAATAGGGACATGTGGTCTTGGTTTCAATGGCCATGGGGTCTTCTCCCACGCTCTCTCATCCTCACTCCGCCGCCATCATCAGGCTGTCGAGCGCAATGAAGAGAGCGCCATCCTCGATGCGGATGGGAAGGGTCCGCACCTCGCCCTGGTCCGCTCCGAGTGCCTTGCCGGTCTTCAGCGAGATCACCCAATTGTGCAGCGGACACGTCACGGCCGTCCCGTGGACGATGCCTTGGCTCAAAGGGCCGCCCTTGTGCGGGCAATGGTCCTCGATGGCGAAGACCTCGTTTTCGGCCGTGCGGAACACGGCAATCTTGCCTTGCGGGGTTTTCACGCATCGCGCTCCGCGCAGGGGAATGTCTGCGATATCGCCGATTAGATGCCAGCTGTCGTTTGGCCAGTTCATATCCATCTCCTCACTCCGCAGCGTGCGAGTAACCGATCGTCGCCATCGGCTTGAATTCGTGCTTATCCTTGCCGGAGACGCGCTCCGACCAGGGATCGACCTGTGCAAACGTCTGGCTGAAGACGAAGCGCTCGTAGTAGGTCTTGCGTTTGCTGTCGTCCTGCACGATCTGGCGGCGGATTTCTTCAAGGCCGGTGCGCTTGGCCCATTTGTAGATGCGTTCGAGATAGCGGGCCTGCTCGCGATACATCTGCGTCAGCGCCACGATATGTTCGAGCGCTTCATCCTCGGTCTTGACCAGGCCCAGGACTTCCGTGCCCTTGATGTCTAGGCCGGCGGCACCGGCGAAATGGATTTCGAAGCCGCTGTCGACGCAGATGACGCCGATGTCCTTGCAGGTCGCCTCGGCGCAATTTCGCGGACAGCCCGAGACGGCGAGCTTGAGCTTTGCCGGCGTCCATGAGCCCCACATGAATTTTTCGATGCGGATGCCGAGGCCGGTGGAATCCTGCGTGCCGAAGCGGCACCAGTCGGAGCCCACGCAGGTCTTCACCGTGCGCAAGCCCTTGGCATAGGCCTGGCCGGAAATGAAGCCCGCCTTGCCGAGATCTGCCCATACTGCCGGCAGGTCCTCCTTCTGCACACCGAGAAGATCGATGCGCTGGCCACCGGTGACCTTCACCATGGGGATCTCGAACCTGTCGACCACATCGGCAATGGCGCGTAATTCGCTGGAATTGGTGACGCCGCCCCACATGCGCGGTACCACCGAATAGGTGCCGTCCTTCTGAATATTGGCGTGCACCCGCTCGTTGATGAAGCGTGACTGGTAGTCGTCGGCATATTCATCCGGCCAGTCGCAGACGAGATAGTAGTTCAGCGCCGGACGGCATTTCACGCAGCCGCAAGACGTCTTCCACTCAAGTTCCTGCATCACGGCAGGGATGGTCTTCAGCTTCTTGGCCTTGATCAGGCGGCGCACATCGTCATGGCCAAGCTCGGTGCAATTGCACATCGGCTGCACGGCTTTGGGATTGTAGGCATCGCCAAGCGTGATCGACATAAGTTGTTCGACAAGCCCGGTACAGGAGCCGCAGGAGGCTGAGGCCTTCGTATGGGCACGCACATCATCGAGCGATGTCAACCCCTTGGCTGATATCGTCGCCGTGATCTTGCCCTTGCAGACGCCGTTGCAGCCGCAGATCTCCGCATCATCCGGCAAGGCTGCAACGGCCGCCATAGGGTCCAGCGGCGACCCTCCTTGATAGGCCTGGCCGAAGATTAAGGTGTCGCGCATCTGCGAGATGTCGGTCGCCTTCTTCTTCAGGTCATTGAACCAGGCGCCATCGGCCGTTTCACCATAGAGAACGGTGCCGATAATGTGATTGTCCTTGAGCACCAGTCGCTTGTAAACGCCGCCGGCCGCATCGCGCAGGACAATTTCCTCGCGATCGTCGCCATCGGCGAAATCACCGAGCGAGAAGAGGTCGATGCCAGTGACTTTCAGCTTTGTCGGCGTGTCCGAATGCACGAAGGCGGCTGAGCGGTCACCCGACAGCTGCGATGCTGCGACCCGCGCCATCTCGTAGAGCGGGGCCACCAGGCCATAGACCTGTCCACCGACTTCGGCGCATTCGCCAAGCGCCATGATCGAACCATCCGAGGTCTGCATGCCGTCGTCCACGACGATGCCGCGGTTGACGGCGATGCCCGCTTCCTTGGCAAGGGCGATATTGGGGCGGATGCCGACGGCCATCACCACCAGCGTCGCGGGGATGATGCGGCCATCATCAAGCTCGATGCCTTCGACCTTGCCGTCGCCGATAATCGCCTTGGTGTTGGCTTTGGTAATGACTTTGATGCCGCGATCCTCGACTGCGCGCTGCAGGAGATAGCCGGCGGCCGGATCGAGCTGACGCTCCATCAAGGTCGGCTGCACGTGCAGAACGGTCACATCCATGCCACGCTGATTGAGGCCGGCGGCAGCCTCCAGACCCAACAGGCCGCCGCCGATGACGACGGCTTTTTCGCGCGATTGGGCGGCAAGCAGCATGGCCTGCACGTCGTCGAGGTCGCGATAGGTGATGACCCCGCGCAAGTCCTTGCCCGGAACCGGAATGATGAAGGGTATGGAGCCCGTGGCAATGACCAGCCTGTCGTAGCTTTCGGTCACACCATGATCCGACGTCACCGTCTTGGCGATCCGGTCGACGGCGACGATCCTGTGCCCCTTGTAGAGGGTGATGTCGTGCTTGATGTACCAGCCGTCGCCATGGATGATGATCTGTTCGTAGTCTTTCTCGCCCGACAGCACCGGCGAGAGCATGATGCGGTCGTAATTGACGCGCGGTTCGGCGTTGAAGATCGTGATCTGGTAGAGACCGGGTGCCTTTTCGAGAAGGTGCTCGAGCATGCGTCCAGGCGCCATGCCGTTGCCGATGATGACGAGTTTCTGGGTCATGATATCACTCCGCAGCTTCGACGAAGCGGTGGCGTTCGTAGAGGAACGTCAACACGGCCTCGCGGCATTTGAGATAGGTTTTGTCGGATGCAAGCTCGATGCGATTGCGCGGCCGCGCGATCGGCACATGGAGGATATCGCCGATATGGGCGGCCGGACCGTTGGTCATCATGACGATACGATCGGAGAGCAACACCGCTTCATCGACATCATGGGTGATCATCACCATGGTGCTAGCGAGCCGGTTGTGGATTTCCATCACCGCATCCTGCAGATGGGCGCGCGTGAGCGCATCGAGCGCGCCGAAAGGTTCGTCCAGCAACAGGATCTTTGGCTGCATGGCAAGTGCGCGTGCGATGCCGACGCGCTGTTTCATGCCGCCGGAGATTTCCGCCGGACGCCTGTCCTTGGCATGCGCCATCTGAACGAGGTCGAGGTTACGCATCACCCATTCATGGCGTTCGGCCTTGGTCTTCGTGCCGCGAAACACTTTCGAGACGGCCAGATTTACGTTTTCGTAGACGCTGAGCCACGGTAGCAAACTGTGGTTCTGGAAGACCACGGCGCGATCGGGGCCGGGTTCGTTAACCTCACGGTTTTCAAGGAGCACCGCCCCGGCGGAAACCGGGGTCAGACCGGCAATGAGATTGAGCAGGGTCGATTTACCACAGCCGGAATGGCCGATGATCGATACGAACTCCCCCTTGTCGATGACGAGTTCGATACCCTTCAGCACCTCGGCGCGCTGGCCGCCGCGATCGAAATACTTGTCGATATGATCGAGTTTCAGATAAGCGTTCATCCTGTTCTCCTCAATTGCTCGTCATGCCGCGGGTCACGACGGCGCCAAGGCCGGCGACCAAACGGTCGAGGAAAAAGCCGGTGACGCCGATATAGGCCAGCGCCACGATGATGTCGGGCAGGCGCGAGGAGTTCCACGCGTCCCAGATGAAGAAGCCGATGCCGACGCCGCCGGTCAGCATTTCGGCGGCAACGATGGCAAGCCAGGAAAGCCCGGCACCGATGCGAAGACCCGTGAAAATGTAGGGAGCGGCGGCCGGCACCATGATGCGGAAGAAGAATTCGATCTGGTTGAGACGCAGGACCTTGGCGACGTTGCGATAATCCTGCGGAATATTGCGAACGCCGGTCGCCGTGTTGATGATGACGGGCCAGATGGAGGTAATGAAGATCACGAAGATCGCCGAAGGATTGGAATTCTGGAAGGCGGCGAGCGAGAGCGGCAGCCACGCAAGCGGCGGTACGGTACGCAGCACCTGGAAGATTGGATCCAGGCCACGCATCGCCAGGACCGATTGCCCGATCAATGCGCCGATCAACACGCCAGCGACAGCGGCAAGACCGAAACCATAGGCGACACGCTGCAGCGAGACGAGCACGCGCCAGGCAAGTCCGATATCCTGCGGACCGTTGTTGAAAAACGGATTGACGATGAGATCATAGCTCTCCTGCCAGACCTGTGAGGGCGGCGGCAGGCTCGCGCCCGGTTGCTCGCAGAGCAGCTGCCAGATACCGAGCAGAAGGACCAGAACCACAAGAGGCGGTAGGGTGTTGCGCAGGATGGCAAGCCCGATCTGACGAATGTCGATGCTGGAGGCAGGACGACTGGAGAGGGTAACGACTTGACCCTTGAGCGCTTCAGGCATTGTTGGACCGGATGCGTGTTTGCGTGCGAGAGCTGACATTATGATGCCACCTTGATCGAGAGGCTTTCGAGATAGGCAGAGGGATTTTCCGGATCGAAGATCTTGCCGTCGAAGAAGGTTTCCTTGCCGCGGGAGACCGAAGCGGGAATGTCCGAAGTGGCGACGCCGAGTTCCTTGGCGGCATCGCGCCAGATATCCTGGCGGTTTACTTGCCCGACCAGCGCCTTGATGTCGGTGTTGGGCGCGAATTTGCCCCAGCGGATATTCTCGGTGATGAACCAAGCATCATGGCTTTGATAGGGATAGGACACGCCATCCTTCCAGAACTTCATGTAGAGATCCGTGCCCTTGGCAAGGCGGCCGTTGCCGTAGTTGATGTCACCTTTCAAACGGCCGAGCACGTCCTTCGGCGGCACGTTGAACCATTGCCGTTTGCCAAGAATGGCGGCCATTTCCTCCTTGTTGTCCATGCTGTCGCACCATTGCTGGGCTTCCATCACGGCCATCAGCAGGGCTTTGGCTGCCTTCGGGTTCTTGTCGATCCAGTCGGCGCGCATGCCGAGCGCTTTCTCCGGATGACCCTTCCAGATCTCGCCGGTCGTACAGGCGGTGAAGCCGATACCCTGGTTGACGAGTTGTTCGTTCCACGGCTCGCCGACACAGAAGACGTCCATGTTGCCGACCTTCATGTTCGCGACCATCTGCGGCGGCGGCACGACGATGGTCGAGACATCCTTGTCGGGATCGATGCCGCCGGCGGCCAGCCAGTAGCGGATCCACAGATCATGCGTGCCCCCGGGGAAGGTCATGGCCGCCTTGATTTCCTTGCCCGCGGCTCTTTTCGCGTCAAAGGCGGCCTTCAGTTTGGAGGCATCGAGCTGGACGCCGGTATCTGCATATTCCTTGGCAACCGAAATGCCCTGGCTGTCGTAGTTGAGGCGCGCGAGGATCGCCATCGGCACAGGCTGGTTGTTCTGCGTTACCTTGCCTGTGTGCATCAGGTAGGGGAGTGGGGAGAGAATATGAGCGCCATCGATGCCGTTCGCCGCTCCACCAAGCACGAGATTGTCGCGCGTCGCGCCCCAGGATGCCTGCTTGGCGACATCGACATCGGGCAGGCCGTGTTTTTCGAATAGGCCTTTTTCCTTGGCGATAACCAGCGGTGCGGCATCGGTGAGCGCGATATAGCCGAGCTTGGCGCCTGTCACTTCAGCTCCATTAGTGGCTGCAAAGGCGCCGGAAGGGAAGGTCGTTCTGACCGCGCCGATCAGAGCCGCTGCCGCAGACGTCTTCAAAAGGTTTCGGCGTGTGACGCCACCGGACAGGATCTTGTTCACTTGCAGCTTCCCCTTGTTGCTTTTGACGGAAGAATTTCAGGCACAAAAAAACGCCGCTCGGTCGATGCAGCCCGGGACGGAATGGAAGCCCGGAGCAAGAACCTTGCGACGTCGATGTCTTTGCGAGCGCGTTATCAGCGCATTGCGTGCCCGGATCGCCGTTGATCAAGGCAGGTTTAACAAAGCAATATACGTGCCAGTTTTTGAAGTGAGGTGTAATCGAATGAAAACGCTCGATTATTTCAAGAGCGCGCGCACGTATTGGTTTCGTGCGATGATGCTGCAACTGCAAATGTTTTAGGCGGTTGTCATCCTGCGATCAAAGATCCTGCGCCTATTTTGTGCAGTGCAGCGTAGTTGCCGTCAAATATCCTCAATGGAAAGCTGCGCTGCACGCGCCGCCTTTACGGCAAATCCACCGACATAATCAGCCATGTCCATGGGATCGAAGATGTGCCCATCCATGAAGCGATCACCCTCCATATCGCCCTCCATGCGGATATCCGCATCATCTGGCCCGGCGTCCTCGCCGAGCGCCAGCCTGTAGAGGTCCGGGCGATAGGCCGAGGCGGCGATTTTCATATTCCGTTTGGAAAAAGCGATCTGCCCCCAGCGGATCATCTGGCTGAAAATCCATAGAGCCTGGCTTGGGCGCGGATAGTTGGCATAGCCGCCATGGAAGGAAAAGTATCGATCGATGACGCGCCGATTTCCCTTGTCGTCCAGATTGAATTCGCCGGCCAAAACGTGGCGGATAATATGGGCGGGGGCGGCGATATAGCGCTGATCTGCGAGCGCCTCAGCAAGCGCGTCGTGATTTTCCGACCGGTCGCACCAGCGGGCTGCGGCGTCCAGCGCAACGATCAGGCGTGAAACCGTTTCGGGATGGCTTTCGGCCCATTCCGGGCGCATGCCGATCACCTTCTCCGGGGCTGATGGCCAAATGTCCTGCTTGGCCGCGACGATGCGGCCAACGCCGCGCTCGGATGCAACCATGTTCCAGGGAGCGCCGACACAGAAGCCATCGATGGCCCCGGCCGCAAGCGCATCGGATGTCAGCGGCGGCGGAACGACCACGAGCTTCACGTCCCGGTCGGGGTCGATGCCGCCGGCGGCAAGCCAGTATCGGAACTCGTAATTGTGAGACGAGAACGGGTAGGTCATTCCGAACGTAGGAGGCGCTTCGCCGCGGTCTTTCATGCCGGAAAGCACTGCGGCCAGCGCTTTGGAGTTTTCGAGCGCGCTCGCCTGTTGAGCAATCCCGACATGGTCGCGCATACGCTCGAACAGCCTGACCGAGAGAGTGATCGCGCTGCCACCTCGGCCGAGCGAGAAGGGAGTGATGGTCGCCGAGGGGTTGGAGCCGAGGCCAAGCATGGAAGCTACCGGCATCGGTGACAACATGTGCGCGATGTCAAATTGGCGGAAGGCCAATCGGTCGCGGACATTGGCCCATGAGACATCCTTGACCAGTTCGAGCGCCAGTCCCTCTCTGGCAGCAAAGCCGAATTCGGCTGCAGCGATCAGGACGGAAGCATCGACGAGCGGAATAAAGCCGGCACGCAGGACCTTCTGCTCTTTGCCGCTGACGCGTTGGGGGGCGACAAGCTTGCTACTGGAGCGTTCGACTATCGTCATCTTTTCCTACCTCGGCCTTCTGCCATCAGGGCGATCACATCAGCAGTCCAGCCGCCGTCACCACACTCTGGGCGATTTCGGAGATTTTCTTCTTCTCGTTCATGGCCGTCTGACGCAGGAGTGCGAAGGCATCCTCCTCTGACAGGCCGCGCATCTTCATCAGAATGCCCTTTGCGCGCTCGACGATCTTACGTTGTTCGAGGGCAGATTTTGCCTCGGCAAGCTCTCTTTGAAGGCGAGAGAAGGCATTGAAGCGGCTGACCGCCATGTCGAGGATGGATTTGACACGCTCCTTCTTCAATCCGTCGACGACATAGGCCGAAACACCTGCGTCCATGGCCGCCTCGATCTGCGCCGTATCGGATCTGTCGACGAACATCGCGATTGGTCGGCCGACGGTGCGGGTCAACTGAAATAGGTGCTCCATCATGTCGCGATTCGGATTCTCGATATCGATGACGATCACATCGGGCTTGAGTGCCTCGATGATGCGGGCAACACCATTGACTTCGTGAATGACGGTGACCTTGCCATGCCCGGCCTCACGCAGCCCTTCCTCTATGATCGAGGCGCGGATGACGTTTTCGTCTATGACCAGAATTGTCAGCTCGGAATGAAGCATTGCCACCTTCAATCGATGACGCCATGCAGATAGATCGCGAAACCTCCAACGGATATCAACAGGGACCAGAACGAGGACAGATTTCTTCCAAGCGCGAGGGCAATCGTCATGCCGCAAGCGACCAGGGCTGCGCCGGCGAGGAGGCTGTGATCGGCGAATGACAAGCCGATCGCGCAGAGGAATATGCTGGTCGAAACCGTCACGAGCGCGAGGCGGATGCGCGACATCTCCGGCCCCGAGATGAAGATCGACGAGCAATCCGCCCAGCTGAAGCCGATGGCAATGCACAAGAACGGCAGAAACGGTCCCACCTGAGATCCCTTTTTGAACTCACTGTGCCAAGCAATTGGCGTGCCATGAGGTAACGCATTGGAAATGCAGGGGATCGTCCCATCGTGGCCGATGGGGACGCGAAGTGAATGCCTGTTTGATAGGCACCCAACGCGGATGCTGGGCAATCCGGAATAGGCGCGCTTGGGCGTTACGGGCGGCAGGTGCCAGCCTATGGGAGGTCCCTAAAGTCGCGAACGGTGTACGCCCCGGCTTTCGGTCGTTTCTGCTTCGCGCAAGCCTGATCGATCGGTCTTGACGTCGCTCAACCCCACATGCTCACGGCGTGGTCCACGATGTCTCTCATGCGCGTAAACTGCGCGCGAGCCTCTCCCAAAGGTGCCTGGGTGACGAAGCCTGCGTCCGTGGCGGAAGCGCCGACCGTCAGGAATTCGTCATCGTCCATCACCTCGGCAATTTCGAAGTCTACCCAACGCCTGATGCCGTTGACGATGAGTGGGGCCCCCTCCTTTATCCTGGAGCGGTCTGGCCATCGCCGTTGCTCAGCAAGGTGCAGCGCCGTGCAACGGTTGAAATCGACACCGACCAGAAGAATCCGGGCATCCAGCCTGTAGAGCGCGCCGAGCGGCGAGCGTTCTCCCAGGGGATCTTCAAGGGCATGTTCTCTCGTGATTTCCCCGGCCAGCGATCCGAGAGCGGCGAAGGATGCTGAAGGGTGGTGGCTTCGCGCGGCGCCGGGCCAGGTTCGAAAAAGCTCGGCAACTGCTCCCATGTTTCTTGTCGGCGTCGTGCGAGCATCGAACGGAGGCATGCTGGCCTTGATTGGCGCGATCCATTCCTTCGGCACCGGAGGCATGCCCCAGTTTTCGGGATTGGTGATCTGGGCCGAATGGGCCGGCATCACGATGGTGCCAGCCGGGCCCACAGCCTCGATCAGCGCCTGGATGACCGTGACCGGCCCACCGCAGACCCACCCCAAGGAGGCGAGCGACGTATGCACCATGAGGATGTCGCCGCGGCCGATGCCGATCTTGCTGAGATCGACGGTCAGGCTGTCGACGGTGACCGGGGATTTGGTTCGGGCGATCTGATCCGCTTCGCTCATGGCGTTTTTCCTGCAGCTTGTTTCGTTGGCGTTGCCGGGTGGCAGAGGCCGGGCATCGCCGCGATGATACCGTCGCCAGAGTGAAAATATAGCCACCACGTCCCGTTTGCGGTGGTCGGCGGATAGCCGCATTGATCTTCAATACAATTGACGCTGAGACAGGTATGTTTCCGGCCGAACGGATCCGGGTGGCGAGACGTTGCCAGTCGAATATTGCCGAGTTCCGCTTGCGGGAAGGGCTATAGGATGATGAAACTGCGTTGGGTTTCTATCCCAACCCGGGGGCGTCACAGGGCTGTTTCGAGAGGTGGTCGCTTAAAAAGAAGATGTTCTGGGCGCGCGGCCTCACCGGTGCAGTCGCCAGTGGAAATCGAAGTGGAAAATAAGCGCTATGACTTTGATGCGCTTGCGCTAAATATCGTTCCTTACCCGCTTGCCGGGTGTGATACATGAAGGGTCCAACGGATAGACCATGGCAACAGACGATACGAAACCCATTCCGCAGCCCGTTGTCGCCCGCCTCACGCGCGCGGCGATCTTTCTCGTCCTCACCATCAATCCCGGCCGTGAGAACGTGGAGGCCGTCCGGTCAGTCTCAGCCGATCTCGCCGCTTTGCTTCGTGCCGTCGGGTTCCGCGATCTGGAAGGCAGACTTTCCTGCGTGATGGGCTTCGGATCCGAGGCGTGGGACCGTCTTTTCGAAGGGCAACGACCGCGGGAGCTGCATCCCTTTAAGGAAATCCGCGGCGTCCATCACGCTGTTTCCACCCCGGGCGACGTGCTCTTTCACATTCGTTCGGCGCGCATGGATCTCTGTTTCGAGCTGGCGATGCAAATCATGTCGCGGCTTGGTGGTGCGGTGGCGACCGCAGACCAGGTCCAGGGATTTAGCTATTTCGACGACCGCGACCTTATCGGTTTCGTCGACGGAACAGAGAACCCTGTCGATCAGGGAGCGATCGACGCGGCGATCATCGATGACGAAGATCCGGCCTTTGCCGGCGGCAGCTATGTGATCGTCCAAAAATACCTGCACGATCTGAAGAAATGGAACGCGATTCCGGTTGACGTGCAGGAAGGTATTGTCGGGCGCAAGAAGTTCACCAATGTCGAGCTCGATGACAGTGTCAAACCGAGCTTCGCGCATAATGCCCTGACGACGATCGTCGAAAATGGCAAGGAACTCGATATCGTCAGAGACAATATGCCGTTTGGCGATGTCGCGAAGGGTGAGTTCGGAACCTATTTCATTGGCTATGCAAGGTCTCCTGCGCGCATAGAACAAATGCTGGTCAACATGTTCGTCGGCCGCCCGCCTGGGAACTACGATCGCCTGCTCGATGTCAGCCAGGCGATAACAGGCAGCCTGTTTTTCGTTCCATCGGCGACGTTCCTGGAGAATATCGATCCTGACACGGCTCCGCCAACAGCCGAACCCGCCACGGCGGGCAAGCCGGATGAAGCAAAATCTGCTGTTCGCAATGAAAACTCGGACGATTCCCTCGGGATCGGCTCTTTAAAGAAAGAGGTTTGACATGAACAATCTTCACCGGGAACTTGCACCCATTTCTGAAAAGGCCTGGGAACAGATCGAAGAGGAGGCGAAGAGGACGCTCAAGCGCCATCTGGCTGCGCGTCGTGTCGTGGACCTCGATGGGCCGAAGGGCTTCGATTTTTCGGCCACTGGCACCGGGCACATCAAGAAGGTCGCAAGTCCTGGCGATGGCGTCCAGGCTTCCTTGCGGGAGGTCAAGCGGGTCGTCGAGCTTCGCGTTCCCTTCGAACTCTCGCGATCTGCCATCGACGACGTGGATCGCGGCGCGGAGGATTCTGACTGGTCTCCAGTCAAGGAGGCGGCGCGCAAGCTCGCTTTCAGCGAGGATCGCGCCGTATTCGAAGGTTTTGCACCTGCGGATATCCAGGGGATTCGAGAGGGCAGCAGCAACCCTGCCTTGACCCTTTCCGCGAGCATCAAGAACTATCCGGATGTCGTTGCGAGGGCCGTGAGCCTGCTGCGCCTTGCCGGCGTCGAAGGGCCTTACGCCCTGGTTCTTGGCGAAGACGCCTATACTGCCGCAAGCGGCGGAAGCGACGAAGGATATCCGGTGTTTCATCATCTCGAAAAGATCGTCGATGGTGGGATTTTCTGGGCGCCGGCGATCAAGGGCGCCTATGTCCTGACGACCAGAGGCGGCGACTTCGAACTCGATCTGGGTCAAGACATCTCGATCGGCTATCTCAGCCATTCCGCAACGACGGTCGAGCTCTACTTTCAGGAAAGCTTCACCTTTCGGGTGCTGACGGCCGAGGCAGCGGTTTCCCTTTTGCCTGCACCCGGGGAAGCGGAAAAGGGCTCATAGGCTGAAACGACGGGAAAGGGGTTGCCCATGTCCAGCGGCTTCCATTCCTCGCAGGGGCAGTTTTGGGCGGGCCTGAGATTGCCCGCCATCCCCTTCGGCATCCCACGGATGTGATGCCGCCTGGATCTGAACGCTCAGCGCAGCGAAAGAATGCGTTTCGGATCGATCTTGCCGCAGAGCAGGTCTTTAAGAGCAAGGAGATTGCCTCTCAACCGTCCGCGCCGGTCGACAAGGCCTTGCGGTCTCATGCTGCCTATTATGTTCGCGCAAGTGTTCCCAATCGCGAAACGCAACGCTCGCGGCCACCCCATCGTACCCTTGCGCGCGACATAGACTGAATTCGCGATTTGCGAGTAGCCGAACTTCAGACCGGACGTGCGCCCGCGTTTAACGCCCCGATGGACGCCGCGCAGCGCGTCGGCAAGCACGATACGGCCTTCGCCGGCAAGCTGGCCCGAGAAGTCGATATCCTCATGCCAGCCATAGAGTGGCAGATTTTCATCGAAGCGTGCGCCAATCCGCATGATCGTCGCAAAGCGAAACGCCATGTTGCAGCCATAGAGGTTTTTAATCGGCGCAACAGGCGCCTTGCCTTCCTCAGGCGCTGTGTCGCTTGCTAGAATTGAAAACGCCTCCGGCAGATTTATGCCTGAGCCACGGATGCCGTCGGCAAGAACATGGCCGGTCGCGGCGATGATGTCCGGATTCTGCAGGAAGAGACGTTCAGTCTCCGCAAGGAACCGATCAGCTGGAAGAAAGTCGTCGTCGAAGAAGACGATCAGATCCGAATCGCCCGCGGCGTCGAAGATGGCATTTCGTTGGGCGCTCGACCCCTGTGGGCCGACGACATGCTCCACCGGAACAGCAAGCCGTGCCGCGTGGTCCCAGTCAACGTCACCATCGGCAACGGGGCAGACGAGGATGCGATCGGGACGTCTGTCCTGCCGTTCGATCTGCTCGAGCGTTTCCCGAAGGACCTCGCGGCGTCCTGTGGTGGCGATGCCGACGACAATGATGGTGGGCTTGGTTTGGGGGGTGTCGATCATGATGCCTACATTGCGATCCAGCGAACAAGGGTTAGCAAGGGACGAGCGGCGGCCGCGCCCAGCGACCCAAGCAGAATGCTCTTAATCTCAAGCGGCACCAGAAGCGTTGCGGCTCCGGCGGATATGCCGCCATAGACCAGATTGCGCCTTGCGATACCGCTGTCCCAGCGCGCGGAGAGAGGTATGACACGGCGCGATTGAACCAAGGCAATGGTGCAGTAGATCACATTGCCGGCCAGGATGCCGAAAGCGACGAGCGACTGATAGAGGTAGGCGCCCAGGGCAGCGATCTTGGCCATCAGGCCGCGATCCTTTTCAAAAGGAATCCATCAATCATGTCGCTGGCCCCTACCCAACTCAACGCCTGAACGTATCTGCCTCTGCCTTTCAACCCCATGCGATAGCGCAAAAAGATTAATAGAGGCGCCAATCTGTGCCTCGTTTGACGCAAAGGGCATAGCGGGTCTTGGAAGCTGGTGGCGTGGCCATCAGGGTTTGCTTGTCGAGCGCCAAGCAAACCTTGCGCTCCGGTGCCATCCCTCCATTGCATGCCGGCGACGACAAAGAGATCCAACGCGACAGTGTCGACTGCTGATTGCAAGACCAAGCGATTTTTGGCTGGGGGTCAGCGTCTCGGAAAAAGCCTTCATTCGAGGCAGGTCAGGCGCAGAAGAAGAGCCCAGCCGGAAGTCGGCTGGGCTCGGCATGGCGACTAGTTAGGCATTCGCGCGGTTCATGCCGACGGTAAGCGCCCCGGAGCTGGTCTGGGTGGCATTGCCGTAATCGGCGTTCGGTGAACCACCATTCGTGTCTCGCTGGAAGAGAGTACCGTTGAAGCTGTACGAGACGATCGCGCCCGAGATCGGATAGTTGAGATCGGACACATTGGTAATGTTACGGTAGCCTCGAACAATGTTCGAGCTGACAAGGATAGACGAGGCGGAGCCATTGGCTGAGTAGGCTATCCCCATGGGGCAATTGTTGATCAGGTTGCCCGTTGCCATGATATCCTTGGCGGCATCGTTGACCCCGAGCCCAATGGCCGCCCCGGCGGTCGCGCAAATGACGTTGTTAGTGACGATCGTATTGGTTTCCACCGTAATGCCGCGGCCGGTGGTCATGGATGTCGAACCATCGGGGTAGGGAATGGCATTATTGGTGATGTTGTTGACATTGTTGTTCGACACCACGCAGCGATCCGCAAGGCCGTCACCATAAAGCCCGGAATTAGCGACCGCGATGCCAAGTCCGGCGGTATCGACGTTGTTTCCGCTAATGATGCAGCCGCTCAGATTTTCACCGGCGCCCGGCGCTTCGATAAAGATCGCTACTTCGCGCAGGTTCCAGCAGTAGTTGTTGACGACGTGGCAGTTGGTTGCCGCATTCAGTCGGATGGCGGAGAATTTCGTATTGAAGATGTTGTTGCCGCTGACTTTGACGTTGCCGGCCCTGTAGACGAGGATTCCGTTGCCATATTGGCCGGTGCCGCCGGCTGCGTTGTTGACCCAGTTGATCGTATTGCCTGATACCAACGAACCATTGCCGCCGAGCGAGCTGGTCCAGACGCAGATGCCGTTGTTGTTCAGCGTGCTGAGACTGTTGTCTTCGACATAAACCGCGCAATCGATGGAAAAAATCCCGGTATCGCAGCTGGCGATACGATTGTCCGCTATACGTCCACGCGCGTTGCTGGATGCAAGGACCCCAGCCGCCGGCGAATTCATGATGTTGCATTCCGAGAGAATGAAGTCCGTCGTCGACGATCCCTCGAAGCGAAGCAAACCAGCTATTCCAGAAGCGGTGATTGCCTGGTTGTTGCCGTCGAAATTGATGCCGCGAATGACGACATCCGGAACGTTGCTCACATCCAGCAGATAGGGAGCCGCGGCGCTTAGCCTGACGGTTACGGTGCCTTGTTCGGCGAACATTTCAAGACGGTTGCCGCCGCCGCTCGCAGCGTCGACAAGGATCTGGGTGGTGAGATAGACACCGGGGAGGAGTTGAAGCGGCTTTGAACTATTGCGTGCATTATTAATGGCGGTCTGCAGATTTGCTACAGCCGACCAACCCGTGCCCGGCGAAGAGGCTGCCTGTGTAATGACCATCAAATTATCGAGTGATTTCTGATATATAGCCATGGCTTCCCACTTAGGTTTTGATGTTTCAAAGAACCATGCCCTTCGTCGCCGAAGGACGCTATGGTTGTACTTTTTCTTTGTGGCGGCATATTGTTGGAGGTGTGATTTTCTCGAGTGTGCGACCGCTACGCGTGTGTTGATTTGATGGCGTCGTCGCGAGACAAACCATGCGCGGCTCGGTCAAAATGACGGCGCGATGTTAGCGTTGGCTTTCATTCGCGGACCGATGTCCAACCTCTCATTTTGTGCCGCAAATATCCGATGATTGCCAAGCGCCTTGAACTTCCTGACAAAGCCATGCATCCTCTGGACCGAGCGATCAGACGCGCAACATGTCCAGGAGGAGAGCGGCCCTGAATGTTTACAGGGTCCGTAATTGCTCAGTAGAGTTGCGCGTGCGGTCTCGCAGATTGGCGCTTTCTGTTGAATATGCCGGATCGCGCATTGGTTTTGTCATCAGACATTGCAACCAAACAGGCACTTCGGGGACCTGCGGGAGGAGAAAAATCAAATCGATTTAAATATTAAAATCGATTTAATGATATTGAATTTGTTCGTATTTCTTTGAATCCCGGACTTCCTGCTCTGGACAGCGCCGGTTTGTTCTGGTCGATAGTTACGTCAGTTCTTGGGGTAGTCGCAACATTGATGAGGAAAGCATGGCCGACGCAAAACAGATGTGGCAAATGTCCGAGAAGGGGGGCTTCATTGCCGCCCTTGATCAAAGCGGTGGTTCCACTCCTGGAGCCTTGCGCCTCTATGGAATCGCCGATTCCGACTATAGCGGCGACGAGGAGATGTTCCGCCTGATGCACGAGATGCGCGTGCGCATCATGACGGCGCCTAGTTTTTCCGGCGACAAGGTCATTGGTGCCATCCTGTTCGAAAGAACCATGGATGGCGAAGCCAAGGGCAAGCCGGTGCCAGCCTATCTATGGGAAGACCGCGGCGTTGTGCCCTTCCTCAAGGTGGACAAGGGTTTGGCCGCAGAAGAGAATGGCGTGCAGGTGATGAAGCCCATGCCCGATCTCGACGCTCTGCTCGCGCGTGCCGTGAAAAAGGGGATCTTCGGCACCAAGATGCGTTCGGTGATCGCCAATGCAGACAAGGTCGGCATTGCCGCTGTCGTGAAGCAGCAATTCGAAGTGGGCCGACAAATCCTTGCACATGGCCTGATCCCGATCATTGAGCCGGAAGTCTCGATCAAGAGCCCGACGAAGCAGGAAGCGGAAGCCATCTTGCGCGACGAAATCACCAAGGAACTCGATGCCTTGCCGGAAGGTGTGCGGGTGATGTTGAAGCTGACGATCCCGACCGTCGCAGATTTTTATGCGCCGCTCATCGCCCATAAGGCCGTTATCCGCGTCGTGGCCCTGTCAGGTGGCTACACACGCGCCGATGCGTGTGAGAAGCTTAGCCATAACCATGGCATGATCGCCAGCTTCTCGCGTGCTCTGACGGAAGATCTGCGCGTCAGCATGAGCGATGCCGAATTCGATGCTAGCCTCGCCACCACCATCGACCAGATCTACGCTGGTAGTGTCACAAAGGTCTGAGCCACTGGTCCTGGGGTTCTCTGTCATATTGAACAGGGAACCCTGGCAACCATAGTGGCGTTGTTACCGTACCTTCCAGATGGAGGGGCTGATAGCGAGTGGTCTCTAGTCGCGCTTCCAAGGGATTGGCTCGGGCAGCAACGTGTTCAATCGAACACCAGTCGGAATTCTTGAGCTTTACGCATCAGGTTTTCCGCAGTGCCGGCATCGCCATGCCGGCGATCATGATGAGAATAGCCATCAGCTGGGCCGGCGTCGGGATTTCCTCAAGTACCATCATGCCCGTCAATGTCGTTGCAATCGGGATGCAAGGCATGAACAGCGACGCAATCTGCGGTCCGAGTTGCCTTACGGCATAGCTATATAGAAATATCGCGGCAGCACCGGCGAGGAGCCCCTGAATTGCGAGCTGAATGCCGATCTCGCCAGCCGATGCCGCGCCGAGACCGGTTGGCGCCAGAACATGGACGAGCGGCACCGGCAAGCAAGATAGAAAAATGACAGCAGCCGTTGCGGTAAGTGCGTCTACGGACCATAGCCGAATGAGGATTGCGTAGGCGGAAAACATGACGCCGGAACCCGCAAACAGAATATCCCCGCGCCATGCCTCGCCCACATCGCTATTGCCAGGTAACGCAAAGAGTGCCAGCCCGCCTATAATGGCGATGATACCAACCATGCATACCCTCGAAACCGGGTCCCGGAAGACGATGTAAGAGAATAAGAACGAGAAGAACACGATCGAGGCGGGACATATCGCGGCAGCATGCGAGGCCGGGGCGTAAGTCAGGCCAGTGTTGATGATCAATGGGTAGGGGAAGCCGGCGAGCATAGCCAGCACAACTGCGCGCCGCCACCCGAGGGCCTTCATCTTTGCAAGGCCCGTTCGCCAGATGATGGGCACAAAGGCAAGGGCGGCCCCTGAGAAGCGCAGGCTGGTGATGTCTGCCGATGTCAAATGCTCCCGCAGGCTGAAACGGGCCGCGACGAATTGGACGGCGGTGATCGCCACCATTGTCAGTCCGGCTGCAAGCGCAAGCCTTCGATTCGGCTTTTCCTGCCCTTCCTCCATGCGCATCCCACTCCCTCCATCAACGGGAAGCTGGTTCACGGAAGGCCACTTTCTCCGCGTTTCGACCCGTTATGAAAGAGCAGGCTATTGCGAGAAGCGATGCTAAGAAATATACTCATTTCGCTCTTTGTGAGTGAATATCACCCAAAATATGGTGAATTTGCGTGGATATAGAAGTGAGCAATCTCGACAGCATCGACCTCAGTCTTCTCAGGCTGCTGCAGGAAGACGGAAGGCGCACCACCCTCGATCTCGCCGATCGTGTCGGCTTGTCGCCGACGGGTACGAGCCAGAGAGTGAAACGGCTGTTCCGCGAGGGTTTCATTAAAGCGGTGAGGGCGGTGCTTGATCCGCAGAAACTTGGGCGTGGTACGATCGTGTTCATTCAGGTTCGGCTCGATCAGACGGCCCCGCATGTTTTTGATCGTTTCGCGGAAGCTGTCGCAAACGCACCTGAGGTGCTGGAATGCCATATGGTCGTCGGTGGTTTCGACTATCTGGTGAAGGCCAGAATAGCGGATATGACCGTGTTTCAGGAGTTTCTGCAAAGGGTCATCCTGCCGTTGCCGGGGGTCCGCGAAACGCACACTTATGCGTCCGTAGCCGATGTGAAGCCAGACGCACTTCTGCCGGTTTAGCGTTCCTTGGAAATCGCCGGCACAAAGGCCGGCATGCCTATTCCGACAGGGTCTTCGCAAAACCGTGCTCGCAGAACTTCGGCATCACGCTGCAACAGGCAACGCTGGCGGGCAAGCTGGTCAGCAGGCGATGTCGCCGATGCGAGCAGGATTGCGGCAAGCACTCGTTCACCATGATTGCAGCTTGTCTCCAGCGGTCGATCGCCGTTCATCCGAGGATAACCTCGCGAAAGCACAATGCTCTTTGACATCTGTGCCGAGGAATTCCATTGACTAAAGGCGTTATTGCGGATCGCAAATTGCCAGTCTCAATCTCTGAGGTGGAGCTAACCTCATATGCGGCCATGCTGCATCGAGGATCTGCGGATCCTCATCCTGATATCGACTTGAGCGAGCAACAGAGTTGGCTCGAAAACATGCTCAATCAGATCCCGGACTATATCTATGTGAAGGATCTGGAAGGCCGTTTTCTGTTTGCGAACCAGGCAGTTGTTGCCAATAACGGGCTGTCGCATCTAACGGAGCTGGTAGGGCGGACCGATTTCGACTTTCTGCCAGCTCATGTTGCGGAAATTGCCGCCGATGTCGAGCGCCGCGTCACGGAAACGGGCTTGCCTCATTTCGGCAGCGAGGAGCTGGCGTTTCGTAGCGGCGAGGAACAATGGTTGATGTTCACGCGGGTTCCGTTGAGGGACGCGTCGGGAGCGATCGTCGGCGTTGTCGGAGCCTCCCGCGATATCACCGCCCAGAAATCCGCGGAGCGCCGGATGCGCTCGCAGTCCAATCTCCTCGAAATGATCGCGCGAGGAATGCCGCTTCCCGAGTTCCTCCAGGAACTCGCGCGAATGATCGCGCAATTCGCAGAAGGTGTGCATGTTGCACTGCTGACAACAAGCGCGGATCCCGGGCAGCTGCGGCTGGCTGCAGCGCCTACCTTGAATAAGGAATATCGCAGGCGCTTGAACACAACGCCCATCGGATTGTCTTCCTCCGACCTTGCCGCGACCGCTGCAGCACTCAAGCTTGCCTTTGATCGGACCCATATCTCCGAAATTGACCATCAGTGTCAGTGCCTGGCAATTTCCGATGCCGACGGTCAGATGGAGGGGGTCCTTGCACTTTATTCCTCGCAGGACGCACGGTATCAGCCCGGCTTTTCCGACTTTGTCTCGATTGCAGTGCATATGGCCGGCATTGCAGCCAGTCGCCACCGCGCCGAGGCTCGGATTCGGTTTCTGGCCGATCACGACCCGCTGACAGGAATGGCCAACCGCGCATTGCTGGATCGAAAACTCACCCTTGCGATGCAGAAAGCCGATTTTCGAGGAGGCGAGGTCGCGCTTGCATTCCTCGATCTCGACAACTTCAAACTCGTCAATGATAGCCTCGGTCATTCGGTGGGCGATCAACTCCTAAAAATTGTTGCCGACAGGATCTACGAGCTGGCAAGTGACCACGGTTCTATCGCCAGAATTGGCGGAGACGAGTTCGTGATTATCCTTGAGGACATGGATATCGAGAGCTCTCTCGCGCTATTGTCATCGATCAGAGACGCGGTGGTGCGCCCGATCGCACTCGACGGGATCGAGCTCAGAGTGACCTGCAGTATCGGCGTCGCCAGCTATCCCAGCCATGGCAAGTCTGCCGGAGAGCTGCTCGCATCCTCGGATATGGCCATGTATCGCGCGAAGGAGCTGGGACGCGACGGAATAGCCTTGTTCAACTCGGAAATGACTGCTGCCGTTCGAAAGAAGCTCTCCCGGACAGACGAGCTTCGCCAGGCAATTCTCCGCGAGGAATTTGTGCTGCACTACCAGCCGCAAGTGGATTTTCAGACCGGCAAGATCAAGGCCGCGGAAGCGTTGGTTCGCTGGAAACATCCTGCCGATGGTATCGTCTACCCCGGCGATTTCATTGGACTTGCCGAAGAAACGGGCCTCATCATGCCGATTGGCGAGTGGGTGCTCAAGACTGCCTGCAGGCAGGCCAGGGCGTGGCAGGACCAAGGGCTTGGGCCAATCAGGATCAGCGTCAATGTTTCCGCAAGACAGTTCCAGGAAAAGTGCTTGATCAAGACGGTGGCGGATGCACTGAGTGAGGCCGCGCTTGACCCATCATGGCTTGAGCTCGAGATCACCGAAAGCCTGATCATGAAGGACCTTTCCGGCTCGATTGCCAGAATGCACGAATTGGAAAAGCTGGGTGTAAAGCTCGCGGTCGACGATTTTGGAACAGGCTATTCAAGCCTCAGCACACTCAAAAGATTTCCATTGTCGCGCCTCAAGATCGACCGGTCCTTCATCACAGATATTCCGCAGGATGCCGACGATATGGCCATCACGTCGGCCATTATCTCACTTGCCCAGAACATGGGCCTGGAGGTTGTTGCGGAAGGCGTGGAGACGGAGGAGCAAGCACGTTTTCTAATCGAAAGCGGTTGCAACCAGATGCAAGGCTATCTCTATAGCCGCCCCGTTGACGAGGAGCGCTTCGGTCGACTGCTCGAAGTCGACGGTGGCGCGCATGGATAGGCGACCGACAAACATGACCGGGCTTGACCGTGATCGTTAAAGCCGATCTCTAAATCTCGATCTCCGTTCCGAATTCCACGGCCTGTTTTGGCGGAACTTTGAACCAGACGGCGCTTCTTTCCGAATTGTGCTGCACGAACGCGAATAGAATCTCGCGCCAATGTGACATTGCACGGGAATGTTCAGAGGGAATAATCGTCTCGCTGCCGATGATGTAGGAGAGGGCGCGTGGCTCGAAGCCATCCAAAAGGCCACGCTCCAAGGCTTTTTTGATGGCGTGCGGAACGTCTGGTTGTTCGGTAAAGCCATAGCTTATGACGACGCGGCTGACGCCAAACCCCAGTTCGGTCACCTCCGTCCGCATGTCGTCCTTGATCCTCGGCTGCTCGCTCGATTGTACGGTCACGAGGAGAATGCGTTTGTGGAGAGCATGGTTATGTCGCAGGAAGTTCGCCATGGCGAGTGGCATTCCGGTCTTTGCCGAGGTCAGGAAGACAGCGGCTCCCGGTAGCCGGATAAGGTTCGGGTCCGCAATCTTGCGGCGCATCTCTTCCTCGGGATGTCTGAGGTCGATACGCATTTTCTCGACGATCTGCTCGCCCCGCCGCCAGGTCAGCATGACGAAGGCGATGAGGGCGGCGAGCAGGAGCGGGAACCAGCCACCTTCGAGCAGCTTCAGGCTGTTTGCCGAGAAGAAGACGGCATCAACGATGAAGAAACAGCCGTTCACCGCAATGACGGCGAAAATGTTGTAGCCCCATTGCCGTGCGATCAGGGCTGCCAGAACCGTTGTAATGATCATGAGTGCGGAAACGGCGATGCCGTAGGCGCCGGCCAGTGCATCGGATGAGCGGAAGACGAGTACCGCGGCGATCGTGCCGATCGCAAGAAGCACATTGACGAAGGGAATGTAGATCTGGCCGATTTCATGCGCTGCCGTATGCTTGACGTGCATGCGGGGCAGGAAGCCGAGTTGAATGGACTGCTGCGTCAGGGAGAAGGCCCCTGAAATGATGGCCTGACTTGCGATCACGGTTGCGGCTGTCGCAAAAAACACCATCGGATAATGCGCCCAGTCTGGTGACAGCTGGAAGAACGGATTGTCGCTCGCGCCGGGATTGGCGAGCAGATGGCCGCCCTGGCCAAGATAGTTGAGGGTCAGGGCGGGAAGAACGACGCAGAACCAGGCGGTGCGGATAGGCCCGCGCCCGAAATGCCCCATATCCGCATACATGGCCTCGCCGCCCGTCACGGCAAGGAATGCGGCGCCGAGAATTGCAAATCTCACCCCCCAGCTCACCTCGAGCAGGAACTCCAGAGCCTTGAGCGGGTTCAGCGCGGCAAGGATAGCGGGGCTTTCCAGAAGGCCCTTAAGGCCCAGAAGCCCTATAGCGATGAACCAGAGGAGCATGATTGGCCCAAAGACACGGCCGATGGTGGAGGTTCCGTATCGCTGAACGGCAAAGAGGCCGACCAGCACGGCAATGGTGATGGGAACGACATAGGTGCCGAGCGAAGGTGCGTCGACCTTCAAGCCTTCGACGGCGGAAAGCACCGATACCGCCGGTGTGATCGTGCCGTCGCCGTAGAGGAGGGCGGCGCCGACGAGCCCAACGACAAGCAGGATAGCTCGCGGCGAACGGGCAGGGGCTTCACGAGCATGCAGCAGCGCCAGCATCGCAACGATCCCTCCTTCACCGCGATTGTCGGCGCGAAGGATTAGAACGGCATATTTGAGCGAGACGATGAAGATCAAGGCCCAGAAGATGACGGAAACTGCACCGATCACCGCCTGGGCATCCGGCGGCGCCCCGTTCGCTGCAGCCCGCACTGCCTCCTTAAGTGCATAAAGCGGGCTTGTGCCGATATCGCCATAGACGATACCGAGCGCCGCAAGCGGCATTACAAGGGCCTTCTTTGCCGGGAGCTCCGGCGATTTGCTGCCTGTCGTCGCTACCATCGCTCCCCCTGCTGTTTGGGTTGAGCCTATATTCGTGCATGCGCTTTGTGAAGAGCTTATGATGACGTTATCAAACGTCGGTCCACTTGCTGCTTATTAGCAAGCAGCTGGCTAAGTATTACCTGAGGTGCGCAATGGCTTGACAGTATGCTGGGAAGGCCTCAGGCTCTCTCCTGAGTGCGGGTGTTCTATCTCTGGGTGCGGTTGCCTGGGTGGTTTCAATTGCCTCGATTGGGAGGTCTAAGCATTGGTTGATATTAACTGCTTCAGCCCTTTGATTTTACGCATATCGCAGCCGCAAGATCGCTGCTCGGTTTTGTGTGACATGCTTTGGCTTCGGCCCACTCGGGATCAAGCGCGCTTACCGGCATCTAGGCGGCTGTTGGAGTCGATATTGAAGAAGCGGCGCCGGACAGGCGCCGCCAGGACGAATAGTTGCGACGATGCATCCTCTTCCTGATGTTTCAGGATCAAGGATGCATCATCATTCCCCGCGGCTATGTCCCTAGTCGATCAGCCCTTCGCTTGCGATACCTTTCGTCAGTTCCAGGGCCTGGCGCTCGAACAGCCCGCGGTAGATTCCGCGATTGCGGCGAATGAGGCTGGCATGCGTCCCTTCCTCGGCAATATGTCCGTGTTCGAAGACGAGCAGCCGGTCGAGTGCGCGCACGGTCGACAATCTGTGAGCGACGACAAGCGTCGTGCGCCCCTCCATCAGCCGTTCCATCGCCTGTTGGATGAGCATCTCCGATTCTGAATCGAGGCTTGAGGTGGCCTCGTCGAGGATCAGGATCGGCGCATCGGCGAGGAACGCACGGGCAATGGCGATGCGCTGTCGTTCGCCGCCGGAAAGCTTGATGCCGCGTTCGCCGACAAGCGTCGCGTAGCCTTTCGGCAAGGCTTCGATGAAGTCGTGGGCACTGGCAAGCTGAGCTGCCCTCCTGATTTCCGCGTGTGAGGCCGTCGGCCGTGCATAGGCGATATTCTCCGCCAGCGTGCGGTGAAACAGGATCGGTTCCTGCTGCACGATCGCGATCTGGCGACGAAGGGAGGTCTGCGCCACCTTCGAAATATCCTGCCCATCAATTGAGACTGTGCCATGGTTTACATCATGCAGGCGCTGGATCAGCTTGATGAAGGTAGTCTTTCCGGAACCGGAATGACCGACGAGGCCAACGCGTTCGCCCGGCTTGATGGTGACCGAGAAGTCCTTGTAGAGAGGATCATGATGGTTGCCGTAGTGGAAGGTGACCCGATCGAATTCGATGCGGCCGGCCGTCACACGGAGAGCCGATGCACCCGGAACATCCTCCACACCCAAGGACTGGGCATGGATGGTGACAAGCTCTTCCATGTCATTGACCGAGCGCTGCAGGTTGCGGATATGCATGCCGATTTCACGCAAATAGCCTTGAAGGATGAAGAAGGCCGTCAGGACGAAGGTAATGTCGCCCGCATTGGCCTTGCCGTTGGCCCAGAGCCAAAGGGCAAGACCCAGCACACAGCCGCGCAACAGGCTGAGCAGCACACTCTGCAAGGTGCCGTTCAGGGTGCCGCGTGTCCAGGTGCGAGCGGTACGATCCCGCCACTTGCGCATGACCGTGGCGAGACGCTTGTCCTCCCGGTCTTCGGCGCCGAAAGCCTTGACCACGGCGTTGCAAGTGACGGCATCGGCAAGCGCGCCGCCAAGCCGCGTGTCCCAGCTATTGGCCATGCTGGCCATCGGCGCGACATAGCGCAATGCCATGATGGCCGTGAACGCGATAAAGATGACGGACCCGGCGCCAACAAGCAATCCCATCATCGGCCAGTACCATGTCATCAGAACTGTCGAGCCGATGAGCATCACCAGCGATGGGAACAGCGCGATGAAGACGGTATCGTTGAGCAGGTCGAGTGCCCACATGCCACGGGTCACTTTGCGGACGGTAGAACCGGCGAAGCTGTTGGCATGCCAATCGCTCGAAAAGCGCTGAATGTGGAAGAAGGAATTCGCCGCGATCTCCGACATCGACCTCAGCGTAAAACCGATAATGGCGGTGAAGGTGGCGTGCCGGAGGATGACGGCGCCGATTGACAGCGCCATCAGCCAGCAAAATGCGTTGAGGGCATTGTCCCACGTCGCGACGTCGCTGGCGTGGCCGGACACCACCGCATCCACCAGGCGACCGGAAAACAAAGGCGTGAGCACATCGGCAAGCGTAGCGAGCATCACCGTGAACAGCATGAAGACGGCGCGACCCGGCTGAAGCTTCCAATGAGCCCAGCAATAATGAAAAACGCTGCGAAAGGACCCGCTGCGGCGGGATTTGAAACCGAGAGCCATTGATGTATCCGGCTTTCGCCGGCTCCGTCACAGGGAAAAGAACGTCCGCGCGCGATCACGCGAAATGGTTTGGTGAGCTGCGATCGATGAGAAGGTTAGCACCAGTTCATCGGGTTCTGCCGCGTTGGAGACGCGCCGGCTTCAAGCGTTATTCGCGCAAGCCGCTGGGGAGTTTGAAAAAATAGCCATCGAAACTCCCTGGAACCGTGTTGAAAGATTATCAATCCTAGATTGGTTAAGCGCGCAGGCCAAGTCAAATTTCGCGATGTTTTTGGCTAATTTTTGAGCTGCGGCATAGTTGCAACATCGCTAGGGTCATTAGCCCTTTCACCAAGGAGCCATTCCTGAGCCATCAAAGCGAGCTTACAGGCCCGGTTGCAAGATGTCCGGCCGCGAGGCGGTGCCGATCATAAGTCGGAGGCAGCCATGCGGAATGGTATTGGCGGAGCGGTGGAGTGATCCTCGTTCGCTGCTGTCGAGCTCCAGGCTATCAGCTCGGCTCGCTCCGTGAACGGCAAGCCACATCGGCGCTACCAGCCGGATCGGCGGCTCCTCCATGCCATTGTTACTGGCGCCCCCCTTTGCTGCGGCAACTCGTTGAAATCCTGGCCATGGGTGATGAACTACCGGTGATCTGGTGTGGCCAAATCCGGATGGCTCCTGGATATATGGTGACCGAAGGTTGACCTACCGATTTTGCGCGCGATGTGTCTGTCTCGCGCGGTGGTGTGGTCCCAGGAGCAATGTCGGCTTGGCGCCGGCTTAATATTGAACTATCCGACTTTGCCCGTCCTCGGCAGGATAAAGCGCTCTCGTTTCCTTTGCACCGTGAAAGCGCTCCATCCTCTTGCTTTTTCAATCGCATTTGGCTTCTTTAATGTATCATCGCCGTGCCGTAGCTTCTGTCACCAGATATCCGCCGGCCGCGGATTTGTGGCGTCTCCGTAAAATAAGGAGGGAAGCGCCTTTGCCAGATAGGTAAATTCTGAATGGCAATGTCGCATCAGGCCAAGACCAATCTCGTCGGGCACGGGATGAGCATCAAGGCCCAAGACAAACCTGCTCCGCAGAACCAGGCCTTCATGGTTGTCTCTTGCGACATGCATCATCCTGCCTCCGGTCGGCACGCCGGCGTCGTCGAGGACGACGTCATCTCCGAAGCCTATGCCAGCGCAGACGATTGCGGAGACGACATGGTTTGCGGTTGCGCGTTGTAAGTCCTCTGCGTCGAAGAATTCTGCGGGTTCCAGAAACTTGATGGTTGCCGTCACGGGCGGAATATCCCCCAACGATTCCGTCGCGCGTATTGTTGCGCCGATGAGGTTCTTCCCTTTTTCCCAGTTGCTGTCCCAGCCCAGATGGTGCCGATGATCAAGGGGATGCCACCAGCGCAGATGCTCGTCGGTTTCAAAATACGTGAACCACCAATCGAGCATTGCGCCGGTGCAGCCACGCATTGCCGTCCTGCAGGCAACAACAAGCGCTCCTGAGGCCAGGCGTTCAATCCCCATCTCAAGCCTCATCGGACCCGGATCAAGCATTGCAGCGAGGGTATTCGCATCATGTTGGTTTTGCATTTTTCGGTATCTCCATTTAGGAAACGATTATCGTTTCCTAAATGGAGATCTATAGGTGCAATGAACATCGGTCAAGGAGAAGCATGTTGGAGAAACGAGGCAGGGGGCGCCCGACCCAAGACAAGGAGGAAGTTAGGCGCAAAGTCCTTGAGGCCGCCGGTCGCGTCCTTCTGGAGGCGGGGTTCTCCAAGTTCAGTATAGATGCGGTTTCCCAGGCGGCGGGTGTTGCCAAGAAGACGATCTACAGCTTCGAGGATAGTCGCGAGGAGCTGGTCGGTCAGATCGTTGCATCTTGGACCGAGCAATTGGATGCGAGCTCCTATGGCAGCGCAGGCGCCGCCGGCGGTGGCGATGCGGTTGGCGCACTAAAGGAATTGCTCTTCCGCATTTACCGCATCGCTCTTTCAAGGGACGCAGTCCTGTTGTTTCGCCTCATATCGGGGGAAGAGAAAGCGCGCGCGCTGCTGGCCGAAACCTACAACAGGAATGGCATCGAGAAGGGCGTAAAGGCGTTGTCATCGTGGCTTCAGCACCGACAGGCGTCGGGAGAAGTCAAGCGCGACGATCCCGATCGTCAAGCACGTACCATCCTCGCGGTCTTGGTCGCAGAACCCCTGCGCCAAGCCTCTATCGGAGTAGCAATTCCGTTTGACGATGCTGACGACGTTGTCGCCGAGCATGTCGGAAATTGTGTCAACTATCTAGCCCCGCTGATATTTGAGCGGACCTTGCCCGATATGATGGGCGCGGCCCGTGCTGAGCCTCTATCGCCGGGTTGATTGTGTTTTCCCTCTTTGACTCAATGCGCCTGTTCAATGGAGACTGGGTGGTGGCAAAACAATTCCGGCTCAATGTATCCATGCACGCTTTTGAACCGTTGCCGTCGACGAACTGCCTCGTATTCGGGCAGTTATTTTGCCAGCGTGATCTTGTTGGCGAGGGCGATAAGTTCGGATTGGCGACCCGTCTTCGTCTTGGCGAAAATAGCCCTTAGATGCGTGCGTGCGGTTTCATATGACAGTTCGTATGTTTCGGAAATCTCCCGGAGGGAAAGACCTTCGCACAGCTTCGAGAGAATAAGCGCCTGCTTCGGAGTCAGGTTGAACAGGCTTTGGAACCTCTCCGGCCGTGCGGTTTTTTTCGCCTCCGCGTCCTCGATAAGACACACCCCGATGGATTCTGAAAAGAAATCCGGCAAACTCCCGCCCAACCTTTGAATCCGCAGATAGAGCGAGCGGGCGGCTTCCCTTTCGATCTCCACCAGGGCGGGCGCCTCTGGGTCGGCCAAGAGCCATTTCTCGTCGATGACGGCCTGCATCCTCCTCCGGATCCGCGCGGTTTCCTCGTGCTTTCGGGATTTCAACTCCCTGTTTGCGACCATCAGCTCCTTGCCGAGCATCCGCTCGGCATCGCTTGTGACCCGTGTCACCTTGCCGAACCGATCGAAGAAAATGGCAGCAATCCCTGCCATCTCAAAAGCGTCCGACATGCCGTCGACCCTGCTCGTCGACAATCGCTGCATAATATTCGCAGAAGCCATCAGCCGCTCTCGCATTTGAATGAAAATGGCCACTTCCTCGTTGCTATAGCCGCCGGGATCAAGTCCGCGATGCAGCGCGAGGGCCAGTGGGTCATCGGGGTGGACGCTCCAGGCGATCAGGCATGCACTGCCCATACCGTGCTTGACGTGGAATTTGAAGTAAGCGTGTTTTTCAAAGGCCTCCGGGGAGGTATATTGCTGGTCGCGGACAATTCCGTCGCGCTTCAGGAAGGGCAAGCCGCGAAGCCGCCACTCATTCTGATGCCATCCGCCATTGAAGTAATCTTGGAGAGGGGCGGCCATCGAATCCGTATGGATCACCAGCTCGGGATTGCGATTCGAGACGGGAATGATGTTTGCGCCGAATGAGCCGGTGGCAGCGGCTATATCGGTGATGACGTCCTTCCAGAGTGACGTATCGAAGGCCGCTTCCAGAGAGCGGTCAAGCGCGCGGCCCAGAGCCGCCAAATTGATGCCAGACATCCCCAATCATACGGTTTCCCGCCCCAGTTCCCCCAATAATAGACTAGTCTATACACTTGACGGTTGCATCCTCCATTTGGAGTAGATCAGGTGCTCGTGAATGTTTTGCGCCCCGAAGGCTCGCCCGACCGCCGCCCGGGCTTGGAACAGTGATGCAGGCTGTGACCTGGCAATGTCGGATATTTGATATCAAAATCTCGTCCAGCGGCGGGGCTTGAGTGAGGCGTGCCCTGGACTGTGCCATCCGCCCCGATAAGCTGCGTCTGCCGGGGGTGCTGTTATCAGATTCCTGACCCATCGAGTTGCTGGGCGTCATCGCCCTCCCATGGCGAGGGCATGGAGGCACGACTATGGCTGGCCAGAGGCATCGGCATCCAGCATTTCAGCTCCGGCTCGGCATATTCGACAATGCGGCCGGGCGCGGAATCCGAAGCGCGCCATCCTTCCGTGCCGAACTGATCGCCATGCGACCAATAGGCGAGGTCAACTTCCGCCGGTCCCTGCTCGGACGGGCGGATCGTTACAAGGATCCGGCTGCCGTCTCTCGGTGCGCTTGCCATGTGGCGCCAGCGGTTCTCTTCGTCCATTTTTTCCTCCTGCCCCGTTGCAGCCCTAAGTGTCTCCTCGCCGTCGAAAGTGGTCAACTCAAACTTTTATACAGGCTATACGGCGTCTTCCGCCGGAACCATAGCGTCAGCCGATGCAGGTTCCCTCTCGAAAGGTCCACACGGAAGAAAAAGCCGCACTAGAAGGGGGAGGTCAATCGAGCCCTGTCGCGCAAACCCGCAACGGCATTCGCCGACGGGCTCGCGCAATCCCAGTAACGGCCTCGCGCCTGCAATTATATGCAAACGAAGAGATAGGGCAGTTTTCCAGCATTCCTCAAAAGGGAAATGTGTTAGACGTAGGCTTCCCGCTGGCCGAACTCGGCGGTTGCATCGAAATTCTTGGTGCCGATCCGATCGCTTTCGCCTGAAAGCGTCGAACCCGATGGGTGGTTCTGTTCTTCCGCACCTGCTGTGGATTTCGACTTGTCGGCACTCTGCAGCTTTTGAAGCTGTGCCTGCAGCTTGGTGATCTGCTTTTGCAGCGCGGCTCTTGTCTTCTCGTCCGTCGCTTTGGCGAGCTCTCTATTCTTTTCCTTGATCGTAACTTTAAGCTGAGCCTCGGTGGCGTTGGAGGATGACGAATTGATAGTTGCTGTCGCAGTCGAAGGCGAGGAAATTGCGGACACCATACGGGTTTTCCTTGGTTGGGGGCCTTATCAGTCTCGCATGGTTTGAGTTAACGCCCTGCTAAGTGAGCGCGGTGCTGCGTATCGAAATAAGCCGCAGCGGCCGGAGTATGGAGGGGCACGACAAATGTCGGCTTCAGGCATGTAAGGCCTGGGTGCTCGCCGTGGGCTTAAATCAGGAAAGCATCTTCATTCGCGGATATCGGAACACATACGGGGTCGATACAGATCATGCTGTCGTTGCGGGTGTCCAACAGCGCTTGTAGGTCACGCCGCACTGTTTCGCATCTTGGCCTCAGCTCTTGCTGTAAATCTTCGCATAGGCCTCACGAAGAAGATTCTTCTGCACCTTGCCCATGGTATTGCGCGGGAGTTCATCGACGAAGATAACGCGCTTTGGCTGTTTGTATCGAGCAAGGCGGTCCTCCAATCCATCAAGGACCGTCTGCTCGTCGAGCCCGATATCCTTGTCCGCGACGACGATAGCCGTAACGCCTTCGCCAAAGTCGGGATGCGGAACCCCGATTACGGCGCTTTCGACGACCCCTGGCAGACTATCGATCTCGGTCTCGACCTCCTTCGGGTAGATATTGTATCCGCCTGAAATCACGAGATCCTTTCCACGGCCCACGATGTGAACATAGCCGCGCTCGTCTATCTTCCCGAGGTCGCCGGTGATGAAGAACCCGTCTGCGCGGAATTCGGCGGCGGTCTTTTCGGGCATGCGCCAATAGCCCCTGAAGACATTGGGACCCTTTACCTCGATCATGCCCGTCTCTTCGCAAGCAAGCGTGCGACCGGAGTCTGGATCTGTGATGCGTATCTCGACGCCCTCCAGGGGGAACCCGACGGTGCCGGCGATCCGATCCCCGACATAAGGATTGGAGGTGTTCATGTTCGTCTCGGTCATGCCGTATCGTTCGAGAATGGCATGACCGGTCTTTTCGGAAAAGCCGCGATGCGTCTCAGTAAGCAGCGGCGCCGAACCGGAGACGAACAGGCGCATGCCGGCGGTCGCTTCCCGTGTCAGCCCGGGATGCTGAAGCAGACGGACATAGAATGTCGGAACGCCCATCAATACGCTCGATGTCGGCATCAACTGCAGGACTTCATGCGGGTCGAACTTTGGCAGAAGATACATCGACGCCCCGGCGAGCAAGGTAACGTTGGTGGCGACGAAGAGGCCATGCGTATGGAAAATCGGCAGCGCATGGATCAATCGATCGGCATGGGTGAAACGCCAGGCGCGGCGCAAGGTGACGGCGTTCGAGAGGAGATTGTCATGCGTCAACATGGCCCCCTTCGAGCGACCAGTCGTTCCCGATGTGTAGAGTATCGCAGCAAGGTCATCGCCTTCCCGCCTGACATCGGCGAAATCGGCGCTCTTGGTGCGAGCAAGATCGAGCAATGAGCCGCTGCCTGTATCATCCAGCGTTGTGACATGGGCGCCATGGGCACCGGCGATCGCCCGCGCACCTTCGAACGATTTCGATGACACGACGATGAGCTTCGGTTCGGCATCGCCAACGAAGTAGTCGAGTTCCTTCAGCGTGTAGGCCGTGTTGAGGGGGAGATAGACCGCTCCGGCGCGAAGGCAGGCGAGGTAGAGCATGAGCGCATCCGGGCTTTTCTCCACCTGGACTGCCACTCGATCGCCCGGCAACACGCCCAGCTCGGAAATCGCCGCGGCAAGACGCCCGGAGCGATCGAACATGTCCGCATAGGACAATCGCCCGCCACCAGGCGTTTCGATGAAGCATGCGTGTGGTGTTGCGGCATTGCGGATCGCATCGAAAAGGTAGTTGTTCATAGTGGTATTTCCCCTGAGACGCTTCTTTTGGTGCGGCGGCTTCATTCACATGGGGGATCCAGGATCCCACCTGACCATCATAAGTAGCCTACGAGTGGATGCGGTCGCAATGACTTAGCCACCGTCGGCAAATGCTTCCCGGCCGATCTCGCTTTATTTTGCCTCATAGAGATAGTCGACCGGGGACTGACGGTTTCTCGCATCGTGCCCAATTGCGGCCAAGGGTCACCACAGGAGCTGTTGTCGCCGGACATCGGGATGATAGATCGCTTCTGCTGCACCTTGGTCGCGGAAACGATCCATCTTTCTATTTTTCTGGCACTCCGGGCGGAAGATCGTCGCAGATTTTTCCCGGAAGTGCTCTAGGGGCGATGCGTCACGATCGGGTCTATCGGACCGAGAGGACCGCCCAGATTGGCTTCGACGATACGGGCCGCCGCCAGCAGCGCTGCCTCCCCCCGAGGGTGCCCGATCAACTGCAAACCGACAGGAAGCCCGTCCTTGTTCAGGCCGACGGGCACGGAGATTGCCGGAAGACCTGCGACCGTCGCCAAATATGAAAACCGCAGCCAGCTGATATAGTCGTCAAGCGGAACGTCATCGACATGCGTCGGATATTCCTCCTCTATCGGGCCAGGCATCAGACCAACCACCGGACATGCAAGAACATCGAAATTCTCTAGGAAGCCGACCATGTTGTCAAAAATTCGCGTGCGGCCATATTGGGCATCGTAGACATCTTCGATGGTAATGGCTTTTCCAAATTCGATATTTTCGCGAAGAGTGTCCTTGAAATGACGTTGCACCTCGGCTGGCGTTCGACCCGGCAGCGCGGCCCAAAGCATAGAACGAAGAACACGATAGGTTCGATCCAAGTCCGGTAGCGGCGGGCAGGCCTCCTCGACAACAGAGCCCGCCCGCTCCATAACGAGCAATGCTGCACGCAGATGCTCATCCATTGCCTTGGACGTTACGGCAAACCCGTTCATATCGGGAGTGTAGGCGATGCGAAGCTTGCCTTCCGCCCGAATGACCGCATCTTCATACGGATCCTGCGGAGGAGGATGGGAAATGGGTGACCTTGGGTCGAACCCCGCCATGGCGTCGAGGAACAGCGCGCAATCGCGTACGCTGCGTGCCATGGGACCCTGTACGCCTTCGGTGTGAAACTTGATCGGACCGGGGCCTCCGCCTGTAATCCCCGGGCTGGGCCTCAGGCCAACCACGCCACAATAGGCCGCCGGTGTGCGTAGCGATCCGGCAAGGTCTGATCCGTGCGCCAGCCATACCTCGCCCGTAGCAAGTGAGGCCGCCGCACCACCGGAAGATCCGCCTGCATTTTTTGAGGTATCCCATGGATTTCGGGTCATGCCGAACACGGCGTTGAACGTATTCGCGCCTGCGCCAAATTCCGGAGTATTGGTCTTGCCCGTGACGATGCCGCCGCGCGCCTCGAGGCGCAATACCAGCGGATCGCTCTCCTGGGGCACATGGTCGGCGAGCCCCTTTGACCCCATCGTCGTGCGTACGCCGGCAACATTGGTCAGGTCCTTGATGGATATCGGCAGCCCGCAAAGCATATTGTTCGCAGTCTCAGTGCGGGTTGCTATCTGGTGGGCCGCTGCTTCCGCTCGATGCCGGCAGAGGGTTGGCATCGCGTTGACTTCGGGTTCGACTGCTTCAATCCGATCGTAAGACACGCTCAGAAGGTCGGACGGGGTGATTTCCTTCCGCCGCAACAGCTTCACGATTTCATGGGCCTCTTTCGCTGAGAGTTCCGAGCCGGTGAATTTGGCAAATGACGCCATCAGATAGCCTCTCCATGGTTCCAGAGCGTGCCGCGATTCTGACACTGTCTCCCTGCGCTCTGGTCTTTGATGTTGCGCATGACGCTGGCATGGCCCAGCCGGGGCCGCGCCGTTATAATCGGAGACTATTCGGCCTGCGGCAGCGCATACCAATCACTTGTCTTGACGGTCCATTTCCCTTCGACCAGCTGCATGACCTTCGTGGCCTTCATGGGCGAATGGGCTTTCGCGTCGCCAAAGACATAGCTGCTGCCGGCCATCGGATAGTTGAGCTTCTGACCCTGCTTCAAGGCGGATGTAACGGAGCTCCGCGTTACCTCGCCGTCGATCCCGGATATCGTGTCGATCATCACCTTGGCGGCGAGATAGCCACCTTGCGAGAATGCCGTCTTTTTCAAGCCGGCCTTCTCCATGGTCTTGGCCCAGGCGGCATTGGCCTCGCCATCCTCCGTATACGGCTCCCACTCGGTCCCGACATAGACAGGTTGCTTGCTGTTCGCGAGGGATGTCGCCACACCTTCGGTATAGCTCGCTGCGAGAAATAACCAGCTGATGCCGGAAATCTTCTGCGTATCAGCAGTCTTTACCCATTGGACCGCTCCCGGCTCCACATGATTGGTCAATACGGCGTCGCAGCCTGCATCGCGCGCGCGAATGAGATAAGGTGTCAAATCCCCTTGCGGCGGCAGTGTCATATCGACAAGCGCTATTTTCTTTCCTCTTGCCCTTTCCCACGCGGAGACCGCATTGGCATAGGCTTCCTTGGTGCCCCCGATGATGATGAAGAACGCACATAGGTTCTTGGCTTTGAGGGTATTGCTCGCATAATCGAGCATCACGGTGCTAAGCGTGTATGGTCCGACATTGACGGGGGATATGCTGGGAGCATTGAAGCAAACAGGGTCTATGCCAACGGCCGGAACCGAAAGAACGCCATTTTTATTATAGATCCCTGCGTTGACGGAGCAATCGAGATGACTTGCGCCGCCAGCAAGTGCAACAACATTTTGATTGTCGATCAAGTCTCTGGCTGCCTGGGATGCAACCTGTGGATCACCTTTATCATCGGCGATAGTATAGTCAATCTTACACCCGTTTATACCGCCGGCGTCGTTGAACTGATCAAACGTCGCCTTGGTGGCATTGGGTGCATCGGAAAAATCGGACAGACCAGTAATCGTTGAGATTGCACCGATATGAATAGGTCCATTCTTGCAAATGGGAGATGCTTGTACCGGCGATGCTCCGCAAGCGGCAGCCAGCATCGCAAAGGCTGATCCGGCGAGGATGCCATAGGATTTCTTCATTTTGTTCCCTCTTTCTATCCGATGCTTCTGGTGGCGCCGGATGTATTTCTAAGCTCTCTATCGATGAGAACGTCCTCTATCTGGCCATGATTTTAGCATTGCGGTGTCGCGCATATGCTATGGTACGGTGTTCGTCGCTGAGACTGGCACCGTCTACATATGTGTTGGAAGTCACCTGAGTTAGGCCGATGTTATGGCTCTCCTCCCCAAGAGCGCATCTCCCAAACGTCACACGTCTAGCGCTCGCAGATGAAGCGAGTTGCCAAATGTTCAATATTTGAACCTGTTGTTCGAATATTAGAATTGACCGCGCGGTCATGCCTGTCAAGTTGTTTTACATGTTAATTATATAACAAAACGGACGCATTTTGGCGACCGAATTCGCTCCCATCCAGATAGAATATCTGCCGTATTTACAAAGGCCGCTGCGGGATGCGTCGCCACACGATATTCCGGGAGTAGATGCAAGCTAGGGCAATGCCAGGAAACATGCGGCAGGAATCTTCAATTTGAAATTCACGAAAAATAATGGAATGGAGCACTTCCGCGCTTTAAAGAAAGCGGAAGTGCTCCAAGTCAGTGAACGCGCTTGTGAGGATAATGCTCAAGGGAGCCTGAATGCCGGGCGTCGCCTGCCATCAACCGTCGCAGCCGCAACCAGTGCGTTTCTGCACCTACTTCTGCAGGTCGGTCCAGATCTTCGTATAGATCTTCATCACCTCGGGTGAGCAGGTTTCAGCCGGGAAGCCCGCCTTTGCCAGGTCCGCCGGGATGTTGACCTCCGGCGCCGTCTTCATATCTTCCGGCATGAACTTCTCGGAGCCGATAATTCCATTGCCATACCGGGCGTAGGCCGAAATCATCGCGGCATTCTCGGGCTGCATGACGAAGTTCATGAACAGCTTGGCGTTTTCCACGTTCTTGGCATCCGAGAGGATGGCAAGATTGTCCATGAAGACAGGGAAGCCTTCTTGCGGGAAGCCGAATTCGAGCTTCGGATTGATAAGACGGCTTCTGAAGGAAGCACCATTCCAGTTCATACCGGCGGCGATATCGCCCTGAGCCAATTGCTCGACCGTTCCGTAATCGATCGACAGCCAGTTCGGTTTGGACGCGACAAGCAGGTCCCGGACCTTCTTCAGGACCGTCATGTCGTTGGAGCAGGTCTGGCCGCCGACATAGTGGACCGCCAGAGCCATGATGTCGTTCATTTCAGGAACGATGTTGATCTTGCCTTTCAATTCCTTCGGTGGGTCGAACAGGATGGCGGAGGTGTTGATGTTGCCTTTATAGACGTCCCGGTTCACCGAAATGCCGACCGTACCCCATTGCCAGGGCACCGTGTAGTGCCGGCCCGGGTCGAAGCCGGGATTGCTCCATTTAGGATCGACATTCTTGAAATTCTCCATCTGGTCTGGCCGCGCTTCCAGAAGCAGGCCTTTCTGAACCCAGATCGGAACGTAGATGCCGGCCGGAACGACCATATCGAAGCCATGGCCTCCCGCCTCCACCTTTGCCAATGCCGTGTCGTTGCTGTCGTAATCCGTGACAGTGACCTTCACATTATAGGTTTGCTCGAATTTCTTGATCATGTCCGGAGGCGTGTAGTTGCCCCAGTTGTAGATATTCAGTTCGCCTCCAGCCAGGGCTGGGCTGGCGAACAACATTGCGGCGGTAGCTGATGCGATGAGATTTTTCATGTTTCCCCTCTCTTCTTGCTTCAGGAATGATTTGTCTTGGTATGGTTCTCGCGGCTGATGAGAAAGAACACCACGACCAGCACCACGGAGATGACGAACAGGACCGTGGCGATAGCGTTGGTTTCGGGCGTGAGGCTGCGCCGCATCTGCCCCAGCATGTATGTTGGAAGCGTGTCCTGGCCGGCGCTCTTGACGAATTCGGTGATGACGACGTCATCGAGCGAGGTAACGAAGGCAAGCGTTGCGCCTGCCAGAATGCCCGGCCACAGGAGCGGGAAGGTGATCCGGCGGAACGTGCGCCAGGGCGATGCATAAAGGTCTGCGGCGGCCTGCTCCAGCGTCTGGTCCATGCCTTGAAGGCGGGCCCGAACCGGCATGAATGCAAAGGGTATGCAAAATGCCGAGTGCGCGAGGATGAGATAGCCGAGGCCGGAATAGCCGGTACGCGTCTTGATCCAGGCAAAGACGACGAGCAGCGACACGGCGGTCACGATTTCAGGCACCATCAGCGGCTGGTTGATCAGCGCGAACATGGTGCTGCGGCCGCGGAAGGTTTTGCCCCTGCCCATGGCAAGTGCGGCAAGGACGGCAACCGAGGTCGAAACAACGGTGGCAACGGCCGCTATTGCCAGCGAGCGAAGGGTTGCGGCCTGTACTGTGTCATTGTGCCAGGCGGCGACGTACCAGTCCAAGGAGAAACCCGCCCAGCTGGTCAGGGCCGAACTGCCGTTGAAAGAGAAGATCACCATCAGAACGATCGGCAGATACAGCACGATGAAGCAGAATGTCGCGATGGCGGTGAAGCCCTTTTGCCGGCGAGGGTCGAACCTGTTGGAATGCCTTGCCATCTCATTCTCCTTCATTCGCGGAGGCGCGGACATAGACGATGAGCGCGGCCGTCACCATGACCAGCAAGGTGATCGAGAGAGCCGCTCCGAGCGGCCAGTTCCGCGCCTGACCGAATTGCAGCTCGATCAGATTGCCGACCATCAGCTGCGTGCCGCCCCCGAGAATTCTCGGGATCACATAGGCGCCGAGCGACGGCACGAAAACGAGAATGGAGCCGGCGATGATCCCTGGCTTGACGGCCGGAATGATCACTCTGCGCAGCACGCGCCGCGGGGTGGCGTAGAGATCATATGCTGCTTCGATTAGCGAGAAATTCAGCCGCTCCATCGACGCGTAGAGCGGCAGGACCATCAAGGGCAGATATACATAGACCATGCCGAGCAGGATCGCGAAGTCGGTAAACATCATCTGGATCGGCTGATTGATGATGCCGAGCCATTGAAGAAAGCCGTTCACCATGCCTTCGTTGCGGATCAGCCCCATGATGGCAAAGGTCCTGATCAGAAGATTGGTCCAGAAAGGAATGGTGATCAGCAGCATCCAGCCGTCACGTTGGGTAACCGGGCGCGTTGCGATGAAATAGGCGGTTGGAAAGCCGAGGATCAGGCAAAACACCGTCGTCAGAAAAGACAGCTTCACCGATCGCCACAGAATGGAGACATGGGCATCGGCGAGCGTGAGCGTGCCGTCAAACGGGTCTCTGCTGGCAAAGACGCTGAGCCAGCCATCTAAGGAGAAGTGCCAGACGACCCCGCCGAAATCGCCGGCCGTCAGAAAGGAGTAGACGACGACGATGATCAGTGGACCGACCGCCGCGGCAAGCAAAAGCACGATTGCCGGCAAGAGCAGGAGCCAGCGGTTCCGGGTTTCGCGCCGTCCGGCCGCAAGGGCATCGCGTGAGAGTGAAGCTTTGGCCATGGCGTCAGTCCCTCAGAACCTGAATGGCCTGTGGCTCAAATCCGATGGCGAGACGCTGCCCCCTTTCGAACGTCGGGGTTTTCGTCGGACTGTTCTGGCGGCGGACGACGAACCGCGCACCGTCTGCGAGCGTCAGGTGAAAATGCGTGTCCGTGCCGCAGTAGACGATGTTCTCCAGAATGCCCGAAAGCTGGGCATGCTCGGAGGCATGGTCGAGCGACGTCTGTTCCGGACGGATCGCAAGTGTCACCGTACGATTGGCCGACAAGGTGCTGTCGGGTAGGGCTGCCCTGACCGATGATCCACCGGGCAATGTCACCGAGCCGTCATCGGCAAGCCTTGCCTGGACAAAATTCGTGTCACCGATGAAATCCGCGACGAAGCGGTCGCGCGGATGATCGTAGATTTCACGCGGCGTTCCGATCTGCAGGATCTTGCCCGAGCTCATGACCGCTATGCGGTCGCTCATGGTCAAAGCCTCTTCCTGGTCGTGGGTGACAAAGATGAAGGTGATGCCCGTCTCCGCCTGCAGACGCTTCAGCTCGATCTGCATCTCCTTGCGCAGCTTGAGGTCGAGCGCGGAAAGCGATTCATCGAGAAGAAGCACCTTCGGTTTCGGAGCCAGAGCGCGGGCGAGTGCGACGCGCTGCTGTTGCCCGCCCGACAGTTCCGCCGGTCGTCGCCCCGCCATTGCCGACATCTTGACGAGAGCTAACATTTCCTCGACGACGCGGCGCACGTCCGAGCGAGCGCGGCCCAGCATTTCCAAACCGAAACCAACATTTTCGGCGACGGTCATGTGTGGAAACAGAGCATAGTTCTGGAAGACGGTGTTGACCGGCCGCTTGAAAGGGGGAAGCGAAAGAATGTCCTGTCCGGCCAGACGGATGGCACCTTCGCGCGGACGAATGAAGCCGGCGATCGACCGCAGTAGAGTGGTCTTTCCGCAACCGGATGGGCCGAGAAGCGTGAAAAACTCGCTTTCGCCGATCGTCACGCTGACATCGTTCAAAGCGACGAAGGCGTTGGGGCCGTCTCCGAACCTGACTTGAATACGATCAACCTCGATCAACGTCCGTTCCCCCGCCGTGTGTCTTGTCGGGACGCCTCGACGCGGGGCAGTGCGCAAAGCATTTCATAGAGGAAGTTTGCGGCAATCATCGCGGTATTGCCCGCGGGATCGTAAGGGGGAGACACTTCCACGAGGTCGCAGCCGACCAGGTTCAATCCGGCGCAGCCGCGAATGATCTCCAGTCCTTGGATGGTTGTCAGGCCACCCACCTCGACGGTGCCGGTGCCCGGTGCGAAGGCCGGATCAAGACTGTCGATATCGTAGGTCAGATAAACAGGCGCATCTCCGATTGTCCGGCGAATATCGGCCATCAAGGGCGTCAGGGATTTCCACCAGACCTCTTCGGCCTGAATGCAGGTCCAGCCCTGCTTGCGTCCCCAGTCGAAATCCTCGGGACTGTAGCCCGAACCGCGAATGCCGATCTGGAATACCTTGTCGTTCTGAAGGCAACCGTCTTCCCAGGCTCGTCTGAACGGGCAGCCGTGAGCGACGGTTTCGCCGAACATGTGTTCGTTGGTGTCGGAATGCGCATCGACATGGATGAGCGCGACCGGACCATGGCGTTCCTTGATAGCTCTCAAGATCGGCCATGTGAGCGTATGGTCGCCGCCGAGCGTCAGCGGGATCGTCTGGTGGCGCAGGACGCCGCGATAGAAGTCGGTGATGATGTCGACCGACTTCTTCAGGTCGAAGGTGTTGATCGGAACATCACCAATGTCGGCGACTTGCAGCACGTCGAAGGGAGCTGCCCCAGTCGCCATGTTGTAGGGGCGGATCATGCGGCTCTCGTCGCGGATCTGGCGCGGTCCCAGACGGGTACCCGGCCGGTTCGACGTGCCGATATCCATGGGGATGCCGATGAAACAGGCGTCCAGGTTTTCTGTTGACGAGGCGGAGGGTAACCGCATCATCGTGGCGGGTCCTCCGAAGCGCGGCATAGTGTTGCCGCCCAAAGGCTGGTTGAAAGACATGCGACCTCCCAAAAATGTCACTCGATGGAGTTTGGGAGGAGGTCCGCGCGGTTAACATTCCATTGTGCGGAAACTAGCGTTGAGAAAAGCCAATGTATCGAGCTTAGATCGCCGCGGGATCGCACTCGAGGACACGCGGACGAGGCGGTGTTCGCACGCGGTTTCTGTAGAGGCCGACAAGCATGTCACTGAAGACCTGAAATGTCTTCGGATGTGCGCCGCTCTTGCAGACCAGCTGCATCGTGCAATCGAAATTATCCTCGTGCGGCGGCAGTTTGCGAAGCCTTTCGGCGGCAAGATAAGCTTTGGCGAGATGATCGGGCAGGAGGCCTATATAGCTGCCACTCAAGACAAAAAGCAGCTGTGCCTCGATCTGGTCGACGATCCTGTCGGCTTCGATGACCTGCTGGCTCTTCTTGCGCTCGCGGCTCCAATAGCCGCGATGGACCCATATGCATTTGTCCATGTCGTGCTGGGTGATGTTCTCGCCCGGCACCGAAAACAGCGGATGCGCCTGTCCGCAATATAGAGAATGGCTTTCCTTGTAGAGGCTCGTATAGGATAAGCCTTTGATCTTGTTGTCGAAGCTTCCAATCCCGGCGTGAATGTCGCCCTCGGCCAGACGGCGAAGTATCCCGCCCGGCTTTTCGATCTCGATCTCGATGCGAATGCCAGGCGCTGCATCGTTCAGCCTGTGTACGGCCTCGGTGAGCTTCAGTGCCGGATCGGAAGCCACGCAATCGACAACGGCAATCTTCAGCTGACCGACGAGACTGCCCTTCAAGGCCGTCAGGGACATCGAATGGTTGTCGATCCGGCGCATGAGATCGACAGCGATTTCATGCACTTGCCGACCCTTCTCGGTGAGCTGGAAGCCGCGCCTTCCGCGCTGGCAGAGGATGACGCCCAGGCGTGTTTCCAAGGCGGTAATGTGATTGGATATCGTCGGCTGGCTCAAGCCGAGTTCAGCTTGCGCAGCCGAAAACCCTCCGTTGCGGACCACGGAGTCGAAGACGGACAAAAGGTGAAGATCTGCTCCCGATATTCTCATGCATTCATTGAAAACGGCAAATCCAACGCGATGTAAAGCGTGATTTTTGCGGAGTCCCGCGACCCCTATCCTCCTGCTGAACGGCGAACATGTCGCCGCATGTTTTGACAGGAGATCCTATTATGAGTTCAGTCATTAGACTTTCCCGCGATGGCTTAAGCGGCGGCGCAATGGAAGCCTGCTCGGTCGTTCCACCAGAGGCTGTCGTGAGTGGATCCCCAAGCGAGACCGGCGCGATGCACTACGAAGCGGGAAAGGGCAAGTTCCTCGTTGGCACGTGGGAATGCACGCCCTATGCGGAAATCCTGAGCTATCCGGAATCCAGCGAATTCTGCGTCGTGCTTTCCGGGCGGGTGGCGCTGACGGGCGCGGACGGCGTCGTTCAGGAATTTCGTGCCGGCGATTGCTACATCGTGCCCAAGGGATTTGAAGGCCGTTTCGAGGTGTTTGAGACCCTGCGCAAGATCTACGTTCTCTTCAACGATTGAAACCATTCCCGCAGGAAGGCCCGGATGGCGGGCCCTTCGTCCTCTGATACGTCATGTGAGATATTCATGCTTGTCGATCGCGCCCTGGCGAACGCTACTTTCCATCCATTCTGGCTTGATCGGCCGGATGCGCCGTCACCCGAAGCGTCGTTGATCGGTCGGACGGAGGCGGACATGCTGATCGTCGGTGGCGGCTTTACCGGACTTTGGGCGGCGATCATCGCCAAGGAGAGCAATCCATCGCAAGAGATCGTGCTCATCGAGGCGGAAAACATTGCCTGCGGTGCCTCGGGTCGGCCCGGCGCGATCGTCTCTACATCGGTCATGCACGGTCTCCACAATGCCGTCCGGGTCTTTCCCAAAGACATCGCAATGCTCGAAACCCTTGGCCAGGCGAATATTGCCGGCTTTCTCCATACGCTCGACCGGCATGGTATAGATTGCGATGCCGAATGGAACGGCGAGCTCACCGTTGCTGTCGGAGCGGCCAATCTGCCGATCCTGCGCGAGGAATATGAGTTGCAACAGCGTCATGGCCATGATGTGGTCCTGCTGGGGCCTGAGGAAACCCGCAGGGAGCTTGCCTCCCCTCTGTTCGAAGGTGGCCTTTGGGCGAAGAAGAACAGCGGCACGCTTCATCCGGCGAAGCTTGCATGGGGGCTGAAGCGCGCCGCGCTCGCGCTCGGCGTTCGCATATACGAGCACACGCCGTTGCGGGCTCTCACCGATGACGGCGATACCGTCACCGCCGAAACCCGGGACGGGAAGGTGCGTGCGCGCAGGGTGCTCCTGGCGACGAATGCGTTTGCGGCCGGCCATGATCACATCAAGCGGCGGGTTGCGATGGTGCGGGACCGGATATTGATGACGCAACCTTTGACCGACGAGCAGATGGGCCGCATCGGTTGGCGCAATCGCCAGGGCGTCTATGATACCCGCACCCAGCTCAATTATATGCGCTTGACGAAGGACAACCGCATTCTGTTTGGCGGTCGGCTCGGCTATTTCTACGGCAGCCCCAGGGATCCGCGGCTGGATCGCACTCCAGCGCCGTATGGGCGGCTCGCGGAAGCCTTCTTTCGCACATTTCCGCAACTCGACGATGTCGAGTTTACCCATGCCTGGAGCGGGCCGATCGGCTTGACGACGCGCATGGCGGTTCATTTTCAGACCTATCATGGTGGCAAGGTGGTCTATGCCGGCGGCTATTCGGGCTTCGGTGTCTCTGCAAGCAGATTCGGCGCCGATATCGGACTGGCGAAATTGACCGGAAGCCAGCGTCCGGAACTCGACTGTGATTTCGCCCGCACCATGCCCGGCACCATACCGCCGGAGCCGTTTCGTTATCTCGGTGCGCGCATCACCATGTATGCGCTCGACACCGCCGAAGCCAAGGGTGGCTGGCGCAATCTTTGGCTCAAACTCGTGGGTAAGCTCGGTTTCCCGCTCTCCTGATTGTTCGACATGCAACAAGGAAGACCATGATGAATTTCGATCGCGATCATACCATCTTCATCGATGGAGCCTGGCAAGCCGGGCAGGGGGCGGAGAAGCTCGAAGTCCTCGATCCATCGACCGGAAGCTCCATCGCAAGGATGGCGACCGCGAGCGGCGAGCAGGTGGGACGCGCTGCCGAAGCCGCGGCCCGGGCATTCGCAGACTGGTCTCGACTGCCAGGCCAGATCCGCGCCGACTATCTTCGCGGTTTTGCGCGCGGGCTGGAACGTCGCGCAGAGGCGCTCGCAGTCCTGCAGATGGCCAATAGCGGAAAGCCGCGGCTCGAGGCGTCGATCGATCTGGGAGACGCCATAGCAACCTTCGACTACTATGCTGACCTGCTCGAACAACTGCAGCAAAGCCCCAATTCCGAGACAAGCCTTGGCGAGGGAAGCCACAAGGGCAGAGTTCGGCAGGAGCCGATTGGTCCGGCGGGGCTGATCGTCCCCTGGAATTTTCCTCTGGTCACAAGCGCCTGGAAAATTGCCCCGGCGCTTGCGGCGGGATGTACTGTTGTCCTCAAACCGTCCGAGGCAACGCCGCTTGTGGAGTTGTGCTATGCCGATCTCGCCGATGAAATCGGCCTGCCGCCAGGGGTTCTCAACATCGTGACCGGTGCCACGCCCGTTGGCAAAGCGATGACGGATGCACTGCCCCTTCGCAAAATCTCCTTCACAGGATCGAACGCGGCCGGTGCGCAGGTGATGGCATCCGCCGCCCGCCGCGGTATTCCGGTTGCTCTCGAACTCGGCGGCAAATCCGCGATCATCGTCACGGAGGATGCGGACCTCGATCTCGCCGTGGAATGCGTGATAACCGGCATCTTCTACAATGCTGGACAGGTGTGTTCGGCGACCTCTCGATTGCTCGTGCATGAGGCGATCGAGAGCCGATTGCTCGAGGCGCTGATGGAGCGCGTGCGCTCCATGGCTGTGGCTTCTCCTCTTGAAGACCGTTGCGACATGGGTCCGATCACAACGCCCGCCCAGTTCCGCAAGGTGGAGAATTACTTCGCGGTCGCCAGGTCCGAAGATTGTGATTGCCTGACCGGCGGTCACAGGCTCGATGGCCCCGGTCAATTCGTCGCTCCCACGATCTATCGCCACGTCGATGTCGGAAGCCGGATCTGGTTGGAGGAAATATTCGGGCCGGTTCTGGCGACCCGTCGGTTCCGCAGCGATGCGGAGGCCATCGCACTTGCGAATGCGTCAGACTACGGGCTGGCAGGCAGCATCGTTGCCGCGGATCCGGAGCGCGCCGGGCGATTGGCGGACGAGATGGTGGCCGGCCATGTTTGGGTCAACACGCCCCAGATCGTTTATCCGCAAAGTGCCTGGGGCGGCTTCAAGTCCAGCGGCATCGGCCGCGAACTCGGCCCCTGGGGGCTGGCAAGCTATCAAGGTGTCAAACACATCACGTCGGCGCCCTGATCCCGCTTGAGGCAAAGCTGAATTTTCACGCTAAAACAGACGCAAATGGAGGAGCTCATGACCGTCATCGCCGACCTTATCATCCGCAATGGAGCCATTCGGACCATGGATGAAAACCGACCTACCGCACAGAGCCTGGCGGTTTTGGGCAACCGCATCATCCGGATCGGCTCGGAGGCAGAGTGCCAGCCGCTCGAAGGACCGGAAACCAGGGTTATCGACGCGCGAGGCGCCACCGTGCTGCCGGGCTTCAATGAAGCGCATCTCCATATTTTTGGCGGCAGTGTCTCACTGCAACAATTATCGGTCGCGACCGTCAAGGGTGTCGAAGATCTCGCGGCGCGGATCGCCGAGTGGCGAGCCCATAATCCGGGCCTCGGATTCATCGTCGGACACTCCGCGCCCTATAATTTTATCTCCGACGAGCGGATGCCGAGGCGCGAGGATCTCGACAGGGCGTGCCCCGACTTGCCGGTCTTCATCTCGTCGGCGGATCATCACACGGCATGGGCAAATACCGCGGCACTGAAGCTTGCCGGCATCGAGCGCGGCGCGGCCCTGCCGCCGGGCAGCGAAGTCGTGCTGGATGCGAACGGTCTTGCGAACGGCGAACTGCGCGAAGCGCCGGCAATGAACCTGATCTATTCCCTCTCCCCGTCAGGAGGTCGCGATCTTCTCGGCGCGGTCACGACTGCCGAAGACAGCGGCATCACGCCCGAGGAACGCTCGGAAGACATGGCGGCGCTGCGCAAGGGATTGGCCTATTGCGCGCAGAACGGTATCACCTCGATCCAGAACATGGATGGTAATTATTACCAGCTCGACATGCTGCGTGAACTCCATGCAAATGGTGAACTGCCGGTGCGTGTGCGCGTGCCCTATCTCTTCAAGCCGGGAACGGCCGTCGAGGCGATAGGCAATGCGGCGGACTGGCGCGAAGAGTTTCAGAGCGATTTCCTGACGTCGGATTTCATCAAGATATTTGCCGATGGCGTCGTCGAGTCCGGAACCGCGGTTCTTGTCGGCGACTATGCCGATGCGCCCGGCCACAACGGGACGCTGCTCTTCTCAGACGCCGATTTCAACGAGGCCGTGATCCTCGCCGATTCGCTTGGGCTGCAGGTTGCCGTGCATGCGATCGGGGACGGCGCCGTTCGCCAGGTGCTCAATGCCTATCAGGCCGCTCGCGAAGCGAACGGCGGCCGGGACGCACGTCATCGCATTGAGCACATCGAACTGCTTCAGGAAAGCGATTTCCCGCGCTTTGCCGAACTCGGCGTTGTCGCGTCGATGCAACCGGCCCATCCGCCCGAAGCGATGGATTTTCCAGCCGAGACCTATCTACCCAGGATCGGCGCGGAGCGGGAAGGCATTGCCTTCCGGACGCGGGAATTGCTGGATGCGGGCGTCCCGCTTGTTTTCTCGTCTGATTGGCCGGTCGCGCGTCTTGCGCCGCTTGACAGCGTAAAAGCGGCGGTCATGCGACGGCCGTGGCGAGAGGGCGGCAAGGACCAGTCGGTGACCGTCGATCAGGCACTGCACGCCTACACAAGGGCTGGTGCCTGGGTCGAATTCAAGGAAACGCAGAAAGGCAAACTGGCACCGGGCTATCTTGCCGACATCGTCATTCTCGACACCGATCTTACGAAAGTCACGCCCTCCGAGCTTTCCAGCGTCTCAATTGCGGTGACGATCTGCAATGCCCGCGTGACCTATGCGAAGGATGACGCGATCTAAAAGCTCTCTAAAGAAAGGTTTGGCGCTGGAGCCGCAGCGACGATCGCCATTGCGAATGTCGGTGAGCGATCTCGAATGGCGGCTCCAGCTTCTCCGCCGGCATGACCTATGGGGACTATCTGGATAACTTCCCTGGAGCATCGGCGGTGCGTAGCATCACGCCTTGACTGCGGGCGAGACGCAGATCAATCGCAACTGGTCCGTTCAAGGTTTCGAGCTGAGCTGAAATACGAATAGACGCATGGGACCTCGAATGTCGGTTTCCATGATTATGACAGCCACGATATTAGGCGACCTTGTCCACGCCATATCTCTGCGCGTCACCTAAGACGCGCAGCGCTGCGGGCTGTCTACACTTCGTCAGCCTCGATCCCTTTGCCGGGAAACGTCATCCTCACGCAGGCGCCTTTGGAGCCGGCATTGACGACGGCAACGGTGCCGCCGTGGAGTTGCATGATCTCCCGAACCAGATTGAGGCCCAGTCCGGCGCCGCGGCCATCGGGGCCGAGGCGATTGAACGGCTCGAAGATCTGTTCGCGCGCGTCCCAAGCGACGCCGTTGCCCTCGTCGGAGACTTCGACAAAATGCTCCTTGCCGACGCGCATGCAGATCGTTCCCTGACGACCGCCGTGATCGATGGCATTTTGGACGAGATTGGTCAAAGCCCGTTCGAGCGACGTGTGGTCGCCGATCACGAACACCTCGTCGGCCTCCGGTTCGAAGCTCACGTCATAACCGGCACCCAACGCCAGAGGACCGAGGTCGAATAGCACCTGCTTGGCCATGGCGGTCAGATTGACCGGCAGGAAGTGGTCGCGCTTCCGATCGAGACGTTGAAGATCGAGCAATTGACCGGCAAGCGTCGTCAGCCGAGCGGCATCCTCCAGCAGATCGCGCCTGTCTGAACCGGCGGGCAGGGCTGAAATGCGCGCATTCAGAATGGCGATCGGTGTGCGCAGCTCATGGGCCGCCTGCGCCAGGAAATGCTGATGGCGCTCATAGCCGACGTCGAGACGACGCAGCGCATCATTGACGGCCCCCACAAGGGCGCTGATTTCTATCGGCACGTCGCTTGCCTGCAGCTGTGCACCGCGCTTGTCGAACTCGATGTGAGCCGCCTGTTCCACAGTTCGCCGAAGACCCGCCAAAGCCCGCCTGACCACCAGTGGGGTTGCGAGCGACGTCGTCAAAGCCATAAGGAGGATGATGGGCAGGATCAGCGAGACCAGCCCGCCTGAAATACCTCTTGCAAGCCGCTGCACGGACATTTGTCCCTTCGTGCCGGTCAGGATCTGAATCCGGCCGGCAGGGCTGTCCACCCACTTGATCACCGCGTCGGGTTTCCCAGCCAGCTCGGGTTGCTTGCTCAGCCGTGCGTCGCTGAGCTGGTCGAGCATTGCGATGACAGGCAGATAGCCGGAGGGAATGCTGCCCTCTTGCAGATGGTGTCCCTCCGTGTCGCGGATTGTGAACCACAGGTCGGGCGCCTTGGCCCGAAGACTGCCAAGGGCAGGGGTCTCCCGCAGTGCCAGTCCGCCCGCCGTGTCCCGTTCGACCGCCTCGGCCAGGACGTCGAGGCTGGCACCTTCATAATCATCGAGGAGATAGCCAGTGCTCCACAGCGTGGCCGTGATCATGAGCAATACGATCGCGATTATGCATGCTTGCAGCGTCACCAGCCTGCTGACGAGCAGCCATTTCAGCGAAGGCTGCCGCATCATGCCGTCTCGCTGATAAGATAGCCGACACCGCGGATGCCGCTGATGGCGACGCCGGCATCGGCCTCGGTAAGCTTGCGGCGCAGACGGGAAATATGCGTGTCGAGCGCATTCGACTCGATCTCGTCGTTCATGCCGAAAACGGCTTCCATCAGCGTCTCACGCAGCACCATTCGCCCCATGCGCCGCATCAGCGCTTCCAGCACGAGTAGTTCGCGGCGCGGCATGCGCAGAGAAACACTTCTGACATGCGCCTCGAGATGCGCGAAATCGAAGGACATGCGACCCAGTCTCACGATATCGGGCTGCAGATTGGCAGGGCGGCGCAGGATGGCGCGCAGACGAGCCAGGAACTCCTCAAAGGAGAATGGTTTGCCAAGATAATCGTCGGCGCCGCTGTCAAGACCGGCGATGCGATCGAGCAGATCGCCCTTTGCGGTCAGTACCAGCACCGGCACGGTATCGCCTCTTGCGCGCAGCGATTTGACCAGCGACAGACCATCCCCGTCGGGCAAACGGCGATCCAGCACAACCGCGTCGTAAACCCCGTCGTAAAGCGCGGCGTCGGCATCCGACAGGTTCGCCACATGGTCCACGACCATTCCGTGGCGTACCAGTCCATTGCGCAACACGACCGCCATCGGTTTTTCGTCCTCGACCAGAAGCACACGCATTCAGTCAACCCCATTGTTTGCCCGGGCCAGCAGGCCATTCACGCGCTCCTAACATCCTTCCATTGAGGCAACCTTGCAGATAAAATTCTGCTGCATCGCCTTTTGAAAGGTGAACAGCGATCGCTCCGGACCGGCCGATCGGAGGATCGATAGCCGCCGACCGGGTAGAGCGTTTTGCCGCGAAACTTCCGTACCGCCCGGCACGACCACGTTATCGGATACCAAAGCTCCGGGTGTCAGTCTGTTGCCATCGATGTTCGAAGGCCTTCCATATCAGCAGGGGTGGGTTCCACTCCAGTGAACGTGACCAGGTAGGAGCGCAGGTGGGAGTACCGTTCGGCAAGTGTCTCCCGCACCTGCAAGGTGAAATGGCCGATTTGCGTATAATAGAGGACCCGAGCCCTGGTATTGGCCTCTTCTTGAGGAAAGCCATACCGCTCGAACATGCGGGTGACTGCTTCGACGCGCTGCCGATCCGCTTCATCGACGATCGATCGAATTCTTGGGTCGTGGCGGCCCCAGAAGCGAATTGCGAGATCGAGATCGGGCTCGAAAAGGCTATTGTCGATCCAGCATTCGAATATGTTGCAAACGGCCTTGTTGACCGTTGCGGCCGGTCGCATCGCTCGCTCGATGATCGGACCGGTATTCTTGCTCAGCCAATAGGCCAGTATCTGGTCCTGGAGATCCTGAATACTGTCAAAGAACCAATAGAAACTCGACCTTGATACGCCGAATTTTTTTGCCATGACCTGGATTTTGACCTGGTCTATGCCGCCCGTGATCAGGGTCTCGATGGCAAGATCAAGCCAATTCTCCTTCGTCAGCTTCCCGCTGCCATCATGGGCTGCTCCAGCGGTTGCTTGTGATCGAACAGCCATAGTTGAACCTTTGGACGGTGACGGATGTGCGGTGATGCCGGCACGTTTCATTGCGGACATCTTCGTACAGCTTTCGCCACCGCCTTACAAATCGAATAGCGGGCATCCCACTTGGTTCGCACCCATTATGCGAAAAGCCTGACAGGTCCTGAGCCCTGGACAGAAGAATTACGGTGACGTGCCAGCCTTGACCGCGTTCGGTGCGAGCGTGAGTGTTCGATCAAAGAATGCGGGGACTTCCTCGCCGAGTTGCTTCAGAAACTCCGCGCGGTTAAAACCGGGCGGGTTGGCGCTGATGTCGCCGTCCAATGTCTGGATGGGCGCGCTGGCACTGTTCATGAAGGCGAAGTGCCCGGCATTGGCGACGACGCGATAGGTGGCTCCAGGAATGTTCTGCCCGATCCATGCGGCGTGAAAACGTGGCGGTAGCCAGCGATCCTTTTCCGCGGCGTAGATCATGGCCGGTACGGTGATGGCCTTCAGGGATTGCTCCGTGAACATCACGCCGACAGGCGCCATGGCGACGATTGCGCGGACACGTGGATCGGCCGTCGATTCAAGCTCACCTGGTGCCTGCAATTGGCGAATGTCGCGGACCATGCCGCAGGTGATCGGATCTTCTTGGGCCTCGTTTACGCAATGCGTGCCGATCCGGGATAGATCGACCCGCCCTCCCGCCAGGGCAACCACGGTATAGCCGCCGGCCGCGTGCCCGGCGGCGCCGATCCGCGGACCTTGAGCATCCGCAGCGATGCGGTCCTTCCATTCGGGATCCGCAAGCAGGGCGTCGATCAGGCGCGAGACCTGGCGGGGCCGCTCGGTGAAGTAGGTGCCCAGCGGCTTTTGCCACAGCGAACTGTCCTGATAGCTGTCGCCTGGATGACGCAGGGCTGCCACCAGATAGCCGTCCCGCGCGAGTGCCTCGGCCAAGCTGCTTTGGCCGAATTCCGAGCCGCCGGTCCCGTGGCTGAGCATGATGAGGCCTTTGGTCTTTGCTTCGGGAGCGGCCATGGGCGTCGCGTGGATCGTAAACGACCCCACCATGATCGAGCGGGCAGGTGCCTGCGTCGGGTAGTACAGCGCGGCCGGGATCTTCACAGGGTTCGTGATGGAGGGCGGGACCTCGTAGGGTCGCCAGCCTGCTTCGGCTGCTCGCGCTGCTGAGACGAGCAGGCCCGTTGCGACTGATAGGCTGCAGAGCAGCAGCGCGGCGGAACGGAGCCGTTTGTAAATGGCAAATGTCATTGATGCACCTCTTGTGAGCCGCTATCCTGTTAGGTGCGGGCCGGAGAGCAGGTCGAGCCCGATTTCGCGAACGGTGGGATTTATTCGCCAGTGACCATTCAAGGCATCTTCTCGGCGGCTGCGCCGCTTCGATGGTACCGGCCCGCTGTCATCTTGCTGCCGCTCGCCGCCGCGACAGCGCTCGCCGTAACGGGGGCGTTCGGCACCTATCTCAGCATGACGCTTCCGCTTCGCCTGCTGCATTTTGTCGGTGTCGCCATTGCGATCTGCGCGATCGTCTTTGCGCTCTGCGAAATCGTTCAGCGATTTTGTTTCGGTGGCGCATTGCCATTTTGGGCGATGCTTGCGATTGGGGCCATCACGGCTCCGGTCGGCGGCTGGATCGTTCTCGAAGCCTTGGGCTTGTCGGCGCCTCGGGCGCTTGCCCATGTCACCTACTCCGAGCTGACGACCCAGGTGCTGCTGTCCAATCTCGCGATCGCAAGCCTCGGATGGACGTTGCTCCGGCAGTCCCGCTCACAAAGCACCCTTTGCGAGGCACAACAGCAGCTTCATCCGACCACCGACCAGGCGTTGCGCGCGAAACTTCCGATCGGGATCCGCAGCGCCGTCATCCTCGCCCTGAGCGCCGAGGATCATTATGTGCGAGTAAGGACCGACCGTGGCGAGGCTCTGATCCTGATGAACCTCGCAGCCGCGATTGCGGCGCTTGGCGAGGATGCGGGTGTGCGCGTCCATCGCTCGCATTGGGTATCGCGCCAGCTCGCCGAAGAGGCGAGGGTGCGTGGCGGCAGGCATGGCGTCCGTCTCAATGACGACACGGTGTTGCCGGTCAGCCGTTCGGGCCGAAAGTTGTTAAACGAGGGCTGGGCGGCTTAGTCGAGATTGGCCGCCGTGATCGCAACGGCGCATTCAATTTGGATCAGACGCGCCGTGTCGACTATCACCGAATGCAGTTTATTTGAGCCCGCGATAGCAAAGCAAGCGCTTATAACGGCTCCCTTTTGCGCTCATAGGAATCACTTCGCACCCATCATGCACAAGGCTGGCATGGTCGGAAAATGGACACAGATGTCCATGGCACATCTGTGTGAACGCTGAAATTCCTCCAGAAAAAGCGGAAATAGTCTGAAATCCATGGGCTTGATGCAAGTTGCTGTTTGAAGATGGCGCGCCGTTACCGCGTTTGCGGAATATTTATGGACATATATGTCCACAATGATTATCGTCTCGCCACTTCAATCTTGCTGAGGAGCCTTGCACCTTGTCCCGTTCGATCGGTCCGACGCTATGCGCCTGAGGATCTTGCGCGCCAATGTTCCAATGAACGCTCCGCGCCTGCTGCGCGTGGGAAGGCGATGGCGGCACGAGGATCCTCCTGGTCAGAGGCGGGCAGCCTCCTGGGAGGCTGGGTGGCTCTTCCGGCTAAATTTCCTGCAAACTCCGAGCGGGGCGCGGTCGTGACAAAGAAATATTCGGCATTTGCCCTTCTGAAAGAGGGGCTGAACAATCAGAGTGGCTGGCAAAAAGCCTGGCGATCGCCGGAGCCAAAAGCGCGCTACGATGTCATTATCATCGGCGGCGGTGGGCATGGGCTTGCCACGGCATATTATCTGGCGAAGAACCACGGCATCACCAATGTCGCCGTCATCGAACGCGGTTGGCTTGGCGGCGGCAATACGGGCCGAAACACCACGGCCATTCGCTCCAACTATTTCTTTCCTGAGAGCGTCGCGCTCTATGAACTGGCGCTCAAGCTTTACGAAAGCCTCTCCCGCGAGCTGAACTACAACATCATGTTCTCACAGCGCGGCATGATAAGTCTGGCGCACAGCCCCGCGGATCTCGAAATGGCTGCAAGAACCGTCAACGCCATGCAGATCAACGGCATTGACGCGGAACTGCTGTCGGTCGCACAAACAAGGGCGCTGGTGCCGCTCTACAACGATGCTCAAGATGCGCGGTATCCGATCTTCGGTAGCGTGATCCAGAGACGAGCCGGGACAGCGCGGCATGATGCCGTTGCCTGGGGATATGCCCGCGCGGCCGATACGCTCGGCGTCGATATCATTCAAAACTGCGAGGTGAGCGAATTCATCATCGAAGACGGACGCTGCCGTGGTGTGCGAACCTCGAAAGGCGATATTCGCGCCGAAAGAACAGGCATGGCGGTTGCCGGGCATTCGAGCGTCCTTGCCGAAAAAGCCGGTTTCCGCCTGCCGATCACCTCCTATGCACTTCAGGCCTGTGTCTCCGAGCCGGTAAAACCGGCGCTCGACTGCGTCGTTCTTTCGCCGGCGACCGGCGTCTATGTCAGCCAGTCCGACAAGGGCGAGATGGTCATCGGCGGCGGATTGGACCGAGTTCCCTCTTATGGTCAGCGCGGCAATCTGCCGACGCTCGAGACTGTCATTTCCGGTCTGCTCGAGATGTTTCCGAGCTTCCGCCAACTCAGGCTGATGCGCCAGTGGGCGGGGATCGTCGACGTGGTTCCCGACAGTTCACCGATTTTTGGCGAGAGCCCGCTTCCCGGCCTGTTCCTGAATTGCGGCTGGGGAACCGGCGGGTTCAAGGCAATTCCGGCGGGAGGGACGCTGCTTGCCCACTTGCTCGCAACCGGCAGGCATCACGACATCAGTCGACCATTTGATCTCGACCGCTTTGCAAAGGGCCGGTTGATCGATGAAGCCGCCGGCTCCGGCATCGCACACTGAGGGGGAATGATGCAGCTTTTTCCGTGCCCATTCTGCGGTCCGCGCAGCGAGAGTGAATTTCATTTCGGAGGCGATTTCGGCAATACGCGGCCGGAAGGCACTGACGTCAGCGACGAAACCTGGTCCTCCTACCTGCACTTGCGCAACAATTCGAAAGGACCGGCATCCGAGGTTTGGATGCACATGACCTGCGGCGAGATATTCCGGATGAACCGCGACACCGTCACCCATGCCGTCGTCTCATCCGACGCCTTTCTCGGAGATCACCAGCCATGACCTCGCATCGCATCGACAGTCTCGGCCGCATTGACCGGTCGAAGCCGATCCGCTTCACTTTTGATGGAGAGGATGTCCATGGTTTTGTCGGCGACACGATTGCCTCCGCCTTTCTTGCAAACGGGATCAGCATCGTCGGCCGCAGCTTTAAATATCATCGCCCGAGGGGAATCTGGGGAGCGGGGGTCGAAGAGCCGAACGCGATCGTGGACGTGATCGCACCCTCTGCCATCCGAAACTGCCGCGCAACGACCGAACTTGCCGTCGACGGCATGGTCGTGCACAGCGTCAATGCCAGTCCGACCGCGGCAAAGGACCGCAACGCGTTCCTCGATCGTTTCGCCCGCTTCATCCCGTCAGCATTCTACTACAAGACGTTCATGTGGCCGGATTGGCATCTCTTCGAGCCACGCATCCGCGCAATGGCTGGCCTTGGCGTGCTCGATCCGAACCTCGATCTGCCGCGCTATTCCGAACAGGTGAACGAGAGTTGCGATCTGCTCGTCGTCGGTGGTGGCGTGGCCGGGCTCTATGCGGCGCTTAAGGCGGCGGAGGCCGGAAAATCGGTCTTTCTATGCGATGACGGTCACGAATTTGGTGGCGTCCTGCTCCATCGGTACGCCATGATAGAGGGCATCGCAGGCGACGAATGGATTTCGAAAACCGTCGCAAGGCTGGCCGAACTCGGGGTATGCCTGCTGCCGCGCACGACAGCGTTTGGTGTTTACGATCATATGTTGGTCGGGCTGAATGAACGCCGAAGGGATGGCGGCGCGGATCGGCTGTGGCGGATCAGGCCCAAGACGATGCTGCTGGCAACGGGAGCCATCGAGCGGCCGCTGCCATTTGCCAATAACGACCTTCCAGGGATCCTGTCGGCGGAGGCGGGGCTTTTCTACCTGCGTCGCCATGGTGTCGCGGTCGGAAAGCATGTGGTGATTGCTGGCAATAATGGTCACATGCAGGAGGTCGCCTCGGCATTGGCGGCGGCAGGGTCGAAGATCACCATCGTCGACTATCGCAAAGGCCAGCGGCTTGCCTCGGCCCATGGCAAGGGCCGGGTCAAGGCGGTGACACTCGATGACGGGACGACGGTCGCCGCGGATGCGGTCCTGACATCCGGCGGCTTCACGCCGACCTTGCATCTCTATTGTCAGGCGCGCGGGAAACTCCGTTTCGACGATGAACTGCTGACCTTTGTTGCCGGCGATGCGTTGGATCAGGTGTTGATTGCAGGTGCTGCAGACGGCCGATTTGACTTGCCGGGCGTGCTGCAGAGTGCCGCGGCGGCCTTGAGCAAGATTGGTGTTGAGATCGGGGCTGTCCCCGACGTCAGATGCGAGGCCGTTGATCCGGCGATCGTCCCCGCATGGCCGCAACCGGGGATGACGGGTCGTGTCTGGCTCGATCTGCAGCACGATGTCACCGTCAAGGACATCGAGCTCGCGGCGCGCGAGAACTTCATTTCGGTCGAACATCTCAAACGCTATACGACACTCGGCATGGCAACCGATCAGGGCAAGACGTCTAACCTCAATGGTCTCGCCTTGATGGCGCAACTTACCGATCGCGCCATTCCGGCTGTGGGTACGACGACATACCGTCCGCCTTTCACGCCGGTGCCGCTTGCTTCGCTCGCGGGCATGCGCGCCGGCCCGCTGATGAATCCGCCGCGGCGACTGGCGCTCGAAAACTCACACCGGGCGGATGGGGCAAATCTGCGCGAATATGGCGGCTGGCTGCGGCCCGCGTGGTATGGCGACATGGCTGAGGAAGCCGCCATTCAATTCGAGGCGAACAGGGCCCGCGAGACCGTCGCGCTTTTCGACGGATCGCCCCTCGGCAAAATCGAGGTTCAAGGTCCGCAGGCGGCGGAGTTTGTCGACTTCGTCTATTATAACACCATGTCAACATTGAAGCCGGGGCGCTGCCGTTATGGCTTGATCCTGAATGAGGCGGGTGTCGTCTATGATGACGGGGTGCTTGTTCGGCTTGAACAGAACCGGTTCCTGGTGTCGTGTTCATCGTCGCATGTGTCAGGCGTTCATGCCCTGCTCGAGGAATGGCGCCAGGACCGGTTCGACCGCAACCGGCTCTTCATTCACGACGCGACGGCCGACAGCGCAACATTGACGGTGTCGGGGCCAAGATCGCGAGCCCTGCTTGAAGCCGTCGATCTTGGAACGCCTCTCCATGACGAGGCTCTGCCGCATATGGCAACGAGCTGGGGCCGTTTCGGCAATGACGCCGTCAGGATTACCCGGGTGAGCTTCACCGGCGATCGCTCCTACGAGCTGTCGATCCGCGCCGACCGGGCCGCAGCACTCTGGTCTCGACTAAAGGAGGCAGGCCGCGCATTCGATGCGGTCCTGCTCGGCCTCGAAGCCCTCATGCTGCTGCGCGCCGAAAAAGGTTTCATCGTGATCGGCAAGGATACGGATGGCCTGACCCTGCCGATGGATTTGGGAGTGTCCACGCCTCTTGCGAAGAAGCCTGTCGATTTCATCGGCCGCCGGTCGCTGCTTACGGAGGAGGCGCGGCGGCAGGATCGCAAACAACTCGTGGGGCTGGAGGTGCTGGAAGGGAATGAACCTTTGGCGGCGGGAGCGCATGGGGTTGAGGCTGTAGCATCCGGCAAGCGCAGCATCGGCTATGTCACCTCCAGCTATTCCAGCCCGGCCTTGAACCGGCCGATTGCACTGGCCCTGATCGAGCGCGGGGCGGCACGTCATGGCGAGGTGATTCAGATCCAGCATTTGGGAGAGATGCGCGATGTCCGCATCGCGCCTCCGTGTGCCTTCGATGCAAAGGGAGAACGGCTCAATGCATAGGTCCGATGCGACGCAGCTCTGGAGAGCGCTCCCGAAGGAGGACTATCGGATCGAGATTGCCGGCGTCCTTGTTCGTATCGTCAATGTCGGCGCCCAATTCCTGGTGAGCGGCGCTCTCGACAAGGCCGCGGACACAGCCGGGGTGAGCCCCGAAGGAGCCGGAGCGCTGGGTCTGGTGACCGGTCCGCGTCTTTCGCTCCGTCTGGCGCGCGAACGTCTTCTGATCGTCTCGGACAATGAGGAGGCTCTCACGCCCGGTTGGCACGACCATGGATATGCCGTTACCTCGATGAGCGGGGCGCTGATCGTCTTCGAAATCGCCGGGCAGCGTGCAATCGAAATCGTCAAGCGCGCGACGACACTGTCCTTGGCGCAGCCTGGGCGCAGTGCAGCGGTCAGTTTTGCTGGTGCAAATGCCTATCTTTATCGCTTTGGCGAGGAGGGCACGATACGCGTGCATATAGACCGGGGTTTGGCCGGTTATCTTTGGCAATGGTTCGAGGAATTCGATCGGCTGACACCCACAGAGGTGGCTGGGCTATAGGGCGTTCTGCAGATCGGACGAAGGGAAGGATAATGAGGTGCATATCGGACCCTTTGCAAAGGACGATACCAGTCATTTCCAGCGACCGCGCAGGGCCAACCAATCTCGTTAGAATCGGGAGCCGAGGCGTCCGGCGCCGAATATGATCGGAGGAATTTCAAATGGAGGGTTGCAGCTTAATCCAAGCAAAATTGGATATTGAACATCACTGTCCACACGTCATATGAAGATGTTGTCACTTTCAGAGCGCAAGGCAAAAAAAGCCGGCTCGAAAAATGGAAGCGACGAGGGAGTTGGCCTCCAACAGGAGGCGCCGCCACGCGGCTATAACAAGGGGAATGAATGAATGAACAAATTTCTGATTATCGGCACGACCATTGGTCTGTTGATGGGAACTGCGGCTCGGGCCGACGACATCACCTTTGCCGTTGCCGGACCTTTGACAGGCCCGCTTGCAACCATTGGTGATCAGTTCAAGCAGGGTGCGCAAGCCGCCGCGGACGCCATCAACGCCAAGGGTGGCGTGCTTGGCCGCAAGATCAAGCTGCAGCTCGAGGACGACCAGTGCGACCCGAAGCAGGCTGTCTCTGTCGCCAACCGCATTGTCGCAAACGGTGTGCAGTTTGTTGACGGCCATGCCTGCTCGGGCTCAAGTATCCCGGCTTCGGCGATCTATGCCGAAAACGGCACCTTGATGATGAGCCCGGCGTCGTCCAACCCCGTCCTGACGGATCAGGCTGCCGCTAAGGGCTGGACCAATATCATGCGTCTCTACACGCGAGACGACGCTCAGGGCGCCTTCATCGGGCCGTGGATTGCAAAGCAATATGCCGGCAAGAACGTTGCGATCCTGCACGACAAGACCGCCTATGGACAGGGTGTTGCCGATGCCGTTCGCGCCACCATGAACCAGGCCGGGCTCAAGGAAATCATGTATGAGGGCATCAATCCCGGCGAAAAGGACTATAACGCTCTCGTCACCAAGCTGAAAAACGCAAAGGTCGATGTCGTCTATTTCGGTGGCTACCATCCCGAAGCCGGCCTGATCCTGCGCCAGTCGGCGGAAGCGAGCTACAAGTTCCAGCTGATCATGCCCGATTCGATCGCCTCGCCGGAATTCTGGCAGGTGGCAGGTCCGGCCGGTGAGGGCACGCTGTTCGTCTTCCCGTCCGATCCGCAGTCAAAGCCGGAGGCGAAGGAAGCGGTCGCGAAGATCCAGGCTGGCGGCTTCAAGCCGGAAGGTTTCACCCTGTTCTCCTACGCCGTTATCCAGGCATTCGCCCAGGGTATCGAACGTGCCGGCTCGGATGATCCGACCAAGGTCGCAGCGGCTCTGAAAGACGGCAAGCCGATCGATACTGTTGTCGGAACCGTGACTTTCGACGAGAAGGGTGACCTGAAGAACGCCAGCTACGACATCAACCGTTGGAGCAATGGCGCCTACGCTCCGATCGCCAAGTAGGATCATAAAAGGCTGATGGACGATGCCGCGTTCGCGCGGCATCGAACGCTCGATGCGGGATGATCATGTTGTGACGATCTTATCCGCACCGAATATGTGCATTGCATCGATGAGCAAGCTTGTGCTCGCGGGAACAGAGGCGGCATTTGACATGATCCCGCCTCTGCCGTTTTCTCCGGAAATATCCCTTACTGCCAATCCGCGCCGACACGCTCGGGCTGACCGCCGAATGCGACGGGACGATCCAGCCCGGTTGCAACGACCGACACCCTGAACACGCCATCGAGGTTGCGATCGAAGATCGCTCCGACGACGATGTCGGCATCGTCGAGAACCTCGTCGCGTATGCGGCTGGCTGCTTCATCCACCTCGAACAGCGTCATGTCCGTTCCGCCGGAAATGGAGATCAGGACGCCTCTTGCGCCCTTCATGCTCATGTCGTCCAGAAGCGGGTTGGCAACGGCGGCTTCCGCCGCTTTCAAGGCGCGGCCCGGGCCCGATGCTTCGCCCGTTCCCATCATTGCGCGACCCATGCCACGCATGACGGTTTTGACGTCGGCAAAATCGAGGTTGATGAGCCCTTCCTTGACGATCAGATCAGTGATGCAGCTCACGCCGGCATAAAGCACCCGGTCGGCCGTCATGAACGCATTGGTGAAGGTGGTCGTGGCGTCAGCGATGCGAAAGAGGTTCTGATTGGGAATGACGATGACGGTATCGGCGCTTTCGCGGAGCCGTTCAATCCCTTCCTCGGCCGTGCGCATGCGACGGTTGCCTTCGAAAGTGAACGGCTTGGTGACGACGCCGACCGTCAGGATACCTGCCTGGCGCGCGACCTTGGCGATGACCGGGGCGGCCCCAGTTCCCGTACCACCGCCCATTCCGGCGGTGATGAAGCACATATGCGTGCCGTGGAGGTGATCCATGATCTCATCGATGGTTTCCTCCGCCGCGGCCCGCCCGATTTCAGGTAGGGATCCTGCGCCAAGGCCTTCGGTGACCTGTGCCCCAAGTTGAATGCGCCTTGCCGCCTTCGACGTCGAAAGCGCCTGCGCATCCGTATTCGCCGCGATGAACTCGACGCCTTCAAGCTCCTCGGTGATCATGTTGTTGATTGCGTTGCCGCCGCCGCCGCCAACGCCCACGATGGAAATCTTGGGAATGACCCCAGATATTGGTGAGCGGATGTCGGCCATGAAGAACTCCATTGTATCAGGTCACTCAAACGGGATCGCTTGAAGCCCTTAAATAGACACCTTGGCGATTCGCTGAAAGAGCGTGATATTAGGGTGTAACATGGGCGTATTGCGGCGGAATCCGTCCATCCCCATAATTTAATGGGTGATGCGCGATAAGGTGACTAGGACTGAGCAGGCAATTTTCGCTGTCACATCGGCGGATGGCTTCAATCCTCTCCATGATGGATGCTCATGGATCCGGCTTGATTGTTCGTGGCTTGGCGCCTTCCGGCACAGAGTTGAACGAAGGTGTTTGCAGCCTTGCGCGCGCGTGCCGCGATCTCCATCGCTTGCGGGCGCTCAGCGACACCCAGCAGAAGGCCGGTCAGCAGATCGCCCCATAAAAGCCCAAGGAACTGATCGGCCCGCTCGGCGGGAGTGCCGTCAAGCAGATCGGCATCTATCGCCAGAAGCATGATCCGGCGCAGTGCGCTGCGCACCGCATCACGTCCAATCGTGTCGAGCGTCAAGGCGACCTCGGGCGCCCGGGCCGCCTCGGCGATTGCCAGTCTGAAGATGGCGATAACCGTTGGATCGCTGATTTCCTGTAGCAGCTGCCTGCCGAAGGAGAACAGGACCTCCGCGAAGCTTTCGCGGTCGCGTGGAGCCGGCAAATCTGCGGAAAGTTGCAAACGACCAGCCCGGCTGCAGATGCAGGCGACCAGCATTTCCTGTTTGTTGCCAACGAGCGAATAGAGTTCCCGTTTCGATACGCGTGCCTGTGTGGCGATTTCGAGGGTGCTGGTCGCCGCATAGCCGTGCTGTGTGAACGCCGTGAATGCCGCTTCGAGAATTCGCTCGCGAACGGCGGCTTCGTCTCCGCTTCCTTTTCGTCGCAACGAGCCTGAAGGCGTCATGGAATCTCCTCGCTTGACTTTGGTACTCATTGGTACCAAATTGACTGGTACGCGATAGTACCAAACGATGAAGCGATTCTCTGCCCCAAAAGATGACGTAGCCTTTCGCATGCAGCGTAGATCGGGCGCGGTCTCATGACTGAGGAATTGGGGCACCGGTACGCAACGCCAACTGGGAGTCTTCGAGCAATGTCACCAGCAATGATCTTCAGCACGCATCTCGTTTTGGGCTACATTCCGTGGCTGTTCTGGTTCAGCGCGTATTTTTGGCCAAAGCTCAGAACCATGGATCGTGTCGAGGCGCAGCGCGCCATTGCGCTCCTTCACAGCTTCCGCTTTTTCGGCCTCGTCTTCATTGTGCCGGGCGTCGTCGGTGCTGCGCTGCCAAAGGAATTCGCCGAGTTCGCCGCCTATGGCGACTTTGCAACGGGGATCTTGGCCATCCTCGCGCTACTGACGATCAGGCTGCCTATCGTGTTCTGGCCGCTGGTCGTCGGGTATAATCTTGTCGGGATGGTGGATATTCTGGTCGACTACTATCATGGCGCGCGTTTCGCTCTTCCGAGCCTGTCCGGACAGCTGGGCGCGGCATATGTGATCCCGATCATCTACGTGCCTCTGCTCATGCTCACCCATTTCGCTGCGGTTTACCTGCTCCTGCGGCGGGGCCATAAAAACGACCGCATCCTGACCAGCGGCGCGGTGCCGTCCTAGTTCGCCGGGCGCGGACTTCGGCCGAGCATAAGCCCGCAATCTTCGTCGCAGTGTTGATGATGACTGCAAACCGGGGAGGAGATAGTTGAGCGCCGATCCGTCGGAGACATGACCAGTGTCACGCTCCTGACGCTCTCATCCCTGAAATATGCCGCCGCCGCACGCCTTTGCCGCATAGAGCGCCTGATCTGCTTTCGTGAAGAGCGCAGTGGGCGTCTCTCCCTGCGTAAAGGCAAGCCCGATCGAGGCGCCGATACTGAAGCTGGATCCGGAGCATTTCATCGGTGCCTTTGCCGTGTCGACCAGGCGCTGAGCGACATGCTCGATCGTTTGCCGATCGACCGCGGGGCCGAAGAGGACGGCGAATTCGTCGCCGCCGATACGGGCGATCAGATCGGCGGATTGGCATGTTGCCGTCAGTCGACGGGTGAACTCGATCAGGCATTCGTCCCCGACACCATGCCCAAGCGTATCGTTGATCTGCTTGAACTGGTCGAGGTCAACGAGCATCAGGGCTCCCCCCGATCCCGCTGGTTGGCAGATCCTGGCGAGCTGCACCTGAAACTGCGTGCGATTGGCAAGACCCGTCATCACATCATGCTCGGCAAGGTGCCGGATATGCTCGAAGGCCGTTTTTTCCTCGGTGATATCCTGCTTGATACCGAAGAGCCCGAGCGGTTCGCCATTTCGGCGCTCGACGGTGGCGAATATTCTGATCCACCTCTTTCCGTTATCCGGCCCCCGGATCTCCGCATCGAGTTTGAAGCCGGAGCCGCGTTCAATCGCATCGCTGCGCAATTTTTCCAGTCGGGCTAGCGATTCTTCCGAGTAGCGTCTCAGGATATCGCTACGCACAAGACCGCGATCGTGTTGAAGACCGAACAGATCGTAGGTTCCGTTGCTCCAGATCAATTGTTCGCTCGGCAATTTGCACTGCCACACGCCCATGGATGCCGTCGCGGATGCGCGCTCGAAGAGCTCGACACCTGCCAACGCAACTTCAACCTCGCGGATCAACTCAGCCTGTTGATCGATTTGCCGACGCAATTGCCAGACGGTTCGTCGGTCGAAAGGGCCTTTCAAGGCGGCGTGAAGGCGCTCCAGCAGGGAGTAGAAGGCGGTCTGTGGCGCGGGCGCTCGATGGCAACCGGACGGATGGAGGCTCAGTTCGGTGTGATCTGCTGAATTTTCCATGTCTTCGCCGACTTGTGAGTGTGCGCCTCTGGAGACAATCCCTATCGTGGAATCGTTAATCTCCGATGAGAATCCGGAATGTTCCTGTTCAAGGCGGGCCGCGAATATTATCGGTCAAAACTGGGTTGAACCGATCTTCCAATTTGCCGGCATTGCAGCTTCGGCGCGCTTGGCTCACGTAAACTTTTTTGGTGTATGTAACATAAAAGCAATCTTAGATTTAATAGGATTGCCTTCCATAAGGACATGCGCGTATTTTCGGCAATCAAGGATTAAATTTAATAAAATAGACAACCTTGAATTATATTTCCTTCCTTTGTCTGTCGCGCGGAAGAAGTGTCGAGGTATTGCCAGTATCTCCACTTTTTCCAAGGTGGTGAGCAGGAAGTATTGCCACGATATTTAGACGATTTTTAACCATCTTCTAATAGTTCGGCTCTTGGGGTGCCTTCGCTCCAACACTGCCATGACGGCATGATTCCAAACACAGACATGCCATTATCGTGCGAATGAACCGCGCACGAACCGGTAGTGCTATACGGGGGGTTCTTTGCGAACACGTTTCAACCTCATGACCAAGATCCTGCTGGCTGCGTCGCTGGCGGTCATCGCCGCCTTCTGCGGCTTTTCGGTCTATATCGACAATCTTCAGCGTACGACCATCGCCGGCGGTGTTGCGTCGGAAATCGACTCTTCGGGCGAGCTTGCCGCGACGGGAATCGCCAATTGGCTGAATGCCCGTGTCATGTTGACCGACTTTGCGGCAGACGTTGCGCGCAAATCGGAAAGCAAGGAGGATGCTCTACGCCGTCTCGACAATCCATTGCTGGCGCGCGAGTTCGCGATGGTCTATTTCGGCAATGAAACAGATGGCAGCTTTGCGCGCCTGCCCGCCGGCGAGATGCCCAAGGGCTTCGATCCGCGCAAACGCGGCTGGTACAAGGATGCGGTCAGGCTTGACGCTCCCTTGTTGACTGATCCCTACAAGGACGCCTCTACCAATGCGCTCGTCATCAGCGCGGCCATTCCGGTCAAGCGCGATGGCAAGCTTCTTGGCGTTGCCGGTACCGATTTTCCGTTGCAGGGATTGCTCGACATGATCGGAAAAGTCGATCTTGGCGGCATGGGTTCGGCCTTTCTCGTCAATAGCGCGGGAACGGTGCTTGTTCATCCCGACGGCGCGCTGGTGTCCAAATCGTTGGCCGATGTTTTTCCACAGAATACACCCTCCATCGATGGCAAGGGCCTCATGGAAACCCAATTGGGCGACAGGTCCGTGCTCGTCAAATTCATGCCGATCAAGGGTCTGCCCGTGAACAATTGGTATCTCTGCCTCATCGTTGACCGCGATGTTGCCTATGCGGGGATCAGCAAATTCCGGGTCGCTGCGGCGATCGGCACCGGCGTCAGCGTTATCGCCATGTTGGGTGTGCTCTATCTGCTGCTGTCGCGGCTAGTCATCAAGCCTGTCGTTCGGATGACCGGAATGATGAGCAAGCTTGCTCGTGGCGATGTCTCCGAACAGATTCCGGACGCAGACCGGGCAGATGAAGTCGGGCAGATGGCGGCGGCGGTTGCCGTTTTCCGAGAGAATATCATCGAGCGAGGACGTCTTGCGCGCGAGGCCGAGCAGAACGAGGCTTTGACCGAACAGGAGCGCCGCGAACGCGAAGCGATCAAGGCGGAGGAAGCCCGAAACATCAACCTTGCCGTGAATGCCGTTGCAGAGGCTTTGGGCAGGCTTGCCGATGGCGATCTGGTTTCGCGCATTGCGACGCCATTTGCCGGAGACCTCGACCGGCTGCGCAATGACTTCAACCACTCGGTTTCGAAGCTGCACCAGGCGATGTCGACCGTCGGCGAAAAGGCGATGGCCATCGACGGCGGCGCCAGCGAAATCCGCGCTTCAGCCGATCAACTGGCACGGCGCACCGAGCAACAGGCGGCCTCCGTCGAGGAAACCGCCGCGGCGTTGGAAGAGATCACCACAACCGTCAGGGATTCCAGCCGCCGGGCCGAAGAGGTGGGCCTGCTCGTGGCGCGTGCGCGCACCGGAGCGGAAAAATCCGGTGAAGTCGTGCGTCGTGCGGTCTCGGCCATGCAGGGGATCGAGCAGTCCTCGGGCGAAATCTCCAATATCATCGGTGTGATCGACGATATCGCCTTCCAGACCAACCTGCTGGCTCTCAATGCCGGCGTGGAGGCTGCCCGGGCCGGCGAAGCCGGCAAGGGGTTTGCCGTTGTTGCGCAGGAGGTGCGGGAATTGGCACAGCGTTCGGCCAACGCGGCAAAGGAGATCAAGGCATTGATCACCACTTCGGGCGACCAGGTCCGATCGGGTGTGGCGCTGGTCGATGAGACCGGCGCAGCGCTCGAAGCGATCGTCCGCGAGGTGCAGGAAATCAACACGCATGTCGATGCGATCGTTCTTTCCGCTCGGGAGCAGTCGACCGGTCTCCAGGAAATCAACACCGCCGTGAACACGATGGATCAGGGTACGCAGCAGAACGCGGCCATGGTGGAAGAGCAAACGGCGGCAAGCCACGGACTTGCAGTCGAGGCCCAGGCGCTTAACACCCTGCTGGCTCAATTCCAGCTCAACGGGGCGGGAGCTCCCCTGCAGGCGATGCATGCGAGAATGGGCCGCGCTGCTTAGTTTTCGAGCGCCTGCCAAGCGGTTCTTCCGTCGAACGGGCAGAATATGCCTGTCGGACCCGCAAGCACTTTGCTAAGTAAATTCGAGCGCCCCACTTTCGTGGTGGGGCGCTTTTTGATTGGCGCACCCTGTCTGAAACGATGGCGAGCGATTTTTGGAGATGAGAGAATGGAAGTGGCCTACGCACCGGAACTCACCATATGTGGCATCGAGGAACTGCCGGCACACAGCGCCCGCAAGGTGACGCATGTGCTCTCGATCATTGATCCCGATCGTGCGGAACTAGACGCGTTCGCATCCTATGGAGATCATGTTCGTACCACATTGCGCTTCCATGATATCATTGCAGCTATACCGGGTCAGATCATGCCGGCGCCCGATCACGTCGAAGACATTCTGAAATTCGGCGAGGCTTTCCTCGCGCGCGCCGATCGCGCCGCGTCGAGCCATGTTCTGGTGCATTGCCATATGGGCGTCTCACGCTCGACGGCGGCGATGATGTCCTTGATGGCGCAGGCCAATCCGGAAGAGTCCGCCGAGGGGCTCTTTCTTCGCCTGGCTAAGATCCGCCCGCAGGCCTGGCCCAATTCGCGGATGATCGCTTTTGCGGACGAGCAGCTTGGCCGAAATGGCGAGCTGACGGCTGCGCTGCGCCGTCACTATGGCCGTCAGATCACGATGCAGCCGGAACTCAGCGATTGGATGACCCGGCTTGGCCGACAGGCCGAAGTCGATATGGCGCAACACAGCGCGTGAGAGCTATCGCCTTCGCGCCGGCAAGCCGGTAACGGATTCATCCATCAAAGACGTTCCAGCCAGGCGTCAAGCATTCGCTTGATGGCGGTACCTGCCGGTTCATGTCGCGCAAAGGCCCAAAGCGTGTGGGCGCCTTGCCACAGGGCGACCATCTCCCAGCCGAGGCGCGTTGCTTGCTCGGGGTCGTCGGACAGGCGCCCGCCGAGCGCATTGGCAAGGCTTCCGATCCAGGCTGCACCACGAGCTCGCAGCTTGGGGTTTCGTATGTCTTCTCTCAGGAGGAGCAATCCGTCGGTTACATCGCGCTCGGCGGTCTCGGGAGGCATCAGGCGCATAAGAAGGTTTACGGCACCTTCCGGTGTCGGCGCCGCTTCGGCATCGGCGGCCGCCGTTTCTGCCTCAAGTTTTTCCCAGGCACGCATCAGGATGGCTTCGACAAGAGCCTCCCTGTCACCATATCGTTGCACCAGGGCTGCAGGGGATAGGCCGCATGCCCTGGCGCTTCTTGCGAAGGTAAGCCCGTCAGGGCCCGTCTCCACAACCAGCTCGATAAGGATGTCGAGCAACTGCTCATCGGAAATTGTCTTGTGTCTTGGCATGTTTATTTATAAACGTATATTTAGTTATTAATCAAGAGAGAAGAGCATGGCGAGGATTTTGGGCTATATCGCAACTAGTCTGGATGGGATGATCGTTGCCGAGAATGACGACCTTGAATGGCTGTTCAAATATGAGAGCATGGACCTCGGCGAGCACGACTATAGCGCCTTTCTCAAGGGGATCGGCACCGTCGTCATGGGACGTGGAACCTATGATTTCATCGCAAAGGATCCGTCGCCCTGGGCTTACAGCGACCAGCGCGTCATCGTGGTTACGTCTCGGCCGATTGAGAATCCGAAAGGGATACTGACCGTTCGCGGCGATGTCGATGCTCTCATCACCGAGCTACGCGCCCTGACGGATGGAGACGTCTGGATGCTCGGCGGCGGCCAGCTGCAAATGGCTTTCCTCGAACGAGGCGCACTCGACGAGATCGAGATCTATATCATACCGGAGCTGCTCGGCGGCGGCCGGCCGCTCTTTCCGCTAACCGGCTTCCGTGCAAGTCCGACGCTTGTCAGCGCCAAGGCAATCGACAGGGGCTGTGTGCGGCTGCACTATAGAATGGAGCCCAGATAGAATGGCTTTCAGGACGCGATAGTTTTCTGCGAGGGAATATCGCGAACGGTGGTTTCTGCGGGAGCTCGGGTTTAAAGTTCTTTCGTGGGAGCCTCAGCTAAGCCAGGTGGCTTGCCTTGGAACTAGGGGACGGATTGTCCGGCGGTGGTGAGCATTCGGGCCGGCAATCCGCGACGGGAGTGTTGCCGTTTCGGCAATGAAAGAGGCGAAAATCAGCGCTTCTTCAGAACGCCCTTGTTTGCCATAGTTTACGGAAAGCGCCCTTGAGAGCGCTGCGAGGCGAGCATCATGGCTTACGTGATTACCGAACCCTGTATCGACACGAAGGATGGAGCCTGCACGGTCGCCTGTCCCGTCGACTGCATCTACGAGGGCGGCAGGATGTTCTACATCCAGCCGGACGAATGCATCAATTGCGGGCTCTGCCTTTCCGTATGCCCGGTCGACGCTATCTTGTGGGACGAGGAAATGCCGGTGGAGCGGCTCTTCCTGCGTGACGTCAATCGCGACTTTTTTGCCGACGACGTCACAGGCTGGGGCGCGCCCGGCGGCTGGGACAAGAGCCGTACGACCAGCCTCGATCACCCTTTCGTTGCGGCCTATCGCGACCAGTCTGAAAACCGAGTTTAATAAGCAGGGAGGAGCCTTTCGTGACGCAGACCCGGATTGCCGGCGTGATCGCCGCCGTGACGACGCCGTTTGACAAACACGGCGATATTGATACGGACGCTTTCATCGAGCATGGTCGCTGGTGCCTGGACAATGGCTGCGATTTTCTGAACGTGCTGGGCACGACAGGCGAAGCCAATTCCCTTTCGGCTGCCCAGCGAAGCTCTCTCATGGTGAAGGCGGCACAGGGATTGGATGCCGACAGGCTGATGGTCGGTACCGGCACGCCCGATCTCGAGACGACGGTGGCGCTGACGCGGCGCGCCTTCGATCTCGGCTTTGCAGCAGCGCTCGTACTGCCACCCTATTACTACAAGCCGGTGGAAGAAGACGGACTATTTGCCTGGTTTGCCGAGCTTGTGAGAATGACGGCTGAAACCCCGGTTCCGATCTATCTCTACAATTTCCCGCAACTGACCGGCATCGAGTTCTCGCCGGCTCTATCGGCCCGGCTTGCACAGGCCTTTCCGGAGCGGGTTCATGGGGCGAAGGACAGTTCCGGCAATCTTGGTTATGCGCGGGAGCTTGCGAAGATCGAGGGTTTCGCCGTGTTCCCGAGCAATGAGGCGGCGCTTGCCGATGTCGATCGCGATGGCTATGCGGGCTGCATCTCCGCGACCGTCAATATCGATCCCGGCTCGTCACAGCAGCTGTGGCGCGATCAGAAAAATGCCGGGCTGCTGGAGCAGGTACGTGGGCTGCGGCAGGCGATCGCCGCCCATCCTCTCATTCCCGCGGTCAAGCATCTTGTCGGCAGACGCACCGGAAATGTCGTCTGGAACAGACTTTTGCCACCGCAGCTGCCGATTACCGACAAAAAGAGGCTCGATGCTCTTAATGCATTGAATGTCAGGACACTGGCCGACGCATGATGTTGTTTTGGCCCGGTTTCACGCGCTGCCGGGCCAACTCGCATAATAAGCGCGGGTCGCCGCCGAAAGGGCGCTGACGAGAGGCCTTTGTCTTTCGAGCCTCGGCAGATCGGTTCTCGCCTGTGCCAGCAGTTCGCAGAGGGCCGCGTCGAAATCGACGCGTGTCAGCAGTCCGTTGCGCATGATTTCCCGGTCGGCGACCACGAGCCCCGTGGCATAACGGGCACTCATGCGGTTCAGCAGGATTTCCGCCTCGTCGACGTCGTCGAACAGCGCGTCGGCGATCAGCGCCTGATAGTCGATGATCGTGAAATCCCCCGCGCCCGCTGCGTTGATCACCTGACGGCCGACTTTAATTGCCGCATCGAACAGGTTACAGGCCCCCAGCCGTCGCGACAGGCCGTGCCCGCCCTGCAGCAGATAGAGGAGCCGCATTTCCCGCCAGAGATCCTGATCGTCGTCCAGTCCGGTGCCGTCGAGGCCGATGGCAAAGGCTGGGCCGCCATGTTCGATCGTAGATGCGATCGGAGCAATGCCCGAGCGCAGGCGCAGATTGGCCGAGGGATTGCTGACCAGTTGCACACCGCGTTCGGCAAGCAGCTCCAGTTCATCCGGGCGCAGCTGAACGCCATGGGCAATGGCGAGACGCGGCGACAGGAAGCCGATCCTGTCGAGATAGGGGACGATACCATCGGGAAAGCGTCGATCGAGCCATATGCGCTGGCGCGGGCTCTCGAGCAGATGCATATGAATGCGCCGGCCATGAAGCGCCGAAGCCTCGGCAATCGCCTCCAGAAGCGCGTTCGAGCACCATTGCGGTCCGATAGGTCCGTATTGCACGTCGATCAATGGGTTCGTATTGGCCGCTGCAACGGCCTCGACAGCGGCGAGCTGTGTATCGACGGATGCATAATTGGGAATGGTTCCGGAAAGCGCATGCCAGTCGTCTTCGCGCAGAAAAGGCTGCAATCGCTGCGGACCGCCATCATAGGCCCATGCATCATGATCGAGCAACGGGCAGGAGAGGGCAAGCCGAATGCCGACATCGCCAGCGGCTCGCATGACCGCGCTCGCCTCATCGACCAGACGGTCGGCATTCAGGGAGTTGTGACAATGCATCGTCGCGCCGATCCCTGCCCTGGCTAACCGGCCAAAGGCGACCAGCGCTTCAAGGTAGGGGTCGGTGCGCGGCCGCAGCCGGAGGCCCGGTATCCAGACCTCAAGCGCATCGTCGACAGCGCCGAAATCGAGGGTGCGGATGCCATAGCCATGGTCATGGGCGTTGACGGGCGAGGGGATGACGAGATCGCCGGGATTGAGACGAACGGATTGGAGCGCCGGCGGCAGGTTTGCCCCTTGCTCGATCCTTTCAGCAGGTTCGTGACCCGGATTGAGCAGCAGTCGCACGGTCATGTTGGCTTTCCTCTATCGCGAGACCAGCGTGTTGATCTTCCCGGCGAATTTCGACAATTCCTCGCCCATCGATTGGGCGACGACCTCTGTTGCATGGGTGAGTTGGCGGCGGCGCGACACGACGATGCCGACTTCGAGGTCCTGCAGCTTCGACCCCGCGATCGAAAGCGCGACGGCGTCGCCGGCCTCCAGCTCGCGCAGCAGGCCCAGCGGTGTGAAGAAGGCGACACCTTCGCCGGCAAGGATCATCGGTTTCAGCATCATCTGATTGTTCGTCGCGACAAGCGTGCGCCCGACGCGGTTAAGCGCACCGAGTTCGACTGCGATCATCGAACTCATGACTTCGTTATCGAGCTGAAGCAGCATGTTGAACTGAGCGCATTCCTGCAGTGTCACTGACTTTTGCCGGGCAAGCGGATGTGTCTTGGCGACGATCGCCATCAACGGCATGCGCACGCCATGGATCAGCTTCATGTCATGCGGCCGGGCAAGATCAAAGGTGACGCCGATGTCGACGTCACCTTCGGCGAGAAAGCGGAAGATATTGTTGTAGTTATCGGTGCGGATGCGAAAATCGACGGCCGGATGCCTCTTGTGAAAGCCGGAGACGAATTCCGGCAGGAACTGGATCGCCAAGCTATCCAGGGCGGCGATGTGGACGCGGCCGGTATTCTTGCCGTGGAGATCGCCGAGATTGGACTTCATGATCTCATATTCGTGCAGCGTCTCCTTGGCGTGGCGCAGCACGATTTCGCCGGCCGATGTCAGCCGGAGCCCATCGGAGAAGCGCTCGAACAGCGGTGTTCCGAGCTCGTCTTCCAGTTTCTTGATCTGGCGGCTGACGGCCGAGGTCGCGACATGCAGCTCTTCGGATGCCTTGCGGATCGATCCGGAGCGCGCGACCTCGGCAAAATACTTCAGGATGCTGGCATGCATGAAAAGCCCTCGGCGATCTCGAAGCTATAGCACGCCTATATGCCGCGCCAAACGGGCGCTCGCTTCTCCCGAAATGCCGCTACACCTTCCATGGCGTCCTCGCTTTTCAACGCCTTGATGAGCGCCGGTGTCCTGAGCGCTTGAGCCTCGGCCGGGCTCAAATGCGCGGTGCGATTGACCGTCTGCTTGATGGCGCGCAGCGACAATGGTGCGCAGGCGACGATGTCGGAGGTCCAGCGATCGACGGCGGCATCGAGTTCGGCAGCCGACACAACCTCGTTAATGATGCCATAGCTTGCCATTTCCTGCGCGCTGAACTGCCGACCGGTCAGCATGACGGCCATGGCGCGGTTGAAAGGGATCTTGCGCTGGAGGAGCACCATGCCGCCATCGAGCGGCATGCGGCCGACGCGAGCCTCCGGTAGGCCGAAGCGTGCCGTTTCCACGGCGATGACGATGTCGCAGCCGAGCACCATCTCGAATCCACCGCCAAGCGCATAACCATTGACGCGGGCAATCACGGGCACGTCCAGCGAGCGACGGAAGGCAAGGCCGCCGAACCCGTTTTCCCGCCCGACCGTCCAGTAGTCGACACCGGAACTGCCGCTGCCGCCCTTCAGATCGGCGCCTGCGCAGAAGGCCTTTTCGCCGGAGCCGGTCAGCACGACGCAGCTGATGTCGTCGCGTCTTTCGATCTCTGTCCAGATCGCCTCGAGTTCCGCTTCGGTTTCGGCATCGACGGCGTTCATCCGGTCGGGCCGATCAAGCGTGACGCGGGCGACGCGGTCCTTAACCGTGAAGGAGATGCTCATGCCGCGTCTCCCTGTACTGCGGAAAGCGACGCCAGAATCTCGTCATTGTGCTGGCCGAGCTGCGGCGGTGAGATCCGCACCGTCACCTGGGCGGCCGACATGTCGATCGGCGAGCCGATCAGGCGGATCGGGCCGGCTGCTGTTTCGCCTGCCTCCAGGATCATTTTGTTGATGATCGTCTGTTCGTCCTTCAGTGCCTCGGGCAGCGAGCGCACGGGTGCGCAGAGGATGTCGACGCCCTCCAGCCGTGCGATCCAGTGGTCGGTACTGTTCCTGGCGAAGTTCTCACGAAAGATCGCCTGCAGCTCCGGCCGCCGCGCCATCTGTGCATCGAAATCCTTGTATTGCGGATATTGCGAGAGGTCCTCGATCTCGAGCGCCTCGCAGATGTCGCGCAACGGATTTGGCTTGAAGGCGCCGACCATGACGATTGCGCTGTCCGTCGTCTCGAAGACGCCGGTCAGCGGGAAGGCCCCCCAGTTCAGATCCCTCTGCCGCATCAGATGCGTCGTGCCTTCCTGCATCTGCATGGCGATCATGGAGTTGTAGAGGCTGACGGCAACTTGCTGGCCTTCGCCCGTCTTGTCGCGTTGTAAAAGGGCGAGCAGAATGCCCTGGACGAGATGCATGCCGGCGGAATAATCGGCGAGCGGCGTCGCGTAGATCGACGTCGGGTGGCTATTGTCCGACTTGCGGCGCATGACGCCGGAAACCGCCTGCGCCAGTACATCCTGGCCGCCCTTGTGCTGGTAGGGGCCGGTCAGCCCGAAACCGGTGCCGACGGCATAGATCAGGCGAGAATTGATCTTTTTCAGGTCCTCATAGCCGAAACCCATGCGCTCCATGACACCGGGTCGGAAGTTGTTGACGACCACGTCGGCCGTTTCGAGCAGCACCTGGACTGTCTTGCGGGCGCTGGGCTCTTTCAGATCCAAGGCCAGGCTCTTCTTGTTGCGGTTCAGGGAGCAGAAGACCGGGTTGTTGAGCCCGTCGGGATCCGAGCCGAGCGACCAGCGCGAGAGATCGCCGATCTTCACCTTCTCGATCTTGATGACTTCGGCGCCATAGTCGGCCAGGACCTGCGTGCAGGAGGGGCCGAGCATCACCTGGGTGAAATCGATCACGCGGATACCGTCGAGGGGTAAAGTCGTCATTCTGCTGCCTCCAAATATGTCGCGTTTTCCGAGGGTATGTCGCCGGGATCGGCGCCCTGGGCCCGCATCTGCTTCTGAATTGCCCGGATGTCGGCCTTGCGCACGGTCGTTCCGGCGTTGAGGGCAACGGTTGCGGCGACACCTGCCGCTTCGCCCATTGCCATGCAGGGGGGGATCTCGCGACTGGACTTCTGCGCCTGCGGTGTTGCCGAATAGTGCCGGCCAGCAACGATCAGCTGGTCGACCTCCTTCGGCAGCATGGAGCGATAGGGCGTGTAGTAGTCGCGGCCGCGGCAGACCGTGTCGGTGAAATGGCGGCGGGTCATGACGTCGTCCTTCGTCACCACATAATCGCCCTGCAACAAGCGTGTCTGACGCACGCCGGTCTGCGGCGCGAAATCGACGACATAGGCATTCTCGAACCCCGGCATCTTTTCGCGGGCAAAGTCGAGTAGCTTGGCGATCCGCGCGCGGCCGTCCATCTCCGCCTTGGTCAGGTCTTCGACCTTGAGGCCGCTTAGCGTCGGCATGTGCGGGCAGTTCAGCCAGACGACGCCGGGCAGCGGCGTCTTCAGCCACCAGAAGGACCAGCACCCACCGATCAGCCGCTTGGCTTCGTGATCGAGCGCCTTGAAAGCTTCGGGCTCCTGCCGCTCGAAACGCTCAGCTGCCTCCGTATCGATCCCACCCCAACGCGACACCGTCGTCAGGATGAAATTGGATTCGACATGGGAAGCGCCGGCGCTTGCCGCGACATCGAGATCGCCCGTCGTGTCGATGACGACATCGCCGAGGATCGCCTGCATGCCCTCTTTCGTCTGGCAGATCACGCCCTTGATTGCTCCACCCTCGACGATCGCCGAGGAGAACCAGCTATGGGTTCTAAGCTTGATCTTGGCTTCGCCGATCATGTCATAGGCGGCGCGCTTGAAGGCGTCGGGATCGAAGGCGGCCGAAAAGCAGATCGGATGCGGCATCGACTGCGTGTGGAAGTCGAACAGCCCCCAACGCGCCCAACGCTGCCAGGCCTCCGGCGTGTCGCGAAATTCGATCAGGCGATCGCGGTCGGTCGGCGTCACGCAGAGCCCCCAGCGCTGCATGCGCTCGATCATTTCCATGCAGATGCCGCGCACGGTGATTTCGAGCTCGTTGATCATGTCGTCGAGCACCAGCACCATGCCCCCGGCAGCAAGCCCGCCGACATAGGGATAGCGCTCAAGGAGAGTGACGCTTGCGCCGTTGCGCGCTGCCGAAACGGCTGCGGCAATCCCGGCCGGACCTCCGCCGACGACAACCACATCGGAGCGATCGACGACACGGATATCCCGTGCAGGCTGGCGAATAACCTGTTCCATTGGTGTTTCCTCGATGTTTTTGGTTTCAGTGTTGTCCGGCCGGCTTCCAGCGGATTATCTTCGCCTCTGCAATCGAGACGATGAAAAAGAGGATCACGGCCAAAAGTGCAGCGATGACAACAGTTGCGTAAAGCAGCGGCGAGCGGAAATTATAGGTCGCCTCGATGATGAGCGCGCCGAGCCCGAAGCTGGAACCGATCCACTCCGCCACGATTGCCCCCATGACGCTGCTGGTTGCCGCGATCTTCAAGGCGGCGAATAGGAACGGCAGCGAACTGGGGAGGCGAACCTTCCAGAGGATTTCGGAGTTGCTCGCCGATAGCACCCGCATCAGATCGAGCATGGCAGGACTTGCGGAACGAAGTCCCTGGACCATGTTGACCAGCGTCGGGAAGAAGCAGATGAGGCCGGCGATGATGATCTTCGGGGCGATGCCGTTTCCGAAGATCAGGACCAGGATTGGGGCAAGCGCGATGATCGGGATCGCCTTGACGAAGACGGCGATCGGATAGAAGGCCTTCTCCGCCGTGGCGCTATGGACGAACCAGATCGCCAGGAGGATGGCAATGACGTTGCCGAAGACGAAGCCGAGAACGGCTTCGAGCACTGTGGGTAGGAGGTTTCGTGTCAGTGTCGCGGCATTGTCGCGAAAGGCATAAAGGACGTCGAGAGGGCTTGGCGCCATGAAGGTCGGGATCTTGAAGATCCAGATAACCGCCTGCCATAGCACGATGCAGCCGAGTGCCGCGAGGATCGCCGGCATGTGCGAGGAGACGACGCCAACGGTTGCGTCGAGGACGGCGACCTTGCGCGGTGCCTTGGCGATGCGGCCGATGTCGGAGTGGACGGCATTGCTCATATGCATTCCTCCAGCAGCGCGCGCAGATGCGCGGTCACCCTGATGAAATCAACGGTATCGCGCATCGCAAGTGCGCGCGGATAGGGGAGGTCGACCTTCATGAATTCCTTCACCCTGCCCGGGTGCGCCTGAAGCATCAGCACATGCTCGCCGAGGAAGACGGCCTCGGGGATGGAGTGGGTGACGAAGACGATTGTCGTGCCCGTCTCGCGCCAGATGCGCAGCAGCTCCTCATTGAGCTTGTCGCGGGTGATTTCGTCCAGCGCACCGAAAGGCTCGTCCATCAGCAGGATGCGCGGCTTTGTCACCAGGGCGCGGGCGATGGCGACACGCTGGCGCATGCCGCCTGACAACTCGTGCGGCAGGGCATTTTCACGCCCCTTCAGGCCGACAAGCGCCAGCAGTTCCATGGGGTCGGCATAGGAACTTTTGTCGTGTTTGCCCACTTCAAGGGGAAGGCGGACATTGTCGATAACGCTGCGCCACGGCAGCAATGTCGCTTCCTGAAAAACGAAGGCAAAGTCCCGTCCCTCGCGTGCCTGTCGTGGTGGGCGACCGAATACCGAAACCGAACCATCACTGATGTGAACGAGATCGGCAATGCAGCGCAGCAGGGTCGACTTGCCGCAGCCGGACGGCCCGAGCATGGTGACGAACGACCCTTCCGGAATGTCGACCGAAACATTGGAGAGGGCAGTGAATTCATTGCCCTTGTCGCCGAAGCGGATGTCGAGGTCGCGGATGGAAACGGCAAGCCTTGCCGTTTCGGCAACCGGCAATGGTTGTGGCTGCTGGATGATGGTGGCGCTCATCATGACGGTCACCCGATTTGCTTGCGGATTTCGGTTGTGGCGTCGAGGATCGCCATAGTGGCGACGTCGTCTACCGTCGGAGTGGCGCCGGTAAATTGCTTGAGATCGGCATAGGCCTTGATCTGCGCCTCCCAATTGTCCTTGTTCATCGCACCCCAGCCTGTCTGCTTGGTGCTGTCGCCGAACGAAAAGTCGATGACGGGATGCACGGCCTCAAGCTCGCTCGCCTTGTCGAAATTGGGATAGGCTTCGACCAGCATGTCGACGGCTTCTTCGGGATGTTCGCGAACATAGCCCCAGCCTTTTGCGGCGGCTGTGGTGAAGCGCACCAGCACATCGGAATGTTTGTCGAGCTGCTCGTCGGTCGTGTAATAGACGTTAGCGTAGAGTTTCAGGCCGGCGTCCCACAGCATCATATCGACGCGTTCGTCGCCCAGCACCTTCAAGGCATTGGTATTCGTCACCCAGCCGGTCACGGCGTCGGCCTGGCCGGTGACCAGCTGGTTCATATCGGAACCCATATTGACCATCTTTACCTTATCCTCCGGAATGCCATTTTGGGCGAGGAGGGCGCGCAGAAGGATAAATGCGGTCGGCTGGGTGGCGATGGTCTTGCCGATCATGTCCTTCGGTTCACGGATCGGTGATTTCTTCAACGAGAAATATGTAAATGGATGCTTACGGTATCCGGCCAGAAACGCTTTCACGGGCATGCCGGCGGAGCGGGCGAGCATCACGGAAGGGCTTGAAGAGATCTGCCCGATTGCGGACTGGCCGGCGGCAACGCCGGCGACGCCATCGACATTCGGGCCGCCCGGTACGATGGTAAGGTTGATACCCTGTTCGGCGAAGAAGCCTTTTTTCTGGGCCGCAACCTCGCCGAGTAGACCGTTGGAGGCAAGCCAGCCGAGTTGCATGCGGACCTCGGCGACATCGGCCGCCTTGCCGGCGCGGATGCCAACGAAGGTTTGGGTTGCAGCAAGGCCTCCGACTAACGCAGCATTTGACAGAAAACGGCGGCGATTCATCATGAATTGAGACATTCTGATAGTTCCCCTGTTGATTGGGCGATCGGACTTTTCGTCTCTTTATCCACCAATGATGGGATGATGCGGGAATTTGGCGTTCTAATAAAGAACAATTATGCGTATTATCGATTGCCAAAACGGCAACGCCATTGCCGATGGGCGGCGTTTGGCAAGAGGGGCTTCGGCACGCTGGGATGTCACCTTAATTCTCGCCCATGGATAGGATGAAATACCCTGCGAAGGGGCCGGATCGACGATCGCTCTTGTCGATCAGCCGGCGACGGTGCGCTCGGGTTGCTGCAGGATCGCGTCTCGCCAGACAGACCAGCGTCGGCGCAGCTCACCAGGGCGAAGACCATGTGCTTCGTCGAGCATATCCGCGGCGAGAATCCGATCGGTGCGGAAATGGCGAAAACCCTGCCGCAATTCGCACCACGCCACGAGAATGCGGCTGGTTTCCGAGTAGCCGAGGATAACGGGCCATACGGTTCTCAGCGTTTCCTCGCCGGCATCCGACCGATAGCGCAGCCGAAGTTTCCTCCCCTCGCGCACGGCAGCCCGAAGCATCGACGGATCGATGGTTTCGTCTTCGTGTTTCTGGGTCATCGGCTTGGCGCCGACGCTCGGTTCGACAATGTAAGGGCGCAGGTGTTCGGGAACAGTTGCGGCGATCTTGGCAGCGACATCGCTGGCGGCATTGGCGAGGGTCTTGTCGGCCCGCCCCGCGACCCATTGCACGCCGAGCATCACCGCTTCGATCTCCTCGCGTGTCAACATGAGCGGCGGCATATCGTAGTCGGAGGAGAGGATGTATCCGAAGCCCGCTTCACCTTCGATCGGAACCCGTTGGCTAATGAGATCCGCAACATCGCGATAGACCGTTCGCTTTGAGACCTCGAGCTCCTCCGCAAGCGCAGCGGCGGTCACCGGTCGGCTCGATCGGCGCAAGATTTGGATGATTTGAAACAAACGGTCGGCGCGGCGCATGCTTACTGACTCCTGCTGCCAGTATGGTGGCAACAGGCTTGTGCGACAAGTGCCTTCTCGGCGCCTGTGATCTTGTGCGCCTCTTGAAGGAGATAGCCCGTGAAATTAGCGTCCACCCGCCTGATCGCTGCCGACATCAAGAAGATCGTCAGCTTCTATGAGATGGTCACAGACCAAAAAGCCGAGTGGCTGGCACCCGTCTTTGCCGAAATCGTCACTCCCACCGCAACACTTGCCATCGGCAGCGACGAGACCGTCGCCCTGTTCAAGGAGGGGAGCGCCGAGCCCGGCGCCAATCGATCTCTCATCATCGAGTTTCAGGTCGATGATGTCGAGCGCGATTTCCTGAGGATAAAGGACCATGCGGAGGTCGTGCATGCGCCGAAAATGATGCCCTGGGGCAACAAGGCGGCGCAGTTCCGTGATCCGGAGGGGACGCTCGTCAGCCTCTACACGCCCGTTACCGACATTGCGAAACAGCGCTTCGCCACACGTTGAGGGTCGGCCATCGTTGAAGCAACGGGCTGAGATCGAACCGCCCGTTGCCTGTCGCGATTGGATGTGCTCCGGCATTTGCCGCGTCCGGCCACGATATGCCGTCTGTGATATTGCCTGCCATCCGATGGTCCTCAATCGCTGGCGGAGGACTGCGGTGGGGCTGGTTAAGCTGAAACCGGCGTTTCGTGCAGGTGCCGCCACCGGAGCGGTTCGCCGGCGAAAGCTTCCAGCACGACGGTCGAGCGCCTGATGGTTTGAATTCCATCGGCATCCGCCTGCGTCTCGCGATAGGTAAGGCAGGCACCTTCAGCCCATTGGCGAACGATTTCGATCTCGTCGACTACGATCCGCAGCTGCGGGCTTTTTCCGCGTAGCGGACCAAAGAAATCGGCTACGGCCCGTTTGTTGAGAACGCTCCCCTGCATCGAAATCATGCGGAATTCGGGCGAGAAATGTTCAAGCAGCAAGGCAAGATCTGCAGGCTTGGCCGTTCCGGTGAACCAGTGTTCGATCGCGGCGCAGGTGTCGATGATCTCACTGAACAGTTTGTTGGTATCGGTCATATTCGGCTCCTTGCCGGGTGAGGTTGGACGATGATCACGCATGCTGGCCGCCAGATCGCAGGCGCAGAACGAGGGGTAGCGGAAGTACGATCAGAACGGCCGCAATCACGAAGCAATATCGGTACGGCATGGTATCGCCCGTGTTGCCGCCGACCGCGAAAAAGAAGCCGAGCAGGCCACCGAGCACGCTTGCACCGAGAGAGAAACTGAGCTGTCGGTTGATATTCCAAAGCGCGCTTGCCTCCGCCATCCGCTCTGTTCGAATCGAGGTGAAGGCTGCCGTTTGTGCTGTGCTCGTGCAAAGGCTTGCTCCGAACCCCATTCCGACGAAGGAGGCGATTCTGACGAACAGCAATCCGGCGAATGGTGTGGCCAGCAGCAGCACGCCGGCTGAGGTGACGGCCATGCCGACCGCAAAGAGTGGTCGCGGACCTCGCGAGGCAAACAGCCGCCGGGTCGACATGATCCCGACGAAGGATGCGCCGGCCCATGGAAGCATCAGCATTCCGGTCTCGGTAGCCGTCAGCCCCAGGCGATCCTGCAGGTAAAGGGAGGCGACCAGGTTCACGCCCGTGAACACGCCTGGCACACAAAGATAGATGATGCTGCCGGTCCTGAGCATCGGATCGGACAGCAGGCGCAGATCGAGCAGCGGCTCGGGCGAGCGTAATGCATGATGGACATAGCTTGCGCCCGCCACGGCTGCGACAACAAGAGCGATTGCGGCGTGAAGGGTGTTTCCCGCTTGGCTGACGAGCGTCAGGCCCAAGGGCAGGCAAAATAAGGTCATGGCGCTCAGCAAGAAGCCGGGAATATCAAGCGCCGGCTTGGCTTCCGTCGGTCTCTGAGCCGGGGCCCAGGCAAGGGTCAGCGCGGCAATCGCCACGGCAAGCGGTGCAATGCCGACAAACACCCAGCGCCAGGAGACGCGATCGGCGGCAATGCCACCGATGGCCGGCGAGAGTGCCGGCACCAGCAGCGCAACGGTCATGACCACCGCCGTCAGATGGGCACGGTCCTCCGGCGGATAGGCGCGATAGGCCATGCTCTGACCGACCGGCACAAGCAGTCCTCCGCCCAGACCCTGAACCAGCCGCCAGGCGAGAAGCGCCGTCATCCCGCTGGCAGAGCCTCCGCCGATGCCGCCCACCGCCACGATGAGCAGCGAGGCAACGAACACGCGACGTTCGCCGATCCGTCGGGCAAGCCAGCTCCCCAATGGAATGGCGACCGTCAGGCCAAGCATATAGATGGTGCCGACCCAGGTGAGCTGCGCCACCGATGCGCTGAGCTCCCGCTGCAACGCCGGCAGAGCGGCGTTGAAGATGAACATGTTCGCGAGATCGACGGCAAAGCCTAGAAGATAAAGCGTGGCTATACGGGAGCGGACAGACAAGGAAAAGCCTTTGATTGGAAACACGCTTGCCGGGATATTCGCTTTCCTATCGCTGGACCAGACGATACAATTCGACATCATCTGTCGTATTTTTTTACCAATCGGAGGAAAGAGATGGGGGTTAGTCTCGATCGCCTGGCCGTTTTCCGGGCTGTGGTGGAAACCGGATCGTTCACCGCGGCCGCCCGGCAGCTCAATCAGGCGAGAGCCGCCGTCAGTTTCAATGTCAAGCAGCTCGAAAGTGAATTGGGCGTCACGCTCCTTCACCGCACCACGCGCAGCCTAGCCCTGACCGATGCCGGTGAACGGTTCTATGCGCGCTGCCTTCGCATTCTGAGCGAGGCTGACGAAGCGATCTGCGAGGTGCGGATGGATCAAACAGGGCTGAGCGGGAGTTTGCGGCTGACATCCACTGTCGAATATGGCGTCGCGGTGATCGCTCCGGCACTTCAGAAATTCACCGCGCTCCATCCCGATCTCGATGTCCAATTCGAAGCGAGCTCGACGAATGTCGATTTGTTGCGGGAGCGGTTCGACGTGGCGATCCGCATGGGACGCAACGAGCAATTCCAGACGTCGCCCTATGCGGGTGTGCGTCTTGCGACATATAGGCTGCGGCCCGTTGCGTCCCCTGAGCTCGTTGCAGGACTTGAGAAGACCATTGTCGACACGCCCGCGATGTTGAGTGCGCTGCCGTATGTCGGCAACGCCACCGTCGAACATGTGAAAAGTTGGACCATGCTCGATGGCAACGGGCGCGAATGCCTGTTCGAGGTGCCGCGCAGGTCTCGATTTCTCGTCAACAACGCATCGGTGGTTAAGGCGCTGACCATTGCCGGCGCGGGCGTTGCGCTTCTGCCGGATTGGTTCATCGCGCCGGAACTCGGCAGCGGAGCCTTGATCGATGTCCTGCCGTCCTATCGTTTCCCCGACCAGCAAATCTATGCGATGCATCTGCCCGTACATGTCGTTCCCCAGAAAATTCGGGCATGGCTCCGGTTCCTCAAGGATCATCTCCGCCATTGACTTTGCCACAGCGCTCTCAACCAACGCCGTCCCCTTCCTGTTGCGGCCTCTGATTGTGTAAGGGTGGCGCTTCATCGATTTTGCGTCGGAATGCCAGTGTTTGCTACCGATCGATGGCCGTCGAATCTAAGGAGACCGGCTATTCCGGCATGATGAATGTTGCGTCCGCTCCGGTGCCCGGCGTTGAAACGGTCGCTTTCGTGGATCGGCGGCGGCTGTCGTTGCAATTGCGCCTTGGCGGCGAATGGTTCACAAAGGAGCGTATCGGGGCGGCGCGAAGCTTTCATTCGAGGTATGTCCCTAAAACACTTGCGGATCGCACGACGAAGGTCCTGTGACCGCCACAATGCCAGATGACGCCACATCCCGGAGTTCCCATGCGCCGTATTGGTCTTTTTGTCGTGGTTGCTTTCCTGTTTCTGGCCGTTGTCTTGGCAAGCACCTGGACGGCGCTCGCATCCTTCTACCGCCTGCCGATGCCGCAATCCGGCCGCCTGGCCGTTGCCGCGCTTTTTTGCTTCTTCGGATTGCTGACGCTCATTGCCCTGTTCACAAGGCTGCGATGGCTTGTCTTTGTCATCTTTGCCGCCACATTTGCCGCGGTTCTGATCTGGTGGAGCACCATCACGCCGCCAGTCGGGGTCGCCTTCTTGCCGGAGGATGCGCGGCAAGTCACCGGCAAGATCGAAGGCGACCGCCTGGTTCTAACTGATGTGCGCAACTTCGACTGGCGTACCGCGACCGACCATACCGAAAAATGGGAAACGCGCAGCTACGATCTGTCGAAGCTGCGCAGCGTCGATCTGTTCATGTCCTATTGGGCCGGCCCTACGATGGCGCATACGATGATGAGCTTCGGTTTCGAAGACGGTGAACAGATCGCCTGGTCCATCGAAGTACGATACCCGGTAGGCGGATCCTATTCGCCGATTGCCGATGCCTTCAAGACCGATACGCTCATCGTGATCGCCGCCGACGAGCGCGATGTCATCGGGCTGCGCACCAATGTGCGCGGCGAGGGTGTGCATCTCTATCGTTTGAAAGTATCGCCTGAGGATGTTCGCGCCATTTTAGTCGGCTATGTTAACGACGCGAATGCGCTTGCCGCCGAACCGCAATTCTACAATTCGATCACCACCAACTGCACGACGGCCATTGTCCGGATCCTGCGGCTTGTCGGCGCCAAGGTACCGCTCGACTGGCGCTTGCTGGTCAACGGTTATCTGCCCGGCTATCTCTACGATCAGCAGCGTGTCGACACGCGTCTGCCGCTGGCAGAGCTGCGCGAGCGTTCGCGCATCAATGCTCGGGCCAAGGCGTTCGGCCTCATGCCGGGCTTTTCGGCGGCAATCAGAGAGGGCCTACCGGACCCGAACAAATAGCGGCGAGATCGTCTTGCGCATGCGCTCGGTCTCGCTTTGCCACTCCTGGTCCAGCCGCAAAGTGCCTTCGCCGGTCACCGGCCTGACCCTGTCGGAGACCAGTCGGCCTTGAGTATTGCCGTCTGCTCGCCGGCGAGCGTAGTAGCGACCGGCCTCGATCTGCGGCTCAATCCCAGATGGTCAGCATAGCGTTTTCGACAAAGGCCAGATGAGCGTCCATGGCGTTTCGCGCGGCCATCGCATCGCCCGCGACAATGGCATGAACGATGCGATCATGGTCGGCCATGATGTGTTGGCGAACACTCTCCATATCCGCAAGATGCCGGTGGAACCTCTCGTCAACATCATCCGATCTGGAGTTCCACAATTGATCCAGCAACTCACGCAGCAAGGCGTTGCCGCTGCCTTCGGCGACCGTCAGATGCAGCGCGCGGTCGTTCTCAGGAGACCAGGTACCGCTCTTCGTTTCGGCTCGCATATGCTTGGCGATCGCAACCAGTCTTGATTTTCCGGCTTCGTCGATATTCTCAGCTGCCGACGCGGCGGCCGCCGGCTCCAGCAGCCGGCGCACGGCCATCACTTCAAGCGGCGAGTGGCCCGTTTCGGGAAGGCTGTCGACGGGCTGGTTCGGGGTGCTCACAAACGCGCCTACACCGACGCGGACATCGATCAAGCCGGCCACTTCAAGGGCGATCAAAGCTTCCCGTACGGTCGGGCGCGATACGCCGAGGCTTGATGCGAGCTCGCGCTCGGACGGAAGCTGATCGCCGTGGCGCGCCGTACCGTCAGCGATCTGCTCGCGAATCTGGTCTGCAATTTGAAGATATAGCTTCCGGTTCGATACCGCTTGAAGTTTCATAGTCGTGTGGTGTCCCGCTGATCGCAAATATTTGGAAGAAACGACGTTCGCTGTCAACTTGCCTTCCTGGTGGTCAGGCCACTTGACAGCAAGGTGGCTGTACCGTAGTTGAGCAGTCAGCGACACGGGAATGGCTGTCTGACGGAGGAGCGGATATGACGGATCTAACGGGCAAGACATGTCTCGTGACTGCAGCGGCGCAAGGTATTGGCCGCGCCGCCGCCCTGGCCTTTGCCGCCGCCGGCGGTCGTGTCTATGCGACCGACATCAACAAGGATGTGCTCGACGAACTGCGCGGTCAGTCCGGAATAGAAACGCGGATCTTGAATGTTCTGGATACGGCGGCTGTCGACGCTCTAGTCGTCGAGATCGGTCGCATCGATATCTTGTTCAATTGCGCCGGCGTGGTTCATGGCGGGACGATCCTTGAAAGCACCGAGGCCGAACTTGATTTCGCGCTCGATCTCAACCTGAAAGCTCAGGTGCGCACGATCAAGGCGGTATTGCCGGGCATGATCGAACGCAAGGATGGCGCGATCATCAACATGGCGACCGTTGCATCGTCGGTGAAAGCTGTTCCGAACCGCTTCGTTTATTCGGCCAGCAAGGCGGCGGTGATCGGGCTGACCAAATCGATCGCCGGGGACTATGTCGCGCACGGCATTCGCTGCAATGCGATCTGTCCCGGCACGGTCGACAGCCCGTCGCTGCAGGAACGGTTGCGAGCCACAGGCGACTACGAGGCCGCCCGCCGAGCCTTCATCGCCCGCCAGCCGATCGGCCGGATCGGGACGGCCGAAGAGGTTGCGGATCTTGCCCTGTATCTCGCCGGCGCGACCTACACGACGGGACAAATCCACGTCATCGACGGCGGCTGGACGGCTTGAGGCGATAAGATGAACGCTCTCGTCTCCATGACCGGTATCGACAAAACATTCCCGGGCGTGCGCGCGCTCCAGAATGCCCGCTTCGAGCTGCGCCCCGGCGAAGTGCATGCGCTTATGGGAGAAAATGGCGCCGGCAAATCGACGATGATGAAGATACTCGCCGGCATCTACCAGTCGGACGCGGGCGAGATATTGATCGGCGGTCAGAAGCTCGAGATCAACTCGCCGGCAAAGGCGAGGGACGCCGGCATCGGCATCATTCATCAGGAGCTTAATCTGATGCCGCATCTGACGGCGGCTCAGAACATCCTGATCGGACGCGAGTCCCGTCGTGCCTTCGGACTGCTGTTGGACGAGCGCAAGCTCAATGAGCGGGTCCGCGAGATATTCCGCTCGATGCGGCTCAATCTCGACCCGAGAGCCATGGTCGAGAGCTTGACGATCGCCAAGCAGCAGATGGTCGAAATCGCCAAGGCGCTCTCCTATCGGTCGCGAATCCTCATCATGGATGAGCCGACGGCGGCTCTGAATGATGCGGAGGTCAACGACCTCTTCGACATCATCAACCGGCTGAAAAGCGAAGGCGTCGGCATCGTCTACATCTCCCACAAGATGGACGAAATAAAGCGCATCGCCGATCGGGTGACCGTCATGCGCGACGGCTCCTACGTCGATACCGTCGATGCCAAGACCACCGAAGTCGGCAAAATCATTTCAATGATGGTCGGGCGGGAAATTACCAGTGAGCTTGCGACACCGCCGGATCTTTCGCAGAGCCCGATCGTACTCGAGGCACGGCGGCTCAATCGCGGAACGATGGTGCGCGACGTCTCCTTTACATTGCGACGCGGCGAGATTCTCGGCTTCGCCGGCTTGATGGGTGCGGGCCGCACGGAAGTCGCGAGGGCCATATTTGGCGCCGACCGGCTGGTCTCCGGAGAGGTGCTGGTGCATGGCAAACCCGTCCGCATCCGTTCGCCCCAACATGGGGTGCGGGCTGGCATCGGCTATCTTTCGGAGGACCGCAAGCGCTACGGCCTGCTGGTCGGCATGGATGTCCGCAACAATATCGCAATGGCAAGCATGTCGCGCTTTGTGCGAAGCGGCGGCCTTCTGAACGAAAGCGCGATGCAGCGCATCGCCAGGCGCTATATCGGCGACCTTGCCATCAAGACGCCTTCCGATCGCCAGGAGGTGCGCTTCCTGTCCGGCGGCAATCAGCAAAAGGTGGTCATTGCCAAGTGGTTGCTGCGCGATTGCGACATTCTGATTTTCGACGAGCCGACGCGCGGCATCGACATCGGCGCCAAGTCCGAGATCTATCGCCTGCTGAATGAACTTGCCGCAGAGGGCAAGGCCATCATCGTCATTTCGTCCGAATTGCCCGAGGTCCTGCGGCTCAGCCATCGCATTGCGGTCATGTGCGAGGGCAGGTTGACCGGGTTTCTGCCGGCAAGGGCCTCGCAGGAGGAGATCATGCATCTGGCTACGCTGCGCGACGGCGCCATCACAGAAGGAAGAAGCGAATGACCTCGAACGTCGACAGCGATGAAAGAACGCTGAAGGAAAGGATTTCCGATTCGAGACAGAAGCTTCTCGCGTTCAGTGGCTTGGTCGTCTTGATCGTCCTCTTCGCCGCAGTGAAGCCCGAGGATTTCCTTCAGGTCAGCACATTGACCAACATTCTCACTTCGACGGCCGTCAACGGCACGCTTGCAATAGCCGCGACCATGATCATCATCACCGGCGGCATCGACCTGTCGATCGGCACGTTGATGACCTTCTGCGCGGTTGCAGCCGGTGTGTTCATCACCTGGCTCGGCCTGCCGATGCCGCTTGGCGTGGTCGGCGCGATCCTTACCGGTGTGGTATGCGGTGGCGTGTCCGGCTTCCTGATCGCCTATGCCAAAATCCCTCCCTTCATCACGACGCTTGGCATGATGCTGATCTACAAGGGACTGTCGCTGCAGATCACCAACACCAAGCCGATCTATTTTACCCAATCGCCGGAATTTCAGCAGATCGCCAGCGGCTCGATCATCAAGGACATCATTCCCGGCCTGCCGATCGCCAACAGCGCCTTGATCATGGCGATCGTCGCCATCGTGATTGCCTTCGTTCTGGCAAATACCTTGTTCGGGCGCTTCATCTTTGCACTGGGCTCGAACGAAGAGGCTCTTCGCTTGTCTGGCGTCAACGTCGATCGCTGGAAAATGATGGTCTATGCGGTCGCCGGCGGGATCTGCGCAATCGCGGGCCTGCTCATCGCCTCGCGCGGCAACTCGGCGCAGCCTGCGCAGGGCATGGGCTTCGAACTCGATGCGATCGCCGCTGTCGTCATCGGCGGAACCTCGCTCGCCGGAGGACGTGGGACCGTGCTTGGCACCATGATCGGCGCCTTCGTCATGAGCGTGGTGCAATACGGCCTGCGCCTCTACGGCATGGCCTCCGAAAAGCAGGTCATGGTGACCGGGCTCATCATCATTCTCGCTGTTTATTCGGACATCTTCTGGCGCAAGAAGGCCTGATCACCCAACTGCGCCCGTCGAGAGTTGAGACAGTCAAAAAGAGGCAGAACGCCCGCATGCAAGCCAATCGAATTTAACCCACAGGAGGAGTTATGATTACCAGACGTACTATTGTCGGACTTATGTCCGCAGCCGCTTTCCTCGGCACCGTCGGCATGGCCCACGCCGCCGACAAGCCCTACATCGCGCTGATCTCGAAGGGGTATCAGCATCAGTTCTGGCAGGCCGTGCGCCAGGGCGCCGAACAGGCCGCCAAGGACCTCGACGTAACGGTAAGCTACGAGGGACCAGAGGGCGAATCCGCCATCAACCAGCAGCTCGACATGATCCAGGCCGCCCTTGCCAAGAAGCCCGCTGCCCTCGGCCTTGCGGCGCTCGACAGCCAGGCCGCCATTCCGCTGGTCCAGCAGGCCAAGGATGCAGGGATCCCGATCATCGCCTTCGATTCCGGCGTCGATAGCGATTATCCGCTGACCACGGCCTCGACCGACAGCAAGGCGTCAGCAGCGCTTGCCGCCGACAAGATGGCCGAGTTGATCGGCGGCGAGGGCGAAGTCGCGATCGTCGGGCACGATCAGACGAGCACCACGGGCGTTGATCGTGTCGAAGGGTTCAAGGGCGAAATTGCGGCCAAATATCCGAAGATCACCATCGTCGACATCCAGTATGGCGGCGGCGACCACACGAAATCGGCCGACATCACCAAGGCGATCATCCAGGCGCATCCGAAGCTCAAGGGCATTTTCGGCACCAATGAGGGTGCCGCGCTCGGCGTCGCCATCGGCAAGAAGGAAGCCGAAAGCAAGGTCGTGGTCATCGGTTACGATTCCGGCGCCGGTCAGATCGACGCGATCAAGGACGGCACCATCGCCGGTTCCATCACCCAGAATCCCGTCGGTATCGGCTACAAGACCGTCGAAGCAGCGGTGAAGGCCACCAAGGGCGAGACGTTGCCCAAACACATCGATACCGGGTTCTACTGGTACGACAAGTCGAACATCGACGATCCGAAGATCGCCGCCGTTCTCTACAAGTAAACTTAAACGGGGTGCCGGCACGGCCGGTGCCCCTCTTTACCCGCATCCGGCCAGGTGTGCCGGGCGTTGCCGTCGCCCCAGGAGATATTTATGACCGTCATCACCGATCTGAAGGTGCTAGATCTACGCTTTCCGACCTCGCAGCATCTGGACGGTTCGGACGCGATGAATCCGGATCCGGACTATTCGGCTGCCTATGTCATCTTGGAAACCGATCGTGGTCTTGATGGACATGGGCTGACCTTCACCATCGGTCGCGGCAACGAGATCTGCTGCGCTGCGATCGAGGCCATGCGTCATCTTCTCGTCGGGCTCGATCTTGACGAGGTTCGTGCAAATCCGGGCGCAGCCTGGCGCCGGCTGACCGGCGACAGCCAGTTGCGCTGGATCGGTCCCGACAAGGGCGCCATGCATCTTGCGGCAGGCGCCGTCGTCAACGCCATTTGGGATCTACTGGCGAAGGAGGCAGGCAAGCCCGTATGGCAGCTTGTGGCCGACATGACGCCTGAAGAAATCTTGAAGATCGTGGACTTCCGCTATCTGACAGACGTGCTGACACCGGACGAGGCGCTTGATATTTTGAAGCGCGCGGAAGCCGGAAAGGCCGACCGCATCGCGACCTTAAAGCGCGAGGGCTATCGCTGCTATACGACATCGGCTGGCTGGCTGGGCTATTCGGAAGAAAAGCTGCGGCGCCTCTGCAAGGAAGCCATCGATGCCGGCTTCAATCATATCAAGATGAAGGTCGGGCGTGATCTGGAGGACGACATTCGCCGCCTGACGATCGTAAGAGAAATTATCGGCCCTGACCGTAATCTTATGATCGACGCCAATCAGGTCTGGGACGTGCCGCAGGCGATCGATTGGCTGGGCCAGCTGGCATTTTCCAAGCCGCTCTTCATCGAAGAGCCAACAAGCCCGGACGACATTGCCGGGCATCGCAAGATCCGCCAGGCTGTCGCGCCGATGAAGGTCGCGACCGGCGAGATGTGCCAGAACCGCATCATGTTCAAGCAGTTCATCGCCGAGGGGGCCATCGATATCGTGCAGATCGACGCCTGCCGCATGGGCGGCCTCAACGAGGTTCTCGCTGTCCTGCTGATCGCCGCCAAATACGACTTGCCGGTCTGGCCGCATGCCGGCGGCGTCGGACTTTGCGAGTATGTCCAGCACCTGTCGATGATCGACTATCTCTGCGTTTCCGGGACGAAAGAGGGCAGGGTCATCGAGTATGTCGATCATCTACACGAGCATTTCCTCCATCCCTGCGTCATCAAGGATGCGGCCTATATGCCGCCCGATGCGCCAGGTTTCTCGATCGAGATGAAGGCACAGTCGCGCATGGACTATCGTTTCAAGGGTCGCGAAAGCCATTCCGAGCTCGGCTGACGGGCAAACGCGTCCGGGCTCTGACGGAGGTCTATTCGGGATAGGCGGCCGAAGCGAGCATTCGCCGGGATATGGATGAGCCGCTGCGTCGGGACGATCTTCTTCACGCCGAGTCGCGTCTGGCGATGAGACTGGCATCCGGTCTGTCGTTGCGTCACCCGGCGAAAAGGCAAGGGATCGGTCTCGGCGCGGCGCGGTCGTACGAAAAGTTTGTCATGAACCATGCTTCGTCGAGTGCACTGCTTTGACTTGATCCGAAACCGCTCCTGAAGATATCAAGTGTCTGGATTTCACGAAGGAGCATCTCAATGCAGGATGAGCAAGCCGCGATTATCGAAGAATTGGGCGTCTCCGCGCAATTCGACGCCGGCACGGAAGCCGAACGACGCACGGCTTTCCTGGCAGACTATCTACGCAACAGCGGCGCCCGGGCATATGTTCTCGGCATCAGCGGTGGGATCGACAGCCTTACGGCGGCTCTTCTCGCCCAGGCGGCGGTCCGCAGGCTGCGTGACGGTGGATATCCCTGCGAATTCATCGCCGTGCGGCTGCCTTATGGCGTCCAGGCCGATGAGGCCGACGCACAGGCCGCCCTGGCGGCAATCCGGCCGGATCGTTCCGTGACGGTGAACATCAAGCCCGCCGCGGATGCCATGATTGCCGAGGTCGAACGCGGCGCTCCGGGCGTTTTCGGAAGTGAACGCGCGGATTTTCACCACGGAAACGTGAAGGCACGCGAACGGATGATTGCCCAATACGCAATCGCGGGAGCCGCGCGCGGTCTGGTTATCGGTACTGACCATGCAGCCGAAGCCTTGATGGGCTTCTTCACGAAATTCGGCGACGGCGCTTCCGACATCCTCCCGCTTGCAGGGCTGAACAAGCGCCGCGTCCGGGCCGTGGGCAAGGTGTTGGGAGCCCCGGATAGCCTGATTTTCAAGGTACCGACGGCGGATCTGGAGACGAATGCCCCCTTGCGGCCGGACGAGGACGCCTATGGCGTGACCTATGACCAGATCGATGATTTTCTGGAGGGTGGATCCATCGACGGCCAGGCCCGCGAACGCATACTGACCACACATCGAAACTCTCGGCACAAGCGCGCGCTTCCCGTCGCACCGTAATCGACGGGTGAGCAGACCAGTCAGCCTGTCGCCGCACTGCTCACCGAGCTTTGCCCTTGAGCGTTTCCGCCCTTCTCTGGATGGCGGAAACGGTCTGTCGACCTATCGTCGCGTATCCTGCTTGGAAAACCGGCCAATATTTTCCTGGGAATGTCCCCCCTCGGTCGACTGATTCGAGGGCATCACGACCTTTCGCGCAGGAATGAATCGATCTCGGAGCGGGTCGGCATCGATGGCGCCGTACCCGACTTCTGCACCGAGAGTCCCGCCACGGCTGCGCCGAACCGGACGGCTTCGAGGGGCGGGAGCCCCTCCGAAAGGGCCGCCGCGAACCCGCCATTGAAGGCGTCGCCGGCACCGGTGGTGTCGACAACGTTGGAGATGTCGAAAGCCGGCACGAAATGCGTTCCGGCAGCGCCGTGAAGCAATGCACCTTTTGGGCCCAGCGTGACGACCACATTGCGTGCCCCACGCTCGATCAGGCTCGTCGCTGCTTTCAACGCACCTTCGTCCGTGCTCGTGTCTATCCCCGTCAATGTGGCGGCCTCGGTTTCGTTCGGCGTGACGAAATCGCAATAGCCGTATATGGCGTCGCTCACGGGAAGCGCCGGTGCTGGATTTAGAACCGTTGTGACACCATGCTCGCGGGCCATGCGGAGCCCTTCGACGGCAGCATCGATAGGCTGTTCGAACTGCGTTACGAAGACTTTTGCACCGGCGATCAGCGATTGGGCCGCGCGAATGTCGGCGACGCTCAGATTGGCCGCTGCGCCGCTTTCGACGATAATCGCATTGTCCCCGTTCTTCGCAGACACGAAAATAAACGCAGCGCCTGTGGGGCTGATGTCGTCGACCAGCACATGCGAGGTCGCAACATCATCCTGTTCCCAAGTCTTGCGCGCCATTTCCCCGAAGGCATCGCGACCGATGCGGGTGATCATCGCCGACCTGGCGCCAGCGCGCGCCGCGGCGATTACCTGGTTCGATCCCTTGCCGCCGGGGCCCATGGCGAAGCCGCGGCCAAGCAGCGTTTCGCCGATGACCGGCATACGTTCCGCCTTGAAAGCCAAATCGGCCACAAATGTACCAAGCACGACCACATCGGCGCGATCCATCGATTTCCTCCCAATATACAGTCCGACGAAGCGGCTCCGTCCGCTCGTCTCACCCTGACATGCCAGTGCTGCGCCTGCTGCGCAAGGCATGATCGCTTATCCGTGGATCGGCTGTTCTGACGATTATGCCCCGGGAGACTTGGGCGACCAGAGGATGGTTTGCGCCGTCTTTTCATAGGCCATGCCGTTTGGATAGCTGATTGCCTCCAGTTGCAGGCCCCAGGGCGACTGGAAGTAGAGAATGCTTTGTCCGGCATGCGGCCCCTCATTCATGGTAAGGGGCCCCAGGCGTGTCGCAATGCCCTCATTATCGAGATAGGCCTTGGCGGCCTGGATGTCCTCGACATAGAGCCCGACATGGAAGGCGCCGATATCGCTGTTTTTCTGCTCGAGGCGCCGCTGGTCGGGTGCGTCATACTCGAACAGTTCGAGATTGGAACCGTGGCCGATGCGGATAAGCGCAGCGCGCTTGATACGGGCTCGCGGATGCGTGCCCAGTGCCTGATGCATGAAGTCGCCTTCTTCATCACCAATCGGGCCAAAGGTATATGCGTGTTTGCAGCCGAGCACCCGTACGAAAAAATCCAGTGCCTCATCGAGATCAGGAACCGTTACCCCCGTATGATCCTGCCCGAGAAGGCCGGGCAACCCTCGGCTCGCGATATTCGTCATGCTTCCCTCCCATTAAAGGGCTCAAGGACAAAGTGCCGCTTGGGCGACCGTCCTCGAGACCCGGTTCTGTATTCGCCTATATGTCTCCTTGAATTGCGGAATGTGCAACTGCCGAGAGAGCGCCATCCGCTTCTGATTGGATTGTGATGCATGCGAAGGCCGATGATCGCCCCTGCGGCTAAGCGAGGCAAAACATGCCTCGTGGGGAGGTAGAGGCTGCCGGTGGCTAGCATGAAGAGTCCGACCGGCACCATCTTTTCGGACCCAATTGGGCGAGGATACGCCTTATCAACTAAGCTTCATCGAGAGTTCAATATCCTCGGCAATGGGAAGGGATAAGTAATTCTCCTTGGAGGCGCGGATGCAGCTTAAATATTCGGGGCACATTTCCGCATCGTCGGCAAGGATCAATGCGCCCGTCCGCAGCCTTGGCGCCACCAGTTCAAAAATGTCGGCGTAGAGCGCCTTGGCGCCGTCCAGCAGCAGCAGGTCGATGCATTCGGGGAGGTCGTATCTCAATGTCTGCATGGCATCTCCGGCGCGAATCTCGACCAGATCGGCAAGGCCTGCCTCCTCAAGGTTTTGCTGCGCCCTGTCGATCTTGCTCTTTTCAAACTCGCTGGAAATCAGCCGGCCGCCGCCATTGTCGCGCAATGCCGCCGCGATGTAGAGCGCTGAGATCCCGAAGGAGGTTCCGAATTCGACGACCGTTCGCGCGCCTGTCGCCCGGACGAGCATATAGAGGAGCTCACCCGTCTCACGGGATACGGGTAACCAAAGATCTTTTAGCCGCGTATAGAGATCGAGATACTGCGTTTTGCTGGTTGTGAGCGCGGCGCGCTCCTCCGATGTGAAAGACCTGATGGCAGGGCTCGTGGCGGCATCCGCCTCTGCGAACAAGCGATCAAGCAATGGCCCGACGGGGGCGGAAGAAAGGCTATTCATGGTGGTCTCCAGAATATGAGGTTGTGCCGGAGACAGAAATACGAATAATCATTCGCATTTTCTAATCGCATTGTAGAGCGGCTTGATGACTGAACGCGTAACGTCCCGGATTTCCACGAGAAAGGAACCAAAACAGAGCCGCTCGAATGAGCTTGTTTCGGCCATTCTGACAGCAGCTGTTCAGGTTTTGACGGTGGAGGGCGCCCAGCGGTTCACCACGGCTCGCGTGGCGGAAAGGGCGGGCGTCAGCATTGGTTCGCTTTACCAATATTTCCCCAACAAGGCTTCGATCCTCTTCAGGCTCCAAAGCGACGAATGGCAACGCTCGACCGAAATGCTTCGAGACGTTCTCGCAGACACGAGGCCGCCGAGAGATAGATTGCGACACCTCGTGCATGAGTTTGTTCGGTCCGAATGCGAGGAGGCGCCGGTGCGCATGGCGCTCGCCGATGCAGCGCCGCTCTATCGGGATGCTCCGGAAGCGCGCGCGCTCAGGTTAGAGGCGGATCGTATTTTCGACAGCTTCATCCTGGAGCTGCTTCCGGACCTGTCCGACGGCGCCCGCGACATTGCAGGCGAGCTGATTGCGACGACATTGACCACGGTCGGCAAGGAGTTTTCACAGACATTGCGTGCGAAGAATGAGATCGATGCCTATGCTGGCGCCATGGCCGATATGCTTTGTGCTTATGTCGACAAGCTGGCAGCGGGCTGAGCTGGGGCCGTCGTGCCATTGAGTGTTGAGCTCGAGTTGCCTACCACTCAAGTATCAGGCGATGATCAACGACGCATCTCCTGTGCCGTCGTGATCCACGTAGATCGCAGAACTTATGCAATCGTTCCCCATATCTGTGGTTACGACAGGGATCACCCTCAGGCACGCATAGGTGCGTGCTTTCGAACTCGCGCAACCATGTGATAATAGTTTGCCGAATCGATTGGGCGAATTAGCCCCGATCCGATGGCAACCGAAAATCCGAAGTGTGAGTATGTAATGAAGCGACTTCTCTCGATCGCATTGCTTTGCCTTGTTCCGGCGGCAGGTTTTGCGGCTGCGCCGACCAAGACGGTGACTTATTTTCAGGTGGTCAGCGCCTATCTCAAGGATGCGAAGGCTGCTGCGGCCAAGTACGATCACAAGCGACTTGCTTTCGATGGCTATGTCGTGCGGATGGGCACCGATCCCGACGGCACCTTCTTCGGCGGCATCCAGAGCGATGGCCAGAAATTCGACCTCTCGTTCAGCCCTGCCGATCAGGCGCCTCTCAAAAGCAAATATGACGGCGGAGAGATTAAGCCGTTCGAGCCATCGAACGCCCTTACGTTCGAATGCCTGAACGAAGGTTATGTGCCCGAAGCAATGACGATCAGGCTGACCAACTGCAAAATGGTGCACTAATTTCAGCCGGTCATCTCCAGCAGATGCCCCCGAAGTCCCGCGTACCGGCGAGTTCGCCGCTACGCGGGCTGTCTTTCGGCGAGCCTCTGTTCGAGGCGGCGATAGTCGATCTTGCCGTTGACGTTGACGGGGAGATCTTCGATCAGGTGGATCTCCGCGGGGAGCATGTAGGGCGGCAACAGACGATACAGCTGCTGTTTGACCTCGCCGATATCGATCTTCGCCCCCGCGATGAAACCAATGATTGCTTCGGCGGACCCTTCATCGCGTCGCGGCCATGCGACGACGGCCACTCGCTCGCTCTGTGATGCGGACGCCATCGCTGCTTCCACGTCCTGAAGCTCGACACGGTATCCGCGGATCTTGATCTGGCGATCCAGCCTGCCAGCAAAAACCACCCCGTGCCGCGCATCCAACCGCCCGGCATCACCGGTCCGATACCAGCGTCCATCATGATCGGCGACAAATTTTTCCGCGTCTAGCGCAGGAGCATGCCAATAGCCAGCGGTCATTTGCGGCCCGGTGAGCCAGATTTCACCGGTCTCGCCATGGGCGACCTCGGCTCCATCTCCGTTTCTAATTGAAAGGCGCTGCTCTCCTATCGGCCAGCCGATCGGCGTCACGGCTCCGTCGAAGAAATTCTGCGGATCGATGCGATAATAGGAGGTGTGGATGGTGCCTTCTGTCGGGCCGTACATGTTGAAGATCGTCGCGTTCGGCGCTGCTGCTTGCCATTTCCGGCTGAGGGAGACGGGAAGAGCCTCGCCGGCAAAGAGGCTATATTTGAGGGAGGGCATGCCATCCGGTGTAATAAGCCCGAGTTCGGCCGATTTGGCGGCCGCGGAGGGAACAAGCAGGCAGGCCGTCAGGCTGTTTGCGCGAATCGTACGGGGAGCGAGAATGGCACCATTCTGTGGTGCAACGAACAATTCAGCCCCATGCAGCCAGCACATCATCATGTCATGGACGGACAAATCAAATGTCAGGTCGACTGCTTGGAGCAGTCGATCGCTGCTGTCGATCGGCATGAGGTCATGAACAGCATCGATATAGGCGGTAAGGTTGCTGGCATTGATCGGTACGCCCTTGGGCACACCCGTCGTACCGGAGGTGAAAAGGAGATATACCACCGTTTGATCGGTGAGCGCGCGAAGGGAAACAAAGGTATCGAGCTCGGTGCCAAGCGCGCCCGATTTCCGAATGGGCTTGGTGGCCAACAACGGCAGGGTTGGTGGTTCGGCGCCGATATGCTCCTCAAGCTCTGCCGCGACTGCCTCATCCACGACCAGTGCAACGGCGCGCGACGACGACAGGATTTGCCTGTTTCGGATAGCAGGGAAGGTGACATTGAGGGGCACATAGCCGCAGCCGGCAAGTAGAATGCCCAGCACGGACGAATATGCGGCGAATGTCCGTTCCGCACACAGGGCGACAAGCTGGCCCGGCTGGACACCTGCGAGGCGCAAGCCTTCGCACACGTCGATAGCCGACTGAAACAGCTCCTCGTAGGACGCACGAACGCCGGCAACATTAATTGCCGGCTTGTCCCGAAAGCGCCTCGCTGCGACAAGAAGCCGTTCATCCAGTGTCATGCATGGCTCCGGTCAGCTAGAGGGCGCCACGTCGCGACCGGAAGAGTTGGTACACGACTGACGAGACATGCGCGAAACCATAGAACAGCCGCCACCGCAGCGCTCTTTGCAGATTGACAAGCCACGGTTTCCATTCGGCAATCGTGGAGACGGTCCGTCGTCTCCATCTCCGCGCTCCATATCGCAAGGTAGTGCCTAGTGATAAACTGGGCTTCGCTTTCTTCGCGGTCTAGATCGTTCCAAGTCACAGTCTTGTCTCGGTCCGCTTTGCTCCCGCCGTCTCCAATCGGCTCCGGACATTTCGCTACATACGCCCTCCCGTCGTTTCATTTGTCACGTCAATTGAAGCGTCACAGAAAATCAGGTGTTTTTGAAAAAGCTGTGCTAAAAGCAGACTATGACATTCTGCAAAGGCCAGGGAGGGGACGATGCAGTCATTGCTCACGCCGGTTCACACACCCGTGCCGGTCGAGGTGCTTGAAGCGGAGATCCGCAGGATCTGCGGAGCGTTTACGCTTGAACCAACCCTGTCGTCGGGCATTGTTGCCGGCGACGTCGCCACCCGCCGCATGGGGCTTTTCGAGACGGCAATCGTCGGGCTCGATGCCAGCAAGCATGTCGAGCGCGGCGCAAAGGCGATCCGTCAGGATCCTGGCGAGCACTTCTTTCTTCTGGTTCAGGATACCGGCCAATGCAGTGTCGAACAGAATGGCAGGGTGGCCGATCTGGAGCCCGGCGACATGTTTCTCGTGGATTCAGTTCGTCCCTCGCGGTTCCTTTATCGCGGCATTCGCTCAAGCCAGGTTTCGATCCATTTGCCGCGCAACGAGATGGTGCACCGCTTCGGCGACGCTTGTACCGGCGGCGTGTCGATTAGCCGAAGCGATCCGCTATGGTTGGCGATGCGCGCCGTGTTGACGAAGATGATCGACAGCTCGATTGCCCAGACCCAACTTGGAGAGGCATTTCTCTGTCTTCTGGGGGCTTATCTCCAATCAACGCGCGGGGCAGGCGCCCCCGAAACCTTGCTGTCACGCGCGCTCACGCTCATCGATCGTCATAGGGCCGATCCTGCCTTCGGTCCGCGAGAGCTTGCCAGCCGGCTCAATGTCTCCGAGCGCATGCTGCAGCGGCATTTTCAGGTCCTCGGGGAGACGCCCGGACATCGTCTGCTGAACCGGCGCCTGGAGATCGCCCATAACCGTCTCTCCACTCGAATTCCGCATGGGACCGGTGACGGCATTGCCGCTATCGCCTATGATGCAGGCTTCAACGATCTCTCCTACTTCTACCGGGAGTTCCGCAAGAAGTACGGCGTTACGCCGGGCGCCGTCGCTCGCTGTCATTGACGCTTTTGTCCAACAGTCCGGACGCATCAGTCCAAGTCTGCCGCGTGTTTCTGCCCTAATCTTCCGCCAATCCTGGCCCCTGGCCGGGCTTTCGTGGAGGAAACTGGCAATGACGCTTTATTCTGCAACCATCAATGGAACGCCGGTGAAGGGCGCGGCGGATTTCGTCGTCTTCAATCCGGCGACCGGACAAGAGGCCGGCCGCGCACCCGACATGGACGGCGGCGATCTCGACCGCGCAGTTGAGGCCGCGCGCATGGCATTCGCTGCGTGGTCAGCACGCAGCGACAAGGACTTGCAGAGTATCTGCGCCGCGGTGACCGCCCGCATCGAGCAGGGCGCGGAGGAACTCGCCACTCTCATCACGCTCGAACAAGGCAAACCGCTCAATGGACTTGGCTCGCGTTGGGAAATGGGCGGTGCAGTTGCCTGGGCAGGCTATACGACCGGGCTTTCCCTGCCGGTCAAAGTGCTGCAGGACAATGCCGAGGGGCGCGTGGAACTGCATCGAAAGCCGGTCGGCGTCGTTGGCTCGATCACGCCGTGGAATTTCCCGGTGATGATCGCGATCTGGCATATCATGCCGGCGCTGCGGACGGGCAATACGGTTGTCGTCAAGCCGTCGCCGCTCACTCCGCTCTCAACGCTGCGTCTTGTGGAAATCATGAACGAGGTGCTGCCGCCGGGCGTATTGAATGTCGTGACCGCCGATGACCAGGGCTTCAATATGGGCGCGGCGATGTCCGCTCATCCCGGCATTAACAAGATCGTCTTTACCGGCTCCATCGCGACAGGCCAGAAGGTTATGCAGTCGGCGGCATCCAACATGAAGCGGCTGACGCTGGAGCTTGGCGGCAATGACGCCGGCATTGTGCTGCCTGATGCCGATCCGCAAAAGATTGCCGAAGGCCTTTTCTGGGGCGCCTTCATCAACAACGGTCAGACCTGCGCCGCGCTGAAGCGCCTCTATGTGCATGAGACGATCCATGACGCCGTCTGTGCGGCACTGGTCGCCTATGCCGGCAATATTCCGGTCGGCGACGGCATGGACGAGGCGAGCATTCTCGGCCCGGTGCAAAACCGCATGCAGTTCGACAAGCTGAGCCGGCTGGTGGCCGATGCCAGAGGGCGTGGCAAGGTGCTTCTCGGCGGCGCGCCGGGCGAGGGGCTCTTCTTTCCCCCGACTGTTATCGCCGGGCTCTCGAATGGAGATCCGCTTGTTGATGAGGAGCAGTTCGGCCCCGCTTTGCCTGTGATCAAGTACAGCAATATCGACGATGCCATCCGCATGGCGAACGACAGCCCGAACGGCCTCGGAGGCTCCGTCTGGTCCTCGGACATATCGGCGGCAAAGGCCGTGGCGTCGCGCATGCAATGCGGCTCGGTCTGGATCAACAAGCACGGAGCAATCCAGCCCAACGCACCCTTCGGCGGCGTGAAAGCCTCCGGTTTCGGCGTGGAATTCGCTGAGGAGGGGCTGAAAGAATACACGGATATCCAGGTGATATTCGCCTGATCTCGAATAGCTATGACAGGGAGGATGGAAATGAACGTGAAACACATGCTGGCTTCGGCCGGGCTGCTCATGACGCTTTGCGCGTCGGCAGCCATGAGCCACCCGCTCGACGGGCTGACGGCCGAGGAATATCAAAAGATCAACCAGATCCTGCGCGAGCAGAAAATCGTCGACGACAAGACGCTTTATCCGCTGATCGAGTTGAAGGAGCCGGCCAAGGCCGATGTTCTCAAATGGAAGGAGGGCGACACGCCGCTCGACCGTGAGGCGAAGGTGCAGCTGACCAGCCTTTCTGGCTTCAAAGAGGCGGTGGTCAACATCACCAAGGGCACCGTCGAAAGCACGACGACGATCAAGGGACAGCCCATGGTGCTTTTCACCGAGTTCATGGACGCTTTGCAGGGCGTGCTCGGCGACCCGCAAATGGTCGCGGGCCTCAAGAAGCGCGGACTGACGCCGGATCAGGCCTTCTGCCTGCCACTGACGGCCGGCAACTTCTTCACCGAAGAGTATCAGAACTCCCGCTTGATGAAGGTGCCCTGCTACCATGTTCCGGAAGGCTCGAACTATTACGCCAAGCCGATCGAGGGCCTCTTTGCCGTCTATGACATCGGCAAGAAGAAGGTGCTGAAGGTCATCGACACCGGTGCCATCGACGGTCCGAAGGACAATTGGGGCTACACAGAGAAGGAAGTCGCCGAGCGCGAGCCGCTGCGCCCGCAGACCAATCTCGCCACGCTTTCGCAACAGGGCGGGCCGAACTACAAGATATCGGGCAGCCATGTCGAATGGGATATGTGGCGCTTCAACTTCCGCGTCGACAAGCGCCCGGGCCTTGTGCTCTCCAACCTCGACGCAAAGGACGGCGATACCTGGCGTTCGGTGATCTATCAGTCGCATCTCTCGGAAGTCTTCGTGCCCTATATGGACCCGACGGAAGGCTGGTACTGGCGCACTTATATGGATAGCGGAGAATATGGCTTCGGCCTGTTCCTGAGCCCGCTGCGTGCAGGGGTCGATTGCCCGAACTATGCGACCTTCCTTCCTGCCACGATCGCCGACGACAAGGGCAATCCGCTGACGATCCCCAACGCCATCTGTGTCTTCGAACGCAGCATCGGCGACCCCGCCTGGCGTCATTTCGAGGTCTTTGCGCAGGCGCCTGACAAGCCGGTCCCGGCGGAAGGCAGGCCGGCAAGCGAACTCGTGGTGCGTACGGCTTCCGAAGTTGGCAATTATGACTACCTGATCGACTATCGCCTGTCGCCGGATGGCCAGATCCGCATCATGATCGGCGCGACCGGGCTTGATGCCGTCAAGGGCGTCAAGTCGACCTCGATGGACGATCCGACGGCTGCAGCCGACACCGCGCACGGCACGCTGATCGCGCCAAACCTCGTCGCGGCCAATCACGACCACTATTTCAACTTCCGCATCGATTTCGACATCGACCAGCCGGCCAACCATTTCGGCACGATGGACATCGTCCCCGCCAAGGTCGATGCGAAGAACCCGCGTCGCTCCATGTGGACGGTGCAGCACACCATGCCGAAGACCGAGATGGAGGCGCGCTATCAGCTGTCAGCCATGAAGCCGCGTTACTTCATGATCTCTGACCCCTCACGGAAAGGCTATCTCGGCCAGGAGCCCGGCTGGATGATCCATCACGGCGACGTCGCCTACGGCCCCTTCGACTTCGTCAAGGATCCGCCGATGAAGCGCAACGCCTATATCGAATATTCCGTATGGAACACGGTTTATGATCCGGATCAGCAATATGCCGGCGGCAAGTTCGCCATGCAAAGCGACGGGTCCGATACTCTACCGGAATGGGTCAAGGCCAATAAGCCGCTGATGGGGAAGGACATTGTCACCTGGTTCACAGCAGGCTTCCATCATATTCCGCGCATGGAGGATTGGCCCGTCATGTCGACCGAATGGAAGACGATCCATATCGAACCGCACAACTTCTTTGCTCATAATCCCGCTTTGACGTTGCGAAACTGACGACGTTACGCCAGCGCCGTTCAGGCGGCGCTGGCGGATGCACCAGGATCCTGCCAGGACCGAGTGGCGGACATTCAATCCAGTATCAACAGGACATTATCCTCAGCCTCCGAACCGCCGGGGCAATGAATTTTGATAATCTCGACAATCCAATCAAACAGTGTCGGCCCGGTGCCGTCGCGAGCGGCAGCCAGACGTTGCCTCACGCTCTCTCGATTAGCGGGATGGCATCGCTCGAGCATGTGTTCGAGTTTTTTCACCGCCGCGGGATAGCCGAGCGCTTCTCTTGAGACCGCCGAATGGGACCATCTGATCGTAAAGCCTTCATCTGGGGTGCCGAACCCGCCCCTCAGAATGTCGTTCAGGGCATCGAGATTCCGGCCCCAGAAATGATGCGGAACCAAGACGCGGGTGATCTCGTCATAGAGATCCTCAAGAGATGTTATCCGCGAACCGTCAATGACATATTCAACTGACATGTGATTTCCTAATGGAAATATCGCGTTGCGCCGCGCCGGCCTTCAGTGACAATCAGCATACGGCGTCCTCGAATTGGGATTTGGCGTCGGCACCACGGCGTTGCCGCTCGTGAGCCATTCCTAGACTTATACGGCTACGGACCCTCCTTGGGAATGATCGCTGTTGCCAGTGATCGAGCGACATGCGGCGAGAGCGTTCAATGCGGTGCACTCGACCCCGTCGTAATGTTCACGCAATGCTTGGCTGCCAGCCTTTTCCTGTGACAATACAACTTGCCGCCGCACCAGCTCACCTGCCTGTAACTCGCAAGACCGCACGAATGTGGTCCCGCGTACATCTAATCGACATTGGGAGACTGGCTCTGCGAAGGTTAGTATTGATGAGGCAGCGCACAGCTGCGCAAACGAAAAACGACAAGCTACGACCAGCTTTGGAAAGCGTCGATGGGCGTGGGGTCACTACCTTTGAGGTTTACCCGCACGACAATGCGGTCGGTGCACCGCGAGTTGCCGCATGAGCGATGCAGGCTCGAAAAAGGGCGCGAGGCCGTTTTCAGCCTTCGAGCGCATGATCGCGTGGCGCTATCTGCGCTCCAGGCGCAAGGAAACGGTGGTCTCTGTCATCTCAATCATCTCGTTCATCGGCATCATGCTGGGTGTGGCGACATTGATCATCGTGATGGCTGTCATGAACGGCTTTCGCGCCGAACTCCTTGATCGCCTCCTCGGCATCAACGGCCATCTGGTCGTGCAGCCGATCGAAAGCGGGCTTGACGACTATGAGGAGATTGCCGCCCGCTTCAACGGCATTGCCGGCGTGCGCTACGCGATCCCGATGACGGAGGGGCAGGTGCTGACGACCGGCCGCATCGGTGCGGGAGCCGGCGCACTGGTGCGCGGCGTGCGTGGGGAGGACATCACCAAGCTGACGCTGGTCTCCAGTAATATCCGCCAAGGCACGCTAGACAGCTTCAACGCATCGAAGGGCGCGGCTATCGGTAAGCGCATGGCTGACAGACTGGGTCTCTCGGTCGGTGACAGCATTCAGCTTGTCGCGCCCGAAGGTGACGTCACCCCGTTCGGCGTCACCGCGCGCCAGATGAGCTATCCAGTGGTGGCGATCTTCGAGGTCGGCATGTCTCAATATGACAGCTCGATCATCTATCTGCCGCTCGGCGAAGCCCAACGTTACTTCAATTCCGAAGGCGTCGTTCAATCCATCGAGGTCTTCGTCGATGACCCCGATGCCGTGGACCGGTTGCGCCCCTCGGTTGAAAGTGTGGCGAGGCGGCCCGTGTTCCTGACCGACTGGCGTCAGCGCAACCAGACATTGTTCTCGGCCCTTCAGGTCCAGCGCAACGTCATGTTCGTGGTCCTGACGCTGATCGTGCTGGTTGCTGCGCTCAACATCATTTCGGGATTGTTCATGCTGGTCAAAGACAAGGGGCCCGATATCGCGATCCTGCGCACGATGGGCGCGACCAGCGGTGCGATCATGCGCATCTTCTTCATGGCCGGAGCGGCAATCGGCGGCGTCGGCACCGCAGCTGGCGTTGTGCTCGGCGTCATCGTGTCCATGAATGTCGAACCGATCCGCCAGTTCTTCTCGTGGCTGTCAGGGATAACGCTGTTCAGTCCCGAGCTTTATTTTCTGAGCCAGTTGCCCGCACGCATGGACATCGGGGAAATCATATCGGTAGTTTTGATGGCTCTGGCCCTTTCTTTCCTCGCAACGCTCCTTCCGGCCTGGCGTGCTGCAAGGCTCGATCCTGTCGATGCGTTGAGGTATGAATGATGGCGACGACGCCAGTTCTGTAGCTCAACTATCCCCCACACACGTCCTCCGACCGTATCGGCCGCACTTGATGCTGACCGCCGTCAGTCACAGCCCATCGATCGAAAGGGAGGCGGTCCCGGCAGGAATGCCGGGACGGGATTTTGCGCAGCCAATGCTATGTCGGACTTATTTCAGTGTGACGACGCCGGAGGCGACATCGGGGACGGCCGGAATGATGCCGCTCTTGGCATACCATTCGGCCACCTTGCCGATCTGTTCCGCATCCGCCTTCGAGACCGCCGTCGTCGGAACGGCGTTGTTCTCGCCGATCTTCTGGGCGAGATCGGCCGGAACGTTCATTTCCTTGACCCAGATGGCGCCTGCTTCGCTCTTGTGGGCGACGGCCCAGGCATTTTCCGACTTGATGACGTCGAAGACGAGCTGAAGCTGGTCAGACTTGGATTGGGCGAATGCCTTGCTTGCGACCAGGACGACCGCGTTGTCCGAGCGAATGGCGTCGCCATCGGCGACGACCTTGCCGTCATAGGCCTTCTCGGCGATCGTCAGGAACGGGTCCCAGGTGGCCCAGGCATCGACATGGCCCTGGGTGAAGCTCGGGCCGCTGTCGCTCGGGCTTAGATAGACGCGCTCCACGCTTTTCGGATTGACGCCGTTGGTCGCCAGACCCTGCATGAGCAGATATTCGCCCGTGCCGCCGCGATTGACAGCAACTTTCTTGCCGGCAAGGTCCTTGATCGAAGCGATTTTGGAATCCTTCTTGACGACGATGCCTTCCGAGCCCGCGGCCATCTTTTGGTAGGCGAAGACGACCAACGGCACCTTGGCGGCAAGCGCTGCGATTGCAGATGTCGAGCTGCCGGCGGTGATGTCTATGCTGCCGGCATTAAGGGCTTCGAAGGCCGGAGCCGCCGCCGGGAAAGGGCCGGCCCACTCCACCTTGATGCCCTTTTCGCCAAGCGCCTTTTCGAGCGTACCGCGCGACTTGGCAAGCGTAATGTCGTTTGGGCCTCTCAACCAGCCGATACGGACGACCTGGTCCGCGGCCTGGGCGGTGGGGGCAAGGGTGGCGATGGCCGCCGTTGCTGCCATCGCGATGATAAATTGGCGCTTGGTGATCATTCTGATGTTCCGATCTGCCGAAATGGCGTGCTGAGAAGCGATAAAGTCAGGCATGCGAGGGTTCGACGCCGAGCTCGGTCAAAAGCTCGGCTTCGAGGCGGCTTGCTTCCGGACCGCTGCGGCGGCGAGGGTGATCGAGGTTGACGGGTATTTCCCGGGTGAAGCGGCCATTGTCGAGCACGAGGATGCGATCGGCGAGCATGATAGCCTCGCCGATGTCGTGGGTGACCAGGAGGACTGCGGGCCGATGCTTTTGCCAGAGATCGAAGACCAACCCATGCATGCGCAAACGCGTCAATGCGTCCAGGGCTGCAAATGGCTCGTCGAGCAGCAGGAGCTCGGGCTCGCGAACAAGTGCGCGGGCAAGGGCGGCGCGCTGCGCCTCTCCTCCGGAAAGGGTGAGCGGCCATGCATTCTGCCGGTGCGACAGGCCGACGTCCTCAAGCGTCTGCTCTGCAACGGTGCGCGCATCCTGCCGCTTGACGCCCAGCGTGACATTGTCGATCACGGTTTTCCACGGCATCAGCCGGGGCTCTTGAAACACCACGGAGCGGCGTTGAGGAAGCTGCAAGTGCCGGGCTGGCGCGGCATCAAGGCCGGCAAGCACGCGCAGCAAGGTGGATTTGCCGGAGCCGCTGCGGCCGAGCAGGGCGACGAATTCGCCCTTTGCGATCGTCAGATCGATGTTATTGAGGATGGCCGGGCCGCCGAAGGAGCGCGTGAGACCACGAATATCGACCAGGGGTGTCATGTGATCGCCTCCGGGCGCCAGCGCAGCGCATAGGCTTCGATCAGTCGTACGAGAGCGTCTGTCAACAGTCCCATGAGGGCATAGACCATGAGGCAGACGACGATGACATCCGTCTGCAGGAAGTCGCGCGCATAGGTGATGATGTAGCCGATGCCGCTCGACGCATTGATCTGTTCTCCGACCACAAGACTGAGCCAGGCAACGCTGAGGCCATATCGAACACCAACCAGAAGAGACGGCAACGCGCCGGGGATGATGATGTGGCGGATGATGCCCGATGTATTGAGGCCGAGTGTCCGGCCGGCTTCGATGAGTTTTCGGTCAATCCCGCGAATGCCGCCATGCAGGGTCAGATAGATCGGGAAAACCGAACCAAATGCGACAAGGCCGATCTTCGGCGCTTCACCGATCCCGAACCACAGGATGAAGAGCGGCAAGAGGCCGAGAAAGGGCATGGCTTTCAGCATCTGAAGCGGTGGATCGATGGCGGATTCGCCGAGACGGGACAGGCCGGCGGCAAGTGCCAGCGTCACGCCGACGACGAAGGCGATCGAGAAGCCGAGCAGCACCCGCAGGAACGAGACCGCCAGGCCGGTGACAAGCTCGCCTGACGTGATCAACCGCCCTGCCGCCCCGAGGATTTCACCGGGGGAGGCAAGCGTTCGCGGCGACAAGAACCCCGTCATGCTGGCGATCTGCCAGATCAGGATGATCGCGACCGGCGAAACGAGGCGTGTTGCCCATCGCGCTGCTTTCCGACCAGACTTCCCGGGCGGCAGGGAATTGCCGTCTGGGCGGGGGATGTCTCGACTTATGGTCGAAATTTCAGCCATGTGCGGGTTTTCCACCAAGATCCCGATCGAACAGGGTCGACCAGGTGAAATGCTTGCGTTCCGGTGCGGAACGTTCGACGGGCAGTCGCGGCAGAACGAGTTCGCCGAAACGATAGGCCTCCTCGAGAAGCGGCATGCCGGAAAGGATGAACGTATCGACGCCAACCTTCTGATAGGCCTCAAGCGTTCGGATCACCGTATCCGGCGAGCCGACGATCGCCGTACCCGGACCGGGCCGCACAAGGCCGATCCCCGCCCATAGATTGGGAGAGATTTCCAGGTCGCGCAGATTGTCCGGCTTGATGCCGCCATGCATGGCGCTCATCCGCTGCTGGCCGACGGAATCCGTGTTGGACACAAACCGCTGATTGGCCGCAATCGCGGCGTCGTCCATTTGGTCGTAGAGATCCGCGGCCGCCTCCCAGGCTTTCTCATCCGTCTGACGGACGATGACGTAGAGCCGGATACCGTAGTTGAGGGAGCGGCCGTGAGCCTCGGCGCGAAGCTTCACCTTGGCAACCTTGTCGCCCATCTGCTCCGGGGTTTCGCCCCAGGAAAGGTAGGTTTCGACATGCTTGGCGGCAACCTCGATCGCGCTGTCGGACGAGCCGCCGAACCAGAGCGGCGGCGGCTTGATGGCCGATCCGGCCGGAAGGGCGAGCTTTGCTCCTTCCGTCTGAAAATACTTGCCCTTGTGGGTAACGCTCTCGCCGGCCATCAGCCGATGCCAGATGGTCAGATATTCGTCCGCCATGACATAGCGCTCGTCATGCGGCAGCATCATGCCGTAGGCGCCAAGCATCTTGGCGTCGCCAGAGACGACGTTCAGCATCAGCCGGCCGTTCGAGAATTCCTGGAAGGTCGCCGCCATCTTGGCGAGCAGCGTCGGTGCGATGAGGCCCGGATGGAAGGCGATGAGAAACTTCATCCGTTCCGTATAGGGAAGGAGCGCACCGGCGAGCGGCCAGACGTCGTGAGCGCCGGTCGCAAACAATGCGCCGGTGAAGCCGAGATGGTCATAGGCCTGGGCCAGCTGCTTGTAATAGCCGTAGTCGATGGTGCGCGACCCTTCGGCTTTCCACGGATAGGCGCCATCGGGTGCGCACATGTACCAGAGTACGTTCATGTCAGATCTCTTTGTCGCTTGTCGTCTGAATTGTCAGCTTGGTCGGCAGGTCGCCATGTTTGAAAAGCGTATCGGCTTCTGCCTGTTGCTCACGAAGAACTGCGGAATCGACGGCGGCGACCCGCCAGTTTCGGCCTGAAACGACGCGTGTCCATGCCCTCCGTTCGGCCTCGTCTCCGTCCTTCGAAAGCAGCAAAGCCGCCTTTTCGGGGTCGGCTGCGATTTCATTGCCGAGACGCTCGAGCTCGCCGGAAAAATCAGCCGCTGCGGCACTCGAAATGCCGCGTTCGTCAATGGTCCAGAATAGGGAACGGTTTGGGATAAGGTCGCCGCAATGCGCGAGCACGCGAAACTCGCCACTGGGCAGCGACTGCTCGAGATGGGGCGCCATGGCGACCCAGGCGGCAACCGTACCGTCTTTCAGCGCGTCGCGGGATGGAACCGGCGCCATGTCCCGACGCTGGATGTCGGTGAGCGACAGGCCGGCCTCTTCCAGTCGTTTGGCAAGGAAATAGGTCAGAAAGGAACCATCGACGAGGGCAACCGCTTTGTCCTTGAGGTCGGCAACGGTTTCGATGCCGCCGGCCTTCCATACCAGAATTGCGCCGTTGGCCGGGCGGGGTGCGGATGCTGCTATATAGGAAACGGACAGCCCGGAGGCCGCGGCGAGGATAGGGGGAGTGGACCCCGTCCCACCGATGTCGAATTCGCCGCGCACCAGCTTTTCTGCCGTATCGCGTCCCTCGGGATAAGCAATAAACTCCGGATTCATCGACGCAAAGGCGCCAGGCCAGAGCGCCGCCAGATGCAAGTGCAGATTGTTCGGATGGTGGCCAATCCTGAAAGCCAAGATATTTACCTCATTGCCATTGTTATATAAATTTATATAATGAATGGGGAATTGATGACGAGAAACTCAGCGTTTAAAATTCCGCAAGAAAGAGAAAACTATTCTCATCGAGCGTAAGGTTCGAAATCGATGATAAAGACTCTAGATGACAAATTTCGCTTGCGTCGAGCACATGAGCCGAAGGTCAAATGCCGCGCCATCGGTGCAGCCTCTGATTTCATGAAAGCTATGTCAAACCCGGTACGGTTGGCAATCCTCTGCGTGCTCATGGAGGGTGCAAGGACGGTCGGCGAGCTTGAGGACGTTCTCGATGTCCATCAGCCGACATTGTCGCAGCAGATCGGAGAATTGCGTGACGCCGGCATCATTTTCGGGACGCGCCGCTCGAAGGCGGTCGTCTATCGCCTGGCGGATCCAAGGGCCGGCCAGATCATTGCACATCTGCGGTTGCTGTTTGCAGATTCCGAGGCGTCGGCCATATGGCGCGGCGCCCAGCTCGAAGCCGGCAACGCGATGGAAATGACGTAGGCGGCGGCGTATTCCAGGGGACTCCGCCTCCCTTCTGGCGAAGCCATGAGCTGAGCAAGCCTCACAGCGATGGCCACCTTCTTGCTGGAATGCTGCCTCGTGATCGTTGACGGGCGGTCAATCTGCCCTTGTTGCCTCGGCGATCGCCTTTGCCAGACCCTCCGGATTTTCCGTTGCCATGGAATGACCGGCATTTGCGACGATGCGTACCGGGATGCCCAAGGATGACAGGCGCTGAACATCAGGATCCGGTAGGCTGCGCTCGCCGAAGATAAAGGTTTTCCGAGACGGGTGCTTCAAGAACCGAGAACGCCAGTCAGGCGAGCCGCCTTCTACCAGCGATTTTGCGCTTCGATGAACCCCGAGAGCCGATGAGGCTCGCATCATGGCTGCCCATTCCCGATTTCCAGCCTCGTCCGCCTGAGTAAGGTACGCCTTGTGGCCGCCGCTGACATAGTCGGCCTCTTCGAAAGCCGCAATCGCCCGACTGAACGTCCCACCGCCGCTATCGAGATTGGCCTCCGACAGAACGAGATGAGCGACCTTGTCTCCGAGTAGATCCGCCGTTTCGATGGCAACGGATCCGCCCATGCTGTGTCCGTAGATATCTATTCGCTGAAGGTTTTGTGCCTCGATGAAGCTGTGAACCTGCAAAGCGTGGTCATGGATGCGATAGCTGAAATCATCGGGGTGATCACTATAGCCAAAGCCGAGGAGATCGAGAAGGATAAGCCGTCGCCCGCGCAAAGCGGGTGCGAGCGCCACATGGGGATACTCGAATGATGAAGCGCAGCCGAGGCCATGGATCATCAGAAGGGGAATGCCGTCACCCGTAAACTGGAGATACCGCAAGTGGGTTGCCGACGGTGGAATTGCGAAAGAGTGCATGACAAATGCCCCAATGAACGAAAGGCATGCAAATGCCCAAGAGCGTCGTCAGGAAACGTCCGGGAGAGACATCGGCAACCCATGCTTCGCTGTCAGGCGAGCAGTTTTTCTCCGCTAAGGTGGCGTTCCAGGAAGGGCAAGCTGTCCTGGCCCCAATAGAGTTCTCCCTCGTAGCGAAAGGTGGGAAAGCCGAAGACGCCGGCCGCCTTGGCGATTTCATAATTCGATTCCCACTTTGCCAGAACATCTCTGCTTCCTACGCGGGCCTCGATATCGGCGCCGTCGAAGCCCGCCGCGTCCGCGATGGCTCGGCGTATCTCGCTATTGCCGATGTCTTCGGCGCGCGTCCAGAAGGCTTCCTGCAGGGCCTGGGTCAAGCCGAGCCAATGTTGACCTGCGAGATGTGCTGCAATCACCGCAAGGCCTGCGGACGTCGGATCGGAAAGCGTGCTCCTGTTCTCGAACATCAGCGACCTGCCGCGTAAGGCTGCCCATCGCTTGAGATCCTTTACTCCATATGCTCGCCGTGCGTCGGGTCGATTGCGTGCATAGATCGCTCCATTGTCTTCGATTAGAGGAATGACGTAGGGCTCGATCTGGGCATCGAAACGCGCTGCAAGTGCCTTGAACGGTTCAAGTCCGATATAGGCCCAAGGGCTGCCGATCCCGAAAAAATAGTCGATGGTCTTGGTCACTGCGTGCATACTCCGATAGGGGTAGGTGATGGAACGGCGATGTCTAATGCCAAAAGAGGGTAGGCGATGATGCCGGGACGGCGGCCTGAAATCATGGTTGCCGACGCATCCTGAAAGAGCTCGACAAGATCTGCGGATCGCAATCCAGAAATGTCTTGGGGCTGTTTCGCCGAGGCGTCGGTATAGGCGGTGATGGTGAACTTGGTCGCTTTGTCCGAGCCTTCTCTGCTGTGTCGAATTCGTCCTCAGGCTAGGCAAGGGATCAGTGATCGGGAAGGGCTATTATTCTAGCTTTCTATGGAATTTATAGAATAATTTGATCCGCATCCAATCGGGACAACTGGTGACAATTGCAAGGCGGCGATCGGGATCACCATAAGAATGGCCGCTCCCGCCGCCAAGCCCAAGGATGCGATCGCCAGATCATCCTATGCGATCATCGTTAGCTGGATTTTTCCGCATGACTGGAACCAAATGACCGATCAGACGGTTTAGCTGTAACTTTGATCCGACGCCGATATCCCTGGCCGGTTGGGTAAGCGGCAATTTTAAGGAGTGACCATTATGACCATTTCCGCTGGTTTTCGTTCCGTTGCATTCGCCGCCATCGCAGCCGCAGGAGTTGGCCTTGCCGGCGTTGCGCATGCCGATAGCGGCACGATCCGCTTTTCCGTCTATAAGGCAGCCTTCTTCATCGGTGGATCGGGTGGCGAAGGCACGCTGACATTCCACGGTCGCCACTATCCCGTCTCGATCGGCGGTATCTCGGGCGGCCTCGCCTTCGGGGCTTCCAAGACCTACTTCCAAGGCACCGTGCGCCATATCCGCCGTGCACAGGATGTGACGGGCGTCTATGGCGCAGCTGGCGGCGGTGGTGCGGTCGGCAAAGGGGCTCAGATGATCGTCATGACCAATGAAAAAGGCGCCCAGCTCGAGCTCTCGGGCAAGCAGGTCGGCCTGCAGGTCAACGCTGATATCAGCGGTATGAGCATCACCGTGAAATAGGAGCTGCGGCTCGGCGTCGATCGCTGCCGGTCGAAGCGGCTCGTCAATAGTTCCAACAGTGTGGCGGAGCGGCGTGAGCTACTCCGCCACAAGCGGTATTTATGAGCGGTTCAGTCTTAGGATTCGAGCCCTGACATGTCCTTCTCGGAACGCCAAAGCTTTCCGCATCGTCTGCAGCGACGAGCCACAGGCATGCGTGCCGCAAGGCGGGTTCTCACCCTTCTCTGATTGCCGCTGACCTCAGGCGATGCGCGCCTGGGTCTGCGGATCGAAGAACACGGCCTTGTCGAGATTGAATGCCAGCCGTGCGTGCTGGCCTGCATGGATGCGGGCATCGGCACGCAAGCGGGCGACGACTTCCTTGCCGCCGAGCTTGATGACGGCGAAGGTGTCGGAACCAGCCGGTTCGACCACCTCGATCAGGCAATCATTCTCGGCGACGGTGCGGGCATTGCGGTCGGCGCCGTCAGGATCGGTCAGCGCTTCCGGGCGAATGCCGAAGACCACCGGACGGCCGGCATGGGCTTCGAGCTGCTCACGACCGGGGGCGATTGGCAGCCTGATCGGCTCGCCGTCGGGCCGTTCCAGCGACACGGACAGCCCGCTGTCAGCCTTCTCGATCGTGCCGGACAACAGGTTCATGGCCGGCGAGCCCATGAAGTCGGCGACGAACATGTTGGCCGGATTGTTGTAGATCTCGGCCGGCGAGCCGAACTGCTGCAGCAGGCCGTCCTTGAGAACCGCGATTTTCGTGGCCAGCGTCATCGCCTCGATCTGATCATGCGTCACATAGACGATCGTCGTCTTCATGCGCTCATGCAGCCGCTTGATCTCGGTGCGCATGTCAACGCGCAGTTTGGCATCGAGATTGGATAGCGGCTCGTCGAACAGGAACAGCTTGGGATCGCGGACCAGCGCCCGGCCCATCGCGACGCGCTGGCGCTGGCCGCCCGACAGCTGGCTCGGCTTGCGATCCAGAAGATGGCTGATCTGCAGCACCTTGGCCACCTCGTCGATTGCCTTCTTGCGCTCATCAGTCGGTACGCCGCGCATTTCCATGCCGAAGGCGATATTGCCGGCAACCGTCATGTTCGGATAGAGCGCATAGCTCTGGAACACCATGGCAATATCGCGCTTGGACGGATGCAACTCGCCGATCGAGCGGCCGTCGACGCGAATGTCGCCTTCGCTGATCGCCTCAAGCCCCGCAATGGTGTTGAGCAGGGTGGACTTGCCGCAACCCGACGGGCCGACCAGCACGAGAAAGCCGCCCTTCTCCATTTCGAGATCGATACCCTTGAGGATATCGACGGCGCCATAACGCTTCTTCAGTCCGGAAATTTCTAGAAAAGCCATGGCGATTATCCTTTGACGGCGCCCGCCATCAGACCGCGCACGAAGTAGCGGCCGGCGAGAATATAAACGAGAAGAGTTGGAAGGCCGGCGATCATCGCGGCAGCCATGTTGACATTGTACTCGACAGTGCCGCCTGACGTATTGACGATGTTGTTGACCGCCATGGTGATCGGGCTGCTGTCGCCGGGCGCATAGGTTGAGGCAAAGAGGAAGTCGTTCCAGATATTGGTGAACTGGAAGATGACCGTGACCACGATGATCGGCACCGAATTGGGCAGCAGGATCCGGCGGAAGATCTGGAAGAAGCCGGCCCCATCCACCATCGCAGCCTTGATGAGCTCGTTCGGGAACGCCTCGTAATAGTTGCGGAAGAACAGAGTGGTGAAGCCCAGACCGTAGATCACATGCACGACCACAAGCTTCAACGTCGACGAGCCGATGCCAAGCGAGGTGCCGATGGTCGACTGCAGATAGTTCGCCGCCACGTTGAACTTGCCGAGCAGTGCTGCCATGGGCAAGAGCACGGACTGGAAGGGAATGAAGCAGGCAAACAGCATCAGCGCGAAGACGAGTGTATGGCCGCGGAAGCGCCATTTCGTCAACACGTAGCCATTGAGCGCGCCAAGAATGGTCGAGATCGCCACGGCCGGCACGACCATATAAACGGAGGCCCAGAAATGCCCGGCCACCCCCGAAAGGCAGTTGTTGAGGGCATCGCATCCACCGCTCCAGGCCCGGATCCAGGGCGTGATCGTCGGCGCGCTCGGCAGGGAGAGCATATTGCCGTCCTGGATCTCGCTCATCGTCTTGAACGAGGTCACCAGCATCACCCACAGCGGCAGGAGATAGAGAAGAGCGAAAATGGCAAGCAGGCCATAAATGATGAGGCGTCCGCTGCGATTGCCGCCGGCGGGCCTGACCATATCCCGTGTGGCGGCACTCATCGGGCCTTCTCCCTCAGTTCGGAATAGAGATAGGGGACGATGATGGCGGTGATGGCCATCAGCATGATCACTGCGCTGGCCGAGCCGACATCCATCTGGCTGCGCTTGAAGGAGTAGTCGTTCATGAAGAGCGAGGGGAGCCAGGCCGATCCGCCGGGGCCGCCCGACGTCAGCGCCACCACAAGATCGTAGGATTTGATCGCCATGTGCGTGAGCACGATGAAGGCGGACAGGAAGACCGGCCGCAGGATCGGAATGACGATGCGCCAGTAGATGCGGAAGCCGGAGGCCCCATCGATCTGCGCCGCCTTCAGCATCTCGGAATCGATGCCGCGCAGGCCTGCCAGAAACATGGCCATGACGAAGCCGGAGGTTTGCCAGACACCGGCAATGACGACGGTGTAGATGACGAAATTGGGATCCTTGAGCCAGCCGAAATGAAAGCTGGTCCAGCCGATGCGATGCAGCGTCTGTTCAAGGCCGAGGCTGGGATCGAGGAACCATTTCCAGGCGACACCCGTGACGATCATCGAAAGCGCCATCGGATAGAGATAGACGGTGCGCAGGAAGCCTTCGGCGCGGATCTTCTGGTCGAGCAGGATGGCCAGAAGCAGCCCCAGCGCCATGCAGATGCCGACGTAGAGCACGCCGTAGATCGCCATGTTGGTGATCGACGTGTACCAGTTGGACGGCGGATTGCTTTCGAAGGTCCAGTTCCAGAGCTTCTGATAGGTGGCCCATCCCACCACACGGGTGCTGGGGAAATCCTTCGAGTTGGTGAAGGACAGGAAGATGGTCCACAGGATGAAGCCGTAGACGAAGACCACGATCAGCGCAAAGCTGGGGGCGAGCACAATCTTGGGCAGTGCGTCCTGGAGCTTCTCGCGAAACCCGGCGCGGTGCTGCACCACTGGTGCGGTCGTGGGTATGGCCATGGATTTGTCCTGTTCTTGTTGCGGCTTGGTGTCTCAAGACCGACTAAACCTGCGGTAGGTGGCGCTTCATGTTGGCGCATGACGCATCGCAGGTTGCAAGTCGGGCGCGACTGGCGCGCCCGACTGCCGTCATTATTTTGCGTCGTTGATTGCCTTGACGAGCTGGGTCACAGCTTCGTCGGAGGTCTTGATCTGACCGTTGAAGAACTTGTCGACCACGTCGAGATAGGCGTTGGTGACAGCCGGCGGTGCACCATAGCCCTGAGCCAGCGAACCGAAGAGCGTGCCGCTGTCATTGGCCTTCTTCAGGTCGGCGATGCCCTTCTTGCCGCAAATGTCGAAGTCGGTATCAGGAACGTCCGTGCGCGACGGCACCGAGCCCTTGATCACGTTGAAGGCGGATTGCACTTCTTTCGACATGGTGGTCTTTGCCAGCGCTACCTGCGCATCCTTGCGGTCGGCGCCAACGTCGAACATGGCGAACATGTCAGAGTTGTAGGCAACGCTGCCGTCCGTGCCTGGGAAGCGGTAGCACAAGAAGTCGTCGCCCGGCTTCTTCTGGGCGTTGTGGAACTCACCCTTGGCCCAGTCGCCCATCACCTGAACGAGCGCGTCGCCCTTGATAACCATCGCGGTCGTCAGGTTCCAGTCGCGGCCCGAGAAGTTCGGATCGACATAGGCCTTGAGCTTGGCAAGGTTGTCGAAGGACTTCTTCATCGTGTCGGACTTCAGGGCAGCCTCGTCGAGGTCGTTGAAGGCCTTCTTGTAGAATTCCGGTCCGCCGGTGGAAAGCACCACGTCGTCGAACAGGATGGCTTCCTGCCAGTCCTGGCCACCGAGAGCAAGCGGCGTCACGCCGGCCTTCTTGGCCTTGTCGAGCAGAGCGAGGAAATCATCGAAGGTCTTCGGCTCGGTGCCGCCGATCTTGTCCATGACGGCCTTGTTGATCCACACCCAGTTGACCGAGTGGACGTTGACCGGCACGGCGACCCACTTGCCGTCATAGGTCGAGAACTTCTGGAAGGCAGCCGGAACCGCCTTGTCCCAGCCTTCCGACTTGGCAAGATCGGTCAGGTCGCCAAGCTTGCCGCCTTCGGCGTAAACGAGGACGTTGTAGCCCAGCATCTGCGACGACGTCGGGTAATTGCCCGCAGCAACCATCGCCTTCAGCGTCGTCATGGCCGCATTGCCGCCACCGCCGGCCACAGGAACGTCCTTCCAGCTGTAACCCTGCTTGGCCAGCGCGTCCTTGATGACCTTCAGCGCAGCAGCCTCACCGCCAGACGTCCACCAGTGCAGCATCTGCACTTCCTTTACATCCGCAGCGCGAGCCGCCCCAGCCGTCATCCCTGACAGCGCCAAAGCGACCATCGCCACGCTCGTCATAAACTTACGCATCTAAAACCCTCCCGGTTTCGCAACTCGTCCAAGCGAAGGCCTTCCTCCGCCTTTAAAACCTCCACCACCGAGCGGAGGCTATTCTGCTGTCGGCTCATTTGCCGCAAAGCATTTAAAACGTTATAAACAACCTCAAGTCAAGATGTCGACCATGATTTGAATATTGATTATAAGCTATTGAATAATATTCGGTTTTGTTGAATTCATTGCAACTTTTTCAGTCAATTTTTTCCAAAATCAGCTCCGCAAACGTTTTCAACAACACATTTGCACTTGGCTGTGAAACAGCGTACAAGGCGATCACTCCGAGGCAGGCTGGGTATTCCCTTGAAAGACAATTCCGGAAAATCCGCGTTCCTTGCAAAGACCGGGCGCAGAAGCGCCAAGCCGACGTTGCGCACCATTTCCGAAATGACGGGGTTTGCTGTTACGACCGTGTCCCGGGCCTTGAGCAATGCACCTCAGATTTCGATCGAGACGCGCGAGCGCGTCCACGCCGTTGCCGCGCAAATCGGCTATCTGCCCGATCGAGCCGCACAGCGCTTGAAGACAGGCAAGACCAATGTCATCGGCATCCTGCTTGATCCCCATGAGGAAATTCTAGGCTACGGTATTTCCATCATGCACGGTCTTGCCAAGGCTCTGCGGAACACGGCTTACCACCTTATCGTGACGCCGAATTTCATCAACGGAAGCAATGTCGAAGCGGTGAATTATCTGGTGCGTAACGGGATGGTCGACGGATTGCTTTTCTCGCGAACGGAACCCTTCGATCCTCGCGTTCGCCTTCTGCTTGAAAGCGGGTTTCCGTTCGTCACGCATGGACGAACGGAATTCACGCTCGATCATCCTTTCGTGGACTACGATAATTTCAGCTTTGCCTATGAGGCGACGAAGCGGTTGGTCGAACGCGGCCGGCGCAAGCCGATGATCATCCTGCCGCCGAGACGGCTAACCTTTTCGCAGCATCTGCTGCATGGCTTCATGACGGCCGTGCGCGAAGCGGGCGTCGATTACGAAATTCCCGAGGAAATCGATCTCGACTGTCCGGTGGAGCAGATTCGCGAATATATGAGCCGTCGCGCGTCGCAGCCCGGTTCGCCCGATGGCTTCACCTGTGGCGGCGAGGTCTCGGCGCTGGCGACCATTACTGGCATGGCCGATAACGGGCTTACGCTTGGAGTGGAATATGACGTAGTGGCAAAACGCACCTCGAAGCTCTTGAGCCAGATCCAGCCGAAAGTCGAGACCATCTATGAGGATCTGGTCGATACCGGCGAGCGGATGGGTCATGTTCTGCTTGCCTCCATCGCCGGCGATCAGACGATCGAAAAGCAAGTCTTGCTGAAGCCTGAAATCGGTTTTCCGGTGCTTTCGGCCGTCGACTGAATATCACAGTTCCAATGCAGTCCGGCGGTACTATCGTGGGTATCGCGCAGACGTTTTCAGCTGAGAAATTGTCGAACCTGGTCTAGGGTCTCTCTGGCAACGGCCAAGCGGTCGCCGCCAGGGCTGCAATCATCCTTCGCCTCTCTATTGGAGAAGCTGTGTAGCCGCCCGATAGCGCTCTGCCGCGGCGGGTGTGAAGCGATGCGCCCCCCAGGCACCCGTCGAAAGCGCGATCGGAAACGGGCGTTCCGGCGGGCTCCAGCGCGGAGAAACGCCAAGCACGGGCAGCACCCGAGCCATGATGGATCCGGTCACGGGAACGGCATTCCAGCCGGAGGTGCGGAAACCATAGGTTTCCGGCAATGGTTTGGGTTCATCCAGAATGGTGAGAAACAGATATTTCGGATTGTCGATCGGCGTGATGCTCATGAAAGACGTCATGACCTTTTCTTTGGAGTAGCGCCCGCCGACGACCTTTTCAGCCGTGCCTGTTTTTCCGCCGACGTAGAAGCCCGCAACATTTGCGCCTCTTGCCGAACCGACCTCGGCGTTGAGCCGCATCAAAAAGCGCAGGGTTTCGCCGGTCCTGGCGGTAACGACGTCATTGGCGAGGATGCGCTCTTCAACCGATGAGCCCTTGATGAAGGTCGGTTGGATGAGGCGCCCGCCATTGACCAGCGAGGCGATCGCCATGCTCGCTTGCAGCGGCGTAACCGCCATACCGTGCCCGAACGCCACGGTCACGGTGTTGATGTCTCCCCATCGCGGCGGAAGGATCGGAACGGCACTTTCGGGAAGCTCCGTCGTCAGTCGGTCGAATTGGCCCATCTTCCTCAGAAAATTCTGCTGAGCCTGCTTGCCGACCGTGAGCGCCATGCGCCCCATGGCGATGTTTGAGGAGTGAACGAAGGCTTCCGGCAAGGTTAGCGGCCTTTTCTGTCCGCGAAAGTCCGAGATCGTCGAGCGCCCCAGGCGTAACGGTTGGCTGGCATCGATGACGGAATTCAAATTGAAGGCGCCGGAATCCAGAGCCATTGCAGTCGTCAGCGCCTTGAAGGTCGACCCCATTTCAAACGTCCCGACGGAAAGCCGGTTGATGCGATCCGAGCGCAGCGCGTCGGAGGGTATGTTCGGATTGAAGTCCGGAAGCGAGACGAGGGCGACGACTTCGCCATTCGTCACGTCGAGGATAAGACCGGCTGCTGCAATCGCGGAAAATTTCTCCATGGCCTTGCGCAACTCGTCCTTTAAGACGAACTGCGCGCGCAGATCCATGCTGAGCGCGATGGGCTGCAGGGCGTTTGCATCAAACTTCAGGCCCGTATCCCGAAGGATCTGCAGGCCCTGGCCATCGATCCACTTCTCTATACCCGCGATGCCGACATTATCGGTATTCACCGCTCCAAGCACATGCGATGCCAGATCCCCGTTCGGATAGAGCCGTTGCGTCTCCTCGCGGAAGCCGACGCTGGGTATTCCGAGATTCCAAACTTGGTTTTTCGCCGCAAGCGGGATCTTGCGCTTGACCCAGACGAAGCCTCGATCCGTGTCGAACCGGCGATAGAGTTCTGCCGGGCTGAGATCCGGAAACACTGATGTCAGCCCCTCGACGGCCTCGTTGATATCAACCAGCCGGCGTGGCTCGGCATAGATTGATGCCACCGGGACGTCCATCGCCAGCACAGTGCCGTTGCGATCGACAATATTAGGCCTTGCCACCGATGGCGGTATCAGCGCCGCCCCGGATGGCGGTGGAGTATGTAGCCCAAAATGCACAAGTCTGGCGCCGATGATCGTGTAGAACAGGATGAACAAGCCCGTTAGAAACACGATCCTCATTCTCAGCGCCGGAGGAGACGGCCGGCGCTGTCGCTTGCGAAGCGGGGGAAGTGGCATTTTTTTCATGTAGAAGCGCATCGTCATGGCGTGCCCCATGAATGGAGGGCAACGACTGGGCCGATATGGGCGTGAAACGATGCGGATAGGCGCTGACCGTCAAACGGACGCGCCCCGCCGAATGCGTGGGAATGCGTTTCCATGATTTCCTACCGAAGGTGTTGAGAGATGAGTTCGGTGGGGAATCAAAGACGGGGCGGTCGCTCGAACGCAGCTGCGTTGCGATGCGGCGCCTTGGCTTGAAACAACAGCCATTTGGCGGATTTTTCCGCTAGCCTGTCCATGGATGATGTCGCGACCAGCCAGGGAACGTCGTGTGTGTGATCCGCACTTTGATCGCTGTGGTTATGATCGTCGACGGAAGGATCTTCATCCAGCGGCATCGCGGTAAAGCGAGGGTCTGACGCCGCGAGTTGCTCCTGCGAGGAAGCCTCCAGCGCGAGAGCAGGCGCAGTCGGACACAGGGCGAGCGCAACGGCCAGCATCCACGCGCCGATCAACAAACGCACAAACCTGTCAAGACGTTCGACCATGCCGCAAATGGTTAGGCAGGAATGCTTAACGTCTCGTTAACCCTGTTGCAAAAGCCGATGCCGGAAACCTATAGCACCTTCTCCATCAGGATGCTTTGCGACCTGATCGCTTTTCCTACGAAGGGCTTGATTTCTCCAGTCGGGTGGACGCCCGTCTTCATCCAGAACGGCCTTCGCGGGTGCGGGGCGTGCGGCATCCCGCGCAACGATGTTTAGGCCGAGCGAAGTGGCCAGAGATGCCCTCTGACCGACCGCTGCGGACAGGCACTGACGCGCTCGGCCGTGTTGCTGGTATTTAGTAGGCCGAGGGTTTGTTATCCCGCCGCCAGACCTCTCCCGCCGGCGTTCCCGGCACAGGCGGCCGGATACCCTGGATGGCCCACAGGCTGAAGGGCGTCTCGTCGATGTGAATCTCCCATCGCAAGCCACGATCGGCGATATAGGGCGCCAGAAGCTTGCCGATGGCGGCCAGGAACTGTTGCCTGATATCGTCATCGTTGATTTGGCGTGCGATGTGATCGACGGCTATGCGAACGAAGTCGTCCGCCGGTTGCCCGCCGATATAAAAGGAGTTTTTGGCGACGGCCTCGAAAACGACGCCGACATAGAAGGGTGGCAGGTCTCGATAAAGGCCCGTGAGCCGCTCGGCGATCGCCTGTTTGTCGTCGTCGGAAAAGGCGGCCTCAGGGTGATAGATTTTCCAAAGGGGCATGTTCAGTCTCCTGATGAAATGGGAATGCTAGACTAAATGTTCGCCTGGGGACCGGGTGACCCGTCTCACAATATGCAGGTATCGAGGGTTGCGTAAGTTAACCTCGCACAGAGCCTCATGCA
>NZ_JBIVSO010000011.1:0-183180 GCF_044756305.1 Rhizobium sp. NPDC092011
CCGACCGGCTTCCTTCGCGACAATCAGAACCTCAGTGCCATCTGTCGCGGAGCGGCAATCAGAAAACGACGAAGAACTTGTCAGCGGCAATCAGCATGATAACTTGATCCCGACCGCGACCTAAGAATCTCATCCAGATTGTCGCAAGCGTCTCATCCTGATTGCCGCGCTATATGCAGCGGAACTAAGGGGCAATGGGATTTTGCTGTTCTCAGATCAGCAGTGAGCTCCGACCGCACACTTACAGGCGCTCGTGCCTAGCGATCTCCTTCTGAAAATCCTGTGCGAGCAGTCAGTGGACTGTTGCAATCGCCGTCGGCAGCGGCAGTAGCGCTACTAGCTGGTCCACGATTGAGCGGAGCTCCCGCCAACCCTCCAGACCATGCTCATCCAATCGGAATTCTAACGCGGCCAGCATCCACCCCGAACAGGCAACATCGCTGGCCGCCCGATAGCGGTCAAATTGCTCGAAACAGGCAATGATCCAAGGATAGGCACTCCCATTTCTCAATGGGATCTTCGCCACCAGTTCGTGGGCGCTGGCGTAAGCCTCGGCGATGCGCCTCCTCTCGCTGGCGGCACTGTTCACAATGCAGTCCGCCGTGAACATCAGCGTTTTGATCAGGTCCTGTGTTTCATTCACGGCGGCACATAAAGTCCCTTGAACTCCGGATCATCGAAGTATCGCAGCTTGCGCACGAGCGCGGGCCGCTGCCCTTGCCGCAGCAGGATCATCTGTTGCTGTGACAGCCTCATGATCTCATCGGGATTAATGAGGTCACGCGCAGAAACGTGCTCGGAGGTCGAGTGTTTTCCCTCGCTCCAGGATCCGGTGAAGTACTGGGCATCCGTCTTGCCGATCGTCTTGCCAATCATCTCCGCCGTCTCGATGTCATTGACACCGAACACCTGCAGGATCCCGGCATTGGACAGGAACGTCCCTGCCCTCTGGCCGTAGGTTGCCCTGAGTTGATGAATGTCCTGAACAATCGGCCAGAGCTGAACGCCATATCCAGCCATGAGGCCCATGGCCCTTTCGATCGGCGCGAGATGGCCGAGTGCGGCGAATTCATCAAGGAGATAGAGGACGGGGAGTTTGGATTTGACTGGATCACGCGCCATGTCGGCGAGACTTTGGCTGACGAGCAGGCGCAGCCAACGGGCATAGGTCGAAAGCCGATCCGGCGGCAGAACCAGAAACACCGTTGCGTTGCGATGCTTGAGATCGGCAAAGCGAATGTCCGATCGGCCGAGGACAGCGCCCATGCGTGGACTGTCGAGAAAATGCGTGTGGCGTTGCGCAGCCGACAGAACGCCCGCGGCCTCGCGATCGGACTTGCCGAGATGGCGATTGGCGGCGCGAGCAATGAGACCGAGGATCTCGCCTGACGCCTGCATGCGGTGGAGCAGAGCCACGAATGCCTCCGGCGCCAGGGTGAGAAACTCACGCAAGCGGATCAGCGTCCGATCGTCCGGAGGCTCATGGGCAATGATGTAAAGAATGATCCCCGCAATCAGCGCCTTGGCCTCTTCGTTCCAATGCGCCTCGCCCGCCATGCCCGGTTCATCGAACACCAGTGCATCGGCTAGAGTACTGGCGTCTTCCGCAACATCGAGGCTGGACGGATCGAACGTATCGAGAGGATTGAAGGCCGCCGATGGCATGCCGGTGACCCCGAAGGGATCGAGGATGGCAACAGGTCCGAAGGATTGCCGCGCCCGGCTAGCGATCCTGGCATTCTCCCCTTTCGGATCGATGCAGATCACCGAGCGATCGGCCGTCAATAGATTGGGAATGACGGTGCCGACACCCTTGCCGGTACGGGTCGGCGCCATCGTCAGCAAATGTGCCGGCCCGTCATAGCGCAGCAGTTGCCGGCTTGTCGGATCGCGGCCAATCAGCAAGCCGGTGTCGATCTTGCCGAGCGCCTGCCGCTCCTTGCGATTGGCCCAACGGGCGGATCCGAACACCGCGCCGCGCAGATGCGAGATCGGCACGAACGCGCCGATGATACCACCCACCAACAGCACCGCGGGCAGATGCTGTGCAATGACCGTGACGGCAAAGCTGATGTATCCCTCTTCCTGGTCAGAGAGCCAATGCGCAGCGCCGTTCGCCAGCAGGATGAGCGCCGCCAATACCAGGCCGAGCAGACCGCCGATGATCGCATAGACTGGAGCGGTGACAACGGACTTCAGCAGCCGAAGGAGCTTCATCGCCTGTCCTCGATTCCAGCTTCCTCCGGGCCGGGTTGGCTGGGCGCATCGATGAACTCGGGAAACAGGATCCTGTCCTGATCGCGGCTGAGGTAGCCCGGAAGCTCTCGACGCAACCAGTTCTCCAGGTCCCGCAGAAATAGATCCTTGCCCTGCTGGAGATGATAGAGGACAAGCGCACCCAGCAGGATCTTGCGCCTCGTATCCTCCGCGCGCTCCCGTTTGCCAAGCCGCGCCATCAGGGTCTTCTTTCGCACTTCCAGTTCGGCGATGCGCTGTTCGATCGTCTTGCGCGCCATGACTATCCTTCCGCAGGAATTCCATCTCGAGCGTCGAATGCTCGGACCCTAGGCGCCCCCCTCCCGATCGCAACTGACAGAAATGGGAGTTGATGGCGTTGTGTGCCTGATCCCTACTGAAAGAGCGCAGCGATTGAAGTTCCAAGGGCGCACTTACGAGTTGCTGCGCAACTCAGCGCTCAAAACCTCCGTTTGCTTCGGGAACATGAGATTTGGCGATCTATCATTGCAGCATGAAGCCGATTGCCCGCGGTGGCGGCAGAAGCGCCGTCGCCGCAATCGCCTATCGGACTGCGACGAAGATCCTCAACGAGCGCGACGGCCTGACCCATGACTTCACCCATAAGCAGGGGGTCGAGCATACCGAGATCGTCCTTCCCAAGGGCATCGAGGCAGCCTGGGCACTGGATCGCGCAAAGCTCTGGAACACGGCGGAGCGTGCGGAGAGGCGAAGCGATGCGCGGGTTGCCCGCGAGTTCGAGCTTGCGCTTCCGCATGAGTTGAGCCCCGAACAGCGCCTGACATTGACCCGCGACTTCGCCCAGGATCTTGCCAACCGCTATGGCGCCGCCGTCGACTTCGCCATCCATCGGCCGCATGTCCAGGGCGATGTCCGAAACGCCCATGCCCATATGCTGATGACCACGCGTATGGTCAGTGCTCAAGGGCTCGGTGAGAAGACGTTGATCGAGCGGGAGAACAAGTGGCTGCTCAACAGCAACCAGCCGACATCGCACATGCAGCTTCGCGAGATCAGGCAGACCTGGGAGCAGCATGCCAACCGTCATCTGATGCTCGCCGGCCTCGATGCCAGGATCGATCATCGCTCGCATCTGGAGCGTGGTCTCGAGATCGAGCCGACCGAGCATATGGGGGTCTTTGCATCGCAGATGGAGCGGCGCGGTCTGGAGGTATCACGCGCACGTATCGACGAGAAGGCGGCACGACGCAATGCCGATCTCATCCGGGAAAAGCCGGACCAGGTCCTGTCGATGCTAACGGCGGAAAAGAGCGTCTTCGACCGATATGACGTGGCGCGGGCGCTGCATCGCTATATCGACGATCCGCAAGCGTTCCAGAATGCCTTTGCCTCCGTCATGGCCTCTCCTGCCCTTGTCGAATTGCGCGCAGAGCAGAAGGGCGAACTGGCGCGCTATTCGACACGAGAAATGCTTGAGATTGAGCACGCCCTGGCCGCTAGCGCGGAACGCATGAGCCGCTCGTCCAGCCATGGTGTCGCCGGTCGGTTTGTCGACCAGGCGGTGGCGCGGCAGGACAGCGCCATCAAGCTTGGCACCGCGGCATCGCTGAGCGGCCGTCTCAATTGCGGTGACATCACAGTCGCCGAACGAGACCGTCAGGTTGCCCAGGCCGGCTTGAGTGGCGAGCAGCGGATTGCGGTTCAGCACCTGACCGGGCCGACGCAGATTGCCGCTGTGATCGGCTTTGCCGGCGCCGGCAAATCGACGATGCTGGCGGCGGCGCGCGATGCCTGGGAACGGCAGGGATATCGCGTTCATGGCGCGGCTCTTGCTGGCAAGGCAGCCGAGGGGCTGGAGGAGTCTTCGGGGATCGCGGCACGGACATTGGCGTCGTGGGAATATGGGTGGCAGTCGGGCAAGGGCGAGCTTGGCAGAGGCGACATTCTTGTCATCGATGAGGCCGGCATGGTTGGCAGCCGACAGCTTGCGCGCTTTGTCGGCGAGGTGGAGGCGCGTGGCGCAAAGCTGGTTCTGGTTGGCGACCACGAACAGCTGCAGGCGATCGGCGCGGGATCGCCGTTCCGGGCCATTGTCGAATGCGTCGGAGCCGTCGAACTCAGGGAAATTCGTCGTCAGCGCGAGGGCTGGCAACGCGAGGCGTCGGTCGCCTTTGCCACGCATCGCACCACTGCGGCCCTTGCCCATTATGCCGACCGCGACCGCATCCAATTCCACGAAACCCGCGAGGACGCTCGCGCCGATCTGGTGCGGGACTATGTTGCGGATGTGGAGAACAACCCGGGAGGGTCGCGGATCGCGCTTGCTCATCGGCGCGTCGATGTCCGTGCCATCAATGCCGGTATTCGATCGTCACGTCAGGAGAGAGGTCGTCTGGCAAAAGGCGGAGATGATCAGGGCGAGCTTGGTCGTGAAGTCCTCTATCAGACCAATGACGGCAAGCGCTCGTTCGCGCCGGGCGATCGCATCGTACTTCTGGAAAACAACCGAGATCTTGCCGTCAAAAATGGCATGCTGGGGACGGTGGCGGCCGTCGAACCGGACGCAATACAGATCAGGCTCGACGGCAACGGGAGAGAAGGCACCCGTGCCTTGACCCTACCGGTTAATCGTTACCAAGCCTTTGATCATGGCTATGCGACAACGATCCACAAATCGCAGGGGTCGACCGTCGATCGCGCCTTTGTCATGGCGTCTGCCACCATGGATCGGCACCTCACCTATGTGGCGATGACGCGCCATCGCGACGCCGCAAAGCTCTATGCCGGCCGCGATGAACTGAAGGACATGAAGGCGCTTGGCGCCACCATGAGCCGGTCGGGCGCCAAGGAGACAACGCTTGACTACACCCGGGCCTTTGCCGACAGGCGAGGACTAGGCGACGACACCAATCTCCACGGTGAGATCGACCTCGGACCGCCAACTCGCAACATGGTGGGCAAGCTCGATCCATTGGTGCCAGCGATCACGCATTACAGCAAAAGCGTCGAAGACGTCGCGCGTGAGCGGGCACGACCGCAGTTTGATCAGGCGATGGAGGCGGTGCGGTCGGTGTGCGGCCATGTCTACGCCAATCCGGAGAGGGTGGCCGGCAAGCTTGGCGCCGCCATTCTCCAGGAGAGTGCAAATAGGGAGTTGCTGGCCAAACGGATGATCCAGCACCCGGAGCAGTTCGGAGAGCTGCGTGGCAGATCGGGCCTCCTTGGCGACAGCAGGGATCGCAAGGCAGCTCGTCATCAGGCCAGGGCGCTCGCCCATCACATCGCCTCGATCGGCCAACGGTGGGAACGCTGGCTGGAAGCCGAGCGCAGTTCGGAAACCTGGAAGCGCGAAAAGCGCGATGTCATCGAGGTTCCGGGTCTGACGAAACGCAGCGAGGCCATTCTCAGGGAGTTCGATGCCCTGCCCCAGGCCGAGCGGCCCCAGTTCCTTGCGCGCCTATCCGGCAGCCCGGCCGGGAGGGAGGCACTCACCGAGGCAACCCAGGTCGCGCAAGCGCTCGAACTGCGGTTTGGGAGCTCAGATTCACGTGACCTTACACCCGACAATCTGCGGCTTGGTGCAAAGGCCACAGTCGAGATCGAGAGGATCCGGGCAATTGCGCGGATAACAGATCGAGCTCAGCGCGCCGAGTTGTCTCGCCAGCAGCAGCTGAAGCGTGGCCTCAATAAGGGATTGAGGCTGGAGAGGTAATGCGAGCCGCGTCGCCAAACCGGCAACGGATCAATACGGCGTTCGCAACACCCTCTCCAAGCGGGGCTCTGTGCTGTTGTACCGTGACGCCAGTCCTGCTGTGCACTCACAAGCGCTCCCTTCGTCGCAATAAGCTCGCAGAAATCCATTAAGGTGCAACCGCGAACGAACTATCGAGTTCTCAGCCGGAATTGGAGGTGCCGATTTGTTCTCGAGCACCTTCAGGGCATTTGCGCACCGGTCGCTGTGGTGAAGACACGATAGACCGAACGCGTAGCGGCGATGAACAGCTGATTTCGACGCGGACCACCGAAGGTGAGATTGGCCACCGTCTGAGGAACCTTGATCTTGCCGATCAGCGTACCCTCCGGCGCGAAGCAGTGAACGCCGTCACCCGCGCTTGTCCAGATATTGCCCTCAATATCAGCCCGAAACCCGTCCGGGATGCCGGCGTCGATCTTGCAGAAAACGCGGCCATTTGTCAGGGTTCTACCATTCACGACATCAAAAACCCTAATGTGTCGCGGAGCGCTGAGATCATGGCTCGCGGCAGAATCCGCCACATAGAGTCTGGTTTCGTCAGGCGAGAAGGCCAGACCATTCGGCTGGCCGAAATCGTCGACCACGACCTCAAGCGCGCCTGTCGATGGATCAAGCCGGTAGACATTGCGTGTTATCTGCTCAGGTTCGGCCTTGTAACCCTCGTAGTTTGACAGGATGCCGTAGGTCGGATCGGTGAACCAAATGGTTCCATCCGAGCGCACGACGACATCGTTGGGTGAATTCAGACGTTTGCCCTTATAGCTGTCCGCAAGAACGGTGATGGAACCATCAGTCTCGGTACGGGTCACCCGGCGGCCGCCATGTTCGCAGGACAGTAAGCGGCCCTGGCGATCGCGGGTATTGCCGTTGGCAAAATTCGATGGCGAGCGGAAGATCGACACACCTCCGCCTGGCACCCAGCGCAACATGCGTTCATTCGGGATGTCGCTCCAGATCAGACACCCGGTATCAGCAAACCAGACGGGTCCTTCTGCCCAGCGGCAATCGGAATCGAGCTCGTCCAGTCCGGCACTCGGCACCACAAGATTGCGGAAGCGGGAATCGTAAATCTCATAGAGGGGCGACACGTCATGCGGCATTTCGAAGGTCCTGAAATTGGGAGGAATTGGTGTCAGCGCCCGCCGCCTGGGCGGCCGCCGGCAACAAGGATGACTGCAATGATGATAAGGCCAGTCAAAACGAGCCTCGGGCCAGCGCCAAACCCATAGGTGTTGAGCATGGACACGACCAGGAACATGAAGAGCGAGGCGCCCCATATCCCCGGAACGTTCGAGTCTCCTCCGGCCACCACGGTTCCGCCGATGATGACCACGGCAATCGACATCAACAGATATTCGGCCCCCATGTTGAGGGCAGCACCGCCGGAAAAGCTCGCCAGCAGGTAGCCGCAGATCGACGCCAGAATGGAGCAGAGCACATAGGTCACCAGCCGCGTGCCATCGACGGGAATGCCTGCCATGCGCGCCGCAAACATGCTTTGTCCGATTGCCGAGATCCACCGGCCGTAGATCGTCCGCTCCAGCAACACCCAGGCAAGCAGCGAGAGCACTAGCGCAACGAGCGCGATATTTGGAATGCCGAGGAAGCCTGACGTCGTGAAATCGGCCAATTGCTCCGGCGGTTTGATGCGCAGGCCACGATTGCTCCATATGGCCGTCGATTGGATGATGAAGCTCATCGAAAGCGTCGCGATGATCGGCGGGATGCGCAAAAGCTTGATGAGCGCATAATTGCCGATGCCGACGCCAAGTCCGATCAGGATCGACACCAAGAGGCCGGGCACGATCATACCGTCCTCGACATTCATCAGCTTCAGCGCCACTGTCCCGGCAAGCGTCATGGTGGAGGGTACGGACAGATCGATATTCCCCGGTCCGAGCGTGATGACAAACATCTGCCCGATCCCGACGATCACGGAGAAGGCTGCGAATGTCAGGGCCGCCTGCGACAGGCCTATCGAACTCGCCCCACCCGTAAAGAGAACGGTCACAATCCAGACGATGGTCGTGGCAAGAAAGGACCAGATCCATGGCTTCTTGCCGAGCATGCGGAGGGCGATCATGCGTGTTTCTCCCGCTTTTCGACGCGGTTGAGCAGAAGCCGCAAGGCCAGAACGATAATCAGGATGGCGCCCTGCGCACCGATCTGCCAATCCGGAGAAATCCGCAGGAATGACAGAAACGAACCCGCCAGGGTCAATGTCAGGGCACCGATGACGGCCCCGACCGGCGAGACACGACCACCGATGAATTCACCGCCACCCAGTATGACCCCGGCGATCGACAGCAGCGTGTAGCGCAAAGCAATATTTGCATCCGCGGAAGTCGTTAACCCAACCAGCGCAATGCCCGATAGCACAGCAAACAGACCAGCGAGGCCGTATGCTGCCGCACGCAAGCCCAGGACAGACCAACCGGCACGCTGAAGCGAGCGTTGATTGCCGCCGACCCCACGGATGAGAACGCCGAAAGAAGAGCGCATGAGGATCAGGTGAGAGATAAGCGCAATAATGACGCTTGCTACGATTGCCACAGGGACGAATGGCGGCTTTGACGTCATCAACCAGCGAGCCCAGTCAGGGGCAGTTCCCCCAGGTGCCGGAAGTAACAGCACCGCAAGGCCACCCCAGACAAAGCTCATGCCAAGGGTGACAACGATCGATGGTAGGTCCTTGACATAAATAATCACGCCCATGACGGCATAGACAGCAATCGCTGCGGCCAGGATGAGGACACCGAGAAGCGGCGACGACTGTAAATAGGTCGCCGCGACACAGGCGGTAAAGCTCACAAATGTTCCCATCGACAGATCGAGATCATTGACTGCCATGATCATCATCTGGGCAATCGTCGCCAACGCGATCGGCACTGCGAGATTGAAAAGAAGATTGAGCCCGACATAGCTCATCGCCCGTGGTTGAAGATAAAAGACCGCAATCAGCAAGACGCCAAGCGAAAGAGCCGGGATCAGGAGGCGCAGGGTTGAGGACGATGGACGGATCATGCGCCCTCTCCGTCAAAGGACGCTGCAAGCACATTTTCCTCCGTGATATCGTCTCCGACGAGCTCCGCGACAATTGCGCCGTCGCGAAACACGTAGGCACGGTCGCAAAGGCGGATTTCGTCCATTTCCGTGGAGTACCAGACGAAGGTCCGGCCAGCCGAAGCCTCGTCGTTCAGGATTTGATAGACTTCCTGCTTGGTGCCAATGTCGACGCCGCGCATGGGATCGTCCATGAGCACGATAGGCGACGTGGTCGCCAGGGCGCGCGCAAACAGGACCTTTTGTTGGTTGCCGCCGGACAATGACAGAATGCCGTTTGCCATGGTCGGTGTTCGGATCTCGATCCGCCCCTTCCAGTCCGCGCCAAGGCCGTGTTCCCGCTGTCTGTCGATCAGGAACACCTTCGACAGATCGCCAAGGGACGCGACGCTGAGATTTTTCAGGATGCTCCACAAAGGAAACGTCCCGTTCAGGCTACGGTCGCCGGCGACGAAGGCAATGCTATCTCTTCTGCCGGGAAACCAGCTGCTTGATAGCGAGCGATGAAGGTCGAGCAGCATATCGGTCTGACCATGCCCGGCGAGACCAGCAAGACCGATCACCTCTCCTTTGCGAGCTTCAAAGCGAAGGCCTCGCCCACCACGCGGAGGCAATGCAAGGATCTGCGGCGTAGCGGCGCGCTCCCCATCTTTGCGCTTGCGGTTCTGTTCCTTGACGACGCTACCCATTGCCTGGACAAGGCTCTTCACACCGAAGTCCCGCGCAGCGCGATCTGCAACGATGCGGCCGTCTTTCATGACCACGATACGGCTCGCGGTTGTCAGGATTTCGCCAAGGATGTGCGAGATCAGCATCACCGCGCCGCCAGCTTGGACGAAGTCGCGTACATAGGCCATCAGCTGGGCCGCGAGCCCCGCATCGAGCGATGACGTCGGCTCATCAAGAATAACGAGTTTCGGCCTCTCAGTGACGGTCGCGAAAATAATCGCGATCTCCACCATCTGGCGTTCGGCGATGGAAAGCTCGCCGACCGTGCGCATGACGTCGATCTTGTGACCGGCAAAGATCTCGTCAAGCTTGGCACCAACAATCGCAGCTGCCCGTCGACGCCAATTCCAGCCGGAGAGGCCATGATGCACGATGCGCATGTTTTCGACCACGGTCAGATTGGGAGCGAGCGAAAGCTCCTGAAAGACGCAGCGAATACCATGCGCGCGGGCCGCATTAACGCCATGCATCTTGGCGTCGCCATCATAGGCGACCGTTCCCTCATGGGGGCTGAGGCCACCATTGATGACGTTGACGATCGTCGATTTGCCTGCGCCGTTGTGTCCAACGAGTCCAATACATTCGCCGGCATGAATGGCGAGGTCGGCACCATCCAGCGCCTTGACGGCACCGAAATGCATCTTGATGCCTTTGACCGAGACGACAGCTTGTTGCTCGGTATTCTCTTCCATCACGCTATTGTCTTTGACTGAAACCATGGATCGTCCGGCCGGGCGTTGGGTCCAACCGGCACCGCCTTTGATTGGCAGCGCCGGGCTTCCTATTCGGACTACGTGATTACTTCGCTGCGGCGATAACCTTCTTTGCGTCGTCCAGTGTGTATTCGACATTGGCGACCCCACCGGCCTGCGTCGTCGCAAGGTTGGTTTCAAGATTATCCTGGTCGATGCGCAGGAACGGCACGACCAGATCCTTCTTCACCTGTTGGCCGTCTAGGATCTGTTGGGCTACCCAGAATGCGAGCGTCGAGACACCCGGAGCAATCGAAACCGACATGGTCTCATAGCCACTGGCATCCTTTTCCTTCTTCCACCAGGCGAGCTCATCCTGCCGGTTACCCATCACGATCGTCGGCATCGTGCGCTTTGCAGCGGCGAATGCCTGGGCTGCACCATATCCGTCACCACCCTGGGTGACGACCGCTGCGATGTCGGGAAGGCTCGGCAGGATGCCGGCCACGGCGCGTTGTGCGACGTCCTGTGCCCAGTCGCCATGAACTGAGCCGACGATCTTGAACTGCGGATATTTGGCCGCTGCGTCATGAATGCCGGCGGAAATCTCGTCATCGACAGAGACGCCCGCAAGCCCGCGAATTTCCAGCACATTGCCACCCTTCGGCATCTTCTTGGCGAGATAATCGATCTGGCTGGCGCCCATGCCCTTGAAATCGACGGCGATACGCCATGCGCAGGGTTCAGTGACGATACCGTCAAAGGAAACGACGACGATCTTGGCGTCGCAGGCTTCCTTGATGGCACCATTCAACGCAGTCGGAGACGCGGCATCGATGACGATCGCATCATAGCCCTGCAGGATCATGTTCTGGATCTGCGCGGCCTGCTCGGTCGCCTGATTTTCTGCCGTCGTAAACGGATCGGCAGCGGCAACAACGCCCGTCTTGACCGCATCGCCGGTCACCTTCTGCCAACTGGTCAACATGGCCTGACGCCATGAATTGCCGGCATAATTATTCGACAATGCAATCTTCTTGGATGACGTGTCTGCAAAAGCGGAACCCGGCACGACAACGCAAGCGATGGCGGCGGATGCCAGAAGCATCTTCGCAATATTCATATTTTCCTCCCAAAAGAGCCCGTACTTCCACTTCCGAGCCGAGATTTTCGAAGGCGCTCCTCAACGACCGATCGAAAATAATATTTGCACTGAAGGTTCCCCCCTCAGTAAAAGTAGGATGTCCGAGATTGTTACGCTTGTACAGGCGCTTAACGGGTGAGACGTTGCGGGATCCCGCAGAAAAAATGCGCAAATCCGCAGGACGGATAGCTCGGATAGGCGCTTAATAGCGTAGAATTCGCAATTGAGATCGATCGGAGGAGAAGCGATCGACATGCTGCCTGGGAGGGCTTGTTTTGCGCAATCTGGCGCCGGCATCGGTCTTCGACCACTATCTCAACATATCAAGGCTACTCGCCGGTCAACTCGACTTTCATTCCGTTATCCAATCGGTTGCCGCTGAAATCAGCCATGTCATCCCGCATGATCATCTGGACGTCTGCATCATTCTGGTGGATGAGCAGTTCCACACCGCATATGAGACCGGACTTGAGACGGATTGGGGGCGCCGCTTTCCAGCACCCGTGAGCAATAGCCCTATCCGGACACTTCTTTGGGGCGAGACCGACTACCTTTTGACCGATGACGCCTGGAGCGATCCGCAGTTTCATTTCCAAGGCGCCTTCTCGCATCCGATCTTTCATCAGTCACTGCATAGCCGTCTGCATGTGCCTCTTAAGGTTCAGGGTCACGTAATTGGCGCCCTCTCCTGCTCAAGCCACCGGACCGGCCTCTATACGATGGAAGATATCGAAAATGCGCGCGTCATTGCCGATCTCCTGGCCCCTCACTTCTTTGCCATCCGCGCCGCCGATCAGGCGAAGCGCTCGGCAATCGTCGAAGCGGAAGCCCGCGCGCGCGAAGAGGGTCTGCGACTTGGCGCCCTGAAACTGACCGAGGCGCTCGAAGCCGAGCGTCAGCGCATCGGCATGGACCTGCACGACCAAATCCTTGCCGATCTAACCCGTCTCTCACGTCGACTGGAGCGCCTCGCACGCCAGCCCGATGTCACAGGTGAAGCACTTGAGCCGCTGTTTCGCGGATTGCAACATAGCATGCACGATCTTCGCCAGATCATTGAGGAAGCCAAACCCTCTGTCCTTCAACTGTTCGGCTTCGCGCAAGCGGTTGAGAACCACCTGGAGCGATCCATCCAGGAAAGTGGGGCCACTTTGACATGGTCCCTGAAAGACGAGACCGGCGGCGCCATTGATTGCCTTGAACAATTCGTTTCCATCGCGCTCTTCCGCATCGGCCAGGAAGCCATCAACAACGCAATCCGGCATGCTCAAGCGAGCAGTATAGAGGTCCAGTTGAAAGCCTCCGAGAGCGCATTGACCATTGAGGTTATGGACGACGGTGTCGGGCTCGGAAACGCCCGCAGATCATCTGGAGGCGGCATAGAAAATATGAGAACTCGAGCGCGCCTTATCTCGGCGCGTTTCGCGATCAAGGCAAAGGCGGAAACCGGAGGAACGCTGGTCAGCGTCAGTTTGCCGATCGCCGCCAAACCATCGGAGAGCGCGACGGCATGAAGGTTCTGATCATCGAGGACGATCCGCTTCATCGCTCCTACCTCAGCGAAGCCATCCGCGCGGCCCTTCCTGAATGTGACGGCGTGCTCGAGGCCGAAAACGGTGGCACGGGCGAGCGGCTGGCCCGCGACTGGAAATCCGCCCACATCGTCATGGATCTGCAGATGGGCCAACGCAATGGCATCGAGGCTGCGCGCACGATATGGAAAGAGCGACCGGAGACACGTATCCTCTTCTGGTCAAACTACTCAGACGAGGCCTATGTTCGCGGTGTCTCGCGCATCGTACCGGCCGGTGCCGTCTATGGTTATGTCCTGAAATCCGCCTCTGACGACCGGCTGAAACTGGCACTCCGCAGCATCTTCATCGAGAGCCAGTGCGTGATTGACCGCGAAGTCCGCGGCATGCAGCAAAAGAGTCTCGGCAACACCAACGGCTTCACCGAGGCCGAATATGAAATCCTGGTGGACATCGCCCTTGGGTTGACCGATCGCGCCATCGCGAATAGGCGCAATCTCTCAGTGCGGAGCGTGCAGAACCGTTTGCAGCAGCTCTACGTCAAACTCGGCGTTTATCAGCCGATCGGCGGCCAGGACGATGATGGCCGGTTCAATCTGCGAACGCGAGCGGTTGCCGTAGCGTTTCTTCGAAAGCTGCTCAATCACAATGCACTTGAGCGGGCAGAGACCGATCTCAGCGTTTGGCTCGCGCGCCAGCCGCACGACTAAGAGGTAAAGCGTTGACTCCAGCATGGATCATGCTTGACGTTTCCCATCGAATAATTGTCTATTGCTAGCAATAGACATTAATCCAACCCTTGTGGAATTTGCCATGTCCGCCGTTTCTCCTGTCATCTTGCTCAATTCCATCGACGATGTCGCGGTCGCGCGGGCCATGATCCGCGCGGGAAGTCCGACAGGCATTGATGGCCTGATTGCGGTGGACCAGATCCCGCGCGGTCACAAGATCGCAGTGCGCGACATCCAGGCGGGACAGGAGATCCGCAAGTTCGGCCAACCGATCGGCGTTGCGACACAGTTCATTCCGGCGGGCGGCCATGTCCATTTGCAGAATCTGGCCGTGATCGAGTCCGAGCATCCCTATCAGTTCAGTGTCGACATTGAAGAGGCAGGCATGCTGCCGCAGGCGGACTGTCGGACCTTCATGGGCTTTGATCGAGGTGCCGGCGGCGTCGGCACCCGCAACTTCATCGGCATCATCACCACGGTGAATTGCTCGGCAACCGTCTCGAAATATATCGCCGAGCATTTCAACCGCAGCGGCGGCTTGGATGGCTTCGACAACGTCGACGGCGTGGTGGCCCTCACCCATGGCGGCGGTTGTGCTATAAACACCAATTCCGAAGGATATCGTTATCTGGCACGCACCCTTCAGGGTTACGCGCGCCATCCGAATTTCGGCGGCATCCTGATGATCGGCCTAGGCTGCGAAACCAACCAGATCGCGCCCATCCTCGAACACTACAAGCTTGAAGAGGGAAACCGGTTGCGCACCATGACCATCCAGGATCTGGGCGGCACTCGCAAGACGATCGCCGCCGCATCCGAGATGATCCGCGACATGCTGCCCGAGGTGAATTCCGCCAAGCGTACCGTTCAACCGCTCTCGGGTATCAAGCTCGCCCTGGAATGTGGGGGGTCAGACGGCTATTCGGGGATCTCCGCCAATCCCGCACTTGGCTACGCCTCCGATCTGCTCGTGCGCAATGGCGGAACCTCGGTATTGGCAGAAACGCCGGAGATCTATGGCGCGGAGCACCTTTTGACACGCCGCGCGGTCACGCCGGCGGTTGCCGAGAAGCTCCTTTCGAGGATTGACTGGTGGCGCGATTATACCCGCCGCAATGGCGCCGAGCTCAACAATAATCCGTCCTATGGCAACAAGCTCGGCGGCTTGACGACGATCCTTGAGAAGTCGCTGGGTGCGGTCGCCAAGGGCGGGTCCATGCCGCTCAAGGCCGTCTACGAATATTCTGAGATCGTTGACGAACCCGGTTTCGTCTTCATGGATACACCCGGCTACGATCCCGTCGCCGTCACCGGCCAGGTGGCAGGCGGCTGCAACGTGATCTGTTTCACGACGGGTCGCGGATCGGTTTCGGGCTTCAAGCCGGCGCCCTGTGTCAAGATCGCCACGAACACCGAAATGTATAACCATATGCGCGAGGACATGGACATCAACTGCGGCGACATCGTCAGTGGCGACGACACGATCGAGGCGGCCGGCGAACGGATCTTCGAGGAAATCATCGCTGTTGCCTCCGGAAAAAAGACGCTGAGCGAGACCTTCGACTATGGCGACAACGAATTTGTTCCGTGGCAGGTCGGCGCGATCACCTGATTCAGTGCTGCGGTGGCGCCTTTCAACATTCTCAGTCATTTGCGACCGCTCGCAATTGGTTGCTACGTCTGCCATCTTGAATTTATCTAGACTTTGACCGATCTCCTCAACCGGACCGAAAGCGCGGTTTGCTACGCCTCCCGCAACCGGGAGATCCGAGAATGTTTAAGTTCGTCGCACTGGCCGCGCTCTGTCTGGCCGCATCCTTCACGATGGCAGGAAGCTACAAGTTGCCTTCGAAGCCTCTGAGCCTGTCGGTGCGGTCGGACGCGGATCCGGCTTGCAATATCAAGGGCAATATCAGCGCCTCTTCTGGCGAACGGATCTATTATGTTCCGGGCCAGAAAAACTATGACGCGACGCGCGTGAATTATTCCCGAGGCGAACGCTGGTTCTGCAGCGAGACGGACGCGCGGGCCGCCGGTTGGCGAAAGTCCAAAGTGCAGTAGCAGCCAAGCCGCGACCATACGCGGATTGAGCGGTCGCTTCTCCACCCATCTATGAAATAAAGCTGTACTCGTCGGGCCGGTAGTGTTCGCGGATATAGGCGGCGCGGGTCAGCACATTGGGCTGCGAATTGGTGATGTGATCGCGCATGGCTTTGCGCAACCCTTCCTCATCGCGTTTCAGCACCATCTGGAAAACACCGATGTGCTCGGCAAGGAATGGCTCATATTCGGGCTTTTTAATGCGGCTGCCGACGACATGCTTGCTGAGCGTGAGAATGCAGTGCGTTCGCTTCAGGATGTTCAGGAACTCCTTGTTCGGGCAGGCCTGGAGACTGCGCTGATGAAGATCAAGCTCCAGCTCGTACATGGTGGAGGCCGAAACATCGGGATAGTCCGCAAGCGCCTGAGACAGGCGTGACAGCATAGCGTCGACATGCTCCGTCGAAAGCCCATCCAGCGCGCTTGCGAGCGCCACCGGTTCGATCTGCGCACGCACCTCATAAAGATCGCGGATACGCTGACTGTCGAGCGGCACGATCGACCAGCGAAAATTGTCGTCCTTTTCGGTAATGCCGAGCGTCTCCAACTTCAGCAATACATCGCGCGCCACGCCGCGCCCGACGCCGAAGTGGCGCGCAAGCTCGTTTTCATTGATGCGATAACGGCCAAAGAAGGAACGATGGACGATGATGCGCTCAACGTCTTCATAAAGCGCCTGCCAGGCAAACATAGGCCTGTCGTCGCCAGCAGCAAACAACTTGCCCAGATAGTCGCCAAGGTTGAGCCGTGTCGGCTGCGTCCCGGCCGCGCCCACGATAAAGCCGCGCCCGTCGAACCTGGCGATCAATCCATCATCGAACAACAATTGCAGTGCCTGGCGCACCGGCGCCCTGCTGCTGCCCATCAGATCGGCAAGAGCCGCCTCACTCAACACAAGCCCCTTGGGGAGTGCTCCTGCAAGGATCTCTCTCTTGAGCCGCCCATGAAGCTCCTCATAAAGGCTGGTCTTGCGCGAACCGCCGCTCTCTGACTGTGATACGCTCATGTCATCCAATGTCTCGCCTCTCAGGCCGCAGCCTGCGCAGAACATCGCACGAATAGTCGTTGCACAACAATATGGATGACGTGCTTGCAGCCCGGCAGCGTGCGGCCCTGGCCGAATAACCCAAGAGCAACGTGGCGCCTCATCGCACGAGCATGCGATGTCGTGACACGATGGTCACGATCGTCCTCGCCAATCCGAAACCGAGCGCTATATGGCTAAAATTGAGAGGCGGCTAACAAGTTTGCTCGCCCCAATATGGAGGTTCGTATGGCCAAATCTTCGCGCAAGGCGATCGAAGACCTTAGTATGGACGAGATATGTTCGCGTTTGGAGAAGCTGGCTCAAAAGGCAAGCCGTCTTTCAGCGAAATATGCCGGAGGCGAAATCGCTGCCAAAATCCAGGTCGATAACGTGACCGAGCACCCATAGCTTACGCACTCGATGAGCGAACCGACCGCTTGACCGACGGCCCTAGGTGGCAAGAAAGCCGCCGTCTACGGTCAGAACCGTTCCCGTCACCATTGCCGTATCAGACGAAAGCAGCATCGCAATCGTGCGCGCGACATCGTCAACTTCAGCAAAGCGACCAATTGGATGGCGCACCATCATTGGTTCCGACTTGGCTGGATCGCTCCATGCTTTGAGCGCAAGCTCCGTGAGCGTAATCGTCGGGGCTACGGCATTGACCCGGATACCATGCGGTCCGAACTCCTTTGCCAACACACGCGTCGCCCCTTCGAGGCCCGCTTTCGACGCCGCATAGCAAAGATGCTCCGGAAAGCCGCGGTGTCCGGCAATCGACGTGATGTTGACAATCGCGCCGCCGCCTCCGGCGGTCACACGTGCACGTCCAAACTCCTGACAGGTGATCAGCGCAGCGCGCAAGTTGATGCCCATCACGGCCTCGTAACCCGCCTCGGTCATATCAAAGCTGGTCTCGAGCACGTTGATTCCAGCGCTATTGATCAGGAAGTCGGCAGTCCCGGCCTCCTTCATCGCGGCACGAGTGGCCGCCGGGTCGGCAAGATCGACAAGGATAGACCGACTATCGATTTCCGCTCCTAAGCTTTCGAGGTCGATGGCCGTGCGTCCAAGCGCGATCACCTGCGCGCCGCGCTCCGCCATGATCTTCGCGCAGGCGCGGCCAATACCCTTTCCCGCGCCGGTGATAATGACGGATTTTCCCGCGAACTGCATAATTGTCTCCCATGAGGCTGTTTGGTTTCTCGGTCTATCTGGACGTTCAAGGCCAGCCCGGAGCGTGTCAAGGCGAATGCCATGGGCGGCGTTCCCTTGTGTCGGGAATGTCGCCCTGTTGAGTGAAAGCGCTTCTGATCCTCAGACGCGATCGAAATTGGTGGGAAGAACCAGAATATCGCGAATGGTCACTGTGCGTTTGCGTGTCAGGATATACTCGACGGCATCGGCCACCTCACCTGGATCGATGAGACTGCCTGACTCCTTTGCCTTGCGCAGGTTTTCCTCAGGCCAATCGGCAAGAAGCGCTGAAATGACCGGACCGGGTGAAACCTGGGAGACCCGGACCCCATAGGGGATCATCTGACGCCGCATCGTCTGAACGAAGCAGGTGATCGCCCATTTTGAGGACGCATAGACAGGTTCCCAGTGAACCGGAAAATGGCCCGCAATCGAGCAGGTGACGACAATATCGCCGGTCTTGCGTTCCATCATATGCGGGACGACCGCGTGAACATTTTTCATGACGGCATTGACGTTGAGATTGAGCATCTTGTCGATCGCTTCGCCCGTCGTCTCAGTCAGGTCGCCGCCGATGTAAGTGCCGGCGTTGCAATAGAGAATGTCGATGTGATCGACCTTCTTGAGAATTTCCAGGATCATTGCCGCGCAACTTTCAGCATCGATCAGGTTTGTCACCTGCGGGACTGCCCTGTTTCCGAATTTCTCGGCAAGCCCCGTCAGGCTTGCTTCGTCCCAGTCGACCATGACGACCGTTGCGCCGAGCGAAAGGAGTTTTTCGGTGGTGGCGAGCCCGATACCGGACGCCGCGCCGGTAATGACGGCAATCTTGCCTGCGAATGATTGAGACATGCATACTCTCCTGTGGTTTTGAACGACGTGAAGCAGTCACCGCCAATCACGGCCGATCTTGGTGCAAGTGGGATGATGAAGCCTCGAGTAAAGTCTTGGCGGCAGGGATTGATCACCACGACGTTCAGCCCGTTGCTAAAAATATCGCGCGGAACCGCAGCGGTCAGCGGGCCGAAGATGGGGCGCGGCCGCCGGATGTCACCCGAGCGGCCGGTCAGCCTGGATTCTCACCACAACAGGACGCCTCTTGATGCAAACCGAAAGCGTCGATCGGACGCGACCATGTCTGTCCATCCGCCTCGATCACAACAGCGTAAACGCGCTTTGATTGGATGCTGACGTCAGCATGAACTCTCACAGACCTCTCCAAGATCAGAAGGTTCTAGATTCAGCCATTCCCCATCACGTTCATCGACACGGTCAACTCTTCGAAAGCAAGATCCGCAAAATCCGATCCGAGGGCTGGATTGCAAGGCGGCTATGCCGATGCCCGCCGCGAGACCGGCGGCAGGCATCTGCTCTTCGGCTCGGAGAGAGTGTGAGCCTTAGATGTTGGCGAGCAGATCGTTGATGCGGGATTCCATGTCCGCAAGGGCAGCGTCGACGCCCTTCTGACCGGTGATCGCCGCGCTCATTTCCTGCCCGATAATATCCTGGATCGCAAACTGGCGCTGAACGGCCGATGGCAGCGGCGTGCCGAGCCGAGCGATTGACGATATCGTGTCACGATGCGGCAGGGCCTTGAACTGCGCCGAGTCTAGAACCGCCTTGACAGCCGGCAGATGGCCGGTCCGCGACCAATCGAAATCGTTGTCGCGGAAGAATTTCAGGAACTTGCCGATGGCGGCAGTTGCCTCCGGCGAACGATCCTTCTGCGAAACGGCCCAGCTGTGGCCGTCGGCATATTGCGCCTTCTTGCCGGCAAAAAGCTGAGGATAGGGGTAAACCGCGTAGCCGCCCTTGTTGAGGGCGGTACCAGCCTTTTGCGAAGACGCCGTATAATCGCCGATCACCCAGGTACCGTTCAGATGCACGCCGCCGTCACCGTTCAGGAAGGCGTTGATGCTGGCAGCGTAATCGAGATCCTTGGTCGTATCTCCGTTGTCATAGATCGCCTTGTACATCTCGAGAACCTTCTTGGCTTCGGGCGTATTCAGCTTGACCTTCTTCGGATCGGCGAAGAAGTCGGCATCCTGCTGGAAAAGGTAGGTGTAGAGATTGCGGGTATAGAGTGCGACCTCGTTGGCGAGGTTCTGTACGAAATAGGGCTTGCCCGTCTTTTCCTTGAACTGCTTTGCCTGCGCCAGGAGCTCCTCAGCGCTGGTCGGAAGCTTCGGCGTCCCGTCGGCATTGACGAGACCGGCCTTTTTGAAGAGGTCCATGTTGATGTGGAAGAGCATGGTCCAGTTGTCGATCGGCAGGCCGTAGATCTTCCCATCCTTGGTCACGCCGCCAAGGCTGGCATCGGTGAAATCGGACGGCGCAACGCCGACCGATTTCAGCAGATCGTCCAGCGGCATGATCAGGCCCTTGGACTGATAGTCTGCGAGCACGGACTGGTGGATGGTGACGATATCGGGCGGATCCCCTGCTGCGAACTGTGCCGTCAGCTGGTCGTAACCCGGCCACTCGACCGTGGTCACGGCGACGTGGATGTCTGGATTGTCGGCATTGAACTTGTTGATGAGCGAGGTGATGATCCCGCACTCGCCGACGGCTTTGCTGACGTCGGTGTTGGTACCGAAATCCGCATCACAGGCGCCGAAGAAGCGCTGGACGGTGAGCTCGGTCGCGGCGAAGGCCGGCGTCGCGCCGACAAGGGCGATGACCGATGCCGCGGCCAGCATGTATTTCCTCAAAGCATGCGTCATTCCAACTCCTCCTCTTGAGTTCTTTGATCGTTGGCTGCTGCCGCCTCAAAGGGCGTGTCGACCGTCGTCGCGATATCGTCTCTTCAGCGCACGGCGGCACCGGAGACGGCGGTCACGATGTATTTCTGGAAAAACAGGTAGAGAACGAGGATCGGTGCGCCGGCGAAGACCGCTTGCGACATCAAAAAGCCGAGACCCTCGGATTGTGCGAAGTTGGTCTGGGTCGAGGCAATGCCGATCGTCAGCGTGTACATTTCCTTCTTCGTTCCCGAAATCAGCGGCCAGAAGTAGTCATTCCAGGCGCCCAGGAACGTGAAAATGCCAAGTGTCGCCTGCGCCGGGATCGTCAACGGTAGCAGAACCGCCCAGAAGATCTTAAAACGGCTGGCATTGTCGAGCAGCGCCGCTTCGTCGAGCTCCTTCGGGATGGCTCGAAAATACTGCGTCATCAGAAACACACCGAAAGGTGCCGACAGACCCGGCAGGATCAGGCCGTGATAGGTATTGTGGAACTTCAGCCAACTGAACAGCTGGTGCCGGGCGATCAGGACGGCCTGTTCCGGAACGGCAAGGCCGAGCAGCACGATGATGAACAGCACATTGCGGAAGGGAAAATTCAGCCTGGCAAAGCCGTAGCCGGCAAGCGAAGACAAGATCAATGTCATGATCGTCAAACCGCCGGCAACGATGACGCTGTTTAAAATCCAACGGAAGACCGACGAGGTCGCAAGGATATTGATGTAGTTGTTGATCGTGTAGGGTGCATGGAAGACGGCGTTCATATCCGCCATCAATTCCTTGTTGTCCTTGAGCGAGAGCCCGATCACCCACAGCACCGGCGCCATCATGATCAGAGCGCAGAGGATGGTAAGGAACAGGATCACCCGATCGCCAGTCGAGCGACCCACCATATTGCCAGCGGAACCCATGCTCATCCTTCCTCTCCTTTGCGGCGCGAGATGAAGTACTGCGCCATGGCAGCAATCAGGATCAGCAGAAACAGAACCTCGGAAGCCGCGGCGCCCAGTCCAAGGTCCCATTTGGTGAAGGCAGCTTCGTAAATGTAAAAGACGATCGGTTTGGACACATTGTTCGGGCCGCCAAGCGTCATCAGTTTCGACTGGCCGAACAGCTGGAACTGAAGCACGACCTGAATGATGAGAACGAGGACGAAAGTGCGTCGGATCGACGGCAGGGTGATATATCGCAGCGTGCGCCAGCGGCTGGCATTGTCGAGTGCGGCAGCCTCGTAAATCTCCGCCGGCACCTGCTGTAGTGCGGAGAGAAAGAGCATCATCGGCAAACCAATGCACCACCAGACCGTCGCAATCGCAATGCCAATCATCGCAAGGTTCGGATCGGACAGGAATGCCGGTGAAGTCTTGCCGAACCAGCCATAGATCGTCGCAAGCAGGCCAAAGTTGCCGATGAAGACGATGCGCCAGATCAGCGTCACGATCGTTACCGACAGCACGGACGATGAAAAATAGATCGTGCGCAGGACGGCCGCCGTCTTCGTCTTCCGGTTGAGCGCCAGGGCCAGCATGAGCCCGAGAATGGCCAGAGCCGGCGCGGTCAGGAAGACGAAGTAGAATGTATTGCCAACCACCTGCAGGAAGATCTTGTCACGGAACAGGCGCACGTAGTTGTCGATCCCGACAAAGCGTCCGGTGCCGAAGGCATCTGCCTTGTGCAGGCTTAGCCACATGCCCCAGAACAAGGGTATGACGAGCAGCGTAACAAAGAAGAAGAGATAGGGAGCAACGAAAAGCGCGTTGCGCCACAGCGGAGCATTGATGTTCTGCACCTTGTTCCGGGTTCCGGCCCTGGTGGCCGATCGAACTTGCGACAACGTCACGTCAGCCATGGCCTGGTTCCTCATTATGCCAGGCGCGCCCCGCTGCATCGAAAATATGGCTGCGGGTGCCGTCGAGCATCAGCGCGATTTCCTCGCCGATGGCCACGCGACTATTGCCGATATCTTCGGCCACCAAAGTGCTGCCGTCCTTGAGGCGCGTATAGAGAAGCGTGCGGTCGCCTAGGCGTTCGAGCACTTCGACCTTGCCTGTTGTCGTCGCATCGCCACCTCCTGCGGGCTTTACCGCCTCGGCCCGAATGCCCAGCGAATGCGGAGCGGCATTGGGGCCTGAGGCACGGATTGCCGTCTGCAACATCGTGCCGTCGGGCAGCCTGGCGCACAGGAAGCCGTTGCGCTCGGAAAGGCCGACGTCGAGGAAATTCATCGTTGGCGATCCGACGAAAGTGGCGACGAAACGACTGGCCGGACGTGAGTAGATCTCCATTGGAGAGCCGATCTGCTCGATCTTGCGGTTGTTCATGACGACGATACGATCGGCAAGCGTCATCGCTTCGATCTGATCGTGCGTCACGAAGATCATCGTCGATTGGACACGATTGCGCAGTTGGGCCAGTTCGACACGGGTGCGCACCCGCAACGCCGCGTCGAGGTTCGACAAGGGCTCATCGAAGAGGAAGGCCTTCGGCTCCTTTACAATGGCGCGGCCGATCGCGACGCGCTGCCGCTGGCCGCCCGAAAGCTGGCCAGGCTTGCGCTCCAGCAGATGGCTGATCTCCAGCATGCGGGCAGCTTCGGCAACGCGGGCCGCAATCACGTCCGGCGCGACATTGATATTGCGCAGGCCGAACGCCATGTTGTCGGCGATCGTCATATGCGGGTAGAGCGCATAGCTCTGGAAGACCATGGCAACATCGCGTTGACCGGGCGGCAGTGTGTCGATGCGCTGCCCATTGATCGAAATGGCACCCTCGTCGACGCTCTCCAGGCCGGCAATCATCCGCAAAAGCGTCGACTTTCCGCAGCCGGAAGGACCAAGGAACACCATGAATTCGTTGGCCATGATAGATAGAGACAGATCGTCAAGGACGGTCACGGCGCCATAGCGCTTGCTGACATTCTGGATTTCGATATTCGCCGTCATCCGGTCACCTCGATGAGGCGGTCAGAACCCGAAAAGCCGATATCACTATATGTCTGACATGTGCGAACCGTGCGAATATCCATCATGAAGAACGGACACGCGTCAGTCGGCAACAGCGCCAAAACAGAAGCTTCTGCTTCCATCTCTTCCTCCCAGTGGCACGCCAAGACCGATGCATTGACATTAAATCATACTAATTCGATGTCAATGCATTTTCGATATAGATCAGAAATGCTGATTTACAATTCAGACCTGCAAACGGATCATCCGGTAGGACAAGGGGGCGATCTTTGCGTTAAGCTTCCCATCTGCAACCAGGGTGTCCCTCGCCCTGACCGGCGCGACATTGAAGGGCGCCTCGGCGGTATTGGTGATGGTGAGATCGGGGTGCGCGATAACCTGGTCGTCGACGACCTTTAACGCCCCGAAGCCAAGCAGGCTGACATCCAGGTCAAGCACGTCGTTCCCATGACGATTGACGATGAAGAATGTCAACGCACCGGCATCCGCATCGTGAACGGCGGAAACGTCCAGATACGGCACCTCGCCGAGTTCATCCACCTTATAGGTGGGGCTGTCGACCATCAGCCTCAGCGCCGTACCGCGACCGTAGACCGACGCGAAGTAGTAGGGATAGAAGATCGTCTGACGCCAGGCCGCCCCACCCGGCGTCGTCATGATCGGCGCGATGACGTTCACCAACTGCGCAAGGCAGGCGATTTTCACCACATCGGCGCGGTTGATGAAGGTGTTGAGAATACAGCCGACCTGCAGCACGTCCTCAAAGTTATAATCATCTTCGAGGAGTGCCGGGGCATGCGGCCAGCCATTGGCGCCGGCAAGCGTTGCCTTGTCGCGCTCCTTTGAATGGTACCAGACATTCCACTCGTCAAACGAGATATAGACATCCTTGGCCGAACGCTTCTTGGCCTTGATGTAGTCGATGACCCCGGCAACCGTGCCGATGTAACGGTCGAGTTCGAGGCTGCGAGCGAGGTAGTTTGCGGTGTTCTTGGCGCGGTTCTCGAAATACATGTGCAGCGAAATGTAATCGACCTCGTTGTAGGTATGGTCGAGAACAGTCGCCTCCCACTCCGGATAGGTCGGCATGTGGGCATTGGACGATCCGCAGACGACAAGTTCCAGGCGGCTGTCGAAAGCCCGCATGGCCTTTGCGGTTTCATGCGCCAGGCGACCGTATTCGTCAGCCGTTTTGTGACCGATCTGCCAGGGACCGTCCATCTCGTTGCCGAGGCACCAGAGCTTGACGTTCCAAGGCTCGGCCCGGCCGTTGGCGATGCGTCTGTCGCTCCATTCGCTGCCACCGGGATGATTGACATATTCGAGGAAATTGCGCGCCTCATCCAAGCCGCGCGAGCCGAGGTTGACCGCGAGCATCATTTCGGTGCTGGCGCTGACGCACCAATCGGCAAATTCGTGGATGCCGACCTGGTTGCTTTCCGAGGTGTGCCAGGCAAGATCGAGCCTGGTCGGCCGATTTTCCTTCGGGCCAATCCCATCCTCCCAGTTATAGGCCGAGACGAAGTTGCCGCCCGGATAGCGCACGATCGGAACGTTGAGCTCCTTGACGAGATCGATCACGTCCTTGCGCATGCCGTTGTCATCGGCGGTCACGTGCCCCGGCTCGTAGATGCCGGTATAGACGGCCCGGCCGAGATGCTCGATGAACGAACCGTAGAGACGCGGATCGATGTCCGAGATCGTATACTTGCCGTGCGCGGTCACCGCAGCCTTCATGACATCCTCCACTTTATCATATTCTGTGATCTATATCACAATTTAAGATGAATAAAGCGGAAGCCACGGCTGCGGTCAAGGGTAAATATCAGAAAAGCCGATTGGCTTAGCGGGTCCTGATGCGCAACAGGATATCCTGATCGTAATTGCCGAAGCCGCGGCCGAATATATTGATGCCGCCGGGATGCTTGGCATCGTCGCGCACGCCGATACGCAGACGAATCGAATGGTGCTCGTTGAGCTTGAGATCGGCCAACGTCACATTCGAAATGCGCAGGCCGTCGACAAAGGCACCGTCATCATTAATGCGGAAGCTCTTCAGCTTTCCGTATTGCGACCCTTTCAGCTTCCACCAATCGGGCGTAAAAACCCCGCGTTTGTCGCCGAAATCGCCGGGCGACGTCCAGGTTCCGATATCGACGCCGTTGACGGTGAGGGTAATGTCGGAGGGCCAGTCGGCACTTGTGCCGGGCACTTCAGAGCTCAACTCCATAACGAATTCGATCTCGCGAACATGGGCATTGGTCAGTCGCGCATTGTTGGGAAACTGGTATTCGACATGGCCACGGGTGAACCAGATAAGTGCCGTTTTCATCCTGTCGGGATCAAGGAATGTTGCCGGAACGTCGAGCAGCCCGATAATGCCGTCCACCGAGCAGAGACCGCATGGCGCCGTCACATCGAAGCTTGTATAGAGACCAAGCGGCATCGCCACCTCAATGGCATCTGGTTCAGCTTCCTTGATTTCATTCTTGAAGACCACGAGGATCTCGTCATAGACGCTATGACAGACCTTCTGATTGCCCTTGCGCGCCTTCTGCGTCTCGGTGCGGATCAACCCCGCCTCCTCGAGCATCTGCACATTGGTCGAGACGCTGGATTGCGGCAAATCAAGGATTTCAGCAATTTCGTTGACGTTCAGCGCGCCTCTCTCGTGCAACAATTTCAGCACCGAGATCCTTGCCGGCGATGCAAGTCCCTTCAGGACGGACATACCCTCCTCAGGGTGGACGACGAGAAAATTGCGACTCATAGGGGGTCCGATCAGCAAGATATGAACGCGTATCGACGCTCTATATCAGTATATCTGATTTAATCAATCGAATGCACGGCGGTCGCCCGCCCCTTGGGCAAGCAGACCCAGCCATCGGTTGCCTTCGGCTGCCTCCGGCCGCCTTCAACATTCACGGGTGTTGCATTGACCCGTTATCCCGATCAGGCCCGTCGGAAAACGGGTGCATGCTGCAGGCCTCAACGGGATCGGCAAGACCTCGGCGCCACATGGCCGCGCTACAACAAAATCTTGAGAAAAGCTTTTCTCATCTTGACTATCGCTATGAGAAAAGCTTTTCTCACATCAATTCGTGCGGGAGAGGTCATCTGCAAAATCAGCGTACCAAAAGCGGTCGAACGACGATTCACGATGTTGCGGCGGCTGCCGGCGTCAGCATTTCAACGGCATCGAAGGCATTGAACAATACCGGGCGGATGGCAGAGGAGACGCGCGACCGCGTCAAGCGGATGGCAGCAGAAATCGGCTTTCGTCCGAATGCCCTTGCCAAGAGCCTGCTCAGCAATCGCAGTTTCACCATCGGTCTTTTGACCAATGATACATACGGCCGCTTCACGCTTCCGGTGATGGCCGGGATTACAGAGGCGCTCGCCGATCACGGCGTCTCGGTATTTCTCTGTACCATCGAAGACGATCCGGCGCTCGGAAAGGTTCATGTGGACGCCATGCTCGACAAGCACGTCGACGGCATTATCGCTTCAGGAAAAAGGATCGATCGCCGGCTGCCGGTGGATCTCTCCAATCTACCCGTGCCGGTCGTCTATGCTTTCACCGAGGGCGCGCCCGACAGCGTGACCTTCTGCGCCGACGATTTTCAGGGCGCGACCCTTGCCGTCAAGCGGCTGATCGAGCTCGGTCGCCGCCGGATCGCGCATGTTACCGGCCCGGAGAGTTTCGTATCCGTGCGCGAACGCAGCCGGGCCTATCGCGGCCTTGTCGGCGACGCCTTTCCGGTGCTTTACGGGGAATGGTCGGAGGCCTGGGGGCATGAGGCGATCGCGAAGCTATGGATGGCGCCCGGTCCGAAACCCGATGGCATTTTTTGCGGCAACGACCAGATCGCACGTGCGGCCGTGGACGGGCTGCGCGAGCGTGGCGTGCGTGTGCCGGAGGATGTCTCCGTGATCGGCTTTGACAACTGGGAGATTGTCGCTGCCCAGACCCGGCCGCCGTTGACGACAGTCGACATGAATCTGAAAGCGCTCGGGCGCGAGGCAGGATTGACGGTCCTGGCGCTTGCCGAGGGACATGCCGTCGAACCGGGCATCAGGACGTTGCCGTGTGAATTGATCATTCGGCAATCGTGCGGAGGAGATTGCAAGCCTTAGTGGACGAAACGGGCAATGGGAGTTGCCCCAAGGGAGGAGAAACATGATGAAGCGATTTCTGGCCGCAACCGGCCTCATATCTCTATGCCTTACATCCGTAGCATCTGCCGAAAACCTCTCCATGTGGGTTCGAAGCGGCATTGGCGATTCCTTCAAGAAAGTCGTCGAGGCCTATAATGCCGGTCACGATGACAAGGTGACACTGACCGAGGTCCCCTTTGCCGAGCTCGTGCAGAAATATGCAACGGCCATTGCCGGCGGTCAGGCGCCCGACGCGCTGTCGATGGATCTCATCTACACACCTGCCTTTGCTGCGGCCGGCCAGCTCGAAGACCTGACCGACTGGGCCAAAAGCCTGCCCTACTTCAATTCTCTATCGCCTTCGCATGTGAAGCTCGGCACCTATGACGGTCATGTTTACGGGCTGCCGCTCTCCGTAGAGACCTCGGTTTTTGCCTGGAACAAGGATCTTTACAAGAAGGCTGGCCTCGATCCGGAAAAGGCGCCGGCGAGCTGGGAGGAAATCGAGCAGAATGCGGAAAAAATTCGCGCACTCGGCGGCGACACCTATGGCTTCTACTTCTCCGGCGGCGGTTGTGGCGGCTGCATGATCTTCACCTTCACGCCGCTCGTTTGGGGTGCCGGCGCAGATATTCTCTCTGCCGACAGCAAGAAGGCGACGCTCGACACGCCGCAAATGCGCAAGGCTATCGACATTTATCGCAGCATGGTGAAGAAGGATCTGGTGCCGGCGGGCGCGGCAAGCGACACCGGCGCCAATTTCCTCAGCATCAGCAACGGCAAAATCGGCCAGCAGAGTATCGGCGCCTTCTCGATCGGTACGCTGATTACCCAATATCCTGACATCCATTTCGGTGTGACACTGATCCCAGGCGTCGACGGCAAGCCCTCGTCCTTTGCCGGGGGCGACAATTTCGTCATCTCCAAGGGTACGAAGAAGCTCGATGCCGTGAAGAAGTTCCTCGAATATACCTACTCGCTCGACGGGCAGAAGATCATGGCGAAATACGGCAGCCTGCCGACGCGCGGCGATATCGCCGAGCAGGTGCTTCAGGGTCTTGATCCGCGCATGCAAGTCGGACTGAAGGCGATTTCCATCGCCAAGACGCCCTATACGCTGCAGTTCAACGATCTGATCAACAGTGCCAACGGCCCCTGGGCGGGCTTTACCAACGCCGCCATCTTTGGAAACGATGTCGACGGCGCCTTCTCCAACGCCCAGTCGGAAATGCAGTCGATCATCGACAACGCACAACAATAGTCGATCCATCAACATCGGGGAGCGCCAAAGGCTTCCCGGTTCATTCATCGCAACATCGGGAGCATTCCATGGCTGGCCCTGGAGCTATCGCAGCCGCGCGTCCTCGAAAAAGGCGAAGGCGTGCCGACTGGCACGGGTTTGTCTACATCGCGCCGGCCATGGCGCTCGTCTTGATTTTCTTTGTACTACCGGTTGGCTTCACCGTCTGGATGAGCTTCCACAACTGGCCGCTGCTTGGCAATCCGCGCTGGATCGGTCTTGGCAACTACACGCGCATGCTCTCGGACGTGCGCTTCATGTCGGCCTTGCGCTTTACCGCCTACTACACCGTCGTCGTGACGATCGCGATATTTGCCGTCGCCTTTCCCCTCGCCTTCTTTGTCGAGAAGCATAGACCGTTCGTCGGCCTCTATCGCACCATCATCTTCCTTCCGGTCGTCGTCGGGCTTGCGACAGCGTCACTGCTCTGGGTCTGGCTTGCCAATGTCGACAGCGGCTTCTTTGCACCGGTCGCACTGGCGCTTGGTCTCGTCGAGAAGAGACCGAACCTGCTTGCCGATTTCGACATGGCATTTGCAACCATCATCGTCATGGTCGTCTGGAAGATCGCCGGCTTCACCATGATCATTCTCCTGACCGGCCTACAGGCAATCCCGTCCGAACTGACCGAGGCCGCCCGGATCGATGGCGCAAAACGCTGGCAACGCTTCCGGCATCTGACGCTGCCGCTGATGCGCCGCACGATCGCGCTTGCGCTGATCATTTCCATCACCGGTTCGGTGCTCGCCTTCGACCAGTTCTACATCATGACTTCAGGCGGCCCGCAGAACCGGATGATCTCGGTGGTCTATTACATCTTCAACCAATCTTTCGTGTCCTTCAATCTCGGCTATGGCGCAGCACTGTCGATCGCGCTCCTGATCATTCTGGTGCTGATCAGCATCGTCCAGCTCTGGCTGCTGCGCATCGGGGAGGACAAACCATGACCACCGCAAAAGAGCGCCGTGCAAGGCGCAAGCTCTTCGGCAGCATCGGCTATCACGGTATCGGTGTCGTCATCGTCATTTTCTTCTTCGCACCGTTCGCGATCGCATTACTATCGTCATTTAGACATGGATCGGAGGCGAGCCTCCCGCCGCTGCCACCATGGCCAACGACCGGCTTTAGCTTAGACGCCTATCGCTCGCTTGATGGCTTTGGCGCGGGTGTCGTGCAGCATACGCTGAACTCGCTTTTCGTCTCGGTCGTTACCGTGATCCTAACCGTCATCGTCAGTCTGCTCGCCGGCTACGGCTTTTCTCGCTATCGGTTCCCCTTCAAAGGTGCACTCTTCATCCTGATTATCGCGACGCTGATGATCCCATTTCAGTCGATCCTGACGCCGCTCTTCATCATCCTGGCAAGGCTCGGCCTCAACAATTCGCTGATCGGGCTGACGCTCGTCTATGTGACACTGCAGCTCCCTTTTTCGGTGTTCATGATGCGCAACGCCTTCGACGCCGTGCCGAAGGAAATCGAGGAAGCCGCGCGCATCGACGGCGCACGCGATCTGAAACTTTTGTTCCGCGTTCTCTTTCCCTTGGTGCTGCCAGGTGTCGCGACCGTAGCAATCTTCGCCTTCCTCAATGCCTGGAACGAGTTTCTGGCGGCATTGGTGCTGCTGTCGAGCAACGAAAAGTTCACCCTGCCAGTACTGATGATCGCCGTCCGGACCGGTCGCCTCGGCGCCGTCAACTGGGGCGCGGTCCAGGCCGGCATCGCCGTCATGACCATCCCCTGCGTCATCGTCTTTCTGCTTCTGCAACGCTACTACATGCGCGGGCTGATGGCCGGCGCGGTGAAATAACCCTTTCAACAAGGATGAAACCATGTCTGACAGAGAAAATCGCCAGTTTCGCCCCCTCCCCGTCCCGAATGTCGAGCTTGCTGGCCTGTTCGGCGCCCGCCAGGATGCCATCTGCAACTCCACCGCCGCGACGCTGCTCGATCGCTGCGTCGAAGCCGGCATGATCAGGGCCATCGATGTCGATCAGCCAAGTCCTGGCATCGTTATTCCCTTGCAGGCATGGTCGGGCTCGACGCAGATGTTCTGGGACAGCGATCTCGGAAAATCCATTGAGACCATCGCCTATTCCCTTTATCGCCGCCCCAATGCCGAACTGGAGGCGCGCGCGGACGCCATCATCGACATGTATGAGAAGCTCCAGCAGGAAGACGGCTATCTGAACGCCTGGTTCCAGCGCGTCCAGCCGGGACGCCGCTGGACAAACCTGCGCGATCATCACGAACTTTATTGCGCCGGCCATCTGATCGAGGCAGCGGTCGCCTATTATCAGGCGACGGGCAAGCGCAAGCTGCTCGACATCATGAGCCGCTTTGCCGATTACATGATCACCGTCTTCGGACATGGCGAAGGCCAGCTTCGCGGCTATTGCGGCCATGAGGAAGTGGAACTTGCCCTCGTCAAGCTCGCCCGCGTCACAGGCGAGAAGAAGTATCTCGACCTTGCCAAATACTTCATCGACGAGCGCGGCCAGGAGCCGCATTTCTTCACCGACGAGGCAATTCGCGACGGCCGCGACCCCAAGAATTTCGTGCAGAAAACCTATGAATACAGCCAGTCGCACCGACCGGTGCGCGACCAGACGAAGGTCGTGGGCCATGCCGTACGCGCCATGTACCTCTATTCCGGCATGGCCGACATCGCCACGGAATATAACGACGACACGCTGACTGCGGCCCTCGAGACGCTCTGGGACGATCTGACCACCAAGCAGATGTATGTGACCGGCGGCATCGGACCTGCAGCCTCCAATGAGGGCTTTACCGACTATTACGACCTGCCGAACGAAAGCGCCTATGCAGAGACCTGCGCCTCCGTCGGACTGGTCTTCTGGGCGAACCGTATGCTGGGCCGCGGGCCGAACCGCCGCTATGCCGATGTCATGGAAGTAGCGCTCTATAACGGCGCAATGGCGGGGCTGTCACAGGACGGCAAGACCTTCTTCTATGAAAACCCGCTGGAAAGCGCCGGCAAGCATCATCGCTGGACCTGGCATCATTGCCCCTGCTGCCCACCCAACATCGCGCGCCTGCTCGCCTCCGTCGGCTCCTATATGTATGCCGCCGCCGACAACGAGATTGCCGTCCATCTCTACGGCGAGAGCAAGGCTCGCATTCCCTTGGCAGGCGGTGTGACCGTGCAGTTGTCCCAGGGGACGCGTTATCCCTGGGACGGCGCAATCCGCTTCGAGGTCAATCCGGATCGCAACGCGACATTTGCGCTATCGCTGCGCATTCCCGAATGGGCCGAAGGCGCCACGCTCGCAATCAATGGCTCGTCGATCGAACTGGCAACTGTGACGATCGATGGCTATGCTCGCATCGAGCGCGAATGGCAGGTCGGCGATCGTGTCGACCTTACCCTTCCGCTTATCCCGCGCACGCTGTTTGCCAACCCGAAAGTCCGCCAGGATGCCGGGCGCGCTGCTCTCATGCGTGGGCCGCTCGTCTATTGTGTCGAAACAACGGACAATGGTCAGGACCTCAACGGCATTTCGCTCGCAGGTGACCCGGCATCTGCCAAGAGCGGAGAGATTGCCGCGCTGGAAGGAGCTATCGCACTCGACGTTGCCGTGACACGGGAGACGGCTGACTGGGGTACCGATCTCTATCGGACCGCACCGCCGAACAGCACCTCCTCGACGGCGCGTTTCGTTCCCTATCATCTCTGGGACAATCGCGAGCCCGGCGAAATGCTGGTCTGGATCCGCGCCGACCAGATGCAGCGCGGAGCCTGAGATGACGAAGAACGGCATGCGCCTGACAGGCGTGCGAAAAAGCTTCGGTGGGCTTGCGGTCATTCACGGCATCGATCTCGACATACCCGAAGGCGCATTCGTCGTCTTCGTCGGCCCGTCCGGCTGCGGCAAATCCACTTTGCTGCGCATGATTGCCGGCCTGGAGGAGGTCACGGACGGCGAGATTGCGATCAAGGGGCACGATGTTACCGACCTCGATCCTTCCGAGCGTGGCATAGCGATGGTCTTCCAATCCTATGCGCTTTATCCGCATATGAGCGTACGCGACAATCTCGGCTTCGGGTTGAAGATGGCACGTGTTGGAGCTTCGGACATCGAAGCTCGGGTCAAGGCCGCCTCGGCGATCCTCAAGATCGACCATCTGCTCGATCGCCGGCCGGGCCAGCTTTCCGGCGGCCAGCGGCAGCGTGTCGCAATCGGCCGCGCGATCGTGCGCAAGCCGGACGTCTTCCTGTTTGACGAACCGCTCTCCAATCTCGACGCCGAGCTTCGCGTCTCCATGCGTATCGAAATCGCCCGGCTGCATCGCGAGCTCGGCAACACGATGATCTACGTCACACACGATCAGACGGAAGCTATGACGCTTGCCGACAAGATCGTCGTGCTCAAGGACGGCAGGATAGAGCAGGTAGGGAGCCCGCGCGAAGTCTATGAAGATCCCGCCAACAGCTTTGTGGCAGGCTTCATCGGATCGCCGCGGATGAACATGATCGAGGCGGAATGGGCCGGTAACGGCCTTGCAAGCACCGCCGGCGGCGCTATCCGGACTGACATCCGAGAAGCAAGCCTGTCATCCGGCGACAAGGTGGTGGTTGGCATGCGTCCGGAACATCTGACCGTCGTATCGGAAAGAGACGACGCCATTCGGGTCAAGGTCGATTTCGATGAATACCTTGGCGGGACCCGCTACCTCTACTGCCAAAGCGACGACGGCCAGAGCCTGGTTGCCGAGTACCGGGATGGACCGGAGATCCAGCGCGGCGACACCATCCATGTCCACTGTCATCCCTCGCGCCGCCGCTACTTCGACACACAAGGAAACCGCCTGCGCTGACCGCTCTTTGGCAGACGAACATCGGCGGATCATCTGACGAACGAGCTTGGCGATGCCCGAGCCTGTCAGCGCCCGGCGTAAACGACCACTTGGCGAGGTGGCTTTACGCCGGTGATCACGGCCCGTCGACATACGAATGCCAGCGTCACCGTTTCCATCGCCAATCTCTAATCTCCGGCATGTCCTCGCCATGCTGCCGGACATAGGCGTGATGCTCGACGAGCCTCGCCTCCAGAGCCTCCACGACGTCAGGCACTTTCTCTGCAAGGCCAGGGACACGGCTGATTGCTTCGAGCGCGAGATGGTAGCGATCGAGCTCGTTCAAAACGGTCATGTCGAAAGGGGTTGTGGTCGTACCCTCCTCGATAAAGCCGCGAACGTGGATGTTCCGGTGATTGGTGCGTCTGTAGGTCAAGCGATGGATCAAGTAGGGATAGCCGTGATAGGCGAAGATCACCGGCTTGTCCGTCGTGAAAATCCGATCGAACTCATGATGATCGAGCCCATGCGGGTGCTGCTCGGGATCTTGCAGGGCAAGAAGATCGACGATATTGACCGTGCGGATCTTCAGGTCGGGGATTGCAGCATGCAGCAGCATGACGGCGGCCAGCGTCTCCATGGTCGGAACGTCACCGGCGCAGGCCATGACGACGTCGGGCGCAATCGTATTGTCCTCGTAGCTTGCCCAGTCCCAAATGCCAGCGCCCACTTTGCAATGGGCGATTGCTTCATCCATCGTGAGCCACTGCGATTCCGGTTGCTTGCCCGCCACGATGACGTTGATCCGGTCGTAGGTTTGCAGGCAATGGTCTCCGACCCAGAGCAGCGTGTTGGCATCCGGCGGGAGATAGATGCGGACAATATCGGCCCGCTTGTTGGCGACGAGATCGACGAAGCCAGGATCTTGATGGGAAAATCCGTTGTGGTCCTGTCGCCAGACATGCGAGGTCAGGAGATAATTCAATGACGAAATCGGCTTGCGCCATTCGAGCTCGCGGCTGACTTTGAGCCACTTGGCATGCTGGTTGAACATGGAATCGACGATGTGGATGAAGGCCTCGTAGCATGAGAACAAGCCATGCCGTCCAGTCAGCAGATAGCCTTCCAGCCAGCCTTGGCAAAGATGCTCGCTCAAGACCTCCATCACCCGGCCATCGCGTGCCAAGTGGACATCGTAGTCCTCGATATGTTCCATCCAGACCCGGTCCGTCACCTCGAAGACGCTGCCGAGACGGTTCGATTCCGTCTCGTCCGGACCGAAGACGCGGAAGTTCTTCTCGTCGGCATTAAGTTTCAGCGTGTCCCGAAGATAATGCCCCAGGATCTCCGTCGATTGCACCTGCTTGCTGCCGCGGTCACCGATCTCGATCGCGTAATCCCCGATCGGCGGAACCCTAAGCTCCTTGCGCAGAAGGCCCCCATTGGCATGGGGATTGGCGCCCATACGCCTTGTGCCGCGGGGCGCGAGCGCCTTCAACTCCGCCTTGAGTTTGCCCTGCTGGTCGAAGAGATCTTCGGGATCATAGCTTCGCATCCAATCTTCGAGGATTTTTCTGTGGCCGTCGTCTTCCCGGCAATTCGACACCGGCACCTGATGGGCTCGCCAAAATCCCTCGACTTTCTTGCCATCCACCTCCTTCGGCCCCGTCCACCCCTTGGGGCTGCGAAGCACGATCATCGGCCAGCGGGGGCACGCCGCAGGCGCATTGCCTTCCCGTGCCGCATTCTGGATCGAGCGAATGCGATCGAAAACCTGTTCGAAGGTTGCGGCCATCTGCCGGTGCATGCTTGCCGGCTCGTGGCCTTCGACGAAAAATGGCTCGTATCCGTAACCTTCAAATAGATGCCTGAGATCCTCGTCGCTCGTGCGTCCGAGAATAGTGGGGTTGGCGATCTTGTAGCCATTGAGATGCAGGATCGGCAGCACCGCGCCGTCCCGGGCGGGATTGAGGAACTTGTTCGAATGCCAACTTGCGGCCAGGGGACCGGTTTCAGCCTCGCCGTCTCCGACGACACATGCGACGATCAGGTCGGGATTGTCAAAAGCTGCACCGAACGCATGGACGAGCGCATAGCCAAGCTCCCCGCCCTCATGAATGGAACCCGGGGTCTCAGGCGCAGCATGGCTCGGAATACCGCCGGGGAAGGAAAACTGCTTGAACAGACGCTGCAGCCCGTCGGCAGTCTCGGGAACCTCGGGATAGATCTCGCTGTAAATACCTTCGAGATAGGTGTTGGCCACCATACCGGGACCACCATGACCCGGTCCGCACATATAGATGATATCGAGATCGCGTGCCGTGATGATGCGGTTGAGGTGGGCATAGATGAAGTTCAGTCCCGGCGTCGTTCCCCAATGTCCGAGCAGTCGCGGCTTGATGTGCTCAGCCTTCAAAGGTTCGCGCAAAAGCGGATTGTTCATCAGATAGATCTGCCCAACCGACAGATAGTTTGCCGCCCGCCAATAGCGGTCGATCAGGGACAGTTCCTCGGGCGAAAGCGGTGCGGCGACTGCGGTCATGTTCGTCTCCTCGTTTTCGTCACGCAATGAGCCCTATCGTCTCATCGGCGATCACTTGTTCCTCGTCGGTTGGAATCACGAATAGCTTGACGGCGCTGGTGGTTGCGTTGATCGAGATCAAATTGCGCTCATTTGCGTCTCCGTCGATCTCAATACCTAACCATTGCAACCTTTGCGCAACGCGGGCTCTAATCTCCGGCTGGTTTTCGCCGATGCCGGCGGTGAAGACGATCGCATCGAGGCCGCCGATCGTAGAGCACATTCGGCCGATCTCCCCGGCGATGCGCAGACAGAACAGATCGATGGCCTCGGCGGCTTCCGGACGCTTGTCCTGCAAAAGAACGCGCGTATCACCGCTGATGCCGGAAACGCCCAGCAGCCCGCATTCATGGTAGAGGAAGTCCTCGATTTTCTCAGGCTGATGCGGGCCGCTTCGCATCAGATAAAGCAGGGCACCGGGATCGAGCCATCCCGGGCGCGTTGCCATCGGAATGCCGTCAAGCGCCGAAAACCCCATGCTTGTGTCGCAACTGATCCCGTTTTCCATGGCACAGAGGCTGGCGCCACTGCCGAGATGACAGGCAATGACCTTGCCTCGTGCCACCGCCGGATCGATCTCATTGAGCTTCGAGGCGATGTATTTGTAGGAGAGCCCGTGAAAACCGTACCGGCGCACGCCGTCATCGTGCAACGCCCTCGGGATCGCAAGCCGCCTGACAATATCTGCTTGAGAAGAATGAAAGGCGGTATCGAAGGATGCGGTTTGCCGAATGTCGGGGCGAAGTTTTCGAAGCGAGCGGATGACGCGCAGCGCCTGCGGCTGGTGCAAGGGCGCGAGCGGGACAAGGCCCTCCACGCGTTCGATATTGGCATCGTCAAGCAATACCGGCCCTTGAAACTGCAGGCCGCCATGAACGATGCGGTGGGATGCCGCAAGTAGCGTGCCGGGGAGATGGCCAAGGATGTGATCGAGGGTCTCGCTGACGACGGAGACGAAATTCTCCGCGTTATCTCCTGTAAGCGTCTTTTCGTATCGATCGTCTCTGATCGAGTAGGCGAGCGACAACGGCGCCTTATCGAAGTCGATCTTTCCGCGACCGATATTCCTGGCATGGCGGCCCGTCTGTTCGAAGACCCCGATCTTCAGGGTCGAGGATCCGGCATTGAATGTCAGCAGGACGTCGTCGGTCATGATAAGCCTCGGATCAGAGGGTACTGCCACCCCAAGTTAGGGCATTTGCGCACGGAAGCAATCAAGCAACCAGGCCCGTGCGACGCTATATCGCAACTGATAGTTGTCAGTCTTGTGACAGAGCTGACGAGCTGTGCCTTGGTGGTACAGGCGAAAAATCATTCGCACTTCAGCAGTCTTGCAGCTCTGGACAGATACGACGGACTGCCGCAACAGCCTCGCCGTGCCATTATCTCAGGAACTTCCTGAATCTTCCTAGAGCCAGGAAAAACAAAACCGCGCCGATAGCAAGCAAGGATAAAAGCTGCGGCCAGACGACATCGATGCCTGCGCCTCGAAAGAGCACGGCTTGCGCCAGAATGACAAAATGAGTGTTCGGCGCAAGGAGCATGATGTTCTGAATGATATCGGGCATGCTTTCGCGCGGTGTCATGGCACCGGACAGGACCTGCAGCGGCAAGAGCACGAGAATCAGGAGTAGGCCGAATTGTGGCATCGAGCCCGCGATGGTAGCCAGAAATATTCCCATTGCCGTCGTTGCAAAAAGCTGGAGCGCTGTTCCAAGCAGAAACAGCGCCATCGAGCCTTCGATAGGTACGCCAAGCAGCCCCTTGACCACCACGAAGACGGAGAAAGCCGTGGCAACCAGGACCACGAGCCCCATCGACCAGATCTTGCTCAGCATGATCTCCAGCGGGGTTACGGGCATGACGAGCAAATGCTCGATCGTGCCATGCTCCTTTTCGCGAATGAGGGCGGCACCCGTCAAGACGATCGAAAGCATCGTGATCGAGGTGATGATGTTGTTGATCGAGCCGAACCAGGATTTGTTGAGCTGCGCATTGAATCTGGCCCGCAAGGTCAGCTCCACCGGCACGTTACTGGCAGCGCGATAGCGCTTCATGAACTCGTCGACCTCGCTCGTGACGATGGTCTGGATATAGCCGCTCCCGGAGAAAGCCTGGCTCATGCGGGTGGCGTCGACATTAAGCTGAATGGCCGGCTGTTGCCCCGCCATGACCTTGCGTTGGAAGTCCGGGGGGATGTTAAGCGCAAAGGTATCGAGGCCCGCATCCATTCGCTGATCCATCTCTGCGATGGAAATCTGCTTTGGCGGCACGAAATACGGCGGGTAGAACGCCGTGCTGATACGGCCTGACAGCGGCGACTGATCCTCGTCGACGATGGCGACAGCCGCGTTGTTCAACGTTTCCGGCAAGGCGCTGGAACCGGTGTAGATCTGCAACGTGAATGCATAGACGACGAGCAGGACGAGCATCGGATCGCGGGCCAGACCACGCAACTCCTTGATCCCTAGCTGCAGGATATTGGACAATGCCATGTCATCCCTCCTGCTTCTTGATAAGGAGCGTGCCCAGGATCGAAAGGATCGGGATCGCGATCAATAGCGGAATAAAGGAACCATAGAGGCCCGCAAAGTCGAGCGCCTTCGAGAAGGTGCCGCGAGAAATCGTCATGAAATAGGTTGCCGGATAGAGCTTGCCGATCAATGCACCTGCGCCCTGCAATGACGAAACCGGGTCGATCATGCCGGAATATTGCGTCGCAGGTATCAAGGTCAGTAGCGCAGTGCCAAAAATGGCCGCGATCTGGCTTTTCATGAAGGAGGAGATGACGATGCCGATCGAAGTCGCGATGATGACATAGAGCAGCGCCGCCGTCAGATAGGTCAGATAGCTGCCCGTAAAGGGAACGCGGAAAACCAGCGTTGCAAAGGCTGTCAGCAGAACAAAGTTCAATACTCCCAGCGCGATATAGGGCAATTGCTTGCCGATCAGGAATTCCAGCTTGCTGACGGGCGTGACGTATAGGTTGATGATCGAGCCAAGTTCCTTCTCGCGCACGACACTCAAGGCTGCAAGCATTGCCGGGATGAGCATCAACAGCAGCGGGATGACTGCCGGGACCATTGCCACCAGGCTTTTAACGTCGGGATTATAGCGAAAGCGCGTTTCGATCGTGAAAGCGCCTTGCGTCGCCGCCGGTCCGTAGAGCTCCTTTGCCTTGCGTGCCAGCCAACTGGCGTGCATGCCCTGAACATAACCCCTGACCGTTTCGGCCCGTTGCGGCATGGCTCCATCAATCCATGCGCCGATCTCGACATTGTCGCCGCGCAATACGTTTCGTCCGAAGCCTGGCGGTATCTCGATGGCAAGACTGAGTTCGCCGTCGCGCATGCGCCGATCCATGTCGGCATAGTCCTTGATCGGTGGCTTTTCGATGAAGTATCGCGAGCCGGCAATATCGAGCACGTAGTCGCGGCTGATGGTCGAATCGTCGCGGTCGAGCACGGCAAAGGTCAGATCCTCGACATCGAGGTTGATGCCATAGCCGATCACGAACATCAGGATAACGCTCCCGAGAACGGCAAGTGTGCCACGAATGGGATCGCGCTGCAGCTCCAGCGCTTCGCGGCGCGTATAGCTGAACATCCGCCTAAAATCGAAGAGCCGTCGGCGGACCGGCATTGCGGGTGGCTCGTGAGCGTTTGCCATCACGACAGGCTTGGCTTCTTCGCCTCGAACGATACCCGACGCTTCCTCGAGATAAGCAATGAATGCATCTTCCAGCGTCGCCGCGTCGCGGCTGCGGGCGATGGCCGCCGGCGTGTCGCTAATCAGCACCTTGCCCGCATGCATCAGCGAAATTCGATCGCAGCGCTCGGCCTCGTTCATGAAATGGGTCGAGATGAAGATCGTCACATCATCCTTGCGAGAGAGGTCCACAAGGATCTGCCAGAAAGCATCGCGCGCAACCGGGTCGACACCCGAGGTCGGCTCGTCAAGAATGAGAATGTCCGGCGCGTGAATCATTGCAACCGCAAGCGACAGCCGCTGGCGGATGCCGAGCGGCAGTGCGTCCGGCAGCGCATCCATCACATTGCCCAGCCCGAAGCGATCCGTCATTTCGGCGATGCGTGCGGGAATCCGCTCTTCGGCCAGTTTGAAAAGACGGGCATGAAGATCGAGGTTCTGCCGGACTGTCAGCTCGCCATAAAGCGAGAAGGCTTGGCTCATGTAGCCGACCCGACGTCTGACCGCCATATCGCTGGCGTCGACCTTGCGGCCGAAAAGCTTGGCTTCGCCTTCGCTCGCGGCAAGCAGCCCCGTCAGCATCTTCATCGTCGTGGTCTTGCCGCACCCATTCGAGCCCAGAAAGCCGAATATCTCGCCCTTTGGTATCTGAAAGCTGACATTGTCGACGGCAGTAAAATCGCCGAACCGCATGCTGAGGTGACTGGCCTCGATGGCGTAGACACCCTCAGCGGCCTTCGGGCGTGGCGGAATGATGATCTCGTGATGGTCACGGCGATCGGCCTCCGGAAGCAGAGCGATGAAGGCAGCATCGAGATCGCTGGTCTGCGTGCGTTCAAGAAGTTGCTTGGGAGTGCCGGTATCAAGGACTTTGCCGGCATTCATCGCGATCAGCCAGTCGAACCCGGCCGCCTCCTCCATATAGGCGGTCGCGACGATGACGCTCATACCGGGCCGGCTTGTCCGAATGCTGCCAATCAACTCCCAGAATTGCCGACGCGATAGCGGATCGACGCCGGTGGTCGGCTCGTCCAGAATAAGCAGGTCAGGATCGTGAATGAGCGCGCAGCACAATCCGAGCTTCTGCTTCATACCACCCGACAGTTTCGCGGCCGGACGCTGCGCAAACGGTCCGAGACCGGTGCTGTCGAGCAATTCGGCAATCCTGGCTTTCCGTTCTTCCTTGCCTTGTCCAAAAAGGCGCCCGAAGAAATCGACATTCTCGAAGACGGAAAGGGTTGGATAGAGATTCTTGCCGAGCCCCTGCGGCATATAGGCAATCCGTGGGCATGTCCGGTCGCGATGCCGGGCATCGCTCATGTCTCCGCCGAATACCTCTACTCGTCCCGTCTGCACCGCGCGGGCGCCTGAAATCAGCGACAATAGGCTGGATTTGCCGACGCCATCGGGGCCGATCAAGCCGGTCATCCGCCCCGAAGGAATTTCAAGCGCGATGTTGTCCAGCCCAATCGCATTTTTGTAGACGAGCCGAACATCGGCCAGCCTGGCAACTGCGACGTTGCTCTTCTCGTCTTTCGGTATACGTTCGACCGCGTCCACCATATCGTCAACCGCTACTTGACGAGGTTGCGTTCGAGATTGTCAGGCCACTGTGCCTTTGGGTCGAGACGGACATAGGCCATGCCGGGCAAACCCGTTTTGACATATTGGATGTATTTTTTCAGAAGCTCCTGAGGGATCTGGGCGCGAACGCGGAAGGTGAGCTTCTGCCGCTCCTCTTCGGTTTCGACAGTTTTTGGCGTGAATTGTGCAACGTCTGCGACGAACGAGACCTTGGCGGGAATCGTGTATTGCGGCGCCGCGTCGAGCACCAGACGAACGTCCGATGCGATCGAAGTCCGGCCCGCCTGTTCCGTCGGCAGGAAGAACGTCATGTAGACATCGCCGAGGTCGACGAGATTTAAAACCCGGCCGCCGGCTGCCAGCACTTCACCCGGCTGGGCAATGCGATATTGAATTCGGCCATCCCTCGGAGCCTTGAGCGTACTGTCGGATATATCCGTTTCTATGCTCTCAATTTCGGCCTTTGCCGCATCGACCGCCGCTTCTGCGTCCACCACTTGCGCCTTGGCGGCATTGATGGCGGCGTCTGACGCCGCAAGAGCTGCTTGTGCCGAGGCAAGCGTTGCTTTGGCAGCCTGCTCGTTCGCCTCACTGTCATCGACGATTTGCTGCGAGATCGTGTTGCTGCTCAACAGCTGCCTGTTGCGGGCATTCGTCTTGCTTGCGGAATCGAGCTGGGCCTTGCGCTGTTCGATGACAGCCATCGCCGAGGTCTTCTCCGCCAGTCGTTGGGCAACAAGGCTATTCGCCGTGTCGATCGAGATCTGCGCGCGACGCAGCTGCGCTTCTGCCTGGCGCTTGCGAGCCTCGAGTTGAGCCGTATCCATCTGAGCGAGCGTCTGGCCGGCCGTGACGAAATCGCCCTCTCGGACCAGCAAATCCTGCAATCGCCCGGCGGTCTTGGTGGAAATGTCAATTTCGACCGCCTCAATGCGACCATTGCTTGCAGCAAAGCCGGCGGGAAGGCCGGGGGCATTGATCTTCGTCCATGCGTAATAGCCAGCCGCTGCAACAATGATAATGATTGCGCCTGCAAGCCAGGTCTTTCGCGAAACAGCCATTGCACTCTCCATAACCATCGGTCCGCACGCTCTTGGGCCGCGCAGGCAAACTACTTTAATCTTTCAACTGCCCACCGCATGCCAGACCATCTAATCGGTATTTCGAAGCGGTTTCTTCTCAAGCAACTCCATGGTCGGCCTACGGCTTCATCGACTTGTTTTACAAGCGAAAAACGCAATCCATGAGCGCGACCAAACCGAGCAGATCGACAGCGATTACGGAAGGCGCGTTCGCGAGTAGCAAGCAATACGCAAGCCTACCGGCCACATCGATGATCGCGGTTTTTCCAGGCTTCGTCGCCGTAAAACCGGCGGCGATCATCTCAAGGATGCCGGCCACCACGAGGGCGACCGCACCAATTCTACGCGCCGATAAGGCGCAAGGATCATGACCCGTCCCATCGAACAAGGCCGGGGCGGCTCATATCAGAATATGACGGTACCAAGTAGAGTTGTAGTTTTCAATGCCACAAACAATTCAAGCGAGTTTCGTTTTTTGGGGTCGATGTGCCCGGTTGTACCGCTTGGCAAAGAGCAATGAAAAGCGGGAGGCCGCAAGAGTAGTCGCCAGCGGCGAAGCGTCGCGGCCCATGCGACCAGCAATACGGGACCGGAATGAGGAAATCACTGGGTCGGCCCGGCCGACCAGAAACAAGCTCATCGCGGGGCCGTGCCCTTTGATAAGCTTGTGGTTAAGCAATACCATTCTTGCAATCGAATTACGGGGGCTTGTCGATATGCCTCAGATGACTAGCACCAATATCGACGGCAGCCCCAATCATAAATGGAGTTCCATTTGCGCAGAGATCGAGTGAATTCGGCCCTAGAAGGCGTCGCCGGCTTCTCGCCAGCTGCGAAGCAACACATGCAACTCTTCGCGATCCTTCTGGTCGAGCTGCGGTAGCCCTGGAACTCGAACCGGGCCGACATCCAGACCAGAAAAGCTGACCGCCTCCTTGACGACCGTGACGTTCGTGCCGTTACGGAACTTGGTGCGCATGCGCTCGAAGGGTTCAAGCTTGGCCACGATGGTACGCGCAGCGGCAAAATCGCCTTTTGCCAGAGCAGCATGAACGGCAAGCGACAACTTTGGTGCCACATTGACCAGTCCGGAGGTGAAACCACGCGCGCCCGCTGCTGCAAATGTCGGTGCCCAGCTTTCGGCCAAGCCGCAAATGAACAATGCACCATTTGGATCGGAGGCGGCAATCGCCCGTGTGAGCAGCATCAGGTCGGTTGTCGCAAACTTGATGCCGACGATATTTCCGTGTCCGGCCAGCCGAACCATATCGTCGACGCCGAACCCTTCGGCACGGACGTAAGCAACAAGCGGCAGCGGCGAAGCCTCCGCCAAATCCCGGAAGTAATCGATCTGTGCCGCCGGTGCGGCAAACGGATCCACCGGTTGATGCGACATGACGGCCGAAGCGCCGATCGAAGCAGCGTCCTTCGCCATTCGTATGGCTTCGCGCAGCGAGCGGCCGATCGCCGCCGTGACCGGCGCCTTGCCGTCGACACCGGCGACTGCGGCTTCGTGGACACGGCGGATTTCGTCCGGCGTCAACGCATAGAACTCGCCGGTATTGCCGGCTGCAACGATGTTATGGATACCGGCAGCCGCGACGCGCTGGTAAACCCGAGCCGTTACCCTTGCTTCCACCTCGCCGCCGGCATCATAGGCCGTGACCGGAACACCGGATACGCCGGTCAACGCGTGCAGCATGATTTCTACGCTCATCTTCCTACCCTTACCCTTGTTACCGTTGAGACGGACCAAACATGCTTCAAGAGGCGCCTCGCCTCTTCCCGCGTGTCCTCAAACTCCCTAAACGCCCTGGAACATGCGGGCGCGTGCATTCAATATGTGACGCTTCATGGCATCGTGCGCCTCGACCTCCCGACGTGCAAAGATCGCCTCTACGATCACGGCATGCTCGTCCTGGACGCTGCGGATCTGTTCGGGCGTCCGCTTGAGGCTGAGACTTCGCGTGACGGAGTGGCCAATGGCGAAATGCGGCCTGAACAACTCGCGGGCAGAGACATGAAATTGATTGCCGGTCGCCATCGCAATCGCATCATGCAGTTCCTGATCTTCCTCAGCCCCAAGCCTGCCTTCACGCAGACATTGTTCAATCTTCTGCAGCGCAGCCGAAATCCGCTCCCTGTCGGCGGGCTGCCAGTTGCGGGCAGCGAGTTCGGCCGCTTCCGCCTCAAGCCCGGCGCGGAATTCGAAGAAGCGTTGAACATCGGCGAGCGATCCGACAGGCACCATCGTCAGGACCGACGAATCCGGCCTCTGTCGAACGTAAGAGCCCGATCCCTTGCGCGAAACGACCAAACCGTCGGTACGCAGCCGTTCCAGTGCATCGCGGACCACAGGCCGTGATGCACCGAACATTTCTGCAAGCCTGGTTTCCGCCGGCAGGCGTTCGTTGACCGGGAATTTCCCCTCCGCAATCATGGCGACGATCCGCTCATAGATGATGTCGCCGAAGCGCGTCGCGCCCGTAATGGGTTCGTTGGCGGCAGCGAGTTTCATCATCATCCTTCGCAATGCCGACCAGCGGCAGCCATAGCGCATGTCCTCGCAACAGACCTACTCGATCTGTAAATATCTGTCAATTTTTGTTATTATTTGCGAGATCCATACGGCCTCGACGCCACACCGGAGAGTTGCAATCGCGGTAAGCCGGAGGCTGGTTGCATCGACTGAGGCAAGGCCCGACTGAGGTCGAAATGGAAGGGATTCGATGCACCATGAAAAATTGTCGCGCGGCGTCAGCAAAGGTGCCGTCCTCGGCGGCATCGCGAGAATGGCGGCACTGTCTCTGACCGCTGCTTCAGCGCGGTTGATGCGGCTGACCAGGCCCCCGCGCTGGCTGAATTCGCCAAAGATCACATCCTATCCGACGAAAGAGGCGGCGTTCGGCCGCCCCTTTCGTTGCTGAAGCTATCATATCGGCCTGCTCGCAATCATTTCGCGCTTGCGGCGCCTGAATTGCCAAGAGTCTCACGGCGGAGATCCCTCGGTATCATGCGACCGATCACGAGAACCAACAGCGCCGCAGCCAGCAGACAAGCAGCAAGGAAGAACATCGGTGCGATCGTGCTGCCGGTCGAATCCTTGATCCAGGGAACGACATTCTGGGCGACGAAGCCGCCGAGATTGCCGACGGAGTTGATGGCGGCAAGGCCTGCCGCGGCACCTGCCCCCTGCAGGAATCGCGATGGCAGGCTCCAAAACACCGGCTGCCCGGCAAATATGCCGGCGGCCGCGACGCATAAGAAGGCGAACTGCAGGGTGTGGTCGGGAACGACGGCGGAGAGAACGAGACTGACCGCACCAACCAGCGCCGGCAAGACGATATAGGGTGTCTTGGACTGCGCCTTATCAGCCGCTGCGGGCACCGCATAAAGGGCGATCGCGACGAGAAGCCAGGGAATGATGTTCAGGAAGCCGTTCGTCGTGTTGCTGACGCCGAAGTTCTTGACGATGGTCGGCAGCCAGTAGCTCAGGCCGTATGCAGCCAGCGGGAAGCCGACATAGCAAAGCGCCATCAGCAACACGCGCGGATTGATGAGTGCGCGGAATCCGTCGGCGGCATTCTTCTCCATGCTTGAATTTTCCGCCGCGAGCCGGTCCTTCAGCCATGTCTTTTCCGTATCGCTGAGAAACGACGCCTGGGCAGGCAAATCTGGCAGGAAAAAGAGCGTGATGATCCCTGCGATAATGGCGGGTATGCCGGTGACGAGGAAAACCCATTGCCACCCGGCCATGCCGTAAAGGCCGTTCAGATCGAGGAGCATGCCCCCCAATGGCGCACCGATCGCATTGGCGAAGGCGCTGAAGATCATGAACAGACCGACCATCGTGCCGCGATAGGCGGACGGGTACCATAGCGTCAGAAGATATAGAACGCCCGGGAAGAAACCCGCCTCACAGGCGCCGAGCAGGAAGCGGAGGATGTAGAACATCGTCGCATTCTGGGTGTAGGCCAACGCGACCGTGACTATCCCCCAGGATATCAGGATGCGCGCGAACCATTTGCTGGCGCCGAACCTGTCGAGAAGCAGGTTGCTCGGCACCTCAAAGATGAAATAGCCGATGAAGAACAGCGACGCGCCGAGACCATAGGCATATTCGCTCATGCCGAGATCGCCGACCATTTCCAGCTTCGCGTAGCTGACGTTCTGACGATCGATATAGGCGATCAGATAAAGGATACCCAGAAACGGCATGAGCCTCCAGGTGATCCTGGAGATAAGCTGCTTTTCATCAACCACGCCTCATCCTCCCAGAAAGATGGTTCTGATTGATGTAGATAGCGCAACTCGGCGTTTATCAATGCGCTGGACGGCAAAGCAACTTCACGCACCGAACCTGAGGGTGAAACAGGCAGCGACTGCCTCAAAAGCAAACGCGCGCCCGAACCGATCCCTCAGGCCACGCGTTCGAACTGCGTGCGAATATGTTCGATGTAGTGCTGGCCGGGCGACGACGCCTTGACCATGGCAAGCGCCGCCTTCTGCGGCACGCCGGTAAACTGGCGTTCCTCGCCATTCTTAAAACGGATGTAGAGCCGCCCGTCATCCGGGCGGAAAAAGACGGACTTGATAATTTTCGACGAAACCGGAAGTTCTTGCATGGGTCACCTCACCTTTATTGGGCTTTTCGCATAGAAACCCCAAAAGATGGGTGAAGTGACCTAGTTAATGAAAGATAGAGTTGTATCTGCGGATTTTAGCGATTGCCTTTCAAGAGCTTACTGCTCTTTTGGCAAGGCATCTTCGGCATAAAGCGCCGCAAATTCCGCGCTCGGCGGTATTGGCTTAATGATGTCGATCAGCACACCGTTCGGATCGGTGGTGATGAAGTGGCGCTGACCGAAGGCTTCGTCGCGAATGGCAAGCAAAATGGGTAGGCCGGCCTGCCGCACACGATCATAAACCGCATCGACGTCGTCCACCTCGAAATTGAGCAATAGTCCTGCGACCCTCCCCCGACCCTGGCCCGGAATGGTCTCATGCTGCCCATCCAGAATGGCAAGGTTGATCGCGCTATCCTGCCCATGCTGCAGGTGCACATACCAATCGCTGGCGAAATTCTCCTGGAAGCCGAAATGCGTCCTGTAGAACGCCGCAGTCTCCTCGACGCGCTCCGTCATGATCACGGGGTAATAGCTCGTCACCTTCATGCTTCACATCTCCTCAAAAAAGACATACAGTCTGCCTGTATTTCCGTACATAACATACAGGCTGCATGCATGCAAGACTATCGCTCCAATCGAGAAAGAACCGAAAAGACCAAGGCCGCGCTCATCACAGCAGCGCGCGCCCTCTTCGTTGAAAAGGGTTATGCCGAAACGTCGACGCCGGAGATCGTGGCAGCGGCCGGCATTACGCGCGGCGCGCTCTACCATCATTTCGAGGACAAGCGCGCACTCTTTCGCGCCGTTGTCAGGGAGGAAGCGCTTGCCGTAACAGCCGCGATCGAGGCGGCGACGCCTGATCGTCTTTCGGCTGTCGATGCGCTGATCGCCGGCAGCAATGCCTATCTCGACGCGATGAGGGTGGGCGGCCGCACACGGCTTTTGCTGATCGAAGGCCCGACAGTGCTCGGCTATCTCGACATGAAGCAATTGGACGAGGAAACCACGGCACTTAGCCTGCAGCATGGGTTGGAAGCAGCGCTCAATCTGGACCACGCCTCCAACATCCCAGCCGACGCGCTTGCCGACATTCTTTCAGCAGCCTTTGATCGAGCAGCCCTTGCGGTCGATGCAGGCGGCAACGCGGATCGATATCGCGCAGCGATTGCGCATCTTATCAAGCATATTGCGGGCTGAGGGACACGCGCACTTGATGGCTGAAGATCGCAATTCGCTAGCCACGAAATTACCGGCTGCCTAGACTGTTTCTCTCCTTTGAAGAGATCCAGCTCCTCATCCCTTCGCATATTATTTGGGCACAGCTGTTGCTTGACACTTTTTTAGACGCCTCCTATGATTTTTTACCAAATGATCAAAAAGCAGGGGAACTAAAAAATGACCAAGCAGATCATATTGACACGTCGTGCCGTCATCGCGTCCGGCATTGCACTCGGCGTCGGTGCGCTTGCACCGGCTGCTCGAGCGGCAGCGCCACTCAAAGTCGCCGGAATTCACGCCTCGCCAGTCGAAAATGCCTGGAATTCCTGTCTTCACAAAGCCCTTCAGGACGCAGCCAAGGAAGGCGTTATCGAATACGTCTTTTCCGAGGGCGTCTCGGGCACGGACTATCCGCGCGCCATGCGTGAATATGCGGAACAGGGCAACAAGCTGATTATCGGCGAGGCCTATGCGGTTGAAAAGGAAGCACGCCAAGTCGCAGGCGATTATCCGGACACCGCCTTCGTGCTCGGCTCGAGCGGCGAGGCTGCCGGCAGCAATTTCGGCGTCTTCGGCACGTGGAACTATGACGGCGCTTATCTTGCGGGCATGCTCGCCGGCAAGATGACTAAGTCGAATGTCGTCGGATCCGTCGGCGCGGTTCCGATCCCCGAAGTCAACATGCTGATCAATGCCTTCGCCGCCGGCGTCAAGGCGGTCAATCCGAACTGCAAGCACCTCGTCTCCTTCATCGGCACCTTCTTCGATCCGCCCAAGGCGCGTGAAGCAGGTCTCGCTCAGATCGACGCAGGTGCCGACGTTCTCTTCGGCGAACGCATCGGCACGGCGGATGCCGCCAAGGAACGGCATATCAAGTCCGTCGGATCGCTGATCGATTACACGCCGCGCTACCCAGACACCGTCTTTGCCAACGCCATGTGGTATTTCCGCCCCATTCTCAACGCCGCCATCGCAGACGTTGTCGCTGGCAAGCCCGTGGGCCGCAACTACACGGCCTATGGCCTGCTGAAGGAGGGCGGCAGCGATATAGTCTACGTGAAAGGCGTCGCACCGGCGGAAGCGGAAGCGGCAATGGAGAAGGTCCGTGCCGACATCAAGGCCGGCACCTTTGAAGTTCCGAAGGTGCCGGATCAGCCGAAGTAGTCCTCCGGTTCGATCATGAGCAGCCCGTCATTCGCCGACGCCACGGAGCTGGCCGGCGCAATCAAGGCCGGCAAACTCGCCTGCATGGACGCCATGCAGGCAGCTCTTGCTGCCTGCGCCAAGCAAGCTGAGCTTGGCGCCATCGCCTATGTCAATCCTGAGGCGGGGCTTGCGGCAGCGCGCGCTCTCGATCAGGAGGCGTCGCTGCATCCGGAACGTTTTGCTGAGCGCAGCTTTACCGGGGTGCCGACGGTTGCCAAGGATCTCGGCGGCCCTTTTCCGGGACTGCCGGTGACGGCGGGCTCTCGGCTGTTCACGCGCACCGGCCGGGGCGCTGACAGCGACCTGGCCGGTCGCTTTCGCCATGCCGGCCTCTGCGCCTTTGGCTTGAGCACCAGCCCGGAATTCGGCTTCTCCCTCGCGTCCGAGCCGGCGATCGGCCCGATCTGCCGAAACCCGCTGGATCCAAGCAGAACCGCCGGCGGCTCCTCGGGAGGTGCCGCGGCCGCAGTCGCCGCCGGCATCGTGGCGATTGCCCATGCGACGGATGCGGGCGGCTCGATCCGCGTCCCGGCCGCCTGTTGCGGCCTTGTCGGACTGAAGCCGACACGCGGCGCCGTGCCCGCCGGCCCTTCATTCGGTAATCATCTCGGCGGCATCGCCAGCGAACTCGCCGTGACCCGCTCCGTGCGCGATACCGCGCGGATCTTCGATGTCGTACGGGGTCGAACACGGGGACCGTTCGCGGATATCGCTCAATCCCCAGCCAAGACGGGCAAACTTCGCATTGGACTTCTGGCAGAAACCGGACGGCGTTACGCGATCGAGCCAGACCGCGCCGAAGCGGTGGAGAGAGCCGCCCGCCTGCTCGAGAAAAAGGGAACCGAGTTGGTATCCCTTCGCTGGGACGAGGTGAAAAGCGCCGTTGAGGCCAGCGCCCGCACCTTTGGCGATATCATTTCCGTCAATATTGCCAGCCTGGTTGACGATCTCGGCCTGGACATGCGTGCCGCCGAGACGATGACGCAGGCCTTCATCACGCGCGGACGCGCCATGCCGGCAGCGGCCCTTTGGAGCTCGCTCAATGGCGCCGTAAGGGCCAGCCGCAGTCTGTGGGAGATCTTCGACAAGGTCGACGTCATCGTCATGCCGATGCTCGCCTCGGCACCGCCGCCGATCGGGTCTTTCCCCACGGATCATTCGGACACCGAGCTGCATCTTGAGCGCATGACATGCTTTGCGCCGCTTGCTTCGCTTGCCAACATATCCGGCTTTCCGGCGATCACGCTCCCCTTCGGCGAGGATGCCGAAGGATTGCCGCTGCCGGTCCAGCTGATGACACCCATGGGTGAGGATAACCTCCTGCTGCAGCTTGCATCTGTGCTCGAGGCCGAGCAACCTTGGCAGCACCGCTACCCGATCGCAGGATTTCCGACATGAGCATTCCTGTTCTGACCATCGAAGGTGTCAGCAAGCGCTTCGGCAACACGATCGCCAATGACAATATCTCGCTGTCATTGGGAAAGGGCGAGATCGTCGCCCTGCTCGGAGAAAACGGCGCAGGCAAGACGACACTGATGAGCATCCTTTTCGGACACTATGTGCCCGACGCCGGACGCATCCTCATCGACAACGTGGAACAGCCGCAGGGCAAGCCGCGCGCAGCAATCAGGGCCGGTGTCGGCATGGTGCATCAGCATTTCTCGCTCGCGCCGAACCTGACCGTCCTCGAAAACATCATGACGGGTACGGAGGCGCTCTGGTCGCTCAAGTCCCAAACGGCGGCGGCCCGCAAAAAGCTGCTGGCGATCTCCGAGCGCTTCGGCCTGAAGGTCGATCCCGATGCGCGCCTCGGTGATCTCTCGGTCGGCGAGCAGCAGCGCGTGGAGATCCTGAAAGCGCTCTACAACGATGCACGCATTCTCATCCTCGACGAACCGACCGCCGTTCTCACCCAGATCGAGGCCGAGAAACTCTTCTCGACGCTGAAGCAGGTGGCAGCACAGGGCCTCTCCCTGATCTTCATCTCTCACAAGCTCGATGAGGTTATGGCGACGGCCGACCGCATCGTCGTTCTGCGGGGCGGCAAGGTTGCAGCCGAAAGGCAGGCATCTCAAACCACCAAGGGCGAGCTTGCCGAACTGATGGTCGGACACCGCGTCACGCGCCCGACCCGGGAGAAAAGCGCGCCTGGCGCCATCGCGCTTGAAGCTTGCAACATCACGCTCAAGAGCGGCGGCGTCGAACGCCTGAAAAAGATCAGCTTCCATGTCCGTGCGGGCGAGGTTCTCGGCATCATCGGCGTGTCCGGAAACGGTCAGGCGAACTTGGGGCAGATTCTGTCCGGCACAGCAAACCGTACCTCGGGCGAGCTTCTTCTGTTCGATAAGCCGGTCGGCGATCTCGATGTCGCCGCGGTCATCGATGCCGGTATCGGGCGCATTCCGGAGGATCGGAATCGCGACGGCGCCATCGGCGAAATGGCAATCTGGGAAAATGCCGTACTCGAGCGCCTGTCCTCCTATTCGAAACGCGGACTGGTCGACAAAGGCGCCGGCATGGCCTTCGCGCAGGAGATCATCGAGGCATTCGACGTGCGCGGTGGCAATGCCGTGACCCGCACCCGCCTGTTGTCGGGCGGCAACATGCAGAAGCTGATCCTCGGACGCAATCTCCATGAGCGCCCGCGTATCCTCATCGCCGCCCAACCGGCGCGCGGGCTGGATGAAGGCGCCGTCGCTGCCGTTCACGGGCGCATCCTGGAGGCTCGCCGGCAAGGCACGGCCGTTCTTCTGATCTCGGAGGATCTGGATGAAGTCATTGCCTTGGCCGATCGCATCCAGGCGATCGTCGGCGGACATCTTTCGCCACCCATCGATGCCGATGAGGCCGATGCGCGGCTCCTGGGGCTGATGATGGCAGGCGAATGGAAAGAAAAGAGTGGGGCTGACCATGCGATTTGAACGGCGAGAGCACCGCCCACTCTACATGATGATCCTCGCACCGTTGCTTGCCATCATTGCCGCGCTCGCGCTCGCCGGCATCCTGATCGCCATCGCCGGCGCGCCTGTCTTCGAAGCCTATCGGCGGATCTTGCTCGGCGCCTTCGGTTCGCGGCTCTCGGCAACGGAGACACTCACACGCGCAACACCGCTGATCCTGACAGGGCTTGCCGCCGCCGTCGCCTTTCGCGCCCGCCTGTGGAACATCGGCGCCGAGGGGCAATTCTATTTCGGCGCTATTGCTGTTGCAGGTTTCGGGTCGAAAATGCTCGCCGGCGTGCCCGGTCCCATTCTCATCCCGCTCCTGATGGTGATCGGCGCCATTGCCGGCATGGTTTTGATCCTCGTGCCGCTATGGCTGCGGCTGCGTTTTTCTGTCGATGAGGTCGTCACGAGCCTTATTCTGAATTTCATCGCCGTTCTCTTCGTCTCCATGCTGATCGACGGCGTGCTGAAGGACCCGACGGCATTTGGCTGGCCGCAATCCCAGGCTCTTGTCGATCAGGCCATGCTGCCGAAACTGATTGCCCGCTCGCGTCTCCATATCGGTTTTGCAATTGCGATCGTCATCGCGGCGGTCGTCTATTTCGTCCAGTCGCGCACCGTCTTCGGCATGCAATCACGGGCAGCCGGCCTCAACCCGTCGGGCGCCGTCTTTGCCGGCGTTCGCCTCGGCTCGACCCTCGTCAAGGTCGCCTGTCTGTCGGGCGGGCTGGCCGGCCTTGCCGGAGCGATCGAAGTGATGGGCGTAAAAGGTTACGTCACCACCGATCTGTCGCCCGGCTTCGGTTATGCCGGCATCGTCGTTGCCATGCTTGCCAACCTTAATGCGCTTGGTGTCGTGCTTGCGGCGATCTTCACCGCAACCATGTTCGTCGGCGCGGATGGTATGAGCCGCAGCCTCGGCATCCCCACCTATATCGCCGACGTCACGGTCGCCCTTTCGCTACTAACCATGCTGATCGCATTGTTCTTCACGCAGTACAGGATTCGCCGATGAGCACGCTGGTCGACATCATTGCTTCAGCCGGGCTCTGGGCTGCCGTGCTCAGGATCGCCACACCGCTGATCTTCGGCACGCTCGGCGCGCTGCTTTGCGAACGAGCCGGCGTCCTCAATCTCGGCATCGAGGGCATCATGACCTTCGGCGCGATGATCGGCTGGCTCTCGGTCTATCATGGCGCCGACCTTTGGACCGGCCTTCTGATTGCAGCGATCGCCGGCGGCATTTTCGGGCTGCTGCATTCGGCGCTGACGGTAACGCTCGGCCTGTCGCAGCATGTTTCTGGCCTTGGCGTGACGCTCTTCGCATCCAGCTTCAGCTATTACATCTTCCGGCTGGTCGTACCGGTTGCCGGAACGCCGCCGACCATTACCCCTTTCCAGCCGATCGCGATCCCCGGCCTGTCGACCCTGCCCTTCATCGGTCCGGCTCTCTTCACCCAGACGGTACCCACCTATCTCGCAATCCTGGTGGCGCTCGTTATGGCCTACCTCATTTTTCGCACGCCGGTCGGGCTTGCCATCCGAATGGCGGGTGAAAACCCGCATGCCGCCGAGGCCCAGGGCCTCAACCCGATGAAAATCCGGTACGGCAGCATCATCGCGGGCAGCGCCTTGATGGGCATGGGCGGTGCCTTCCTGACCTTGTCAGCCTTCAACAGTTTCTTTCCGACCATGGTTCAAGGCCGCGGCTGGATCTGCATCGCACTGGTGGTCTTTTCGTCCTGGCGGCCGGGCCGGGCGCTGTTCGGCGCCCTGCTTTTCGCCTTCTTCGACGCATTCCAATTGCGCCTCCAAACCGCAGTTCAGGGTGTACCCTATCAGATCTTCCTGATGACGCCCTACATTCTGTCCATCGTCGCCCTTGCCGTCATGAGCAGGCGAGCCCGCGTGCCGCAGGCGTTGATGCAACCCTATCGCCGTGGCGAGAGATAATCCGAGGAGCCATTCATGTTCGATCTGATCATTCGCAATGCCAATCTGCCCGATGGCCGCAAGGGCATCGATATCGCAGTCAAGGATGGCAAGATCGCAGCAATCGAAGCCTCGATCACCGCCGAGACCAGGGAAAAGATCGACGCGACCGACCGGCTGGTGAGCCCGCCCTTTGTCGACCCGCATTTCCACATGGACGCGACGCTATCGCTCGGTCTGCCGCGAATGAACGTTTCCGGCACGCTCCTGGAAGGCATCGCGCTCTGGGGAGAGTTGCGTCCGATCGTTACGAAAGAAGAGTTGGTGGAGCGGGCTTTGCGCTATTGCGATCTTGCGGTGACGCAAGGGCTGCTGTTCATCCGCAGCCATGTCGATACTTCCGACCCGAAACTGGTGACGGCCGAGGCGCTTCTTGAGGTCAAGGACAGGGTCAAGCCCTATATCGACCTGCAGCTTGTCGCATTCCCGCAGGATGGTTATTACCGCGCCAGGGATGGCGTCGCCTCGCTTGCCCGCGCCCTCGACATGGGCGTCGACATCGTCGGCGGCATTCCCCACTTCGAACGCACCATGGACGAAGGCCGGGCTTCGGTCGAAGCCCTTTGCAGGATCGCCGCCGATCGCGGTCTTCCCGTCGACATGCATTGCGACGAAACAGACGACCCGATGTCGCGCCATATCGAAACTCTGGCAGCGGAGACGGTCCGCTTCGGACTGCAGGGCCGCGTTGCCGGCTCTCACCTGACCTCGATGCATTCGATGGACAATTATTACGTCTCCAAGCTCATCCCGCTGATGGCGGAAGCCAGGATCAACGTCGTCCCCAACCCGCTCATCAACATCATGCTGCAGGGTCGGCATGACACCTACCCCAAGCGGCGCGGCATGACGCGCGTGCGCGAACTGATGGATGCGGGCCTCAACGTTTCCTTCGGCCACGACTGCGTGATGGACCCTTGGTATTCGATGGGCTCGGGCGACATGCTCGAGGTCGGGCACATGGCAATCCATGTCGCGCAGATGGCTGGCATCGAGGACAAAAAGAAGATCTTTGACGCCCTCACCGTCAACTCCGCCAGGACCATGGGCCTTGACGGATACGGGCTGGAAAAGGGCTGCAATGCCGATCTCGTCGTCCTGCAAGCCGTCGATACGCTGGAGGCACTTCGCCTGAAGCCCAATCGCCTCGCCGTCATCAAGCGCGGCAAAATCATTGCCCGCTCGGCACCTCGCATCGGCGAACTCTTTCTCGATGGCAGACCGCAGAAGATCGACGGCGGGCTCGACTACGTGCCCATCCAGAAATAGGCGGGGGCTGATCGGCAGGTCTCCTGCGATCGATCCGAAGCTCAGTCTTGCTCTCCTTGCGAAATTTCGCGGGGAGAGCATTCTCAATGCCGTGCCAATGTTTCATCCAAAGCCATGTGTTTTCAGTGACGTCGATCGCTCCCTTCAGGCCATACCTCCGCATCTGCAAGTCACTTATGCAAGACTGACTTAAAAACTGCTATGCAACTAACATGTCAGTATGATACGCACTGATCTCATAAGATCGGGAGGATCGGATGAGAGAGAGTTTTGGCCTGTCGGCCGCCTTGGCAACACCCTTTGACGCCGATGGCGAGATTGCCATTTCAGGTGTGATCGAACAGGCGAGGCATTGCCTTGCCAATGGCTGCAACAGCGTCACGCTGTTCGGCACGACGGGCGAAGGCGCCTCGATCGGAATGCAGGAGCGCCAGCAGGTTCTCACGGCAATGCTGGAGGCCGGCATCGCGCCCAAGCAGATCGTCATGGGTGTTCTCGTCGATGCCGCCGAAGACGCCTCGGCGCAGGCCGCGCAGGCGCTCGCACAAGGTGTTCGCGGCATCCTTCTCGCTCCACCATCCTATTTCAAGAATGTCAGCGACGACGGGCTTTTCAAATGGTTCGCCGCCGTTTTCACCATGCTCGGCACCCACGCCCGCGACGTGATCGTCTACAACATTCCGTCGGTAACGATGGTGCCACTCTCCGTTTCTCTCGTCGGCCGGCTGCGTGCGGCATTTCCGGAGGTGGTGGTCGGCGTCAAGGATTCCTCCGGCGACTGGCCCTATACGGAGACGCTTCTGAAGACGCATGGTGACCTCATCATCCTGATCGGTGACGAACGCCATCTGGCGCGCGGCGTCCGCCTCGGCGGGCAAGGTGCGATTTCGGGCATGGCGAACCTGCTGCCCCGCGAAGTGCAGGCCATGGCCGAGCACGGCGCCGATGACGCCAAGGTCGAGCGTTTCGTTGGAGAGCTGCTGAACTATCCGATCATCCCGTCCATCAAGGCGATCCTTGCCCGCCTTGCAGATGACGCGAGTTGGCTTGCAGTTAGGCCGCCACTCGTGCCAATGAACGCTCAGGATTCCGACAAGATCTTTGCTGCCTTCGACGCATTGTTTCGCGCCAGGGCGGCCTAACCGAACAGCCCGGAGCTGCCGATGGACGGACTAGGCGAACAGCCGACGTTGAGAGAGAAGGCCTATGAGAGCTTCACGCGCCATCTTCTGGCGCGCGACGTCCGCCCCGGCCAATTCATCTCCCAGCGCCGCCTCGTCGAGCTGACGGGGCTGACGCTCGGAGCGATCCGCGAGCTGATCCCCCGTCTGGAAGCGGAAGGGCTGATCAAGACGGTTCCGCAGCGCGGGTTGCAGATCGCCCATATCGATCTGGATCTGATCCGCGAAGCGTTCCAGCTTCGTCTCTTCCTCGAGAAAGAGGCGGTGGCACTGTTCACCTATTCGGCGTCGGACGATACGATCGCCAAGCTCTTGAAGGATCATCGCGATATTGCCGATGCCATCCGCTCCGGCGACAACTCTCCGGAACTCGAGCTGCATGCGCAGTCGGTGGACTGGGGCATGCACGACGCCTTCATCGACGCGCTTGGAAATACGATCATCTCGAATGCCTATCGCGTCAATTCCATCAAGATGCGGCTGATCAGCCAGGACAGATTCCGCATCAACGGCCATGTCGGACCGGTCATGGAAGAACACTTGAAAGTGCTTGAAGCGATAGAACGACGCTCGGCCGATGAGGCTGTGACGGCTCTGGTGTCACACATCGGCGGGGCGCGGGACCGCGCATTGAAGATTTGAACTGGTTTGAATAACAAGGCCGCGAATGAGGAGATTCTCGGCCACAAGAGGAGGAACGGAATGTCATCGTCATTTTTCAATCCGACACGTCGCGGCTTCATGGCCGGCACCGCCGCACTTGGAGCTGCAAGCCTTCTGGGTGTTCGCACCGCCTCGGCAGCCGTGGACTGGAAGCGTTTTTCCGGCACGACGCTTGAAGTCAATCTGATCAAGAGCCCGCGTAGCGAAACGATCCTCAAATACCTAAGTGAGTTCGAAGCGCTGACCGGCATCAAGGTCAACGCCGAAGCGACGCCGGAGCAACAGCAGCGCCAGAAGACCACGATCGAACTTTCCTCGGGAAAGCCAAGCTTCGACGTCGTGCATCTGAGCTATCACGTCCAGAAGCGCCAGTTTGAAAAAGGTGGTTGGCTCGCTGATATCAGCGGCTTCATGAAGGATCCGTCGCTCACCGATCCGTCGCTGACGGAGAGCGACTTCGCCGAGGCCGGCCTGAAGTTCGCCAAAGACACTGCGGGCGTGATGCGCTCGCTGCCGTTCTCGGTCGACTACTGGATCGTCTACTGGAACAAGGCGCTCTTCGAGAAGAAGGGACTTACCTATCCCGAGACCTTCGAAGACATGGCCAAGGCGGCGGAGGCGCTGACCGACAAGTCGACGAATACCTATGGCTTCGTCGCCCGCGGTCTGAAAAACGCCAATACCCCTGTCTGGACCACCTTCATGCTTGGCCACGGCGCAACGCCGCTTTCTGCAGATGGGAAGCTGCAGACCGAGACCCAGGGCGCCGTAGACGCAGCGAAATTCTATCAGCGCTTGATGACGAAATCAGCGCCTCCCGGAGTTTCCGGCTTCAATTGGGCCGAAGCACAATCCGCCTTCCTGCAGGGCAAGATCGGCATGTGGCTTGACGGCGTCGGTTTCGCACCGCCGATCGAAAACCCGGAAAAGTCCCGCGTCGTCGGTCAGGTCGGCTACGGCATCATGCCGAAAGGGCCGAATGCCCAGGCGGCGGCCACCACTGGCGACGGCATCGGCGTCACGGCGGCGAGCCAGAAGAAGGAAGCGGCCTATCTCTTCTGCCAATGGGCGATTTCGCACGACATGGGCGCGCGCCTGCTGCAGGCCGGCGCCGGCGTTCCCTTCCGCCAGTCCATCCTGGAAGATCAGAAGGTGCGCGAAGGCGTGAAGATGCCGGCCGCATGGCTGGATGCCGTGGCGGGTTCCGCCAAGGTTTCACAGCTCGCGCTGCCTGTCATCATTCCGGTTACCGAGTTCCGTGACATCTACGGCGTCGCGCTCACCAACATGATCGGCGGTGCCGATCCGGCAAGCGAACTCAAGACGGCAACGGCGCAATTCGAGCCGGTGCTGGCCCGAAGCGAGGGATAATGGCCTCCGTGAGCATCGAAGATACCGGAGCGACGGTTGAGAAGAGGAGCAAGCCGCAAAGGCTTGCTCCGAATTACTGGCCCTTCGTCGTGCCGGCGCTGATCGTGATTGCCGCCGTGATCGTCTTCCCTTGGGTTTTCACCCTCTGGATGAGCGTAAACAAGTGGACGCTCGGCCAGTCGCAGAGCTTTGTCGGTTTGGATAACTATGTCCGGCTGGCGACCGACGGGCGGTTCTGGGAATCTCTATGGCACACGGTTCTCTACACCGTGCTGTCCGTGGTCGGTCCATTGATCTTCGGGACGCTCGCAGCGTTGATCTTCGATGCAAATTTTCCGCTGCGCGGCTTCCTGCGCGGCGTCTTCGTCATGCCGATGATGGCGACGCCGGTTGCGGTGGCGCTGGTCTGGACGATGATGTTCCATCCTCAACTCGGCGTGCTCAACTACCTGTTGTCCCTTGTCGGCATCGGACCGCAGGAATGGATCTACAATCAGTCCAGCGTCATCCCGTCGCTCGTTCTGGTCGAGGTGTGGCAATGGACGCCGCTTGTCATGCTGATCGTGCTCGGCGGCCTCGCCTCCGTGCCACGTGAGCCCTATGAAAGCGCTGAAATCGACGGCGCCAATGCGTGGCAGAAGTTTCGCTATCTGACGCTGCCAATGATTTCGCCCTTCCTGATGATCGCCGTCATCATTCGCGGCATCGATGCGATCAAGAGCTTCGACATCATTTATGCGATGACGCAGGGCGGCCCGGGAACGGCATCCGAGACAATCAATATATACCTCTACAATAGCGCCTTTTCCTATTACGACATCGGCTATGGTTCGGCCATGGCAGTGGTGTTCTTCATCCTCATCGTCGCGCTCTCCTTCATCCTTCTGATGATGCGACAGCGAACGAAGTGGACAGATGCGGAGGGACATTAAGATGAAGCGTTCGACGCTTAACCGCATCGGCCTGTTGTTCGTGGCGCTGGTGATCGTTTCACCCGTCGTGCTGTTTTTCCTCTGGATGATCTCGCTCTCGCTGAAATACGAGATCGACAACGGCGCCTACCCACCGATCCTCATTCCAGATCGCATCGCCTGGACGAACTACGTCAACGTCTTCCAGGAAAACAACTTCTTCCTGTATTTCTGGAACTCTATCCTTGTGACTGGGGCAGCGACGCTGCTTGCACTTATCATCGGCGTGCCGGCCGGCTACGGCATTGCGCGGCTGAAGGCTGAAAAGTCGGCGATCGTCATCATGGTCGCCCGCATGACGCCGGGCTTGTCCTTCCTCATTCCGCTGTTCCTGCTGTTCCAATGGCTCAATCTTTTGGGAACGCTCTGGCCACAGATCATCATCCATCTTGTCGTCACAGTCCCCATCGTCGTCTGGATCATGATCGGCTATTTCGAGACGACCCCGATGGAGCTGGAGGAGGCCGCAAGCATCGATGGTGCGACGCCATGGCAAGTCTTTCGTCTGGTCGCCCTGCCGATCGCCCGGCCTGGCATCGTCGTCGCCTTCATCCTTTCGGTGATTTTCTCGTGGAACAATTTCGTCTTTGGCATCGTGCTTGCGAGCCGCGAAACCCGTACGCTGCCCGTCGCCGTCTACAATATGCTCTCCTTCGAGCAGGTCAGCTGGGGGCCGCTTGCGGCGGCCGCCCTGATCGTGACGCTGCCGGTGCTCGTGCTGACAATGTTCGCGCAGCGCCAGATCATCGCCGGGCTGACCGCCGGCGCCGTCAAATGAGGCAGCTCTCTCGTTTCGGAGGATCCCATTCATGAAGACATACGGAAAGCGGCTTTGACCCCTTCTTCCATTTATGATCCGCCGGCGGGTGCCCCAAAGCATATCCTTTGCGTCGGTGCTGCCGTCCTCGACACGCTGTTTCGGGTTCGGACGCTACCCTCCGGCGAGGGTAAGGTTTTACCCTATGAGATGCTGCAAATCGCTGAGGGCATGGCCTCGAGCGCGGCCTATGCCGTTGCTCGGCTCGGAGGGCGAGCAAGCCTGTGGGGTGCAGTCGGCAGCGACGAAACCGGCGAGCGGATCATCCGTGATCTGACTGACGCGGGCATCGTCACGGAGGGCATCCAGCGTGTCGAAGGCGCACGCTCAGCCGTATCGACCATCCTCGTCGACGACAACGGCGAAAGACTGATCGTGCCCTTCTACGATCCCAAACTGCATCACAGCATCAAAGATTTCACGCATGACGAGATTGCCGGTTTCGACGCGGTACTCGTTGACGTGCGCTGGCCATCCCTGGCGCTTGAGGTTTTACGAGCGGCACGCCGCCTTGGCAAACCGGCCATCCTCGATGGCGATGTGGCGCCGGACGGCGTGATCGAACAGTTGGCGCCGGAAGCGACCCATATCGTCTTTTCCGAACCTGCCGCTCAGCGGCTCGCTGGCGTTACCGACTTCGCCGAATTGGCACGCCTCCTGAAGCAAAAATTCAGCCATGCTTTTATTTGCGTGACAGCCGGCGCCGCCGGCAGCTTCTGGTTTGACGATCAAAGCGATCTTGTCAGACACAGTCCGACAATTCGCATCAAGGCCATGGACACATTGGCCGCCGGCGATATCTTTCATGGCGCCTTTGCCCTTGCCGTCGCGGAAGGGAAAACGCCAACGGATGCAATCGAGCTGTCATCGATTGCCGCGGCCATGAAATGCGAAGTGTTCGGAGGGCGATCGGGCGCTCCCACTCGGGCCGAGGTCATGGCCCGGATGGAGATGACTGAAACGCCAGGTCAGCTATAGGCGGCCGCATTCAACTCTCGGTCCAAGCATAGGTCATCCATCGTATAGGGGGATGACAGCTATGCACGCGTGGATTATATCAATTCCCGCGACTCAAGCAGGAGGATCGCCAGATGAGAAATTTCGGCACCCACTGACGCTGACTGGCAGCACCGAATTCGGGCTATCCCTCGGCTCACTCTCGTCCATTTCTATCCTCTTGGTGCCCATGGAGGGCATTCATGCTTCGCCGTTTCTTTTCCTATTATGCGCGCTATAAGCGGCTGTTTTTCCTCGATTTCGGCTGCGCCGTGCTCGCGGGCCTGCTGGAACTCGGCTTTCCGCTTGCGATCAAGCTCTTCATCGATAAACTTTTGCCGGGCCAGGATTGGGGCTTGATCTTCGGAACAGCCGCGCTGCTGCTCGTCGTCTATGCGCTCAACACAGGCCTCTCGGCCATCGTCAACTATTGGGGCCACGCACTCGGCATTTCGATCGAATCCGACATGCGCCGTCAGGCCTTCGACCATATCCAGAAACTGTCCTTCCGCTATTTCGACAACAACCGGACCGGGCATCTGATCACGCACGTCACCAAGGATCTCGAGGACGTGGGCGAGATCGCTCACCACGGCCCGGAAGACCTGTTCATCGCGATCATGACCTTCATCGGCGCCTTCCTGCTGATGTTCAGCGTCCATTGGAAGCTCGCGCTGCTGACCACCACCATTGTACCCTTCATGACCTGGTTGGTCAGCCGTTACGGCTCGAAGATGACGCTCAATTCACGCAGCCTTTTCGGCAAGGTCGGCAACTTCAACACCCGCATGCAGGAGACCGTCGGCGGCATTCGCGTGGTCAAGGCTTTCGCCAATGAGAGGTATGAGAGCCAGCTGTTTGCCAGCGACAACGAAGATTACAAGGCGACCAAACTCGACGGCTACGCCTATATGACGGCAGGCATTGCTCTCAGCTACTTCAGCACGCGCCTGGTACAGCTCATCGTCATGATGGCGGGAACCTGGTTCGTCATATCGGGAGAACTGAGCTATGGCGGCTTCGTCAGCTTCCTGCTGCTCATCAATGTGTTCTTCCGGCCGATCGACAAGATCACCTCGGTCATCGAGACCTATCCCAAGGGCATTGCGGGCTTCAAACGCTTCCTGTCGTTGATCGACACGGAACCGGATCTTGCCGACAGGCCGAACGCCATCGCGCTCGATCACCTGAAGGGCGACATTGCTTACAAGCATGTCTCGTTTGGCTACTCCGACCAGAGACCTATCTTTACAGATCTCTCTTTGACGATTGCACCCGGTGAAACCGTCGCCTTTGTTGGCGCCTCCGGCACCGGCAAGACCACCATCTGCTCACTGTTGCCGCGCTTCTATGACGTGACATCTGGCAGCATCAGCATCGATGGCATCGATATCAGAGACATGACGCAGACATCGCTGCGCAATCAGATCGGCATCGTGCAGCAGGATGTCTTTCTGTTCGGCTCGACCATTCGCGAGAATATCGCCTATGGAAAGCTCGGCGCGACTGATGAAGACATCATGAAGGCGTTGCAGCGCGCTTCGCTCGACGACTTTGTCCGCTCCCTGCCGGCTGGCCTCGATACGCCGACCGGCGAACGTGGCGTCAAGCTTTCCGGCGGCCAGAAACAGCGCCTGGCAATCGCTCGCATCTTCCTCAAGGATCCGCCGATCCTTATTCTCGATGAGGCCACCTCGGCGCTCGATACCGCAACCGAATACGCGATTCAGCAGGCATTGCTGGAACTCGCGAAAGGACGCACCACGCTTGTCGTCGCACATCGGCTTTCGACGATCCGCAACGCCGATCGCATTATCGTTATGGGTGACAAGGGCATTATCGAGCAGGGCTCGCATGACGAGCTGATTGCGCGCCATGGCGCTTACGCCCGGCTGCACAACGCGCAGTTCGGGCTTTACGCTTAGCCGGTTGGGATCAACCGGCCGCCTCAAGCCGAGGCCGCGTGTCTCGGCTTGAGGTTCTTTACTTTCATGCAATCCTGCAGACAAATCGCCACACACTTTTGCGCGATTTGCTTTCGCCCTCACTGAAAATCAAACACGCTCAGACCTGCCGCCATTTCGTCGAGGCCAAGTGGCCGCGTGACGGGCGGTTCTGCCCTTGCGAGACAGCCCTGACGTTCGCACAGACGACAGGCAGGACCGATCGCAACCGACATCAAACTCAGCGCCTTGCCGTAAACCACCTCCTCGCGGTGCGTGAGGTCGCAGCCGACGAGAAGCGCGGTGCGGCGAATCCTTTCGCCAAAATCGGCCCGAGGACCTTCGATCGTTCGCGATATTGTCAGAAAGCCCAGACCATCAGGCATTTCCGTGGCTTCGGTCAGTATCTGCCCCGGCTGAGCAAAGGCCGTGTGAACGTTGAGCTTGGGACAGCTGCCGCCGAAGCGAGCCTGCGGAAAGCCCTGTGCTCCTGCCTTTCGCAGGCGATGACCGGCGCTGTCGACTTCCATCAGAAAGAAGGCGATGCCTGCGGCCCCCGGACGTTGCAACGTCGTCAACCGCGTGGCCGCCTGTTCGTAGGAAACACCAAAGCGCGCGCCAAGCCCCTCAATGTCGTAATGCAAACGCTGCGCCGCCGAAAGATAGGCGCCATAGGGCATCAGCAAGGCATGCGACGCGTAGCGCGCCAGTTCGAAGCGGGCGATCCGCTTGGCTTCCGGTGTTGAAAAAGCAAGGGCATCCACCTCGGCGGCAAGTTCGTCGCGCATGACAAGCAGCGAAACTTCTGTTGCGATCTCACGAAGCTGGTCGAAGGGCGACAAGCGCTCCGAAAGGAACAAGCGCATGGAGTGCCGGTCATAGCGACGGCGCAAGCCGGGCATGGCATGCACCGGCAGCGGGCGCACGGCAATGCCATGCTCGCTTTTCAACCATGCTTTCAGGGCGCCGGCGATATCGTCTCCGGGCGCAAGGCGCGCGTGGAAAGCCTCGGCGGCATCGTCGATCCGTGCAAAGAAATTGGGCCTGCCTTGCAGTCGATCATGCACCTCATCCAGCGGCAGACGCGGCCCGGCAACCTCGGCGATCCTGCCCTCGCGGGACAGGATCTCGGCAAGATCCGACAATCTCGCAGCCTGTTCCCGATAGGCGCGATAGAGGCGGATCATGCCATTCGCCGCGTTGGGCGCAGCTTCCGCAAGTTCGATCAGCTCTTGATCGCCCGGGACTTCGCCGACCAGCAGCGGATCGGCGAAGATTTCGCGCAACTGCCCGGCATTGCCGCCCTGCTCGCCCTGCAATTCATCGAGATCGACCTTGTACACGGCCGCCAATTTCAGCAGCAGCTGCACGGTCAGGGGCCGCTGATTGCGCTCAATGAGATTGAGATAGGACGGAGATATGTCCAGTGCCTGCGCCATCGTCGTCTGCGTGAGGCCAAGACCGGTCCGGATACGGCGAACCCGAGGTCCGGCAAAGATCTTGCGCTCCGCCATTTGTCATTCCTTTTACAAAGCTGTGCTAGCGATCGGATTTACAATATTTACAAATTTACAGGCCACTCTTGTCAAATGTAGCACATCATAACCCCTTTATCTATTGGGTTTTCTTTGTTTCCCTAGCCTTTCGCGAGATGTTTTGTAAATATCGTCATGCATCGCACATCGACACAACGATCAGCAGAACAGCATTGGGAGACTGGCATGACAGATTTTTACAAACTGGTTCCAAGCGCACCGACAGGCCGTTTCGATGGCATCGAACGGCCTTACACGGCCGAGGATGTGAAGCGGCTGCGCGGGTCGGTCGCCATTCGCCACTCCCTTGCTGAGATGGGTGCAAACCGCCTGTGGCAGCTCATCCACGAAGAAGATTTCGTCAACGCGCTCGGAGCGCTTTCCGGCAACCAGGCCATGCAGATGGTTCGCGCCGGATTGAAGGCGATCTATCTGTCCGGTTGGCAGGTCGCTGCGGATGCAAACACCGCCTCGGCCATGTATCCCGACCAGTCCCTCTACCCGGCCAATGCCGGCCCGGAGCTGGCGAAGCGCATCAACCGGACACTGCAGCGTGCAGACCAGATCGAGACTGCCGAAGGAAAGGGCCTGTCGGTCGACACCTGGTTCGCACCGATCGTTGCCGATGCCGAAGCCGGTTTCGGCGGCCCGCTCAATGCCTTTGAGATCATGAAGGCCTATATCGAGGCAGGCGCTGCCGGCGTGCATTTCGAGGACCAGCTGGCATCGGAGAAGAAGTGCGGCCATCTTGGCGGCAAGGTTCTGATCCCGACTGCCGCCCATATCCGCAATCTCAATGCGGCCCGTCTGGCGGCCGACGTCATGGGCGTACCGACATTGGTCGTTGCGCGGACCGACGCGGAAGCGGCCAAGCTCCTGACCTCCGACATCGACGAACGCGACCAGCCTTTCGTCGATTACGATGCGGGACGTACGGTCGAGGGCTTCTACCAGGTCAAAAATGGCATCGAGCCCTGCATCGCCCGCGCCGTCGCCTACGCACCGAATTGCGATCTCATCTGGTGCGAGACGTCGAAGCCGGATCTCGAGCAGGCGCGGAAGTTTGCGGAAGGTGTGCATCGGGTACATCCGGGCAAGCTGCTTGCCTATAATTGCTCACCGTCGTTCAATTGGAAGAAGAACCTGGACGATGCGACGATCGCCAAGTTTCAGCGCGAGCTGGGGGCGATGGGCTACAAGTTCCAGTTCATCACGCTTGCCGGCTTCCATCAGCTGAACTTCGGCATGTTCGAGCTTGCCCGCGGCTACAAGGCCCGCCAAATGGCTGCCTATTCCGAGCTGCAGCAGGCGGAATTCGCAGCCGAGGTCAATGGTTATACCGCCACCAAGCACCAGCGCGAAGTCGGTACTGGCTATTTCGACGCGGTATCGCTGGCAATCACCGGCGGCCAGTCATCCACCACGGCCATGCACGGCTCGACCGAGCATGCCCAATTCAAACCAGCAGCAGAGTGAAATCGAGATCAAAGGAGGAGAAAGACATGCCATCGATAGCACGCGTTCGCGAGAGAGCCGACGAGCAATCTCTCACCATGAATTCCGATCAGCAGGCGGTTATCCGCATGCTCGCCAATGAGCTGCACCGCCTCAACCAGGCGGTCATGAATGCGGTCGAGGCAGGCGTCTCCGTCGAACTCGTCCGCTCTTCCCGCCACCATGGCGGGGACGGCAACTGGGGCGACCTGTTGATCCCGGTCGTCGTCGCCAATGCGACTCGTCCTGCCTGACGGACGCAGCTCAGGAGCACTCGGTGAATGCGCATTGCGGCGGCCAACACGTTTTGGCCGCCGCCATGCCGTTTGATCAGAAGGGATAATGCTGTGCCGGATCTTCGATGGTGATCCATCTGAGATCGGTGAATTCAGCAATCGCTGCCTTCCCACCGAAGCGGCCATAGCCGCTGCCCTTGACGCCGCCAAACGGCATTTGTGCCTCGTCGTTCAGGGTCGGGCCGTTGATGTGGCAGATGCCGGACTGGATACGCGCCGCCACAGCCAGCGCGCGCTGCAAGTCGCGACTGAAGACGGCCGACGAGAGGCCATATTCGGTATCGTTGGCGACACGCACTGCTTCGTCCTCATCCGCAACGCGGATGATCGGCTTCACCGGACCGAAGGATTCCTCAGCATAGACCCGCATATCGGGCGTCACGAAATCGAGCAGCGTCGCCTCGACGACGGTGCCGGTGCGCTTGCCGCCTGCAACCAGCTTCGCTCCCTTTGCCTGCGCATCGGCAATCAGCTCTTCCATCTTCTTGGCGGCATCGAGGCTGATCAGCGAGCCGAGGACCACATGACCGCGCGGATCGCCGGCCGGCAGTGCTGCGGCGCGCTCGGCAAGCTTGGCAACGAAGGCATCGGCAACAGCCTGATGCACGATGATGCGCTCCGTCGACATGCAGATCTGGCCCTGATGCATGAAGGCACCGAAGATCGCGGCATTCACGGCTCCATCGATATCCGCGTCGTCAAGCACAACGAGCGGCGCCTTGCCGCCAAGTTCCAGCAGTGCGGGCTTCAGATGCTTGCCGCTAAGCTCCGCGATAATCTTGCCGACCTTGGTGGAGCCGGTGAAGTTGACGCGACGAACTGCTGGATGCGCGATCAGCGCTTCGACGATCCGAGGCGCATCTTCGGGTGCGTTGGTGATGACGTTGATAACCCCGGCAGGAAGGCCGGCCTCCGTCAATGCGGTCGCGATCAGCCGTTGCGTGCCGGGGCACTGCTCGGAGGCTTTCAGGATGACGGTGTTGCCGCAGGCGATCGGCATGGCGATGGCGCGTGTGGCGAGAATAACAGGTGCATTCCAGGGTGCGATGGCAAGGCAGACACCGGCCGCCTGACGCACACCCATGGCAAGCGTGCCGGGTTTGTCTGACGGAATGATCTCGCCGCCGATCTGGGTGGTCATCGCCGCGGCCTCGCGCAGGATATTGGCCGCCAGCATGACGTTGAAGCCGGCCCAGGGCGCCGTCGCGCCCGTCTCTTCCATCATCAGGCGCGTGAATTCACCGACCTTCGCATCCATGATATCGGCCGCCTTCGCCAAGATCGTGCGACGTTGCCCGGGACCGGTGCTCGACCAGGCGGAAAAGGCGTTGGAAGCCGCCTCGATCGCGGCGGCTACATCTTCAAGACCAGCGGCCGGTGCGCGGCTTGCGAGCTTCTCGGTAAAGGGGTCGAGGCGATCATAAGTGCGCCCGCTGGCCGCCGGCCTGTCGACGCCGTTGATGAGAAGGGAAATATTCATCTCTTGTCTCCTGATGAGGATGTTTTCCAATGCATGTCGCGCAGAAGTGCCTAGCGGTTTTGCGACAACGACATGCGTGAATTCAAAGACCTAAAGCGCAAGAAGCGAACCCTAGGGTTTGCGACGCGCTTTAGAAACCGAGGACATCGGCATTGATGGAGGCTTCGAGCCCGCCATCGACGGGAAGATTGGCCCCGCTTACCCAGCGCGCGCCATCCGAGCAGAGGAACAGGATCGCAGGCGCGATGTCGGCTGACGTTCCGGCCCGCCCGACGCGCGTGATGTCGCTATCGACGCGCTCGTCACCGAGCACGGCGCGGAATTGTTTGAGGATCGGCGTCTCCACCGGGCCGGGGCTAATGGCGTTGACGCGAATGCCGCGACCCCTGAACAGCGGCTGATGGGCCGCCTGCATGGTCCAAAGCAGCAGCAATTCCTTCGACAGCGGATAACCCTCTTCGTTCTTCAAGCCGTGCTCCGCAGCGACAGCAGCGACGTCGGGAAAGCCCTCGATCGCCGTCAGCGTCTTTGCCCGCTCCAGATTGGCCCGCCAACCATAGCCTGCGATCGAGGCGACATTGACGATCGCGCCCCCCTCCCGCAAATGAAGGGCGACCGCCTGCGAAAGCGCCCGCAAGCCGTAGAAATTGACCGCAAGCGCTGCCGCGATGCCAGTACTGCCGGAAAGGCCGGCGACGTTGGCCAATGCGTCGATGCTGTGAGGCAATTGCCTGACGATATCGGCCACGCCCGCAGCGCTCGAAATGTCGCCCTTGATGAAGGACGCGATGCCCTGCGATGGTTCGCGCACGTCGATCCCGATGACATCCGCGCCCAACTGGCCCGCAAGCTCAGCAGTGCGTGCACCGATACCCGAGGCGACCCCGGTGACGACGATGGTCTTGCCGAAAAGCATGATTTCACCTTTCTCATGAAACGCGACGATTGGCTCTGTCGCTATTGCTTGTCTTTGAAAAGATCCGAAATGGTCAGCCGGTAGCCGACCGGCAACAATTGCAGATCAAAGCGTCGCTCAATCGCGCCCCATAGACCCTGCGGCAGATAGAGCGAAAACAGCAAGGCTGCCGCGCCCAGGCCGACCAGATACCAGACCCCCGTCCCGCCAAAGACGGTTTCAATCACGAAGAACAATAGCGCGCCGAGGATCGCCCCCTCGAACTTGCCGATGCCGCCGACGAGCACCATGAAGATCATGTAGGCCGTCCATTGTACGCTGAAATAGGTCTTCGGCTGGAAGGTGACCGCGGTCGCCAGCCACAATCCGCCGGCAACGGCGATACCAAAAGCGGCAAGCACGAAGAGCAATCGCTTGGTCGCAGCTACTTGGACGCCAACCGAGGTTGCTGCGTCCTCATTGTCACGGATCGCCTGCATTGCCGCACCTGCCCGGCTGCGCATCAAGGCAAAGAGAGCACCAAGCAAGGCGATCATGGCTGCAAGCGCCAGCCAATAGATCGCCACCCGCCGCACAGCACTGTCGTAACCATTCAATGCGATGAGCGAGGTGCCGGTTTCCCCTTGAATAAGCCGGTCGAGGTTGACGAGCAGATGGGCAAGCTCGGCGAGCACCCACATGCCGATCGCAAATTCCCCACCCTTCAGCCGCAGCATGAGCCATGACAAGGGCACGGACAGAATGCCGGTGATAACAGCGGCGGCAAACACCGAGACAAATGGATCCAGCCCTGCATCTGCCAGACGAATGGTGAAATAGGCGCCGAGACCGAAGAAGACCTGCTGGCCGACGGAAACCAGGCCGGCGAAGCCCGCCAGCGCATTCCACATGGCAGCAAGGATGATGTAAATGAACAGCGTGGTCATCCGGTCGATGGCGCCAGCCCCGAGAACCGCAGGCGAAGCGGTCAGCAGGATGACAACAACGATCATCAGAGCCAATGCCCGTCGGGATGAGGCGGTCCAGCGCTCGACAGATATTCCGGGAACAATCGTGGTCATGTCGGGCTCCGAAGAAGAGCGCGGATCCTGCCGAGCCCCGGCACGGGGAGCTGGCGGAGCCGAACGAATAGAACGAGCAGAAAGGCGATGTGGCCACCGATCAGGAAACCCTGCGGGTGGATTTGAGCGCCCACGGACTGGGCCAGGCCGAGGACGATGCCGCCAAGCAGGGTTCCCCAGAGAGAGCCCGCGCCGCCGATCACCGCCGCTTCAAAAGCAAACAGCAGCTGCGGCCCGCCCGAATAGGGATTGAAGGTCGCCCGCATCGCGAGGAACGCCCCGGCGATACCGACGGTCACCATCGTAATCGCTGTTGCAACCGCATTGACCTTGCGAGCGTCGATGCCGACGAGGCCTGCCGTATCGGGATCCTCGGCCGTCGCACGTATGGACCGGCCGAGGGCGAAACGGCTGAGGAAGAGCTGCAGGCCGCCGAGAATGACGATCGCGCTTACCATCATCAGCACGGCCAGCTTACCGACGAAGATATGGCCCGGCAGTTGCCAAGAAGCGTAGGAGAGATTGCCGATAAACGGCGCCAGCGAGCGCGTGTCGGCGCCGAACTGCTCGAACAGCAGATTGTCGATCACGATCGACAAGCCGAACGTCGTCAGGATCGGCAGAAGCGTGCCGCCGTGAGCGCTGCGCTCGAGCACAAATCTCTGCAGCACCCAACCCATGACCGCCATGGCTGGCAGGACGATCAGCAAGCCGGCGAAAGGCGGAACGCCGAGTTTCGCAGCCAGCAGCCAAAGGCTGTAGGCAGCGACGACCGCAAGGCTGCCATGCGCGAGATTGATGATGCGCATGACCGAGAACATGAAGGACAATCCGCAGGCGATGACGGCATAGTAGCCACCAAGCAGGACACCTTGAAGCAAGGTATTGATCACGACGCGCTCCTCTCAGCCGTAGCCCGATGCAGGCCGAAATAGGCTCTGGTGACCTCGTCGCGCGTGACGCCTGACGCCGGCCTATCAAGCACGATATGCCCCTCGAGCATGCAGATGATGCGGTTTGCGACGCCCATCGCCCGCGCCAGATCCTGCTCGACGAGAATGATCGTCGTGCCGGATGACAAAAGACCCTGCAGTTGTTGGTAAACGCGATCGACGACCAGCGGCGAGAGCCCAAGCGATACCTCGTCGAGCAGCAGGATATCCGGATTGCTCATCAGCGCCCGGCCGATGGCGGTCGCCTGCTGTTCGCCGCCCGACAAATGGCCGGTCTTGGCATGGCGGCGCGGCTTCAGATTGGGAAAGGCGTCGAAGACCCTCTCGACCGTCCAGTCGCCCTTGCGGCCCGAACTCTTGCCGAGAAGCAGATTTTCCTCGACCGTCATTTGCGAAAAGAGCCGTCGCCCTTCCGGTACCAGGGCAATGCCTCTCGCAATGCGTTTGTGCGACGGGATGAGCGTGACATCAGAGCCGTCGAGCAAGATCTGACCACCGGCGGGAAGATGCGCGCCGGCAATGGCGCGCAACAAAGTCGTCTTGCCGGCACCATTGGCTCCGACGAGGGCCAGCACCTCACCCTTGGCGAGGTCGAAACTGAGGCCGCGCACCGCTTGCAGCAAGCCGTGGCGAACATCAAGATTGCGCACGGAAAGGATCGTCATGCGGGCGTTCCTCCAAGGTAGGCACGCACCACGTCGGCATCGCTCATAACAGCCTTCGGATCGCCATCGGCAATGATCTTGCCCGCATCCATGCAGATCAGCCGTTCGACGACCTGCAGCAGGATATGGACCATATGCTCGATCCAGACGATACCGATGCCGCGGCGGCGCAATTCGAGAATGGTCTCGACCAACTCCGCCGCTTCGCCATCGGTCAATCCACCGCCGATCTCGTCGAGCAGCAGCAACCGGGGGGCCGTTGCAAGGGCGCGGGCCAGTTCCAGCCTCTTGCGGTCGAGCAGGCCAAGCGTGTCCGCCCGGCGGTTGGCGACGCCGAGCATGCCGCAGAGCCGCAAGGCATCGATCGCCCGCTCATAGGTCTCGTCACGCCCGGATGCCTTGCCATGGGAGGCCGCCACAAAGACGTTTTCGAAGGTTGTCATGCCACTGAATGGTTTGGGAATCTGATGCGTTCTGACCAGGCCGGACCGGCAGCGATCAGCCGCCGTCAAGGCGGTGACATTCTTTCCATCGAAGGAGATCGTCCCCGCACTCAGCGGAAAGGCGCCCGCCAGCGCGCTTAGCAAGGTCGTCTTACCCGCTCCGTTCGGACCGACAATGCCGACCGCGTCGCCGTCCCCCATGGAGAAATCGATGTTTTCGAGAACCACAAGCGCCCCGAAGCGCTTGTGGATTCCCTTGGCCGACAGGAAATCCCGGTCTGGCCTATGTCGTTCTTGCTCCTGCACGATAGTCTCACCCATTATAAGCAATGAGCTTGGCCGCGACGGGCACGTTCGGATCGGTCGCATGCTCGGTGACGACATAGTCGAGCGCGAATTTCGAGCCGGCGGGCGCCTTCACCCATTGCGTGCCGATGATCGGCCCTGGAGACACGTTGGCGACGGGACCGCTGGTGAAATCCACCTTTCCGGCGATCGTCGTCGTCTTCAGCGTGCTCATTGCCTTGGCGACGGCCTCCTTGCTCTTGGCATCGGAAGCAGCCTTGAGGGCGTCAAAACCGGCGTCGAGAAGCGAAAGGCTCGCACCGAGCTGCTGAGTCCATTGCTTGCCGCTTGCCGCCTCATAGCCATTGGCAAGCTCGGTTCCGGAGACACCCGTCAATGTCGACTTGTAGGGAAAGGCCTTGTGCCAATAGGCGGCACTGCCGATGTTCATGCCGAGATCGCCGAGCGCCTCGATGTCGGACGGAAAGAGACCGGTCTTTGCGATCTGGCAAATCTTGATCTGCTGGGTCAGACCCTGCTGCGCCGCCTGCCGCCAGAAAGCGGCGAAATCCGGCGGGATCGGGAAGCTGTTGAAGATCTCAACGCCTTCCTGGCGAAACAGCGCGATCTGCGAGGAAAAGTCTGTCGTTCCAGTCTCGTAGGCGCCGGGGTCGACGATGGTGAAGCCAGCCTTGGCGAGCGCCGGCGCCAGATTGGCGCGGATCGCATTGCCATCCGCGTCGTTCGGATACATGACGCCGACCTTCTTGTTGGTCTCGATCAGGTTCCACTGCGAAATATAGGTCTTCAGGAATTCTCCGACGCCAAAGCCGAAATGATAGGTCCATTTGAACGGCGATGGTGCGCCGGGCTTGGCGCCACGACCGAAATACCAGGCCTCCCACGGCATGACTGTCGATAGGCAGGGAACACCTGCCGCCTCGCAGGCATCGGCAACGGGATTGATCGTCTCCGGCGTCGAAACGGCCAGCATCAGATCTACCGCCTGATTGTTGATAAGATCCTTTGCCAATTGTCCGGCCCGTGAGGGATCGGACTGCGTGTCGCGGTCGAGGATCTCAACCTTCCATGTTTTACCCCCGGCCTGCAGGCCGCCGGCCAGCGCCTTGCGCGCGAGATCCAGGACATAGCCATCCGTCTCGCCGAAACCGCCAAGCGGCCCCGTGCGCGGGCTGATAAAGCCGACCTTCAGCGTATCGTCTGCGGCAAAAGCGGCACGGTTGCCGAGTGCCATTGCGGTGGTGCCGGCTGCCGTCGCCGCCATGAACCCGCGCCGCGTCAACCCACTCGTCAATATCGGCCTGTTGAACTTATCCATCATGTGATCTTCCTCCCTTTTTGTCGGAGCCCTCTTACTCCGCATGCCCTTGTGCATTTCCGGCCGCCAACGTCAGATCGGATAGTCTCGCCTGCCCGATGCAAGCGTGATCCAGCGCAGCTCCGTGAACTCGTCGATGGCCGCCTTGCCGCCAAAGCGGCCGTAGCCGCTTGATTTGACGCCGCCGAACGGCATTTGCGGCTCGTCTGCTACCGTTGCTTCGTTGATGTGGCAGATACCGGTCTCGATGCGCTTTGCGACGATGAGCGCCTGATTGATGTCGCGGCTGAATATCGCGGACGACAAGCCATATTCATTGTCATTGGCGACGGTGATCGCCTCATCGATGCTCTCGACGCGGATAATCGCGGCGACCGGCCCGAAGCTTTCCTCGCGATAGATGCGCATGGCGGGCGTTACCTGGTCGATGATGGTCGCGTCGATCAACGTGCCGCGCGCTTGCCCGCCACAGACGATCACCGCCCCTTTCTGCGTCGCATCTTCCACGAGGGCGCGAACACGCCTTGCCGCTTCTGCCGTGATCATCGTTCCGAGCGGCGTGTTGCCGTCGCGCGGATTGCCCGCGACAAGTGTCTGAGCCTTCGCCTTGAACTTTTCGACGAACTCATCGGCAATCGCCTCCATCAAGATGATGCGTTCGGTCGACATGCAAATCTGGCCCTGGTTCATGAAGGCACCGAAAGCGGCGGCCCGCACGGCCTCATCGATATCGGCATCGGCAAGCACGATGAACGGCGCCTTGCCGCCGAGTTCCAGCAGGCATCGTTTGAGATGCCGTGCCGAGGCTTCGGCGATGAGACGACCGACGCGCGTGGAGCCGGTAAAATTGATACGGCGCACGGCCGGATGGGCGATCAAGGTCTCGACGATCGCCGCTGCATCCTTGGGAGCATTGGTGATGACATTGACGACACCGGGCGGGAAACCCGCATCGCGCATCACCTCGCCGATAAGGCAGTGAGTTCGAGGGCAAAGTTCGGATGCCTTCAGGATGACCGTATTGCCGCAGGCAAGCGGCATGGCGATAGCACGGACGCCGAGAATGATCGGCGCGTTCCACGGGGCAATCCCAAGGCAAACCCCGGCTGGCTGACGCACGGCCATAGCGAGGCTGCCTTGGTCGCTGGAGGGTATGATTTCGCCAGCGACCTGCGTCGTCATGGCGGCTGCCTCGCGCAAAATTTCGGTTGCGAGGTCACAATTGATCGCAGCCCAGAGCGAGGTTGCTCCGGTTTCGCCGACCATCGCCGCAACGAATTCTGCCCGACGTGCCGTCAGAAGGTCGGCCGCTCTGTTGAGACATATCCGGCGCTCGCCAGGTCCGGTCTGCGACCAGGCGGGAAAAGCCGCCGCTGCGGCTGAGGTAGCGCGGGCACCATCCGCCACCGAAGCCGCCGGCGCGATGGTGGCGACATCGCCGGTCGCCGGATCGATGCATTCGAAAGTGGCGGCGTCCAAAGCATCGGACGCTTCATTATCGATCAGCAGCTTTGCCAGGAACATTGCGATCGTCCGTGCTTGGGCAGGCATCGCCTGCAGTTTTCCGGAGGGGAGAGGGACGCAGGCCGGCGTCGCGAGATGGAACCGCAAACGCCTGATCGTTCCTGTGGAGACCTCCTCCCAAAGGCTCATGAAAGGAGATTACGTGGTTACCGAGAGCTTTGAATGTGACTTTCTGGGTTAATATTGCAAATATCTGGCAATCATGTCATCGGTTCGTCATGCCACACGAAGGAGAGTGCGTTGGTTTCCGACAGCGGCATTCATCTGCATGCGCGAGGAGAATGGCGCGAGCCGTCATTAACCCTTCGGACGATCCGTTTCCAGAAGGGCCTATACGCACAGTTTCATCATCTCTACGTGCTGCAAGCGGGAACGGCGACGTTGGCGCTGGAGGGACAAGAGCCCAGACCCCTGCAGGCACCGACCATCGCCTATATGCCGTCGCAGTCGCGCTGCGAGCTGCATATGGCGGCCGGTGCCGCGGGCTTCATCATTGGTGCTTCGCCGCAAATCATCGTCGACGCAATCGGTGATCGCGCCGAATCCTATGCGCTCAGAATCTTCAGCGAGCGGCCATGGTTCATGGCCGAGCCGGATGCCGGCGCCGTCAACGAGCTGCAGCCGCTGGTCGCGGGCTTCGTGCGCGAGCTTGGCGACCCCTCCCGCGCCTCCTGGATGGCGATTGCAGCCTATATGCGCTTGATCCTGATGGCGCTCTGGCGGGCTGCGGGCGCAGAGGCTGCCGAGCAGCGCGGACGCGGTGGCGGTGCATCGGTGCTGCAAAGATACCGGCAACTGGTCGAGATCGGCTTCCGTCAGCATCGGTCGATAGCGGATTATGCCGGGGAGCTCGGCGTGACCACGGATCGGCTGCATTCCATTTGCCGCAGCGAGCTTGGCCGTTCACCAGTTCAGTTGCTGCATGAAAGGGTCGTGCAGGAGGCAAAACTGCGACTGGAGCGCTCCGCTCGCACGGTCCAGGAGATTTCCGATGGGCTCGGCTTCCGCGATCCCACTTATTTCAGCCATTTCTTCAAGAAGAAAACCGGCTTTTCGCCCGCCATCTATCGAGATCTCGCCCGCAAGAGCGAGGCCTCTACGGTCACCCTGTCATCAGGCTACGCCGACTGGCCCTGATATCGGGACATCCGGTTATCGATCACACGATCAGTCCCTTCATCGGCATGACGTGGTCGGAACCGGGGAAGACGTCGCGCGCCAGCACCACCGGCGACGCGCCAAGCAGATCGACGGCAATTCCCTTGATGACCGCGCGCAGGTCGGTCGTAGCGGCAAGATCTCGGCCATCGCGCAATTGCGCCGGCTTGAGACCTGGCCAATCTGCGATCACCCGGCCGCCCTTGATCGCACCGCCCGCAAGGAAAACGGTGGTCCCGGTGCCATGGTCAGTGCCCTCTGTGCCGTTGACCTGCGCGGTACGGCCGAATTCGGTCGCAACGACAATCGCCGTATCTTTCCAGGCGGGACCAAGCTCCTGCTGGAAGGCCGCCAGTGAATTGTCGAGACCGACAAGCAATTTGTTCAGCCGATCGACTTCGCCGGCATGGGTGTCCCAGCCTTCGAAGGCAAGGGCCGCGACGCGGGGACCATCATCCTGTGCCAACAGGCGCGCGGCACCTCTGGCCATCTGCTCCATGCCTGTGGGATCGCCCGGACCGCCCCTTGCCTTGACGTCGAGGCCGGCGGCGATCTTGCCGGTGGAAATGCCCTCGGCCAGGATTTTCGCGAAAAGCGGGTCGGTGTGGTTGTAGAGGTCCATCAGCCGCGGTGGCAGATCGACGCTGACGGGCTGAAGATTGGACGGCGACCAGCCGAGAACCGGCGCCTTGCCGCGAATAACCAGCGGCGCATTCGCGCCGATGGACAATCCACGGATCGCTGAGGCGCCGGGCGAAACCTTGTCTCCCTTTGGCAATCCCTCAAGCATCCGGTTCAGCCAGCCGGACTCGACGCGGCCAGGCATTTCGTAACCGGATTCCAGCACGTCCTGACCGTCAAAATGCGATCGATCGCGGTAGGGCGTCGCGCTGGCATGGACGACAGCCGCCTGCCCCGCACGATAAAGCTGGTTGAAATTCGGCATCGAAGGATGCAGCGCAAAGAAGCTGTCGAGCGGCAGAGCCGCATGCGGGCCGCTCGTCGTCATGGCGATCGATTGCCGCAAAGCCTGATAGTCAGGGTCACCGACGGGTGGGACGGCCGTCAATCCATCGAGCGCACCGCGCAGGATGACGGTGATGAAGCGCGGATCACGGCCGCCGGCGGCATGGGCGAAACGAGGGATGAAGGCCCAGGCGAACAAGGCACCGGATGCACCGAGGACTGCGCGGCGAGTAGGAGTCATCAATTCGCAAGTCATGATCAACGCCTTTGAAATTCGGGAGAGAGATAAGCGATCGCCAGGCCCTGGCTGCGCGTCTCCGCACGCGACACGGCCTGTAGGGTCTCCTTCGAAAGAAGCGGACCCAGACTGTCGGACACGAAACGGCGCGGATCGATTTGAGGCGGCACCGCATTGGCGATCATGTTGGCGACATCCATGCGCATGCTGAGGCTCTCGCTGGAAGCCCAAACATCTGCGGTGTCAGCAAATCCGTTGGGACCGGCCGGAGCCCAGAATGGCTGCCCCATCGCGTTCAAGGTGCCGAGAATGACGTTCGGCTTCGGTGTTTCGCCGCTCGCCCGCAGAAGTGCGGTCATGAATTCCAGCGGTGAGCGAACCTTGGACAAAGTGGGATTCCAGGCCTCTTCGGAGCCGATGAGCGCGCGATAGACGGCCGACAGATCGCCATCCGTCTTGCTGAAGGTGGCAGCAACCGTCTGCACAAGTGCCGGCGGTGGGGTGTCGGCGACGAAATGCCGAACGAGCTTGGTGGCGATATGTTGGGCGGTCGCCGGATGGCGAGCAAGATCCCGCAGCGCTTCGCGCCCCTGCCCGACGCCATTGTCGGCGTAAGTCAGGCCAAGCAGCGTCTGATCGCCGGGTTCATGCGCGCCCGCATTGAAGACGAAAGTGCCGGGAGCGCCGAGCTTTCCTTCAGCCCGCGCCACCGTCCAACCGGTGATGATCTTGGCAAGCGTCGTCACGTCAGCCTGCGTGTAGCCGCCATTGACGCCAAGCGTGTGAAGCTCCATCGTTTCGCGAGCAAGATTCTCGTTGAGACCGCGTTTCTTGTTGGCGTTGGCCCTGGAATTCGGCCCGATCGACTGCTGATTGTCGAGGTAGCCGAGCATGGCCGGATGGGTTTCGACGGCAAGCAGCATATCGGCGAAACGCCCGAAGACATGCGGCCGGATGGCTTCGCGCTCGAAAGCGCCGGCAACGATATGGACCTCTTCGCTCTTCGACACTGCGACAGCAAAGTGGTTTGCCCAGAACATGGCAAGCCGCTCGCCAAAACCGATGAGCGGCTGCCGGATGGTGCCGTTGAAACGGGCATCCACCTCGGCAAGCAGGATCTGCTGCGGAAGATAGGGCATGGCCGGCTGTACAGGCTTTTCGGCAGGTTTACCGAGTGGCGGCGCCATTGCCGGATTACCCGGTTGGGCGGCCATGGCAGCCGCCGGCTGTGGCGCAGCTTGCTGCGGCCGTGGCGGCCCTTGCATCAGCTTATCTTGCGGCGTGGCGGCAACAGCGGTGACCGCCTGCTGTCTTGCCTCCTTGCGCTGCTCCTGAAAGGCATAGAGAGAAACGAGGAGATCGGCTGTCGATTGAAGTTCCGGCCCGACCGGAACGGGAACGAAGCGCTCGGTTATCTCTTCCATCAATGCGCCGCGTGGATCGGATGTGATCGGCGCGGTGCCATTGTGGTCGGCTCCCAACCCGAATCGGGAAAGGGCGAGCGCGGCATAAACATCATTCGATTGCTGAGCCATGTTCCTGCCAACTCCTGTATCAAACACATAGCTTAAACGCGGGTGCGTTTCCGATCCGTCGGTCGGCGGGTGTGATCATTTTGTGACGGCAGCCCTCGGCATGCTGCGTCGGATCATGCTTTCAGCGAGGGCACGGCGTTCGTCGTAAGAAAGCGTTGCGGCGAAATCCACGGCTCGTTGCTCAAGCTTGGCCCGCAAGCCGACATCGGCATTGCGCGCCCTCGCCAAAGCAGCCGAGAGCGCCGCCGCATCCAATGTCGGCTGTCCCAGAATCGAGGCTGCATCGACCTTGGCCTGCTGCGCATCGAGAATGGTTTGATGCTCCTCCTTACGGGCCTCGTTGAGAGCGGCACGCAGAGCCTTTCTCTGACCCGATGGCAGTTGCTCAGCGCCCAAGGGCATCGCACCGATGGGTGCGCGCGAATTGCGGATCCACGTCAATCCCCCGCCCGCAAGCGCCGCGATCAAGAAAGTGTTCAACACCAGCAAGGATATGACCAATATTCGGAAACTGCGGTCTGTCATTGGCTTTCCTGCGTTATGGTCACGTCCGATCCGATATCGCCGAACATGGTGCTCGTCCCCTCCGACACGACGGTGGTTTCCGATGTCAGGCTCGGCGCCAGTACGGCAATGGCGACGCTGCCGGCAAAGGCGCCGGCAAGCCCGACGCCGACGAGACCGATGCCGGCAGAGCCGAACCGGAACCAGTTGCGGATCCGAGACCGGCGCGAAAGCCGCTCGACGATCTGACTGCCAAGACGCGAGGGGACCGGTTTCAGCGTATAGGTGTCAAGCAACGCATCCAGATCAGCGGCATGATCCAGCACATCATAAGCACTGTTTTGGGCGGCATATTCGCGGGCGGCCGCACGCTCTTCCTGCGGCCAGCGGCTGATGTCGCCGCCATAGGCGTCGGCCAGTTCAGCGAACCGCTCACTACTCATCGGACCTGCGATATGTTCAACCATCGCCCTGTTCCTTCAACAAAAGCGCCTGCAACGAACGCCTTCCCCGCGCCAGCAAGCTCTCCAATGCGTCCACGCTGATCTCCATGATGGAAGCCGCTTCCACGTTCGACAGCGCCTGATAGTAGACCAGAATAATCGCCTCGCGCTGCCGCGGCGCAATCATCTGCATGGCCAGCTCCACGCGCCGCGACGGATCGTCCTCACTCATCAGGCCCGCATCCGGCGCCGGCCCCTCATATTCGATCTCGGGCGGCGACTCGGCCAGGACGTCCTTGCGCCGGCGCAGCCGGTCATAGCAAAGATTGATCGCCACGCGATGCACCCAGGTGCTGAAGCGGGCGTTGCGCTGGCGCCAGCCGCCGGCATTTTTCCACACGCGCAGAAAAGTTTCCTGCGCCACATCTTCAGCTTCGACGGCATCGCCGAGCATACGGGTCGCGACCGAAAGGATGCGCGGCAGCTGCCGCGTCACCATCATGCGCATCGCCGGCACGTCGCCGGCGGCGATGCGGGCCACCAGATCCCCTTCCAGGTCGCCATTTTCGGGCGCGCGATCCCTTTTCATCGACAATCGCCACCGTCCAAAATTCGATCGCTCCGCGCATTGCACGCCTCTTCCCTGTCATTGACAAGAGGGCTGTGCCTGTTCGTCTTTCCCGACACGGGATACCAATCCGATCGCAGCGTCTCTTTCCTTCGACATGAAGCATGGGGTCTCAACCGTTGAACGGTCCGGCTGTCGAATTCCGTCGCTGCGGCATCGCCGATTTCGGATTATTTCCGCAAACCCGGTATCTTTTTCGGAGAACCAAAGAAGGCCGGCCACCCAGGCGGGAAGACCACAAGGTCCCCCACAGGGTTGCCGGCCCATGCAAAGATCCGAATGCCAGAGCGCTTTTGGATCACAGCGTCAGCAGGTCAGCTGTTGTCTGATCCTGCGTATCGGAAGCATAGAGATTGCCAAGTTCCGGGGATTGCTGACGCTGCGCTTTGACTGCTGCTTCGAACTGGCTTTGGGTCAAGGATCCCGAGCCCGACGTATCAAGACTGCCGAACAGTGCGGTTGCCTGGTCTGCCCCCATATCGGACGGACGCGCGGCAACGAATTCAGCCTCCGTAACATTGCCGTCGCCATCGGTATCCATCGAGGAAAATGCCTTGGACAGCTCGTTATCGCCCATCTTGCCGCCATGATGCATATGGTGGCCGGATTTCATCGCCTTTGTCAGCTGCGCTTCGGTGAGCGAGCCAGTCTTGTCCTTGTCGAAGCTTTCGAACAGCTTGCTTGCCTGGTCCGCACTGACGTCTGCCGGACGCGCGGCGACGAATTCCGCCTCGCTGATGTTGCCATCGCCATTGGTGTCCATGGCTTTGATCAGATCAGCCTGTTTGCTGCTTTGAGCTGTCGTCGCCGCTACTGGCTGAGAGCTCGATGTCGAGCCGGCGGAATCGCTGTCGGAGTTGGCATTCGAACCGTCGGTGTCGCCACCGCCGCTACCGGACTGAAGATTGAGAATAACGTTCATCAACTGTGCGATCAGTTGCTGGGCGGCGGAAATCTGAGACTGATCGTCCGATGACGAAGAGGTACCCGCACCGGATGAATTGCCCGAAGAGCCGGCCGCCGGAATCAAGGATGCCGAATCGTCGTTGACGGACGATGTCGAGCCAGATGTCTGGTACTGAAAATAGCGATTGGGCAGAATTGAGGTAATGCTCGTCATTGGGGCCTCCAGTTGCGAGCGTTGAGAGGAACTCCGATGGCCTGCGCGCACACGAACTCAACACAGAATCGCCAAGGCACGCCTGCGCAGATGCGATGCCACGGCTCTTGACCATCGATATGAGCGGAAGATTGCCGAGGACGGAGATCAAAGCCGCTCTGTGCCCCGGTTTGGCGGATAAAGCCAATCATGAAGCGGCTGAACTCAGAATCGCCCGAAGTTATTCGTCGCCGTCATGGCGCTATCGGCATCTGCACATTTTCGATTTTGCACTTCCCAACGCAGGCAATTTGCACACAGAAACTTGTGCGGAACTTATAGTGCTTGACGAATACATCTCATTGCGATTTTCTTTCTCGATTTTTAGAGGATGTCTAAGCTTCGCTTCGCCACCGTATGCTACTAATATAAGAAGACTGCGAGCACCGGTGTGGCGTTGATGGAATAAGAATAAGAATGAGGGGAGGCGCATGAAAATGGGCACATGTGGAGAACTGAATGAGGCGCACTAAAGAGGAGGCTGCAGAAACGAGGAGCGAGATTTTGCAGTCCGCGAAAGCGCTGTTTCTCGACAAAGGATATGAAAATGTCAGCCTGGAGGAGATAGCCGCCGCGGCCGGTGTGACGCGGGGGGCGGTGCACTGGCATTTCAAGAACAAGCAAGGCCTGATGTTTGCAATCCGCGACGAAGCGCAGCAGCCATTCGATGAATTGGCGGAGCGGATGTCGAAGGAATTGCCGCCCAACCCACTGGATCTTATTGCCGACGCCATTGCATCCATTTTCGAGGACGTCCAGCACGACCCGCGCAAGCGCAGCATGCTGAAGGTCATGATGCATCTCGATATGGCTTTTTGCGATGGAACGACGAACCGTGCGAGCTCTTTCCGCCAAGACATGCACGATAATTTCGAGCGCATATTTACATTGATGAACGAGAAGACGCAGCTCCCCACCCCGTGGACGCCGGATACGGCTGCTTCAGCGCTGACGGCTGTCATCGGCGGCCTGATTACCGAATGGACACTGGATCGGGGCAACTTCCAGCTCGTGCCCTGCGGGCAAATGTTCATCAAGATGGTCTTGAAGACTTGGTTTCCGTCGGTCCAAACCCACGAAATCGAGACATCTGCCGCTTAAAAATAAAAAGGATCCGGAGGGAAAGCCGGATCCTTTCTCTTTGATCGGAGGTCAACCGATCAGTTAAGAAGCCTGACGGATTGGAACGCCAGGCTTCTCTTACCCGGCGCGGGCCGGGTAATCTCTTGATTAGAAGCTACGCTCGAAGCGCAGGATACCAGCCCACTGATCCTGGTTCACAGAATCGAAGTTGGTGTAGGAAACTTCCGGCTCGATGAGCAGGTTCTTGACCGGGTTCCACTTCAGGTTCGTGGTAGCGGCAAAGATCTTGCTGTCGGTGTAGGCGAGCTGCAGGTTCCACTTCAGCTTTTCGTTGATCGGAACGCTAGCGCCACCCCAAACAGCCCAGTCACCCCAGCCGCACTTCGATGCATCGGCAATCGGGCAAGCAGAACGGTCAAGGTTCGTGCCGGCATACTTGTTCAGCTTCTTGCCATCGGTGTTGTAACCACCCATCAAGAAGGCCGAGAATACGCCGAAGTCAGCATCGATACGAGCCTTGACAGCGCCTTCTTCGACGATCGAGTCGTAACCGCCGACGACCTTGAAGCCCCATGCGCCGGACTTGAAGCCAGCACCGGCAACAACGTCAGGAGCGTAATGGTTGGACTTGTCGTCCGTCCACCAGCTGGAACCGTAAGAGGCGCCCGAGCCGCTGGAGTTCGAGTCTTCGAGCGAGACCATAGCCGTGAAGCCGTTGCCTGCATCGTAGTTGTACGTCAACTGGTTCAGCTCGTACGGGCCGTCATAGATCACGTCGTCGTTGATGACGTCGCCAGCGTAACCGATGTACGAGTTGTACTGCGAGTCAGCCTTACCGACGAGGAAACCACCGAGGCTGATGTTGGCGAACAGCAGCTTCGTAGCGGTGGAGTTGCCGTCATTCCAATCCCAACGGATGACCGTGTTGGTCTTCAGCGGGCCGTATTCCGTGTCCGTTGCAGTGTCGACACTGAGTTCCGCACGAGTGTGCCAGAGCGTGCCGTTCTTGCTGTTCGGGTTGTAAGCGTCGAACCACTGACCTTCAGAACGGACGCGGCCGCCGATCTTGAGGCAGGTTTCCGTGCCCGGGATGAAGAAGTAGCCAGCACCATATGCGTCGCAGATGCGAACGTATTCCAGCGGCTCGGGCTCAGCGGCAACGATAGCGTCGGCTGCATGGGCACCGGATACTGCTGCCAGCGCAGCAGCGGAGCCGAGAAGAAGGCTCTTGATGTTCATTATAAACTCCTGGTTTTAATATGCATTTCTAACTTACCGCGAGTGCAAAGCTGCAATACCACCTCAAATTCGGTTCGGTCGAAACGCGACAGGCAGCCCGGCAGATACACACATAATGTTGGCTTGAGTCCCCTCTAACCTCCATACTTGACCCCGCGGCAAAGGCGTTGAAATGCCTCTACCGATCCGGACGATCACTCGCCCGTAAGACAGCTTGTGTCCTGCTTCTGAGTTACAAACAGTCCGTATGTTTGTCAATTATGTGAAACTCGACTGGCTATTAGTCTTGGAAGCTGTTGCCTAAATGCAACTGACGCCTGCGCCGCACCGACAGCTCCTCCGGCAGATGGAAAAAACGCGCCGAATACGTTGCCGCAGCGCGAAAAGCGATTGCTCGATAAATCTCGGTAAGCCCGGATGGCGATCGAAGCTAGTAACGAGGCGCGACAATCCACCATCTGTGGTGGAACTATTTGGACGGACATTGGAGAGTTGCGACCATGGGCAATTCGCATATCGGCCAAACGATCGCATACAGCCTCGATCAAACAACGCTTCCGGCGGCGTTTCCCCTCTCAAACGACTTCAACAGCTTTATTGCCGAGACGCTGTCTTTTCGGGCGGAGACAAACGGGACCATCCTTGCAGGGTTGACAGCAGCCGAAGAGAAGGCTTAGCCTTTCGACATTCACCAGGGGGGTCCCGGCAAGGGGCTGAGATACTGCTGGACAATACGACTTTGTCGATTGTGGCGCAGTGACCCGTTGAACCTGATCCAGTTCATACTGGCGTAGGGACGGTGCAAGCGCTCGAAGGCTTCGGATTCCCGCGTGGATTCCACGGCCGGCGTCTTTCCATCATTCCGGCTGATGACTGGGTCTCCAACTGCAACTTGGAGCCTCAAACCATGACCATTGCCGCAAAAAACATCACCCCGACCGTTACCACCGGCCCCTTGCCGGCATCGCGGAAGATCTACATCCCCGGCGACATCCACAGCGATATCCGTGTGCCGATGCGCGAAATCAGCGTCCATCCGACAGCGGGCGAACCGCCTGTCATCGTCTACGATTCGTCCGGCCCTTACACGATCGCAGGCGAAGACATCCGCATCGAACAGGGCCTGCCTCAGCTGCGCCGAGACTGGGTGCTCGCTCGAGGTGATGTCGAGGCCTACGAGGGCCGCCATATCCGCCCTGAAGACAACGGCTTCGTCAGCGCCGACAGGTTGACACCGGAATTTCCCGGGCAGCGCCAAGCTTTGCGGGCCAAGGACGGCAAGGCCGTCACCCAGCTTGCCTATGCGCGAGCCGGCATCATCACGCCGGAAATGGAATTCATCGCCATCCGCGAGAATCTCGGTCGCAAGGCCAGCGCCGAGGCCATGATTCGCGATGGCGAAAGCTTCGGCGCCCATATTCCCGACCACGTGACGGCGGAATTCGTCCGCCAGGAAGTCGCCGCCGGCCGGGCGATCATCCCGGCCAACATCAACCACCCCGAAAGCGAGCCGATGATCATCGGCCGGAATTTCCTGGTGAAGATCAACGCCAATATCGGCAATTCGGCCGTCACCTCCTCGATGGCGGAGGAAGTCGAAAAGATGGTCTGGGCTGCCCGATGGGGTGCGGATACCGTGATGGATCTATCGACCGGGCGCAACATCCACAATATCCGCGAGTGGATTATCCGCAATTCGCCGCTCCCGATCGGCACGGTACCGCTCTATCAGGCGTTGGAAAAGGTTGGCGGCATCGCCGAGGACCTCACCTGGGAGATCTATCGCGATACGCTGATCGAACAGGCCGAACAGGGCGTCGATTACTTTACGATCCATGCCGGCGTGCGCCTGCATTACATTCCGCTGACCGTCAATCGCGTCACCGGCATCGTCTCGCGCGGCGGCTCGATCATGGCCAAGTGGTGTCTCCATCATCATCGCGAGAGCTTTCTCTACGAACATTTCGCCGAAATCTGCGACATCTGCCGCGCCTATGACGTCTCCTTCTCGCTCGGCGACGGCCTGCGCCCCGGTTCGATCGCCGATGCCAACGACGCGGCGCAATTCGCCGAGCTGGAAACGCTGGGCGAGCTGACGAAGATCGCCTGGGCAAAGGATTGTCAGGTGATGATCGAAGGCCCGGGCCATGTCCCGATGCATAAGATCAAAGCAAACATGGACAAGCAGCTCGCTGTCTGCGGCGAGGCGCCCTTCTATACGCTCGGACCGCTAACGACGGATATCGCACCGGGCTATGACCACATCACCTCGGGCATCGGCGCGGCAATGATCGGCTGGTTCGGCACGGCCATGCTCTGCTACGTCACGCCGAAGGAGCATCTCGGCCTGCCTGACCGCAACGACGTCAAGACCGGCGTCATCACCTATAAGATTGCCGCCCATGCGGCCGACCTCGCCAAGGGTCATCCGGCGGCACAGGTGCGGGACGATGCGCTATCGCGCGCCCGTTTTGAGTTTCGTTGGGAAGATCAGTTCAACCTGTCGCTCGACCCCGATACCGCCCGCAGCTTCCACGACGAGACCTTGCCGAAGGAAGCGCACAAGGTTGCGCATTTCTGCTCGATGTGCGGCCCGAAATTCTGTTCGATGCGGATTTCGCACGACATTCGCGCCGAGGCACAGAAGGAAGGGCTGGACGCCATGGCGGCCAAATACCGCGATGGCGGCGACCTCTACATGCGGATCGACACGTCGGCCCATCCGGCCGAATGAGATGCGCGTCCTTGTCAAAGGGGCCGGCGTTGCCGGCCTCACGGTCGCCCGCGAACTTGCCGTTCGCGGGGTTGATGTAACCGTTCTGGATCCACACGCGAACTTCGATCAGGCCGCCTCCTGGCTCGCCGGCGGTATGCTGGCCCCGTGGTGCGAACGGGAAAGCGCCGATGAGGCCGTGCTCAAGCGCGGCCTCGATGCCGCCGACCGATGGGAGGCGATCCTGCCGGGCCAAGTGGTGCGCAACGGGACCCTCGTCCTCGCATCGACACGCGATCAGAACGAACTCAAGCGATTCGCCACCCGGACCACCGGCTACCGCTGGGTCGACGAAAGCGAAATCGCCGTTCTCGAACCCGCACTTATCGGCCGGTTCAGACACGGATTGTTCTTTGCGGACGAGGCTCATCTCGATCCTCGCCGCGCGCTGCTTGGCTTGAAAGCACAGCTTCGGGCAAAGGGTATCGCTTTTGTCGCCGCTGATGCGAGCGAAGACGATTTCTCCGAGATCGTCGATTGCACGGGTGCGGCTCGAATCGGACAGGCTCACGACCTGCGTGGTGTCCGCGGCGAAATGCTATATCTGCAAACCGAAGAAATCGCGCTCGCCAGGCCGGTCCGCCTGCTGCATCCGCGCGTTCCCGTCTATATCGTCCCGCGCGGCGGCGGTCTCTTCATGGTCGGCGCAACGATGATCGAGACCGACTTCGACGGGCCGATCACGGCGCGATCCCTGATGGAACTGCTGAATGCCGCCTATGCTCTGCATCCGGCCTTCGCCGAGGCCACCGTGATCGAAACCGGCGCGGGCATCCGTCCCGCCTTTCCCGACAATTTCCCGCGCGTGACCCGAGAAGGGAAGACCACCGCCCTCAACGGCCTTTATCGCCATGGCTTCCTGTTGGCGCCGACAATAGCCGTCGAAGTTGCCGATCTCGTCCTTTCCGGGCAGTCAGACCAGAGGAGCTCCAAATGCGCCTAATCATCAACGGCGAAGCTCAAACCATCGAAGCAGCCACGCTTTCACAGCTTCTGGCCTTGCTCGACTACGAGAACGATTGGCTCGCGACGGCCGTCAACGGCGAACTCGTCCATCGGGAAGATCGCAACGACCATGCCTTGAACGACAATGACAAGATCGAAATCCTCACACCGATGCAGGGAGGCTGAACCATGCTCGATTTCTATGGTAGCAAAATCGAATCGCGCCTTCTCCTCGGCACCGCACGCTACCCCTCGCCTTTGATTCTTGCCGAAGCGGTCAGGCGATCGGGCACGGAAATCGTCACCGTGTCACTCCGGCGCGAAGCGGCCGGCGGTCGCAATGGCGGAGCATTCTTCGACATGATCCGTCAACTCGGCGTTCGCGTGCTGCCCAACACAGCCGGCTGTCATGGCGTCTCGGAAGCGGTCCTGACCGCAAAGATGGCTCGTGAGGTATTCCAGACCAACTGGATCAAGCTTGAGGTGATCGGCAATCACGACACGCTGCAGCCGGATGTCTTTGCACTGGTCGAAGCCGCGCGGATCCTTTTAAGCGAAGGCTTTGAGGTCTTTCCCTATACGACGGACGATCTGGTCGTGGCCGAACGATTGATCGAGGCCGGATGCAAGGTCCTTATGCCCTGGTGCGCTCCCATCGGAACGGCAGCAGGGCCGCTCAATCTTTCGGCCCTTCGCTCCATGCGGGCGCATTTTCCCGAAGTGCCGCTGATCGTCGATGCCGGCATCGGACGACCCTCGCACGCGACAACCGTCATGGAACTGGGCTTCGATGCGGTGCTTTTGAACACCGCCGTCGCTGGCGCCGGCGATCCGGCTGCCATGGCAGAAGCATTTGCCGGGGCTATCGATGCCGGCAGGCGAGCCTTCGGCGCGGGCCTGCTGGAGCCGCGCGACATGGCGGTGCCGTCAACTCCCGTCATCGGAAGGGCGGTGTTTGCGTGACGCTTGATCCATTCTACCTGATCGTCGATAGTGCTGCCTGGATCGAACGGCTGGTGCCGCTTGGCGTAAAGCTTGTGCAACTACGGATCAAGGACCGCCCTTCTTCGGAAATCCGGGCGGATATACGCCGGGCAAAGGCCGTCTGTGCAGCAAACGGATGCCAATTGGTCATCAATGATTATTGGCAATTGGCGATAGAAGAAGGCTGCGATTTCCTCCATCTCGGCCAGGAGGATCTAGCGGTGGCAGATCTCGGCGCCATCCGAGCAGCGGGACTGAAGCTCGGAGTTTCGACGCATGACGATGCGGAACTGCAAACGGCGCTTGCAGCCTGCCCCGACTACATCGCGCTTGGACCAATCTATCCTACCATTCTGAAGGCCATGTCCTGGGCGCCCCAGGGGCTCGAACGTATCGGCGCATGGAAAGCCCGCATCGGCAATATCCCGCTTGTCGCGATTGGCGGCCTGACCGTGGAGCGAATCTCCGGAGTGTTCGAGAACGGTGCCGACTGCGCCGCCGTCGTGACCGACATAACGCGCAATCCTGCCCCCGAATCACGGACGCTGGAATGGCTGGAATCGACTCGCAAACACGTTTCAGCGAGCTGACCCATTGCGAAATCACCGGCAAAAGCGCAGGATTTCCAGAGTTTGGCGCCGATGAACGGCTCATTCATTAAATATTCAGCCGAACATAATCATGCTCTAAACGTTGAATAGACAGCTCGCGCATTCGCTGAGCATGAAGACTGCTTTGGAGGTAGTCATGATAAAGAAAAAAATTCTAACGGCTTTGCTGGCCGTAACGGTGATCGGCAGCGCGCTCGCTCCCGCCACCTACGCACAGGCACAGTATTACGACGGCCGTGGCCCCTATCGCGGCGACTGGCGCGGACATGACGACTGGCGTCGCCATCATCGTCACAACAATGGCGCGGCAATCGCCGGCGGCGTGGCTGCGGGCCTGATCGGCGGCCTTATCGTCGGCGGCGCTCTTTCCAACCGGGGTCCGGTCTATGAAGAGCCGCCTCCGCCGCCGAGATGCTGGTTCGAGAACCAAGCGGTTCAGAACCAGTATGATGACGGTTACCATTACGAGCGCATGCGCGTCTGCAACTAAGCTGGCAACGCAGCATATGCACAGCCAGACGTTTCGTCTGACGAAAGATCTAGAATTGCCGGCGGTAGAACCCGCCGGCAATTTTGTTTGGGCAGCCGCCGGATCACCAGCGATTTGCTCGCCTAAAGACCGTGCGTTCTCGGATAGGCGTTGCGCTCGGGAAAATCCCGACCGACAAGCTTCTCCGCATCGGGGCGCCAGATTTCGATACCCAGCGGATAGCACGGCGCAGCATCGCTGGAATGACCGCTGCCGCAATCGCCGCCGGGACAGGCCGAAAGAGCGCCCAGTAGGTCGATTTCCGCAAAGAACTCGATGAAATCACCCGGCCGCACCGGGCTTGCCTTCATGAAATACTGATGGGTATCGCGGGTGAACCCCGTGCACATGAAGACATTCAGCACATCATGAACATGCATTTCCGCGTCCCGCACAGGAATCTTCATCTCTGACGCAAGCGCGCGAGACAGGTTCGAATGGCAGCAATGGTGATAATCATCGCCCTTGAGCAGGCGATTGGTATAGGGATCGCATCGCGTGCCGATGACATCATGGACGCCGGCTCCATCCACATCCCAGCCATACCAGCCGAGTGTGTCGTGGGTAATCGTCGCCATCGGGCGCAGATAGGGCAAGCTGCTCCATAGCCGATCGCCGACGCCGACATGCGTGGCATGAAGCGCGCGGGTCTTGCCGCTGAAGAAGCGCTCCGAGAGATCGTCGGCGTTCCATAAATTGAGGTCGCCGACCTGCGACCCTTCCATGCTGACAATGCGGAAAAAGTGCCCCTTCGGCACCCGGAAGCTGGCAGCATCCCGGGGCGACACGATGATCTCGGCAACCTTGATCATGCTTTGCCTTGCCGCCTGGAGGATATCCATGTTCACCGGCGGCAACGTTTCATTCGGATAGACGACAACCGCCGGCTTGCTGCGACGCTCCTCGGCATCGGCCGGAGCTGAGGCTGGCATGGTATGGGCTTTCTGCATCAAGGTCACACTGTCCTTCGCGGTGCCCGCGATCTCGGGCGGCAAATTCGCTTACACTGTAGCCGGATCGAGACAATGCACAACGCTCTTTGCTCTTGCGCTTTGGCCAAGTCATACTTAGCCTTGGTGGATGCGCCCTATTCCCTACGCCTCCCTCCGCGCCTTCGAGATGGCCGTACGCCACGAAAGCTTCGCCAGGGCCGCGGTCGAACTCAATCAGACCGCCGCCGGGATAAGCCAGCATGTGCGGGTGATAGAGACCTGGCTCGGCGTTACCTTGTTTACGCGCCATGCGCGTGGCGTAACCGTAACGGCTGCTGGCCGTGAATTCGGAGCGGCCGTGGCCAGCGGCCTTGCGCATATCGAGAGCGCCGCGCAGCAGTTGCGGCGCGAAAACCAGGAACGACCGGTCAGCGTTGCGTGCATTGCATCGGTTGCGACGCGCTGGCTGATACCTCTATTGCCGGAATTCAGAAAAAAGTACCCGGATATCCGCATCAACATCGTCTATGCGCTCGACGCAAAAACGCCGGAAGCCGCAAGCGTCGACCTGTTGATCCGTCACGGAACGAAGCCGGATGCTGAAGCGACTGCCCTTTTGAGCGCCGAGACACGTCCCGTCTGTTCGGCGGAATTCAAACGCCAACATGGGCCGTTCGATACGCCGATCGATTTGCACAATGCCGACCTGCTGCATGATGAGACGAGGTCTGCCTGGACGCGTTGGTTTGCGCTTCATAATGTCCACAAACCTCTCAAACCCAGCCCGGTCTTTGCCGATTTCAGCTTGATGATCGGATCCGTTATCGGCGCGCAGGGTGTTGGCCTCTGCCCCATTTCCCTGATTTCCGAAGAGCTTGCCGCGGGAACATTGATCACCCTGTTCGATTCGTCCCTCGACACCGACAAGGCCTATTGGTTGATCCAGACCACCCAGCTTTCCCGGGAGGCGGAGACATTCCGCAACTGGCTCGTTGCCATGAGCGGCAACCCACTTTCTTTGCAGCGTTCGTGAAAATTTGCGCCTTTGAATCTGCGACTTCATCCCTAGAAGAATGCCGTCCGACCCATCACCCTCCTATCGCCCTAAGGGCCAGACCGCGCGAGCGAATATCCACAAGCGAGGCGGCATCAGCCCGCCGAGATAGATGGAAACTATCGATTCTTTCTGATTTATCTATTTTGCTTATTGCGGCGCACGCACTATGTTGCGGCGCGAAATACAACTGTCCAAACATTGCAAGGGTACCATGTCCGTTCTCAATACCGCCGTTAAGCCGTTCAAAGCCCAGGCCTTCAAGCAGGGAAAATTCGTCGAAGTCACAGAAGCTGACATCGCAGGCAAGTGGGCGGTTTTCTTCTTCTATCCGGCCGACTTCACCTTCGTCTGCCCGACCGAACTTGGCGACGTCGCCGACCACTATTCCGAGCTTCAGCGTCTCGGCGTCGAAGTGTTTTCGGTCTCGACCGACACGCATTTCACCCACAAGGCCTGGCATGACAGCTCCGAGACCATCGGCAAAATCCAGTATGCCATGATCGGCGACCCCACAGGCGCAATCACGCGCAACTTCGACGTCATGCGCGAAGCCGAAGGCCTTGCTGACCGCGGCACCTTCGTTGTCGATCCGGACGGCGTCATTCAGGCCATGGAAATCACCGCAGAAGGCATCGGCCGCAACGCCGTCGATCTCTTGCGCCGCATCAAGGCCGCTCAGTATGTTCGCTCGCATCCGGGCGAAGTTTGCCCGGCAAAGTGGGAAGAAGGCGAAAAGACGCTCGCTCCCTCGCTGCAACTCGTCGGCAAGATCTGATCTGAGAACCATTGGCCTTCCCTGAAACAGGGGAAGGCCACCCCAATAAATACGCGAGCCCTTACGTCTGCCGTATCAGGCAGGTGACGAATTCCCATTTCCTGCAGGAGACATATCGATGCTTGACGACGCGCTGAAAAGCCAATTGAAGGCCTATCTGGAGAAGGTCGTGCGTCCGATCGAGATCCGCGCCAATGTCAACGACAGCGCCAAGTCAGCGGAAATGGTAGCGCTTCTGAAAGACGTCGTTGATCTCTCAGACAAGATTACCCTTGCCGAACAGCGCGATGGCGGCGAGCGAGCGCCCTCCTTCGCATTGACGAGCCCCGGCCACGATATCAACCTGCGTTTTGCCGGCATCCCCCTCGGTCACGAGTTCACCTCCCTCGTCCTTGCATTGCTGCAGACCGGAGGCCACCCGCCCCGCGTGGAGCAGGCGATCCTCGACCAGATCCGCGATCTTGAGGGCGAATTCCGCTTCGAGACCTACTTCTCGCTATCCTGCCAGAACTGCCCCGATGTCGTGCAGGCATTGAACCTGATGTCCATCCTCAACCCGCGGATCAGCCATGTCGCGATCGACGGCGCCGTCTTCCCGAAGGAAGTCGCCGACCGACAGGTCATGTCCGTGCCGACCATCTATCTGAATGGTGAGGTTTTCGGACAGGGCCGCATGGAGGTCGAGCAGATCATCGCCAAGCTCGATACGGGTGCCGTCAAGCGCGCCGCCGAGAGGCTGAAGACGCTGGAAACCTTCGACGTCCTCGTCGTGGGCGGTGGGCCGGCCGGTGCCGCTTCGGCAATCTATGCCGCCCGCAAGGGCATCCGCACCGGCGTCGTTGCCGAACGCTTCGGCGGCCAGGTGCTCGACACCATGGCAATCGAGAATTTCATTTCGGTTCCACATACCGAAGGGCCGGCTTTTGCCACTGCGCTTGAGACGCATGTGAAGGACTATCCGGTCGAGATCATGAACCTGCAGCATGCGCGGAAGCTCGTCCGCCACGGCGATCTCTTCGAGGTCGAGCTGGAAAGCGGCGCAACGCTGAAATCCCGTTCCGTCATCCTCTCGACGGGCGCGCGCTGGCGCCAGATGGGCGTACCGGGCGAAGAGCTTTATCGCAACAAGGGCGTCGCCTATTGCCCGCATTGCGATGGCCCGTTGTTCAAGGGTAAAAGCGTTGCCGTCATTGGCGGCGGGAATTCCGGCGTCGAGGCGGCGATCGATCTTGCCGGCATCGTCAAGCATGTCACGCTCATTGAATTCGACGGCAAGCTCCGCGCCGACGATGTGTTGCAGCGAAAGCTGCGCAGCCTTGCCAACGTCGACATCATTCTGTCGGCCAAGACGACGGAGGTTTTGGGCGACGGCAGCAAGGTTACCGGCCTTGCCTATGAGGATCGCGCGAAGGGCAATACGCACACTCTGACGCTCGACGGTATCTTTGTGCAGATCGGACTGCTGCCGAACACCGAATGGCTGAAGGGCACGATCGCCCTTTCGGCTCGCGGCGAAATCGAGATCGACCATCACGGCCAGACATCGATCCCAGGCGTGTTTGCGGCCGGCGATTGCACGACGGTCCCCTACAAGCAGATCGTCATTGCTCTCGGTGAAGGCGCGAAGGCTTCGCTTGCGGCCTTCGACTACCTGATCCGCACGTCGGCGCCAGACGAAGAAGAAGCCAAAGCCGCCTGATGAGACGAGGCGTCTCATGACATTGAGAGAACTGGAATATCTCGTCGCGCTCGCCAAGTATCGCCATTTTGGCCGCGCGGCCGAGGCATGCCTGGTGAGCCAGCCGACGTTGTCGGCCCAAATCCGCAAACTCGAGGCCGAGCTTGGCACGCCTCTTGTCGAGCGCGATTCCCGCTCTGTCATGTTGACTGACTTCGGCAAGGATGCAGTTGAACGGGCGACGCGAATTCTAGCCGATGTTCGCCAATTGAAAAATGCTGCGCTTTTGCGACAGAATCCGGAACTGGGCGTGTTGCGCCTAGGCGTCTTTCCGACACTCGGCCCTTATCTCCTGCCGCATGTCGTGCCTCCAATCCATGAACGTTTCCCCGAGCTTGAACTGCTACTCGTCGAAGAAAAAAGCAGTACGCTGCTTTCGCGTCTGCGGAGCGGTGAGCTAGATGCCGCGCTCCTTGCTCTTCCCGTTGATGCCGATCAATTGCAGACCGAGCTCCTCTTCGAGGAGCCGTTCCTTCTCGCAGTTCCGAAGAAACATCCGCTGGCCGAGCGCAACAGTATCGGAATGGACGACCTCAGTCGCTATGATCTGATGCTACTGGAAGAGGGCCATTGTCTGCGCGAACACGCGCTCGACGTCTGCCGGCTCTCCGGCGCGGGACATCGATCCTCTTTTCAGGCAACAAGCCTGGAGACCTTGCGTCTCATGGTCGGCACCAATGTTGGTGTCACTTTGCTGCCGACGCTGGCAACCGTCGGCCCCATGGGGTCATCGGACACGATACGGCTGCTGTCGTTCGAAGACGGCAATCCGACGCGCCGGATCGGCCTTTGCTGGCGCAAGAGCGCCCCGACCGGCACTCTGCTTGCACAGCTCGCCGAAATCTTCCGCTCGACAGCACAGCAGCTTTTACAGGTCGGAAAAACAGGCACCTAGCAACAAGGGCATTCGACGGACAATCAGCCCGGACACGGTCAATGGCGCTGCGAACCAGCGCCAGCTAGGTACATGCACGTCGGAAGAGAGGCCCGGTGATCAGCCGAAGCGGGCGATCAGGAAATCGATGGCGCTGCGCAGCATCGCCGTCGGGCGCCTATCTGGCGCATAGACCAAATGCATCGGCGTCGGCTTGTAAGACCAATCCGGCAGCACGAGCTCCAGCCGGCCCGCATCGAGATCAGCGGCCAGCAGCAGCTCCGGCTGCAGCACGATCCCCGCTCCGTTCAGGGCCGCGACGCGCAGCGCTGCGCCCTGATTCGTGGTGAACCGACCTTTTATCGTAATTTCTCTTACTTCATCCCCCGGACCAACCAGATGCCAGCGCCCCTGCAGGCGCCAATAGGAATGGCCGAGGCACATGTGATTGACGAGATCTTCCGGAATTTGCGGCCGGCCGTGATGATCAAGATAGTCAGGCGATGCCGCCAGAATGCGCCGATAAGGTTTCAGCGGGCGGGCGACCAAACTGGTATCCGTCAGGTCCCCGATGTGGATGCCCAGTTCGTAACCCTCGCCGATCATGTCGTGGAGATTGTTGTCGAGAGCCAGATCGACGCTAACATCCAGATTCTGATGCAGGTACTCGACAAGAGCCGGCACAAGACTTTGCGTTCCGAAGCTGACCGGGGCAACGACCCGAAGCCGGCCGCGCGGCGCCGCTTGCAGCTCCGAGGCCGACGCCTCTGCCAGTTCGACCTCGGCCAGCACTGTCTTGCAGCGCTCGTAATAAAGCCTGCCGACCTCGGTCATCTGGTGACGGCGGGTGGTGCGGTGAAGCAACCGCGCGCCGAGCCGTTGCTCTATCGTCCCGATATGCTTGGCAACCATTGTCGCCGATACCTGGCTGATCTCGGCGGCGGCGGCAAAACTGCCATGCTCGACCACGCGCACGAACATCGCCATGCCAGCCAATTTGTCCACGATTGCATACCTATAGGTTTGGAATGAAGCAATCGGAAGCCTATTTATCACCCCGTGGTTTTGCAAGATAGTTCGGGGTGCCAAACAACTGGCGACATTCTCTCAAGGAGTTACCATGCCCATCTTGCGCTTGGAAATGCATCCCGGCCGCACACAGGACCAGAAGCGCGCCTTCGTTCGCGAGGCGACCAAGGCCGCCGCCGAAACGCTGGCGTGCCCGCCGGAATCGGTGGAAATCATCATTACCGAGATTTCGAAGGATTCCTGGGCGACAGCGGGCAAGCTGAAATCGGATAGCTAAGACAATCCGGCAAAACCATTGCCAAGCCTGACGGTCAGAGCTCGATCGTCAGGCAGAATCTGGCGCCAGACGCTGACGTCCCCACGCCTCGGCCCAATCCATCAACCGGGCCAGTTCCTGCTTGAGGGAATAGGAGCGAAGGATCTCGGCAGCGTGATCGATATTCGTGCGAGGATTGTAAAACTCATCGATCTCCTTGCCGCTTTCCCGCCTGGCCGCTTCGAGGCGAGACTTCACATCCTCTACTTCGACTTTGACAGCAAAGTACTGCTTCATGACCTCGACAAGGTCGCGGTCGCTTGCATTCATTTCCATTCATACTCCACCTTACTAATTTTAGCTCCCGGCAATGATCCGATTCGGATGGCGAAATCTAGATCATTGCCTCGCTGACGGGATGGGTATCGGCGATCAAAGCCAAACTCACACGCTGCATTTCAAAGTGGAATACCGCAGCTTGCCCAAGGCGCATCGCGACCTTCAGACGCGCTCTCGGCGCTATGGGTGCTCAATTTTGCGCATGCCGCGCAAAACCCAGCATTTTGCGCGATATGCCCTAGGACCAGTTTTCCTTCACCGACTGCATCACCACATTGGTGGAGGTGCTCGCGACGAAAGGCAGGCTGGAGATCTTCTCTCCCAGGACGATGCGATAGCGCCGGATATCAGAAGTACGCACCTTCAAGAGATAGTCGAAACGTCCGGCAATCATGTGACACTCCTCAATCTCCTTGATCTTCTTGATGGCATTGTTGAAGCTGAGCAAAGCCTCCTCGCGCGTGTCCGTCAGCTTCACTTCTGCAAAGGCGACATGGTCGAGGCCAAGCTTGATCGGATTGAGCACGGCCTTGAACCCGTCAATATATCCGGAGTCGATCAGCTTTTTCAGCCGTGCCTGGCATGGCGTCTTGGAAAGACCGACCCGCTCGGAAAGCTCGGTGATAGACATGCGGCCATCCTCGACCAGGGCATCGAGGATCTTTTGATCGAACTGGTCGATTTCACTGGATTTGATCATCTGCGTAGGCATTCCTATTTGAAATGGAGTAATTTGAAGTTCAATATGACTGGAAAGCCGCAGTTTCAAGGCGGAACGCTTTCCCGGAATGAAGTATGTTCTCGTCGAAGCAACGGGGAGGACCGGAAAAGGCGAAAACATCGCGCCTGCCTGGTTATCGGGACCCTTGCATTTTGAGGTTATCATGACTGTCTCTGCCCAGCTCGCCACCGAAGAACCAGCTCCAGACGCTGCCCCATTCCAGCAATTTGCGCCCCCGATCCAGCATCAGAGCCCGCTTCGAAAGGCGATCACCGCAGCCTATCGGCGCCCCGAGACCGAATGCCTCCCCATGCTGGTCGAGGCCGCCACGCTACCGGACACCGTTCGCGACGCGGCGAAGAAAACCGCCAAGACACTGATCGAGGCACTGCGCGCCAAGCACAAGGGCGACGGCGTCGAAGGGTTGGTGCAGGAATACTCGCTTTCGAGCCAGGAAGGCGTCGCGCTCATGTGCCTTGCCGAGGCCCTGCTGCGCATCCCCGATACCGCAACCCGCGACGCGCTGATCCGCGACAAGATCGCCGGTGGCGATTGGAGGTCGCATCTGGGCGGTGGTCGCTCGATGTTCGTCAATGCCGCGACATGGGGTCTGGTCGTCACCGGCAAACTGACATCGACCGTAAACGAAAGCGGCCTTTCCGCCTCGTTGACCCGACTGATCGCGCGCTGCGGCGAGCCGGTTATCCGTCGCGGTGTCGACATGGCCATGCGCATGATGGGCGAGCAGTTCGTCACCGGCGAAACGATCGACGAGGCGCTGAAGCGCGCCCGCTCGCTCGAGGCGAAGGGCTTCCGTTATTCCTACGACATGCTCGGCGAAGCAGCGACCACACATGCGGACGCCGAACGGTACTACCGCGACTACGAGACCGCCATTCATGCGATCGGCAAGGCGTCTGCCGGCCGTGGTATCTACGAAGGCCCCGGCATCTCGATCAAGCTCTCCGCGCTGCACCCCCGCTACTCGCGCTCGCAGGTCGACCGCGTCATGGGCGAACTCCTGCCGAAGGTGAAGGCGCTCGCGCTGATTTCCAAGCAGTATAATATCGGCCTCAACATCGATGCCGAAGAGGCCGACCGGCTGGAATTGTCGCTCGATCTGCTCGAAGCGCTTTGCCTTGATCCTCAGCTCGCCGGCTGGGATGGCATCGGCTTCGTCGTGCAGGCCTATGGCAAGCGCTGCCCCTTCGTCCTCGATTTCATCATCGATCTTGCCCGCCGCTCCGGTCACCGCCTGATGGTGCGCCTCGTCAAGGGTGCCTATTGGGACGCCGAGATCAAGCGCGCGCAGCTGGACGGCCTCGAAGGCTTCCCTGTCTACACCCGCAAGATCTACACCGACGTTTCCTATGTGGCCTGCGCCAAGAAGCTGCTCTCGGCAACCGACGTCATCTTCCCGCAGTTTGCCACCCACAACGCCCAGACCCTGGCGACGATCTACCAGATGGCCGGCAACGATTTCTCGGTCGGCAAGTATGAGTTCCAATGCCTGCACGGCATGGGCGAGCCGCTCTATGAAGAGGTCGTCGGCGCCAAGAATCTGGACCGTCCGTGCCGCATCTACGCGCCCGTCGGCACCCATGAGACCCTGCTCGCCTATCTCGTCCGCCGCCTGCTGGAAAACGGCGCAAATTCATCCTTCGTCAACAAGATTGCTGATCCCGCCGTTTCCATTGCCGATCTGATCGCCGATCCCGTCGACGTTGTGCGCGCCATGCCTGTGATGGGCGCTCAGCACGACAAGATTTCTCTTCCCGCCGACCTGTTCGAGGGTAAGCGGCAGAATTCCGCCGGCATCGATCTGTCGAACGAAATGGCCCTTGCCGATCTTTCCGGCCAGCTGCACGTTTCCGCCGCCAAGGGCTGGATCGCCAAACCGCTGCTTGCCGATGGTTCCGAGCGTGGCGAGACGCGCCCCATTCTCAATCCTGCAGACCATTCCGACATCGTTGGCCAGGTTGCAGAACTCGATCCCAATGATGCGGCCGACGTGATGCGTCTTGCCGCGGGCGCCGCCGCCTCCTGGGCATCCGTTAGCCCGGATGCGCGCGCGACGATCCTGGAACGCGCCGCTGACATGATGCAGGGCGAGATGCCCTTGCTTGTGGGCTTGACGATCCGCGAAGCGGGCAAATCTGCCGCCAACGCCGTCGGTGAGGTCCGCGAAGCCATCGATTTCCTGCGCTATTACGCAACACAGGCTCGCAAGGTACTATCGACCGAGAGCATCCCGCTCGGCCCGGTCGTCTGCATCAGCCCGTGGAACTTCCCGCTGGCGATCTTCGCCGGTCAGGTTGCCGCAGCTCTCGTCGCAGGCAACCCGGTCGTCGCCAAGCCGGCCGGCAATACGCCGCTGATCGCAGCCCAAGGCGTTCGCATCCTGCATGAAGCCGGCATCCCGCAAGATGTCCTCCAGTTCGTGCCGGGCAGCGGCAGAATGGGCGCCGCACTGGTCGGTGCGCCTGAAACCGCCGGCGTCATGTTTACCGGCTCGACGGAAGTTGCCCGCCTGATCCAGGCGCAGCTTGCCGAACGCCTGTCGAAATACGGCAAGCCCATCCCGTTGATTGCCGAAACCGGTGGCCAGAACGGCATGATCGTCGACTCATCGGCTCTCGCCGAGCAGGTCGTCGGCGACGTTATCGCCTCCGCCTTCGATAGCGCCGGACAGCGCTGCTCTGCCCTGCGCGTGCTGTGCCTGCAGGAAGAAGTGGCCGACCGTACGCTGACCATGTTGCGCGGCGCACTTCGCGAACTTTCGGTCGGCCGCACCGACAAGCTCGCCATTGATATCGGACCTGTTATCGACGACAGCGCCAAACGCGGCATCGATGAGCACATCGAGCGCATGCGCAAGCTCGGCTGCTCCGTGGAACAACTCGACCTCCCCGCCAGCGCTGCAAAGGGCACATTCGTTGCCCCCACCATCATCGAGCTGAAGAAGCTGAGCGACCTCAAGCGCGAAGTCTTCGGCCCCGTGCTCCATATCATCCGCTACAAGCGCAAGGGGCTCGACAAGCTGATTGACGACGTCAACGCATCCGGTTATGGCCTGACCTTCGGTCTGCATACCAGGCTTGACGATACGATTGCCCATGTCACCAGCCGTGTGAAGGCGGGCAACCTCTACGTCAACCGCAACATCATCGGCGCCGTTGTCGGCGTTCAGCCCTTCGGTGGCCGCGGCCTTTCCGGCACCGGCCCCAAGGCGGGCGGTCCGATGTATCTGCGCCGCCTCGTCGTCTCCTCGACCGAGCCGTTGCGCGACGCGAGCGTCCAGACCGATCCAGCTGCGCAGCAGTATCTCAGCTGGCTCGACAGCAACGGTGCCGCCGGGGCTGCCAAGCAGGCCAAGGCTCTTGCCGGCCAGTCCTCCCTCGGCTTCAACGTCGAGCTTCCAGGCCCGGTTGGTGAGTTGAACCTTTATGCCCTGCATCCGCGTGGGCGGGTCCTGCTTGTTCCGCAGACCGCACTCGGCCTGCAGGTCCAGCTCGCCGCCGCTCTTGCGACGGGCAATTCGATCACCATCGACGCCGCCTCGGGCTTGCAGAACGAGCTTCGGAACCTACCGTCTACGGTTGCGAGCCGCATTTCCTGGTCGAAGGACTGGGCGGTCGACGGGCCGTTCGCCGGCGCCCTCATCGAGGGGGATGCCGAAAGGGTCAAGCAAACCATCAAGGCGATCGCCGCGCTCCCCGGCCCGTTGGTTCTCACCCAGGCCGCCTCAAGCGATGAGATCGCCAACAAGGCCGATGCTTATTGCCTGAACTGGCTGCTGGAAGAGGTGACCACCTCAATCAACACGGCCGCAGCCGGCGGCAATGCGAGCCTGATGACGATCGGGTAATACCGAACATATTCCCATAATGGATGTCGGCCGGGCGAGTATCGCTCCGGCCGACAACTTCCTAAGCATGCCTGCGACGACGATATCGTCGCCGCATCGGATCACGCCGCCTTGTTGATGCGCACGGGAATGGACTTGTAAGACGGCGTGCCGCTTTCCTTGTCCTGGTAGTCGATCGGGATCAGGCAATTGGCTTCGGGATAGTAGGCCGCGACCGAGCCCTCCGAAATATCGTAGGAAATCGCCGTCAGCTGCAGCAGCCGCTTCGCGCCGGAAGGCAACGCTGTTTCGATCTCGACGAGATCGCCATGCTCCAATCCGTTGGCGTGCAGATCCTTGTCGTTCATGAACAGCACGTCACGGCGGCCAAAGACACCGCGATAGCGGTCGTCGAGACCGTAGATCGTGGTATTGTACTGATCATGGCTGCGAATAGTCGCAAGCTTGAGGATGTTGCCGTCAGAAAGCAGGATATCCTCATTCAGACCTGAGAACAGTTTGAACTCGGCCTTGCCCGAAGGCGTATGCCAGATGCGTTCCGTCGGCCCAAGCGGCAGGCGAAAGCCGCCAGGCACGCGGATGCGCTCGTTGTAATTCGCAAAGTCGGGATAGACGATTTCGATCTTGTCGCGGATCAGATCGTAATCGGTGACGAGTTCCATCCAGCCGACCTTGCTATCGGGCAAACTCGCCTGTGCCATGGCGGCAACGATGGCCGGCTCAGAGCGTAATTCGTCGGAGGCCGGCTTCAGGCGGCCGCGCGAGGCGTGCACCATCGACATGGAGTCCTCGATCGTCACCGATTGGGCTCCGGTTGCCTGAATATCCTGCTCGGTGCGGCCAAGCACGGGAAACAGGAAAGACTCCTTGCCGATGAGCAGGTTCGAACGATTGAGCTTGGTGTTCAGGTGAACGGCCAGATCGAGCTTGCGCATACCCTCGGCGCATAGCTCGGGATCGGGGAGTGCAATCGAGAAGTTGCCGCCGAGGCAGATCAATACCTTGGAGCGCCCCTCCGCCATCGCCTGCATGGCGGCGACGGCATCATGGCCGTGATGGGCGGGTGATTTGAAGCCGAAAGCGCGGTCAATGCCCTCGATCAACGCAGCGTTCGGCTTTTCGGTGATCCCGACGGTGCGGTTGCCCTGCACGTTGGAGTGACCGCGCAATGGGCAGATACCGGCGCCGGGCTTGCCGAAATTGCCGCGCAACAACAGCAGATTGGCGATCTGCTGCACGTTGGCCGTCCCCTTGGCATGTTGGGTAATGCCCATGCCGTAGGCCACGATCGTCGCCTTGGATTTGACATAGGCCGCGGCAACGCGTTCCAGATCGATCCGAGGCAGGCCGGAGACGCGCTCGATATCAGCCCATTCCGTCTGTTCCAGATCGGCAACGAGCGCCTCGAAGCCTGTCGTATGTTCGGCGATGAAGGCATGATCGAGCACGTCTTCGGAGGTCTCGGCAAGCGCAAGTACCGCCTTCATGATGCCTTTCAGCGCCGCCGCATCACCACCGATCCTGACTTGATAATAGGAGGAAGCAATCCGCGTCGAACCGAAGGTGCCCATTTCGATCGGGTTCTGCGGATCGGCAAAACGCTCGAGCGCCCGTTCCTTCAGCGGGTTGAAGACGATGATCGGGACGCCTCGACGCGAACACTCATGGAGAGTACCCATCATGCGCGGATGGTTGGTGCCCGGATTATGCCCCATGGAGATGATGAGATCGCATTCGTCGAAGTCGTCGAGCGATACCGTGCCCTTGCCGATGCCGATCGATTGCGGCAGGCCGACACTGGTCGCCTCGTGGCACATGTTCGAGCAATCGGGAAAATTGTTGGTGCCATATTCGCGGGCGAAAATCTGGAAAAGAAAGGCTGCTTCATTGGAGGCGCGACCAGACGTATAGAATTCGACCATATCCGGATCGGGCACGCTGCGCATGACTTCGCCGATGCGGGCAAAAGCATCCTCCCAGGCGACGGGTCGATAGGTATCGGTCGCTTGATCATAGACCATCGGATGGGTCAGCCGACCGGAATTTTCGAGCTCGTAATCGCTCCATGTCAGGAGTTCGCTGACGGTGTGCTCGGCGAAGAATTCGGGCGTGACGCGCTTGTTCGTCGCTTCCCAGGTGACGGCCTTGGCGCCATTTTCGCAGAACTGGAACGTGGAGGTATGTTCCTTGTCCGGCCATGCGCAGCCGGGACAATCGAAACCTGCAGGCTTGTTCGTGCGGAAAAGAAGGCCAGGCGCCTCCGTGATGTCCATCTGCTCGCGCACCGCATTGGCGGTCGCTTTCAAGGCCCCCCAACCGCCTGCCGGGCTGTTATATGGGCGGATGCCCGGGACTTCACGTTTCTTCGCCATCGCAAGCTCCTTTGGTTACCAAGACTTCCTCCCAAAGGTCGGGCTTACAAGAAATAGGCTCGTGACATCAGCGAGTAAAGCGCAATCAGGCGACGTCGCCTTCCTGCGCCCAAAAAGCTAGTTCCTGAAAACCAGACAGGAGCCACCCTGCTGCCGAACCTGGGTACAGACGGCATCGGCCTCTTCCCGCGTCTGGCGGCCTATGCGCGCCGCATACCGAATCCGGCGGCCGAAATCGGCATTGCGCTGGCGTACGATCAGAGGCTTTTCAGCATTCAGCGGTGACGGCAATCTTCTGATATTCGCTGCAAAGATCCGTCGGGCCACATCGGGCTGGAAATGCTCCGCCAACTGAGCGCCCCAGGGCGCCCAGGGGCGCTCCTGCTCCAAGGCGACGGGCTTCAGACGCCGGCTCTCGGCGAGCGCAACACAGGACTCGATGAAGGGCTTGCCCTTGTCGAGCACGGGGGCGGCCGAACTGGGCGGATCATCCCGCCATTCCTCGACACTGTGGGCGGTGATCGCCGTCACGTAATTGCGCGTCTCATAGGGAAGCCCGCCGGAGTTCAGGAAGTTGGCGAGGCCGCCCTCACCGGCATTGTAGGCAGCTGCCGCGAGCCCCAAATTGCCGAAACGGTTGCGCAATTCATCGAGATAGGTCGCCGCCTTGCCAAGCGCTTCGAGCGCATCGTAGCTGTCGCGAACGCCGCGCAGCCTTGCCGTCCCCGGCATGAATTGCGCAATCCCGCGGGCGCCTTTCGGGCTTACGGCATCGGAACGAAACAGACTTTCGCGCCAGACCAACCGCGCCAGATAATCCGGCGGCAAATGGTTGGCACCGGCGAAGTATTCGATGGCGATGCACAGATCGCGATTATAACTATCCTTGCGCAGACAAAGCGTCTCGCCCGTCTCTGTCGTCATCGGTCCGGAGACGCAAACCGGTGGTGCGACACTCCATTCCGGTTGCGCTCTCGCCGGACTGAAGGTCGCAACAGCGATACCGCATGCGATCGTAGAGGCGACGATAACGCGGAAAAAACCTGTCCGATGCTGCCTGCCTGCCATCCCAGCGATATCCGTCCGAGACCAACCGATTGCAAATTCGTGGCATGTTCATAGCATCGATGGGCGACGGCGAAAACAGCGGCGGCGTCCGCCCCCTCGCAGAAACCCTCTATCCGGCGAGGCGTCCGCCGCGCATCGGCGCCGGTGCCCCGGTCGTTCCAGGGAAGCTGATCGGCAAGCCTCGCAGCACGCGAACCGCCAGAAATGCGAAGCATTCCGCTTCGACGGCATCGCCACGCCAGCCCAGAGTTTCAGCAAAAATAGGCTCGACGCCGGCCCGGCTTTGCAGCATCGCCATGATCGTCGGATTGTGGCGGCCGCCCCCACTGACGACGACCTTCTTCGGCCGGCGCGGCAAGAGATCGAGCGCCTTGCCGACCGCACCTGCCGTGAAGGCGGAGAGCGTTGCAGCACCGTCTTCCGGGCTAAGGCCATCGGCCATCGAAGCACCAAAATCGAAGCGGTCCAGTGACTTCGGATAGGGGGCCGTGAGATAGGGGTGCTGCAAGAGCCGCTCGAGCCGAGCCTCGTCGACCGTACCGGCGCGGCCAAGTGCACCATCGCGGTCCATCTCGCCGAGGCCATGAGACTTGATGAAATCGTTGAGCGGCGCATTGGCGGGGCCGGTGTCGAAGGCGATGAACGTGTCTTCGCCATCCCACCATGTGATGTTGGCAACGCCGCCGAGATTGAGGATGGCGGTTTCGCCGGCCGCACCCGCGCCACGCAGCAACGCAGTATGATAGGCAGCGGCAAGGGGCGCCCCTTGCCCGCCGGCGCGCATGTCCGCCGAGCGAAAGTCATAGGCAACCTTGGTGCCGAGGATGGAGTGCATCAGCTCTCCGTCGCCGAGCTGACGTGTCTGTCCCAGCCGATCCTTCTGCGGCGCCCGATGCAGCACGGTTTGTCCATGGAAGCCGACGATGCCGATGTCGGCCATCGTCATCCCCTTGCTTTCCACCAGTTCTCTGACTGCCTCGGACTGGGCTCTCGTCAGGGCCTCTTCCGCTTCCTTGAAGATCGCCGGCTCCGGGCCTTCGAAATTCCAGCTCCGGGCCTGGCGTAGCGTCTCTTCCAATAGCGTCCTGATCCAACCGGGATAAGGAGCCAGAACATAGGGGCCGAACTCCTCGATCCGCTCGCCATCCGTCTTCAGCATGGCGACATCGATATTGCCGTCGAGGACGGTTCCGGTCATCAGACCGACTGCCCAGATTGGTTCCATGGTCAGCTCCTATGCTGCGTTGACGAGATCGCTGACGGTCTGGCGAAGAGTCAGGATACCGCTGTCGAAATGGCGTGTCGGATGAATACGGTTGGTGAGCAGGGTCCAGGCCTTGCCCTTGTCGAAATCGATCCAGAGAGCCGTACCGGTAAACCCGGTATGACCGATGGTTGCGGGCGAGCACAGAGAACCGCCATGCCAACCCTCAAAAGGCCGCTCCCAGCCATGCGTCCGTGTCGCCGAAAGCGGTGTCCGCATCAGCGCGATCGATGGCGCCGATGCGCCACTGCCATCAAGCAGCCCCTTGGCGAAATCGAGGACAGCGCCTGCAGTGCCGAACAAACCTGCATGACCGGCGCCTTGCAATGCCGAGCAATTATCGTCATGAACCTCACCCGACAGGATGCGGTGGCGCCAGGTGCAATCTTCCGTCGCCGCCGCCTGATCGGGTGCAGCGGAGAAAGCAAAACCCGGTCCCGGATCCATGGCGCGGATCGTCTTTCCCGTCAGGCGCTCGAGCGCAAACCCCAGCAGAATGAAGTTGATGTCGGAATAGACGGGCGGCCCGGCCCGCCACTCACGCTGCAGGATGAAGGCGCGCAGAAGTTCGGGATCGCGGCCATAGGTGTAGATCGGTTCGACCGCCGGAAATGGTGTCTGATGGCCGAGGCATTGGCGGAAGGTCACCTTTCGCTCCCAAGCCTCGGCGCTGTATTGACGCAGGTCCGGGAGAAGCGTCGTCAAGGGTGCGTCGAGATCGATGGTGCCGGCCTCCGCCAGCGCAAGGATGCGCGGCGTGGTGAAAATCACCTTGGTGAGAGAGGCAAGATCGAACCATGTGTCGGTCAGCATCGGCCTGATGCTCGGGATCTTCTGTGCCGAACCGATGGCACGCACCAGCCGGTTGCCGTCGAGATCGACCATGCCGAGGACGCCGCCTGGAATGCGGGCCGACGCGACCGCCTGCTCGACCGGTATAAAGGCCCGATCGAACCGTTCTTCAAATTGCATATGCCCCCCAGCCATATCCTACTCCTCGCCGGTTGCTCAGGCTTCCGTCAGAGCCATGTGATCCGGCGCGAATTGGCGCCATTCCGGCGCTGCCGGTTCAAAGCCGATCGGCCGCACGAGCGACGGAACCTGACGCGTATCGAGCGTGAAATTTTCCTTTCGGCGCGCAACCGTCGGCACTGCCGAAATCAGCCGCCTGGTATAGGAATGCTTGGGCTCAGACAAGATCGAAGCGGCATCGCCGATCTCCACAATCTGTCCCGCATAGATCACGGCGATGCGGTGTGCGATGCGCTCCACGACGGCCATGTCGTGCGAGATGAACAGATAGGCGAGCCCATATTCGCGCTGAAGTTCGACCAGCAATTCCAGAACCTGCGCCTGAACGGAAACGTCGAGCGCCGATACCGCTTCGTCAAGAACAAGTACGGAGGGGTTCAGCATCAAAGCCCGGGCAATGCACAATCTCTGTCGCTGGCCGCCTGAAAACTCGTGCGGATAGCGTTCAAGGGCATTTTCCGGCAGGCCCACGCGCTTCAAAAGCATGGACATCCGCTCCCGCGTTTCGGCGGATATGCGGCCACCTGCAGCGATCACAGGCTCGGCAAGGATATTGTCGACGCGCAGCCTCGGATTAAGCGAGGCATAGGGGTTCTGGAAAACCATCTGCACGGCACTGGTTCGATCGGCGGCTTTGCCGGCATTGGTCGTGAAGGTGCCGCGGGTCGACTTGACCAGCCCGAGGATCGCCCGTGCGGTGGTCGACTTGCCCGAGCCGCTCTCGCCGACGATGGCCAGCGTTTCGCCGGGCATCAGGTCGAAGCCGACGCCTTCGACAGCGTGAACGGCACCGGTCGAGCGGCGCAGGAAGCTGCCTGCCACCGGAAAACGAACCGTCAAACCATCCACCTTCAACGCCGGTTTGTCCTGCGTCCCGGCACGCTGGAAGTCCGTGCGTGCTGCCTGTCCGGCTGCGAAATGCGGGACGGAATGCAAAAGATGCTGGGTATAGGGGTGCGCGGGATGATCGAGGATCTGATTGAGTTCGCCCTGTTCGACTGCCTGGCCCGCCTGCATGACCATCACCTTGTCGGCGATACCGGCAACCAGACCGATATCATGCGTGATGAAGATCATCGACATGCCGGTCTCGCGCTTAAGCTCGGCAAGCAAGGCCATGATCTGGGCCTGGACGGTGACATCGAGCGCGGTCGTCGGCTCGTCGGCGATCAGCAGGCGCGGATTGCAAGCCAGCGCGGTCGCAATCATCACGCGCTGGAGCATGCCGCCGGAAAGCTGGTTCGGGCAATAGGTCAGACGACGGGCGGCATCAGGAATACGGACGCGATCCAGGGCATCCTTGGCAGCAGCCCTCGCCTGTTTGCCGGTCAGACCGCGATGCAGTCTAAACGATTCCTCGATTTGCGTGCCGATCGTCAAAACCGGATTGAGGGAGGTCATCGGCTCCTGGAAGATCATGCCGATCTCGGCGCCGCGGATTTTCGTCAGCTCCCTCTCACTAGCCTTGGTAAGATCCAGAACGCTGTTGTCGGCCCGCGTGAGGCGGATCGACCCGCCGATGATGCGGCCACCGCCAAAATCGACAAGCCGATTGATCGACAGCGCGGTCACCGATTTGCCGGAGCCGCTTTCGCCGACGATTGCCAGCGTCTCGCCGGCATCAAGATCGAAGCTGACACCTTTGACGATGGGATTGGCTTCGGGGTTGCGTCCGAAGCCGACACGAAGGTCGGAAACCGAGAGAAGCGGCGTCATACCGTAGACCTCCGCATCTTCGGATCGAGAATATCGCGCAAGGCATCACCGAGCAGGTTGAAGCCAAGAATGGAGATCATGATGGTCACGCCGGGGAAAATCAGCAGCCAGGGCGCCGTTTCCATGAGATTGCGGCTGTCGCTCAACATCAGGCCAAGCGAGGAGGCCGGCGGCTGCGTTCCCAAACCAAGGAAGCTTAAGCCCGCCTCCGTCAGCAGCGACCAGGCAAGGGCAAGCGTCACCTGCACCGTCAAGGGCGCGACGAGATTGAGCAGGAGATGCCGTGTCAGGATATACGAGCGGCTGCTGCCGAAGGTGCGCGCAGCATCGACGAAATCCCGCCCCTTCAGCGAAAGGGCCGGGCCGCGCACAACGCGGGTGAAGATCGGCGTATAGACGATCGCGATCGCGGCGACGCTGGTCCAGGTCCCCGGCCCGACAATGGCGATGATCAACAGCGCAAGCAGAATGGCCGGAAAAGCCAGAAGCACGTCCATCGTGCGCATGATCACGCCGTCCCAGCGCTTACCCGACCAAGCGGCGGTCAAGCCGAGCACGGTGCCGATCAAGGTCGCAGCAGCGACGGAGAAGAAGGCGACGATGAAGGATTCGCCGATACCCTTCATCAGGCGGCTGGCCACATCGCGGCCGAAGAGATCGGTGCCCATCCAATAGGTGAGGCTCGGGGCATGCAGCCGGTCGATGCGGTTCTGCATCAGGGGATCATGCGGGGTCACGCCCAGGGTGCCAAGAATGGCAAGCAGGATATAGATGAGGACAATGATGCCGCCGATCCGGCCGCTCATATGCCCGAAGATGGCTTTGACGATCCGCATCAGCCTTCTCCCAGGCGGACCCGCGGGTCGAGCGCGACATAGGTGAGATCGACAAGCAGGTTTACGATCATGAAATTGAAGGCGATGAACAGCACGCTGCCCTGCACCAATGCATAATCTCGCTGCAGAATGGCATCGAGCACCATGCGTCCAAGTCCTGGCAAGGCATAGATCTGCTCGACCAGCACGGCGCCGCCGAGCAGATAGCCAAATTCCACGCCGCTCAGCGTCACCACAGGGATCAGCGCATTCGGCAGGGCATGCCGCCAGATGACACCCCGCGCCGGCACGCCTCGGCTTCGGGCCGTGCGAACGTAGTCATCACTCAAGACATCCAGCATGGCGGATCGCACGACGCGGGTCACGGAGGCGGCAAAGGCGAAGCCCAACGTGATTGCCGGCAGGATCATCTGACCGAGATTTTCGACTGGATTCTGCCAGATGGGCGTGAAGGCGCCCATGGTCGGCAATACACCGAAACCGGCGGACAAAGCATAGATCAGCAGCAGGCCGAGAACGAAATTCGGCGTCGACTGCCCGATCATCGCAACGATGCGCACGGCAAGATCAGAGGGCTTCTCATTGCGCGTGGCTGCAAAGACACCAGCGGGCAAGCCGACCGCAAGCGCAATCACCATCGAAAGCAATGCCAGTTCGAGCGTCAGCGGAAAGCGCTCCAGGATCATGTCGAGAACCGGCTTGCCGTAGGTGACTGATATGCCAAGATTGCCCTGAAACACGCCGAGCAACCAATGCCAGTATTGGATGGGCCAGGACTGGTCGATGCCGAAATAGGCGGCGAGGGCCTCCCGCTGTTCCGGCGTCAGCAGGCCTGCATTGGTTCCGAGCATCGCCGTGATCGCATCGCCCGGCACCAGCCGGATGGCGACGAAGACGAAGATGGACACGCCCAGCATGATCAGCGGGAATGTCATCAGCCGGCGCGTCAGGTATGCCATTGCAATTCCTCTAGAGCAATTCCAGCAGACATGCGAAGCCGCTTTACTGAGGGAACTGCATGAAAACAAGGAGATAGGGCATTCCCGCCATTCCGTTCGAAACGGAAATGCCCCAGGTCTCGGCAGTCTTTACTTGATCGAGACTTTGCTCAAACCGAACAGCGAACCGGTCGGCGTCGGCACAAAGCCTTCGACATTCTTCTGCTCGGCCGTGTAGCCATAGGCCGTGTAGAGCCAGATCCAGGGCGAGACCTCGGCAATGTGCTTTTCGAACTCGGCGAAGATTTCCTTGCGCTTGGCCGGATCGGTTTCGACGCGGCCTTTCTGCATCAGGCTGTCGAGCGTGTCGTCGATATAGTTGGCGACCTTTTGAAGATTACCCGTCTTCGTCCAATAGCGATTGTACATCGAATAGGGATCGGCACTGCCGCCGTTCAGCGCAACCGCCATGTCGAAATTACCCTTGAGCCAGGTGTCGACATAGACGTTGAGTTCCATCACCTTGATATCGAGCTTGATGCCGATTTCGGCAAGCTGCGACTGGATGACCTGCGCTTCGGCCGTTGCGGTCGGCGGTTCGCCGGTGGCGGCGATCACGGTCGCGGTAAAGCCATTGGCAAGGCCGGCATCGGCCATCAGCTTTTTAGCCTTGGCCACATCGCGCGTATAACAGAAGAGTTTGCTGGGATCGGTCGCATAAAGTGGCATGGTCAGCGGCCCGGTCACCTTGCCTTCGCCAAGCGCCGCGGTATCCATTACGTCCTTGCGATCGATGGCGCAGGAAATAGCTTGACGCACGGCCAGCTGATCCATCGGCTTGCGCGACGGATTGAGCTGCAGAACGTTATAAGACAGCACCGGCGTGCGAGTCAGCTGCAGCTTCGGCTCCTTCGGTACCAAGGTCGCCACGAGCGGATCGTTCAGCAGCGCAAAATCGGTCTGGCCGGTGCGCAGCGATGCAAGGATCGCGGTTTCATCGGGCAATACGCTGATGTTGATGCCGTCGACGCCGATGGCGCCCCCGGCCCAGTCCTTATTGGCGCTCAGAACTTCCTTGGAATTCGGAACCCAGCTGTCGAGCTTGAAGGGGCCGGAGCCGATCGCCTTCGTGCCGATGGTGCCAGCGGCAATCTCGCTTGCCGGGACGACGGCGGCATTGAGGCTCGTCATTGCGGTCAGCAGGGGAACGTCGGGCTGCGACAGATTGAAGACAACTGTGTTGGCGTCGGGCGTGTCTATGCTTGCGATCGAGAGGAAATTGGCGCGGGCGACGGCGCCGGTCGCCTGGTCGAGAATGCGCTGGAAAGAGGCCTTCACGTCGGCAGAGGTGACGGGCGCGCCGTTCTGGAACTTGGCCTTGGCATTGAGCTTGAAGGTCAACTGCTTGCCATCAGGCGAAAACTGCCAGCTCTCGGCAATGCCGGACACGATCTGCAGATTGCCATCGAGGCGAACGAGCGGCTCGTAGATCAGCTCCAGCAAACGGATGGAGGAGAAGGCGGTCTGCTTATGCGGATCAAGTCCGGTCGCATCCTGCGACCATGCCATGCGCAACGTTGCAGCCTGCGCCGGAATTGCGACGGCTGCCATCGCAACACCTGCTGCCAGTACCGCCCCCGAAATCAGCTTCCTTGCAAAATACGCCTTCATTCCTATCCCTCCGACTTTTCTTCAAATGTCCCCGGCCGATTTTGGCCAATTGATTGCTATCGCGGCGCAGCGCGATGTCCTTTTAAGCACTCTTCGCGTTGATGGCCTTGCGCAGGAATCCATCAGCGTTTTGCAATGCCACGCGGGCTTCTTCAATGCCCATTCCGGTTATTTCCATGAGAATGGCGAGCTTCACGTCATTGTCAGTCAGATCGAGGACGCGCCGCGCTTCCTGCTGCGAGCAACCGGTCGCCTGCATGACGATACGCGAGGCGCGCGCCACCAGCTTCTTGTTGCTGGCGCTGACATCGACCATCAGATTTTGATAGCTCTTGCCGATGCGGATCATGCTCGCCGTCGTCAGCATATTGAGGATGAGCTTTTGCGCCGTGCCGGACTTCAGGCGGGTCGAGCCGGTGAGGATCTCGGGACCGACAACAGGCGAGACCGCCAGATCGGCAATACCGGCAATGATGGAATTGGGATTGCAGGACAACGCGACCGTAAAGGCTCCGAGGCTCTTGGCATAGTTCAGCGCGCCGATGACATAGGGGGTGCGTCCGCTAACAGCGATACCGACGACGACATCGTCCTTCGTCAGCTTGACGTCCTCCAGAGCCTGCCGGCCCTGCTCCGGATCGTCTTCCGCACCTTCGATCGAGCGGCGCAGCGCATCGGGACCGCCGGCAATCAGGCCAATCACCATATTCGATGGCACGCTGAAGGTTGGCGGGCACTCGGACGCATCGAGAACGCCAAGGCGACCACTGGTGCCGGCACCTATATAAACCAGCCGGCCGCCCTTCTGGAAGGCCGCAACGATCTGATTGACAGCGGCGGCGATCGCCGGAATGACCTTCTCGACGGCGACAGGCACCGTCTGATCCTCATAATTGATTTCGCGCAGAAGATCCAAGGTCGGCAGCAGATCGATATGCATCGTATTCGGATTGCGGCCTTCGGAAACCAACTGCTCCAGTTCGGATATCAACTTCTGCTCTGTCATGGGCCTGCTCGCGAAAATGCGCTTCGATATCAATAGATCAGGGATGACAAGTCCGGCCGATAGGGCCGCCGGGCCTGTCGCTGCAAAATTCGGCTGTCAACAAAATGGACGACTGAAATCAGCCAAGATGCGAGCGGCCTTTTTTGGCTTCGTTCCGCACCCATTCCCTGTTTACCTTGATTAACATTATGCCCGTTTATTCCATTCGTCAATCTAAAATGGAATAATATATTCCATTTTAGGCGCGCAAATGAATATTTGCATTCCCATCGCTCAATGCTGACAAATCGCTCTTCTGGCGAGGATAATGGCGCCCGAAACGGCATCGCCGTCGATCGGCTTAAGGCTGCGGCGCACATCCGGCGCAAGCCAGGGCTCGAGCGGGCTGGCAAGGCCGCCAAGCAGGCAAACACGCGGCGATCCCTTCTCGAAAAGGGTCCGGATCAAAGTGTCGATATGCCCGGCGGCACTCTGGACGATACGCCGCGCCACCGCATCACCCTGATCGGCGTGGCGCAAGACCATCGGCGCGAAAGTCGCGTAATCCGTCGCTGATGCCCGATCCATCCAGGCAACGGCCTCCATTGGATCATTCTGAAAACGCTGCAGGATCTCGCTCAGCAACGCCGTCTTTTGCTCGCGGCCGTCATGGGCGCGCAGCGCAAGCTGCACCACCTTCAGCCCGAGATAGGCGCCGCTGCCCTCGTCGGAAATCGGAAAGCCGTAGCCGCCGACCCGCAATTGCCGTCCCTCGACAAGACCGAGGCCTATGGATCCGGTCCCGGCAATGACGATTGCTCCGTCACGGCCGGAATGGGCGCCAAGACAGGCACCCTCACCATCACTGACGAAATCGATGCTGGCGAAGGGATGCTCTATCGCCTTGAGGGCCGTGAGGGCTCCCTTGCGGCCAATGCCCGCCAAACCGATGCCCGCATGGATGCGGCCGATATCGGCGACGTCCAGACCCGCCTCTTCGATCGCTGCGTCAAATGCCCTCTTGATGGAAGCCCATGCCTCATCAATACCGAGCCGCGTCGTCGCCGGGCCGGAAAGCCCCTGCCCCAGCACCGTGCCGGCCATATCCTCGATGCGGGCACGGCAGCCCGTGCCTCCGCCATCGACCCCCAGGAAATAAGGGGAACCTTTCGCCGCATCGCTCATGATGTCAGCCGTTCGATATCGGCGCCGCAGAGCCGAAGCTTGCGATCCAGTTGTTCATAGCCGCGATCGAGATGGTAGACACGATTGACGATCGTCTCGCCCTGCGAAACGAGCGCGGCCAGCACCAGTGAAACCGAGGCGCGCAGGTCCGTCGCCATCACCTGCGCCCCCTTAAGGGGGGCTCCGCCCCGCACCAGAGCCGTCGTGCCCTGCAGTGTTATGTTGGCGCCCAGCCGTATCAGCTCCGGCACATGCATGAAGCGATTTTCGAAAACCGTCTCGCGGATCAGCGACGCACCTTCGGCGCAGCAGGCGAGCGCCATGAATTGCGCCTGCAGATCGGTCGGGAAGCCCGGATAGGGCTCTGTGGTAAGATCGGCGCCTTTGAGCGGCCCGTCTCTTGAAACGACAAGGCCACGATCGCTCGGCCACACGCTTACGCCCATGGCTTCCAGCGCCTGCACGACCGAGGCAAGGTTTTCCAGCCGGGCGTGGATCAGCTCAAGCTGACCGCCGGTAATGGCAGCCGCGACCGCATAGGTGCCGGCCTCGATTCGGTCCGGAATACCGTGATGTTTCGCCGGCCGCCAGCGCGTGTCGCCGTCGATCAGGATGCGGTGCGTGCCAGCCCCTTCGATCCGCGCGCCCATGGCGCTGAGGCAGGCTGCGAGATCTGCGACTTCAGGCTCGCGCGCTGCGTTCAGGATCTCTGTTTCGCCGCTTGCAGCACAAGCCGCCATCATCGTCGTTTCGGTCGCACCTACCGACGGCGAACTCAGCACGATGCGGGCGCCCTTCAGGCCCTTTGGAGCGGATGCGACGATCAGCCCGTTTTCGATCGCAATTTCGGCGCCGAGGGTCGCTAGCGCCTTGATATGCATGTCTACAGGGCGGGCGCCGATGGCGCAGCCGCCGGGCAGCGAAACGCGCGCATGACCGAAGCGAGCAAGCAGGGGAGCCAGCACGAGGACGGTCGCCCGCATGCGGCGAACGGTATCGTAAGAGGTCTCCTTGGAGATGATGGCGCTCGGATCGATCGTGGTCGAATGCGCGGTGCGCGCAATCTTCGCCCCATGAAGAGCGATGACTTCAAGCATGTTCTCAACATCGCTCACGACGGGCAGGTTGGTCAATTCCAACGAATGCGGGCTCAAAAGCGCAGCCGCAATCTGCGGCAGAGCGGCATTCTTGGCGCCAGAAATCGTCACGGCTCCTTGCAACCTTTTGCCGCCGGAGATGCGAAGTCTATCCATGATCAGAAACCCGTTGAGGAGAGGTGAAGCAAGTCCCGTAGACCTCGCCATCTGCTTCCTACCGAAGACTATTCGATCATTCCACCCTGTCAACGGCATTTGGAATTTTTTATTCCAATTCTCTGTGATAGGCTTAGAGCATCGGCCCGAAAATCTGACAGGATTTTCGGAATGCCTGATGCGTCGGATAGGAGAGGTAGAGCGACCTTTGTGCTTCCGAAAGGAAGCTCGGCGCTCTAGCATCGTCCGAGGCAAGGTTGCCCAGCTTCGCCCGAATGCTATTTTCGATATGCTCGTGATGATGAATCGGCCACGGTGGCTCAAAGGCACGCCCAAAGGACCCAATGTCTATCTTGAAGAAAATCAGCGCGCAGCTCGAAGCCATGGCGCCGGCCGACCGCCAGATCGGACAGTTCATCGTCGAAAATCCAGACCAGATGCTGCGCCTCTCATCGGCGGCGCTCGCAGTGGAAACCGGGCGCAGCCAGTCGAGCGTCGTGAAGTTCAGTCAGAAGCTCGGCTATGCCGGCTATCAGGAACTGAAGCTTGCTGTCAGTGAGGCGAAAGCTCAGGAGTGGCCTGCGCCTGCGGGCATGATCCACGGCACGATCGAAGTCGGCGACGGCTATCTGACCATTCTGCAGAAGCTGCTAAGCAGCAAGCTTCAGGCCATGCAACAAACCATTTCGGTCAATAACGAAGGCGATATCGACAAGGCGTTGGAGGCTCTTCACGACGCAAGGCGCATCCATCTGGCCGGTGTCGGCGCCTCCTCGCTGGTGGCCCGCGATTTTTCCTACAAACTGATGAAACTCGGCCGCAATGTCCTGCATGATAGCGACAGCCACGTGCAAATGGCGAACGCATCGACGCTTGGCCCCGACGACCTGCTCTTTGCCCTTTCCTATTCCGGCGCCAGCATCGAGACGCTGCGGATCGCGGAGCTGGCAAGCCAACGCAAGGCAACGGTCATTGCCGTCACCGGCCTGCAGGACAACCCCCTCGCCCGCGTTGCCGATATCTGCCTTCACACCGTCGGCGATGAAGATCGCGTCCGCTCTTCGGCGATCACCGCGCGCGATGCGCAACTGATGCTGACCGATCTGCTGTTCATTCTACTGGTACAGCGCCAGCCCGACGCCAACGACTATGTTCACAATAGTGAGACGGCCGTTTCGGTGCTGAAAGCCAAGCGGCTTTCTTAGAGCAGGCGAAAGACGATATTGCCTGGTAAACAAGCTGTGACGGCTTCACATCTGTACGGCAAGGATTTCGGCCCGTAGCTTGCGAGCCTTTCGCAATGCAAACGGAGACATGTCATGGACCTTGGCCTCAAGGATAAAGTCGTTCTGATCACGGGCGGCTCGAAGGGCATCGGCTTTGCCTGCGCCGAGCTCTTTCTGCAGGAGGGTGCACGGGTCGCAATCTGCTCGCGCTCGCAAGCCAATGTCGATGCGGCACTTGTGAAGCTCCCTGGCGCGCACGGTTATATCGCCGACCTGATATCCGATGAACAGGCGCTTGCGGTGGTGAATAAGGTCGAGGCGGACATCGGTCCGATCGATATTCTCGTCAACAGCGCCGGTGCGGCGGCGCGCACGCCGGCCGATGAACTGACCCCGGCCATCTGGCGAGCGGCGATGGATGCGAAGTATTTTTCCTACATCAACGTAGTTGATCCCGTCATCAAGCGCATGGGCGCGCGCGGTTCGGGCGCGGTGATCAACATCATCGGCAATGGCGGCAAGATCGCCTCCCCCGTGCATCTCGCAGGCGGATCGGCCAATGCTGCCCTGATGCTCGCCAGCGTCGGGCTTGCCAATGCCTATGCCAGCCGCGGCGTCCGCGTTGTCGGTCTAAATCCCGGCATGACCGAAACGGATCGCGTCGCCGAAGGCTTGAAGGCAGCAGCGAAGGTTGCCGGCTCGACTGAAGAGGAAGCCCTGGCCGATGCCCTGAAACGTATCCCGATCGGCAGGATGGCCGATCCCACAGACATTGCCAATGTCGTCGCGTTCCTGAGTTCGGACAAGGCAGGCTATGTCACCGGCGTCGTGATCAGCATGGACGGCGCGCAGGTGCCCGTCATCGTCTGAGTTCAAAGTCGGCGGCTTCAGGCCGCCGACTTCCAATCCAGTCCGATATCGAGCGTGGGTGCACTATGCGTCAGCCAGCCGGCGGATATGAGATCGACACCCGCTCTAGCGATCGCAACGGCGGTTTCCGGCGTGATGCGACCCGACGCTTCGGTGATCGCCCGCCCGCCGACGATATCGACCGCCTCCCGCAATTGATCCGGCGTCATATTGTCGAGCAATACGGCATCGACGCCTTCGTGCATCGCTTCGCGAAGCTGCTCCAGCGTATCCACTTCAACTTCGATCTTGACCATATGCCCGACTCCCGCCTTGGCGCGGTGGATGGCTTCGGCAATGCCGCCGGCGATGGCGACGTGATTGTCCTTGATCAGAACCGCGTCATAGAGCGCGAAGCGATGGTTCATACCGCCACCGGCTCGGACTGCATATTTTTCCAGGGCTCTGAGACCCGGCGTCGTCTTGCGCGTGCAGACGATCGAAGCTTTCGTACCCGCGATGGCCTCGACGATACCGCCGGTCACGGATGCGATGCCGGACAGGTGGCCAAGGAAGTTCAATGCGGTGCGCTCAGCCGTCAGCAAGCCACGCGAAGGTCCTTCGATCGTTGCGATCACATCACCAGGCTTGACTTTCGTCCCATCCGGTAAATGACGGGTCATGACGATGCTGGGATCGACCAGTTGGAAAGCAAGCTCGGACGCATCGAGGCCGGCGACCACGCCCGGTTGGCGCGTCACCATCGCCACACGGGATCGATGTGCAGCAGGGATGACCGCTGTGGTCGTGACGTCACCGGCCAGGCCGAGATCTTCCAACAGCGCATTTCGCACCAGCGGTTCGACGATGAGGCGCGGGAGGGGAGCGAGGGTCATGTCAGGCACTCCTTGCAAGGGAATTGAAGGTCATGGAGGATGCGATATGGAGCGCATCCGGCAGGCTCATGCGGCGGCGCTGCGAATCCGGTAATTTCAAGGGAAAATCCGTGCGCGCATGCGCCCCGCGCGATTCCGTCCGCAGGCTGGCGAAGACGGCGATCAGCAGTGCAACGAGAGCTGGGTCGGCGGCGGGACCATCGCTGTCAACCAGCGGCAACAGCGCTGCAATTGCACCATGAATGGACCCAGCATTGCGCAACACACCGAGATGGCTGGAGACGATCGACCGCACCAGCGATGCATCAGGCGCAGCAGGATTTGCCTCCCCTTGCGGCAGCTTGGTCCGGCTGACATCGAGGCCGGAAATATCTAGTCCCGCGCGGATGCCCATAACCGCAGCTTCGAGCAGCGAGTTGCTGGCCAATCGGTTGGCGCCATGCAGGCCGGTCGATGCTGCCTCACCAACCACCCACAGGCCGGATACGGAGCTGCGGCCCTGCTCATCCGTGGCGACCCCACCCATGTGATAGTGAACGGCCGGACGCACCGGAATGAGATTGCGCGAGGGATCAACGCCGGCTTCGCGGCAAAGCGCATCGATAACTGGAAACCGCCTGGTGAAACTATCGCCAAGAGCCTGGCGGGCGTCGAGATAGACCCGGCCACCGCGGGCGATTTCAGCGCTGATGGCACGGGCGACGACATCACGCGGCGCGAGCTCAGCACCGTCGACACCGGCCATGAAGCGCTCGCTTCTTTCGTTTAAAAGCGTGGCGCCTTCGCCGCGAACGGCCTCGCTGACAAGCGCCAATGGCCACCGCCTGCTGTCAAGCGCCGTCGGATGGAACTGCACGAACTCCATGTCGGCCACAAGGGCGCCGGCTCTCGCGGCAAGCGCGATGCCCTGGCCGAAGTTGCCGGCGGGATTGGTCGTCGCGTCATAAAGGCCGCCTATGCCGCCCGTGGCGAGCACGACGCGAGAAGATGGGAGAATGACTGTCCCCTTGTCGGTCGCGCACAATAGGCCAGCAATGCGCTCGCCGTCGAGCAGCAGGCGTCTTGCCTCATAGCCTTCAAGGATCGTGATCGATGGCGTGCGAACCGCCGCATCCACGAGCGCGCGAACGATAGCCGCTCCCGAACCGTCTCCTTTGGCATGCACGATGCGACGCAACGAGTGGGCCGCTTCAAGCCCCAGGGACAAAGCACCTTCGCTGTCGCGATCGAACGCGACGCCCGCCCGCTCCAGCGCGGCGATGGCAGCCGGTGCTTCCGCGAGGATTCTCGCCGCCACTTTCGCATCGCAAAGACCGTCGCCGGCAGCGAGCGTATCTGCCAGATGCAGCGCGGCACTATCATCCTTGCCGATGCTGGCCGCAATGCCGCCCTGCGCCCAGGCGCTTGAACTTTCCCCACCGAGCGCAGCGCGCGTCACGATAACGGTCGGTTCCGGCGCGAGCGTCAAGGCCGCCATCAATCCTGCAAGACCGCTGCCGACGATGACGACGCGATCTCTCAACCCTTCGAGAATCTCGCTCATATCGCCAACATCCTTTCCACGGCACGGCGTGCGTCGGCCGCGATTGCCGGATCGACGGTGACCTCATGCCGCCCCTCTTCCAGAGCCTTGCGGATGTTGCCGAGTGTGATGCGCTTCATGTGCGGGCAGAGATTGCAGGGCCGGACGAACTCCACATCCGGATGATGGACGGCGACGTTGTCGCTCATCGAACATTCGGTCAAAAGCACGACGCGAGACGGACGCTTCTTGCCGACATAATCAGACATGACGGCCGTCGAGCCTGCGAAATCCGCCGCCTTGACGACCTCGGGCGGGCACTCCGGATGCGCGAGGACTGTTACGCCGGGATAGTTCTCGCGAAGCTGGCGAATATCATCCGCGGTAAAGAGTTCATGAACCTCGCAGTGTCCGTGCCAGGCAATGAGTTCGACATTGGTTTCGCGCGCGACGTTGCGCGCCAGATACTCGTCCGGAAGCATCAGCACCTTCGGCACGCCGAGCGATTCCACCACTTGGCGGGCATTGCCTGATGTGCAGCAGATATCGGATGCAGCCTTCACAGCCGCCGATGTGTTGACGTAGGTGACGACCGGAACGCCCGGATGGGCCTGGCGCAGCAGGGCTATATCTTGCGGCGTGATCGATTCAGCCAGCGAACACCCCGCTTCCAGATCCGGGATCAGAACCGTCTTCGTCGGGTTGAGCAGCTTGGCGGTCTCGGCCATGAAGTGCACACCGGCGAGAACGATGACGTCGGCATCCACTTCGACAGCCTTGCGGGCCAGCGCCAGGCTATCGCCGACGATATCGGCAACACCATGAAAGATTTCCGGCGTCTGGTAGTTATGCGCGAGAATGACGGCGTTGTGTCGTCGCTTCAATTCAAGGATCGCTTCAACGTCATCCTGAAACGTCAGCCATTCGGCTTTGGGAATGACGCGACTGACGCGCTCGTAGAGAGAGGATGCGGATATGGGAAGATTCATGGCCGGCTCCTTATTATGCTCATATTGAGTATATTATGCGCAAATAGATATTCTCAATGTGAGCACATGTCAATTGCGGGAGAGTGGCAATTTCGTTCCGGCGAGCTCGCGTTCTTCGAGGACGGCGCGGCGGAAGCGGAAGAGCTTTGCCGGACGACCGCCGGTCTCGCTCTCGGTGCCGCCGCTTTCCTCTACCAGGTCCTGCTGCTCGATCAGTCTGCGGAAATTCTGTTTGTGCAGAGTCAGGCCGGCCAGCGCCTCCACTGCCTTCTGCAATTGCAGAAGCGTGAAGGTCTCGGGCATGAGCTCGAAGACAACTGGGCGATATTTGATCTTGGCTCTCAGCCGCGCCATTCCGGTGGCCAGGATACGGCGGTGATCTGCAAACATGGGGCGACCGAATGCGTGCGATTGATCGCAGCGCGCTTCGGCCACGAGACCTGCCTCATAGAGCAGCTCATAGCGCTGCAGGACGAGATCCTCGTTCCAGGCGGTGCCGTTCAGCCCGAAATCGAAATCGGCACGGCGTCTGCGCCCATAGGCCTTGGCTGCATCGTCTGCCACCCACGACTCAAGCCGGGCGGCGACGTCGTCAAGGATCGCCGGCCGGCCCTTGCGGTGATCTTCCCAGGGGAGATATTCGTACCAGCCGTGCCAACCCGGCAAGCCAGCACCAGGCGCCGCCTGTTCGCGCACGAGACCGAGATAGCTGATCGAAATCGTCCGGCCGCCGAGGATCTCGTTATTCCGATCGCGGTCGGCGAAAGTGTAGAGTTGTTCGAGATAACCGACCGGATGAGCCGTCTGCTCCCTGATCCATTCGCGCAGCCCGCTCTGCAGCGTTCGATGTCCAAGCTCGAACGGACCTGACGGCAAGGCCTCGCCCGACCGGACCGTCATCACCCTGGGATCATTCCCCGTGACAGCCGTCAAAACCGCGATCAGTTCGGCATGCGCAAGCCCGATGGTCAAGCAAACTCCCTCGTCATGTCAATCCCATGCTTTCTCGCATGAAGCGGCGCACAAGCCAATGCGTGCGGCGGCTCGGTCCACATCTCCCGGCAATTTTAAGGGGTAGATTGGGCCTATCGGCTCACATAGTCCGGATGCTGCTCGCAAATCAGATCGACGATCGACAAGGTGCCGGACAGATGTTTGCGCATGGCGGCAACGGCCGCGTCCGGATCGCCCAAGCGAACGGCGTCGACGATGCCCTCATGATCGCCAATGATTTGCTGCAGCTTGCCCGGCATCGGCAGGTTCAGCATACGCAACCGATCAAGATGCACGCCTTGGCGCCGAACGGTCAACCACAGGCCCAGAATATCGGCTCTCTCGTAGAGCACCCGATGAAAATCCTTATCGAGGGTGTCGAAGAGATCGTAGGTCTCCGGCGACATGACGCGCTTCTGCCGGGTCAGAACCGTCTCCAGAGACTCCGCGGTCTCGGCGGGCGATTCCAGCGTCAACCGGCGCACAGCCTCAAGCTCTATCGACAGCCGCAGGAAGTGGGCCTCGGTCGCATTGCCTACATCGATGCGCGAAACAACGGTCGCATATTGCGGGTAGACCTCGACCAGCCCCTCCTCCTCCAGGCGAATCAAGGCGTCGCGCACCGGCGTCTGGCTGACATTGAACTCGCTCTGCAGCGAAATGCGCGACAGCACCGTCGTCGGCGGCAAGGCCATGGAAAGAATACGCGAACGCAGGATTTCCAGGATCTGCGGTGCCACCTGACGGGAACGATCCAGCGCGAATTCTTTCGGATTGAGTTTCACCGGCAGCCTTTCTGACTGAGAATGTCGATCCATTAAGCACAGCTTCGGACTTGATGCACTGATACATTAGTGCTTTAGTCCATTTCTGCCAACGTCCTTTCTTGCAGTTGGCGCAATCGGGAGGATTGAGCGAACAGGCGTCGCAGCCAGCAATCGGAAATCATCCAATGATGCGACACTTGCGCCACTCGGTTCTGCCCATCGTCACGAACAAGGCTCGAACACAATGAACAGCAGGAAGAAGCCCTCGGAACTGCGCAGCGCCAGATGGTTCGCCCCGGACGATCTCAGAAGCTCCGGGCATCGCTCGCGCACCATGCAGATGGGCTACGCCCCCGAGGAATGGATCGACAAGCCTGTTATCGCCATCCTCAACACCTGGTCAGACGCCAATCCCTGTCATGCCCATTTCAAGCATCGCGTCGAGGATGTGAAACGCGGGATCCTGCAAGCCGGCGGTTTTCCGCTGGAGCTACCCGCGCTTTCCCTTTCGGAAAGCTATGTGAAGCCGACCACCATGCTCTATCGCAACATGCTGGCGATGGAAGCGGAAGAGCTTCTGCGCTCGCACCCTGTCGACGGTGCCGTGCTGATGGGCGGTTGCGACAAGACCACACCCGGTCTTGTCATGGGCGCGCTCTCGATGGGCCTGCCGATGATCTATCTGCCGGCCGGCCCGATGCTGCGCGGCAATTATCGCGGCGAATATCTGGGATCCGGCTCGGACGCCTGGAAATTCTGGGACGAGCGCCGCGCCGGCACCATCTCGGAGAAGGAATGGGTCGATGTCGAGGCCGGCATCGCCCGATCCTACGGCCACTGCATGACCATGGGTACGGCAAGCACGATGACGGCAATCGCCGAGGCATTGGGCCTGACATTGTCCGGCGCAAGCTCTATCCCCGCCCCCGACGCCAATCATATCCGCATGTCCTCGGCCGTCGGTCGGCGCATCGTCGAGATGGTGTGGGAGGATCTTGGTCCCGCAAAGATCGTCACGGAAGCTGCCGTTAACAATGCCGTCGCCGTTGCGATGGCAACGGGCTGTTCCACCAATGCTGTCGTGCATCTGATCGCGATGGCGCGGCGTGCCGGCATCGACCTTTCGCTCGATGATCTCGATCAGGCCGGACGCACGACGCCGGTGCTCGCCAATATCAGGCCGACCGGCAAAGCCTACCTGATGGAGGATTTCTATTATGCCGGCGGCCTGCGGGCACTGATGGCGAAGCTTGCATCCAAGCTCGATCTCACCACGCTGACCGTATCCGGCGTCACCCTTGGGGAAACGCTGGAAGGTGCCAAATGCTACAATGACGACGTCATCCGCTCGCTCGACAATCCGGTCTATCACGAAGGGTCGCTGGCGGTGCTGAAGGGAAATCTTGCCCCAACGGGCGCCGTCATCAAGCCCGCCGCCTGCGACCCACGCTTCCACAGGCATCAGGGACCGGCGCTCGTCTTCGACACCTACGCAGAGATGAAGGCGGCGGTCGACGATGAAACTCTCGACATCACGCCCGACCACGTCATGGTGCTGCGCGGCGCCGGCCCGCAAGGTGGTCCCGGCATGCCGGAATGGGGCATGCTGCCGATCCCGAAGGCGCTCCTCAAGCAGGGCCACAGGGACATGCTTCGTCTCTCCGACGCCCGCATGAGCGGCACAAGCTACGGCGCCTGTATCCTGCATGTTTCGCCGGAATCCCATGTCGGCGGCCCGTTGGCGCTGTTGCGCAACGGCGACATCGTCCGTCTCGATCTCGAGGCGCGACGCATCGACATGCTGGTCGATGAAGACGAGTTGCAGCGGCGGCGCGACGCCTGGGTCAAGCCCGCGGAGAAATTCGGCCGTGGCTATGGCTGGATGTTTTCGCGCCATGTCGCGCAGGCCGATACCGGCTGCGATTTCGACTTCCTGGAATCAAGCTTCGGCCCGTCGCCGGGCGAACCCGACATCTATTGATCTCAAGAGGATAAACCGCATGAGCAATTACGTGCTGAGCCATGAGACGCGCGACAAGCTGATGGGCGTCGCGACACCCACGATCGCGACCGCGCTTTTCAAGCGGGGCTTGCGCAACCAGTTCATTCAGGATGTGCGCCCGCTCTCGCCGAAGAAGGCGAACATGGTCGGCCAGGCTTTTACGCTGCGCTATATTCCGGCGCGCGAAGATCTGAATACGCTCGAAGTCTTCCGCAACCCGGAGCATCCGCAGCGCGCGGCCGTCGAGCAATGCCCTCCCGGCTTCGTGCTGGTCATGGATAGCCGCAAGGATGCCCGGGCTGCTTCGGCCGGCTCCATCCTGATCTCGCGGCTGCAAGTGCGTGGTGTTGCCGGCGTCATCACCGACGGCGGTTTCCGCGACAGTCCGGAAATCGCCGCCCTCGACATTCCTTCCTATCATCACCGCCCGTCTGCTCCGACGAACCTGACGCTGCATCAGGCCATCGAAATCAACGGTCCGATCGGCTGCGGCGATGTGGCGGTTTTCCCCGGCGACGTTCTCGTCGGCGACAATGAGGGCGTCATCGTCATCCCGGCCCATCTTGCCGGCGAGATTGCCAATGAGACGGTGGAGATGACGGCCTATGAAGATTTCGTCACCGAAGAGGTCATGAATGGCGCGACCATCATCGGCCTCTATCCGGCAACCAGCGACGCGCCGAAACTCAAATTTGCCGAATGGCGGAAACAGAAGGGCCGATAAGACCATATTAGGTCGGGCAGCCGGCGGGATACGGCCGGCTGCCGTTACCAAGGCTATTCTTCCTTGACCAGCTTCAGAACGAGCTGCTGGAGATTGCCACCATCGCTGAATTCGACCTTGTCGAAATCACTGTTGCGCCGCCGCTCCTTATTCGAAATCTCGCCGAGCCGTTTCGTCAGTTCCACACGGATCTTGGAACATTTCGGATCATTCGGCACGGCAAAGCCGACGCTCATGGCCTCGATTTCCTTGACCATGTCCTTGATGTAACCACCATGCACGCGCTCATGCGCCTCAACGCCGGCGATGAATTTCTGCCAGCTTTTACGGGTCGATGCCGACAATTGCGCCGAGGGCTTCGGCAATGTGTAGGAGATGATCAGTTTCGGTATGTTGACGGTGATCTTGCAAGCACCATCCGGCTGAGGCTCGTATTTCCGCGTCCAGGTCAGCTTGAAATCGGTGTGAGCAATCGCCCTGACCTTCGGTCCGAGCAAGGGGCCGCGTTCGCCGATGGAGTCGTAAAGCTCGCGGCCGGATGTTCCAGAAATCGCATAGGTCTTGGTTGTTTCCACAGCCTGCCAGTCGGCATGGGCAGCCATCGGTAAGGAGACGATGGTTATTGCTGCTGCAAGTGATCGAATGCCTGCTTTCACGAACTTCCCCTGCACATCCTATTGAAGCGCGGCAAAGCTAACCATTGCCCCCAACCATTTCAATGAGCATTGAATTCAGAGGGCCGAGCCCGACTGCAGTAGCTCTTCGGCGTCCTCCCTCTCCATGTCGAAAACCCGTTTGCCGATGGCGAAGCTGAAACCATTGCGCGCAAAGGCGGACAATTCTTTCGATTTGCGCTTTTCATCGAGATCGCCCCGCCGAAAAGGCCCAAAGCCGCGCTTCCTGGCGAAAATGACGGCGGAATGGAGATCATCGACCCCCCCGACTGCCGCGACGACCGTCTCGCCATCTATGCCCTTGGAGGCAAGTTTGAAGGCGATGGCCTTCTTCGATTTACCGGACCGAACCGCCGAGCGCGTGCTGATTTCGGCAAAGGCGACATCGTCAAGTACCTTCAGCTCATAGGCGAATTTGACGGCAAAATCGGCAAGTGCCTTGATCTGCACCTCACTGATATCTTCGAACTTCTGCTTCGCCTTCTTGGCGATCGCATCGAACAGTTGCTTCTCCGTCATCATCCGACGTTCAAGGCGGTAGATCGTGGAGTTGCGTGCCCAGGAAAGCATGCGGCTGGTCGGCGTTTCATCCATGGGAAATGGCATTCGGCAAGAGAGGAATCAGTCTTGCAAAACTAGCCGACCCGTTCTGCTTGGGCAACGAAAGCCACCTCTGCCTGGAGTGGCCCTGCGACAAACAGTCGGAGCGCTTCGCGTTTCCGTGAAAGGCGAAGCGCTCTAAGCACTACCCCGATCAGACAAGCGGCGGGTTCAGCCGGGAAAATCCCTCCTGCCGTCGATAGGGGAAATAAGGATAGGGTGCGGCGACGGCACTCACCTTATCGAGCTTCTCGATCTGCTGCGCAGAGAGCGTCCAGCCGATCGCGCCGAGATTTTCCCGCAGCTGCTGCTCGTTGCGAGCGCCGATGATCACGCTTGCAACAGTCGGCCGGCTCAGCAGCCAGTTGATCGAGATCTGCGGCACACTCTTGCCTGTTTCTGCAGAAATCTCGTCGAGCACATCGACAATATCAAAGAGCTTCTGGTCGTCGACCGGTGGTCCGAAGGAGGCGGTCTCGTGCAGGCGGCTGGTCTCCGGCAATGGCTGACCTCGACGGATCTTGCCGGTCAACCTGCCCCATGCAAGCGGACTCCAGACCAGCGCGCCGACTTTCTGATCGGCACCGAGCGGCATCAATTCCCATTCGTAGTCGCGGCCGGCCAGCGAATAGTAGACCTGATGGGCGATAGGACGGACATAGGAATGCCGTTCCGACACGGCTATCGATTTCATCAATTCCCAGCCGGCGAAATTCGAAGCGCCGACGTAGCGGACCTTCCCCGCCTTCACGAGACCATCGAGCGTGGAAAACGTCTCTTCCAGCGGCGTCGAAGCATCGAAGGCATGCAGTTGCAGCAGGTCGATGTAGTCGGTGCCGAGACGACGCAAGGCTGCATCGACCGAATTGATCAACCGGGAGCGCGAAGCACCCCAGTCGGCCGGCCCATCCCCCATTGGCAAACCGACCTTGGTCGAAATCAGCACAGCACCGCGTATGCCGCGGATAGCCTGGCCGAGAACTTCCTCGGAGACGCCAGCCGAATAGACATCCGCCGTATCGAAAAGACTGATACCGGCCTCGAGGCAGATATCGACAAGCCGGCGTGCTTCAGCGGCACCCGTAGAGCCCCACGCGCTGAATAGTGGCCCGCTACCGCCGAAGGTGCCGGCGCCGAAGCTCAAGGACGACACTTTCAAACCGGAAGCGCCAAGCGTTCTGTATTCCATCGTCTATCTCCTTTGCTGTTCCACATAGATAGACGCTGCCAGCAGATTGATATAGATTGCCGGAAAGAAACTGATTTGTGATTTGAATTCATCATGAGCCGCCAGGATATCAATCGCTCAGGCGAAATGGAGGTCTTCGTCCGCGCCGTGGAACTGGGTGGCTTCACCGCTGCCGCCGCGGCGTGCCGGATGACACCATCGGCAGTCAGCAAACTCGTCACGAGGCTGGAGAAACGCCTTGGCGCGCGTCTTATCAATCGCTCCACAAGGCGGCTGCAATTGACACCCGAAGGTTGCGGCTTCTACGAACGCAGCGTGGCAATCCTCGCTGATATGGCCGAGGCGGAACGTCATGCTTCGGCCGGCGAAGAGGTGGCGGGACATATACGCGTCAACACTAGCGGCTCCTTCGGCAATCATGTGCTGGCTCCGCTCGTTCCCCTCTTTATGGGACTCTATCCGAAGGTTTCGCTCGAAATCGTTCACACGGACAGGGTCGTGGATCTGATGGAAGAGCGCGCGGATGTCGCCATCCGCACCGGGCCACTGAAGAGTTCGAGCCTCATTGCGCGCAAGCTCGGCGCAACGCGCAATATGATTGTCGCATCACCGGACTATCTACGCCGGCACGGCGTTCCGGGCTCACCAGCTGAAATCGGAAGGCACCGTCGCATCGACTTTTCCTACTCTCGGGCGATGGACGGTTGGCCCGTAAAGCTCGGCGACCGGATGATGACACTCCCGGCGGCGCGCGGGCTGCAGGTAGGCGACGGTGAAGCCGTACGCCATCTCGCGCTTGCGGGCGCAGGCATTGCGCGCCTCGCCGCCTTCACCATCAAAGCCGATCTTGAGGCCGGGCGCCTTCTTCCTGTCCTCGAAGAACTCAATCCCGGCGATGTCGAGGAATTCTACGCAGTCTATATTGGTCAAGGCGGCCCGCTGCCGGCACGCGTACGAGCGCTTCTCGAATTTCTCAGCGAAAACGTCCGATTGTGAAAAGCGATGCGGCCCGCAAGGCCGCATCGATGGGCACTTTTGGCGCTGTCAGGCGGCAGGTTGGCGAGTCTTGCGCAGATAGGGCAAGACTGTATCGAACGACCCGAAGCGTGTGATCGCATCCTCGTTGGAAACGGCTGCGGTAATGATGACATCCTCGCCCTGCTGCCAGTTCGCCGGAGTTGCCACCTGATGCTTGGCCGTGAGCTGGATCGAGTCGATGGCGCGGAGGATCTCGCTGAAGTTGCGGCCCGTCGTCATCGGATAGGTAAGGATCAGCTTGATCTTCTTGTCCGGACCAATCACGAATACGGAGCGAACGGTCGCATTATCCGCCGGCGTGCGCCCCTCCGAGCTTTCGCCGGCGCCGGCCGGCAGCATGTCGTAGAGCTTGGCGACCTTGAGATCCTTGTCGCCGATCAGCGGATATTCGACATCGAAGCCGGTCGCCGTCTTGATGTCGCTCTTCCACCTGCCATGACTTTCGACCGGATCGACGGAAATGCCGATGACCTTGACGCCACGCTTGACGAACTCCTGCTCCAGTCCTGCCATGGCGCCAAGTTCCGTCGTGCAGACGGGCGTAAAATTCTTCGGATGGGAAAACAGGACGGCCCAGCCGTTGCCGATCCAGTCGTGGAACTGAAGTTCGCCCTGAGTGGTGTCGGCTGTGAAATCGGGCGCAATATCATTGATACGCAAACTCATTAGATTACCTCCAAAATATCGGTCCCGCCGCGCACCTTGAGCTGCGACATGGGGCCATGGTCAAGAAATGCCGGCCGCACCATGGCGTTGAATGCGTCTCATGAAAAACCCTTTCAAACCGAGGCTGCGATGGCCGTTGAAAGGCTCTGTGGTCTGCGGTGTCTCGCGCGTGTTTTCAGTGTTTCGAGAAAGCCGTAGCCGCTCGGCCACCGTCCAAATCCGCTAGCAACGTTAATATGTCCGGCAAGCCCGATATTGCGAACCTCGGAATTCCACAGCCGTCCGAACATTGTGAGACGATCGAGCGACATATAGACGTCGTTCAAGCTGCCGACGGTGATGCTGGGAAAGGGCAAAGCCTCTGTCGGCATGGTCCCGAACGAAAGCCGGCCGGCATGAAGTCTCTCCGTCGCCGGAATGTCGCAGGGCGCGACGAGAAGCGCCCCCTTGACCCTTCGCGCCGCCGGGCGTCCCGCCAGTCTGGCCGCCAGCAAGCAGCCCAGACTATGCGCGACGATATAGGCTTCACCCGCCTCTTCGAGCGCAACTTCCAGCCCCTCCATCCACCTGCCGAGATTGGGAAAATCCCAATCGTTCTGCTCCACGAGCCGAACGTCGGAATGATCCTGAAGCCAATAGTGCTGCCAATGTCCCTCGCCCGACCCGAACAAGCCCGGCACGATGAGAATTCTGCTCATGATATCCTCGCAGCCGATTTCAGCGAGCCCCGCAAGACGAAGCCGATGCAGTTTCCCTCAATACCAGGGCGCCGGTGAGGAGCACCAATAGTAGAGTTCGTAATCGCGGGCCGATGGCTCCCGATCGTAGCTTGCCGCGGGTGCCGCATAGACTGCGGCAAGCCCATCCTGCTTTTTATCCGATGGAAACAAACCGAAGAATGTCTTCAGACGACTGATGATACTCGCTGTCATGCAACCCTCCATCCTGTTGAATTCAATACGGATATTCGCGTTCAACCAGCTTGATTTGCAGCGCTACTCCGCCGCCGCCAAGACCGTCACCGGATGCCGATGCGGAAAGAAGGCCGCCAGTTCACCGACAACCTCATTGATCCGGGCGGCCAGAGGTTCAGAGGAAACCTTGTAGTCGGTGAAATCGCGATCCGAGGCATAAACCGCGGTCGGCAGCGTATGAGCCATGAAGAAGCCGAAGAGCGGCCGCAACTGGTGTTCCACCATCAACGCATGCCTGTCGCCGCCGCCGGTTGCCGTGATGATGATGGGCTTGGCACGCAGCTCGTGTGGATCGATAAGATCGATGAGATGCTTGAACAGTCCCGGATATGATCCCTTGAAGGTGGGGGAACCGATGATCAGCGCATCGGATGAGACGATGTCGTCGAGCACGCGCTTCGCCTGATCATCAAGATCCTTGCGCCATTGCGCCGATCCAAGCGAAGGGCCGACATCGTGCAGATCGTATACCTTGCCTGTGAACCCATAGCGTTCGCCCGCCAGGTCGGCGACGGTCTGAACCAGCGTGTAGGTCTTGGACGGCCGGTTGAAGCTGCCGGCAATGCCGACCAGTTTAGGCGCACTCATCATCATTCCTTTCCGAACGACGGATACGTTTTCGATAGTCCGAATATTGTCCACAAAAATGGTAGATTAAAAGAAACAGGCGTCTCTCTGTTCGCCGGAATGGGGAAATATGTTTCCTGCGTGCCGGGACTGAAGACTTGGTGCGGCGTTCCCTCGCCATCTTGAGCTTCGGCCAGTTGGCGACACATCGTCCGGATCATTTCCTGTGGGAAAACCCAAAACTTCGCATCGCCAACACACGACCGTGGGACGCATGTGGCACTAAGCCCGGTATCCCGAAGCAATGGTTGATCGGGATTGGCCGCGACGCGGCCGGATTATCGCAAGCGCGAAGGAAGGTGGGCGGCGGGCTCTGTCGCGACGCCCTTCCACAACAGCAACATCAGGACCTGGGGTCTTAAATGAGAAAGCATATCGCTGCCGCCATTTTCGCAGCAGCACTCTATACCTTTGCCGGCACCGCGCACGCCGATTGCGGCTCGGTGTCTATCGCCGAAATGAACTGGGCTTCGGCCGGCGTCGCGGCAAATGTCGATAAGATCATCCTTCAGGAAGGTTATGGCTGCTCGGTCGAGCTCGTCACTGGCGATACGCTGCCGACCTTCACCTCGATGAACGAAAAAGGCCAGCCCGATGTTGCGCCGGAGCTTTGGATCAACGCCGTGCGCACGCCTCTCGATCAGGCCGTTTCCGAGGGCCGGCTGGTGATTGCCGCCGGCATTCTTTCCGAAGGCGGCCAGGACGGCTGGTGGATTCCGAAATTCCTTGCCGATGCACATCCGGAGATCAAGACTGTTCAGCAGGCGCTGGAGCATCCGGAATTTTTCCCCTCGCCGAACGACCCGAAGAAGGGCGTCATCTACAATTGCCCACCCGGCTGGCAATGCCAGGCTTCACTCGGCAATCTCTTCCGGGCGCTCGACGGCGAGAAGAAGGGATTTGAAATCGTCGAGACCGGCTCGGCCGCGGCTCTCGACGGAACGATCGCAAACGCTTTCGAAAAAAAGACCGGTTGGCTCGGCTACTATTGGTCACCGACGGCCATCCTCGGCAAATATCCGATGGTGCGCCTTTCTTTTGGCGTACCGCATGACAAGGCGGAGTGGGACGCCTGCACCTCGGTGATCGATTGCGCTAGTCCGAAGGTCAATTCCTATCCCGTCTCCGAAGTCTTTACCGTCGTCACCAAGAAGTTCGCCGACAAGGCAGGCGTTGCGATGGACTATCTAAAGACGCGCAAATGGACGAATGACGTTGTGAACAGCGTCCTTGCCTGGCAGACCGACAATCAGGGCACCAATGAAGATACCGCCAAGTATTTTCTGAAGACCCATGAGGACATCTGGACGACCTGGGTAAGCCCCGAGGTCGCCAAGAAGGTAAAGGCGTCTCTATAAGTGCGGGCGCCGACGCCGCAGGGTGATCGCGCGCCGTTTTGCGCGACACCCGCCGGCCGGCGCCTACTCGAATTTCTCGGTCGTATCCGCCTTGCCCTTGACCCAATAGCCGGATGCCTTGATCCAGCTCAGCGGGTAGCCACGCTCTTCGACGAAATAATTTCTCATTGCTCGCGTCACCGATGCTTCGGCCGCGATCCAGACAAAGGTTTCCGGCAAAAGCTCGACCGACCGGAGTATCGCCAGCAGCATGGAGGCTTCGGTCGCCTCCGACAGGGGCCGGTGCACCCAATGCGTCTGCACATGGGCATCGCTCCGAAACGCCTGATGCTCGGCATCGTTCGCCACCGCCACGATGGCCGTGATGCGTGCGTCGCTGTCGGCTTCCTCGATGCGGCGCCCGATCGCCGGCAAGGCTGTCTCGTCACCGATCAGCAACCAGTTCTTGATCTCGCTTGACACGACCGCCGAACCACGGGGACCGGCAATCTCCAGCTTGTCGCCGCAACGGGCATCGAGCGCCCACCGCGTGGCGGGGCCAGCTTCGTGGATGGCAAAATCGAGGACAAGAGTGCGGGCGTCATTGTCGTATCGCCGAGGCGTATAATCGCGCCGCTCCATCTCCTCACCAGCCCCGGGCACGATGACTTTGATATGATCATCAGGAGCGAGGCTGACGAAATCGGCAAGATCGTCGCCGATGACCTCGATGCGCAGCATCCCGGGTGTGATTTTTTCAACGCTGGAGACGGTCAAGGAGCGCCTTTTCAGCTCGTGGCGCACGCGCTCGATCTTCGGAGTCGCGCTATTCGGATTTGAGGTTTGGGGGATATCCATCTGCATCCTTTCGCGGCTCTTCAGTCTCAATCCGCAGGACACAGTCGCGCAGACCGAAGCCGCAGAGCCGTTCGATCATACGCGTTGAGTGACGTTAACGCTTACGTGGCCGGGCAACGCCCGACCAATTCGCGTTCTCTATAAAAGAAGAAAACCGATCTCGCAATTAAAAGATGATAATTCGAGACAAGTTTTTTATGTGGTCGCTGGCCGGCTGCCGCGAAGCTGGATCGGCCGGCACGCCCCTCGCGCGCCGGCCGGCCTCATTGACTACTGCAGCGCTTTTTCCATCACCCGCACCAGACGCTCGGCAAAGGCGCGCGGATCGGCCGGCTTGTCGCCATCCAGGACACGCGCCTGATCGAGCAGGAGGAAAGCAGCATCGTCGCGCAGCGACGGCGCATCGATCTTGGCTGCGATCGCCTTGACCACCGGGTGCTCCATGTTGACTTCCAGGATCGGCTTGGCGCCGGACTGCAGGCGTCCCGCTCCCTGCAGGATCTTCTCGAGCTGCCGGTCATAACCCTGCTCGGATGCGACGAGGCAGACGGCGCTCTCGATCAGGCGATCGGATGCGCGCACGTCGGAGACTTCGTCAGCCAGCTTTTCCTTGGCAAAGTCGATAAATGCCTGCACATCGGCCGGAGCTGTCGCACTTTCCGGCTTGTCTTCATCGAGCTTCTTGAACTGGGCGAGATCGGCAGACCCCTGGGTGATGGACTTGAAGCTCTTGCCCTCGAACTCAGGAGCATTCATCACCCAGAAGCTGTCGACCGAATCCGTCAGAAGCAACACTTCGATGCCGCGGGCACGGAAGCCTTCCAGCTGCGGCGACGCCTTCAGCTGCTCAAGGCTGCCACCGACGAGATAGTAAATCGCCTGTTGGCCTTCCTTGGCATTCGCGACATAGTCCGCAAGCGAACGATAGCCGTCTCCGGAGGCTGTCGAACGGAAGCGCGACAGCGCCAGCAGCTGCGCACGACGCTCGAAATCCTCGTGAATGCCTTCCTTGATCAGGCCGCCGAAATTTTCCCAGATCTTCAGGAAAGCATCGTGGTCGCTCTCGGCCTGCTTCTCGATCGCGGTGATGATGCGGTTGGTGACACCCTTGCGGATTGCCGACAGGATGGCGCTCTCCTGGATCATCTCGCGCGAAACATTGAGCGGCAGATCGGCGGTGTCGACGAGACCGCGGACAAAGCGGAGATAACGCGGCAGCAATTCCGCCTCGTCTGTGATGAAGACGCGCTTCACATAGAGCTTCATACGCCCCTTGCGATCGGGGTCGAAGAGATCGAAGGGCTGCGAGCCGGGCACGAAGGCGAGAGCCGAGTATTCATGGCGACCCTCGGCGCGAAAATGCACCGTCAGCGCCGGTTCGTCATATTGTCCGGAAACGCTGCGGTAGAAATCGGTATACTCTTCGCCCGTGATGTCGTTCTTCGACTTCGTCCAGAGCGCTGTGCCGTCCGTTAGCTGCGTGGCTTCCTCGCCGGGCTTTTCGACGATCTTGATCGGAACCGGTACGTGGCCCGACTGTTCCTTGACGATGCGCTCGACGGTCCAGCGCGACGCGTAGTTCTTGGCGTCCTCCATCAGATGCAAGGTAATGCGCGTGCCGCGCGCCGGAGCCTCACTCACGTCGACAGGCGCAACGCTATAACCACCTTTGCCATCGGAAGACCAGAGCGACGCATCCTCGGCGCCAGCGCGGCGCGAGACGACATCGACTCGATCAGCGACCATGAAACAGGAATAGAAGCCAACACCGAACTGGCCAATGAGCTGCGCACCCTCACCCTGCTTGTTGGCCTCGATCCGCTCCATGAAAGCGCGCGTGCCGGAGCGGGCGATCGTGCCGAGCGCCTCGATCATCTCGTCACGGCTCATGCCAATGCCGTTATCCTCGACAATCAGCTTGCCGCTGTCGGCATCGAGCGTCAGCAGGATCCGGCTATCGGGATCGTTGGCAAGCAGGCCGGGATGCGCGATGGCCTCGTAGCGCAGCTTCTCGCAGGCGTCGGCGGCATTCGAGATCAACTCGCGCAGGAAGACATCCTTGTCCGAGTAAACCGAGTGAACCATCATATGCAGAAGCCGGGCGACGTCGGCCTCGAAGACGTGGCTCTCGGCGGTATTTTCTGCTGTGGTGGCTGTCATGTGCGTTTAGTCTCCTGGGAATAACAAATATCGCGTCGAACAGGTGGCGGAAGACGAGGCAAATTTCAAGCTGGTGTTGTCGCTCCGAGAACAAAACGGACAAACGGCATCCCTGGGAAGCCGCGCCCACAGCATCTCAATTGCCATTCGCGGTTCGTTACTATAATAACTTGAGTTTAGCCCGAAGGATTATATTACGGAGCACGACCGGAAGCCGCAAATGACGTTTCAGCCAAGAATGCAGAACAAGATCGGCGGCTTTTCCGTCATAGGCGGCATGCATCGCCGAGAGTGGAACGGAATTGTCGCTGACATCTGGAACGTCAATTGCGAAGCACAGGCCGGCGGCTACTATCTCGCGCACGACCCGCGCCTATTCATCCTTCTCGAACAACGCGGCGCGGGCACGACCAATGTCCGACAATCACCCCGCGCAAGGGGTCGGTTGCAGGATTACGACAACGGACGCATCTCCTATGTCCCTGCTGGAATGGAGCTCTGGGTCGATATTTCCGGCGTCGAGTTCGTGCGTCATCTCGATATTCACTTCAACGCGGAGATCGTCAGCCAGCGCCTGATGGAAAATATCGACCCTGCGCGGCTCGATCGCCCGCAACTGCATTTCAACGACCAGCGGGTGATGGCGCTTGCCGAGCTGATTGCCGCCGAATGCGAAAGTTCTGAACCACTGCACGATCTTTATGGCGACGGCCTGACGCTTTCACTGCTGATCGATGTCCTGCAATTGCGCGGCACTCCGCCGCGGAAACGCAGCGGACTTGCCACATGGCAGCTGCGTCGCGCAGTCGATTATATCGAGGAGCACTGCTCGCGGGCGATCCGGCTGGAAGAATTGGCGGCACTGACCGGTCTCTCACAATCGCATTTCAGCCACGCCTTCAAAGCATCGACCGGCCTTCCGCCGCATCAATGGCAGACGCAAGTGCGGCTGGAGCGGGCCAAAGAACTCTTGCTGAAGAGCCATCTGCCGTTGACCACGGTTGCCGTCGAAACAGGCTTTGCCGATCAAGCACACTTCACACGCGTTTTCCGCAAGAATGTCGGTACGGCGCCTGCAACCTGGAAACGCAGCATGCTTGCGTGAAAACCACAGCTCGCGAGCAATTGTACGCCTCGCGGAGAATTGCCCAAAAACATTCAAATTTCCCGACATCGGACAAGAGTCGCCCTTAAATATGAGTTAACTGCTCATCTTATTAAGGGATCGGCCACCCTGGCCGAGCAGGCGCAAGATCGGGACAGAAGACGGAAATGCTGGGATTGAAGAAAAACCAATCGAAGATGCGGCTCTTGGCGACAGGCGTGGCTATTGCCGCCTTGCTGGCGGCCTCACAGGTTGCAGCACAGGAAAAGCCCACGGAATTGCAGCCGCTGGTCATTCAAGGCGGCTCGCAACAGAAGGCGGAAGACAGCGGCACCGCCCCGGTCAAGGGTTACGTGGCCAAGAAGACCACATCAGGCTCGAAATCCGACACGCCGATCACCGAAGTGCCGCAATCGGTCTCCGTCATCGGTCAGCAGGAAATGCAGGATCGCGGCATCACCAATAAGGTCGACGAAGCCCTACGCTATACGCCCGGCGTCACCACGCAGCCCTTCGGCAATGATGGCGATACCGACTGGTTTTATGTTCGCGGCTTCGACGCGACGCAGAGCGGCGTCTTCATGAACGGCCTGACGCTCTACAGCTACGGCTTCGGTGGCTTCCAGATCGATCCGTACATGCTCGAGCGTGTCGAAGTACTGAAGGGGCCGGCCTCCGTGCTCTACGGCGGCGCCAATCCGGGCGGCCTGGTCAACATGGTCCGCAAGGCGCCGACCGACACTCCTCAGTATTCCACCGAGATCGGGATCAACAACATCGGCAACGCCTTTGTCGGTTTCGATTTCTCCGACAAGCTCTCGGCTGACGGCGTTTTCCGCTACCGCCTGACCGGCAAGATCGCCGGTGGCGATACCTATAGCGACGGCACCCACGACCTGCGCGGCTTCATCATGCCGCAAGTGACGATCTCTCCCGACGAATCCACCAAGCTGACCGTTTTCGGCATGCTGAGCGGCCTCGACGAAATCCACAGCGGCAACGGCTTCTTTCCCTATGTCGGTACCGTCGTCGATGCGCCCTTCGGCAAGATCAAGCGTGACGCATTCTACGGCGAGCGCAGCATCGACAACTTAAAATATGCCCAACAGATGCTCGGCTACGAGTTCTCGCACGACTTCGACGGCGGCTGGACCGTGTCGCAGAACGCGCGCTACGGCCATCTCTACAAGCGCGAAGAAGGCCCGTATCTGAACGGCTATGTGGGCGGAAATCCGCTCAGCCCGACCTATAGCGACCCGAATTATATGCTGAACCGGATCGGCTTCTTCGAACGTTCAAAGGTCGACACCTTCTCCGTCGACACCCGCGCGGAGAACAAGTTCGACACAGGCCCGATCAGCCATGACTTCCTGATCGGCACGGACTATTCGATCTACCGGCTCGACCAGATCCAGGCGTGCTGCGGCTCCAATCCGATCAGCGCAACGAACCCGGTCTACGGCACACCGCAAGGAGCCAACTCCGTCTACCTCAATCAGGTCATGACGCAGCAGCAGCTTGGCATCTATACGCAGGACCAGATGCGCTTCGGCGACGGCTGGCTGGTCACGCTCAATGGCCGCTACGACTTCGTCGACACCAATTCCGACTCGAAGGTCGGCACGACCTACAAGTCGAACGAAGGTGCGGCGAGCGGGCGGGCGGGCCTGGCTTATGAGTTCTCCAACGGCATCACGCCCTATATCAGCGCCGGCACCTTCTTCAATCCGCTGATCGGAACCAGCGCCACCGGCGGCGGCCTGACCCCGGAAAAGGGCGAGCAGTATGAAGCCGGCATCAAGTATCAACCCGACTTCATCGACGGTCTGTTCACCGCCTCAATCTTCCAGATCGATCGCAAGAACATGGCGCTGACGGATCCCACAACCTTCCTGCAGCGTCAAATTGGCGCTGTTCGTTCGCGAGGCGTCGAACTCGAAGGCAAGGTCAATCTCGACGACAATTGGAAGCTGCTTGGCTCCTATTCCTATACGGATCTCGAAATCACCAAGGATCTTAACTCCGCGATCGTCGGCAACTCTCCTTACCTCGTGCCGAACTCGACAGCCTCGCTTTGGCTCGACTACGCCTTTACCAGCGACGCGCTTGACGGTCTGAGCATCGGCGCTGGCGTGCGTTACCAGGGCAAGTCCTGGGCAGATCAGGCCAACACCCTACGCGTGCCTTCGGCAACGCTCTTCGATGCCGGCATTCGCTACGAGAAGAAGGGCTGGGGCGCCTCGCTCAACGTCGCCAATATCTTCGACAAGGAATACGTCTCGGGTTGTGCCGGCGAGAATGTCTGCGGCTATGGCGATGCCCGCACCATTACCTTCAAACTCAGCAAGAAGTGGTAACTTGAGAATTTAAGTATACTTTTATTCACAACCATGGCAAAGAGCCGGGGATTGCCTGACGGCGATCCCCATCTTCGTTTGAAACCAAAGGCGACGTCATCATGACGGCGAAACAGCTCCAACACTTTTTCGGTCTCGAATTGGATCTATTTTCCCCCTCGCAACGTCACGAAACGATCAGCTATTTTCCATGATTGCACGACACGATCATATGCTGTCACGTCGGCAGTTTCTGACAACGGCAACGCTTGCAGCCGGTGCAGTTGCAGGCATTGCGCCGGCAAGAGCGGCGGCCGGCCCGCGGGTCGCGACGCTCGACTGGGCAATCCTGGAAACCCTGTTGGCCATCGGCGCCAATGTCGTTGCCGGAACCGAGCTGCTGCAGTTCAGGGACGTTGCAGTCACACCTACGGTACCCGCCGGTATTGCCGATCTCGGTCTGCGCGGCACGCCGAATTTGGAAGTGCTTTATGCGGCCAAACCTGAGCTGATCTTCAATTCCAACTTCTATGCCTGGGCAGACGATCGCATGCGCCTGATCGCCCCCGTCGAAAGCCACGCCGTTTATCAGCCCGGCGCGAGCCCCTATCAGCTCTCCGAACAGATGACCCTTGCGCTCGGTGACCGCCTTGAGCGGTCAGCTGGACGCACGCTCGTCGACATGACCAGAGCAAAGCTCGAAACCTACGGCAGGCAGTTCGCCAAGGGGGACCGCCGACCCATCCTCCCCATCAACCTTGGCGACGCCAGGCATGTCCGCGTTTTCGGCTCCGACAGCATGTTCGGCGAGGTCCTCAAACGAACCGGCCTTGCCAACGCCTGGCCGGATCTGACGAGCTACTCCGCCACCGCGCCTGTCGGAATAGAGCAGTTGGCGACCATGCCTGACGCGTGGATCGTATTGATCCCGCCGCACCCCGCCGAAGCATTTGCCGAACTGCAGCAAAGTGCGTTCTGGCGAGCGCTGCCTGCAGTGCAGGCCGGCCGCGTCCTCGCTCTGGGTTCGATCAATCCCTATGGGGCGCTACCGGCCGCGGGGCGTTTCGCCGATCTCCTTGCGGAAGGGCTCACCCATGCATGGAACGGCTGAACGGCCCGCGACTGTCACGAGCACCACGGGCGGGCCGCTCGCTCTCGGAGGCATTCTGCTCGGCGTCACCTGCATTCTGGCCTTCGCATTGCTGGTCATACTGCGCCCGCAACTCGCCGGCGATCTGGGCAACGCTGCCGTTCTCAACCGCATCCTGCTCGTCGACGGCCTACTGCCACGCTCGACGATCGCGCTGATCGCCGGCGCGGCCCTCGGACTATCCGGCGTGCTCTTACAACGCGTCCTGCGCAATCCCGTCGCCGACGCCTCAACCCTCGGGATCGCCGCCGGCGCTCAATTGGCGATGACGATCGCGATCGGCTTTTTCCCACTGCTGATCGGCATCCCAAGAGAAATCGCCGCCTTCGCGGGAGGAGTGGCTGCCGTCGCGGTCGTGCTGACCCTGAGCTGGCGCCGGGACCTCGAGCCGATGACGGTGGCGCTATGCGGCACGATGGTGACCTTGGTCGCTTCCGCCCTCAGCGTGACCATCATTCTGGCTCGCGGCGAATATGCCATGTCCATCTTTATCTGGGGTGCGGGCGCATTGAACCAACAAGACTGGAACGGCGTTATTGCGCTCGCGCCTCGCCTTGCAGTTGGCGCTGCGGCCGCGGCATTGTTGATCCGCCCGCTGAGCATCATGAGCCTGGACGATCACAGCGCAAAAAGCCTTGGGCTTGCGCTCCAGGGCGTACGTCTTGCCATTCTGGCACTTGCAGTCTGGCTTTCCGCCTCGGTGACGGCAGAGGTCGGGATCATTGGCTTTCTTGGCCTCGCCGCGCCGCATCTCGCCCGGTTTTGCGGCGCTCGCCGCACCGGACAGCTGTTGATTGCCGCTCCGCTTGCCGGGGCGGGCCTGCTTTTCCTCAGCGATTGCGCGGTCCAGCTGCTCTCGCCGGGCTTCACGGATCTTGCGCCGACGGGAGCGGTCACGGCCCTCCTGGGCGGTCCGCTGCTGCTTCTGCTAATGCCAAGACTGCATTCCGCCAATGGTCTTCGGCCACAGAGCGCCGCTCATGCCTGGAGAGAGCTTGCATCGGCCAAGCGGTCGCTGATTTTGCTTGGCATCACCCTCATCCTTCTCTTTGCCTTGGTGCTGTCGATCGGTCGCAGTTCCGACGGATGGCATTTGGCAACAGGCGGCCAGTTCCTGGAGCTTCTGCCATTCCGCTTGCCAAGGACAGTCGTTTCGGCCACCGCCGGTGCGATGCTCGCGGCCTCGGGCTTCATCATGCAGCGGCTAACCGGCAATCCATTGGCCAGCCCCGAAGTGCTCGGCGTCAGCGCTGGAGGCGGAGCGGGCCTGACCGTCGCGCTCTTTTTCTTTGCCTTCCCCTCACCCGCGATCGCGATTACGGCCATGACGCTCGGCGCGCTTCTCGCCTTCCTCGTGATGCTGACGATCAGCGCCCGCGGCGGGTTCGGACCGGAACGGCTGCTGCTCTCCGGCGTGGCGATCGGCGCCTTGTCTATGGCGATCGTTACCGTCGTTCTCGCTCGTGGCGACCTGCGGGGCTACCTCCTGCTGACCTGGCTGTCCGGCTCGACCAATCGTGCCGGTGCCTTCGAGGCCTGGATCGGCATCGTCTCCGCTGCCATCCTCATTCCGGTGTTGCCGTTGTTACGGCGATGGTTCGATATCCTGCCGTTGGGCGGTAGTGTCGCCCGTTCAATCGGCCTGCCTGTTGCAGTCTGCAGGGCGCTAATGGCGCTTGTCGCCGCCCTGCTGACCGCCATTCCTTCCTATCTTGTCGGGCCTCTCAGCCTGATTGGATTGATCGCTCCCCATCTCGCGCGCCTCATCGGTTTTCACGGTGCAAGCCGGCAACTGCTCGCCAGCATCCTGCTCGGCGCCATGTTGCTGACGCTCTCCGATTGGCTCTCGCGCATGGTGATCTTCCCCTACGAGGTGCCGGTCGGCCTCTTCGCGGCCCTGATCGGAGGCCCGTATCTCATCTGGTTCCTGACCCGAAAGGAGACTTAGCAATGATGCATGCAAGGGATTTCACGGCTTCCGGCACTGCCACACACGAGGATGCCGGACAGCTACTGGAGCAGTTCTGCGCGCGCTTTGCCGAACATGTCACCATCACGCGCAGCGCCTCGGGTGCGCGCCTGGAAACGGTCATCGGCAGCGCCGACATCGCCGTTTCCAGCAATCGCCTCGACATCCAGCTGCGTTGCCCGACTGCCGCAATGCTCTTCACCATCCGCAGCATGGTCGCCGAAAACCTCTTCGAACTGGCTGCGCACCACCCGCTTGACCTCAATTGGGCCGACGGGCCGCAATCGTCGATCATTCCGAACTTCCGTGAGGTCCGCGTCGTCGACGCCTACGGGCTCACCCCACATATGCGCCGGGTCGTGGTCGCGACAGACGACATCAGGCACTTCGTCGAGGGCGGATTGCATGTGAGGCTGCTCATCCCCCCGCGAGATCGCGAACCGGTCTGGCCGCACACGGAGGAAGACGGCCGGATCCATTGGCCCAAGGGCGACGACGCGCTGACGATCCGCGCCTATACGATCCGCAGCATCGATCTGGCGCGCGGCCAGATGAACATCGACTTCGTGGTGCATGAGGGTGACAATGTCCCGGGAGCCACCTGGGCCCTGAACGCCCGTCCAGGTGATCGCGCCGGCCTCATCGGTCCGGGCGGAGGTGGGGTGCCTACCGCCCGTAAGCTCATCCTTGTCGGTGATGAAACAGCGTTGCCGGCAATCGCGCGCATTGCCGCAGCCATGCAGCCCAATGCGGAACTGCGCGTCATTCTCGAAGTCGCGGACAGGCTCGAGGAACAGCCCTTGACCTCCGACGCCTCCATGAACATCACCTGGCTTCACCGTGATGGGGCGCCGGCCGGAACGACCGGTGCGCTGGAGCGTATCGTCCGTAATATCGTGCCGAGATGCGATCCGGAAACCTATGTCTGGGTCGGCTGCGAGCAGACCGAGGCCCGCGCCATCCGGTCCTTCATGAAGGGCGAGAGAGCCAAGGAACAGGCAAGCTTCAGCGTTGCCGGCTATTGGCAACGCTGACACACCGTCTCTGCAACAATCACGCAAGGAGGACGATATCTCCTCCTTGCTGATAGCTGCTTTTGAAGCCGAAGCCGGACGCGTGCACCACGTTTGCACTCCTCGAGATATGGTTCGAGCAGCACCGATATATGAGAAGGACTTCAGAGCAGGCCGGTGCCCGGACGCTCGCCGAACGCCAATCAAATGCGACCGACACATCTCCCAAGTCGTACTGAAATAATTACGACGGACACACTCACAAAAGCCGCAGACATCGCGCCGATTTTCTGCAACCATCAGGCGCAACGCAGTTTGGCTCATCGACTTCGAAATGTAGTCTTGCCTTCGCCCTATTTCGCCCTTATGTTAGTAACCGTCGATCTTGCTTGATGATCTTTGTTGGCGCGAAAGCGTGGCGCGAATTTTCTTTCAATTTCGGTTTGCAATACTGCTGAAAGAACCTTTCAGCAGAAAGAAATTCTGTGCCTAATTGAAAGGAATCAACCATGACTTCAGGGACCGTAAAGTGGTTCAACAGCGCCAAGGGCTTTGGCTTCATTCAGCCCGAAGATGGCGCGACGGATGTGTTCGTTCACATTTCCGCCGTTGAGCGCGCTGGCATGAATTCTCTCGCAGAAGGTCAGAAGGTGAGCTACGAGCTGGTACGCGATCGCAAGACCGGCAAGAGCTCTGCTGACAATCTGAAAGCCATCTAATTGTCATTCATCATGCTGACCACGGATGTACTGGCAGCAATGATCTAGGTGACGGAAAGGTCGGGGCAACCCCGGCCTTTTGTATTTCTGCGAACCATCAGTATGGGGATGCGATGAGCGGAATGAAATATTCGATCGGCGACCTCGTGGTCATGAAGGCCGATCTCACCCGACTAAAGGCAGCGCCGAGGGTATGCCGCATATTGAGTCTGCTTCCCTCCGAAACTGACGACGCCAACTACCAGGTTCGCTTCACGCACGAGAGCTTCGAACGGCGTATTTCGGCGACGGAAATCGAGAAACTCTGCACGGATCCGCTCACCGACCAATCGGGATCGGCGTCATCCAAAGCAGAGCCGTGGCTGAAACCCCTTGGCAAGGGAACCAGAAAGCAAGTCATCCGATAGGGCCTAATCTGCCTGTGCCCGAACAAAGGTCCGCATTTGCCGCCAGCAGAAAGGAGCGATCATGACCGCTACCAAAGGACAATTCTTCAAGAAGACCGCATCCATCCGTAACGATAAGGCTACGACGACCGATAGCCTGGCAAAAAGCATCGTTGCGGCGGAAAATACCGCCCGAGAAAAGAAAACCGAAGCCCTGCGCGCTCTGCGTTTACAGCAGGAAGCCACGGAAGAACTGAAGGCCGACAAGCCGGCAAAGGAAAAGAAAAAGGCCGTACGCCGCAGTAGCGTATAGATTGGGCTATCTCCGAGAGGTCATCGGCAATGGCCTGGTCGCCGCGAAGAGGAGAGCAAATCCAGCTTCGAATCGACCTGGGCTAGCCTCATGCCCATTGCCATACCTGCCCGGTCAATCCCGGTTCGCCTTGCAGCGCTATCGAAAATCGTTCCATCAGCGCCGCCCCAGTTACCGATCATTAGAAATAAATTTCACAACACTTGCAATGACCGGAATGATGGTCTATATAGGGATAGAACGTTGCTGGTGAGCGCTGATGAAATTTGACGCTCGCAATGTTCGGTTCGCTTTCTTCTTCTGACCACGGATGTACTGGCATTGGTTTGGAAGCGACTTCAGGAAGGTCGGCGCGTTTCGCTCCGGCCTTTTTTGTTGCCGACACTACGGCACGGCTTGAAAGTCTCCTGGCTTCAACAGGCAAACAACCCACCCTGCCCTGCCGCTACAGCGCCGCGTATCATATGTGACGCGGCAAGGTCGCCACAGCACTTTGGATCGGCCGCATGATTTGGTCCTGAGATCACTTCCGATTTCAGGAAGTGTGCGGCGGAGAAATGCGAGCGGATCGGGGGAGGCGACAACCCGCAAACCGCCCATAGAGCATAAGCGCGATCTGACATTCGTTTAAAGTGCGTCGCGATCTCTAAGATTTGCTTCACGCGCTTTAGCTCTTTGATTTCACGCATGTCGTGGCCGCAAAAGCCGCCGCACACTTTTGCGCGACATGCTCTAGGGAACCCCGCATTGGATCGTTCCGCACAGATTGCGACGCGCCTCGCGCTGCAAGCGGAGAGGCTGGGCGGCATTCACCTCTGTCTTGACAATATGAACTCTTCATGAGAACATAAAGTGAACAAATGGAGTTTTCCATGACAAAAGCCGAGCAAGTCATCGAACGTGCAATGACATTTGTCGCTGTCTCGAAGGCCCTTCGGGAGCGCGAACAGGAACGGCGCGCCAGCTGGACGCGCCGTGTCGAAATCAGCCGGCCGCTTCCGCCCTTGCCGCGCGCCGTTCAGCTCTCGTTGAAACTCGACAGCTGAAAAGGCAGGGGTGAGAACAGCACCCGGCAGGCTGTGAAGCGCCCGCCTTATGGCGGGCGCCCCGTCTTTCAGTCGGATCAGGCCTTGAAGAAAGCCAGCAGATCCGCATTGATGGTATCCGCATGCGTGGTGGCCATGCCGTGCGGGAAGCCCTTGTAGATTTTCAGCGTGCCGTTCTTCAGCAGTTTGACCGAGAGAAGCGCTGAGTCCGCGATCGGCACGATCTGGTCGTCATCGCCATGCATGACGAGCGTCGGCACTTCGATTTTTTTCAGATCTTCGGTGAAGTCGGTTTCCGAGAAGGCCTTGATGCAATCGTAATGTGCCTTGGTGCCGCCCATCATGCCTTGGCGCCACCAATTGTCGATCACGCCCTGCGACGCCGCAGCACCGGGGCGATTGAAGCCATAGAACGGGCCGGCCGGGATATCGCGGAAGAACTGAGCGCGATTGGCGGCAAGCGCTGTGCGGAAGCCGTCGAACACCTCAAGCGGCAAGCCGCCGGGATTCTTGTCAGACTTGACCATGATCGGCGGCACCGCACCGATCAAAACCGCCTTCGAAACACGTCCGTGGCCGCCATATTGCGCCACGTAGCGAGCGACTTCGCCACCGCCGGTCGAATGGCCGACATGGATAGCCCCCTTGAGGCCCAGATGTTCCGTCAACGCCGCCACATCGGCGGCATAGGTATCCATCTCGTTGCCGGTCGCCGTCTGGCTCGAACGGCCATGGCCACGGCGGTCGTGAGCAATGACGCGATAGCCCTGATTGAGGAAAAACAGCATCTGGGCATCCCAGTCATCCGAGCTTAGCGGCCATCCGTGATGGAAGACGATCGGCTGACCCGTTCCCCAATCCTTGTAGAAGATCTGAGTTCCGTCCTTGGTGGTGATCGTGTTGCTGCTCATTGTGTCCTTACCTTTCGAAGATTGCTTTGTAGAGGCTTGTGCAGGTTGAGCGAAGGGCGTGGCGGCTGCGGCGGCAAGACCGAGCCCTGCCGCCATGACACCCCGGCGAGTAGCTTGATGGATCGACTGGCTCATTTCAATCTCCACATATTTAATATCGCGCGATTTATTATCGCGATATTGATATGCATAGCGGGCTTCCATCGCGCTGTCTACAATAAAATTTATCTTCCAATTATTTATCGCGCTATACAATTTACTGGAACGGCATCGACCAATGAAACTCCGCCTCACCGGACCATATGATTGCCTGACCATGGATGGTCGGACCGCCGCCCTGGCCTATTGCCCGGGCTTGTCCGCAAAATGCAAAATAGCGAACTCAGCGGCTCTCCCAATCGCCCTTCTGGCATCGTCCAGCCAGAAGGGGAAAATCTGCCACTGGTGGGTCATGCCGGGCCAGATTTCCAGATCAACATTGCCATTCGCCTCCCGCACTTTGTCCGCCAACCGCTTGCTGTCGTCGAGCAGCGTCTCGCGCGAACCAACCTGTATTAGCAGCGGAGGAAAACCAGCAAATTTGGCGTAAAGCGGCGACAAGGCAGGATCCACCGCAGAATGGTCGCGTGCAAATGCACGGCGAATGGTCGCCAACTCGTCCTTGCCCATGAAGGGATCATTGGCGGCGTTGGCAATCAGCGACGGTCCCGATGCGCCAAAATCGGTGACCGGGCTCATGGCGATAACGGCTGCGGGAAGTGGCCCTGAAAGGCGCATCTGATTGAGGACGACCTCGATTGCCAGGGTCGCCCCGACTGACTCACCCGCAATGACGATGTTTCCCGGCTTGTATCCCGATGTCGTCAACCAGCGGTAAGCGGCAACGCAATCGTCGATCTGTGCCGGGAAGCTGTAGTCGGGCGCAAGACGGTAATCGATGAGCAAAACATCTGCGGAGGCCGCCTTGGCGAGTGCGGAGGCGATATTTCGGTGCGTCCTGAGAGAACCGCTATAGAAGCCGCCGCCATGCAGATAGAGAATGGCACGCCGGCCAATCGGATGGTGCAGCCGGGCCGGCCAGATGAGGTCGGCATCGACCCCGTTTGCATCAACGCGGCGGATCTGCACGCGCGTCGCATCCGGTGTCGACGCCATAAGCTTCTCGAAATCCGCTCGCCGCTGCAACAGATCCTTGTCGGACATCGCGCCATTGTCACGTATGGCGCTGATCAGCTTCTCGACCTGTTCACTCGATGCCTTGGTCTGAGGCGGCAAATCCGTCGTGTCATCTGCCGACGCCGATACGGCGGCAAAGAGGCTCATGGCTCCCACGACAACGGTTGCCAGGGCAAGGCGGGATATACAACGCGGTGGCCGGAACTCATTCATAGATAAGCCTTTTCCCTCAAGGCCGAACGGGATGTCGCGATGCTACGGTCGCAGAATTGCGCCTTGTGTCAAGCAGCGGGAATGACGGGATAGATCGCCAGCGACGCAAGCATTGCCGCGGCGTCTGCCAGATGTACGGCGAATAAGATCGGAAGCCGGCACGACGCGGTGAAAGATGAACGCAAAATCGCCATCAACCCGACAATAGTGATGTGGCAATCAGCCGCCAACACGCGATCACAAGCCCGGTGTCAAAATGTCCCGTTTGAATGGTTTAAGTCTGAAGTCCGCCGTGCTGACCCTCCCTCTCCTGCTTGTGGGTACTGCACATGGACGGGCCGCGGACATGCGAAGCCCATGGGACATCCCCGTCGCGGTCCAGACGAGCGATACGTTTACATGCCCGCCGACGCCAGAACTGCCGAGCACGATCAAGGCTGCGGACTATTATACCGACGCGGCCCATTCCATCGTCGATCCCGTACGCAAGAAAGCTTATGATGCGGCGACCGATGGCCTGCGTTCGGCAATGCGAGATGTTATCAGCATGGCCGACCGCTATCGGACAGAGGGGAATGAAGCAAGCGCTCGCTGCGCCGCGCATTTCCTCGGGAGTTTTGCAGCAAGCGGCGCGCTGACCGGCGACACAGCCACGAACCAGGCCGTTTACGTGCAAGGCTGGACCCTCGGCTCCTTCGCGATCGCATGGCTCAAGATCCGCTCGGATGGCAACATTCCGGCGGAAGAGCGGACGCAGATCACGACCTGGCTCGCGGATGTCGCCTCGCGAAACATCGACTACTACAAGAAGCGAGACGACAAGAGCGACGGCCGCAACAATCACCGTTATTGGGCCGGTTTTACCGCCATGGCCGCGGGGATCGCCGCAAATCGGCAAGATCTGTTCGATTGGGGCGTGGGCAGCTTCAAAATCGGAGCAAGCCAGATCCAGCCTGATGGAACCATGCCCCGAGAAATGGAGCGGCGATCTCGGGCGCTGCATTATCATATCTTCGCCGCCGCCCCGCTCGTGACAATGGCAGAACTGGCCTCAGCCAACGGCATCGACCTCTATAAGACCAACGACAACGCCCTGTCCCGTCTCGTTCGATTGGTCGTTGCAGGCATCGATGATCCCTCTTTATTTGCAGCGAAAGCCGGAGTTGCCCAGGAAGCCATGCATTTTCATGCCGACGACATCGCATGGGCCACCCCTTTTGAGCGTCGCTTCCCAAACACCCAGCTTGCCGCATTGGTGAAAAAGCTGACCGCGCGCAGCGTGCCCTATCTCGGTGGTCTGCCGCCGGCCTGATAGAAGGAAGCAATTTTCCTCTTCACCGCAGTCTTTTCGACGATGCCCCGGCCGCTTAAAACATTCGTTGGGTCCAAACGCACAAAGGCTGCAAACGCAATGACAACGCACCGTTTCGTTCCGAATAGTTTCCACAACGTCATCGGCTCATTGCCGCCGGCCTTGCATGTCGCCGACGGCGATACCGTCATAACCGAAACGCTCGATGCAGCCGGTTACGACAAACACGATATCAATCGCATCTCAGGCCCGAACCCGATGAATGGCCCGATCTACGTCGAAGGTGCGGAACCGGGTGATTCCCTCAAGGTCGAAATTCTGAGCATGGTGCCGACACGGGATACGGGTTTCACCCGCAGCGTCTTGGCCGCAAATGTCGTTGATCCCCAGGACGTGCGCGCGCTGCCCCCAAGCGAGAAGGTAATCTGGCAGATCGACCGCCAGGCCTTGACGACCAAGCTTGCCGAGCCGGTCGCGGGCCTTGAGGACTTCACCTTGCCGCTGTCGCCGATGATCGGTTGTTTCGGGGTCGCACCATCGCTCGGTCAGGCGATATCGACGGCCACCAGCGGTGAGTTCGGCGGCAATATGGACTATCGATTGCTCGGACCGGGCACAACCGTCTGGTTTCCGGTATCCGCACCCGGCGCACTCTTGTTTCTGGGCGATTGCCATGCCGTGCAAGGGGATGGTGAGATCGTCGGCACGGGGATCGAAACCACCTTTGAGGTGACGGTGCGACTGAGCGTTGAAAAGAAGAAGATCATCTGGCCCCGCGGCGAAACGGCAGACGACATCTTCACCATCGGCAATGCCCGGCCGCTCGATCAGGCCTTGCAACATGCCACCAGCGAAATGCTGCGCTGGCTCGGCTCCGATTACGGCCTCGACAAGACGGCCGCCAGCCATCTGCTCGGTCAGGTCGTCCGCTACGATGTCGGCAATGTTTTCGACCCGGCCTACACCATGGCCTGCCGGGTTTCTAAATCCTGGCTCAAACGCAGATAGGCATCAGCCCGCATCGAGCGACTGGTCGCGCCGCTGGCGCGACACGTTGCTTTCCTGCCGCTCCCTCGCCATTCGGCTGACGGCGGCGCGCAACTGCGGGTGTCGCGACATGAACAGGTTGAAGTCGCGGCGTTCCAGCACGAAGAGCTGACAGAAATCAACGGCAACGACGTCGGCGGTCCGGCGCGCACCCGTCAGCAGAGCCATTTCGCCAAAGAACGCCCCGGCACCGAGCGGGATTTCGTCCTCCTCAAGCTGCACTTCGACAGCGCCGGAGGCGATGAAGAACATGCTGTCGCCCCGATCGCCGGTGCGAATGACACGATCCCCCGGCGAAGCCGACCGCGGCCGGAAGAGCAGAAGAAGCTCTTCATGCGCATTGTCGTCCAGCTCGGCAAACATTGGGAATGTCTCGATCAACTGCTCGATCTCGAGATGATGCTGCCGATCCCTTTCCTCGCGCTGCTTGTTGATGACGGCCAGTTCGCGGCGCAACCCGTCCTGCTTTGCCATGCCGTATCTGTTCGCCAATGACGGCCATCGGGCAAACGTCCAAGCCTCCAACTTGTCAATGGCAAAGAAAGCCAGCGGATTGAGCGTGATCGACAGGATCGCTCCCGCAAGAATGAGATCCTGCCCTTCGCGAGTGAGAAGCCCCAGCGAAACGCCGAGCCCTGCCAGGATGAAGGAGAATTCCCCGATCTGTGCCAGACCAGCCGCCACCGCAAAGCCCATGCTGGCGGGATAACGGAGCAAAAGCACGACGCCGAAGGCGATCAAAGCCTTGCCCAGCATGATCAGCGCGAGCACGCCGATGATCATCAACGGCTCGCGGATCAATACCGACGGATCGAACAGCATTCCCACAGAAACGAAGAACAGCACCGAGAAGGCATTCTGCAACGGCAGCGAGTCGGCAGCCGCCCTGTGGCTGAGATGGGATTCACTCATCACCAGCCCGGCGAAAAAAGCGCCCAGCGCAAAGGACACACCGAATATCTCTGCCGCACCGAAGGCGATGCCAAGCGCGATCGCCAAAACTGACAGCGTGAACAGTTCACGCGAACCCGTGCGGGCAACGGAGGTCAGAAGCCAGGGCACGACGCGCGGGCCGAGGAAGATCGCAACGACGGCGAAAGCCGCTACCTTCAGGAGCGTCATGCCGATCGTCAACCAGATCGAGCCGGATGCAGCATGATCGCCCGCATCCGCATGGCCGCCCATGACACCGGCAAAGGCCGGCAGCAGGACAAGCGCCAGCACCATGGCCAGATCTTCGACGATGAGCCAGCCAACGGCGACGCGACCATTCGTCGAACTGACCAGATTGCGCTCCTCCAACGCCTTCAGGAGCACGACCGTACTGGCAACCGCAAGACTTAATCCGAAGACGACGCCCGCTCCGATGCTCCACCCCCAAAGTGAGGTGAGGCCGATACCCAGGAGCGTGGCTATCAGGATCTGGCCAATGGCGCCGGGAATTGCAACACCACGGACCGCCAGCAGATCGGCAGCCGAGAAATGCAACCCGACGCCGAACATCAGGAGGATGACGCCGATCTCGGCCAATTGCGAGGCGAGCGAGACGTCGGCAACGAAGCCGGGCGTGGACGAACCAATGATGACGCCGGCAACGAGATAGCCGACCAGCGGCGGAAGGCGCAACCTGTCGGCCACGTAGCCGAAAACGGCCGCGAACACGAAGCCAGCGGCAATCAATGCGATCAATGCAACGTCGTGCGGCACGGCAGTCCTTCCCGTTTCACGGCGTCAAGCCTGTTCCCCTTGTTTCCGGCTACCTACAGTGCCGCGCGTCATATATGACGCGCAAAGGTCGCTGTAGCACTATAGATTTGCTGCATAATTCCTGAAATCGGAATCGATTTCAGGAATTATGCAGTAGCATCGCTTTTGCCAAGCCGTCTACCGCCGATATCAAACTCGCAGAAAACATCGCCTTGCCGATGCGCAGCCCGATATCAGGCTCAAGGCAAGGCGATGTGACACGGCTGGAACTTACTGGTCCAGAACAATCTGCAGCTTCACATCCGTCGGCCGCGCCTCGACAGCGCGGTCAAAGGCCTTGATGGACTGTTCGAAGGCGAAAGTCTCCGAGATCAGAGGCTTCAGATCGACGCGACCGGAGGCGATCAGTGCGATGGAGCGCTCGTACTGATGCGCATAGCGGAACACCGTCTCGATGCGGATTTCCTTTGTCGAAGCGGTGGAAACGTCGAAGCCGACCGGATTGACCGGCAGGCCAACGGCAACGATCACCCCACCCGGACGGGGCAGCTCCATCACTGTTTCCCAGGCCTTGGGCGAGCCCGAGCATTCGAAGATGACATCGGCGCCCCAGCCGTCCGTCAGGCGGTCAACCTCTTCAAGCAGGTTCTTTTCACGAATATTGACCGGGATCACACCCTGATATTGTGCCGCGATGTCGAGCTTCGGCTGCGCCAGATCGGCAACGATCGCCCTTGCGCAGCCGCCAGCGAGAGCCGCAATCGCCACCATGATACCGATCGGCCCCGCGCCGAGCACGACGGCGGTATCGCCGGGCGTGATGCGTGCCTTGGTCGCCGCCTGCATGCCGACGGCGAATGGCTCGACCATTGCACCCTCGGCAAAACTCACATTGTCGGGCAGCTTGAAGGTGTAGTTCGCCGGATGCACGACAAAGGGCGTCAGCACGCCATGGATCGGCGGCGTCGCCCAAAAAGTGACGGCGGGATCGACGTTGTACATTCCAAGGCGGCTGGCCTTGGAATTGGGATCGGGAATACCCGGTTCCATGCAGACACGATCACCGACCTTCAGATGCGTCACGCCGGCGCCAACCTCGACAATCGTGCCCGCAGCCTCATGACCGAGGACCATCGGTTCGTTGACGATGAACGGGCCGATCTTGCCGTGCGTGTAGTAATGCACATCGGATCCGCAGACGCCGACGGTATGGATTTTGATCTTGACCTCTCCCGGCCCCACCTGCTGCGGCAAGTCGATATCACGGATCGCCAGTTCGTGCTGACGTTCCAGCACCAGGGCACGCACCTTGCTCATAGCTCTCTTCCTCTTTCAAAACATCCCATGACCCCATCATCTCGGGATCGAATTCCTTGTCCCTTATATTCGCTCCGTCGGGCGTCGCGAAACGATCTTCGCACCACGGCGGCAAAATCCTACTCCATCGGCGCAGCCTGATAACTTCGGCCCCTGTGAATATTAGGGAAATCTCATTATTCACGGGGCCCATTGCCAATATTGACTAGAGTTCCATTTCCTGCCTCTCTAATAATCGAGGACGAGGAGGGGATCATCATGACAGTATATGACTGGACCGGTCAGCGCGCCCGGCGGATGAAAATGGTGCGCGCCGCAAGCCTTGCGATGTTTCTTATCATCCTGATGGCGATACCTGCCGTCTTGCTGCACTATAATCTTATTCAGTACCCTCGTTGAGCATCTTGGTTGGACACAGGGTCACGCCGCCTTTTTCGCGCTGACCTTCGGTTTACGAGAAACATTGTCGCCAGCCTTGCGATCGAGCGGCAGACAATCAAGCACGGCAAGAAGAGCGATAATTCCAAGGAGAATGAAGGCGAGGCGAAACTCGATAGCAACAACGCCGCCAACTCCAAGCGGCCCGCTGATCGCCTGGCCGATACGAATGCCGATGGCACCGATGGCAATGCCCATGCCCATCGTCAACTGAAACATCGTGCTGAAGAGTGTATTGGCGCCCGTCATCTGCTGCTGCGGTATGTCGGCAAATGCGATGGTATTCAAAGCCGTAAAATGCATAGACCGGCACATGCCGCCGATGAACAGAACCGGCATGATGAACCAGAGCGGCGTATCCGGTGAAAACAGGGCGCAGGCCGCGATGAAGATCGCATTCAGGATACCGTTGACGATCAGCACGGGCTTGAAACCGAAGCGCCGCAGGATCGGCGTCGTCGCCGGCTTCATCGCCAGATTGCCCGCAAAGACCGCCAGGGTCAGCATGCCTGCATGGAAGGCACTGAGCCCGAAACCGACCTGAAACATCAGCGGCAGCAGGAAGGGCACGGCACCGATGGCGATACGGAACAGCGACCCGCCGGAAATGGTGATCGCAAATGTCGGGAGCTTCAGCCCTGAAAGGTCGATGAGCGGATGTTCCGCCCGACGAAAATGCAAAACCGAAACGGCAAGCAGGATCACCCCGACGACGACATAGGACCAGGCTTCCAGCCAGACAGGATCCGGACGGCCGATCAGCTCCAGCCCGTACATCAGGCTCGCCAACCCAAGGCCGCTCAGGACGAACCCCGTCCAGTCGAAGGGCGGCCGCGCCGCGACCTTCGTCTCTGGAATAAGTATGAGCGCGAAGGCAAATGCCAAAATCCCGAGCGGCAGATTGAGGAAGAAGATCCACCGCCAACTCGCATGGTCGGTGATGAAGCCACCGAGCGGCGGCCCGAGGATGGGCGCAACGAGGGCTGGCCAGGTAATGGTGGCAATCGCCGAAATCAGCCGGTCCTTCGGGGTGTTGTTCAAGACAACGAGACGGCCGACCGGCACCATCATAGCACCGCCGATGCCTTGCAGGATGCGCATGGCGACGAAGGAGGCGACACCGTTGGCAAAGCCGCACAGGACCGAGGCAAGCGTGAAGATCACGACCGCGGTCGTAAACACCAGGCGTGCGCCGAAGCGATCGCTGATCCAGCCGCTAATGGGGATGAAAACACCGAGCGTCAGAAGATAGGCGCTCATGCCGATATTGAGATCGACGGGGCGGGCACCGAAGGACACGGCCATCTGCGGCAACGCGGTTGCGATGACGGTGCCATCCAGGTTCTCCATGAAGAAGGCCCCGGCGACAAGCAGGGCGATCCATAACGACCGAGATCCCGCCGCCTGCATCTCCTCTCTTTGCCCGCGTCTGGACATGTCATTCATCCGTCGATCACTCCGAATCCTCCTCGCATTTCAAGCCATTTAACCGGTTCGGGAACGTTTACGATAGCTGGAAATGACGACATCCAGCGCTTGGCCGATCACATTTCGCTTAAGGGATGGCGGGCAACTTGATCGTCACTCAATCACGCCCGGCAGTGCGAACGGAGGCATACAATACGCGGAATCCGCGGTGTGCGGAGCGGTTATGGGGAGCCAGTAGGCATTCATGCGGAAGACATGGTAGGGTTTTTCCGTCGCAGCATGCCGCGTGAAGAACAACGGTATCGAAACAAGAACACTATGGAACAGTCCCGAAGCAGCCGAGACGCCGGCGCCGAAGCCTCCCAAGCGAACAAGAGCGGGCAGCCGGTCTCGCGACGTCGCATCATCAGGAATGAGAGCCCCGCATAATGAAACATGGCCTTGACGCAATGCCCGCTCCGGCCACTCCGGAGTCGAAACTGGTCGTAACGCAGTCACCATTCGATGCCTTTGTGCGAAAATACGGTACGATCCCTCGTCGCGGCGTCTTCGGCTATTTCGTCCACGAGCTCGGGCGCCGTATCGTCGGCGGCCATTATCCGGTCGGCACCACATTGCCGAATGAGCCGGATCTGGTCGAACAGTTCGGCATCAGCCGCACCGTCATCAGAGAAGCTATGAAATGCCTTGCCGGCAAGGGTCTGGTCGAAATCAAGACCCGGGTCGGTACGCGCGTCAAGGAGCGTGCCAACTGGCACCACCTCGATACGGACGTCATGGTCTGGTACTACGAAACCGGGCCTTCGGTTGAAATCATGCGGGCGATCAAGGATCTACGGCTGGCGCTGGAGCCGGAGGCGACGGCACGCGCCGCGGCGCGCTGCACGGATGAGGATATTGCCAGCATCCGCTCGGCCTATGAGGACATGGTTTCCAGTATCGGCGACGTAAATACCAATGCGGATGCCGATCTGCGCTTTCATACCGCGATTTTCGGCGCCACGCACAATATGATCTATTCGCAGCTGATCGATCTGATCGCGGTCGGCATCTATGCCAATCGGACGCTTTCAGGCCATGAAGAGGTGGCTGAAGGCCAGAAGAGCGCCCTGCCCTATCACAAAGCCATTCTCGATGCGATCTCGGCTCGCGATTCCGAGGCAGCGCTTCAGGCCTCGAGGCGCCTGCTGGATTCCTGGCTGGTCAACTATCGCGACTTTTGACCACCGCTATAGACATGGAGCGAATGCCGGCACTTGAGAGCAGGGGTGCCGGCATTGTTTTATATCAATGCGTCATGGCATCTTGCGCATCAGTTTTGAGTGGCGAGCGACGGCCGGCATCATGGGCGACCGGAATGAGCCAGATCGTTGCGAAGGTCGTTATGGCGACGACCACGACACCCCAGAAACTCCAATGCAGGGCGGCGTCGAAGACGTTTCGGATCGCCACGTCTGCACCTAGATCCGAAAGACCTGTAGGCTGATTGAGAATATTGTGAAGCCTGCTTGCCAACTCGCCGCTGCCATAGTGCGAAATCCCCACGTTCATGATCGCGCCGAGCGCCGTCGCGCCGAGCGTATTGCCGAGACTGCGCGAGAATATGATCGACGCGGTAGCGCTGCCGCGCATCGACCACTCGACGCTTTCCTGAACGAGCACGACGCTGGTGAGGCTGATGAGGCCCATGCCGAAGCCCATCAGGAAGGAGCCGACACCCGCAATCACCGGGCTGCTTTCCGGAGTGAGAAACAGCAGAAACAACGCACCGAGCGGAAACATGAAGCTGCCGGCGCGCAGTGTCCGGCGGATGCCGAAAGCGCGAAAGAACCGGCTTGAGAGCATGACCGCCAGTGGCCAACCGACGATCAGCATCGTCAAGGTGAAGCCGGCCTCCAGCGGCGAGCGGCCAAGAACACCCTGCACATAGATCGGCAAAACCGTCGTCAGGCCGATAAGGGCCATGCCGGCAAGCAACGTCGCCGCATTGCTGGTCGCGATCAGACGCCGGCTCCAGAGTGCAATCGAGATGATCGGTTCCGGCGCTCGCCGTTCCTGCCATAGGAACAGAACGCCACTGACGATGAAGACGATGGCCAGCGGACAGAGAACGGCAAAGCCGGAATCGGTCTCCGTCAGAATGACCAGCAGCGATACGATCGATATCGAAAACAGGATCGTGCCGAGATAGTCGATCTTCGCCTCGCGCGGCGTGATGCGCTCGTGCAGAAAGAATATGAAACCCGCAATGGCAAGAACACCGACAGGCAGGTTGATCCAGAAAATCCAGGCCCAGGAGATATTGTCGACGATGATACCCCCGGCAAGCGGCCCTATCACGGCCGAAACAGCCCAGACGCTGGCAAGCACGCCCTGCACTTTGGCCCGCTCCTCCAGCTTATAGAGATCGCCGACGATGGTCATCGTCACGGGCTGGATGGCGCCGGCACCGAGACCCTGAAGCAGCCGGAAGGCGATCAAGGAGGCCATCGACCAGGCAAAGCCGGCAAGCGCGGATCCTACGAGGAAAATAAGAATTCCGCCAACGAGCATTGGCTTGCGGCCAAAAATGTCGGAAAGCTTGCCGTAGATGACCGTCGTCGTGGACTGCGCCAGCAGAAACGCGGAGAACACCCAGCTATAATAGGTGAAGCCGCCAAGCTGGCCGACAATATGCGGCATGGCGGTCGCGACAATGGTCGCTTCGACGGCAACCATAAAGGTTGCCAGCATGATCGAGACGATGACCAACGGGCGTCTCGAACGGTCGACCGTAGTGGACATGGTGTTCCTTTCTGACTGCGGCGCCTGACATCGGACACGCGGGCCGCAGGGCAGCCAGAATCGAGTGTTGATTTTGGAATCGACGTCGGAGGACGAGGCGACGGGAGGGCTGGGCCTGCTGAATCGTTATGATAAGCATTGCATATTGATAGGGCCCGATGTCAACTATTTAAATGCGGCCGTCCCTGACGACAATTCCCGCGCTATTTGCCGGCCACATCCTTAGTTTGGTTCTGAGAGGAATTTATTTCCGTTGATTTGTTTAATTCCTGAACTTATGGTCGGAAAAAAGCGGACGGAACCTTGAATTGCTCACATCTTCCCAACAGCAGCTTTTAAGGGTCATCGGGCAATCCGGGCCATCGAGCCGCACCGTTCTGGCGGCATCCATGGGCTTAAGCAAGGCTGCCATGAGCGGCATTGCCCGCGATCTGATTTCGCTCGGCGTCCTGCACGAGACAGAAACGGTTCAGGGCCAGGGGCGTCCGTCGATTCTGCTCGATCTGCATCCCGAAGGCGCCTTCTTCGTCGGGATATCGCTGCTGGAAGATCCCGCGCCAATGGTGCTTAGCGATTTCAACGGCAATATTCTCGCCCGCCAGACCATGCCGCTATCGCGCGATCCGGACGTCATTGCCGGGCTGATTGCGGACACGCTGCCGAAGCTGCTTGCGGGCCGAAAGGACGCCAAGCAAAAGCTCCAGGGGATTGGCGTTGCTCTTTCCGGTTTCGTCGATGAACGACAGGCAAACTGTGTCCAGTCCACCTTGCTTGGATGGCAGGACGTCCCTCTCGCAAATATCATCCGCCGGAAATGCGGCATCGACACATTCATCGAAAACGACGCCAAGGCGGTTGCCGTCAGCGAGAAACTGTTCGGCAGTGCTCGCGATGTGCAGAATTTCAGCGTCGTCTCTTTCGATGACGGAATAGGCTGCGCTCATTTCATTGGCGGCAAGCTTTATCGCGGCAATCACGGCGGCGCCGGCGAGATCGCTCATTGCACCATAGAACCGGGCGGCGCGCCCTGCCGGTGCGGCAAGCGCGGCTGCCTCGATACCGTCGCTTCGCTGAGGGCAATCAAGGAAATGGCCAAGGCGGAGGGCCTTTCCTGCCATTCGATCGAAGGTCTGGAAGCCGAAGCGGCGCTCGGAAATGCAGCCGCAGTGCGCATTCTGCATCGAGCGGGGAACGCCCTCGGGCTGGCCATCGCTCATCTGATCCAGTTCAACGATCCCGGCATGATCCTGATCGCCCACGTCGAAGGGCGCTTCGACGGTCTTTTCGGCACTGTCATGCGGCAGACCGCCGAGGCAAATGTGTTGCCCCGCTACGCTGGGCAGACGCCAATCCGCACCCACCGCGTCGATGGCGATGTCTGGGCGCGGGGTGCCGCAAGCATTGCCGCTCATAATTTTCTGATTGGTCCCAACGCGAATTGAGGTTCCCATGCGCATTGCCGTCGGAGGCATTCATATTGAGTGCAGCACCTATAACCCCGTTCTGAACGAGGAAAGGGACTTTCGCGTTCTGCGCGGCGAAGAGCTGGCGGCTGCGCCCTATTTTGCCTTTCTCAAGGACTATGAAGGCGAGTTTCTGCCGACCATTCACGCCAGAGCCATCGCTGGCGGCCCGGTCGCCCGTCACACCTATGAAGCGTTCAAGGCGGAGTTCCTGGAACGGTTGAAGCCATTGCTGCCGCTCGATGGGCTCTATCTGGCCATGCACGGCGCCATGTATGTCGAAGGCATGGAAGATGCGGAGGGTGATTGGATCAGCGCCGCGCGCGCCCTCGTCGGCAACGATTGCATGGTCTCGGCCAGCTACGACCTCCACGGCAACGTCACGCAGCGCATTATCGACGCGCTCGACATGTATTCCACCTATCGCACCGCACCGCATATCGATGTCGAGGAAACGATGCGCCGCGCCGTCAAGATGCTGACGGAAAGCCTGAAGACCGGCGTCAAGCCGATCCTGCTCTGGGCTCCGATCCCAGTCGTACTGCCGGGCGAACGTACCAGCACGGTCGATGAACCGGCAAAGAGCCTCTACGATCTGCTGCCGAAAATTGACGCCGTCGATGGCGTCTGGGACGCCTCTCTGATGGTCGGCTACGTATGGGCCGACGAACCGCGCTGCACGGCCGCCGCCATCATGACCGGCACGGATCGCACCGTACTCGAACGCGAGGCAAATCGCCTGGCGAAAGCCTATTGGGATGCGCGTGAGGATTTCGTTTTCGGTTGCGAGATCGGCTCGACCGAAGAATGCGTCGAAAAGGCAATCGCGAGCACGACTGCACCCGTGGTTCTGGCTGAATCCGGCGACAACCCGACCGGCGGCGGCGTGGGCGATCGCGCCGATTTGCTTGCCGAACTCATTGCTAGAGGTGCTAGAGGCGTCATCTTTGCCGGCATCGCCGACAAAGCCGCCACGCAGGCCTGCTATACCGCCGGCATTGGCGCCACCCTCGATCTCTCTGTCGGTGCATCGCTGGACACCAAGGGAAGCAAGCCGGTCAGGGGCAGCTTTACCGTCAAGTTCCTGCTGGAGACGGCAGAGGCGAGCGAGGCGCAAGCGGTCGTTTCCATCGGCGGCATAGACCTCGTCCTATCCGCCAAGCGCCGCCCCTATCATAACATCGCCGATTTCACGCGCCTCGGTCTCGACCCGCATAAGGCAAGGATCATCGTCGTCAAGTCGGGCTATCTCTCGCCCGAACTGGCGCCAATCGCCAATCCGAACCTCATGGCGCTGTCGCCTGGGGTCGTCGATCAGTTTGTCGAGCGGTTGCCGCGGCTGCGCAAGACGACGCCAACCTACCCCTTCGATAAGGATTTCGATTTCACGCCGGAGACGGCGCTTTCGGCACGCACCATCGGTCGCTGAACCTTCCCCTCGGCAAACGCCGGGGGATATTCGCTCTCCCTATCTTTCCCAAGGCGGCTGCACATCGCAGGCCGCCTTGAAGCATTGCGCACAAGCATTGTGCATTATCGAAACTGCACAAAAAAGTGCTTGACGGCGAGATTGAGTTGAATTTCAATCGAACCAATTCAAAATTGGTTCATCCCCCAATCATGGCGATCAATAGCCTTCCGGAGAATTCGGTTCATGCCCTGGAAAAGCTCCGGGGTCTCCTGAATTCGGACGGGTTGCCCGCCGACGGCAAGCTTCCGACCGAGCGGGCGCTTTCGGAGGCTTTCGACGTCAGCCGCCGCGCCATCCGCCGGGCGTTGGAGGTGTTGGAGGCAGAGGGCCGCGTCTGGCGGCGCCAGGGCTCGGGAACCTATGCGGGCAAGCGCCCCGACGGTTGGAGCGAGCATGTCAGCTCGCTCGTCGCCGGCACGGATCTCATGGAAGTCATGGAAGTGCGCCTGCGTATCGAGCCGCAACTCGCCCAGCTGGCGGCCATGCGAGCCAAGCGCGCCGACATCGATCGCATGTATGAGCTGACGAAGAAAATCACCGCCAGCGACGATGCCGACAGCCGCGAACTGTGGGACGGCGCCTTGCATCGGCTGATCGCCGAGAGTGCCGGCAACCAGTTCTTTCTGACCATATTCGACGTCATCAACCATGTCCGACAGGACGAAGCCTGGCAAACCATTCGCGAATTGGCCCGCAGCATCAACAAGACGCGCCCTGTCTCCTATGCACAGCATATCGCGATCATCGATGCGATTGCCGCGCGCAATCCGATGAAGGCTGGCGAGGCCATGCGTGAACACCTGCTCATGCTTCAGGAAAGCCTGACGCGGATCACCTCGCTCGATGCGCAGCACGCAAAGGAGCCGCCAGCCGGCGAGGCAAGCTGAACCAAAATCTGAAGCCAGGCCAAGACCGGAGAGGAAACCGGCCGCGGCCTGCACAACAAAAACTATAATCAGGAGAACGAAATGAAGATCACCAGATTCCTGGCATCGCTTGCTGCCGGCGCCCTCATCGCGCTGCCGGCCTACGCTGTCGAGCTCAAGATCGGCCTGCAGGACGACGCCGATGTGCTTGATCCCGCACAGTCGCGCTCATTCGTCGGCCGCATCGTTTATACCGCCCTTTGCGACAAACTTGTCGATGTCACCCCGGACCTGCAGTTCGTGCCGCAGCTTGCCACATCCTGGAAATGGTCCGCCGATGGCAAGCAGCTGATCATGGAGCTGCGCCAGGGCGTCAAATTCCAGGACGAAACGCCGTTCAACGCCCAGGCGGTGGTCGACAACATCCAGCGCTATCAGACGATGCCGGAATCGCGCCGCAAGAGCGAGCTCTCCTCCGTCACCAAGGTCGAGGCATCTGGCGAATACGAAGTCACCTTCACCCTCAAGGCGCCTGACGTCACCTTGCTTGCGCAGCTTTCCGACCGCTCCGGGATGATGGTTTCGCCAGCAGCCGCGAAGGCCGCCGGCGCGAAGTTCGGCGACCATCCGGTCTGCTCCGGTCCGTTCAAATTCGTCGAGCGCGTGCAGCAGGACCGGATCGTGCTCGAGAAGTTCCAGGACTACTGGAACAAGGACAATATCTTTATCGACAAGGTGACCTACCTGCCGATCCCGGACACGACGGTTCGCCTCGCAAACCTGCGTTCCGGCGATCTCGACATGATCGACCGTCTAGCCGCGTCGGACGCTGCCACGGTGAAGGGCGACGCCAATCTCGTTTATGCAGATGCGATCGGAACGGGCTGGCTCGGCATCTATGCCAATGTCGGCAACGGACAGCGCGCCGACAATCCGATGGGCAAGGACAAGCGCTTGCGCCAGGCTTTCTCACTGGCGATCGATCGTGAAGCGGCCATGCAGATCGTCTTTGACGGCACGGGCCTGGCCGGAAACCAGCCCTTCGCGCCGAACAGCCCCTGGTACGACAAGAATATCCCGGTGCCAGCCCGTGATGTCGACAAGGCAAAAGCCTTGGTCAAGGCGGCCGGCTTCGATCGCGTTCCTGTTGAAATGACGGTCTCCAATAATCCCGTCACCATGCAGATGATGCAAATTATCCAGTCGATGGCCGCAGAGGCGGGTTTCGACGTCACGCTGAAGACGACGGAGTTCGCCACGCTGCTCGATGCACAGACGGCGGGCAACTATCAGATGAGCCGTTCCGACTGGTCCGGCCGCTCTGATCCGGACGGCAATATCCAGCAGTTCGTCACGACCGGCGCCGGCCTGAACGATTCCAAGTACAGCAATCCGGAGGTCGACAAACTCTTGCTCGACGCGCGCCAGTCCCAAGACAACGCCGTGCGCAAACAGAAATACGATGCGGCCGCAGCGATCCTCAACGAGGATCTGCCGATCATATTCATCGGACATCAGGCCTGGATCTGGGGTTACAACAAAAAGGTGTCCGGCTTCGTGCCCTCGCCCGATGGCATGATCCGCCTTGTCGGCGTGAAAAAGAGCAATTGAGCCATCAATGCCATGCGAGTTTGCTCGCATGGCGCTTCCGCCATCGATAGCGCGGCGAGGATACACCCATGTATAGCTATATCGGAAAGAGGCTGCTCGTCGCGATACCGACGCTGCTGATCATTTCGATCTTTGTTTTCTCGCTGCAGAAACTCCTGCCCGGCGACCCAGTGCTCGCCATGGCCGGGGAGGAGCGCGACCCTCAGGTTCTCGAACAGCTTCGCGGAAAATATCGCCTGAACGACCCTGTCATCTATCAATACGGCTATTGGCTGCAAGGCGTCGTGAAGGGCGATCTCGGCGTCTCGTTGCGCACCAATCAGCCGGTGTTGACGCTGGTCGCCGAAAAGCTGCCGGTCACCATCCAGCTCGCGGTCATGTCGATGATCTTTGCCTTCGTCATCGGCATCCCGATGGGCATATTGGCGGCGGTGAAGAAGAATACCTTCATCGACTTTCTCGCCAATATCGTTGCCCTTTGCGGCTTGTCCGTACCGAACTTCTGGCTCGGCATCATGCTGATCCTGCTGGTTTCGGTAAAACTCCACTGGCTGCCGGCCTCGGGATACCAGCCATTCCTGGAGGATCCCTGGCGCTCGATCCAGACCATGCTGATGCCAGCCTTCGTGCTGGGTAACGCGCTGGCCGCCACATTGATGCGCCACACCCGCTCCTCCATGCTGAGCGTGCTCAGCGCAGACTATATCCGCACTGCGCGCGCCAAGGGCCTGCCTGAAACGGCCGTTATCCTGCAGCACAGTTTCCGCAACGCCATCCTCCCCGTCGTCACCGTCAGCGCCCTGCTCTTCGGCGAACTTCTGGCCGGCGCCGTTCTGACCGAGCAGATCTTCACGATCCCCGGCTTCGGCAAGCTGATCGTCGATGCGGTCTTCAACCGCGATTACGCCGTCGTCCAGGGCGTCGTGCTGTGCACGGCCATCGGCTTCATCGCGATGAACCTGATTGCCGACATTCTCTACGTCCTCCTCAACCCGCGCATGAGGGCCGCCCTATGAGCACGATCGTTCAGGCAAGCGCCAAGGGCGTTTCTGCCAAGCGCGCGCCCAACAGGGCGTGGCGGAAGCTGAAAGCCAATAAGGGCGCCTTGGTCGGACTTGGGATCATCTTCTTTTTCACGGCGCTTGCCGCTCTTGCCCCGCTCCTGCCGATCGCAGATCCGATCGCCACAAGCTGGTCGGCGATCCGCAAGGCGCCGTCGGCAACCCATTGGCTCGGCACCGACGATCTCGGCAGGGACATCCTGTCCCGCATGATCTGGGGTGCGCGAGCATCGCTGATGGCGGGTGTGTTTTCCGTGGTCATCGCGGTCCTGATCGGCGTGCCGTTCGGCCTGCTCTCCGGTTATTTCGGCGGCTGGATCGACCAGATCATCTCGCGCATCACCGAAGCCTTTCTGGCGATGCCCTTCCTCATTACCGCCATTGCGCTTGCCGCCTTTCTCGGGCCGAGCCTCACCAATGCGATGATCGCGATCGGGCTTTCAGCGACGCCGGTCTTCGTCCGGCTGACGCGCGGACAGGTGCTGGCGGTCAAGACGGAGGAATATGTCGAAGGCGCCCGCTCGATCGGCCTGCGCCACGTCAGCATCATCACCCGTTATATCCTGCCGAACGTCTTTGCCCCCATCCTCGTGCAGGGGACGCTGACGATCGCGACGGCTATCATTGCCGAGGCAAGTCTGTCCTTCCTCGGGCTCGGCCAGCAACCGCCCGCTGCAAGCTGGGGCTCGATGCTCAACGTCGCCAAGAACTATCTGGAACAGGCGCCCTGGATGGCCATGTGGCCGGGTGCCGCCATCTTCCTCGTCGTGATCGGCTTCAATCTCCTCGGCGACGGCCTGCGCGATGCGCTCGACCCACGCGAAGCATGAATAAACTAAAAGGATGCCCCCAATGACTGCGTTCACCACACGTCCCGAAATCCTCGGCACCTTCGGCGTCGTCACCTCGACGCACTGGATTGCGTCTGCCGTGGGCATGAGCATTCTCGAAAAAGGCGGCAACGCCTTCGACGCCGCGGTTGCCACCGGCTTCGTACTCCAGATTGTCGAACCGCATCTTTGCGGGCCGGGCGGCGACATGCCCGCTATTTTCTATTCCAAGAAGAAGGACAAGGTCGAGGTTATCTGTGCACAGGGACCGGCACCCGCCGGAGCGACGATCGAGCATTATACGAGCGAGGGACTGTCAATGATCCCTGGCGACGGCCTGCTCGCCACCGTTATTCCGGGCGCCTTCGACGGCTGGATGCTGATGCTGCGCGATTATGGCAGGCTGACGGTTCGCGACGTGCTTGAACCGGCAATCCATTATGCCGAAAACGGCCACCCCGTTCTTCCACGCGTATCGGCGACCATCGAGGGCCTGGCGGATTTCTATCGCGAGGAATGGCCGACCTCCTACGAGACCTGGCTGCCCGGAGGCTCGGCCCCTCAGCCATGGTCCAATTTCAAGAACCCGGTTCTCGCCGAAACCTGGAAGCGCATCATCGCCGAAGCGGAAAGCAAAAGCGGTCGCGAGGCGCAGGTTGAGGCTGCTCGAGATGCCTACTATCGCGGCTTTGTCGCCGAGGCGATTGATCGTTACGTCAGCAAGACCGAGGTCATGGATGCGAGCGGCAAGCGCCACAAGGGTGTGTTGACCGCGGAGGACATGGCCAACTGGTCCGCCACCGTCGAGGAGCCACTGACATACGACTATCACGGCTGGAACGTCGCGAAGATCGGCCCCTGGGGTCAGGGACCGGTGTTCCTGCAAACCCTGTCTCTGCTGAAGGGCTTCGATATCGCCGGCATGGACCCGGCCGGCGCCGATTTCGTGCATACCGTCACCGAAGCCATGAAACTCGCTTTCGCGGATCGCGAAGTCTATTACGGCGATCCGAACTTTTCGGCCGTCCCGGTTGAGACGCTTCTTTCCGATGCCTATGCCGAGAAGCGCCGCAGGTTGATCGCACCCGAGGCATCGCTCGCCTTGCGACCGGGCAAGTTGGCCGGATTCGAGAACCAGTACGACCTTACCATGCAGATACTCGAAGCGCCCGAAGCCAAGAGCGGGCCGGTCTATGAGCCGACGATGTCGCATCTTACCGAAAAGCGCGGCGACACCGTTCATGTCGACGTGATCGATCGTGAGGGCAATATGGTATCGGTGACGCCTTCCGGTGGTTGGCTGCAATCCTCGCCGATCATCCCCGGCCTCGGCTTCTGCCTGAATTCTCGCGCACAGATGTTCTGGCTGAAACCGGGCCTGCCCACCTCGCTTGCGCCGGGCAAGCGGCCGCGCACGACGCTGACGCCGACACTGGCGCTGCATGAGGGCCGGCCGACACTCGCCTTCGGCACCCCCGGCGGCGATCAGCAGGAGCAATGGCAGCTTTCCTTCTTCCTGCGCTATGTCCATCACGGGCTGAATCTGCAGGAAGCGATCGACAAGCCGCTGTTCCACAGCACGCATTTCCCGAGCTCCTTCTATCCGCGCACCCGCGAGCCGGGCGGGCTGACCGCAGAAGCGAATTTCAGCGCTGATGTTCTCGATTCGCTGCGCAGAAAGGGCCACCAGCTGACGGTCGCTCCGGAGTGGACGGTCGGTCGTCTCACCGCAGCAAGGCGCGATGCGGACGGCCTCCTGCGTGCGGCCGCAACACCGCGCCTGATGCAGGCCTACGCGATCGGACGATAGCTGCCGCTCTCGGCTGCGCCATGTGCAAGAACAGGAAAAGGGGATTTCATGACGACCACGAAGGCGCAACAAGCCGATCCGGCAACACGACCCGTTCTGTCCGTATCCAATCTGGCGACATCGTTTCTCGTTGACGGTGAATGGCGCCAGGTGGTCAAGAATATCTCCTTTGACATCATGCCCGGCGAAACCGTCGCCATCGTCGGGGAAAGCGGCTCCGGCAAGAGTGTGACCTCGCTCTCGATCATGCGGCTGCTTGCCAAATCCAGCAGCCGCATCGAAGGCGCCGTGCGGTTGAACGGCCGGGATATCCTCCCCCTTTCGGAAGGCGAGATGCGCGACGTCAGAGGCAAGGACATCGCGATGATCTTCCAGGAGCCGATGACCTCTCTCAATCCGATCTTCACCATCGGCCGGCAGATTTCCGAGGCACTCACCTGCCACGGCGACATCTCCAAGGCGCAAGCAAGAGCCGAGACGATCCGGCTGCTGGAAAAGGTGCGCATCCCCAACGCATCCTCGCGCTTCGACGAATATCCGCATCAGTTTTCCGGTGGCATGCGCCAGCGCGTGATGATCGCCATGGCGCTTGCCTCACGTCCGAAGCTTTTGATCGCCGATGAGCCGACGACCGCTCTCGACGTGACCATACAGGGGCAGATCCTCGACCTCATCAAGGTGCTGCAGGAGGAGGAAGGCATGTCCGTCCTCTTCATCACCCACGACATGGGCGTCGTCGCCGAGATTTCCGATCGCACCATCGTCATGTATCGCGGCGAGGCGGTCGAGACCGGCAAGACCGACGATATTTTCCATCGCGGCCAGCATCCATATACGCGGGCATTGCTGTCTGCCGTGCCCCGACTTGGCTCGATGACGGATCAGCCGCGACCGTTGCGTTTCCCGATCGTCGATATCGGCACCGGCGAGCGTAAAGAACCAACTGCGCTCGCCGACGCGATCGACTATGCCAAACCACCGGTGCTCGAGGTTAAAAACCTCGTCACCCGGTTTGATCTCCGCGGCGGTTTGCTCGCCCGACCCACAGGCGCCATTCACGCCGTCGAAAACGTCTCCTTCAATCTTGCCCAGGGGGAGACCCTGTCTCTGGTCGGGGAGTCCGGCTGCGGCAAATCGACGACCGGTCGCTCCATCATGCGCCTCGTCAATCCGAAATCGGGCGATGTTCGTCTCGACGGCTACGACGTGATGAAGCTCAACGCGCAAGACCTGCGCCGAATGCGGCGCAGCATCCAGATGATCTTTCAGGATCCGTTTGCAAGCCTCAACCCGCGGATGACGATTGGAGCAGCGGTTGCCGAGCCGTTTATCGAGCACCGTCTCGGCTCGCGTTCACAGGCGCGCGAGAAGGCGGCCGACCTTTTGCAGCGCGTGGGTCTAAGCGCCGACATGATGAGCCGCTACCCCCATGAATTTTCAGGCGGTCAGCGTCAGCGCATCTGCATTGCGCGCGCGCTCGCCCTGGACCCGAAAGTCATCGTCGCCGACGAAAGCGTCTCGGCGCTTGACGTGTCCATCAAGGCGCAGGTCTGCAATCTTCTGATGGATCTGCAGCAGAGCCTCAATCTGTCCTTTCTCTTCATCTCGCATGACATGGCCGTCGTCGAGCGCGTTAGCCATCGCGTGGCGGTGATGTATCTTGGCGAAATCGTCGAAATCGGCCCCCGCGCCTCGGTGTTCGAGAACCCGCAACACAGCTATACGAAAAAATTGATGGCAGCGGTTCCTGTTCCGGATCCTGCACGGCGCGGCATCAAACGCAATCTTTCCGTCGATGAACTGAAGAGCCCGGTTCGGCCTGTTGGCTACAAGCCGCCGGTTCGGCAATACCGTGAAGTATCGAGCGGTCATCTGGTTCGGATCGATGACGCCGCCTGAAACGGTTTCCGGCCTTGACGACTTCGAATTCCAGGCAAATATCAGCATCCTGTTTTCCAGATGATTGGAGTGAAGGTAATGACTGACAGCGTGCTCGATATTCCGGTGAAAAGGATCGATGGCAGCGATACGACGCTTGCCGATTATCGCGGCAAGGTCATCATGGTCGTCAACGTCGCCTCCAAATGCGGACTGACGGTTCAGTATGAGGCGTTGGAAAAGCTATACGAAGACAAGCGCGACCAAGGCCTTGTCATCGCCGGCTTCCCCGCCAACGATTTTAAGGGACAGGAGCCCGGCACGAACGAAGACATTCTGAGCTTCTGCACGCTGACCTACGATGTGCAATTCCCGATGTTTTCCAAGATCGCCGTAACTGGCGAAGACCGGCATCCTCTTTACAACGGCCTTATCGCATCAGGCGTCGAAGCGACTGGCGACGGACCAATGCGCGAACGTCTTGCAAAGCACGGTCTGGAAACCGGGCAGGACGGCGGCGTTGTCTGGAATTTCGAGAAGTTCCTGATCGGCCGCAACGGCAAGGTGGTGGCACGCTTCGCACCGGACGTAACGCCGAACGACCCTCGCCTTCTGTCCGTTTTGGAGAAGGAACTGGCACGGGCAAACTAAAGCCCCTGGATACCTTCTAAACGCCAGAAACGGCTAATTGCGTCAATAGGTTGCATTTCCTGCCGGTTAGCGCAAAGCACGTTCAGCCGGATGGCTTAATTGCGCGCCCGGCGGCCCGGGAGTATGGTTTCCAATCCGAATTCATCATGACGGAATGCTGCATCAATTCTGATGGGAGGATGTCATGCGCGAACCTGATATGCAGAAACTCGATAGCCTCGTCGGACGCCTCGTCGGCGATCTCGGTGCGGCGGTCTCCGGCGTATTGGTAACACTCGGAGACCATCTGGGCCTGTTCCGCGCCATGGCGGACGGGACGCCGATGACCTCGACGGAATTGGCCAACAAGGTCGGCGTGAAGGAGCGTTACGTGCGCGAATGGCTGTCGGCGCAGGCCGCGGCCGACTATGTCAGCTACGACGACGGGACCGAACGCTTCTATCTATCGCCGGAGCAGGCGATGGTGTTTGCTGAGGAGAATAGCCCTGCTTTTTTCACCGGCGCGTTCGATGTCGTACAATCCATGTGGCTCGACGAGCCCAAAATTGCCAATGCCTTCAAGACCGGCAGCGGCCTCGGCTGGCATGAGCACAACGCCTGCCTGTTTCGTGGAACGGAGCGTTTTTTCCGACCGGGCTACAACAGCCATCTCGTTTCGGAATGGATCCCCGCACTGAACGGCATGGAGGAAAAGCTACAGGCCGGTGCCATGGTTGCCGATGTCGGTTGCGGCCACGGCGCTTCGACCATCCTGATGGCTGAGGCCTATCCGAACTCGACCTTCTTCGGCTTTGACTATCATCTGCCTTCGATCGAGCGAGCGAAAGCAGCTGCGAAGGAAGCGGGCGTTGGCGACCGCATCACGTTCGAACAGGCAAGCGCCAAGGATTTCCCGGCGGTCGACTACGATCTCGTCGCGATGTTCGATTGCCTGCACGATATGGGCGATCCCGTCGGCGCCGGCAAACATGTCAAGGAGTGCCTTGCGGATGACGGCATCTGGATGATCGTGGAACCCTTTGCGCATGATTGCCTGAAGGACAATCTCAATCCGGTCGGACGCGTGTTCTACGGTGCATCCACGATGATTTGCACGCCGGCGTCGCTATCCCAGGAAGTCGGGCTCGGTCTAGGCGCGCAGGCAGGCGAACTGAAGCTGCGCAAAGTTGCCATGGATGCCGGCTATACTCATTTCCGCAAAGCCACCGAAACACCGTTCAACATGGTCTTCGAGGTCAAGGTATGAGGCATCTGCCGCGCGCGTCTGCGAGCGCGCGGCATGCATGATGCGCTACAGACGCTGTCCGTCTTCACCGAATAGCGACGCAAGTGCAGGCTGGAAGTAGACCGGCTGCTCTCTGTCGAGCGCGATCTCCTCGTCGGCATCGATACGCACCGACAAGGTCTCGCTGCCGACCTGACCCCAGATCAGGTTATCCGAGCCCATCGGCTCGACGATGCTGAAAGTCGCCGGCAAGCTCGATGAACGATCGCTGGCCGGCTGGAACTGCATCTGTTCCGGCCGCACGCCAAGTGTCGCCTTTCGACCTTCGCCGGGCGTGCCGGAAAACTCATAGCCGTTGAGATCGATCCCGCGGCCATCGGAGAGCTCAAAGGCGGGCGCGCCGTTGTTGCTGGTCACCTGTCCCGAAAGAAAGTTCATGGAAGGCGACCCGACGAAGCCTGCAACGAAGCGATTGACGGGGCGACGATAAATTTCCTTCGGCGAGGCAAATTGCTGGATGACGCCGCCGCTCATGACGGCGATGCGGTCCGCGAGCGTCAATGCCTCGATCTGGTCGTGCGTGACATAGATCATCGTTGATCCCAGACCGCTGTGAAGCCGCTTCAACTCGACGCGCAGCTCGGTTCTAAGCTTGGCGTCGAGGTTGGAGAGCGGTTCGTCGAACAGGAAGACGTCGACATCGCGCACCAGCGCGCGGCCGATCGCGACGCGCTGGCGCTGGCCGCCGGAGAGTTCACCCGGCCGGCGCTTGCGCAAAGGATCGATCTGCAGGATCTGTACGGCGCGGTTGACGCGCTCAGCAATCTCCTCCTTCGGCATGCCGGCGATGCGCAGCCCGAACGAGAGATTTCCCTCGACCGTCATCGTCGGATAGAGCGCGTAAGATTGAAACACCATGCCGATGCCACGGTCCTTCGGCTCCTCCCAGGTGACGTTCTTGTCGCCGATCCAGATCTGCCCGTCGCTGATATCGGTGAGGCCGGCGATGGCGTTAAGCAAGGTCGACTTGCCACAGCCGGACGGACCGAGCAGCACGACGAATTCGCCCGAATTCACTTCGAGGTTGAGCGACTTCAGAACGTTGACGTTGCCGAAATTGATTGCAAGTTCGCGAATGGAAACATTGGCCATGAACTATCCCTTGACTGCGCCCGCGGTAATACCGCGCACGAACCAGCGACCCGAACCGAAATAGACGATCAGCGGAATAAGAGCGGTCAAGATCGTTGCCGCCATGTTGACGTTGTAGAGCTTCTCGCCCTGCGTGGAGTTGACGATGTTGTTGAGCTGCACGGTCATGGGGAAGTTTTCGCGGCCGGCGAAGACGACGCCGAACAGGAAGTCGTTCCAGATACCGGTCACCTGCAGGATCGACGCCACGACCAAAATCGGGATCGACATCGGTATCATCAGGCGAAAGAAGATCTGCCATAGCCCCGCGCCGTCGATGCGCGCTGCCTTGAACAGCTCCATCGGCAGGCTGGAATAGTAGTTGCGGAACAAAAGCGTCAGCACCGGCAGGCCGAAGACCGTATGGGTGATGATGATGCAGGGCAGCGTCGAATAGATCCCGATATCACGGTAGATCAAGACTAGAGGATAGATGAACACCTGGTAGGGGATGAAGGCGCCAAGCAGCAGGACGGCGAAGAGCACATTTGCTCCCTTCACCCGCCAGAAGGAAAGCGCATAGCCGGTCAAAGACGAGATGAAGATCGACAGGATCATGCTCGGGATCAGGATCTTTACCGAATTCCAGAAGCCGACGCTGATGCCGCCGCATTCGAGACCGGTGCAGGCCGTGCTCCACGCCTGTATCCACGCATCGGGCGACCAGGCCTGCGGAAAGGCGAAGATATTGCCCTGCCGGATTTCCGGCATGGATTTGAAGGACGTGACGAGCATCACGTAAAGCGGCAGCAGGAAGAACAGTGCCGCAATGGCGAGAAAGAGGTAAAGGCCTATGCGTCCGGGGGTCAGATGCTGGGGCTTGCGCCCGGTCGGACCCTGCATGGCACCAGCGACGGAAGATGGCGTGGTCATCAGTTCCCCCTCGGCTTTTCGCGGAAATATTCATAGTAGAGCCATGGCGTCACCAGGATGACCACCGTCACGAACATCACCGTCGACGCCGATGTCGCAAGGCCGATGTTGCCGCGGCCGAACAGGTAATCCATGATGAATTTTCCGGGTACTTCGGTTGAGATTCCCGGCCCGCCGCCTGTCGTTGCCAGCACAAGCTCGTAGACCCTGACCACGGCGATCGCGAGAAGCACGCTTGCAGTGATGATGGTTGGCCTCAGGATCGGAACGACGATGTGGAGATAGACGCGCCAAGTGGGAATGCCGTCGATGCGCGTGGCTTTCCAAAGTTCGCGGTCGATGCCGCGCAACCCCGCCAGCATGATCGCCATGACAAGACCTGAAGACTGCCATATGCCGGCGAGTACGATGACATAGAGCGCGAGATCGCTCTGGACGATCCAGTCGAAACGGAACCAGGTGAAGCCGATGCTGTCGGCGACCTTCTGCAGACCGAGCGTCGGATTCATGATCCACTGCCAGACAAGGCCGGTCACGATGAAGGACATGGCGAAAGGATAGAGAAAGATCGTACGGAAGGTGTTCTCGAAGCGCACCTTCTGGTCGAGGGCCACGGCAAGAAGAAAGCCGAGGATCAGACAGCCGGCGATGAAGAGCACGCCGAAGATTACGACATTCTGCAGCGATATCAGCCAGCGCGCAGTGTCGAACAGCCGTTCGTATTGCTTGGTGCCGACGAAGATATTGACCGGCAGAACTTTGCTATCCGTGAATGATATCCAGATGTTCCAGATAACGGTGACGACATAGGCCAGAACGACGATGACGAAGGCCGGCAACAGCGCCAGATAGGGGGAAAAATGCATCCGTCTGCGGGTAGCGCCCACGGGCGCTGCAGTCGGGCCGGCAGTGGCGGCGCTCGTTTCGGGTGTGCTCATAGGCGCGCTCCTCCTCAGCATTCATGAGAACCGGCGGCAGGCGAACCTGCCGCCGCATGGATGTCGGTTGAAGCTTACTTCGCCTGATCGATAACCTTGGCGAATTGATCGGCGAACTGATCGGCCGTCATGGTCGGGGTCGTCCAGTATTGGGCGATGAGGTCACCTTCCGTCTGAACGATATCCTGCGGCGTCAACACGTCCGAGGTCAGGATCTGGCGGCTTGGATCCTTGAGTGCGGTCAAGCCCTTCTGCGCGCAGGCATCGAGCTTCGACGTGTCGACGTCGAGACGAACCGGCACGGAGCCCTTCTTGGAGTTGAACGCAACCTGGCCCTCTTTCGACATGATGACGGTTGCAAGCAGGGTCTGCGCATCGGTGGCGGTCTTGTCCTTCAGGACCGGGAAGACGAAGATATCGCCGCCCATCATGAAGTTGGATTCGCCCGGTCCGAGGATGCAGCCGAAATCCTTGTCGGCAACGAGGCCGGCATGGATAAACTCGCCCTTGGCCCAGTCACCCATGAACTGAATGCCGGCCTTGCCGTCGATCAGCATGCCGGTCGCGACGTTCCAATCGCGGTTGGGGCTGCCGGCATCCTGATAGTTGCGCAGCTTGGCGAAGACTTCCGCCACATGCTTGAACTTGTCGGACTTGACGGCGCTGGTATCGAGATCCTTCCAGACCTTGCCGTAGAGATCCTTGCCACCTTCGCCGAGCAGGATGGCGTTGAACATCAGCTGCAGCTGCCAGGGCTGACCGCCGACGGCCACCGGGACCAGGCCGGCAGCCTTGATCTTGTCGAGTGCCGCAAACATTTCGTCCCAGGTTTTCGGCTCTTCCGTCACGCCGGCCTTGGCGAAAACGGGCTTGGAATAAAACAGCCAGTTCTGGCCGTGGTCGTTGATCGGCGCGCCGTAAATATGGCCGTTATACTGGATGGCCTGATAGAAGGAGGGGGTCAGGACGGATTTCCAATCCTGCTCCTTGGCCAGATCGTCGAGCGGCCGCAGCAGGCCTTGCTGAGCCAGATCGTTCATCTGCGTACCGGTATTGAACTGCATCGCAGTTGGCGGATTGCCGCCGATGATACGGTTGATGCCGATCGGACGGGCGGTCGAGCCAGACCCGGCAATTGCGGTATCCACCCATTCGCCGCCGGCGGCGTTGAAGGCCTTGGCGAGTTCCTTGACCGCCGCGGCTTCGCCGCCGGACGTCCACCAATGCAGGACTTCGGCCTTCTTGCCCTCGGCCAAAGCACCGGTCACGCTTGCTGCGACCAACGCTGTGGCGCCGACCAGTGCCATCATCAATTTACGCATTCGTTCCTCCTCCTTTGAGGGCGTTCTCCAAACGCCTTTGTTCAGCCGCCGCCGTCTCCAGACATCGGATGCCGAATTTCACGATCCTCCAAAGCGATGCAACAGAGCCTCCGTTCCCTGCAGCAAGCGAGCAATGGTTCCTCAGCCACTGCCCCTTCGTCAAGCCCGCAGTCTCAAAGGACTGCATTTTCCCAACCTATAGCGCAGCCTATGAGAAACGTCCCTCATTAATTGTGCGCTGTATCGGGTCCGGGCGGCCGCAACTGCTATGGATCGCAACCATGGCGCGAGATTGAGCCGAGCGCTCGAAGGCGGTCATCACCTCGAGTGCATGAAATGCAAGCTCGGACGATACCCTATGCGGTCGACCGGAGCGAAGGGAATCCACCATCTCGGCCGCGCCCAATCCGCGCAGCCCAAGATGACCGGGGACGCCTTCGGTGTAAGGATGATCGACGGGAATGTCGCGCCATGCTTCGTCGCCATCGTGGAAGATTTCGACCTTGCCGCTGAAATTGTTCGGATCGGGCGTCACCATCGAACCCTCCGAGCCGTAGAGCTCGATCTGATTGTGCTTATGCCTGATGACGTCGAAGCTGGTGGCAATGGTGACGGTCGCACCGCTATGAAACTCCATCACGCCAGTCAGGTGGGTCGGCACCAGAACCTTGATCGTCTCGCCGCGACGCGGATCGGTTTTCACCGTGCGTTCGATGCGAGTTATCTTTGCCGTGCCGAACACTTCGCGCACAGGGCCGAGCAGTGCGATGAGGTTCGTGACGTAATATGGGCCGACGTCAAGCATCGGTCCGCCACCTCGACCATAAAAGAAGGCCGGATTGGGATGCCAGTGCTCATGGCCGGGAAGCAGCAGCATCGCAGTCGCAGAAATCGTCTTGCCTATGCGGCCTTCATCGAGCAGCCGGCGCGTCAGCTGGTGGCCACCGCCGAGGAAGGTATCGGGAGCGCAGCCAAGCCGCAGATCGCCAGCACGTGCGATGGCCATCAGCTCTTCCGCTTCGGCCATCGACACGCCAAGCGGCTTTTCCGAATAGACGTGCTTGCCGGCCTGCAGTGCCTTCTTACTGATGGCGTAGTGCGAGACCGGCGTCGTCAGGTTGATAATCAAACCGATCTCCGGATCAGCGAGCATCGCATCCAGCCCAACGGCCTCGATGCCGAACTGCTCCGCGAGCTTGCAGGCGGATTCATGATAGAGATCATAGACCGACTTCACACGGATGAAATCGAACATATGCAGGGTCGCGACGTAGGTGGCGCTGATATTTCCGGCGCCGACGATGCCGACTTTCATGGGCTCTTTGTTCATGGGAATTGCCTCTTAGGAAATGGTGATCTCAAGCTCAGCGGCGACGGCGCGCAGATAGGCCATGCCACGCCGCATCTCGTCATCGAATTCCGGCGTCGCCTCGCGGAAATGGGTCCAATGGGATGCTCCGGGCGCATCCTCCAGTTCGAGCGTGATCGGCCCCGAATAGCCAATGGCTAGAAGTGCGGCGAAGATCGCCTTCCAATCGATCTTGCCCCGTCCAGGCCGCCAATGAGCATTCGTATGGCCTTCGTTGTCGGAGAAATGCGTGTTGAAGATGCGGCTGCCGAGCGCAAGCACGACATAATGCGGCATATCGCCGGCGGGGAAGAGATGGCTCGGATCGAAATTAAGCCCGAGGTTGGCGGCGCCCGTGCGCTCGATCAGGCGCAGCATAGCCTGGCCGGAGCTGACCCAGCGATAGGGGTGCGGCTCGATCGCAACCTTCAGACCGGCAGCGGCCGCGATCTCGCATGCCCGGGCGAACCCCTCCACCACTAGATCATACTCGCCCGTCCAATCCCATTGCGGCTCGACCGCCGCACCCCATTCCTGCGAGATCGGGCGCTGCAGAATCGGCTTGATCTCGGACTGAAACGGATAGGACGTCATGCTGGTGACGATAGGCGTACCTATCGCGGCTGCGACATCCATTCCACGCCTGTAGCCATCGAGATCGACGGTCGACACGATGGCATTCGCGGCTCGGCTGAACGGCAGATTGAAGAAGAAGTTGGTGAGCACCAAGCCCTCACCCTCCGCGATCTCCTTTAACTCGCGAATGGTTTGCGGTGTGTAGTAGCTCAGCATGTCCACCGACCATGCGGTGAGCTCGAAACCCTTGCAGCCGGTGCGCGCGAGGCGCCGCAACGGCTCCTGGTACGGCGGATTCCAGTTAAAGGTCCAAATTGGCGATCCGAAAAAAAGCGAGCCACTACTCACGTCATCCTCCCTGGGAATTGAGTCAAACTTCATGCAGGGGCCAAAGGATAATTTTTCGACTTTAAATTCAATAACTTATGGAGAATTCCGATCCGGCGTTACCCGCAACATGTCTGGGAGATACCACCAAGACACCACCGAAACTGACCAATAGGCGCTCTTTGCGACATTGTATTTGTAGGTAGTGGAGTGATCAGATTACATGCACCAGCACGGATCGCGGCCTGATCGTGCAGATGACCACATCCCAAGCAAACAGTCGCGACTCAGCAACAACGTCGGAAGAGGTCAGCCCCGAAGCCATCACCCACGCGCCCACCAACTTCCAAAGTTCTATCGATCCGTGCGATTTAAGGGTCTCGTCCTCCGACATTATGAAATCCGTCTCTGTTGAGTTCCGTTAGATTTTTACCCTGATTTCCATTTTGGGCGAGCAAACTGCCAGGCCAAGTGCAATGTTTTGAAAAGACTGGCAGTCCGCATCCCAGCTGGGTTACAGCCAAACGCGAAACTGGATTAAATCGTAACGGAAATTTGCACGCTAGCGGCTCACCTCACACCTAAGCCCGGAAACACTCAGCTTTCGAAACCTTGGTCAGTCAATAGGTTTTTGATGGGTGGAGGATCCTGCAACAATATCCTTCAGTACAGGTGGCTTAGCCACACAGAAGCGATGTGGCAAAATGGTCGAGCTTGCAAGAGGGTGTCAAAAAAAGTATTCATGCATTCGTGCCATGCACCAGCCTAGGAAGTGTGCTCATGTAAGAGTTTAGGCCGCTTCGATAACGGATCAAATTCCTTGTGCTCGATCGGCCCTTGGCGATCCAATCGATGTCAAGGATCTGCACTTCGATCTCAAGGTGTTGGCCAGCCCTATGGACTGAAGGCCCAATCGCGGAACAACCCCGCCCTCAATGCACTGATAACGCTATCGCGCGCGCTGCTTTACAGAGGGAATCTTTACGTTCATGCAGATGGCGCCTACGTAATATTCGTATTGCTCACGAATGGTGGACGCTCATGCGCTAGCACCGCCTTGAAAAGAACTGCGCGCAACGCGTTCAATGCCAAAGCGCTTCCAGCGCACATCAGATACTGAAATCTCTTATGTAAACGAGACTGTGTTCACGTACCCTTCAACGGCCATGTGCTTTGCCATGGCAACGAGACGAAAAACCGCGCGCTTCGGATTAGATTCAAGCCAAATCGCCGAAACCGGATTGCTGCTGCTTGGCCCTGCAATCGGGCGCCACACGGCGCGATCAATTCGCATGATCTTTGCAAGGCTTTCGCTGGCCAGCGTGATACCCTTGCCAAGTTGAACGTCTATGAAAACAATAGATTGGCTCACATCGCAATGCCGAACGGCCAACCGACCCATCAATGTCTTGATCTGCGGCCAAAACCGTGGATCGAACGGTGCCACGTTTTCTCGCTCCGGAATTAGAAGCTTTTCGCCGGCAAGGTCGGCCCAATGGACGGCTTGCTTGTTGCACAGAGCATGTCCAGCAGGCAGGAGAACGGCGAAACCCTCTTCCCAGACCACTTCGCTCCTGCATGATTTGGGGCGACAATTGCCGCTGATGAACGCGACATCAAGCGCCCGGCGCCGTATGGCGTGAGCATATTTTCTATATACGATTTCCTCCACTGCGATAGCTACGCAAGGATGTGCTTTTTCAAAGCGCCCGATAAGCTTAGGGAGGAAACCTTGCCCCACGGACAGGTCCACCCCTACTCGCAGCGTGGTCAGATTCTTGTTGCCGAGTGCCGTCCGGGCGAGCGCTTCCTCCAATTTCTCATAGTGGACGCGAATTTCATTGAGCCAAGCCCGGCCAGCCTTTGTCAAATGAACACCGTTATTGTCCCGCTCAAACAGCTGCAGATTAAGATATTGTTCAAGCAAAAGGATGTTACGGCTAACGCTCGACTCGTGCACGCCAAAAGCGTGAGCGACCCGCCGCATACTTCCGTACTCAGCTGCCGCGAAGATGTATTTGAGGTGAAGAAGAGCGTTGATATCCATCGCAGGTCATCACTCAAAGGCGCTCACGATCTCGTCCTTGATCTTCGCAATCGCCAAGCAAAGAGATTTGATCTGGTCATCGGTGTGGGTCGCTGTCACGCAAATGCGCAACCCTGCGTGGCCTTTCGATACGGTCGGGAAGAAAATTGCAGAGGTATAGAAACCTTGCTGGAAAAGACTTCTTGCGGCTCCAATCGCGATAAGTTCGTCACCGAACTGGACCGTCCTGATCGGTAGCGGCGCACCCTGCTGCGCCGTTGGCATCAACGCGTCAAGCAAGGCAATCTTTTCTTGAAGTGCTCGTTGCAGTCGCGGCAGCTCACTGGTTCGATGCAGCCTTGCGGAGGCCAAACCCGCGCCAATGGCCGCCGTGTTGAGCGATGCAGAAAACGCGTGTGCCACCGCAAACCTGCGAAACAGGACCTCTTGATGGGCCGTGCCCAACATAAGCATGCCGCCGGATGCACCGAATCCTTTGCCAAGAGAGGCTGCAATTATGGTTCGATCACCCAACTCTCCGATTTGAGACTTGGCGAAGCCTTCTCCATGCTCACCGAAGAGCGACACACCATGAGCATCGTCAATGTAGAGGAATAGACCATATTTTTCCTGCAATCGGCGCAGTTCGGATATCGGGGCATTGCCGCCCATGGAATAGACGCCATCGCAGACAAAGGCGACTGCTGCATTTTGTCGGCACAACCGCTCAAGAGCTTCAAGGTCATTGTGCGCAATTGTCTCAACCCGCGTCTCCTCGGCAATCGTGCCTTTGTGGTACGCGAGGGTCGCATGCGCCAAGCGATCGAACACCATGATGGGCTTTGGACCGCCGGTGAGGTGCCCTGATGCGACCAACGGCAAGGCGCTCATGTTGGCGGCGAGTACGGTGGTGTAAGTGATCACACGCGCGGCGAAGAGATCAGACAGAGATTCCTCGAGGTCACCGAGACCCGCAAAATTCAGACGCGTGCGGGCGCATGACCAGTGCAGCGCACCGGAAGCCCGCAGGGCTTCGACAGCGCCACCGACAATATCGGGATGATTGTCCAAACCTAAATAGGAGCATCGGACGAAGTCGACAACCATCCGATCCTCGTAGCTCAACTTGACGGCCCTGCCTTGCGATGGATGGGCGTAAATTGCCATAATGCCTTGGTAATGAGCAGCTTCGAAATGCCGATCGGCCGTATTGATGAGGCTGCCGGTATTGCGATGGATTGCTTTTCCGTTTTGCTCAGAACGCGCGGAAATCTTCTTTTCCATTTTTCAAACTCCGATCTGTCGGTTTGCAGACCAGAAGTTGAAATCGGTACTCGGCAACATCAACAAACGAGGTCAGAAATCTCCATCAATATAAAGCATTACTAATGTTAAACTGTCAGACATATGTGAAGCTGCGCGAAATGCAGAAGCTAGCCGAATTCAGCCGCGTAACCGCTGGACCGGATCGTACGGATAATATTGCGACCGGTCATCTGTTCCAGCATACGCCGCAAACTCCCGATATGAACATCGACCGTCCTTGGCTGAACATAGTAATTTGGAGGCCATGCCGCCTCGATGAGTTCCGGCCGTGAAAAGACGCGGCCGGGCGCCTGAAGCAAGCGGCACAGAAGCTTGAACTCGATAGGACCGAGCTGAATCTCTTCCGAGCCGTGTCTGACCAGCCTCTTACTTGCCTCGATACTGAGCTCCCAAACCGCGAATGCACGGCTGTCGCGGCGAAGCCCTCCTGTTGCTGAAGGTGGCCCCATCATAAGGGATTGCAAATAGGTCAGTATCCTTGCCGGCGAGATGGGACGAACAAAGCTTTCGGTGACACCCGCCTTGAGCAGGTCCAGATAGTACCGCTCGTCACCGCCGGGAACGAGCGCGAGCAATGGGATATGCGCCGTCGCCCTATCAGCTTTGATCAGGCTACAAATGCGCAATGCATGTTCGGCATTGTTTTCGGTGTCGAGTACAATGGCTAAAACGGACGTGCGTCCTGCAAGTTTTCCCACCTCCTGCTCGTCCAACAGCACAGAACTCAGTCCCTCCACCGCGAGAATGTGGCTAAAAACAAGAAAGAAGTCGGGATTTTGCGACCAGAAAAAAACCTCGGAATTCATATGACAGCCCTCCTCCTGTTAGCTGCCAGATCGACGATCCGGATCATGTTGCATCAAAAATTACGGCAAAGCCGCTGGATTTCGTAAATTTCGTTGGATTTCGTGCA
>NZ_JBIVSO010000012.1:0-162505 GCF_044756305.1 Rhizobium sp. NPDC092011
CGTCTGTCGCCCAGGAAAGGGGCCAGGCGAAGACTGCAGTCGGCGGCATGGATGGCATGAGCACCCGCGATATCCTCGAGCGGCTGATCGGTTTTCCAACCGTCAGTCGCGATTCGAATCTCGATCTCATCGAATTCGTCGTGGAGGTTCTTCGCCGGCACGGGATAGCTTCGCACCTCATCCGCAGCGAAGATGGCCGCAAGGCAAATCTTTTCGCGACCATAGGCCCAAATGACCGTCCGGGGATCGTGCTGTCCGGCCATACCGACGTGGTGCCCGTGGACGGGCAGGAATGGTCATCCCCGCCATTCAGTATGACGGAGCGAGACGGACGGCTTTACGGGCGTGGAACTGCGGATATGAAAGGCTTCGTCGCCAGCGCGCTGGCCGCCTGTATAAAAGCATCCTCCATGGATTTGCAAACGCCTCTGCATCTGGCTTTGTCCTACGATGAGGAACTGGGTTGCCTTGGAGTCCGCAGCCTGATCGAATTCCTGGAAAGCGTGCCTCATAAGCCTCTGCTGTGCCTTGTCGGTGAACCTACCGGCATGAAGGTGGCGACCGGCCACAAGGGCAAGGTCGCGGCCCGCGCCACCTGCAAGGGGCGGGAGGGCCACTCTGCTCTGGCGCCTCTCGCCCTCAACGCGATCCATCTCGGCTGTGACTTCGTCACGGCATTGCGCCAGGAACAGGAACGTCTTTCTGCTGGAGGCGCGCGCGACGATGATTACGATGTCCCATACACGACCGTCCATGTTGGCAGGATGAATGGCGGCGTCGCGCTGAACATCGTCCCCAATTTGTGCCAAATCGACTTCGAGATCCGCAATATCGCCGGCGACGATCCCGGAATGATTCTCGACCGGCTTACATCCGAAGCCGGGCGTATCGCGGAGAAGGCCACGTGCGTCGCTTCCGAAGCCGCCATCGATATCACGGTTGTCAACGCATATCCGGGCCTGGATACACTGGCCACGTCGCCGGCAGTGGATTTCGTTCGATCGCTCATCGGCACCCAATCCACCATCAAGGTTGCATTCGGCACGGAAGGCGGCCTTTTCGACAGCGTTGCCGGCATACCCACTGTCATCTGCGGGCCAGGATTCATGGAGCAAGGTCATAAGCCGGATGAATTCGTCAGCGCAGACCAATTGATCCGTTGCGACAATATGTTAGCAAATCTACTGATGAATATGACGACGAGCTCGATGCCTTGGTCGCAACCCTACCAGGAGTGAGCAATAAAATTCACCGGAAGAAAAGAAGCGAGCGATAACTCGTCTGCACCGCATCAAGGGGCAGGCAGAGTCCAAGAACGTGCGATTGAGGCTGGCACCGATTGCGCCGCTCTCCTTCAGCAGATTGTAGCCATGCGCGGCGCCGCCAACGGACTGATTGCTGAAGTAATGGAGAGTCATCTCCGAGAGACTTTCAGTCCGGATGTCGACTCGGCTGACAAGGATAACCTCGGCGTCTATGATGAAAACGTGGAAGGTGTGATGAAAATTGCGCGCAGATATTTAGTAGCGCGGGTCGGTTTTCCGGCGCTGTTTAGTTTACTCAACGAGGCGCAGGCACTTTTTGCGGATGCGTTTGTTTTTTGTCCACAAACACTTGGCCTATGCAACCAGGGGACAGGTTTATACAACCTGGCATCTTGCCGACTCGGGAGGAATTTATGATCGTCAAAAACTTCGAGTATCTCCTCGCGCTTGCTCACGAAGGACATTTCGGCCGAGCCGCCAAAAGCTGCAACGTGTCGCAACCCACACTCTCCGCAGGAATCAAGCAATTGGAAGAGGATTTGGACGTCCAAATTGTACGGCATGGCCGTCGCTATGATGGCCTGACGCAGGAAGGCGAATCCGTGCTCGCCTGGGCGAGGAAGATGTACAATGATTGCGATGGGCTCGAGCGAGAGCTTTCGGCGCTCAAGAAGGGCCTGGAGGGCCTGTTTCGTCTCGGTGTCGTTGCTGGCACGTCGGTCGTTGCTCCGATTCTGAGCGTGGCGCTTGCAGAGAGAATACCCCTTCTCGAACAATCCATCTCGGCGTCTCAAACCGAGTCACTGTCGAACGCCCTTCTGGCTCACGAAATGGATATGGCGCTGACATATCTCGAAGACGTGTCTGAGGACGACTTCGACACCCATCTTCTCTATCGCGAAGGCGTCTTCCTGTTTCAGGTAACCAAAGAACGGCAGCCAAGAAGGGTCCCATGGGATCATGTCGTAAGCATGCCGCTGTGCATCCTGAATTCTGCACTACCTAACGCCGCGCAATCTCAGCTTTCGCGGTGCGCAGCCAAAACGATCCGAACCAACGCCGTGGAGGTTCTGGCCGCGCATGTGGCGACAGGGCGTTACGCGACCGTTCTTCCACAATCGCTTGTTACGTTTCTGGCTCACATTCCTGACGTTCGGGCAGTTGCGGTCTCGGGTGAAGGGTCACATGCCAACGTGGGCTTCGTTGCCCCGAAGGGCGGACTGAAGTCGACCGCTTCGGCCGCGCTCCTCGAAATGGTCCACACTCCCGAGCTTGCCGCTTCGATACAGGAAGCCCTAGCGCTGCATCGTCAGTTCCAGCCCGAAGAGGGCTGAAACTGAGCCAGAGAGCGCCTCGTAGAACGCTCATAGACATTTCCTATCTCCAGATAGAAACTTCGAGTTTGCCGTCGCAAGTCGAAACCGCCATGCTCCGCAAACAGTAATGGGAGGTTGGTATCGTTAGACTTGCACGCGGCGATTCTATTCGTCGTGTGCGCCTGAGCGCGCCAGTCATACACTTAATCATTACTGAAGGAAGGCTTAGAGACCCAAGGAGATAAAACGATGGCCCCAACGGGAAATAGGATTGTCACTTTCGAAAAGCCCATGGAAATGAAGGTCAATACCTTCAAATTTCCGGAACTCGTCACCCCTCAGGGAAAAAGCGCGCCCCATGGCGTGATACTGAAAATTGTCACCACAAACATTTGTGGGAGCGACCTCCATATATATCGCGGCTCGTTCGAAGTTCCCAAGGGGATGACGATGGGTCATGAAATGACCGGCGAAGTCATCGAAGTCGGTTCCGACGTCGAGTACATCAAGAAAGGCGACATTGTTTCCGTTCCTTTCAATGTGGGCTGCGGACGCTGCTATAACTGCAAGCACATGCGCTCGGATGTCTGCGAGAACACCAATCCGGAAATGGATTGCGGCGCATACGGCTTCAATCTCGGCGGTTGGGCTGGCGGACAGGGCGATTACCTGTTTGTGCCCTACGCCGACTTCAACCTGCTGGTATTCCCCGACAAGGATGCTGCTCTCGACAAGATCCGTGATCTCACGCTTCTGTCCGACGTATTGCCAACCGCCTTCCATGGCTTTGCCGGCCCTGACTGGCCTGCGGCGCCAGCCTATGTCGTCGGGGAAAACGTGCTGATCTTCGGTGCCGGCCCGGTCGGTCGAGCCGGCGCTGCCTGCGCAAGGCTTTTGGGTGCCGGCGCCATCATCGTCGCCGACTACATCCAGGAACGCCTCGACCTCCTCAAACCTCATGGGATTGAAACAATCAATCTTTCCGATGGTGTTCCGATCGAGGACCATCTTGAGCGTATCACCGGGAACAGACAAGTCGACCGCGTTATCGACTATGTGGGCGTGGATTGCCGGGGATTTGGTGCAGAATCCGACAAGATCGTCGAAAGCGCCGTCACGAATGCCTTGCTCAAATATGTTCGCTTCGGCGGAATGACCAGCACGGTCGGCGTCTACTGCGCCAATCCGATTTCGAAAGATCCAAAAGGCAAGAAGGGCATCATGGATCTGGAGTGGTCGACGTCCTGGATCAAGTCGCCGCGTATGTCTGCAGGTCAGTCGCCGACAGCGAATTACAATCATGCTCTCATGCGAGCGATCCTGAACGATCGCATGCCCTATCTCTCGCCGATGATGAATATCAAGTTCATCAAGCTGGAAGATGCTCCGCAGGCATACAAGGAGTTCGATGCCGGCTCTGCATTCAAGTATGTGATCGACCCGCATGGCTCGGTAAAACACTGAATTGCTTGAATGGCGCGTTCATGAGGTCGTCTCTCACTGTTTTTGGTGGGAGACGGCCCGTTTGTACGATTACCGCTCTGGAAGTGAGTTCGCTGGTTTGAATGAATCACCGCGATCTCCGAAGAGGCTTCCCGAGCCCCAAACCCAAAAAAATGGTCGCCCTTACGACCTCCCTTCATTTTCAAACCATGACATAGAATTTTATCTTGCATACTCCATGGGAGTATAGTAATTGATACTCCCATGGAGTATGAAGGCGTCGCCGTCAGCGGCGATCAATCCGCATTCCAGCAAGTTCTCAATGTGTCCATTCAACCAGGCAGGAACACGCAAATGAAATCACGCGCCGCAGTCGCCTTCGAGGCAGGAAAGCCACTCGAAATCGTCGAGCTCGACGTCGCCCCGCCCCAGAAGGGCGAAGTTCTGATCAAAGTTACCCACACCGGCGTTTGCCATACGGATGCCTTCACCCTGTCGGGCAACGATCCTGAAGGCATCTTCCCGGTGGTTCTCGGTCATGAGGGCGCTGGTGTCGTCGTGGAGATCGGTGAGGGCGTCACGAGCGTCAAGCCGGGCGACCACGTTATCCCGCTCTACACGGCTGAATGCGGCGAATGCGAATTCTGCCGCTCGGGCAAGACCAATCTTTGTGTCGCCGTTCGCGCCACGCAGGGCAAGGGTCTGATGCCGGACGGCACCACCCGCTTTTCCTACAAAGGCCAGCCCATCTATCACTACATGGGCTGCTCGACCTTCTCCGAATATACGGTCGTGGCGGAAGTTTCTCTCGCCAAGATCAACCCCCATGCCAATCACGAGCACGTGTGCCTGCTTGGCTGTGGCGTTACCACCGGCATCGGTGCAGTCCACAACACGGCCAAGGTCCAGCCGGGAGATTCCGTCGCGGTATTCGGCCTCGGTGGTATCGGTTTGGCTGCGATCCAGGGTGCGCGTCAGGCCAAGGCCGGGCGGATCATCGCGATCGACACCAACCCGACCAAGTTCGACCTGGCGCGTCAGTTCGGTGCAACCGAATGCATCAACCCGAAGGACTACGACAAGCCTATCCAAGAGGTTCTAATCGAGATGACGGGCTGGGGCATCGACCACACCTTCGAATGCATCGGCAACGTCCATGTCATGCGCGCCGCGCTCGAAGCAGCACATCGCGGCTGGGGCCAGTCGATCGTCATCGGCGTTGCTGGCGCCGGACAGGAGATCTCGACCCGGCCGTTCCAGCTCGTCACGGGCCGCGTCTGGAAGGGATCGGCCTTTGGCGGTGTCAAGGGACGGACGCAGCTCCCCGGCATGGTCGAAGACGCAATGCGGGGTGACATCGACCTTGCGCCTTTCGTCACTCACACGATGGGTCTCGACGAGATCAACGAGGCGTTCGAACTGATGCACGAAGGCAAGTCGATCCGCACCGTCATTCACTACTGATTCATCAACCACCCAAAGCAGTTCAACAGCAAGTATCAAGGAAACTTACAATGGCTGATCCAGTTATCTCCGGCAACGGCGTCTTTTCGCACGTCTTTCTCGGCGCCGCCGACATGCAGAAGTCGGTTGCGTTTTATGACGCCACCCTGGGCGCGCTAGGCGTCAAGAACCTCGGTCCTTTTGGCAACGGCTGGGTGCTTTACGGCCGCGACAAGCCGGCTTTCATCATCGCCCGACCCGGCAATGGTGAAGCACCCTCCAGCAATGGCGCGACGGTCGGCTTTGCTGCCGCCACGACTGCTGAAGTGGATGCATTCCATGCAGCCGGCCTTGCCGCTGGCGGCACCGATGAGGGTCAGCCCGGTCCGCGCGGCCACCTGCCGGGTGCCTATGCCGCCTATCTGCGTGATCCGGCCGGCAACAAGGTCTGCGCCTACAGCTTCGTCTGAGGGTAAGCGGCACGACCCATACCGGTGATCATTTTGTCTCGAACGTTATGGCGTGCCTGATCATACAGATTGGAGCATGGCCGTGGACGAAGTCTGCGGCCATGCTTCGCACCAGTTTGGATCTCAAGTCCACCGCCGAAGTGAGGAAAAAATATGGAACGTGTCGAACATCACGCCAGTTTCGGCGGTTCGCAAGAGGTCTATCTACACCAGTCTTCTACCCTGGGCTGCGCGATGAAGTTTGGCGTATATCTGCCGCCCCAGGCGAAGCGCGGTAAGGTGCCGGTGCTTTACTGGCTCTCCGGCCTTACCTGCACAGAGCAGAACTTCATAACCAAGGCCGGCGCGCAACGTTTCGCTGCCGAGCATGGTATCATCGTCGTCGCGCCCGACACCAGTCCGCGTGGCGAGGGCGTTGCGGACGATACCGCATACGATCTTGGCCAAGGAGCCGGATTTTATGTGAATGCGACCCAGCAACCGTGGGCCGATCACTACCGCATGTATGACTATGTGGTTGATGAACTGCCTGCGTTGGTGGAGGCTACGTTCCCCGCAAATGACCGTCGGGCGATCTCAGGTCACTCCATGGGAGGGCATGGCGCTCTGATGATCGCCTTGAGAAATCCCGGACGCTACAGGAGCACATCCGCATTTTCCCCCATCGTGGCGCCATCGCAGGTGCCATGGGGACAAAAAGCTTTCACGTCCTACCTGGGCGATGATCGCGAAACCTGGAAGCAATACGATACGGTCGAACTGATCAAAAACGCCAGGGAGCGTTTGCCCTTGCTCGTAGACCAGGGGTTAGATGACGAGTTTCTTCAGGAACAGCTTCGCCCAAACCTGCTGCAGGCTGCGTGCGATGCGGCGGGACACAAACTCGTTCTGAACCAGTGGCCCGGCTACGACCATAGCTATTACTTCATAGACAGTCTTATCAGCTACCACTTCGCGCATCATGCTGCGGCGTTGTCCTGATTAACAATCGGAGAAAAGACCATGCGACAGGCAGCAACGAGGGACGGGCACGGATACTCAACGGTTGATCGCGAAACCGGCGCCACTCAAAGCGCTGCTGCTTCGCGCCCTCGCGTCGTTGTGGTCGGAGCCGGATTTGGCGGGCTGGAAGTTGTCCACCGCCTCGCCGGAAAAGGGGCTGAGATCACGCTCGTCGATCGCCGCAATCATCACCTGTTCCAGCCTTTGCTCTATCAGGTCGCCGGAGCTTCGCTTTCGACATCCGAAATCGCCTGGCCGATCCGATCGCTTTTCCGTAAGCGACCGGATGTACGCACGCTTCTCGCTGAGGTCGAGGATGTCGACACGCAAACGCGTCAGGTGATATTGGATGATGGTTCGAGGCTCGCTTACGACATCCTCATCTTAGCGACTGGGGCGCGGCATTCCTATTTCGGACATGACGAGTGGGAACCTTTTGCGCCGGGTCTCAAATCGCTCGAGGATGCGACGACCATTCGCCGCCGTGTTCTGGCTGCATTCGAGCGAGCCGAGCGTGAACCGGATCCGGCACGGCGGGCCGCCCTGCAGACCTTCGTGATCATCGGTGGTGGCCCGACTGGCGTCGAATTGGCTGGCACGATCGCCGAACTCGCCCACTTGACACTGAAACGTGATTTCCGGTCCATCGATCCGAGCGCGACCCGCGTTGTTTTGATGGAGGCCGGACAGCGCCTGCTTCCGGTTTTTCCCGAGAAACTTTCCGAATACACGCGGAAGTCCCTCGAAAAGCTGGGTGTGGAGGTGAAGCTCGGCAAGCCGGTCACCGCCTGTAGCGCCGACGGCGTGATCGTCAACGGCGAGGACATCGCAGCAACAACGATCCTGTGGGCTGCGGGCGTCCAAGCATCGCCGGCGGCGCGCTGGTTGAATGCCGAAGCCGACCGCGCTGGACGCGTGATTGTAGGACCGGACATGACGGTTCCCGGTCACTCCGACATCTTCGTAATCGGTGACACGGCAGCTTCGACCGGAGGTGATGGAAAACCCGTTCCTGGCCTTGCGCCCGCTGCCAAGCAGCAGGGGCAGTATGTAGCGCGTCTCATCGGCCAGAGGATGAAGGGGCTGAATGACGAAAAGCCCTTTCACTATCGGCATCAAGGAAATCTGGCGACGATCGGCAGCAGGCTTGCCGTCGTCGACATGGGGCGCTTCAAATTGCGCGGTGCTCCGGCGTGGTGGATGTGGAAGCTCATCCACATCTACTTCCTGATCGGCGCGCAAAACCGGCTTAGCGTTGCCCTGAGCTGGATGTGGACGCACAGTATCGGATATCGTGGTTCACGTCTCATTACGAATGGCGATCTCGATCATCGCGATGCGTCAACAAGGAAACCTACGGAAGGAACGTCGATTGAGTGAAGAGGGCAGCGCTTCGCAGGGTGGTTCGAATGTCTATGGTATCCCCGCCTTCGGAAACAGGCAGGTCGCCATCGACGAAGTTCATGCCCGTCCATATCTCCTGATCGAACATCCGCGTGCCCTCGTGCAGCTCGCCTTCATGAACGAAGGCAATCCGGCGAAGGATAAGGTGACGCTCGCGGAAATATCGAGCCGAATGGGCGTGTCGTTGCCGGATCAGAACACGCCCCATCACGGTCTGACGTGGGATCAGGGCGACCTGCACTGCGAAAAGCACACGGAATTTTCGACCTATCTGTGGAGCGCGCCCCTCGATCCCGACACGAGCAAGCTCGCCGGTGAAGATCCGTTCAGGCATGGGTTTACACCCCCAGGACAAGTCGTTTGCGGCATTCGGCTGGACGTGGTGGCGTGGACGGAGGAAACTGCGAAGTACATTGACCGTTTCGATCCGATCAGCCGGTGTCACTCGCTTGTCGAGGACGGAATGGCCGATATCGTCACCGACTTTCGACAGGATGCCGATGGGCTGACCCGCATTCTCATCCTCGATCGCGGACTGACGCCGATACGGCTTGGTGCGCTGGCTCAGAGGCTTCTCGAAATCGAAACCTACCGGACGCTTGCCCTTCTCAGCATTCCGCTGACCCAAAAGCTTGGACCGCATCTGCGCGACATCGAGAAGCGCCTTGCCGCCATCACGGACGAAATGCGTCAGTCCGCGCGCCGTAACAGCGAGGAACTGCTTTCCAGATTGACGGACCTGTCGGCCGAACTGGAGGCCGAAACGGCGTCGAGCCTCTATCGCTTTGGTGCCAGCCGCGCCTATTATGAAATCGTCGAGGAGCGGCTCGCCGCGCTCGGCGAAACCTTCGTTCCCGGCTGCTACCGCTGGCGCAGCTTCCTTCATCGCCGGATTGCGCCGGCGATGCGGACCTGTCGGACCATCGAGGAGCGCCAAGCCAACCTGTCCGACAAGCTGGCGCGCGCCACCTCGCTCTTGCGATCCTGGATCGATGTGCAGCTCGAACGGCAGAACAGCGATTTGCTGGCCTCGATGAACAATCGGGCGAAGCTGCAATTGCGACTTCAACAGACAGTGGAAGGTCTGTCTGTCGCCGCGATCTCCTATTATGTGATCGGGCTCTTGGCCTATCTCATCAAAGGTCTTCCGGGCCTTCACGATGTTGTGGCGCCCGAACTGGTGATTTCGGGGTTCGTTCCCGTCGTACTGGTTGCGATCTGGTGGACCGTTCGGCGGATCAGGCATTCTCATAACGACCATGGACTGCCAACCCCGAAGGATCGAATATGATCCGGCGATCTGCCGGCGATAGCTGGCGCATATCAACGATAGCTTGGCTCAGGCAGGAGGAGTTCTAATGTCGACCGGCGTATTCATAATGCATTCCCAATATACTCCTGCGGGTGATCAGCCCGAAGCCATCGCTCGGCTGATCTCCGGTATAGAGGATGGAGCACACCATCAGACCCTGAAAGGTATCACGGGTTCGGGCAAAACCTTCACGATGGCGAATGTGATTCATCGCCAGAATCGCCCCACGTTGATCCTGGCGCCGAACAAGACGCTGACCGCCCAGCTTTATGACGAGATGAAGCAATTCTTCCCCGAGAACGCGGTGGAGTATTTCGTTTCGTATTACGACTATTTCCAACCGGAAGTGTACATCCCCGGCAATGATCGGTTCATACCGAAAGACTCCGCTATCAACGAACACCTTGAGCGCCTGCGGCTGTCCACGACCAAATCGCTCATCGAGCGCCGCGATACGATCGTCGTCGCCTCGGTATCGTCCATCTATGGAATGGGCGATCCCGATGACTATCGGGCGCTGCAAGTTCCGCTCTCGCCGGGCGCGAGGTTGAGCCTGAACCAGCTTCTTTCTGGCTTTGCCAGACTTCAATACGATCGGACCGAGCACAAGCTCAAACGTGGGACCTATCGCATCACTGGCGATGTGATCGAAGTTTTTCCGGCGGACTCGGAATACAAGGCCATCCGCATCAAGCTGTCGAATGGCGTGATCGACACGCTCGACTGGATCGATGCCGCCACCGGACGACAGCTTGAGAGCATCGATCATTATCTGGTCTCCCCGAAGACGGTTCTGGCGGCGTCAGCAAGCCAGGTGGAGACGGCCGCCACGGCAATCCTCGAGGAAATGGAAAAGCGGGTCGCCGAATTGACCAGCGAGAACCGTCTCGTGGAAGCGGAGCGCCTGTACGAGCGCATTACAAATGACGCCGAAATGTTGCGACAGGTCGGCTATTGCTCCGGGATGGAAAACTACGCCTGCTACCTGAACGGCCGCGATCCTTCCCTTCCTCCGATCACCTTGCTCGACTACCTCCCGAAGGACGGCCTGCTGTTTGTCGATGAGTCGCATGTGATGATTCCGCAAATCTCGGCCATGTACAGCGGCGATCAGAGCCGCAAGGACACGTTGATCGACTTTGGATTCCGTCTGCCGTCCTCGAAGAACAGCCATCCGCTGAGCTTCAAGCAATTCGAGGCCATCAAGCCTCAGACGATCTTTGTTTCCGCGACCCCTGGGACATACGAGCTGAACGTGTCGAAAGATCACGTCGTCGAGCAGATTGCGCGGCCGACGGGGCTGCTCGATCCGGAAGTCGAAGTCAGACCATCCGAAGGGGCAATAGACGATCTGCTCAATGAGATAACGGAGCGCGCGAAAAGAAACGAGCGGGTGCTCGTGACGACGCTCACGAAAGTTGCGACAGAAGAGCTGAATGCCTTCCTTGAGAGCAAGGGTATCCGGGTGCGGTACATGCATTCGGATATCAAGGTCGAAAGCCGGATCGAGATCATCAACGGTCTGCGTGCCGGAGAATTCGACGTCCTGATCGGCATCAGCCTTCTACGCGAGGGGCTGGATATTCCAGAGGCTTCCCTGATCGCCATTCTCGACGCGGACCGCGCCGGATTCCTGCGCTCGGCACAAGCTCTCATCCAGATGATCGGACGCGTCGCCCGCAACGTGAACGGCAAAGCGGTCCTCTATGCTGATATCGTGACGCCGGCGATGAGGCGGGCGATGGACGAGACCAGCAACCGCAGGGAGCGTCAGATTGCCTTCAACGAAGAGAACGGTGTTACGCCTTCCTCATCCATGCGAAAGCTCGCATCCGAGCAATCGCCCGCTGTTGAACCTTCGATTCACACGGAGGAGTTTTGCGAAAACCTGTCCGATCTTTGTGATCGTATCACCACCGCCGAGCACGGTCTGCTGGCAGCAGCCGATAGCGGTGACGAAAGCCAAGTAGAAGACATTCGCCAGCGGCTGGACAGGCTATATCGCCAGTTCATCTACCTCTGAGCGTAGTCATGGATGGCGCGGATATCCGCGCCATCAGCCGATAGGATCTCTCACCCAACATCGTGGCCGGGCCTGCCCGACATGCCACGGGATCGGTCGCGTCTATGCCGCGACCGAGGAGACGATGGTGCCTGATGATCTGGTCGGGAACAAGTAGGAAGGAAAAATCGTGTTTGAGAATCTCGATGCAGTGATCCTAGCCCGCGCGCAATTCGCGTTCACGGTTTCTTTTCATTTTATTTTCCCGGCCTTCTCCATAGGCACGGCAAGCTACCTTATGGTGCTTGAGGGATTATGGCTGAAAACGGGAAACGGCGTCTACGCCAATCTCTACCGCTATTGGCTAAAGATCTTCGCCATCGCTTTCGGTATGGGCGTGGTCTCCGGTGTGGTCATGTCCTATCAGTTTGGAACGAACTGGTCGGTTTTCTCGACCAAGGCCGGTCCCGTCATCGGCCCGTTGATGGCGTATGAGGTTCTCACCGCGTTCTTCCTGGAAGCAGGCTTCCTCGGCGTCATGCTGTTCGGGATGAACAAGGTCGGCAAAAGGCTGCATTTCTTCGCCACCTGTATGGTCGCTCTCGGAACGCTGATCTCGGCGACATGGATTATTTCGGTCAACAGCTGGATGCAGACACCAGCCGGCTATGCGATCAATGAAAAGGGGCAGTTCGTCCCGGCTGGTTCGTGGCTTCCGATCATCTTCAATCCAAGCTTTCCCTACCGCCTCGTCCACACTGTAATTGGCGCCTATCTGACAACGGCGATGGTCGTGGGAGCTGTCGGGGCATGGCACCTCTTGCGGGACCGTGCCAACCCTGGCGCGCGCAAGATGTTCTCGATGGCGATGTGGATGGCCGCGCTTCTGACGCCGATCCAGATTTTTGTCGGCGACGCCCATGGCCTCAATACTCTCGAACATCAGCCTGCCAAGGTGCTTGCAATGGAAGGGCATTACGAGCCCAGTCCCAATGGCGCATCACTGATCCTGTTCGGATTGCCGAGCAATGAGACGGCGGAGGTCCACTACAAGATCGAGGTGCCTCACCTCGGATCGTTGATTTTGAAGCATGACCCGAACGCACCACTGCCCGGACTTTCCGACTTCCCTCGCGATCAATGGCCACCGGTCCCGATTGTCTTCTGGTCGTTCCGGATCATGGTCGGCCTCGGCTTTGCGATGCTTGGGCTGGGCTTATGGAGCCTTCTCGCACGTTGGCGTGGCGCGCTCTATGACTGGAGCTGGCTGCATCGCGCTTCGATCGCCCTCGGGCCATCGGGCTTTGTCGCAGTGCTCGCCGGCTGGGTAACGACCGAGGTCGGGCGGCAACCCTTCACCGTCTATGGCCTGTTGCGAACCTCGGAATCTCATTCACCCTTGGACGCCGCGGCCGTTGCAACCTCGCTAATCGCGTTCATCGTCGTGTACTTCAGCGCATTTGGTGCCGGAACCTATTACATGCTCCGAATGATGGCAAAGCCTCCGCAGGCAGGCGAGCCGGAGCCGCCCAAAATTCCGCAACGCGCGGCTGGAATTACGCCGGCCGCAGCCGTAGCGACCTCAACCGAGCGGAAGGCATGAGTATGGCAGACATAGACCTCACCACGATCTGGGCCGGGATCATCGGCTTTGCCGTCTTCGCTTATGTCGTCATGGACGGCTTCGATCTGGGCATCGGCATCCTCTTTCCGACCTTTTCGGTCGGCGAGGAACGCGACCAGTCGATGAATTCGATTGCTCCCGTCTGGGATGGCAATGAAACATGGCTCGTGTTGGGCGGAGGCGGGCTGTTCGCCGCCTTCCCGCTCGCCTACGCCATCATTCTGCCTGCCACGTACCCGCTGATCATCGCCATGTTACTCGGGCTCGTGTTTCGTGGAGTGGCGTTCGAGTTCCGCTGGAGGGACGCGCGTCATCGGGCATTCTGGGATGTCGCCTTCAGCCTTGGTTCGGTCCTGGCCGCATTCACACAAGGAATGACGCTGGGCGCCATCTTGCAAGGCGTGCACGTCGAGAATGATGCCTATGCCGGCGGTTGGCTGGACTGGTTGAGCCCGTTCAGCCTGCTGACCGGTGCTGCAGTCGTCGTCGGGTACGCGCTTCTCGGAGCCACCTGGCTGATATGGAAAACCGAGGGAAGCACTCAACAGCGCGCTCGCCGTCTTGCACTGTCCCTCGGCGTGGCGACGCTTCTCGCCCTTGGCGCTGTGAGCGCGGCCACGCCGTTCCTCACCTATGATTACTGGCGACGTTGGTTCGCGATGCCTGGTGTCCTTCTTACGGCCCAGGTTCCGTTGCTGGTGGCAATTTGTGCGGTGACGTTTTTCTGGAGCCTGAAGCGCGGGGCTGAGCGGCTTCCCTTCATGACGGCGCTTGGCCTGTTCTTTCTCGGATTCGTCGGTCTTGGGATCAGCATATACCCCTACGTCGTCCCGCGCGCAGTGACCATTTGGGATGCCGCCGCTCCGCCGCAAAGTCAGCTCTTCATGCTGATAGGCGCGGCCGTCATCATTCCGATCATTCTTGCCTATACCGGTTGGGCCTATTGGGTGTTCCGCGGCAAGGTAGGCACTCACGGTTATCACTGATGGACGAACCCCGATCTTTCACCCGCCGGCTCGCATGGATGGTCATCATCTGGGTCACTAGCGTCGGCACGCTTGGACTGGTCGCGCAACTCATTCGCATGGTGCTTGCGCCATAAGCGTTACAGGCGAAACCCGGAGTCGATGATAGCGTCCCAACCACTTACAAGGCCATTCTAACGACCATGATCGTGCGATCGAAACCCAGACTTCAGGATATACTTCTTACGGTGAATGGCTCCATTCTGCCGCGCATCGTCGGTAAGCTAGGCCTGATTGCCGTCGTCAGTGCTATCGCCGTCCTGGCCGCTCAGGAGCATCCCGGCATCTTCGCTCGCATCTCGGCCATCCCTTTCACTTTGATAGGCATAGCGCTTTCCGTTTTCATGAGCTTCCGAAACAATACGTGTTACGCACGCTGGTGGGAGGGGCGGCAGTTATGGGGTGAACTGATCATCTCCGCACGTTCACTTGGGCGCGAGACATTGCTCTTGCCGGAAGACGATCGACGCGAACTGTTGCGTGGCGTGTGTGGCTTTGCCTGTGGACTCGCCGCTCGCCTTCGTGGCCAGTCGGAAATCACCGCCATCGAACCGTGGATAGACATTGGCAGTGAAGCGGGAGGTCCTAACGTCACCAACGCTGTGCTCGACCGGATGGGCCGCCGATTGCTGACACTAATGCAGGATGGCTCCATCACTCCGATCCATTATTCCGTCCTCGAAGACGGAATTCGCTCATTGTCCAAAGTTCAGGCCGCATGCGAGAGAATATCCATGACGCCAGTGCCCTTCGCTTATTCCCTGCTTCTTCACCGCACCGCACTTATTTTTTGTGTGATGCTGCCCTTTTCCCTCGCAGGATCGGTCGGTTGGTGGACGCTCTTGCCAGCGTTACTCATCGCCTACACCTTTTTTGGCCTTGATGCTCTTGGCCACGAGCTGGAAGATCCATTCGGCTTCGAGCCGAACTGTCTTCCGGTTTATGCGCTGAAGCGTACGATTGAGCGGGAAATGTTGTCGCTGTTGGGAGAACGCGATTTGCCGCCGCCAATGAAGCCCGAGAAATCAATCCTGCATTAGCTAAGGTGTCGTCGATCAAGGCTCGGGGGCGGGAGAAGACGGCGGCCGCGTCAGCGCTGCTGGACCACCGCGATTTCGCCGAAGCAAAAGGCAGTCTGACCGCGCCCTATCTCAAAATGACGCTGTAAATCTCGTTAGGATGCAGTGTAAAACAACGCTCTATCCATTTTTTAACATTGTCGTAGGAAAGGTATTGTTCATGAAACGTGCGATTGTTACAGGTGGCTCCGGCCTGATCGGCCAGGCGATTTGCGCACATTTACTGCGCGACGGGTGGGAGGTTGCATCCTTTGATCTGAAGGAAGGGGCACTCGGCCTGCAGATCCATTGCGACCTTTCCAGCGAAGCCTCGGTCAATGAAGCTTTTCGTAAACTCGGCTGGGATCGGCTTGATCTTCTCGTCAACAATGGCGGGCTTGTCTTTGACACGTTCATGCGACTTGATGAAGCCTCGCTGGAACAGTGGAACAGCACGATCGGAAGCCATTTGACCGGCGCCTTCCTGATGTCGCGCGCTGCACAGCCCTTGCTCGGGAATGGCGGCTCCATCATCATGATGGCTTCCACGCGCGCCTTGATGTCGGAAGGTGTTGATTTTGCCTATGCCGCGGCAAAGGGCGGCATGGTGGCCCTTGCACAGGCGCTTGCTATTCAGCTCGGTCCGAAAATCCGCGTCAACACGATTGCGCCAGGCTGGATTACGGATGCGACAAACCTGAGCGAAAAGGACGAGGCGCAGCATCCGGTCGGACGCGTCGGCCGGCCGCAGGACATTGCCGAAGCCGTGCTCTACTTGGTTTCCGCCGGTTTTGTTACCGGGCAAACGCTGATTGTCGATGGTGGCATGACTAAGAAAATGATCTACGCGGAATAAGCAACGGATTTTGTGGTCGAGCCTTTGACATGGCTGGTTGTTTGGCGCTGCTCTGGTTCCGCACCTCAAACGGGGAGGGCAGGTATTGGGGCCGACCCAACTGGGTCGGCCGTGCGGCATGTTTATCGCGACAATCGCACATTGCTAAAATCCTGCCAGCACTGGTTCACGACGTTCAGCCCTTGGACGTGGCGCGAGAAGGCCAGCATACCGCGGCGTGACGTGAGCAGGGGAAGGATCGGCAGGGTCTCCATGACCCGTGCATCGGCCGCCCGATAGTGGCTGATCCGTTTCGTCGCATTCACCTCGCGGGATGCGGCATCCAGGAGGTCATCCAGCGCCTTGTCTGCAACGTGGCCTGCATTGTAGCCGGTCGGCGGGCGGTTCCTACTATGCAGGACCTGATGGAGCCAGAGATCCGATGACATGCCCCAGCTCATCTCGCTGATTGAAACGCCGGGGTTTGTCCCGTGACGCCAGCTTCTGAAATAGCCGATCCAATCGTCGTAGATGTCGGTTTCCAGCCGAATGCCGATCCGGGCGAGATCCTCGGCGATCCGCTCCTGGATCGCCACCGGGTTCAACTGCGCCGATCCTGCCCGCGCGGCAATCGCCTTGAGCGCGATGTCCCCGCTGATACCCGCCTCGTTCAACAGGGACCGGGCACGTGCCGGATCGTAGGGATAATGCTCGACGGCGTCGGTGTCATGGGCAGGAGAGCTAGGCGGCAGGGCACTTCGCGCGGGGAGCGTTGCGCCTGGGAAGAGAACGTCACTGAGCGCATCGCGGTCGATCGCATGGGCTATCGCGCGGCGTACCCGGACGTCTGCCATGACCGGGTCGCGAAGATTGAAAACCAGATACCAGAGATAAGGGGGTGAGAACGCCGGCACCTGAAATCCGCGTGCGGTGAGGTCTTCGAGGTCGGCGCCCTCGAGGCTGTAGGCGATGTCAACGACGCCTTTGGTCAGCGCGCGAACTCGATCGGCGAGGTTGGGAAATGGCAGGAACCGGATGCCGCTGAGCCATGGCCGTCCCTGCCAATAGTCCTCATTTGCACGAAGCTCGACCGCCGAACCGCCTTGGGTGTCGAACCGGCGGTGAAAACAGAATGGCCCGGTCCCGGGCGCGCGATCGATGCAGCCGTCCGGACCCTGGGTGCGCAGCGCGTTAGGGCTGACGAGGGCCTGGGCGCCCGGCGCGTCCTGCTCCGTCATGTACCGCAGGAAATCCGGGGCCGGCGTATCGTGAACAAACTGGACCGTCATCCGGTCAAGCGCCTCGATCCGCTTGATGGTCTCGACGCCGGCGCGATTGAAGTCGGCCGCCACCGGCGAATAGAGCGGAGATCGAGCATCCCAGAACCGTGCGTAATTTGCCACCACCGCCTCGGCATCAAGCACTGCGCCATCATGGAAGCGCACACCGGGGCGGAGCTTGAACACGAAGTGTTTCATGTCCGCAGAAATCTCTATCGTTTCCGCCAGCCACGGTATGACCATGGGCGGCGCATCCGGCGTTTCGGGTGGTGCGCCGAAATCGTCTTCGACGAGGCTTTCATGCGTATGCTGCACGACCCGCCCCGTATTCCATCCGCCGCCGGCGCGTGGCGGATCGATGCCCGCGACTTCCCAATCGAGCGCCACGCGCAAGATTCTGTTTTCGTCCATCTGGGTTCTGCTCCTGTTGCGGCGGTGAGACGCCTCCGGGGTCAAGCGCGAGATTCTGCCTTGACGCCGATATAATCAATGTCTTCTATAAATTGATAGTTGACTACAAAATTATTACGACCTATCAAAAAATCAACGGCCAGAGATCGTCGAGGAAATCGGACAAGCTGTAGTGTCCGAAGGCTCCAAGCATGGGCAGCGGCATAGGAGGATGATGCATGCGACATCGACTACCTGTGATCAACCCCACCCGTAGGCAAACCGGTATTCGCGCCGGATCGGGGCCTTCGTCAGCGTTGCTTGCTTTTGGAAACTGAAGAGAATTGGGAAAGGTAAGGATATGAGACTAGCGTTCAGTGTGCCGACGTATCTGGAGCGTCTGGAGCGTGTTCGCGCCCGCATGAGGTCGAGGGAGCTTGATGCGATCGTGGTCACGTCGCCCGAGTCGATCTGCTGGCTCGCGGGGTATGACTGCACGAGCTATTCCCACCTTCAGGGGCTGATCGTGCTGGCGAATGATAGCGAACCCCACTTTTTCACGAGAACGACGGAAGCGTCCATTTTCTGGGACACTTCCTGGCTGAGGTCCGCCCGCTTCTACGACATTGAGCTCGAAAACCCCGTCAAGGTGCTGTCCCGCCTGCTGTCCGATCTCGGATTGAACGCCGGCAGGATCGGCGTCAACCTTCAGGCTACTTCTAAGTCGGTCTCCATGCTTCCCGGACAGTGGGACATGCTGCGGGGCGACCTTCCGGAAGTTGCCTGGATCGATGCGACCGATCTGGTCCTGGAAGAGCGGCTAATCAAGTCCCCGGCGGAACTCGGCTTCCAGTGGCAGGCGGCGCAGATGGCCGATTTCGCCCTCAACACGGCAATAGCCGCGATCCGGCCCGGCATGTCCGAGATCGAGCTGGCCGGTATCGCAGCGAAGGCGCTGGCCGATGTCGGAAGCGAGTATGTCGCCGTCCCCCCGATGGTCGTTTCCGGTTCGCGCAGCGCGCTCGTTCATGGAATGGCGACGCGGCAGACGATCGGGCTCGGGGATACGATCTGTATCGAACTCGGCGCGTGCGTGAACCGCTATCATGCCATCGTGATGCGAACGATCGTGCTGGGGCGCCCGTCTCCGCGGATGGTGGAGGTGGCCGCATGCCTCAAGGAGGGGCTTGAGGCCGCGATCGCCTCGGTGAAGCCGGGGGTCCCCGTCGGCGTGCCGGACGAGGTCTGCAATGCGCGCCTGGACCGGCTGGATCTCAGGAGACGCCGTGACCATCGGATGGGCTACAGTCTGGGTCTGGCCTACCCGTCCGGCTGGATGGAGCCGCCCATGCTCATCAAGGGGGACAGTCACACGTTCGCGCCTGGCATGGTCTTCAGTCTCGAGCCGAACATTAGCCTTCAGGATGAAGGCTTCGGTCTCAAGCTCGGCGACACGGTGATGTGCACCGAGGACGGCGCCATGAGCCTTACCCGCATCCCGCGGGATCTTATCGTCATCGACAATTTCTAGAAACTGACCCGCGGGGCATCGTCGGTCAGAGGATGGTCCCGCCAGATTGGAGAAGACATGACACGCAATCCTGTAACGAAAATCGGGTTGAACGCGCAGCCGAAGGAGACGGATTCCGCCGGCTGGACGAAGGTCGAAGGTAACCCGACGATGAAAACCTGGGTCGAATATGCGACAGATGGTGGTTCGACCGTCGTCGGCTGGTGGGAGGCCACGCCCGGGACCTATCTGCAAAGCTCCGAGGCCTGGGAGTTCGTCCACCTGATGGAGGGCAGGATTGTTCTGACACCCGACGGTGAGGATTCTGTCGAGGTCGGTCCCGGTGACGCGTTTGTTGTAGAAAAGGGCTTCAAGGGCACCTGGAAAATCGTGGAGAAGGTGCGCAAGCATTTCGTCATCCGGCGAAACCAGTAACCTCCGCGCTGCGGCAATGCCTCGAATACGCTGGTGAGAACCTGGAACAGCCCGTTCCGGGTTCTCCGATTTCAAGGATAAGTCGCGCCGACGCGATCGAGGTGGACTGGCACACGATGCCGGTCCCACGTCACTTGCGAGAATTCGACGCGCTGCCGCCCCGCCCCCTGGTGCTTGGGAACGCTACCGCCAGCTCATCGGCGGCTGGCTCGATGAAAAACTGAAGTGACGGGAGACGAACATGCTCGACAAGCGCAAATTCTACATCGACGGCCAGTGGGTCGATCCGCTGAAGCCCAATGACCTTCCGGTGATCAATCCGGCGACGGAAAAGCCGATCGCGGTTATCTCCATGGGCACCGCCGCCGATATCGACCGCGCCGTCGCCGCTGCCAAGAAGGCGTTTGCGACCTATGGCCAGACCAGCGTCGAAGAACGCCTTGCGCTGCTCGAAAAGCTGCTCGCGATCTACAAGCGGCGCTATGAAGAAATGGCGCGCACCATCACGCTGGAACTCGGCGCGCCAATCTCGATGAGCACTGAGCAGCAGGCGGATGTCGGCGTCGGCCACCTTCAGGGCTTCATCAACGGCCTGAAGCGGCTGAAGGCCCGCGAAGTGCTGCCGAACGGCGACGTCGTGCGCCGCGAGCCGATCGGCGTGTGCGGTCTTATCACGCCGTGGAACTGGCCGATCAACCAGATCGCGCTGAAGGTCGTGCCGGCGCTGGCGACGGGCAGCACCTGCGTGCTCAAGCCCTCGGAGTTCACGCCGCTCAATGCGCTGCTCTATGCGGAAATGGTCCACGAGGCCGGTTTCCCGGCAGGCACGTTCAACCTCGTCAACGGCGATGGCCTGGAATGCGGTGCAGCCCTTTCCAAGCACAAGGACGTCGACATGATGTCCTTTACCGGCTCCACCCGCGCCGGTATCGCCGTCAGCAAGGACGCGGCCGAGACGGTCAAGCGCGTGACGCTGGAACTCGGCGGCAAGTCGCCGAACCTCGTCTTCGCCGATGCCGACCTCGAAGACCGCGTCGCTGGCAGCGTGCGCGAATGCTTCAACAATTCCGGTCAGTCCTGCGATGCACCGACCCGCATGCTCGTCGAACGCTCGGTCTATGACAAGGTCGTCGAAATTGCAGAGCGCACCGGCAAGGAAGCCAGGGTTGGCAATCCGGAAGAGGCCGGCGAACATATCGGCCCGCTCGTCTCGCACGTCCAGTTCGGCCGCGTGCAGGCGCTGATCGAGGCGGGTGTCGCCGAAGGCGCCCGCGTCCTGGTCGGCGGCCCCGGCAAGCCGGACGGTTTTGAAACCGGCTACTTCGTCAAGCCGACGATCTTCGCCGACGTCAACAACGAGATGCGCATCGCGCGGGAAGAGGTGTTCGGCCCGGTGCTCTCGATCATCCCCTTCGATACGGAAGAAGAAGCCATCGCCATCGCCAACGACACCGCCTATGGCCTTGCCGCCTATGTGCAGACGGGCGATCCGGAACGGGCCGAGCGCGTTGCCGCCCGCATTCGCGCCGGCATGGTGCATATCAATGGTGGCCCGCATCGCTACGGTAGCCCCTTCGGCGGCTTCAAGCAATCCGGCAACGGCCGCGAGGGCGGTCTCTTCGGCCTGGAGGACTTCCTCGAAGTGAAGACGGTTCATCGCCCCAGCACAGCGTAACCGCCAAAGCAAAATCTGGAAGGCGGTGCTCGAAAGGGTGCCGCCTTTGTTTTCGCCCGAAGGATTCAGTATCAAACATCCAGTGTAGCCGGGTTCAACGCGGTCCGATCACAGGCCGTGATAATGCTCGACCTAGTGACGGCGAGCGACTTGAGAGTTACAGCGCCGCCTTGAGATAGGGGGCGGTCAGACCGACTTCTGCTTCGGCGATATCGCGGGGAACACCGCTCGCAATGATGCGACCGCCGTCTTCACCGGCTCCCGGGCCGAGATCGATGACCCAGTCCACCTGGGCGACCGCTCGCATGTCGTGTTCGACAACCACGACCGTGTTGCCGGCATCGACCAGGTCTTGCAGATGCCGCATCAGGCGATCTGCGTCGGACGGATGCAGTCCTGACGTCGGTTCGTCGAGAATGTAGATCGTGTTGCCGCGTTGTGCGCGCTGCAACTCGCTTGCCAGCTTGATGCGCTGGGCCTCCCCACCCGAGAGTTCGGTCGCCGGCTGTCCGAGCCGCAGATATCCCAGTCCAATGTCACGCAGCACATCAAGGGAGCGCATGACGGGTGGCTCGCCGGCGAAGAAGCCGCAAGCCTCGTCCACCGTCATGTCCAATATCTGGGCGATGGTGCGGCCATTCCATTCGATCTCGAGCGTTTGCGGGTTGTAGCGGCTGCCATGGCAGGTCGAGCAAGGTGCATAAACGCTCGGCAGGAACAGCAGCTCCACCATCACAAAACCCTCGCCCTCGCAAACCGGGCATCGGCCTTGTGCCACATTGAACGAGAACCTGCCGGGGCTGTATCGACGCCGACGGGCGAGGGGTGTATCGGCAAAGATCTTGCGCACATGGTCGAACAAGCCGCTGTAGGTGGCGAGGTTCGAGCGCGGGGTGCGGCCAATCGGCTTCTGATCGACCCGGATCAGCCGGCGGATATGTTCCATTCCTGCGACGATGCGCCCCTCGGCTGTCCCCTGCACGACATCGAGCAGCGGATCGATATCTTCGTCTTCGGTCGCCGGCGAGGTGCCGCCAAGATGTTCGGCAACGAGTTCCGGCAGCGCCTGACTTACAAGGCTGGACTTGCCCGATCCCGATATACCAGTGACCGCGGTGAAACAGCCGATCGGAAGCGCGACATCGAGGCAGTGCAGATTGTTGCGGGTCACGCCTTCCAGACGAAGCCACGCTTTGGCTTTGCGCGGCGTCCTGTCGTTGGCGACGGGCTCAGCGAACAGGTAGCGGCGTGTGACGGATTTTTCCACGTCGGCCAGCCCCTCAGGCGGCCCGTTGTAGATGACCTCGCCGCCTCTCTCACCGGCACCCGGTCCCACATCTACCAGCCATTCGGCATGGCGGATCACGTCGAGATCGTGCTCGACAACGAACAGCGAGTTCCCCGCCGACTTGAGCCGCTCGAGGATTGAGAGCAAGGCTTCGCCATCCGCCGGGTGCAATCCCGCCGATGGCTCATCCAGCACATAGACCACGCCGAAAAGCTGCGACGACAATTGAGTGGCGAGACGCAGCCTTTGCAGCTCCCCGGAGGAGAGCGTCGGCGTGCTGCGGTCGAGCGAGATATAACCGAGGCCGAGATCGATCAGCGGTGCGAGTCGTTCGAGCAGTTCGGACGCCAGGCGTTGCGCAGCGGCCCGCTTTTCATCGGAAAGATTGGGTGTGCGGCGCACATCGGGCGCGCTCTTGTGGGCAGAACCACCGGCGGCAACCCTTCGCTCAACCGCCGCATCGCGAGCAGCCTTGCCCAGAATATGGCTCTTCACGGTCGCGTCGGCCGTTCCGAACTCACCTTGCGCAATGGGCGTGAGCAAGTCCCTGAGCTTGAGCAGCGTCAGGTCGCCAAACGCGGCGATATCGAGCCCGGCGAACGTCACTGACAGGGCTTCGCTCTTCAAGCGCTTGCCATGGCAGGTCGGGCAATCGCGGCCGATGATGTATTGCGAGACGCGCTTTTTCATCAGGGCGCTTTTCGTATTGGCAAAGGTCTCCAGCACATAGCGACGTGCGCCGGTGAAAGTGCCTTGATAGCTCGGCTCCATGCGCCGCTTGAGCGCGACACTGGTCTGCTCGGGATTGAGGCCCGCATAGACCGGCACCGTCGGCGTTTCGTCGGTGAAGAGGATCCAGTCGCGGTCCTTCTTCGGCAGGTCGCGCCATGGCGTGTCTACGTCGAAGCCAAGCGACACAAGGATATCGCGCAGGTTCTGACCGTGCCATGCCGGCGGCCAGGCGGCGATCGCCCGCTCGCGAATGGTAATCGTATCGTCCGGGACCATCGTCTGTTCCGTCGCATCATAGACGCGCCCGATCCCGTGGCAGGCCGGGCAGGCTCCCGCCACGGTGTTGGGTGAGAAGTCCTCCGCATAGAGCATGGGCTGATTGCGCGGATACGCGCCGACGCGCGAATAGAGCATCCGCACCAGGCTGGAGAGCGTCGTTACGCTGCCGACGGAGGATCGGGCGTTGGTCGAGCCGCGCTGCTGCTGCAAGGCGACCGCGGGCGGCAACCCGTCGATCGCATCGACCTCCGGCACGCCGGCCTGGTCGATCAGGCGGCGCGCATAGGGGGCGACTGACTCAAGGTAGCGGCGCTGCGCCTCGGCATAAAGGGTGCCGAAGGCCAGCGACGACTTACCCGATCCCGAGATGCCGGTAAAAACCACGAAGGCATCGCGCGGAATATCGACATTGACATTCTTGAGGTTGTTTTGGCGCGCTCCACGCACCTGCACGGACGAGGGGCGCTCTGCGTGCCCGCCACCAAGAGGAGTTGACCCAAGAAGTCGATTTCGTTCTTTCATATTGATTTCCCGTACCGTCACCAAGCTCACAGATAGATGAACTGGCGAAATAGCCTGTCTAAACCTCTGACGATTTTCTTCAATTTGCTTTCGTCACCGCCATCGGCTGGTGCCAACAGACGGTGCTAGGCGGAAATGATCAGATCACGAAGATGGGACAGGAGCATTCGCTCTTCCGCCGATACTTTCGACCTCATTGCCAGAATTTTGCACACAATCGTACCATTAGTACAGACTTATCACGAGACTAGCCGCGCGCTCGTGGTGCCTTCCACTCATCGCCTAAAAATCGGCAATTCGTGGGAGGGACCAATTCATTTACTATCGACCATCAAGTAGAAGCAGTTTCTACTGCCTTAACAACTACGCACATCATCCGCATTCTCACCATGCCCTTGACGAGGATTGCTATTGCCTCTGAGGCTTGGGATGGAAAGGCCGTTGTCAGGAGGCCGGAGCTGCTCTACGTTAATGCAACGAAGAAGAGATGCCGCTTTGGCTGGAGTGCTCCTACTCTGCTTTGCTTAGGCCGCTCGCTGGAATGCCTGCCGCACATCATCTCCAAATATCAGCATTGCAGGTCGCGCGGCCTGGGCGAGTTCGCGCAATGTTTTCGTAAGATCGTCCCCGTTCTCAAGACGCTTTACCGTCCATCCCGACGCTTTCGCCATTACCGCCAGATCCGGCGTTAGAATGTCGACACCCAGAGGCGTGATCCCCTTGGATTGCATGTAGGACTTGATCTCGCCGTATCCACTGTTGTCGTGCAGCATCAGGATGACCGGCACTTCGGCCTCAACGGCGCTTGCCAATTCGGCCAGCGAAAACTGCAGACCGCCGTCGCCAACCAGCGCAATCACGGGACGCCCGGTGGAACCGAGCGCCGCTCCCGTGGCCGCGGGCAAACCATAGCCCAAAGTGCCGAAACCTGTAGCCGAATTGAAGTAGCTTGACGGGGTGGCGGCGGCAAAAGCTGTGTTTCCGGCGTAGACCAACTGGGTGGAATCGCCGACGAAAATCGCCGACGGCAGCGCATCACGCATCGCATCCAGCATTGCCAGATCGCCGCGCATGGTGGCAGACAGATCGTCGCGCCCCTCCATGGCTTTGCCGGCCCTTGCTGCGCCGTCGCGGGCGGCTTTTGCGGGCAGTACGGCAAGAAGCGCCTGCGCCGTTTCAAGGGCGTCGGCGACCAGACCGATTTCGGCCACCGCGCCACGCCTGATCTGCTGCGGGTCCAGGTCGGCCCGGATCAGCTGGCCGGGAATGGCTAACTGGCCGGTCTCCCAATTGTCGTAGTCCGTTATGCCGAACTCGGTGCCCAAGGCAAGGACCACGTCAGCGTCGGCGATCAGCGCCCGTGTTTTCGGCATCGAAGCCGAGAGGCTGACACTCAAAGGGTGTGCGTGGTCCAGCATGCCCCTGGCATTGACCGTCATGACCACGGGTGCATCGAGCCTCTCGGCGAGTTGCCTCACCTCTGCCGCCGCCTTCACGGCTCCGCCACCCACGAGGATGACGGGACGCGCGGCTCCAGACAGCAGATCCTTTGCCGCCTGAATAGCGGAATGCGCCGGAGCGGGGGGCGCCAGAACCGGCGCGCGTACCGGAGGCGGCAGATGGTCCGCAGAGGCGCGCAACACGTTGATGGGCAGCTCGATGTGCACGGGGCGCGGACGGGCGCCCTCAAAGACGGCAAAGGCCTGCGCCATTGCCGCGGGCAGATCCTCGGGGCGGTGAACAGTACGGCTGAAGGCGGTCAGGTTTTCCACCACGCCACGTTGGTCCGGCATCTCATGCAGCCAGCCGTCGCCGGAATCCATGCGTCCATGGGCGTTCACCGTCGAAATCACCAGCATCGGGACGCTGTCGGCATAGGCCTGGCCCATCGCCGTCAGAATGTTCATCATGCCAGGACCGGAGATGATGAAGCAAACGCCCGGCTTGCCGGTAACACGGGCGTAACCGTCGGCCATGAAGCCGGCGCCTTGTTCATGTCGCGGCGTGATATGACGGATTTGGCTGTTCTCAAGCCCGCGATAAAGCTCGACCGTGTGAATGCCGGGAATACCGAAGACATGATCGACCCCATACGCCTGCAGAAGTGTCGTCAGATACTGGCCTGTTGAAACTGTCATGATTGCTTTCTTTCTGTGGGCGGAGTGCAGGAGCGATTGCGCCGTACCGGATCTTGCGCGTTACTGTTTCTGGTTTGCAGCAAGTCCACGAACAATGAGCGTGACCAGGCGCCGTGCGATGCGCCTGTATGTATTGCGGTTTACGGTTTTCTTCTGATGAGCCTGACGAAACACTTCCGAGGCAATGGAATCCAGCAACTCCGCCACATCCCTGCCCTCTACCTCGTTCGTAGCGTAGCCGCTCGCAATCAGCCGGTGCCAAAACTTGAGATTTAATTCGATAAATCTCTGCTTTATTTCTATATAGTCTTTCTTGTCGACGCCGGCTTTATACTCTTCGGATATCACCACACCCCAGATGGAATGATCGAGGGCGTTGAATGTGTGCGTCCCCATTTCAACAATCCACTCGACCAAAGCCTCCTCGAGCGTGGATTCCGGTTTAGGGGACCATGCATCGAGCTGCGGCTCCATCCGGTCGATCGAGTACAGCGCCAGATTGAACAGAAGAATGTGCTTCTTGCCGAAATAATTGTAGACGGTGGCTACACCGACATCAGCCACCTCTGCTATTTGTTCCAGCTTCGCATTTTCATATCCGATGTCCCCGATCACCTGCCTGGCGGCTTCAAGTATGGACTCGTGACGCGCGAGTTTCTTGCGGGCTCTAAGCCCCATCTGGCTACGATCTGTATTCATAAGTTAAACTTCTTGTTATCTTGCATTTATACTCTCCCATGCACCGTGCTATTACGCTCAATCATCGCTCCGCGCACCGCTGCACTTGAACAACATCTACTTCTGCTGCGCGAGATTTCCGCATTGGCATGAAGAGAAGGATCGACACGTCTGTCAAGCACGCCGCAGCCATGGGAGAAACCGGAAGCCTTTTGGCCTTCGGCAGGATTTCGGTCACAGTGCCTGCCCAAGGGCGGTCACTGCCACATCTGCGGGCTCGGATCGGGGGGCCTTGGCGATCGCGCTCAGGAATTTCTGAAGGCGCGGCTCCTGCGGATTGCGCAGGATGTCGTCAGGCTTGCCGACTTCGACAATGCGGCCATCGGCCATGAAAACGACGCGATGCGACACGTCACGGGCGAAGTTGAGCTCGTGGGTGGCGACGACCATTGTGATGCCGCTTTCGGCGACCTCTTTCATCACCTTCAGCACCTCGCCAACGAGTTCCGGATCGAGCGCCGAGGTCGGTTCGTCGAAGAGGAGGACGTCCGGCTTCATGGCGAGGGCACGGGCGATCGCCACCCGTTGCTGCTGGCCGCCGGAGAGTTCGGCAGGATAGGCGCCGGCCTTATGCGCAAGCCCCACCCTGTCGAGAAGCTCCAACGCCTGGGACGCCGCAAGCTTTGGCGACTGGCCAAGCACCTCGACCGGACCGAGCGAAACGTTTTGCTGAGCCGTGAGGTGGCTGAAGAGGTTGAAGCGCTGGAAGACCATGCCGGTTGCGCGTCGTTGGCGCGCGATCTCATGCTCGTCGAGTTCGAGCAGCCGCTCGCCGACGATACGGTAACCGGTGAGGTTGCCGTTGACCCAGAGCGAGCCGCCGTTGATCTTCTCCAGCTGGTTGATGCAGCGCAGGAACGTCGTCTTTCCGGAGCCGGACGGGCCGATGATACAGACCACCTCGCCTTTCTGGATTTCCAGATTGATGTCCTTCAGCACCTGCAAATGGCCGTAGCTTTTGCAGACATTCATTGCCGTGATCACTGCCATCAATGCCTCCCGGTCCCGAAACCGCGCCCGAACCGTTGCTCCAGGTAATGTTGTCCGATCGACAGCAGCGTCGTGACCACCAGATACCAGACGGCCGCGACGATCAGGAGCTCGATCACCCGGAAATTGTTGAAATAGATAGACTGCACGACAAAGAGCATTTCACTGAAGCCGATGACACTGGCAAGCGAGGTGCTTTTGGTCATGCCGATGAATTCATTGCCGATCGGCGGGATGATGACGCGCATCGCCTGCGGGAAGATCACCTTGCGCAAGGCCTTGCCACGGGTCATTCCGATCGCCTTGGCGGCCTCGTACTGGCCGGTGTCGACCGACAGAAGCCCTGCACGGATGATCTCCGACATATAGGCGCCAGCATTGAGCCCGAGCCCGATCGCCGCACCGATGAAGGGCGTCATCAGTTCGACCGTGGGTTTGTAGCCGATGCCCGGCAGCCCGATCGCCGGAAAAACCAGCGCCATATTGAACCACAGAAGCAGCTGCAGGAGCAGCGGCGTTCCCCGGAAGAGCCAGACGTAGGACTTGGCTATCCACCGGACGACGAAATTGTGCGAGCCGAAACCCACTGCCACCATGACGGCGACGATAAGCCCGATCACCATGGACACCACCGTCATCAAGACGGTGAAGCCGAGCCCTATGAAAACCGAGGGCGCAAACAGATATTGCCCCACGACAGGCCATTCGATCTGCGCCTTCGCGAAGGCGTTGACGATGAAGACAAGGAACCCGACGGCCAGGGCGAGCTGGAGTAGCCGCCACGGCTTGAACCTGCGGATCCGGGTCGCCGTGGCAACATCGATACCCGGCAGCGTCACCTCGGATACGCCGAGCCGCGACCCGGAAAGCGTTTCGGCGCTCATGCACATCACTCCGCGTTGTTGTTGAATGTGGGCTCCGGATAGGCGGAAGCCTTGAGGTTCCATTTTTCGAGGAGCTTGTGATAGGTGCCGTCGGCAAATTTGCGCTTCATAGCCCACATGTAGGCGTCACGCAGCTGCGTGTCTTCCTTGAGGAAGGCGAGTCCCGCATTGCTGGCGGTAATCGGCTTGCCAACCAGCGCCATCGTACCCTTGGAGTCTTCGATGATGAGGCCGATGCCTTCCAATCCCTGGACGCCGGCGACCGTGCGTTTCTGTTTCATGTTGGCGATCTGCTGGCCGAAGCTGCTGTCGATAACCATGTCGACGGCAGGCTTGCCCTTGCCGACGCAGTTCTCCTCGTTCCATTTGGTAAGCGCCTTGAGCGCCGTCGTGCCCTTGCTCACGGCGACCTTCTGACCGCACATGTCCTCGACCGCCTTGATCGGGCCATCGATCATTGCATAGACCTGCTGGCCGGATACCAGATAGTCGATGAAATCGACCGTCTCCTGGCGCTCCTTGGTGTCGATCATCGCACTATGAATGAGGTCGACACGCTTCGAAACCAGCGACGGGAGCGTTTGCGAGAACTGACCGTCGATCCATTCGGCCTTCAGGCCGAGCTCGGCGGCAAGTGCATTGCCGAGGTCGATATCGAAACCGATGAATTCATTGGTCGTCGGATCGCGCGATTCCATAGGGGGATAGGCGGCATTGACGGCAATGCGCACCGTACCCGTTGCGGCAATACGCTCCGGAAGGGCCGGCTTGTCCTCCGCCAAGGCCGGGCTTAGGCTGGCGGCTGCCGCTGATCCGGGTCGCCCACAATGGCCGTACGAACCTCCGAAAGGGTTCTATTGCACCTGAAACGATGGCCCGGAATCGAAGGAAAAATATCACCTGCGCCCTAAGTGTATGATTGTGTTTAATTATATTCATTGCCGGAAGTTAGCCTTCCAGTATTGTACCCGTTTGAGAGGTTTCCTCGCTGTGAGTGACCGGTGCTGGTTATTTGCTACAGCAAAAGCATTCCGACATGCACTCGCGCCGCAGTAAAAAGGATGGTTACAACCCGAACGGCGTAGGTGGATTTCATTAATCTAGTAGCATTATCCCGGCCCCGAATTTTTGTTATCGGGGGCACAATGCGCAGCAGACCGACAGAAGATGAAATACTGGCTGAGATCGTCTCTGCCTCAGAGAGACAGCATATTGGTGGCGTTGCAGGCGGAAAAGGCTACCACTTCCAAGATATGGTTGCCGTAATTAGGATACTCGAGAGCGCTTCGACCTGCCTTGGCCCATCCGATGATCCATTTATCACTCAAGAGAAACGTGGATCAAAAACAGATGATTTACACATGGATTGGCCGGAGAACTCCCATTCACGCCGGCACCAAATCAAAGCAGTAGAGAATCTTGGTTGGGACACCGATTTGCAACTGCAGTTCATCGTCGAGCACAGAAAGAATCCACGTGCTGACTTGCGATTAACAGTTCACCGGTCGAACCTCGCAGAAAAACTCGAGATTGAGCGACACAATTACGAGCTCTCTTTCGTAACCGTTGAGCACGTTGACATGTCGCTTCGCCGGCGGCCTCATCACGACCGTGAAATATGTCGGCATATCGACGCGTTGAGCTTGGTGCCACCCTACGCAACGTTCTTCGCCGCAATCTGGCATCACATATACTCGGTCTGGATTCATGATTGGGAGCGGACGGGCACACTACATGAGCTGTTCGAGGACCTCAGTCGTTCATCTGGCCATATTATAAGTTCGCTCACGCCGTCCACACAGGAGACCAATGAGCTCGTATGGTCCCTTAACGAGGCGCTAGGTGCGAGTTTGTATTTTGCCGCCGACGGTCAGACCCTGGTCATTACCGGGAGAAGAGGAAGGACTTACCTCCCGCTTGCCATACTCCTATCGTCGGTTGAAGACGATTTTTGGGACGACTTTCCACGTGATCCATATGAATTTTGGAACAAGATCAGTGGCTTCGGAAGTGAGACGGAACTCGAAGATGAATACTATGACGGAGTCGATTGATCGTTTGTTTGCCTTGACCGATCGAAAAAGCGCTGCGCTTGAGCTAAAGATGCATGCGGAACTCGCGGCGAACGAACTCATCGCAAGGCTGGACGGGCAGCCAGCATACGTGGTTGGTTCCGGCCCCGACCTGGATCAGTTCGGTGCAAAGGTGGCCGATAAACTTGGAGCCCAACTGATCGGCGCCGCAGGTATATGGACGCACATCTTCCCTCATCGTGTTGCGAATGAGTTCCGAAACTTTTGCGTAACGCAAGAGGTGATTGAGCCCCTTCCGCTCAGGCCGACCATTGCGTTCTGCCAATCAGTAATAGCGGATGAATTCGAAGTGCAGACTATTATCTCGCGCTTACAGATGGAAGTGCAAATTCACCGCCTTATTATCTGTGCTGCGGCTTTGACGACCGGCTTGCGAGCCCGGCTTATGAGGTATTTCGAAAGGGCGGATATCCTGGTCGAATTCGTGGTGGCAATTGACCTCGAGGCGAACGCCGAATTGTTGCGCGACCATGTCTATTCTGTGCTCGACGACCGCCCAATAAAGGCGGTTCCCATCATGTCTCGTTGGATGATGAAGCGCATGTTCGGCCCCCGGCCATCCTATCATGACGACAATGAGCATCGGGAAACGCGTCGTAGACGTCTAGGACCGAGCGGCTGACAAGGGGCGTCACCCGACGTCGATGAACCCCCAAAAAAAGGTAGCGGTTCGCTTGTCATTTTTTATTGCTGAGCGATCGCGCTGCCCTAAAATTACGCTCCGAAAACTGAAGATCGGAGGAGAAAATGAGCGAGCGTGAAGATCATTTTTCGGAAGTCATACTGTGGGAGACGCCCGTGTTCGTACGGATCGGGCGAGGTATGACCGAGCCGATCGATGGTCCTAAGGAGGCCCTGGACTATCTTTGGAATCGATGGCCGGCTGAGCGCGGCCCAAAATTCGAGATCGCCAAAGTGTCCTGCAGGCTGGCAGTCGAGCATTACGGTTCACTTGCGGAGGCGCGTCAAGCCTTCCAGGACGCTGCCGTTGAAGTTAATATCTTGGCTTAGGCCTTAGCTCTACGAAGATTGAGGGAGCTGCGGATGCGGGTTTGGAGGTCGGATTTGACTAATCTGCGGCAGCGAAACCTCTAACGACCTACGGGTTGCCCGATCCCATGTGGCGGTGACGCTTTGATGATCGCGCGCTCAAAATCGTTCGCATGGTGTCTGAGTGGCTTTTGCGCGGCACTTCGGTCCACCCCCAGACCCAAAGTCAAGGTTGAGCTATTTCCGGTTACAGGAGCCCTACAGCGCTTATAACAGTATGATTTCATTCGGTTGTAACGTTTTCGCGAAAACGTTACAACCGAACATACTGCCTGCCGCAACGCTCAAAAGCGGCCCGTCCTGCAAGAAGTTTCAATCTTCGATCACGTCACGGCCCTATCTCGCCAAACGCCTCCGAAACCGACCTTCACGTGACACAATCTCACGATCTGTCAAAAGCCGTTGATCTTCACAAGTTCGAATTCACAATCACGGCCTATAGAGATCACTGACACTAAAGTTGATTTCTGAAGAGGACATTGTTGTGACAGGCATCGGAATGAGGGCCAGCAGGATTCACGGCAGCGACGCCATTAAGATCTTCTATTTCACTCGTACAACCGAGAAATGGCTCGAAGCGGAGGGCGACAGCGGACTGGCGACGATAGTCTCTAGCATCCCGGTGGAAGAGTTCCGATCGGCCTGGCAACTTGAGGTCATCAAGGCACGAGACGTGATGCTCGAGTCATTCGGTGACCTACGAAGCGCTGTCGTCGACGTTCTGTTCGATATACGTAAAGGATTCCATTTCGCCGCAAGTTGCTCCCGTCTCCCCTTCGAAAAAGAGCATATGGAAACCTTGTTCGAGCTTCGCACATATCTTGTCATAGGCAAAAAACTCCGATCGCCACTCGACAACGATGACGAGACCTGGGAGGCCGTAGGAGACTATCTTGGCATGAGTGGACAGTCTATGAAGGAGACTACTCTGAAGATATTCAGCGAAACGCCATGACGGTGGTGTTCGGCATCGAAAGCGGTCGGCCGTCGTCCTGAACAATTGCGAAACGCTCACGTCGGAGTGTAAAATCTCCCGACGCATCATGGGTTGCGCCCGCCCATCATCACTGTCCATTTCGATATGCGGCCATAAAATGCGCTTCGGCGTCAACAGTGGCCATAGGAACTCAACCAGTGAACGGCGCGGACCAGCCGTCGTAGACTATGTAACCCATACACAAGCTCCGCCAATCATTCCTGCACCGGCTGAAGCAAGCAGCAATCGTTCACCGAGTACAAATGGGGCGGTCGCATTGGCGACGGAAAGAGAGAGCGGGATCGTCGCAGCAGACGAATTCCCAAACGCCTCGATCGTTCGCGCTGTCCTGGAGGGCTCGATGCCGAGTTCTCCACAGACGGCATCGAAAATCCGCGTGTTAGCCTGGTGCGGAATAAACCGATCTAGTTGAGATGCCAAAATTCCAGAGCTCACAAGCGCCCGCCGCGAACAGTTAGACATCATTTCGACGGCACGTGAAAACACCTCTCGCCCGTCCTTCATGGACATCAGAAATTCTTCGCCGGCCAACTCGGCGGTAAAGGGCCTATTGCTACCGCCAGCCGGAATGGTGATGAAGTCGTATCCACTGCCATCGGAGGCGAGTTCGACCGCCATCAAGCCGACGTTTGACTCGTCGGATGGAGCGAGCAGCACGGCGCCCGCTGCGTCGGCAAACAGCACGGCGGTGGCGCGTTCATTGGGGTTGATACGACGTGATAAGATATTCGCCGCCACCACCAGTACCGGGCGTCCGTGCAGGCGGACGAAGGCGTCCGCCAAAGCGAGTGCATAGAGAAAGCCCGAGCATGCGCCTGCGAGATCGATCGCGCCTGATCGGACAAGGCCCAGGTGATGGGCGAGCAGCGGCGCCGACGGCGGAAGCAGATGATCTGGAGTCGACGTAGCGAGCAAGGTCAACGCTACGTCGTCAGGCGCTACACCCGAATTGTCGATTGCCATCCGGCCCGCTTCTGCCGCAAGCGCGCTGAGAGTATCGCCGTCGCCTGCCCAATAGCGGCTTAGAATACCTGTCCTGCGTTCTATCCACCCAGATTCGAGACCTAACGAGCTCTCGATCTCACCATTGTACACACGGCGACCGGGCACGGCATGCCCGAACCCGACCATGCGCGAGGAAGCGGCTTGTTTCATCGCGATCTCCCGAGAACAATGGAGGAAACCTCGTCGATGGCATCATAGGCATGAGCGAGCTCGGAGGCGCTGACGCAATAAGGCGGCATGAGGTAAATCACATTGCCGAGCGGGCGGATGAGCAAGCCACGTTCACGAAATAGCTTGCGCATACGCGGACCGACATCGGCCAGATAACCGCTTGCGGTCACGTTCAGATCGAGCGCTGCGATGGTTCCCATCTGCCTGACATTGGAAAACCGGTCGTCATCCTCAAATTCTCGCAAGTGCTCGCAATGGAGCGTGCCCAAGCTCCTGATCCGTGCGTTTACGTCTTCATGCTTCCACACCGCCAGGTTCGCAACGCCCGCGGCGCACGCAATGGGGTTCGCTGTGTATGAGCTGGAATGGAAGAACGTCTTGCTCCGTTCTCTCGACAGGTGCGCGTCGAATATGTCGGACGTGCAAAGTGTTGCCGCTAGGGGGAGTGCGCCCCCCGTAAGGCCCTTCGATGTGCATAGGATATCTGGCGAGACCCCCGCCTGCTCGCACGCGAACATGGTTCCTGTCCGGCCCCATCCGGTCATCACCTCGTCGGCTATGACAAGGCACCCGTAACGGTCCGCGATTGTCCGAACTGACCTGAGGACGTCAGCGGAGTAAATCTTCATACCACCTGCACCCAGAACAAGCGGCTCCACCAAGATGGCCGCGACCCGACCTGTCCGGCAGTAGACTTCGAAGGCGTCCAGCGTCTGCTGCTCGCGACCTTGTTCGGGAAAGGGAATACGGTCGACACCGAAGAGCATTGGAGCGTATGCGGCATTGAACACGCCACGTTCACCGGCGGACATGGTGCCGATGGTGTCTCCATGGTAGCCGTGCTCCATCACGACGATGCGATCACGCATTTCGCCAACGTTGTGGAAATAGCCGAGTGCCATCTTCAAGCCGACTTCGACGCAGGTCGAGCCGCTGTCCGAGAAGAAGACATGCCTCAACCCTGCTGGAGCGACATGAAGCAGTCCTTCTGCCAGACGTTCTGCCGGTTCGTGCGAATACTCTGCAAAGATGATCTGGTCGTAGGATTCCGTCGCCGAGCGTATGGCCTCCATGATGACTGGATGGCGATGGCCGTGGGTGATGACCCACCATGACGATATTGCGTCGAGAATTCGATTTCCTTCCTCATCGACGAGGTAGGCGCCGTCCGTAGAGGCGATCCGCTTCATTGGTGGTTCCAACGCATGTTGGGTGAATGGATGCCAAATGATCGAATTTGTCATGGGCGGGCGTCCGCGAAACTATTGAGATCGAAATTCTCATGAAAAGCCTTGCTCACGGTCGACGCCTTCAGGCTTGCAAGGATTGGCAGTCGACCGAGCGGCCGTACGCCGCTCAAGCGGGCGATGACGGTCTCGGTTTCTGGATTCGCCTCCCCGATGAATGCGATGCCAAAAATCGGGATCGCGCGATGATGCATGGCCTCAATAGAAAGCAGAGTGTGATTGATCGTGCCGAGGGTAGTTCTTGCGCAAAGGATGACAGGGATCTGCCATTGAGCAAACACATCGGCAAATACAAGGTTCTCTGCCAGCGGAACCATCAGCCCCCCTGCGCCTTCGATGACGAGCGGCCCATCGACTTGCGGCGGGACCAGCCTTTGCGCGTCAATCGAGGTGCCGTCAATTCGGGCCGAGAGATGCGGCGAAACAGGGGTAGCGAGCCTGTAGGCCTCAGACACAATGCGCTCCTCTGGCACATCGCCCAACCGTCGCACTGTTTGCGTGTCCGTTTCCTCATCAAGGCCGGATTGCACAGGTTTCCAATAGTAGCCGCACAGAGCGTTGGCGAGGGCCGCCGAGAAGACTGTCTTGCCAATTCCAGTGTCGGTACCGCTGACAACAAAGCGAGCCATCATGGTGTAGATTCCATAAGTGCTAATGAAAGCCGTTCGAACATCGCTGAAATCTTTTCCTCATCGACGTTCAGCGTAACGGAGACCCGCAACCGCGCAGTTCCCTCGGGAACGGTCGGAGGGCGGATTGCACGGACGTCGAATCCTTCGGCCTGCATCCGGCGGGCGATTGAAACCGCGCGACCGTTGTCGCCGATCAACACGGGAAGAATTTGTGACCCGCTCGGCGTCTTGGCCAACTGCAATTGTAGTCGGTCGCCTGCATGAGCCATCAGCCTCTCCAGATGGTCCCGCCTCTCCGGCTCGTCGGCCAGAATGTGGAGCGCCTCGCGCACCGCAGCGGCCATCAATGGCGACGGTGCCGTTGAGTAAATGAAGTTGCGGGCGCGGTTGACGAGGTAATTGATGATGATGGCTGGGCCGCCCAGCAACGCACCGCTGGCCCCGAGCGCCTTGCCGCAGGTATGCAGTGTAAGGATGTTATTTCTCGTCGGGAGGTCGGCGGCGAGCCCGCGACCATCTTTGCCAAAGACACCGGTCGCATGCGCTTCATCAATGACAAGGAAGCCGTCATGTCGTTCGGCGATTTCGGCCAGTCCGACGAGAGGCGCCTTATCGCCGTCCATCGAATAGAGGCTTTCGACCCCGATCCATGGCACGCCCTTTCCTCCCTGGCGGCGCCATTTCCGGACCGCGAGCTCGCAGGCGTCGACATCGTTGTGTGGCACGGCTGTCGCCGTTGCCTTGCTGGCCAGGATCCCCTCCAATGCGCTCGCATGGATCAGCGCATCGTAGACGATCAGGTCCTCGCGCTGTGGTAGGGTCGAGAAGAGCGCAGAGTTCGCGGCATATCCGTTTGCGAAGTAGAGCACCCTCTCCGCCCCGAAGAATTGCGCTGCCTCGTTTTCGAGCATTTCATGCTCGATATGGTGACCGCGCAGGAGCCGCGAGCCGCCCGCCCCGACGGGCACGCCTCGTTTGATCGCGGTGTTGATCGCTGTCTTGAGACGCGGCGAGCTAGCGAGGCCAAGATAATCATTGGAGGCGAAATCGATGCCCGATCCCAAGGCCACGGAACGGAAACGAGACTTTCGCTCAAGGCCGGCGAGCGTCTTCTCTACACGGGCAAGCGCGACCACGCTCAAAGCTGGCGCTCCAACGCCATAGGCTCAAGGCCAAGGCGTCGAAACAGCATAGCATCTTTGTCCTCGCCGGGATTGTCAGCCGTGAGTAGTGTGTCGCCCACGAAGATAGAATTGGCGCCAGCAAAGAAACAGAGCGCCTGCATCTCGTCGCTCATGTCGGTGCGCCCGGCTGACAAGCGGACATGCGACTTTGGCATCAGGATGCGGGCCAGCGCCACGGTTCGGACGAACTCGATCGGATCGATCGGCTCGGCATCGGCGAGCTTCGATCCGGGGATCGGGATCAGCATGTTAATTGGTACGCTCTCTGGCGGCTCTGGCAGGTTGGCCAATGTCACCAGCATGGATATCCTGTCGCCGACGGTCTCCCCCATTCCAAGAATGCCGCCCGCACAGACCTTGATTCCGGCGCTGCGGACGTTGGCGAGGGTTTCCAGACGCTCCCCAAAAGTGCGGGTAGTGATTATCTCTGGATAATAGCGTTCAGAGGTATCGATGTTGTGATTGTAGTAGTCCAAACCCGCATCGGCGAGACGCTCGGAGTGCTTTGGTGTCAGCATTCCCAGCGTCATGCAGGTTTCCATGCCAAGCGCCTTGACGCCCTCAACCATTGCGACAAGCGTATCCATGTCGCGGTCCTTGGGGCTACGCCATGCAGCACCCATGCAGTAGCGCGTCGCGCCACCGTCGCGCGCGTGGCGAGCCTCGGCGACGACTCGTTCGATCTCTGTCAACTTCGAAGCTTTGAGACCGGTCGGATAGTGAGCGGACTGGCTGCAATAGCCACAATCCTCTGCGCAGCCGCCAGTCTTGATCGACAAGAGGCGGCTCATCTGAACAACGTTCGGATCGAAAGTCTCGCGGTGGACCTGCTGGGCCCGATACAGAAGATCATTGAACGGAAGATTATAGATAATTGTCGCATCACTATCGCTCATCCGGGCTTCCATCACCTCAGGCGCCTGCATCATGTCTTGCCTCCAGTCATTTATGATAGATAGAATCTATAATTATCTATAAAATTGACAACGGGGCAGTTGTGCAACAAACCTGCCGGGGAATTACCGAGGCAGGAAATCAATCATGAGGCGAAACAAGGGATAAGATTTGTGCAAGTGCGGCGGGAGTCAGCGCGACCGCAGCTTGCGCTTACGGAAACGCCGATCAGCGCTGGATCGGACCGATCCGCTGCACATGTCGTTCAAGAGCCACCACGGCGTGGTTGACCTCACCTCGCCGCAGATGATCAAGAATAGAGTGATGGTCAAAGTCTATCCGCGGGGTCCAGTCAGCACCATAGGCTGCGAACACGTAACGCGAGCCGACCATCTGCAGATCATCGATCGTCGTGAGCAGTCGCGGCATTTTGCATGGTGCGAGCAACAGTTGATGAAAGCGACGGTTCGCCTCATCCCATGCTCGCGCGTCCGGCGCCGTGTCGCCGGCGACCACCGCCGACATTGCCTCGTCGAGCATGGACGCCGTCAGATGCGGCGCGGCTTGCCGCAATGCCAGCCCTTCGAGAACCGAGCGCATGAGCGCGACCTCTTCGACAGAGGCCCTCGAAAAGCTGGAAACACGAACCCCCCTTCGACTTTCGCTGATCGCCAGACCCTGAGCCTCCAGGCGACGGAATGCTTCCCGCACCGGTACGTGGCTGGTGTCGAACTCGTCGGCGATGTGGTCCTGCCTCAGCTTGCTGCCCGCCTCGAGCGCGCCGGTGACGATACGCTCCGCGAGAACGCGGCTGATGCGGTTGGCGAGCGTGTCTTCGGTGGCAGCGGTCATTATTCATAGATAAATGCTGCCGACCCTTCTGTCGAGGATGCAAGCCGGCCACACACCGAAATTAAGAGCTACGGCGTGCATACGGATTTGAGCGGTCCATTCCCTGACCACCGCAAGGTTCCCTGCAGTTGGATAACTCGTTTGCGGCTCCTCCAAATCGGTTGGCGTTGATGCCTGCGGCACAGCTATTCCCTTGGCGCGACAAGCTCCTTTGAACTAGGGACTGGGGGCGCTCGAATGTTCTAGCGAAGCCATCAGACTGGGTCGACGCGGCTCGCGCGCCACCAGCCTGGATCAATTTTCGTCGGGGACTCGACATCAGGAGCGGCACAGGCGTGTTGGAGTAACGGGCTGGCGCGGGCGTGAATTGAAAAAGATGGCAGGAGCCGACACAACGGGGATTGCCAAAGGGGAGCGAGTGGAATGACAAAGCCTATTAGGATTGCGATCAACGGTTTCGGCCGAATAGGCCGCACCATTCTTCGCATACTGCTGAATTCAAGAACCGAGTTTCAGCTTGTGATGATAAACGACGTCGCGCCGCTGGAGAGTTGCGCCTACCTGTTTCAGTACGACAGCGTCTTCGGACCGTGGCCGCAACCGGTTGGCAGCTTCGAAGGCGCATTGACGATCGGGTCCCGCCTCATACCCTTCCACCGAGAACTCGACGTCCGGGGCTTGGACCTAACCGACGTCGACATTTTCCTTGAATGTACGGGGCAACCTTCTAGCCGGGATTTTGTATCTCGTGCGCTTCAGGCGGGTGCATCCAGGGTTCTCATTGCCGGGCCCGCCGAAGCCGCAGACGTTACGGTTGTCCTGGGAGCCAACGAGGAAGCTATCGGTGACCACAAGATCGTCTCGAATGCTTCATGCACGACTAACGCACTTGCGCCACTGTTAAAGATCATCGACGACGCCTACGGAATTGCAGGAGGACAGATGACGACCGTTCACTGCTACACCGGCAGTCAGCCGACAGTTGACCAGCCACGCGATGATTTTGCGAGAAGTCGCGCCGCAGCGCTGTCGATGGTGCCGACAAGCACGAGTGCTCACAAGCTCTTGGGAAAAGTTTTGCCCCGGTTGGCGGGCAAGATCGAGGCACGAGCGATCAGAGTGCCAACGGCGAGCGTATCTGCAATCGATCTAACCGTATCAACTCGAATTGGGCCGAGCCTCGATCAGGTTCGGATGGAGTTGTGTCAGGCAGCGGAAGCTTCTTCGGTGTTGGGCTGGACCGACCGCCCGCTAGTATCGGTAGATTTGCGGGCCCGCCCGGAATCTTTGGTTATCTGTGGGCCCGAGATTTCGGTGGCACCCGGTGGTCTGTTACGTGTCTTCGGATGGTATGACAACGAATTCGGATTTTCGACGAGGATGCTGGACGTCGCGGCGTTGATGGGCGCCCGCTAAAAGGCCAACCAACAGCCGACGTGGCAGTACGAATCTAAAACACCGACAGCACTTTAACGGGTCGGCAAAGCAGCAGATCCGGCGGACGCCGCGAAAGAAGCTGCAACCACGCTGAGCACTCTCGAGGCTTTAAGTATTTTCCATCGCCGTTGATGAATCGTCGAGCCGCGTATATTTTGCCAAGCTACGATAATTTTTGCGTGGCCCGCTGACGGACCAGGCCTCGACCCAGGCCGTTGGCGCAGGGAAAAAGAACCTGCCGAGATAGGTATCTTCGCCGCACTCGTGCCGAACATACTGCGCCGGCTGGCCACCGATTTCAACAAACTCGCGTCCATCGGGAAACGAGACAACGAGCTTGGCTCCAGAGAGCAGTAGACGGTAATGCCGACTGCTTTGTGAGCGATAACCGCCACCGAGCAACGTCTCGCCGCGCTCCTCGAAGTCATCGGTTGCGATCGTCGCCAACCCAGTGAACATGACACGCCCCATGCCAAGCCTGTCCAGAATGACGCGCCTGACCGACCACGTGCCGACGAAAACGTCGAACAGAATCCTCTTAAGATCGAGCTTGTCGTCGTTATCCATAATCAACTTCTTTCGAGCAGAGCCGCAAGCGCAGCGCCGGACCCGATCATACACATCGCTGAGACGCCCGATATCGGCCGAGCACGCTTCGCGATATTCACGATGGCGCCGTCGACTGGAGTTTCGCGATTTCAATTGGCGCGGCCGCCCAGACCGCCGGAAAAGCTGAAAGATTTTTCGCCATCGCCTTGGTGGGGCCGCAAATCAACCCCACCAGACTCTGTACGCGCCTCCCCCGCAAAATCGACCGCTGAATCGTCAACCTAGCAACGAAGGGGAACTCAATGAAAATAGTTAAACTATTGTCTGTTCTTATCGGTCTGGCACTCGCACCGACAATGTCTTCCGCTCAACAACTTCCCATCCCAACCCAGAGCGAATGGGCTGGAGCAAAAAAGACCATCGCACTGCCAAACGGTGTTATGATGGCCTACAACGAGATCGGGGATACGACTGGGAAACCGCTCTTGTTGATCCACGGATTTACTGACAACGCGCGCACCTGGTCGCTTATGATTCCTTATCTGAAAGGCGACTATCACATCTACGCGATCGATCTTCGAGGCCATGGAAAGACCAGTGCACCTGAATGCTGCTATTCCTTTATCGATTTCGCGACGGACGCGAAATTATTTCTGGATGCCGTCCACATAGACAAAGCAGACGTTGTGGGCCATTCGCTCGGCTCGTTCACCACGCAGGCCCTCGCTGAGCGCTATCCGGAAAAGGTCAACAAAGCCGTGCTTGTTTCCTCGACGTTTGACATCGCGGGCGGCCCTGGAACCTGGCTGTGGGACAACGTGATGCCTGTGAAAGAGCCATTCGATCCTGACAGTAAATTCATGCTCGACTGGTACTGGAGCCCGCATCCGGTCGATGAGGAATTTCTGAAGCACATGCGCGCTGAGAGCACTGCGGTTCCACTCAGAGTGTGGAAGGAAACTCTCTGGGATGTCTCCGTGGGCAACATGCGGAGCACCGCCTCTCTACTTAAAGCGCCCTTGATGATATTTTGGGGCGACCAGGATCCCATGTTCGACGGACCTCACCAAGAGAGGCTCAAGGCCGCTTTCCCAGAAGCTAAATTCGAGACGTTCAAGTCAAACGGCCACAACATGTTTTGGGAAGAGCCCAAGCGTGCCGCTGAACTCATCGACGCATTCCTGAAGTAGTAGGACTACAAGAAGCTCCGCTTTAAAGGCGGAGCTTCTTCGCCGATGCTCACACCGACGACGATAGGCTGGCCTAACGTTCGCTCTTGCTGGGATTGACATCTTCCAGAACGGCGAAGAGCGCGACTAAGCCCGCGGTGGAAAGTATGAGCTTATTCGATGTGAGGATCGATGCAAGAACGCTTGAAGAAACGACCGACAAAGCAAGCATGAACAAAGGAAATATACTGACGCCATTGAGGACGTCGAAGCCTGTTGTCCTCGAGACCAGGTTGTAAGCCCCGCTACATTTCGTCCAACGAAGAACGGCGTACACGATCGCCACGACAAGTGACACTATTTCGAACCAGCTTCCGTCCGCAAAACGGTTGACGGCGTCAAGTAAAGGCATATCCGACCGCGACCCGTCCCCGATGCAAACTCAGCGACTAAACCGAACGATCAATGCGAGGGCGGCACCTATAAACGCGCCGCCATACTTCAACATATCCTGAAAGTGTCCATCGTCGGCACCGCTCAAAACCGCCCCGACCAAAACAGCGCCGAGGAGAGCGGCGGACGCCACGATACGCATGTTGTGAACGAATGTCATGGTCGACTCCTTCCGCTTCATTGACCAACTCCTAGAAACTACCACCACAAGTGTCAACGCTTGATTGACGTATCGCGGTTACGTTCAAGCTTTAATATAGGTTTTCCTCATTTCGGTGCAATTCCTTCAAACGACTAATGAAATCTTGTCAATTACAGTTGCGGGGGGAACGCCGAACCGTTTCCCTGAGTTCCCGCTTTTGGAGATTTCAGGCCGGATATGCAGATCAATATTTTACACATCCTTGGCCGGCGCAACAGAACCTCGTCCAGTATCGGGTAGGCCCTGCAGATGTCAGAGGCCGCAGACGCCGATCGCAGAGGTCAACTTCGCTGGGGACAATGGCGGGGTCATGTTTTCCACCGCTCGCGAGGAACAAAGATCAACGCACGCGCACTATAACTTTTGGAGGACCATGACATTCACGGCAATGTCTGGGTTCGATGTCGTGAACGATCTGAACGGCGGGCTTTTCTCGACAAGACTCGCCCGCCGTTGGTGGAGCATCGCTTTTAAAGCACCATCGAACTCGTGAGTTTCCAGTGTGATGTCTCGGATTGTGAACGTAAGATAGCCGCCCGGTTTCAAAATCCGAAGAAGTTCGTCGAAGCTGCTTGCCGGCGCATGCCCCTGTGTGAAAACGCCAGCAGAAAGGATCAGATCGAACGTGGCATCTTGCCAGTCGAGCGCCTTTCCAAGCTCCCCTCTTGTGAGTGATCGATACACTCCCCGGCGACCCGCGCGCTCAAGCATCTCAGGAGAAAAATCCAGACCATGCAAGTCGCCGTAGCCCAGCGCCGCAAGATATGGGCCAGTCAGTCCGGTACCGCAGCCAGCATCGAGAATCTTGCTTTCGAGGCTTTCAGCATATCGGGCAACCCATGCCGTTATGACAAACGGCAGACAGTAGCCGAGCCTCATCGCCTCGTCATCGTAGGTGCTGGACCAATTGGCATAGGTGTTCACGAGATCGGCTGCAGCTCGCGCGGCAAATGCGCCGGAAAGGTTATCCTGAGAGTGGTCATGCATATCGGACCTCGTCTTTTTTGCCCGTCGAAGCGGGCGGAAGCCCGCATTCGGCTCGAAGCCTTGTTATTTTCAGCGCCGCCTCGGCGGCCTCTCGCCCCTTAGTGACGAAATGCTCTCTATAGATCGCCGTGTGAAACTCCGTCTCTTGGTAGTTGTGAGGGGTGAGCGATACCGACAGCACCGGTACGCCCGTCTCAAGGCCGGCACGCACGAGCCCATCGATCACCGCCTGCGCGACGAAGTCGTGACGATATATTCCTCCATCGACAACGAACGCAGTTGCGACCACTGCGTCGAAGCGCTTCGTTGCAGCAAGGTCGCGCGCGAGAAGCGGAAGTTCCAATGCACCGGGAACGGTGAACACTTCCACCTGCCTCTCGCTCACCACCTCGAGAAAACCATCCAGCGCACGATCGACGACTTCGGAATGCCAGGCCGCTTTGATGAAGGCGAAATTGGAGTGTCTCACAGTATGCCCCTCACTTTCAGGTCATATGCCGATTTCGAGTTGTGGTTCGAGTTGTCAAATCAAGAGTGAATTCCTGCTGACGGCGCCCTCCACCGCGCGTACCGCGGCGTCAATGCTGGTAAAATCATCGAGGACCGGGAAATCGCCCCCTTGGCAGCCCAGGCCCGAGCCGATCCCCACGAACGGGATGTCGAGAAGTCGGGCCGTTTTCAGGTCCCACGCACCGTCGCCAATCGACACCGCGCGCCATTCGCGTTTTCCGAACAGCCTATCCGCGGTCTTGATTGCCTCCCTGACCAGATCAGTCCTGGAATAGAACTCCGACGCTGTCACCAGCGCGTCGGAGTCAAACGGAATGTTTGCTTTGGAGAGCTTGTCAATCGCCAACGGACGTATGCTGCCCGTGGCGAACACTACCGCCCACCCGTTGCGAGCGAGAGCGTCCACGAATGCGCTGGCTCCGGCTATCTCTTCGATACCTGCTTCAGCCAACCGTCTAAAGCAGGCCACGTGAGTATCGAAGAAGACGCTGCTGTCTTCAGCGGAGGGAGGCGAGGCCGTACCGTCCCTCCAAGCATCATAGAAAATGGCACTGTCGGTATGATGACGGTAAGATCCCCAATCGGTATTCAATTCGCTGAAATTGTACGCTGATAATGTCTCCAGCAACGACGCCTGGTGAACCGCTACAGTGTCTGTAAGGGTGCCATCGATGTCGAAAATTGCCAACTTGCAATCGTCGTACACTTTTCTCTCCTGTCCTAAGATGCTTGAGCCAGCATCCGCTCTTGGGGTTCGGGAATTTCGTCGGGTGCCGCGCCAATCGGCCGTTGAAGGCCCAGTTTGGACTGAGTTGTCTCGCTGACGGACGCGGCGCCGCGCGCTAACTGACGCGTCTGTTGTGGCGGCACGCCATAAATCCCTTTGTAGGTCTTGGAAAAGTGCGGCGGGGAACCAAAGCCGCAGCTCGCTGCGATTTCCAAGACCGAAAGATTCGACCTGCTCAGCAAAAGATGTGCCCGCTCCATTCTAAGAACCATATGGTATCGAGATGGGGACAACCCGAACTCCGCCCTGAACAGGCGCTCCAATTGTCTTCGCGAGACGTGGACGGCGTCTGCAATGTCATCGATGACGACGAGGCGGTCTAGGCTTTTCATCATGCATTCTATTGCGTGAACCAGCCGGTCGTTAGCAATTCCAAGTTTGATTTGGAGTGGGACGCGTTGTGGTTCGTTGCACGCCCGGACACGGTCGACCAGCGCTGCCTCCGAAACGCGCGTTGCAACGAGCTCTCCATGGTCACGGGCGATGAGATGAAGGACGTAGTCGATGGCTGACGCCTGACCGGCGCATGTGGTAATCATGCCGCTCTCGACGATGACGTCGCGACTGACTTCAACGTGCATGCCGAAACGCTCCTCGAAAATCGGGATGGACTCCCAGTGCAGCGTGCAGACTTTCCCGGTTAGCAGTCCGGCGCTTGCGATCCAGAACGCTGCGGTGTCGAAGCCTACGATTCTTCCGCCTCGACGTACGAGTTCTCGCAGCCAAGCGCTCACCTGCCTACGGTCGGTGCTATCGACGATCGCTCCGGCGAAAAGGTAGATAATATCAGGCTGTCGCCGTCTCGGCTCCACTCTCAGGTCGCTCAAAGAATAGTCCGCCCTGACCACTACGCCACTGTCGCTCGTTACCTCGAGCGTATCCGATCCGACGATGTCAAACTCGTAGGCCTTTCTGCCCAGCACATCGTTTGCAGTCTTCAGAACCTGCGTAGCAGCCGAAAAACTCAGGATTGAGAAGCGGTCGGTAATCAGGAAAGAGATGGAGGTTACCGCCCCGGCGTCGATCGAGGGACTTTGCCCGAGAAAAAAACGGTCCATTTGAATCCTCCCAGTGCACTAATTGCGGCTGCGACATTTCATTACCTCAGAATGCGTCGAGATGCCAACACAAAACCACATATATCAAAGTTTTTTGAGGTTTTATAGCGGGATGTCGCACAAAAATGCCTATATATTTAGGCATATGTGCCTCCCGCATGTTGACGCCTAGCCTCCCCGCTACGCTCTGAACCCATGGGAACCCAGGGCGGCGCCAAACTCAAAAAAGGGGAGCAACATGACAACATTGGTAAAAGCAGGCCTTATTGCGGTTTCGCTAGTGATGACAGCCGCTAGCCTCGTTCGGGCAGATGAACCTATCAAAATCTCCATGAATAACTGGACCAGCCAGAATGTGCTGTCCCATGTCGCAGGCATTCTTCTTGAGAAGAAGGGTTTCGAGGTCGAATACATCCCGTCAGACGGTCAGCTTCAGTTTCAGGCCATTGCCGACGGCGACCTCGACTTCCAGATTGAGGTGTGGGAAGGCTCGCATCTGACCGCATTCAACAATGCCCTGGCCACCGGCAATCTGGTGGACTACGGGACCCACGCTGCGACCACCCGAGAAGACTGGTGGTATCCGGAATACGTCAAGGGCGTTTGCCCCGGCCTTCCGAGCTGGGAGGCGTTGAACAAATGCGCAAAACTGTTCGCCACGGCAGAAACCGGCGATAGGGGCCGTTTTGTCGGACCCCCTGCCGATTGGGGCAAGCACTATGCGGAACGAATTGCGGCCTTGAAGATGAATTTCGAGGAAGTGCCTGTAGGACAAGCAGCGACGCTTTGGGCGGAATTACAGGCGGCTTACGATCGCAAAGAGCCTATCGTCCTTTTCAACTGGACGCCGAACTTCATTGAAGCTCGCTTCAAAGGCGAATTCGTAGAATTCCCGCAATACTCTGCCGAATGCCTCTCTGACCCCAAATGGGGAAGCAACCCTGACGCCGTGTATGACTGCGGCGCGCCAGCCAACGGCTACCTCAAAAAGGCCGCGTGGAAAGGTCTGGAGACGAAATGGCCAGCCGCTTCTCAGGTGCTGAAGCAGATCAACTTCACGAACGAGCAAATCGCAGCCGCTTCGGCGATGGTCGATGTCAGTGGGCTTACCTCGGAGGACGCGGCCGCCAAATGGGTCGCTGAGAACGAGTCCGTATGGACTGCCTGGATGAAATGAAGCTGTGGGGTCCCGAACGAGGGACCCCACTCCTAATCTCAGGAGACAACGATGACGCCCAAACTGTCATGCGAAAATATCTGGAAGATCTATGGGGCCGATCCCAAGGAATTCCTGCGCCGTCATGAAAACAATCCGTCCGAGGCCGATTTTGCGGGCGAAGGATATGTTGGAGCGTGCCGCGACGTGTCCTTCACTGTCGAACAGGGGGAAATCCTGGTGATCATGGGCCTTTCCGGCTCGGGAAAATCAACGCTCATAAGGTGTCTGTCCAGATTGATTGACCCGACGGCGGGGGCCGTCAAATTCAATGGCGAAGACATCACCGAGGCTAACGAGTCGCGTCTCATAGACATGCGTCGCCGGCAGCTTGGAATGGTGTTCCAAAATTTTGGGCTTCTACCCCACCGAACCGCGGCACGTAACGTTTCGTTCCCACTGGAAATACGAGGTCTTTCAATTGAGGAGGCAATGACCAAGGCGCATAACCTTCTCAAGCTCGTCGGGCTCAATGGGCGAGAAAGCTATTTTCCCCATGAACTGTCGGGAGGCCAGCAACAACGCGTCGGCATCGCTCGTTCGCTGGCCGGCGACCCGGAGCTTTGGTTTCTTGACGAGCCGTTCTCTGCTCTCGATCCGCTGATCAGACGTGAGATGCAAGACGAGTTTTTGCGATTGCAGCGCCTCCTCAAGAAGACGATCGTGTTCATTACTCATGACTTCGACGAAGCGGTGAGAGTGGCAAGCCGGATCGGGATAATGAAAGACGGCGTCCTCGTCCAGTTGGACACGCCGGAGGAGTTGATCACGAACCCGGCGACCGACTACGTCAGAGCGTTTACCAAGACGGCGCCTCGACAAAAGCTGGTGACTGTCGGGAAGATCATGCTGCCGGGCGTCGGCGTACCGCATGGTTTATCGATTTCGGCGTCCACTTCTATCGAGGAAGCCGCACCGCGTGTTTTGCGATCGGAGTTCGACGTCACCGTCGTGGACGACCGAAACCAGCCGGTCGGCCGCATCACGCGCCAGGGCATGATCGCTGCCCTCTTCCCAGAGGAGATGGCGCAATGAAGATGCTTCAACCAGATTTGAGCCTGCAGCTTTCTCCGGGAATGCGACTGCCGTATTGGATCCCGGCAGTGGTTGTTTCGCTGCTACTCCTCCTCGCCTCGCGATTTTCGCAGTCACTCGCGGCATGGCCGGAGATCATGACATTTCCACTAGGCCGTTACGTGACGCAGGGCGTGAATTGGGTCGCGCGCGACATCAGCGTTTACGGCGTGACCGTGCGAGATGTGACCCGCCTTGTGGCTGCGGGAATTTCTGCGCCTCTGGGGCTGCTCGAAGGACTTCTATATCGCGGCTTCCGTCCCTATTCCATCCCGCCTCTGCCATGGGCGTTCGTAGCTATAGCTGTCGCGGTGATCGGTCACAAGCTAGGCGGAAGAGCGTTAGCGCTGCTTGGTGGCTCGAGCGTCCTATACTTAGCGGTTTTCGGCCTGTGGGAAGATGCCATGCGGACCTTTTCACTCATTCTTATGGCAGTTCCAAGTTCGGCATTCTTTGGCCTGATGCTCGGCATTGCGATGTTCGGCAACAAGCGCGTGGAACGAGGTGCGAGCGTGGTCATGGACGCGATGCAGGCGACGCCTCATCTCGCATACCTAGCGCCCATCGCGGTCTTCTTCGGCTTCGGCCCTGTGCCTGCGATGATCGCAAGCTCGATTTTCGCCTTCCCGCCGATGGCGCGCTGCGCGCTGCTTGGGATGCGCGGCGTTCCGGAGAGTGCCATCGAAGCCGCCCGCGTCGCAGGTTGTCGAGAGTGGCAACTGCTCTGGCGTGTCCGAGTGCCAAGCTCCCTGCCTGAGATCCTTGTGGGCCTCAACCAGGTGGTTATGCAGACGTTGGCTATGACCGTGATCTCGGCACTCGTTGGCGCGACGGGCTTGGGCCATCGCCTCTTGGTGGCACTGCAGCAACTTCAAATTGGCCGAGCCTTGGAAAGTGGGGTCGCAATCGTAATAATCGCGATCACTCTGGATAGATTGACCCGCGCCTGGGCACGAAAAGCCGCGGACTACCACGTGAAGCCAACGAACCTTTTCGTGCGACACGGGCACCTGCTCATTGTTATGTGCGCGCTGATCGTGGCGGTAACCCTCGCTCAATTCTTCCCCGCGGTCCAAGTTCTCCCCAGGACAATGACGGTAACCACCGCTCCCGTTTGGGACACGTTCGTTCGGTGGCTTTCGATCACGCTTGCCAACCCGTTGGGCGAGTTTCGCGACCTTGCGACGATTTATGTGCTCATTCCGGTTCGAAAGGCATTTGTCGCCGCACCATGGCCGGCGACCTTGTTTCTGCTTGGCTGGTTGTCGTATCGTATGGGCGGGCTGAACTTCGCGCTGCCGAACATCGCCATGGTGGCCGTCGTCGGCGTCGCCGGGTTATGGGTGCCCGCGATGTTGACGCTGTATCTCACGACCATCTCCGTGATCATCTGCATCGTGATCGGCGTACCGATCGGCGTCGCCGCGGCGCACAGTCCGCGCTTAGCACGCGGCGTGCTGGCCATCTGCGATACCCTCCAGACCTTTCCGTCGTTCATCTACCTCATCCCGGTAGTGATGTTGTTCCGTGTGGGAGACCTGGCATCGATCATCGCGATTATAGGGTACGCAACAGTTCCAATTGTAAGACTGACGTATCTAGGCATTTCCGGGGTTTCCCCCACCATCATCGAAGCGGCGATCTCCAGTGGGACAACCCGAAGACAGCGCTTCAGATACGTTGAACTGCCCTTGGCGATGCCAGCAATCCTGCTTGGCCTGAACCAGACGATCCTTATGGCTCTCGCCATGACCTCCATCACCGCGCTCATTGGATCCCGAGATCTTGGACAGGAAATCCTCAAGGCGCTCCCCGAGGTCGACACTGGTCGGGGACTCCTTGCTGGGCTGTCGATCGCGATCATCGGAATAGTCGCTAACAGGGTAATCGGTCTGGCTGCAGGGAAAATGCGCAGCGTCACCGGAAGGGAGACGCGAACCGCCTAAACTGTCGCTGAATCATTCGAAGCACTCGCAGCGGGAGACGATGTCTCGATCAGCGCCTCCCAATGCGAAGTCACAGCTTTCAAACATCGCTTCGAATCCTTGCCTCCGCTTTTCAGTGAACAACACCATGTCGATGAGATGCAATTCACGGAAAGATCTTGCATCTATAGCGTGAATATACTCCAAGTTTATCGACATGGGCGGGGGTGACATGGCATATCGTACTATCGCACTTAGCGAGCTACTTGTTAATCGTTCGAACGATCGTCACGGTGAATTAGAGAACGAGACTGCAGCCATAGGCTGGCTTTTCTCCAATCATCTTGGGCAGATGCGAAAACTTGCCGAAGACATCGTGAAGTCCAAAGGGCTCTTCGAGCCGCCTCTGGTCTATCAGGAAGGGCGTCAGTTCATCGTATTCGATGGGAACCGCCGGACGACTTGCCTCAAGGTGTTGGCGGATCCAAAGCGTGCGCCGAACGCCGAGCTTCGAGAGTATTTTGAAAAACTTCGATCCCAGTGGGTCGGACATTTTCCCGATCGAATCCTTTGCCGGGTTGAACCCGATAGGGACGTGATCGATGAAATCCTCTACCGCCGTCATACGGGAAGCCAGTCCGGCGTCGGACAGAGCACGTGGACAGGCCGGATGAAGACGACGTTCGTCAACCGGACGGGTAAGGGCGGTAAGTTCAACATCGCGGACGAAATTGAAACCAGATTGAGGGCTGCAGACCTGCTTCCGAAATCAGGTCAGATACCGCGCAGCAATCTCAGTCGCCTTCTTTCCGCAGAAGCATTCCGGAACCGCGTAGGCATTTCGATGGCGAGAGGCCGCTTCGAATTTATTCGCAACGAAGAGGCTTCGCTGAAGGCTTTATCGCGGATCGCGGAAGATCTCGTATCCAAGCGCAAAACCCTGGACGACGTTTGGGACGTTGACCGAAAGCTCGCCTATCTCGACGCGTTGGAACGGGAGGGAGTGCTCCCGACCGCAGCAGACGCTTTGCCTTCTCCTGGGTCCAGAGGGACAAAGCCGGCCAAACCAGTGACCGGCGCCTCGCCAAGTGCGGCCACAAATAGTGGCGTCGCTACCGTCGTTTCGATCACCACCGCACCTCGGCCGACCAAGCGTACGGCGCTGATCCTTCAACATGATTCCGGGGTCGCGTGGACGGGCCGCCTGCAACGACAGCGAGCAATATGGGAGGAGCTTCAGTTCAAGCTCGACCTTGAAGAGCACCCCAATGCAATCGCCGTCCTATGCCGCGTGTTGATCGAGTTGTCGGTCGACAATTACCTCAAGCAAACCACGCTCGCTACGGCGGTGGAAAACGACCCGCTCGTCAAAAAGATCGTTGCCGTTGCGGAAGACCTTCGTTCGCGGGAGAAGGTCGACAAGCGGTATCTCGAGGTCGTGCGTAAGGCTCGGACCATGGACGCCATCATATCCGTCGACACCCTCAACAAGTATGTGCACTCGTCAAACCTTGCTCCAACATCGGAGCATCTCGCGGCGCTGTGGGACACGTTCGCGGAACTGGTGGTCCATTGCCTCAATGAATGATCGGGCCTCACCTGCCGTTCGCAGTAGACCTCCGCGTCGCCAAACACGCTTTCTGAAACGTCATATCGCGACCTCCGACCATCATAGTTTCATCACGCGTCTGTCGGAGCTGGGCATCGTTGCCTACCACTTCGACAGCTACGAGGAGCTCTGCCGCCATCCTGACTGCAAATATGCCTATGACACTGGGCGGTGGATGAAGACACTAACCCGGCGCGTGGAATCCCTGAACATCGTTGGCGACATGTTGTGGCTCGACCCAGTGCCACCAAACTTCAGAAAAATGCCTCTCACAAGATACCAGTGGCTTCAGATCACCAAGGATGTTTTCCTTGTCAGGTATGTATCCGTCGTCGACTGCGCGCTGCTTTTGATCAACGAGGTTTTCGAGATGGGGCTCCCGCAACGCGCCTGCACGATCGAACGAGTTGCCAAGGCGGACATCCCGACCGAACTACGGCGGCAACTCAAGGCGATCGCAGATAGCCAGGAACTGGTTCGTTCTGAGCGAAATAGTCGCGTTCACCGCGGTGTCGAACTAGAGCTCACCGACGACGATGCGACGTTCGAGACCGCCTCACTTTTCATAGATCGCTACAACGGAACGCGCGGCCGCGACCGACACGGCCGCAAACTTGATCTCGACATTGCTTTCCGCGCCGGTCTCGTAACCATGCAGCGCGAGTTCAATACGCAGGTACGCTCGCTGGAACGGCAGCTTGATGGCGTGTACGACCTACTATGGGAGGCGTTCGAAGCGAGGTTCGGCCCATTGATCGCCGCAGCGACACATGGCCTTAACGTCGGTTCGCGGCATCGCCCATGAAGTTTGTTACCGCTCACGAGCGGGGCCGCAGTTTCTCAGGATCGTAGTGCGCGAATCTTGCTACCGTCGCAGGCAGCCGCTTCGCGTGCCCATCGAGCTTGCCGATCTCGACTTGAGTACCTATCGCCGACGAGAGTGCGTCGATGCGTGCAAGAGCGATGTTTTTGCGAAGGATTGGCGACCGAGTACTGCTCGTCACAACGCCGACCTGGGCTTTTCCGATAAAGACGGCATCGCCGTGGCCAACCTCGTCGTTTGAATCTAAGTCGAGCCCGACGAGCTTGTAACGAGGATGCTCCTTACGTTGAAGAAGTGCCTCCCGACCAATGAAGTCGTCAGCCTTAGACTTCAGAGGAACGGTAAATCCAATACCCGCCTCGAACGGATCGGTCTCGGACGTGAACTCATGGTCGGCGAAAATCAATCCGGCCTCGATGCGAAGCATGTCGAGCGCTTCCAGCCCCATTGGCTTCAGACCAAAGTTCTTTCCGACCTCCCAAACAGCGTCGAACACCTCAAGTGCGTGTTTGGGGTGACAGAATATCTCGTAGCCGATTTCACCAGAGTAACCTGTGCGCGAGACCACCACGGGCACGCCCTCGAAATGACCGATCCTTCCAACACTGAAGCGAAACCACTCCAACTCTCCTAGTGCCGGCTGGCCGGGTGCGGTCCAGATGACCTCCTTCAGCAAATCGCGGCTTTTTGGTCCCTGGACAGCGATGTTGTGCATCTGATCTGTCGAGGATCTGACCCAGACTTCGTATCCGATCTTCTGCGCCTGCTCGCGAAGCCAGACGCCGCTGTAATCGTCACCGCAGATCCAACGAAAGTTGTTGGGACCGAGCTTGAAGACTGTTCCGTCGTCGATCATCCCGCCATTCGGGTAGCACATCGCCGTGTAGACCACATGGCCCACAGCCAGCTTGCGGATGTCCCTGGTCAGGCAGTACTGAAGCAAGGCCTCGGCGTCCGGCCCCGTTACCTCAAATTTCCGCAACGCCGAGAGATCTATCACGGCACATTGCTCACGGCATGCCCAGTACTCGGCCGTCGGACCCTCGTTGTTGAAGCGAGTTGGAAGCCAGAATCCGCGATACTCCGTATGATGGCGGGTAAGCGCGGAGAGGCGCGGATGAAAAGCCGTTTCTTTAGTCATCTGTGGTTCCGCATCTGGGGTCGGGCGATAGGCGATCGCGCGTGAAAACTTGTTGTCGGCAGCATAAGTGCGGACGAGAATGTCAGTGGGATTCCATCCATTTCCTGAATCGATGTCGTCCGGGCACGAGGAGCTGACACACACGATGTCGGTCAACGCCTTCATCAGCACGTAGTCGCCGGGACGAGACCAAGCTTCGTCCGAAATGATCTGATCGTGCGCGTCGATTCTCGAGTTGTAAAAGAAGTTCAAAGCCTCCCACCCCTTGCGCGCGGCGATGCCGTAGGGATCGAGAGCGCCGTTGAAATTGTCCGTGCAATTGATATGGCCTGGATAGCCCATGTCGTCATACTGGCGAGAGTTGCAGGCCGTCGCGAAGGCGTCGTGTCTACCGACTGTGTCCCGAACGATCTCAACGAGTGGCTCGAAATCGAACGCAAATGCCTTGGACGGCAAGCCCGGAATGGGCATCGCACGATGGGTAAGCGTGCGCGTGACGGTCGCGTCGAGCGCGTGTTCGATCCCTGCATCTAACTTGCGGGCAGAGAAACACTGAAAGTCGGTCATCTGACGACCATCGATGTCAAGCACCTGGATGTACTCGCCCGCCTTGACAAGAAAAGCCTGAGCAGACGCCGCGCGAATGCGTATTTCCTGCAGCGGATCGCGAAGCGGATTCGGAAGCGGCGCCCCGCCCGCCTTCACGGCAGTTGGGTTTGCGCGTTGGATAAACACCTCCAGATCGGTCGCCGTGTTTTGTCCTGTCACCTCCATCTGGTCCGCCGGGGCTGAGATATGCAGGGTTGCGTCGCGCTGCACGATAAATTCGGCGCTTTCCCCGGCTCGACCAGATCCGAAAATGCAAAACGTTCCTTCGCCGCCTGAAAGGCCAAGAATGGAAATGTCATCACGCCCCTCGAAGTCGGTCGGCCTGACCTCCGCGCGCTGCAGCCCTTCTCTATCAATGATCTTGACGGCGTCGCCAGCTTTCACGGTGACCGCAAGGGAGCCGCCACCCTTCGCCAGGTAGCGCTCCGTCCCGATCGGAAGCGCACGGTGCGCGGGGCGGAGTACCCGACTGGGTCTTGGGGGGAGCAGAGAGGTCATGTGTTTCCTTTCGCTCGGACGGCCAACCACTTGCCGGCGAAGTCCGTGATAAGGAAACTAGCTATCGGGCGGATGGCCGGTCTATATCACCAAGGTAATACGAGGCGCTGTCAGCGGCGGCCGCGCGACCAGTGCTTGTTGGAGCGCTGTGCCGAGTTGCGCTTGGCGCTTTTCGCTACGACGCGCTTTTCTTCCTCGAACGATTTCCGCAAGGTATGTGTGAACATGTCTTCTTCCTTCATCCCAAGCGAATAAAGCTCTCGCTCCCTCATTTCCTCTTCCGCAAGGTACTCGATGAATTTCTCAACGCGATCGAGCCTGATTTTGACGCGCTCGAGACGCTCTCCCTTCGAAAACAGATCGAATTCCTGTCTGGCGGCGTCGACCAGATAGTTGCTAACCTGCTCGCTGAAGATGCCGCAATCGGTGCACACGAGATCGAGATATGAAAAGAAGTATGCGAGTTCGCGGACCATGTAGAGCCCGTAGGTCGTGATCTTAACGCTGTCGACCTGGTCTGAGTACTGGTCCAATCGATTGTTGGATTCGACAAAGCCGTGCTTCAGGAGAACGTCGAGATTCGCTGTGAAGTCGTCACCCATGTTGAAGGTGTTCACGAAATAAGATTTGAGCTCCGCGACTGAGACGTAGGAAGGAGTCGTGCGCTCTATGCTCTTGGCCAGTTTCCGCATGATCCGAAGCGCGGTGAAATGCGAGCCATGCCGGGAATTCCTAACCTGATAGGCGTTCGGGATGTCCGACAGAGCCTCATCGTAAAAGTAGCGGTTTGGGATCATCACCGGCTTGATGATCTGGTGGATCTTGAAGACCCAATTTCCCGAACTCAACATTTCGTCGACGTTGGTGTAGCCGGATAGCAGAAAGCTTCTGAAGAGGTCGAGAGACAACCGGGTGTCGCCATGGGCGCACGCTGTCAAGAAAGCGTTCAACGGCGACTGCTCGCTGTTGAAGTCCCTAAAAATGATCGACAGATAGTTCATCGAATCATCGATGATCTTCCCATTTGTATCCTCGAGGCCGATCTTGTGACGGCGCTGCGGTTCGTTAAGCAGCGAATTCACGTAGCTTATTCGCTTCTTGAACACAGTCGAGGGCTTGGGGGAGCTGATGTGAAACCCCGAATTCTGGAATGCGTCCAGAAGTCCGTGAATCTTTGAGTTGTAGAAGCGTTCCTCGCGCATCGAGATCAGAGTGACGCAATTCAGCAGGTTGCTGATCTCCTGGGCTGATGTGAAGCAAAAGTCCTGAAGTTCCGGGGAATACTGGTCGGTGTTGTCGACAACGACGATCACGCCTTTTCCCTTCGACGCCCAATAAGACGCGAGCCTGGCGGCACAGTACGGCTTGTCCTGCTTCCATTCGGCGGCGAGTGCGTTCAGACGGGAATTGTAAATTTCGGACTTTCTGTCGAATCCTTCCAGATCCTGCTTTCGTGCAATCTCGAAGCGGTCGGCGAACAGCTCCTTCAACAGATTATCACGTGCCGACTGAAGCAATCCGTCGACATCTAAGGATTCGACCAAGCTCGACCATATCGTTTCACGGATAACGCTTTGGTCTTCCGGAACTTTGAGGAGATCTACGATAGCGATGACCGAATGCTCGCGAAGCCACCTTGGCGGATTGTGCCGTAGGACCCGCTTCACGAAAGTCGATTTGCCGGCGCCCTTGCCGCCGAAAAGTACGAGGACCTCGCCCCTCCTGCCACGCTTGATGTTCTTGGTGAGACGACCTCCAAGCTGCCCGCCCCTTCCGGTGTTCTCTAACTGATTGACGCCGTAGCCCTTGAAATAGGGGCTCAAGGAATCCTCGATGAGAACGTTGATCCCCTCGGACATTTGCGTGTAGTCGCTCTGCGAGACGTAGCAACGCTCCATGAACTCCGTGTCGTCGTCCCCGATCACGCCGAAGTAATGATTAACGATCGGCCGGAGCGTACCGGCAAGCCTGTTCGAATTGATCTTGTGGCCGTACGAAGGGATTTTCTCCTTCGGAAAGAAGATATGTCTGTCCTTGGGAGGCGAGCTTGAAAGGGCTTCGTTGAGCGAAGCGCGATCGAAGATCGCCCCGAAGGAAAACATGTTTTGGCTTTTTGTGAAATCCTTGTCGAAGAACGCCAGGCTCCGAATGACGAAGGCCTGCAGGTTTTCAAAGCGTTTCCCCTTTTCGAACGTCTTAAAGAAGATCCATTCGTGACCATTGGTGATGCAGGCGTATTCACAGCCGGTGTCGAAGCAATAGCCTTTGACCTGGTTGATCGCCGCTTTGATGTTTTCGTTCGACATCAGCTTCGACATCGACATGTAGCAGTGCGTCTCGCTGTCGACATATGGGAAAGGCAGGTCGAAATAGACGCCAGCTTTTTTGGCTTCGATGAACAGAAGATGATCGCCATTTGCCTTCTTCAGCACATAGTCGGCAAATCCCGGCGCGATATACTCTTCGACTGAGACACGATTGCGTGGCCAAGATAGGCAGTCATGAATGATGCCATCGATAATTTTGTGTCTCGTCTCCGCTTCGTTGCGGTCTCTGGATTTGTTGGCGTCTACGATTTCTCGGACGCAGGCAAGCTTATCCGTTACTGACATTCAGCGCACTTCCCAAACTGCGAATCACATCTCGAAAATATCCTGTAAGTTGTGTGTTCAGGGCGACGCAGTCAACCACGGTGAGCGATACAGCGCGTGCTTTTCCCTGCTTTCCCCCGACCGAAAACAGACCCCGCCGGTCCTTCATGGCCTCAGCATTCTGTCTATGTACATTTTGAAAAGTTCAGCTTGACTGCTGATGGAGAGCCTTCGGTAGATGTTCGCACGATGGACTTTCACCGTGCCTTCCGACACCCCCAGATGCAACGCGATCGATGCACTGCCGTGACCTCGCAAGATGAGTCGAACGATACCTCGTTGTGCAGGCGTAAGGCTGTCGGCGAAGAGGTCATCAAAACTGCCTTCCGTCTGATCGAAATCCACGGATCGGACTTGATCGGGTTTGGACATTTCGAGCTTTTCGAGATGCGATCGCACAGCCTCGCCCACGATTGGCGCGCAGGCAAGGCAAGCCTCGATCCCGACGAGACTTTCGTCCAAACCTAAAATGAGGGTCGCCGTCGACTGCGCTGACAGCGACATCGTATAGGCAATATATTCCGGAGGGGGGTCGGAGGGTTTGAACCGGACGACGGTGCACTGAGGCGACGTTTCCAAAATAAGGATTCCGCTGTCTGGGCGCGAAATGACTCGATCTCCCTCACCCCTGGTGCGAGCGAGATCAAGCAATTCATTCAGGTCGCCCGAGGACACGCCGGGCGTACCCTCCGGGCCGCGATAGAGAACCGTCAGATCGCCGATGAAGGATGAGGTCACAAGCAGGCAGTGACCAACATCTACTCTGCTGGCGATAAGCTCTCGTAAAGATGTGCCGAATCCTTCAGCGCCAAGCGACGCGAAAAGCTTCGCGATCTCATGTATGCCGAATAGGATCATCGACGGCTTTCAATGACACGCGCACGCGTCCCACAACTGATGCCCGCGCGGACGCATTCCCGCCGTCGCGCGTGCGGGCAACGGTCCAAGGTTGGTAGGAAGCAACGCCGGCGAATAAATTAAAGCTCTCGCCCCGATCGCCTTTCGCTGATCGGGGCGCCGTCTGAGCATCAAGCCTGGGCCACCGCCGCGACTGCGGAGCTATAGTTGGCGGTGGCCATCAACGCGGTGCATCGTTGGAAGCGATGCATCGCGTAGGCCCAGAAGTCCTCCGCCGGGTTGTCGTTTGCATGCTGGATGAGGCCCCATAAGGTCCAGACCAAGTCACACAAGGCCTTGTAGATGACTATCCGTCCATACTCCGCGTCGGTTGGGAGACGGCCGAAATAGGCGTTGAGCAGCTCGCCTTCCTTCTCCTCCGAGAGGCTGGCCTCGACTATGAAATCTCCCAGGTCCCACAAGGGATCGTTCATGCCCGAGTATTCCCAGTCGACGATCCACATCCGATCACCGACGTCGAGGAAGTTTTCACTGAGAGGGTCGCAGTGGCAGGGCGCCAGCGGCAGTGGCTTAGCGTTGAGGGCTGAACGTGCCTGCTCGGCCGAGGCCAGGGCCTCGCGATATCCGTCGGGCACAGTGGAATCCTTGGTCGCAAGGTAGGCCATGTACTCGTCAATGAGCGTAAAGACGTCGAATCGATTTTCAAACGTGGCGTCGCTGCTATGCAGGCGTTTGAATGCCTCGCCCGCCCGAAACGCCGAACCCTCGCGACTGGCGAACTCTTCCGGCGACATCGTCACAGCACCCTTTATGAAGGCCGTGACGCTCTCACCGCTTACTTCGTTGAAGAAGAGCACCGGGGCGCTAACCCCTACTCGCGCGGACTCCCTTGCCGCGCGAGCCTCGTAACGTCGATTGATGTAGGCCTCGGTGCCGACCCCCGGTATTCTCACGCATAGTTCGTCCTTGTCGGTCTCGACGTGGTAGACGACATTGGTCATGCCTCCCAAGCGGGTGACCGTCTGTACGCGAAACTTTTCCGGAAGGCCTTCGACGATTTTTTGCACTCGTTCCATGTCCGGTTGTTCCCCTTTCATTTTCATAGAACCTCCTCCCGCGTGGCTTAGGCCTTGAGACGCTCCATCTTTGCATCATAAAGGCAACGAGGGCCTCGCTCTGCATCGTAGCTGTTTCCAAAAGCTTCGATTTCGAAGGACTTAGCGGAGGCATTCTCGAGATCGAGGTAGCCGAAAGCGATAGTCTTCTTCATCGAATGGCCATAGGCCGTACTTGTGGTCCGTCCCACGACTTTGCCATCGAGGATGATCGCCTCGCCTCCATGGAATGGTGCGAAGCCTTCGACGGTGAACGAGCACAGGCGCTTCGTGACACCTTCAGCCTTGATCCTTTCCAGCGCCTGCTTCCCGATGAAATCCGGCTTGTCCAACGCCACGCAGAAGCCCAAACCCGCTTCGTAAGGGTTGTAGTCGGGCGTGATGTCGCCGGACCAGTAGAGATAGCCCTTCTCCATGCGGCAAGAGTCGATGGCGCGATAGCCGGCGTTCTGAATGCCGAACTCCTGGCCCGCCGTCCAAAGCGTGTCGTAGACATGCGCGCCGTATTCGATCGGAATGTAGAGTTCATAGCCGAGCTCGCCGACGTAGCCGACACGGGCCGCGATAGCGCGGGTATAGCCGATTTCGATCGTGCGAACCGCGAAGAATGGCAACGCGTCGTTGGAAACGTCGTCGTCCGTGACCTTCTGAAGCACCTCGCGCGACTTCGGACCGCAGATGTTGAGAACGGCGTAGCTGCCGGTCACGTCGCGGATGGTCACGCCTTCGGGCAGATGCTGGCGCACCCAGGCGCTGTCGCGCACGCCGAACGCCGAGCCGGTCACTAGCAAGAACTTCTCGTCGTCCAGATGCATGAAGGTGACGTCGGATTCGATTCCGCCGTTTTCGTTACAAAGCTGGGTGTAGACGGCTTTGCCCGGCGCCCCGGAAATGTCGGCTGCAGCGATGCGCTGAAGTGCTGCCTGCGCGCCCTTTCCAGTGATTTCGAACTTCGAGAACGACGACTGGTCGATCAGGACGACGCGGTTGCGAATAGCTTCGCACTCGGCTCCAACCGCATCGAACCAGTTCGGCTTTCCTTCGAAGCTCGGCTTGTCAAACTTGTCGTCGGATGGACGGGAGAACCAGTTGGCTCGCTCCCAACCAAAGCGGCTTCCGAAGATTGCACCGGACGCTTCAAGCTGAGCCTTGAACGGCGAGAGGCGCAGATTGCGCACGGCCTGGTTTTCTTCGGCCGGCCAATGGATCTTGTAGTAATTTCCGTAGGCTTCGATTGCACGTTCCTCGAGGTAGCGACCCTGGCTGTGCGGAGCGCCGAAGCGGCGCACGTCGAAGGACCACAGATCCATCCCCGGATCGCCGTCAAGTATCCAATTCGCCATTGCCTCACCGGCGCCACCGGAGGCCGCGATCCCGGCGGTGAAGCCGCATGCGACGAAGAAGTTGTCGAGTTCCGGAGCCAGGCCCATGATCGGCTCGCCGTCGGCCGAGGCCGGAATCGGGCCGTTAATGACGGTCTGGATGCCAACCTCGTTGAGGACAGGAAGACGCTCGGCGCAAGGCAGCGCGAACAGTTCCAATCGATCCATGTTTTCCGGGAAGAGTTCACGTCCAAATTCGAACGGTGGTTTGGAGCGCCAGCATCCCTTCGTGCCGTCCTCCCATCCGCCGATCGCAAAGGCGGCGACATCCGGCTTGAGGTAGAAGTTCTTGTCCGGATCGCGCAGAGTTGGAAGGTTCTTCGGTAGGTCGAGCTTTTTTTCAGTCAGGAAATACTGGTGCTCAACGACGCCGGCGGCGAGCGGAACACCGGCCATGTCGCCGATGCGTTTGGCCCACAGACCGGCGCAGTTGACGATGATGTCGCAGCCGATCGTACCATGGTCGGTCGCGACGCCGACAACGCGGCGTCCTTCCTTGATGAATTCGGTGACCGTGACACCTTCCTGGATCTTGACGCCGTTCTTACGAGCCGTGGCCGCGTAAGCGTGCGTCAACGCGTAGGGGTCGATGTAGCCGTCCGACGGAATGAAGGCGGCGCCGACCACGCCTTCCGGATCGATGTATGGGAAGAGTTCCTGGGCCTCTTTGGCAGAAAGCGAGTGGCATTCGAAATCGAAGCTCTTTGCGAGCGTCATCGAACGGCGAATTTCGCTCCAACGGGCTTCCGAGGAGGCAAGGCGGAGGGAGCCAACCTTCTTCCAGTCGATGGTCAGACCGGACTCTTCCTCAAGACGATCATAGACCGCTACAGAGTTCTGCATCAACTTGGTGAGATTCTTCTTGCCGCGGAGCTGGCCGACGAGACCTGCCGCGTGCCAGGTGCAGCCGTTGGTGATCTGCGATTTCTCAAGAACGATCACGTCCTTCTCACCGCGGCGAGAAAGATTGTACGCAAGCGAGCAACCAATAGCACCGCCGCCGATGATGACGATCCGATAGTGCTGGTCAAAGGTTTTCGACATGATTAGCCTCCAATGAGATGTCGATGGTGTTCAGGCAAGGCGGTTCAGGCCGCGTGCCGTTTGGAAAATTTCAGCCGCCAAGCGACTATGAGCCGCTCCGCGACGATCGCGATGAAAGCGATGGCCAGCCCCGCCACCACGCCACGTCCGGCGTCGGCCTTGGTCAGTGCGATATAGGTCTCTTGACCAAGGTCTCGGGTACCCACCAATGCAGTGATGACGAGCATCGAAAGCGCCATGACAATCGTCTGGCTCAAACCAAGCAGCATTTCCGGCACGGCCAGAGGAATCTTGACTTTGAACAAAGTCTGGGTCGGCGTGCAGCCGCTCATGACCGCCGCTTCGACGAAATGCTCTTTCACATGCCGTATGCCGAAATCCGTATATCGAATGGCCGGCACGATAGCGAAAGCGACGATCGCCACCAGCGCGGAGAAGTCTCCGACTTTGAAGAGCATCACGACGGGTATCAGGTACACGAAGGTCGGCAGCGTCTGGAGCGTGTCACAGACGACGTTCAACACTTGATGAGCTCTCTCGTTTACAGCGGCCAGCACTCCCAGTGGGAAGCCGATAAGCAAAGAGAGGACCGTTCCTATTCCGCAGAGGTAGATTGTCATCATCGCCGGCTGCTGAAGACCAGCCATGAAAATCGCGGACATCAGAACGAACACGAGCGCGGAAAGCGTGGGTCCGGACAGGCGCCATGCGGCAACCCCGGCGAGCAGCGGAAGTGCAAACCATGGGAGCCCGAGCATGAAGATGCGCACAGGAACCATCACGTTGAGGAGTATCGCATTCTTCAACGCGTCGAGTGGTGTAGACAGGTTGAAGGTGAGCCAGCGAGCAAACTCGTTGAGTGGCTGCTTTGCGGTGAACACCCAAGACACAGGGAATGAGGTCGCGCTCGGTAGTGCGACGGCGATGATGTAGCCGACGATTGCCACGGCAGTGACGATGACCCAGCCCCAATTGTTGACCCAAAAGGAGCGTTGATCATCGTGGTGATGTTCACGAGCTCTTGTGACGAACGCCTGGCAAAACCGGTCGAGCAGGATGGCGAGTGCGACGATTGCAAGGCCCGCTTCCATGCCCGTACCGATATCCAGTCGGCGCAGCGAGGTAAGCACGTCGAAGCCCAGGCCGCCGGCCCCAATCATGGACGCGATGATGACCATGTTGAGCGTCATCATCACAACCTGATTTACGCCAACCATGATCGATGGCATCGCCGATGGAACAAGAACCTTGAAGATGAGCTGCCTCTCAGTGCAGCCTGCAATCGACCCAAACTCCGAGATTTCCGGTGGAACGCGCCCCAGCCCCAGAACGGTGTTTCGGATCATCGGTGGCATCGAATAGATTATGGTCGCTGCCAACGCCGACGCCGGACCAAAGCCGAGCAAGATCAGAACCGGAACCAGATATGCGAAGACGGGTACTGTCTGCATCAGGTCGAGCACCGGTGAAATGAGCCGCGCAAACCATTGGACACGGTAAGCGACGATACCGAGCAGGAGCCCGAAAACGACCGAAATGAACGCTGCGACGAGTACCGACGACAAAGTCACCATAGACGACGCCCAGTTTCCGGTGATCAGGATGAATCCCAGGCCAAGCGCCGTGACGAGCGCCAGCGGGCGACCGCGGAGCCGATATGCGACTACAAGGAAAATCGTCGTGACGGCGAACCAGGGTAGAGGCGCGATGTCCGGCGCTCCGTCGCCGGGTGTAAAGCGGAAACCCGTAGCGATAATGCCCTGTACGGCATTGAGTAGGGCGTCGAGCATCGCGGCGATCGCACGTGTCATCACGCGTATCGGCGGCAAACCGGAAATCTGTGGAGCATCCTGCGTAAGCCAGGCCATTGCCGACTGGATCCATCCGGAAAACGGCACGACGTACTCGCGAGGATAGGTTTTTATCGCGGCAGGAAGAAAGAACGAGCCTGCCAACAGCAAGAACGAGATGGTCGCAAGCGGGACCCGTAGGACCCGCCCCTCCGGGGCGGATGAATTAACTGCCATCGTCATCAGACCGCCTCAAGCTCAATTGGCTTGCCAGTAAGGGAGGCGATTACGTCGCCCTTGGTCAGGATCCCTGTCAGCTTACCGTCAACCAGGACGCCGGCGTCCTCACGCCCCCCTAGAACCTTCGCGGCGACATCCGCGACCAGCTCGTTTCCATCGACGCTGACCGATGGTTCGAAATTCGCCCGGAGCGGTCGTGCAAGTGTCCTTGCCCTCAGCACGCTTGATCTGTCGCAATGCCGGGTGAATTCCGTGACGTAAGGGTGCTTGGAGTGGATCACGAGCTGCTCTGGCGTCCCTATCTCCAGAATTTCTCCATTGCGCATGATCGCGATGCGATCTGCCAGTCGGATCGCCTCATCGAAGTCGTGTGTGATGAAGACGATGGTCTTCTTCAACTCGTGCCTGAGGCGGATGAATTCATCTTGCAGTTCACGTCTCAGAAGCGGATCCAGCGCCGAGAACGGCTCATCCATGAAAAGGACTTCAGGTTCAGAGGATAGTGCGCGGGCGATGCCGACGCGCTGCTGCTGGCCTCCCGACAGTTCGGACGGAAAGTGGTTCTCGCGGCCGGCAAGTCCGACGGTCTTTACAAGTTCGCGTGCTTTCGAGGTTCTGGTTTTCATATCGACGCCGCGAACCGAAAGCGGAAACGCCACGTTTTCCAGAACGGTAAGATGCGGCAGTAGAGCGAAGTTCTGAAAGACCATGCCCATCACCTTGCGGCGGATTTCCATGAGCTGTTTCGGGCTCGCACCGGTGACGTCGTTGTCCGCGACGTTAATGCGGCCTTCGCTCGGCTCTATCAGCCGGGTGAGACACCGAACCAGGGTCGATTTCCCCGATCCGGAAAGGCCCATAATGACGAAGCATTCGCCTTTTTTGATCGTAAAGTTCGCGGCTTTGAGGGCTACGACGTGCGCGTCGGTGGGCTCTTCTCCCGGAACGTAGGGCGGCCCGTAGACCTTCCACACGTTCTCACAGGTGATCATCGAACCGGCCATGACAGACTCCCGGTTTAAAATAATTTTAGGATGGATTCGGGGGCGCGTGCGCGTGAACGCGCACGCGCGTCGGGCTTAGTTAAGCCACTGCTTCCACGTGTCTTCGTGGGTCTTCAGCCAATCCGCAGCCACTGTATCGAGGTTCTCGCCATCGACGTCCACGCGCTTGATAAGCTCGCCCATGTCCTCATTGGTGATATGGAACGCTTTCACAGCCTTTGCCGCGCCCGGCCACTTTTTCTCCAGTCCGACCCAGGCAGCCTTCCAAACCGGCCCGCTCGGCTTCGCGCACGCGTAGGACTTGCTGGCATAGCAGTCCGGCGTGTACGGCGGGAACTTGATCCATTCGCCCTTGTACTTGATTGGCACCCAGTGCGGCGAGTAGACCCACAGGACGATCGGTTCCTCCTTGGCATATGCGGCGTCCAACTCGGCGTAAAGCGCCGCATCGGTACCTGCGTGAATCACGTCGAAGTTGATCGGCAGATTGGCGATCCGTTCCTCATCGTATCCACCCCAAGTCACCGGCCCGCCGAGATAGCGGCCCTTGGGCGCGGTTTCCGGGGTCGAAAACTGGTCAGCGCACTTGTCCAAAGCCTTCCAGTCCGGAAGGCCGGGGCACTTGGCAATCATGTATTCCGGAACCCACCACTCTTCCTTGGCAACCATTCCGGTCTCGCCCAGGTTGACCACCTTGCCAGTCGCGACGGCGGCCTCCAGCGCGTCACGAGCCGTGGTGGCCCAGATTTCCATAGCGACGTCCAGGTCTCCCGACTGCATGCCGGTCAACTGAGCGAGGTAGTCGGCTTGAACATACTCAACATTGTAGCCGGCCGCTTTGAGCACGCCGCCCATTATCTTGGTTGAAAGAAGCTGGCCCGACCAGTCGTTAAGCGTGAGCTTGATCGGATCGGGCGATTCCACAGCGTAGGAATGCGTGGCCGTGAGCAATGCAGCTCCAAAACCGACCACCTGAAAGACTCTTCTCCAGTTTGACATATCGAACCCCTTTATTGGTTGGCTACCTAAATCGGCGCTTGTCGCGCTCTTGAGGGGGACTTTGTGGCCGATCTCCACGGATGTCAACGTATTTTGTGGGAACGTTGTGGCAAATTCTGCAAATTTACGAGGTCAACACCTATCAAAGTCGCAGGGTTTCGTGGCTATCTGTGGGAAATTTGCTCCACCGGCGATCCGAAATCGTCGGTGGAGTTCGTGCAACGGAGCGGCGCGCTCGGTCATTGAACTATGCCACGAAACGCAGTGCGGTTGACGTAGGAAGGCGATCAAGTCTGAACTGTGCGAGCAGGTCGTTCAGCGATCTGACCTCAGACATCAGAGAATGAGCCGCAGCGTTCTGTTCTTCCACCATGGCAGCGTTGCGTTGCGTCCCTTGATCGATCGAATTCACTGATGTGCTGATCTCGTGGAGCGATGTCGATTGCTCCCTCGCCGCGAGCACGATCGCTGCGACGTGACGATCTATCTCTTGCACCTGGCTGGCAATGTCTGTCAGCGCAGCGCCGGTTTCACCGACGAAATCGACGCCGGCGCTAACCTGATCGCTCGAGCGGGCGATCAGCGCCTTGATCTCGCGTGCTGCCAAGGCAGAACGTTGTGCGAGTTCCCGGACTTCCTGAGCTACTACGGCGAACCCTTTTCCAGCTTCGCCGGCCCGCGCCGCTTCAACGCCCGCGTTCAATGCAAGGAGATTCGTCTGGAACGCGATATCGTCAATTACGCCGATAATGTTCGATATCTCGCGAGACGACGTTTCGATTTCGCCCATCGCCGAGACGGCTCGCTGAACTATCGCCCCGGATCGCTCGGCGCTAGCGCGTGCGGTTTCGACAAGCATGCCAGCCTCCTCCGCACGTTTTGTCGTGTCACGGACCGAAGAGGTGATTTCCTCGACAGCAGCAGCCGTCTGCTCGACCGAGGCTGCCTGCTGTTCAGTGCGTTTCGCGAGGTCGTCCGCAGCGCTGCTGATTTGCGAAGTGCCCGCGGCGATCGCGTGGGCGTTCTTTCCCACCGAATTTAGCGCGGCCTGGAGCTTCTCCGCAGATGCATTGAAACTCTGCCGCACTTCGTCGAGGCTTCCCGCAAATGGCTCACCAATCCGGCATGTCGTGTCGCCCCCAGCCAGTGCGTGAAGCGCATCACCAAGCAGGGTCACCGCCGAGCGCGTTTGCTTCTCCCGCATTTCCGCTTCCGCGCTCCGCGCCTGCCGCTCTTCATCCTCTCTTGCGAGGTTCTGCTCTGCTTGCCGTTCCAGAGAATCTTTCGCGCGTGCAGCGCTTTCCAAAACGCCGAGCGCTCGAGCCATTTCACCGATTTCGTCTTGCGAAAGGGAATCAGCCAGCTCCCCAACCGTTCGCCCTGCGGCAATGTCGGCGGTCGCGGCGATTACCCGGCTCAAACGCCGATGGAACCGGCCTGCCAGCACCGCTGCGATCGTAACAAGCAGCACGGCCGCGATGGCGATTATGGCAAACGACGTAATGGCCAGGGTCTGAACGCTCGCATAAAGTACGGCGTTTGGCACCACGACGACGGCGTACCAAGTCGTCCCAGGCAGAAGATCGACAGGAACGGCCAGGGCCACGTCAGGACCGCTGCCATCCGCGCCCGGCAGGACGCCAGTCACGCCAGGGTGGGCGATTATTTCGCGCCAACCCTGCGCGTCCAGACCCGCTGCCTCAAGGCTCTTGCCGCGCGCGGCAGGATTGGAGTGACTGATGATCATCCCACTAGCCGAAACAAGCGCGACGTGTCCGCTTCCTAGTGGACGAAGAGTTGAGAGATCGCTCGCAAGCGCGTCCAGCGCCAAATCTACCCCAACCGTACCAAGAAATTGGTCACCCTTGACGAGTGGGACCATAAACGACGTCATCAGGACGTCCGCCCCGTCGATAGAATAGGTATACGGCTCCATAAGGAGCCGCTGCTTGGTGCTTTTGGGCACTAGATACCAGTCGCCCGCGCCAGGCTTGTCGTAATCGACAAGCGGCGTCACGCTCACCTCTCCCTTTGCCCGCACGAAATAGGGGATAAACCGGCCGGTCCCGTCGGAGGTCGTCGTGCCGACAAAGGCTTTATCTCTGCCGTCAAAAGCGCCTGGCTCCCAACAAGTGCTCAAACCGAGTGCGAATTCATTTTCCGCGATCATTCGAGAGAACACTCGGGTCACCAACTCCCGATTCGGCTCAGGACCGTCTTGAATGGCAGCAATCGCCGAACTCGCCTGATTCGCTAGACTTTCCGCTCGCGCAAAGACCGCCTGTACCCTTCCGGCGCTCTCATGGGCGACCGTCGTCATTTCGGAAATAGAGTGCCTTTCAAGCGCCTTGTAGGACAGTCCCAGTAGAACTCCGGCGGTGGCGACCGTTGTTACGACTCCGGCAGCGACGATCCCCACCATATTCCTTGCAGTTGCGGTCCTGACAAACATTGCTTCCTCCAAACAACCCAGGCCCCCGACGGCCCGCGAGCCGCAAACTAGTCAATTTACCTTTACAAAATCACTAACTCCCACTCTTAGCCTCATAAAATGTGCGCAAATACGATTGAAGTCGTCAAAATCATGTGGTGTTGTGTGGCTTCACTTTACACTAAAGCTGGTCAATTCGCTTTAAGCGAAGATCAGTTGGAGGAAATAAGGTGGATCAAATCGGAACCTATGTGATCTACGTCATCATGTTCTGCGCGGTACTGGGGGCGTTGGCAGCAATTCGCAACGACCAGGACGGACTTGGAAAGGAGTTTCTCGAAGGACTCCACAGCATTGGACCTATCTTCGTTCCGGTGGCCGGTATTATGGCATCTGCGCCTTACCTCTCGGCGTTCGTGCGAGAATACGTCGGTCCGTTGATGCAAGCGGTCGGCGCCGATCCGGCGATCGCCGCTACGAGCGTGATCGCTAATGACATGGGCGGCTACCAGCTCGCCCACGCGCTGGCCACAAGCCCGAATGGATGGGTTGTCGCTACGGTCATCGGCTTCATGGCTGGACCAACCATTGTGTTTTCAATTCCGGTCGGTTTGGCGATGTTGGAAAGAAAAGACCACCGTTACATGGCGCTCGGCGTGATGTACGGCCTCTTGAGCATTCCCGTCGGCGTATTCCTCTCCTGCCTGGCGATACTCGTGTTTCAGCCTCCGATGAGGGCCGAGATAGGCATTACCGGCGCGACTCAGCCCATCTTGCTGGACATGCCGACGGTGTTGGCAAACCTCGCTCCACTTGCGGTTTTCTGCATCTTGCTCGCGATGCTCCTTCGCCTGGCGCCTCGTATCGTCGTGGCGGCATTCCTCCTCTTTGGCCGGATGATGTACGCCGCAATCACCATCGTCCTTGTTCTTTCGGTGGTCCAGTACTTCACCGGATTGCCAGAAAAGATCTTTGGCGGCTGGGGCTTCGATCCGATCATTGCGGATAGCGCCGACCAGTTCCGCGCGTTGGAGATAGCGGGCTACATTGGTATCATGCTCGCTGGCGCGTTTCCGATGGTCTATTTGATCAAGCGGTATCTTTCGGCGCCGATGGAAGCGATCGGCGGACGCATCGGCCTGGGAGCTGCAGGCGCTGCGGGCCTGATTGCGGGCGCAGCGAACATTCTTGCACTTTATCGGCTGATTGCCTCGATGAAGCCGATGGACAAGGTCCTTTGCATCGCATTCGCGGTCTGTGCGGCGTTTTCGTTCGGCGACCACCTCGCCTTTGCGGCGAACTTCCAGCCGGCGCTGATCCCGTTCATCCTCCTAGGCAAGCTTGGCGGCGGCGCAACCGGCTTCCTGCTTGCCAAGACACTAGCCGGCCCTGCGGTCAAGCAGTTGTCCTCTTCGGAGAGCGACGAGCAACCATCCGTGCGTGCCGAGGGTGACGTCGCGACCCAGCAGGCAGCATGACGACTAATTACCCCTCTCAAATACCGGAGAAGACAATGTCTCAAATAAGCCAGTCTCAACTGCTGGGACCAGACGACGGGCCTGCCTTTTCCGTGCATCGCCCCGACGGGGGGAGCCCGATTATCCTTCTTTGTGAACACGCGTCGAACAGCTTGCCAAAAAGCTTGAAGCAATTGGGCGCTTCATCCGAGACGATGTCGAGCCATGCGGCCTGGGATCCCGGAGCCCTCCAAACGGCGCTTAAGATGTCCGAAAAGCTCGATGCGACCTTGGTACAACAGCGCTTCTCGAGGCTTGTATACGACTGCAACCGCCCGCCGACGTCGGCAACGGCCATGCCAGCAAAAAGCGAAGTTCACAGCATTCCGGGGAACGCAAACCTCTCCGCCGCCGAGCGGTTCGCCCGGACCAGCGAAATCTACTGGCCGTTTCATCACGCGGTGTCCGACGTGATCGCACGCCGCGCGTCCGAGGGGCGCGAAGTTGTGATCGTGACAATTCATAGCTTCACGAAAGTGTACAACGGCGCGGTCAGAGACGTTGAACTCGGTATTCTTCACGATGCGGACGCACGCCTCGCCGACCGAATGCTGGATGCAACCAAGGACTCCAAGCAATTCAACACTCAGCGAAATGCTCCTTACGGACCTCAGGACGGCGTCACCCACACGCTACAAATCCACGGCATCGCGACGGGGCTGGAAAACGTAATGATCGAAATCCGGAATGATCTCATAACCGACGATGCCGGACAGCTCGCCATGGCAGAGTATCTATCCAAGGTACTCGAAGCGTCCCTTTAGCACCCTGACGCTCATTGCATGCGGCGCCCCTTACGCGTCGCATGCGTCTCCAATGCAAAGAGATAACCTCAAAAAGCGCGCCTTAAAGTCACTATTACCATCATATAATGTGGCATTATGTGGATTTGTATTGACATGCGAGGCTTTGGGGTTTTAGCTGCGATTCAACGATCGACACCTCAACACATTCCCTCATCGCTTTTGCTTCGACCAGCACCGCGATCGGGATGCGGCGAGGCTCCGGCGACGCCCAACAAAATCTCGAGGGAACCCCATGGAATTTTCAGACGTCAAAGATGCTGCGGGCTTGAAGCAGTTGCTGCAGGAGCGGCCCTATAGGCACATCAAGGTCGGCGTGTTCGACATCGACGGCGTGCTGCGCGGAAAGTACATGTCGCCTGACAAGTTCCTTTCTTCCATCGAAAATGGGTTCGGATTTTGCGACGTCGTTCTCGGATGGGATTCGAGCGACCAACTCTACGACAACACGAAGCTCACCGGTTGGCATACCGGCTATGGTGACGCGCAGGTCAGGATCCTCCCCGAAACTGCACGGGAAATACCCTTCGAGCCCGACACCCTCTTCGTATTGGGCGAGTTCGCGGGCAAACTTGAACCGCTCTGCCCCCGCGGCGTTCTCAAACGTGTATTGAAAAAGGCCGAAGAACTAGGCTTTCAAGCCAAGGCGGCATGCGAGTTCGAATTCCTTGTCGTCGAAGAAACGGCAAAGTCCCTTTCCGACAAGCGTTACCGCAACTTATCGCCGCTCGGCGTCGGAAACTTCGGCTATTCCGTTATCCGCAATTCAGTCAACACACCATTCTATCATGGCATGCTGGATCTCTTCGAGGACATGCGCATCCCAATCGAGGGACTCCACGAAGAGACCGGTCCGGGAGCGCTTGAAGCAGCGATCGGCGTAGACGACGCCCTGTCCGCCGCGGACAAGGGAAACCTCTTCAAGACTTTTGCCAAGATCTTCGCGCAGCGGAACGGCCTTTTCACAAGCTTCATGGCCAAGTGGGACAGCTCGTTCCCAGGTCAGGGCGGGCACGTCCACGTATCGCTCGTCGACAAGAACGGCAAAGGTGTATTCCACGACCCCAGTGCGGATCGTGCCATCAGCGAGACCATGTTGCACTTCATCGGCGGCCTCCAGAGACTGGCGCCCGCCCTCGCAGCATTCGCCGCGCCAACGGTCAACTCATACCGACGGCTCGTGCCGGGGTACTGGGCTCCGACGGCGGCGACCTGGGGCGTGGACAACCGGACCGTCGCAATTCGCGCGATCACCGGAAGCTCGAAGTCGCAGCGCGTCGAATTCAGAATTCCCGGCGCGGACACCAATTCGTATCTGACGTTGGCGGCCGCACTTGGCGCAGGCCTCTGGGGCATCGAAAACCGCATCAAGCCGGAGACGGAGCTTTCGGGCAACGCATACCAGATCCCCACCCCGGAGCATCAGCAACTCCCGCGGACGCTGACCGACGCGGCTGCGGCGCTCAACAATTCCGAGGAGGCGAAGGAGATCTTTGGAAAGACTTTCGTCGAGCATTATGCAGCAACCCGCGACTGGGAAGACCGCGAGTTCCGGAAGCAAGTCACCGACTGGGAGCTTTCCCGCTACTTCGAAATTATCTGAGGACCATGAAATGACCGATACCCAGCGCACTATTTCCCCTGTCGACGGGACAGTCGTCGTCGAACGAAAATATGCTGCCTCGCAGGAAATCAACGCTGTCTTGGACGCTGCCGTTTGGGCGCAAAAATCGTGGAAGGCTACAACTCTAGCTGAACGAGTTGAGATCTGCGAGAGGTTCGCCCAGTATCTGCTCGATCATCAGGAAGAAATAGCGCTCGACATCACGCGTCAGATGGGCCGTCCTATTTCCCAAACGCCAGGTGAAGTACGTGGTTGCGTGGATCGCGCGCGTACCATGATCGAGCTCGCACCTGAAGGGCTCGCCGACGTCCGCCCAAAGGCGCGCGACGGCTTTGACCGATTCATCCGGCGCGCTCCCGTCGGTGTCGTTTACGTGATTGCACCTTGGAACTATCCTCTTCTCACCGCAATCAACACGATCGTTCCTGCAATCTTGGCAGGCAACGCGGTCGTCCTCAAGCATGCGGCCCAGACGCCTCTCTGCGGCGACGCTTTCGCCAAGGCGTTCGAAAGCGCCGGTCTTCCGAAAAACGTGTTTCAGGCGCTGGTGGTTGACCACGCCGACGCGGAGCGCATCGTCGGTGATCGACGGATCAACCATGTTGCCTTTACCGGTTCGGTTCGCACTGGCCACCTCGTCCAGAAAGCAGCGGCCGAAAGGTTCATCAGCGTGGGCCTTGAACTCGGAGGCAAGGACCCAGCATACGTCCGCGCTGACGCCGACATCGCGTTTGCAGCGGAGAATCTGGTCGACGGCGCGTTCTTCAACAGCGGCCAGTCGTGCTGCGGGATCGAACGAATCTACGTTCACGCAAGCGTCTACGACAAGTTCGTGGAACGCGCGGTGGAAATCGCGAAGGAATACAGGCTGGGCGACCCCATGGATCCGAGCACAAATCTCGGGCCTGTTGTCAGCGCTTCCGCCGCCAAGTTCATTCGCGGACAGGTCGATGACGCTATTGCCAAGGGCGCGAAGGATCTCGTTCCCATTACGACCTTCGAGAAGGATCGCCCTGAGAGCGCTTTCGTGTCGCCTCGAATCCTTTCCAATGTCGACCACGGCATGCGCCTCATGACAGAGGAAACCTTTGGACCTGTCGTTGGCATCATGCGCGTGGGAACCGACGAAGAGGCTGTCAATCTCATGAACGATAGCGACTTCGGCCTCACGGCATCGATCTGGACGAGCGACGTTGCGGCGGCCGAAGACCTGGCTGACAAGATCGAGACCGGCACCGTGTTCCTGAACCGCTGCGACCATCTCGATCCTTCGCTTGCTTGGACGGGAGTGAAAGACAGCGGTCGTGGCGTAACCCTGAGCGTGCTCGGGTTCGATCATCTGACGCGTCCGAAGTCGCATCATTTCCGGCTAAACACTGAATAGAATTCTTCCCTCACGTCCGCGCCAGGGAACAACCACAACACGTCCTGAAGGAGACAACATGCTTCAGATACTTCCCAAGTCCGAGATCGGCGACAGCGCCGTTGCGGCTGCAGTCGCACGCGAACTCGACCGCCAGCGTTTTCAGATTGAACTGATTGCGTCGGAGAACATCGTCTCGCCTAACGTCCTCGCCGCACAGGGATCGGTGCTCACCAATAAGTACGCCGAAGGCTATCCCGGCAAGCGCTACTACGGCGGTTGCGAATTCGTAGACGAGGTAGAGACCCTCGCGATCGACCGTGCAAAGGAACTCTTCGGCGCCTCGTTCGTGAACGTCCAGCCTCACTCCGGCGCCCAGGCCAACCAGGCGGTCTTCCTAGCTCTCCTGACACCTGGTGATCGCGTAATGGGGATGTCGCTCGCCCACGGGGGACATCTGACGCACGGCTCGCCCGTAACGATGTCTGGAAAATGGTTCGACATCGTCAGCTACGAGGTTCGTGAAACTGATCAGCAGATCGATTACGAAAGCCTTCGTGCGCGTGCGCTCGAAACCAGGCCCAAGCTGATCGTCGCCGGCGCCTCCGCGTACCCGCGCGCCATCGACTTCGCCGCGTTCCGCACAATTGCGGATGAAGTTGGCGCATACCTGATGGTGGACATGGCGCACTATGCGGGCCTCATCGCTGCCGGTGTCTATCCGGATCCGCTGCCCCACGCGCACATCGTCACGACGACGACGCACAAGACGTTGCGTGGTCCGCGTGGCGGCATGATCCTGACCAATGACGAGGCACTCGCGAAAAAGATCAACTCGGCGGTCTTCCCTGGAAACCAAGGCGGTCCGTTGATGCATGTGATCGCTGCAAAGGCGGTAGCGTTCGGCGAGGCACTGCAGCCGGAGTTCCGTGAATACGCCAAGGACGTCGTCGACAACGCCCGAGCGCTGAGCGAAGTCCTGGTCGCCGGTGGACTCGATATCGTCTCCGGCGGAACGGATTGCCACATGGTACTCGTGGACCTGAGACCGAAGGGCGTGAAGGGCCGTGATGCGGAATACGCGCTTGAGCGGGCCGGGCTCACCTGCAACAAAAACGCCATTCCGTTCGACCCGGAGAAGCCGGCGATCACCTCGGGCGTGAGGCTTGGGACGTCAGCCGGGACGACCCGCGGCTTCAAGGTCGCTGAGTTCAAGAAAGTCGGCGAACTCATCCTTCAGGTCATAGAAGCGCTTGCGACGAAGGGGAGCGAAGGCGACCCGACGGTTGAACAGGCTGTCTTGAAGGAAGTGCAGGTACTCTGTGAACGCTTCCCGATCTACGGTTAGTGGGAAGGTGCGAAACCATGGCCGGATTTGTAGCGCAACCGGCCATGGGTTGGGGCGATAGTCCATGTTTCTAAGCGTTTTCGACGTTTTCAAGATCGGTGTTGGTCCCTCTTCTTCCCACACGATGGGTCCGATGACCGCCGCCGTGCGATTTCTAGCCGCGATCCGCGACCAGAAAGTGCCGTTTGGAACTCGTATTCGCGTGAAGCTTTACGGATCGCTCGCGTTTACCGGCCGTGGACACGCCACCGATCGCGCAGTGGCACTTGGCTTGCTCGGCTTGCTACCCGCCGACCTGGATATCGACGAAGCCGGATTTCTCCTTGAGGACCTTCAGGACGGTAAGACCCTGCGATCGCCCGGTCTTCCGCCGATCACATTTGATCCGGAGACGGATGTGGTATTCGACTACGGCGATCCGCTTCCCGGCCATGCGAACGGGCTCACGTTCGACTTGTGCGGTCGCGCGGGTGAAACGATCTTTTCAGAAACCTACTATTCCATCGGCGGGGGGTTCGTGGTCACCGCGTCCGAAAAGGCGTTAACGACTAAGGAGTCTTTGGCTGCCAGCGACCGCCCCTTTCCCTTCCACTCAGCGGCTTCCATGCTAGCGATGGCAAGCATTGCAGGCATTTCCGTCGCTCAGATGAAACGTGCGAACGAGCTGGTCTCGGCCACAGCCAGGGATCTCGACGACGGGCTCGACCGCCTTTGGCGCGTCATGGATGACTGCATCGAAAGAGGATTGCGCACCAGCGGCGAATTGCCCGGAGGTCTCAAGGTAAAGCGTCGCGCCAGTGCCATTTATCGCCAGTTGTTGAGCGAACGCGGCTCCAACCAGGCTCATCCACACGTGGTAGCGGACTGGCTGAGCGTCTATGCGATGGCGGTTAACGAGGAAAACGCTGGAGGCGGACGAGTGGTGACCGCGCCCACGAACGGCGCGGCCGGCGTCGTGCCAGCCGTGTTGAAATACTTCATTAGCCATTGTGGCGGCGACGATCGCCAAAAGATTCACGAGTTCCTGCTGACTGCGGCGGCCATCGGCGGACTGATCAAGCATAACGCATCGATTTCTGGCGCCGAGGCCGGCTGTCAAGGCGAGGTCGGGTCCGCTGCGGCGATGGCTGCAGCGGGCCTATGCGCCGTGCTGGGCGGCACCCCCGCGCAGGTCGAGAACGCTGCCGAGATAGCTCTTGAACATCATCTCGGCCTCACCTGCGATCCCGTCGCAGGCCTCGTACAGGTTCCTTGCATCGAGCGGAACGGAATGGGCGCGATGAAAGCCGTTTCGGCCGCGTCGCTGGCCCTTCGCGGCGACGGAACGCACTTCATGCCCCTCGACAACTGCATCCGCGCGATGCGGCAGACCGGCGAAGAAATGAATTCCAAGTTCAAGGAAACCAGCCTGGGAGGTTTGGCGGTAAACCTTCCCGAGTGCTGACATCTACTACAGGGGCCGAGCAAACGGCCGCTGTCGCGCTAAAAAAACCAATATGGAGGTGAACGAAATGACAAACTACGTGCTAAACGTCACGAGCGACGCTAACGTTGGCATCATATCGAAGATTACGGCCATCCTAGCCGGCGCGAACAGCGAAATCATCGATACATCGCAGTTCGTCGACCGCGAATGCGACAAGTCTTTCATGCGGGTGAGCTTCACGTCGACGACCGGCGCGGACGAGAAGATCGTCAGCGATTTGGCGGCGCTCGCGTCCGAAGGAGACATGTCGTACGAACTCCACGACGCCGGTCGGCGCACGAAGGTGCTCCTGATGGTCTCTCGGTTCGGCCACTGCCTGAACGACTTGCTTTATCGCTGGAAGATTGGCGCCCTTCCGATCGACATCGTAGGCGTGGTGTCGAACCATTTCGACTACCAGAAGGTGGTCGTGAACCACGACATACCTTTCTATCATGTCGTAGTGACGAAGGAGAACAAGCCTCGTGCCGAGGCTAGTCTCATGGAAATCGTGGAGACTTCCGGTGCGGAGCTGATTGTGCTCGCCCGATACATGCAGGTGCTGTCCGACGAGGTGTGCAAGAAGATGTCAGGCCGCATCATCAACATCCACCATTCCTTCCTTCCGTCCTTCAAGGGTGCCAATCCCTACAAGCAAGCCTTCGAGCGCGGCGTCAAGCTGATCGGCGCGACTGCCCACTATGTCACAGAACACCTCGACGAAGGACCGATCATCGAGCAGGATGTTGCGCGTATCACCCACGCCCAGTCCTCCGCCGACTACGTTTCCATCGGTCGCGACGTCGAAAGCCAGGTCCTTGCACGCGCGATCCACGCGCATATTCATCACCGCGTTTTCATGAACGGCAACAAGACGATCGTCTTCCCTGCAAGCCCAGGCTCTTACGTGTCTGAAAGGATGGGTTGAACATGGCGACGATCATTGACGGGAAGGCCGCCGCTGCAATCGTCGTCGAGGAAGTCAAGCGATTGAGCGCCGGTCTTGTAGCAACTGGTAGGAAACCAGGTCTCGCGGTCGTTATCGTCGGGGACGACCCGGCGAGCCACGCATATGTGGCCGCCAAATCCCGTATGGCCAAGGAATGTGGATTTCATTCGGTTCAGGCCACATTGCCCGCCGAAACGTCACAGGAAGAACTCGCCCAACTCGTCGCGCGATTGAACGGCGACCCCTCGATCGACGGCATTTTGGTCCAGTTGCCGCTTCCGCGCCACCTGAAGTCCGACCCCATCATTCAATCCATCGATCCGTCCAAGGACGTGGATGGCCTCAACGTCGTCAACGCGGGAAAGATCGCGACGGGCGATCTCGACACCGGACTGGTCCCGTGCACTCCTGCCGGAGCCATGGCGTTGGTCAGGCAGATGCACGGACCCGACTTATCAGGCCTTCAGGCCGTGGTCATCGGTCGGTCGAACCTGTTCGGAAAACCGATGGCAACGCTTCTCCTGGCTTCCAACGCCACAGTGACCACTGCACACTCCCGCACGAAGGACATCGCATCGCTCACTCGCAACGCGGATATCGTTGTCGCCGCCGTAGGCTCGACTCGAATGGTTAAAGCGGAGTGGATCAAGCCGGGTGCAACGATCATCGACGTGGGGATCAATCGCATCGTGGAAGCGGATGGGAAGAACCGGATGACTGGAGACGTCGACTTCGAAGATTGCTCCAAGGTCGCCGGAGCGATTACGCCAGTCCCCGGCGGCGTTGGACCCATGACAATAGCGATGCTTATGGCAAATACGGTGAGGGCGGCGTCTCTTCGACGTTAGCTCAAGTTCCACCTCCGGGAGCACTATTAGGTCCGATGGCAGCCGGTAGTGAGAGAAAGTGACCTAACCGGGCATCGATCGACTGTGGTTGAAGCTCCTTTTCCAGCCAGTCACTGATCTCTTCCACCCGTTCGACAAGCTGCACGTGCCTGGCGTCGTCCTCCGCCGTCAGGCCCTTGCTAGCATGTTTTCGTTTAGGCGATCTACCCTGCCCTGCGCCCTCAGACCTTCGAACGAACGGTTTGCTATTTCGCTCAGCCACTCGCGTACCGCTTCGTCGAAGATCCATTTCGCCGCCTGTACCGTCCTGATCACGTCACGATGGGTTACCGTGGTGACCGTGCCGTCGCTGATGATTTTGAATCCGATCGCGTCGAGCAGGCCGTAAATCGCGACCCGCTTGTCAAACAAGGCGAACTGGTAGTTCGCGCCTGCTGAATGTCTGGCGATCTCATTCTGCAGTTGCATTGCCTGCATCTGTCGTTCGAGAAACAGAACCTGCTCGTGCGCGGCATCTGCCTGGCGCGCCGCCGCTCCCACCTGTTCGCTCATCACCCTGCGGGAATGCTGAAGCTCCTGGCCTTGGATCATCGTCGGGAAAAAAGCCAAAGAAACGCTAGCGGCGCGAAAACCCCCGCGAGCATGTCTCCCAGCTCGTTGAGGCAAAGTGCTAACGCATAGAGGCCCGACAGGATCACGCCTGTCGGGCCCCAGCGGCTACTCTTGATTTGTTTGCTTATCGCAGTGGGATTGGCGGTTCGGGTCACGACAGCGTCTCAATGTGTACTGAACACCGTAGCTGACCCGTCTCGAACTTGAAAGCAAGCCGGCCCCCCATTTTGGGGAGCCGCAATGCCATCTATGCCGATGGCGCGAGAAGGCCCGCGGCGCGAAGGAGATTGTTCTGGCGCATAGCGGTCTGAGTTAACAATCCGACGTAGCGCTGAACGATTGCAGTGGTGGCATGCTCACCCGACACGGCGTCGAGCGCGCCTATGATGGAACTGATGCGTTCGGAAACTTCGCGAAGCTCTCCGATAAGACCATCATGTTGCGCGACCGAAAGAAGGTCCTCTCCGGAAACGGTACCAACTCCGTTGGGCTTTTGGGTGCCTCCACAGACATATCCTGCGGGAAGATCCCCCTTGCGGTTGACCACCGTCTTGCGGTGCAGGAGAGCGAGAATTTGATCGACCGCCTGCTTGGCGCCTGCCACTCTGGTCGGGTGATCGGTGTCGGCGGCAGCGTGTGGAAGTAGCTCCAGCTTGGATCCATGCTTCTCGAGGAGCGGCAGGTATGGCTTGAGCGGTCCTGTTGGGCCGGCGTCTCCCTGGAAGATATCGGCGTCTATCGCCGCATGCCGAACCTTTCCGACCGACAGCGCTTGTTCGAGGGCGACGACATCCACAAGTTCGCCGCGATCGTAGTTGATGAGCACGGCTCGGTCATTGAGCGCGTTCAGGACTTTGGCATCGACTACGTCGAAGTTGGAGAACCGGCCAGTGACCTCGTCCTTGCGCCCCAGACCAAGATGTACCGACAACACGTCAGCGCCTTTCGCCGCTTCGATCACGGTCTCTGCAAATTCATATCCTTCTGCCACGACATTGGCCCTATGGGTCGACCGAGCATAAACGACGACGTTCATGTGGAACGCCTTCGCGAGCTTGGCGAATTCCCGGCCAATGTTACCATAGCCGAGAATGGCGACGCGTTTGCCTTCGAGCTTCTCGGTGGGATATTCGGCGAGGTTTTTTCCGGTATCGAAGTCGCCCGAAGAGACCCGCGCGTGCAGTTCGTCCACTGGAAGGTCTGGCATTACCTTCAATAGGGCCTTCATTGCCATCTGAGCGGTGGCGCGGCTGTTGATGCCCGGCGTGTTCATGAGGGCTGCCTCGCCGCCGTCGCCGTTCGGGCCACCCCACGAATTCGAAGCCATGTTCCCTGTACCGGCGCCGATGCGGACGCCACCCAGGCGAAATTTCGACTCCGCGGGAATGAAAGTCGCTGCGGCGACCACCGCATCATAGCGGCCATCGGCAGTCTGCGCCAGAATTTCGTCGGCAGTGCTAAGGTGCGGCTGATAGAAGAAATGCGTCTTTCCGCTTTCGAGCTCCGTCCCCTCGTCGAGCGGACCGGCATGGAGCTGGCCGCCCTTTTCCGCGATATAAGCCGCGGCCTCGCTATAGTCCTGTGTTCCATCTGGCCGCAGGCGCAATCCGACCGGATCAACGACGAGAACGGTGTACGTTTCTCCAGTGCTGTCCTCGGAGGCTCCCGCGTTGCTGGTTGCGAAATTGACGCCCTTCGCATGAAGTTCCTCCTCGAGGACGACGATCTTCGCGCGAAGATAGGCGTAGCTGAGGTTTTCCAGCAGCGCGACGACGTCGGACGGCTCGCGAATGCCGCCGACCCACGCCCGGTAATCCCCTGGCGTTCCAGGAAACGCATTGACGTAACGCGCTGCGTCTAGGCCCTTTTCGTACTCGCCATTTGGATGAGTTAGTCCTTCATAGCCGAGTAGCTGCTTGGACTTTGCAATGATCCTCGCGTGCATCGCCGGATCGGTTACGCCAGCGTCGTTTACCTTCAGCAAGGTCACTGCAGCGCCGCGGCGATCCTTGTCGGGAACCACAAGCGACAGAAGGCTGTTATTTTCCACCCAACGATCAACGACATCCCGGTTTTCCGCCGAGCGCCGATTGAGCTCGGCGACCGGTCCAATCGCCGCCTCCATCTGAAGCAGATTGAATGTCGTTTCCGCGAACGCGAGCGTGCTGAATGTGTTGATGACACCCCCTAGCATCTTGTCCTCGGTCGCGTCGTAGAAAGGGCCCACATCGACAGAGCGCTTGGCGCTCAATGGTTGCTTGGCGTCGATTGGCGGAGCGATCTTGAGCTGGCGGGGAATTGCCCAGGACGGGTTTTGCTGGTTCTGCTCGATAAGGCTCAAAGCCGACGGAGTGAACGAGTTCACGAAGTAGCCGGAGATTCCGCCGATGGCTTTCTGGAAGGGCATGAACAGGCAGCATTTCGCGACCGCGGCGCGCACTAGACTGTGGCCCCACGGCATCGCACCGAGCATCGACGTCGCGTCGAAGACCGCATGCCGGTTTTGCGGGTCGCCATCGAGCCACTTGAGAAGCTCGACGATTTCCTCGGTCTTGTAGGCGTTCGCTCCAGTCGTTTCGTGACCAACTCCGATGAAGATGGATATACCGAGCTGTTCGAGTTCGTTTGCGGTTGGGATCGCGCCCTCGGTCGTAGCAAAATGCAGACGGGTTTCGTCGCCGGCTTTGGCGAACCGATGCATCTCGATAACCTGCGTTGCCCAAGACTGGCGGAAAAAGCCCGCACCACCAGCGAGATCACTTTCTGGACGCGGGGTGTCCATGTAGACCCGCTGGTTCGGGTCGTTGGCGTTCAGAAGGTGCTGCACGGACACGGTGAAGCCGCTATGGCCGCCGCCAAGACCAACCGCGAGCCGATTTTGCTTGGGGAACTCAAAATACCGATGGATGGTGCGCATCATGTCGACCAGCACCTTGTCGGCCGGGTAGCCGCGATGCATGCTCCGGCTCATCTCCGAGGTGGTAAAGCCGCCGATCTCGTGCCCCATGTCGTCGAACTTGCGGTAGTTCGCCTCGAGCCAATGATCAAATTCAAGCCTACGCAGACGCGCGTCGAGCTCGTCCGTCGTCGCGTCTGTGATCGGCCCGACGCCGAAAAACGGATTGGAAGGCGCGGCCGGAGCGCCATTCTCGGTCAGGGCGATCGCTTGAAGCCTCTGCGTTTTCAATTCTTCGGTCATTAGCCTGATCCAATCTGTTCAATTCGGGGCAATCCTAACGTCAGGTCAGGGTCAATCGCAGTCATATCTGCGACATCTTGTTGCCACCACATGCCGATTTTTGTGGTTATTTGTTGCGAATAAGACTATCTTTGGCTGAATTGCCCACATTATCTCAGTTGAATACATACCCAAAATCCAACATTTCCCACAGCCCTTAAGGCCGCCTTGAGGGGGCATTCATCAGGCTGATACTAATAAATGCTCAAAATGCGTGACTTTTGTGCAATAGCGAACAAAATGTGGGATTCGGATCCTTGCAATCCCACAAAGAACCATGAAATATCGACTCAAGCGATTGTGGTTTTCACGGTCCGACCTTCAAAGGGACATAGTAATGTCATTCAAACGACAGACGGATATCTTGCAGGCCGTACGCGATGTCGGGAGCTACAGCATTTCGGAGCTCGCAGACAAGCTTCACGTATCGACCGAGACCATTCGGCGCAATATCAAGCCGCTGATCGACAGTGGAAGCCTCATTAGGTTTCATGGTGGCATCATGGACCCCGATCACGTCGACGAACCGCCATTCCAGCGTCGAATGCAAGTCAACAAGGACGCGAAGCGTAGCGTCGCAGGAATGATCGCCGAAGTCGTTAAGGATGGCGACAGCCTCATCCTCGACAACGGAACCACCACCACCTACGTCGCCGAAGCCCTGTCTCATCATTCCAACCTGACCGTCGTTACCAACTCTGCGGAGATTGCCTGCCGCCTTGCTTCGCGTAACGGAAACAGGGTGTTTATCACGGGCGGAGAACTGAGCGGCGACGACGCTTCAGCCTTTGGACCGTCAACGATCGAGTTCGTCCAGCAGTTCGAGGTCCGTTACGCGTTCATTTCCGTCGGGGGCATCAATAATCGCGGGGAACTCGTAGATTTTCATTTATTCGAGGCTGAATTCAGCCGTGCAGCGATGAAACAGGCACAGGAGACCTGGGTTATCGCGGACCACAGCAAGTTCGGCAGGGCCGCTCCCGTCAAGGTATGTGAGCTTTCTGTCGTCGATACGATCGTATGCGACGACTTGCCTCCTGTTGAGTTTCAACGAAAGTGCCGCGAGGCGGAGGTGCGTCTGCTCACCGCCGCAGACCACCTCACCGAAAAGGCAAGCTGACCATTCATGCCACGAAGCCCCTCAGGGTCTGATAGAAAACCTTGAGCCCTGCCCTCACGGATTCGGGGCTGGCGTCTTCGGCCTCGTTGTGACTTAAGCCGTCGCGCGTCTGCACGAAGAGAAGTGTCGAGGGCACGCTGTGCTGGAGGGCAAGCGCGTCATGACCGGCTACGGTCTTCATAACAGGAAGACGCATCCCCAGATCGGCGGCGGCACTCTTTGCGAACTTAACACCATCCGGGCACAGGCCAACTGGTGGGCGGAGATTGTCGCCTGCCACTTTCAATTCTACACCAAGCGGCAAACACAACTCGGATGCTGCAGCAATGAAACGGTCGCCCAAATCGTTGCAGGCCGGCGCCTCTCTCATTCGGATCTCGAACGTGACGGCCGCCAACGATGGAATGACGTTGGGTGAGTTTGGGAAGACCCGAATTGAGGCGGCGGAAGAATGTATTTCACTTTCGCCGCCGCACAGCTCATGAAACTCGGTGATGCATCGCGCGGCCGCCCTGAGAGCGTCGCGGCGCCGACGGTTTGGGGTCGGTCCAGTATGGGCGGCTTCGCCGATGAACTCCAGGGTAGTCTTCCTTGCGGCCCAAGCACCGTCGACAACCGCGACAAGCCTGCCCGCCCGTTCGAGAACGTCGCCCTGTTCGATATGAAGTTCGAGTGCTCGGACTGGTCTGAGCGACATCCGGCCCCGTCCGAGATATCCAATTCGATCCAACGCCTCTGCTACGGAACATCCGGCGTCGTCGCGGATCCTCAATGCATCGATCATCGTTATCTTGCCGGCAAAGACCGAACTTCCTAGTAAGCTGGGCTGAAATCTTGCACCCTCTTCGTTGGTCCAATTCGCGACCGCGATATTGTGCCGGAAGGATATGCCGTGAGCGTTGCGAAGCAGCGCTCGGACCGCGGTCATCGCCGCCGCGACACCATAGGTTCCATCGAAGCGACCGCCCGTGACCTGGCTGTCGAGATGCGACCCGGCGAGAACGACGGTCTCCGCTCCCGGCGCGGTTTTGACGATGCCCAGCATGTTGCCAATCCCGTCGATGATCGGTTCCACCCCCAGGTCGACCCTGAACCTCGCGGCCAGGAAATCCCTGGCCTCACGGTCGGCATCAGATCCCGCCAATCGACAGACGCCGCCGCGAGGGGTCGAGCCGAACTCTGCGAAATCAGCCATGAGAGATTGGAAGTAAGCAAAGTCGTCGTCTTGCAGCATATGGTGAATAGGCCTGTGAAAAGACCACCGGTGTCGCGGCCAGACACCGGTGGTCGCCTCGCGCCACCTGCAGGGGGCAGGTCCCGCTGGCAATGGTGAGAAGACGGAATTACACCTTGATGCGTTCCATGCGCGGATCGAAGAGCGGTTCCAGATGGACCGAGCATTTCACCCGTTCCCCCGCCACCTCGAGCTCGTAGGAACCCGTTTTCACAAACTCTTCGTCGAGACCCGTCTGCGGCTGGCGGACATAACCCATGCCGATCGACTTTCCGATCGTGTGCCCAAAGCCGCCGCTGCTCAGCCAGCCGACACGCTCACCATTACGGTAGACCGTCTCGCGGCCAAGCAAGATGACCTTGGGATCGTCGACGGTGAAGGTTGCCAGGATACGCTTGAGCTTGCCGTCACGCTGCTTTTCGAGCGCCTCGCGTCCAAGAAACGGAGTGTTCTTCTTCAGCTTCACGGCCCAGCCGAGACCCGCCTCGAGAGGCGTGTAGTCCGGACCGATGTCCGACCCCCAAGCGCGATAGCCCTTTTCGAGACGCATGCTCTCGATTGAGCGATAGCCGCCGTTGATGATGTTGAATTCGGCGCCGGCTTGCATGATCGCGTCGTAGACCGTCGCCCCGAATTCGACCGGGAAGTGAAACTCCCAACCCAGTTCGCCGACGTAGGTGACGCGAAGCGCCATCAGCGGAGCACCCGCCACATGGATCGTTCGGACCTTGCCGAAGGGGAAGCCGGCATGCGAAACGTCATCCTCCGTCAGCTTCTCGATGACCTTACGGGCGTTCGGCCCCATTAGGCTGAGAACGGCGTAGCCAGACGTCACGTCGATCAGGTTCGCGTCCAAGCCCTTTGGAATATGACGACGGATCCAGTCGAAGTCGTGGGTCGCGAAGCCGGTGCCGGTGACGATGTAGAATTGGTTCTCGGCAATGCGCCCGATAGTCAGGTCGCACTCGATGCCACCCTTGCTGTTGAGCATCTGGGTGTAGATCAAGCTGCCGACCGGCTTGGCGACGTCGTTGGCGCAGATCCAGGAGAGCGCCTCCTCGGCGTCCTTGCCGACCATGAGAAACTTCGAGAACGAGCTCTGATCGAAGACGGCGACGGATTCGCGGGTCGCCCTGTGCTCGCGGCCCACCGCGCCGAACCAGTTCGGACGCTGGAACGTGTGCTGGTCGACTGGCTCTTCACCCTCTTGCGCGAACCAGTTCGGGCGCTCCCAGCCGAGCTTCTCTCCGAAGCAAGCGCCCTGCGACTTGAGGCGATCGTAGAGAGGAGAGCGGCGAGCTGGACGCCCGCTTTTGTGCTCTTCGTTCGGCCAGGCGATCGTGTAGTGCTTGCCGTAGGCTTCGAGCGTTCTCTCGCGAACCCAGCCAATATCCTGGGCATTGCGGCCGAACCGGCGAATATCGACCGGCCACAAGTCGTAAGGAGGCTCGCCGCCGGCGACCCAATCCGCAAGCACCTTCCCCGCTCCACCGCCGGAGGCGATGCCGAAAGCGTTAAAGCCTGCGCCAACGAAGAATCCATCCACCTCGGGCGCCTCGCCCAGGATGAAGTTGCCGTCCGGAGTGAAGCTTTCGGGCCCGTTGATAAGCTGCTTGACGCCTGCCGTCTCGAGCGCCGGAACGCGTCCGAGCGCGAGCTCCATGAGCTGCTCGAAATGGCCAAAGTTGGACTCAAGAAGCTGGAACTCGAAGTTGCGCGGCAGCCCCTTGACGGCCCACGGGATCGGATTGGGCTCGTAACCGCCCATGACAAGCCCGCCGACCTCCTCCTTGTAGTAGGTAAGGCGATCGGGGTCGCGTAGCGTCGGGAGATTTGATGCGACCCCTTCAATGCGCTCTGTAACCATGTACTGATGCTCGACCGACACCAGAGGAACATTAACGCCTGCGAGTTTGCCAACCTCGCGCGCCCACTGGCCGGCGCAGTTGATTACATACTCGCACTCGATCCGGCCGCGGTTCGTAACGACCGCCTTCACCCGCCCCTTTTCCACAACGATCTCAGTCACGTCGGTGTCTTCGATGATCCGGGCGCCGTTGCTGCGCGCGCCCTTGGCGAGCGACTGGGTGATATCAGATGGGCTTGCCTGACCGTCGGTCGGCAGGAACGCTGCGCCGATGACGTCGGAGATGTCCATCAGAGGCCAAAGGTCCTGCGCTTCCTTCGGGGTGAGCAGATGCATTTCCAGGCCGAACGACCGCGCGGTGGTTGCCTGACGTTTTACTTCCGTCCAGCGCTCTTCATTACATGCAAGGCGTAGGCCACCGTTCATTTTCCAGCCGGTCGCCAGTCCGGTCTCGGCTTCCAGGGTCTTGTAAAGCTTGACGGACTCGCCAAGCAACTGCGTGATGTTGGCGCTCGAGCGAAGCTGGCCAACCAGACCTGCCGCATGCCACGTGCTGCCCGATGTCAGCTTCTTGCGCTCCAGGAGCACCACGTCAGTCCAGCCAAGCTTGGCCAGATGATACGCCGTCGACGTGCCGATGATACCGCCGCCAATGATGACGGCTCTGGCCTGCGTTGGAAAATTCGTCATTTGGGTTCCCCCGTCTCTCGCGCGTTGCGCATATGGCTTTCTTGTACGGATGCAGCGCTAAGTCGTGCAACATCTTGTGGAGATTGGTGCCCCGTTACGGTTGGAAAGTCAACATGTATCCACATTTTTTGAGCGACAATTGTGCATATACGTGGTTTATGTAGGCAAACCTTTGTACAAACCCACAATAAGCACAATGGAGACGGCAATGCTTTCAAACGGAATGGAAGACTATTCGGAATTCGCGGAGGAATTGGCGGATCTCGCCCGTTCGCTGGCACTTCAGCACTTCAGGAAGACGGTGAAGTTCGAACGCAAGGAGGATGAAAGCCCAGTGACTATCGCGGACAAGGCGATCGAGCGCGCCATGAGGGAAGCAATCGAGCGGCGCTATCCAACGCATGGCGTTTTTGGCGAAGAAACTGGCAAAACGGAAGGCGGCAAGGAGCTGTGGGTTTTGGATCCGATAGACGGCACCAAGAGCTTCCTGACGGGAATGCCGTTATTCGGCGCACTTATCGCGCTTCTGCAAAATGGAGAGCCATCGGTCGGTGTAATCGAAATGCCAGCGCTGGGCGAACGGTGGGTCGGCAAAAAGGGCGGGACAACGCTCAACGGCGATCCAGCAGTCGTAAGCAACTGCAAGGTTCTGGCGGATGCCAGAGTCTACACCTCATCGCCTGATTTCTTCCCTTCGGCGGAAGATTGGGAGCGGTACGATCGAATGAGCCGGTTGGCTGCTATCCGGCGCTTTGGCGGGGATTGCTACCAGTACGCTCTGCTGGCGTCCGGATTCTGCGACCTGGTGGTCGAGGCGTCGCTCATGCCATACGACTTTCTCGCCTTGGTTCCGGTAATTGAAAACGCGGGCGGCCGCATTACCGATTGGGATGGCAAGCCTCTTACAGTTGATTCCGGAGAACACGTGGTCGCGGCAGCAAGTCCCTGGCTGCACGATGAAGCGCTCAAGGCGCTAGCGCGCTAACAAAAAAGCGCTCGCGGGATTACCCGCGAGCGCCGCCATCCGACTTCTCTACCTAAGCCGAAAGTCTCGCCATCGCTTTTTCAAGGCGCTGTAGGTAGTCCTCGGTATAGGTTTCGTAGTCGAACGATATTTCGGAGTGATGCTCCGAGATCGCGCTCCACAGCGCCTCACGGAGCAACGACGCGCACTTCATGGCATGAAGCGCCCTCACCCGCGCCCCGTCCGGCTTCTCGCCATAGTATGTTTCAAGCATGAGCACGTCCTGCGACGCATCGAATTCGTTGTTCGAGGACAAGTTGGCGAGATCGAAGAGTGGGGTGTTCAATCCCGCATAGTCCCAGTCAAGGACCCAAAGCCGCTTCCCGTCGTCGATGAAGTTCGCCGCAAGCAGGTCGTTGTGGCTAAACACAATGTCGACAGGCCCGACTGACGACTCGAGCATTCGGCAGTGAGCAGCAAGCTTCTCGAGTCGTGGCACCAGTCGGCTGCCTTCCCGTCTAAGGCGCGCAATGTAGGACCGCACGACCTGGAAAACCCAGAATGCCAGAACCGGACCGGTGTAATGGTCGCCGATGCCCGTGTGGTACTGTTTTATCAGTCCGACGATACGCTCGATCCGCCCGCTGTTGCGGACATCCGAAGGAGTGAGAGTCGCTCCTGTAACGAAGCGGCTCACCATCATGCCCGGCACGGCGTGCACGACTTCCGGCGAGACACCAGCATGATAGGCAGCGGTCGCCGCCGCCGCCTCGTTGAATCGCATCACTCCATGCACCGGAATGTCGTCGCCGAACCTGACAACGTAGGTGTCGGGGCCGTCCACCACGCGATAGTTCCTATTGGTAAGCCCTCCCGCAAGGGGGCTGACGTCGATGTTGCCATTCCATATTTTCAGGGATTCAATTCGTTCGACTGCTCCCTGCAGGTCGTCCTTGGCCATGTTTTCAGTTCCCAGATTCTTATTTGCCGATCCGATGACGGGCAAACTTGTTACACCAAGAACGACTAAAAGCAACAATATCCAACGATAATTGATCACTTTCCGTGGTTTTGTGTTGACAGACGAGGCTTTCGAAACGTAAATCCACATCAAGAAAGCGGTGGGAACGGAATGCTCGGCGGCTTTAAACCGCCTGCAACGCGCAGATTTTCGTCACCGCTGCTTCGCCTCTCAAAGTCGTTCTTCTTGCGAACCCGAAAGATGGAAAAATGAGCGAGCCTACAAACCTCCGTGGCAACTGGAATTACCCAACCTCGATCCGGTTCGGCGCCGGCCGCATCAGCGAACTCGCCGAGACATGCCGCTCGTTGGGGATGTCGAATCCTCTTTTCATCACCGATGCCGGCCTTGCAAAGCTTCCGGTCGTCACCGACACGTTGGCCCTTCTCGCTCGTGACGGACTTCCATGCGGTCTATTTTCAGAGATTCAGGCAAACCCAGTCGGCAAGAACGTGGAAGACGGCGTCTCGATCTACAAGAAGGGCGGCCATGACGGCGTGATCGCCTTCGGAGGAGGCAGCGGCCTGGATGCGGCGAAGGCAATCGCACTTATGGTCGGCCAGACGCGACCGCTGTTCGACTTTGAAGATCGTGAGGATTGGTTCACTCGTGTCGATCCCGAGGGTATGGCGCCAGTGGTGGCTGTTCCAACAACGTCCGGGACAGGCTCGGAGGTCGGTCGTGCGTCGGTAATCACCGACGAAAGCGATCACACGAAGAAGATTATCTTCCATCCCAAGATGATGCCTGCCGTCGTCATCGCAGATCCCGGCCTAACGGTCGATCTTCCTCCCAAGATTACGGCGGCGGTGGGAATGGATGCGCTTTCGCATAGCCTGGAAGCATATTGCAGCCCCTTCTACCACCCTATGGCTCAGGGTATTGCTCTCGAATCCATCCGCCTGGTGAAAAACTACCTTCCGACAGCGGTGCAAGACGGCAAGAATATTGAGGCGCGTTCGCAAATGATGGTCGCCTCCAGCATGGGGGCCACGGCCTTCCAGAAGGGGCTTGGCGCCATGCATTCGCTGTCGCATCCATGCGGCGCGCTTCTCAACACTCATCACGGCCTGACGATCGCAATCGTCATGCCTTACGTGCTGAAGTTCAACCGCTCGGCGGTTGAGGATCGCATCGTCGCTCTGGCCCGTTATTTGAATCTCCCCAATCCCTCGTTCGACGCGGTCCTCAATTGGATACTCTCGCTCCGCGAGCAGATCGGCATCCCTCATACTCTCGATGCTGTGGGCGTGAAGGAAGAACACATCGCCGAACTTGCGAAGATGGCAGAAAACGACCCGTCTTGCGGCGGAAATCCGATAGCCGTGAACGCAGAAAATCTGGGCAAGCTTTACAAGGATGCTCTGGCGGGTCGCCTGTAGAGCTGACCAGACGGATGCGTCGCCTCGTAAGGCGGCGCATCTTGGGAGGGAATGGAACATGTCGACTTGGACACCTGCAACATGGCGCGGCTTACCTGCAAAGCAGATACCCGACTATCCGGACGTCGAAAGCCTTGCTGCCGTCGAGAACCGCATCGCCGGTTATCCGCCGCTAGTTTTCGCCGGGGAAGTTCGTCAGCTCAGGCAGCGGCTTGCTACGGTTTGCAAAGGTGAGGCCTTTCTTCTCCAGGGTGGAGACTGCGCCGAAAGCTTCGACGATCATGGCGCCAACACGATCCGCGATTTCTTCCGCGTCTTCCTGCAGATGGCGTCTATCGTCACCTTCGGGGCCTCAAAGCCAGTGGTAAAGGTGGGCCGCATCGCGGGCCAGTTCGCAAAGCCTCGTTCCTCCACGAGCGAACGCCGCCAAGGTATTGAACTGCCCGTTTACAGGGGCGACATTGTCAACGGATACGATTTCACACTGGAGCAGCGAACGCCGGATCCAGAAAGACAGGAAGCAGCTTACAGGCAGTCCGCCGCAAGCCTTAACCTTTTGCGTGCCTTTGCGTCCGGTGGCTTCGCAAACTATGAAAACATCCACAAATGGACGTTGGAGTTTGTAGCCGGAACACCGGCCAGCGAACGCTTCGCAAGCCTTGCCCACCGTGTATCGGAAGCATTGGGATTCATGGCAGCGTGCGGTATCGACGCGGAGAATGCCACCGCTCTCCGCAGTACAGAATTCTACACCTCGCACGAGGCCCTGCTCCTGGGGTACGAGCAGTCGCTGACAAGGACAGACTCCACTTCGGGCAACTGGTACGCGACCTCCGGTCATATGCTTTGGATCGGAGACCGAACACGACAGCTCGACCATGCACATGTCGAGTTTTGTCGGGGAGTTCAAAATCCGATCGGGTTGAAGTGCGGCCCCTCGATCAGCGCCGACGAACTGATCCGTCTCCTCGACATACTGAATCCGCTGAACGAGCCCGGCCGTATCGTCCTCATCGCCAGAATGGGCACGGACCGCATCGAGGATCGACTGCCCGAGCTCGTAAAACATGTACGGCGCGAAGGCCGTGAGGTCGTTTGGTCCTGTGATCCGATGCACGGTAACACCATCGAGGCCGGCGGCTACAAGACACGCGCGTTCGACCGCGTCGTGGGCGAGATCGGATCCTTTTTCGATATTCACGAGGCCGAAGGAACATATCCTGGCGGCGTTCACATCGAAATGACGAGCCGCGACGTCACCGAGTGCCTTGGCGGAGCGCACGCGCTTTCACACGAGGATTTGCCGCTTATGTATGAAACCAAATGCGATCCGCGCCTCAATGCAAGCCAGTCCGTCGAACTCGCGTTCATGCTGTCGGAAAGACTGTCAGACTTCAAACGGTCCGTGCGCACGCAGCATATGACGAAACACGTTAATGGAACAACACGATGACTGATGTGCCCGAACGCGAAAGCATGGAATTCGACGTAGTGATCGTCGGCGGCGGTCCTGCCGGCCTTTCGGCGGCGATCAGGCTGAAGCAGGTCAATCCGGATCTCTCCGTCGTCGTCCTGGAAAAGGGTGCCGAAGTCGGCGCGCATATCCTCTCGGGCGCGGTCGTCGACCCCATCGGTATCGATCGCCTGCTGCCCGATTGGCGCGAGGAGGCAGATCACCCTTTCAAGACCGAGGTGAAAGACGACCACTTCCTGCTGCTTGGCCCCGCCGGCTCGATCCGCCTTCCGAATTTTGCCATGCCGCCGCTGATGAACAACCACGGCAACTACATCGTCTCGCTCGGCAACGTCTGTCGCTGGCTGGCGGGCCACGCGGAAGCCTTGGGCGTCGAGATCTATCCAGGCTTCGCCGCCACCGAAGTGCTCTACAACGTCGAGGGCGCCGTCATCGGTGTCGCCACCGGCGACATGGGCGTCGAGAAGAACGGCGAGCCCGGCCCCAACTTCACCCGCGGCATGGAACTGCTAGGCAAGTATGTGCTGATCGGCGAAGGCGTGCGCGGCTCGCTGGCCAAGCAATTAATCGGGAAGTTTGGTCTTTCCAAGGGGCGCCAGCCGCAAAAGTTCGGCATCGGCATCAAGGAGCTCTGGCAGGTCAAGCCGGAGAACCACAAACAGGGTCTCGTCCAGCACTCCTTCGGCTGGCCGCTCGGCATGAAGACCGGCGGCGGCTCGTTCCTGTATCATCTGGAAGACAATCTCGTCGCAGTCGGCTTCGTGGTTCACCTGAACTACAAGAACCCCTACCTTTCTCCGTTCGAGGAGTTCCAGCGCTTCAAGACTCACCCCGCTATTCGCCGCACCTTCGAGGGCGGCAAGCGGCTGTCCTACGGCGCTCGCGCCATCACCGAAGGCGGTTACCAATCGGTGCCGAAACTGACCTTCCCAGGCGGCGCGCTGATCGGCTGCTCCGCCGGCTTCGTCAACGTCCCCCGCATCAAGGGCAGCCACAATGCGGTGCTGTCAGGGATGATGGCGGCGGATCGGATCGCGGCAGCGATTGCCGCAGGTCGCGCCAATGACGAAGTGGTCGAGATCGAGAACGACTGGCGTTCGAGCGACATCGGCAAGGACCTGAAGCGGGTCCGCAACGTCAAGCCGCTGTGGTCGAAGTTCGGCACGGCTGTTGGCGTGGCGCTCGGCGGTCTCGACATGTGGACCAACCAGCTCTTCGGCTTCTCCTTCTTCGGCACGCTCGGCCACGACAAGACCGACGCCCAGTCGCTGGAGCCGGCTTCCAAGCATAAGGAGATCGATTATCCGAAGCCCGACGGCGTGCTGACCTTCGACCGTCTCTCCTCGGTGTTCCTGTCGAACACCAACCACGAGGAGAACGAGCCGGTGCATCTGAAGGTCAAGGATATAGGGCTGCAGGAATACTCAGAGCTAGGAGTTTATGCCGGCCCGTCGACGCGGTTTTGTCCGGCAGGCGTCTACGAGTGGGTGGAAAAGGATGGACGGGAGACCTACGTCATCAACGCCCAGAACTGCGTCCACTGCAAGACCTGCGATATCAAGGATCCCAATCAGAACATCAACTGGGTGCCGCCGCAGGGTGGCGAGGGGCCGGTTTATCCGAACATGTAAGACGGTGAACTTGCGATGTCATCTCCACTACCGCTGGCTTTGGCCCTGCAAAGGATGGACGAGCTCACGAACTGGGAACAGCGGCCACGTGGAGACATGCGCGTTGGCCTTTCCGCAATAGAGGATCTGGCGGATCGCCTCGGCAATCCGCATCGCGGCTACCCGATCGTCCACGTGACCGGCACAAAAGGAAAGGGGTCGACCTGCGCGCTGATCGAGGCGGGGCTTCTCCGAGCGGGTCTTTCCGTAGGTCGATATGGCTCGCCTCATGTCCATCGGGTCAACGAGCGAATTTCCTTGAACGGGGCGACCATCGACAACACCACGCTAGGTGTCGCGTTGAACGCAGCGCTTCGTGCCCACTCCGCCGCGGTCGAAGACGGAACGCTAGGTCGGCATGCTACGTGGTTTGACCTCATGACCATTGCTGCATACCTCACATTTGCACAGTCTTGTATCGACGTCGCCGTAGTTGAGACTGGGCTTGGTGGAAGGCTGGACTCTACCAACATCGCGCGCGCTGACGTCGCCGTCATCACGAACGTGCACCTTGAACACACGGAAGTTCTGGGCAATACGAGGTCAGCTATCGCATTTGAAAAAGCCGGCATCATAAAGCCGGCCTCAGTCGTGGTCACGACGCTGGCCAGCGATGACGAAGCGGGGAGCATAGTACATGCTCGAGCCCATTCGCTTGGCTGCAGGCTCTTTTTAGCAGAAGTAGACGCTGGGCAAACAATCGCGGACAGGAACAGATCCGTGGCATGCACGACACTTGACGCCCTTGGAAGCGCCCTTCCCCGCCTTTCCGTCGGAGGCTGGCTTATCGACAAAGACACAGCAAACTCAGTAAGGCTGCCGGGGCGGCTGGAAGCCTTTACCGAACGTTTCCGCGCACGAGACCGGCTAACGTCGGTGCCTGTAATCGTCGATGGTGCCCACGTGCCATTCAACCTGGCTGCCGTTCTGCAAGACCTGCAGGTTCGACCGGAATGCAGCACCCGGCCCGTCGTCGTTATCTCAATCGCGTCTGACAAGGATGCAGACGGTCTGTTGGCAACCCTTGCGGTCATTTGTCCCACATTGGTTGTGGGAACAATTGTCAACAGAAGCTCGCGCCCACTATCTGACCTCCAAGGCATTTGCGCTGAACTGAATATCAGCTTCGTTGCCCAAGAAAACCCTCAGGCCGCGTATCAGAAAGCAGTCGAGGCTGCGGCAGAATTGAACTCATGGGTCTTGGTGACAGGCTCGCTGCATCTGGCTGGAGCTCTCCAGTCGCCCTATCGCTCCAACTGACACCAGACAGCGAGGAAAGGCTTTGCGGTGCATCTGATCGCGAGGCCGCGTCCCGCATCGTTGAAAGCCATCGAGCCGATACCCATGCGCGTCCAGTGCCCTTCTCCGATCCGAAATTCTCCGTCTGACAAGGCAAGAAACGTTCTGGCGCGCGATTGCGTGTGGTCCGGGAAGCGGGTGTAAGGCGCCATCAGCATGATACCGATCCTTACGTCGCCTCTTTCCTCCATTCCACCAGGACCGACAAGGATTGCCTGCGCATTCGCGTGCTCGAAGTTCACACTGGCGAAAAGGCCGGTTTTGCACGGATACCAGTCCACTTTGGAAGAGATATGCCGGAGAGATTCGGCTAGGCCCTTGAACCGAGTACCAAGTTCGGAAAGTTCAGATAATGCCTGCGCAAAAGGTTCGGTCAGGGAAGTTGCGATAGCCGCCGACGCCGCCCTCGATCTACCTGGCTTGGAGAGATTATGGACGACTTTTGCGGCGGTGAATTTCGCCATCATCGTACTCTCGCTCGCCAACATGATGTTGTAAATGCAGTCGAGCGCTTCCTGCAGGCACGGCGGACGGCCCCTAAGGCCGCCCGCCTGGGCAGTTTCCTGGCTCGGCGCTATCGTGTCAGCGACCAAGAGGTCGGCGTTACTTCTCACTGACCATCCTCCCGCTGCCGACACCATAGCGCTCCCTAGATCGCTTTTTGGAACTCGGGAAGTACCTCGAAAAGATCCGCCACAAGGCCGTAGTCGGCAACCTGGAAAATCGGTGCATCTTCGTCTTTGTTGATAGCGACGATGACCTTTGAGTCCTTCATGCCTGCGAGATGCTGGATCGCACCCGAAATGCCACACGCGATGTACAGGTCCGGTGCAACGACCTTTCCGGTTTGGCCAACCTGCCAATCGTTCGGAGCATAACCGGCATCGACAGCGGCACGCGAGGCGCCGACAGCGGCCCCGAGCTTGTCGGCGACCGGTAGGATCACCTCCTGGAACTTATCCGAGGAGCCAAGGGCGCGGCCACCTGAGACGATGATCTTCGCCGAGGTCAGTTCTGGACGATCCGAGGAAGAAATCGCTTCCGAGACAAAGGATGAAAGCTCGGAGGAAAGAGCTGCCGTCGAGATGGCCTCGACGGCAGCCGAGTTGCCCTGAGCGGGCTGGGGAAACGACGCCGTGCGTACGGTTATGACCTTTTTCGGATCGACGGACTGGACTGTCTGGATGGCATTTCCAGCATAAATCGGGCGCTTGAACGTGTCGGACGAAACAACCTCGATGATTTCCGAGATCTGCGGCACGTCGAGGAGGGCGGCGACGCGAGGCAGGACGCTCTTGCCGACAGAATTCGCTGCCGAAATAACGACGTCGTAGTTTGCGGCAAGCCCGACGATGAGGTCGGCGAGTGGCTCTGCCAGCTCGTTTGCCAGGCTTGGGCTTTCAGCGAAAAGGACCTTGTCGACGCCCGCGAACTTCGAAGCCTCGTCCGCCGCAGCGCGCGCGCCGTTTCCCGCTACAAGTACGTGGACGGGTCCGCCGATCTTCGTGGCTGCGACGAGCGCGCGAGCCGATTGGTCCGACATGGTGTTGTTGTCATGATCAGCAAGCAAGAGAATTGACATAAGAGATACTCCGATATCCGTTTAGAGAACGCGCGCTTCGGTCTTGAGCTTTTCGATCAGTTCCGCGACGGACTTGACCTTGACGCCGGCCTTGCGTCCAGCAGGCTCCTCGACCTTGAGCACCTTCAAACGCGCTTTGGTATCGACGCCGAAGTCGGCCGGCGTCTTCTTGTCCAACGGCTTCTTCTTCGCCTTCATGATGTTGGGAAGCGACGCATATCTCGGTTCGTTCAGCCGGAGATCTGAAGTGACGACGGCAGGCAGCTTGACCTTGATTGTCTGCAGGCCGCCATCAACCTCGCGGGTGACCATGGCGTAGTCGGCATTGATTTCAATTTTTGAAGCGAATGTCGCCTGGGCGCAGCCGAGCAATGCCGAAAGCATCTGACCCGTCTGGTTTGCGTCATCGTCGATCGCCTGCTTGCCGACAATGATCAGCCCCGGCTGCTCCTCAGCGACCACGCCCTTGAGGATTTTCGCGACTGCGAGCGGCTCCGTAACATCATCGGTTTCGATTAGGATCGCGCGGTCGGCGCCCATGGCCAGAGCCGTACGAAGAGTCTCCTCGGTCTTTGACGCTCCGATCGATACCACAACGACCTCAGAGGCCGTTCCAGCCTCACGCAGGCGCAGAGCCTCCTCAACCGATATTTCGTCGAAGGGATTCATCGCCATTTTTACATTGGCGAGATCGACGTCCGATCCGTCGGACTTCACCCGGATCTTCACGTTGAAATCCGCGACCCTTTTGACCGGAACCAATACCTTCATTGAAGCGCCTCTCCTTTGAACCACCACGCCGGCATCCTCATCACAACCGGGTGTTCGAATTGGTGTTTTACTACCTACAAACTCCGCAGATGTCAACGCAAACCCACACATAACCGCACTATAGTGTGGATATTCGAGCGTTTGTCACGCCTTGGTGTGGAAATTCGGCATATCCAAGCGACCTAAGCCTTGTCGCGCGAGGGTTCAGACCAAAGTGTTCGAAATAAGCTCTCGAAAAATGAGAGGACGAGATGAAGCCGCATTGGCTGGCGATCTCGCCAATCGGGATGTTCTTGCTCGACAGCAGATATCTCGAAAGCTCCAAACGCACGCTTTGATAATACCGAGCCGGGGTGCATTGGGCATGTGTTTGAAAGAGTCTCTCCAACTGGCGCCGGGAGATCCCGACGTTGAAGGCGATCTCCTTTAGCGTAAGCATCGGCAGAACGTGGGTCTCCATCAGCTTGATCGCTGCCACGACGGTTGGGTGCGACGCTGGATGCCTGCTTGCGAATGGTCTCGACTGCAATTCGCCACTTGGCCTCACACGCTCGACAATTGCAGCTTGGCAGAAATGAGCAGCTACGGCTTGACCGCCAGCAGATCCCACCAAGTGGGCCATCATATCCACAACGGCAGAACCACCTGCGCAGGTGGCAACATCTTGATTTTCCACGAACAGCTCCCATCTCGCAGGGACCGCCGCGCCGAACTCGGCGAGAAACTCCGATGCGTGGCCCCAATGAAGGGCGGCCTCAGTGACCAGACCGGCACGGGCGAGTTCGAACACGCCCCGTTCAATACCGACAATTCTCGCGCCTAAAGTCCGTTCCTTATTGAGAAAACGCCCGAGCAGTTTGGAAGTCTGGGGACTGACGCTTGAGGAAATGACATAGACACTTTCGAAAAAATTCCCCCGTCCTTCGCCGGACCTATGCAAAAAAGTAGAGTCCGCGGCGATTTTCACGCCCGCGTCGCTGACTACATCGGCCGAGTTCAGCGACATGACCCACCACCCGTATGCCGGCTCGGAGGAGCATTGGTTTGCGATCCTCAATGCCTCGAGGACAGCGGTGAAGGAAAACAGGTTGAATCCATCGGCGACAATGATGCACGCGCGGTGACGAGGTCGCACGGAATCATATACCAAAGGGCTATCAAGTTTTGGCGCATGTTGCATGGTTCGCAGTCCAAACTTCCGTTGAGCCATGAATTTGCCAAATGGCACATAAAGCCACATATAGCCACAGTTATATTGCACAAAATGTGGTTCTTATAGTGTCGTAAAAGTTCGAAACGCGATAAGCGAAGGTGTTGTGGCCTCGGCAGTGTGATCCGTCCGGACCCGAATGGAGATGGGACAGGTAGTTGCGGGAGATTGAATCCACCAGAGTTTGGCGCAATCACATGACCCGTAGGAAACGGGAAGGAGCTAAGATGTTGTCGCACGCACAAGCCACCGTGCGTAGCTCGGATTCAAACATAAAAAAGGGGATCGAGTTCATGAGAATGCTTCGAAAGACTGCAGCAATGCTGGCAGTTCTAACCGCACTCACGATCGCGACAGGCGCTGAGGCGAAGAGTTCCTGTGACGACATAGATAATCGATGCAAGCAGCCGCTCTCTACCGGCATCACAATGTCGTACATGGAGTTCGGGCCGAAAAGCGGTACGCCCGTCATTTTGATACATGGCCTGACGGATAGTGTTCGCTCATGGTCGACGACGATTCCCTTTCTCCTCCGATTTGACCGTAAGCTGCATATCTTTGCTGTCGATCTGCGCGGTCACGGCGGCAGCACGATGCCGCCGCGTAGGCTCTGCGCGACCGAGCCTGAATCGTGCTTTGAAGTGAAAGATTTCGCAGACGACGTAACCGCGTTCATGAAAGCGAAAAAAATCAACAGCACTTTCTTGGTAGGTCACTCGCTCGGCACCTTCGTCACTCAGGAAATCGCGCTCGACAGTCCTTCGATGGTCCGAGGCGCCGTTCTCGTTGCGACAGCCGCGAAGGCCACCGACAATGCTGTGCTGCGCGACTACGTGCTCAATGAGCCGGTAGAGGGAAGTTGGAAGAAGGCCCTTGAAGCAAGGGGTAAGAGATACCCTATCGACTTCTATGACGAAATTCCAGCGAGCGCCGATAAGGACGTGGAGAAGTGGTTGGCCGCGAACTGGGATGTCGATCCACTAGCTCCTGATAGCTTCTTGCGGCCCTATCTTCCCGAGACAGCCCATGTGCGACTCGGTACCTGGATCGGCGCCACCATGGCCCTGCTTGCAACTGATCATACTGAGCGCTTGAAAAAGCTGTCCGTTCCGACGTTCGTGATTTGGGGTTCTCAGGACAACATTTTCCCTGCTTCAGACCAAGAGCAGGTGAGGCAGCTTCTCACAGAAGCGGCCAAGCGTAGGGGCGGCCAAAACTTCTGGAAGCAGTATGGAATGATCCCCCTGCCTGCGTCAGGCGCGCAGGAGAGCGATGTCGGACATAATGTGCAATGGGGAGCACCCGAGGCGGTAGCAAAGGATATCGTTTCCTTTATCGAGACCGGAAAACCTCTGGATGCAAGGCCGGCAGCGAAGAAGACCTCGGACGGCTTCACGATTGTGGAGGTTAAAACTCCTGAGGGCTTTGTGGGCCTGAAGTAGTCGACGAAGGGCGATGCGGCGGTGGTTGCCTTCGCATCGCCGCGTGCCGGAGCGACAGACTACCACGTTTTCATTGGCGAGCCAGCACGGCCTTGGCCGCCAGCCACATCGAGCAATGCAAGTCCGGCATGCGAGCTCAACCCCATGCGGCACTTACCTAGGGAATACACGATATGGATTTTGAAGCACGGAGCTTCTTAACCTCCCTTTTCAAGGCGGCTGTAACGGCTGCCGACCCACTGAACGGTGTTGTGCGGCATCTTCCGGAAAGGCCGAAAGGCAAGACGGTGGTCGTCGGCGCGGGCAAAGGCGCGGCTCAGATGGCGCGCGCACTGGAGAGCATTTGGGACGGCCCACTGGAAGGCGTCGTCGTCACCAGATATGGCTATGGCTGTGAGACCAGACATGTGGAAGTCATCGAAGCTTCGCATCCAGTACCAGACTCTGCGGGGCTCGCCGCGTCGAAGCGCCTGATCGAGACGGTCAAGGATCTATCCGCCGATGACCTCGTCATCGCTCTCATCTGTGGCGGCGGCTCCGCTCTGCTCCCATCTCCGCCTCAAGGTCTGTCGCTTGAGGACGAAATTTCTTTGAACGAGACACTGCTGTCTTCGGGCGCGCCCATCTCCGCGATGAATGTCGTGCGTAAACATCTGTCAACTATCAAGGGCGGCCGCCTGGCGACGGCGACTAAAGCGCGCGTCGTGAGCCTCATAGTCTCTGACATTCCGGGCGACAATCCCGCCCATGTTGCATCGGGCCCTACTGTGCCGGATTACTCAACCCGACACGATGCTCTTGAGATCATTGCCCGATACGGCCTCACATTGCCGCTGGCGGCAATCGACCACCTAAACTCGGCGGCAGCCGACGCGCCGCGGCCCGACGATCCTGCGGTCGTACGCAACAGTCACCACGTTATCGCCTCGGCCGGCGTTTCTCTCGAGGCTGCCGCGCAACTCGCTAGAGCGAACGGCATAGAGGCGGCGATCCTGTCGGATGCCGTAGAGGGGGAAGCTCGCGAGGTGGCACTCGTGCACGCAGCCATCGCCAAGGAGATCCTTGCCCGCAATCGGCCGTTTTCCAAACCTGTTGTGATCCTCTCCGGTGGCGAGACGACGGTCACCATTCGAAAAATGGGCGGCAAAGGTGGGCGAAATGGCGAGTTCGCGTTGGCGGCGGCGATTGCGCTCGACGGGTACGATTTTCACCTCATCGCCGCCGACACCGATGGCATCGACGGCTCGGAGGCCAACGCCGGCGCCTTTGCCGATGGCACGACCGTCAAGCGACTGCGTTTGACGGCGCTGGACGCGCGACGCATTCTTGATGCCAACGACAGTTTCACGGCCTTCAACGCCATTGGCGACTTATTCGAAACAGGTCCGACCGGGACGAATGTCAACGATTTTAGGGCGATCTTGTTGAGCTGAGCCGAGATCAGCGTCGCGAAATACTGTGCTCTATCATCTTGCCGGCACACCATGAGGTAGTGCGGCTTTCGAAAAAGCTCGTTGAGCCTTGTGACCATCTCCGCCCGAACACTCACCACCCGACCCCGTTCGTCTGAGCCTCCACACACCGCCACCTTCCGCGCCGTATTAGCGATCACTTGTTTGATCGGTTGAATTTGTTTGAACGGGGGATCATCGCTGGCACGTCTCGACTCAAGTTTTAGCAATTGCCTTGCAGATCTGGAAAGCTGTGGTGCGATATGTGCGTATCAAACTGACACAACGGAATGGCGCGATGCACGAGACGGCTGCAGCTCTCAGCAAAACGAGATCAGAGATCATCAAGCTCCGCAAGGCAATGGTCGACAAGGCATTGGAACTCGCGACGAAGATCTCTGAACTTGAGAGCCAGATCGCCCCTGCTGATGCACGGGAATTCCTCGTCGCCCGATGCAATTTATCGCGATCAGAAATTGCCTTTTACGGAAAAGTGACGAGAAGGCTTGCGCCATACACCGATGTGCTCAGGAACAACGGTGTCTCCTACGACATGATCAGGAGCTTGGCTTCAGCGCGCGAAAGCGTGCGAGGCCGCGCACTGGCATCGATCGCCTCCGGTGCACGTTTCGACCTGTCCGACTTTCGCGTACTGCGAAAGCGGATCGCGGACGACGCAATGTCCGCGCGCGAAATTTCGGTCTCGATGCGCAAACGCATGATGCACGCTTTTGCAAAGCGACACGCGAAGACCGTGATTGCTGAATTCGAAACCGGTGCAACAGACCTGATGCACGAAATAGCTGGCTTGAACCCGTCGACTGTAGACGGCTCACCTTCCAGTTCGGCTGCCTCCATCGCCGACAAAGCTCAAAAGCTAATGCCGAAGTTTGAAGCAGCCTTCGGATCATCGCACGCCCGCCACGGCGACGCCGAATGGCGATCGCTCAAGCCCGCAGCCCGCGAGGTCGCGACAACCCATCGCGCATTGGGCAACCTCGCATCGGCGGCCGAAGGATCGCCACGGTCGCAGAAAATCCGGTCGCACATGCTTTCCACGCTCGCGACTGGCCCCCTTGGGACCTTGGCCCGATTTACCGGAAACGACCACTTCATGTCAGGGATTTTGCCGCCGCCCAGGCAACCGCTGACGAAGCTGCCGACAAAGCGCCTTCGGACCCTGGAACTGTGCGCGGGGGCCGGAGGTATGGCGATTGGGTTGGAAGCCGCCGGCTTTGAACACGTAGCCCTTATCGAGTTTGATAAAAACGCAGCGGCTACAATGAGACGCAATCGTCCTAACTGGCCCGTTGTCGAAAAGGATCTAACGACGATCGACTTCACCCAATATGCCGGCCAGATTGACCTCGTTTGCGGAGGTCTACCATGTCAACCCTACTCCGAAGAAGGCGAAGGCAAGGGACATGCGGACGAGAGAGATCTACTGCTTGAGGGCGCCCGCGCCGTACGTGAGATCCAGCCCAAAGCATTTCTCTTTGAAAATGTCCGTGGTGCTCTTTTCGCAAAACATTCCGACCAGATAGCGCGCTTTCTGAAGGAGTTGAACGAAGCGGGATACGATGTCCAGATCGTCGAAGTAAACACGCAAGACTACGGGATCGCGCAGAACCGCCCTCGTATTTTGTTCATTGGACTTCGGACGCGCGACCGCCGCCACTTTGAAATGCCTAGCCGGTTCCCAGAGCGCCGTGCCAATGTCGGCGAGACTCTTTACGATCTGATGTCCGCCAATGGTTGGAGCGAAGCGAAAAATTGGGCCGAATATTGCCGAACCGCCACCTTTGAACTCGACGACGGCGCCGTCGTCCAAGGTGCGCAGGCGTTCACACTTCTTGGCAGAAAGGGTAAAGCGCGAAAATTGGAGGCACTCCGCTGGAAGCGCAGTGGTCTCGATCCGTCCGGCGTTCCTGACGCGGCCCCGACCGATGAGCTCGCCCGCAGAAATGGACCGGACTTTGTGCCGGGCTTGACGATCCGCATGAGGGCAGTTCTCCAAAACTTCCCGACCGAATTCGAGTTTGTCGGCGGAAAAGAATCGGTCGCAAAGCAGATTGGCAATGCTGTCGCTCCCAGGATGGCACAGGCATTCGGACTGGCTCTGTATTCCGCGCTGGAACATGTCGAATTTGATATCGAAGCCATGCTGTGGCCTGAGGACGTCCGCCGAAAACGTCCGATTATCGACCCACCACCATTGGAACCCTCTGTCGCGCTTCGAGAGGAAGTGGAAGCCTGACGATGTATTTGCTGATCGTGATCAGGCCTATCTGACCTCCCAAAGACTCGATGGGGTCGGCTCTGTTTGAATGAACCGAACCGGCGATGGATCGACATCTGTCGAGGGTTGTGCTGCTGCACCGCATGTTGTGTTTCCGCCACTCGTCGCGCCTCCATTTCGATTTAATCGAGGATGGCGCGCCGATTTCAACTTCACAACAGGTTTAATCCGCTCGCGCCCTATAGGCAGCCGCTCGGGCGGACATGCGTGTTATATGATTCCTATATTCGCAATTTCGGGAACCCGCGCAAGCAATTGAAAAATATACGTAATTTACGCCGATGAAAATTTACTTCACTACTTTTAGACAGAACTTCACTAGAATTCGAGCAAGTTTGAGCCGGAACGGGAGATTATTCGGGGAGTCGGAACAATAAAGCAGCGCAGTGCGGATTGCGCGACCAATAGATTTGCACTAGCAGGCGCCTTCCCCGCGGATATCTGAGTGGGCATCGAATCCGAGCCGTGATGAGAAAGCAGACGGTCAGTCGATTGTTCGGAGGATCCGAATAACAGTTCGGGAAATCCGATGAAGCGCACTTTGTGGGGACGCACTCTGATTCACCTGGTGGAACGACAGACAATCAACAAAAGGGGCCCGGACTTAACGGGGTCTTGCGTTCGAACTCTTAGTTGAAAAGCTCTGTTGATTGGCATGGCCGACAGCTCGGTCGGCATGGATCTGCGCCCGCCGATTGGCTATCGATATTCAATGGTCGATTTCTACATTAACCGCCGCCTAGTCATTGATCTCGAACACCTGTCAGAGCAGGAGGTTTTGGATCGCGGCTCGGTGTTTGTCGTCCTAGCTGAACCAGGAGCGGGTAAGACCGAGCTGCTAGGCGAGCTGGGTCGAATCTGGGGCGTGAAACCGGTCCGGGCAAGCCTGTTTCGCCATAGCTCTAGGACCGCGCAGACAACACCCTTGATTGTTGACGCCGTGGACGAAGCGGCGAGGATCGATCAGTCGGCAGTAGACCAAATAATTGTTCGGGCACGGGAGGCATGTGACGGTCGCGTCGTATTCGCCAGTAGATCGTCGGAATGGGCGGAAGACCGTACACGCTTGGTCAGGGATTGCTTCGGCACTGACCCGATAATCGTTAGAATCGAGGCGTTTTCTGACGAGGAGCAGAAGCGGCTTTTTGACACACATCTGCATGGCGAATCCTTTAGTGACTTTTCGAAAGAGGTCGAGCGTTTCGGGCTTTCAGATTTGCTGGGCAATCCGCAGTTTCTCAAGCTTCTCGCAGATGCATTTGTTCAGGGTGGTCGGCGCTTCAGTTCCAGAACTCAAATATTCGAGGATGCTGTCGACAGGCTTGCGCTCGAGCTAGGACCGATCGCTGGTCAAAGGCGCGCGCCCACGAAAGACATCGTCGCTGCCGCGTCCGAAATCATGGCGAAGCTCCTACTCTCGGGGACATCGGGCACAGCCACGAAAGAGCAGCAAGCAACCTCGGAGTTTCCCTACCTCCCGCTGCTGTTGAACTCCAAGGTAACTGAGTCATTCGCAGCGCTGGATACGAAACTATTCAAGCCTACCGCCCACTCCGACCATCACGAACCGGCCCACCGGATCGTCGCCGAATATTGCGCGGCGCGGTACATCGTTGGTCGGGTATCGGACGCTCGAAATCCACTACCACTTCGAAGAATTCTCGCCGTGATCGCACCCAATGGCTTCGTGCGCGACGAACTGAGGGGGCTGGTAGGATGGTTAGCAACGGTAGGTTCTGAGGCTATCCAGTGGAAAGCGGTGGAGTTGGATCCTTACGCAGTGCTGGGCAACGGCGATCCTTCGCGACTTGCTACTTCTTCGAAAAGACGCCTGCTCCAAGCGCTGGAAAAAGCGGCGTCGATGAACCCCGGCTTTCGGCGCGGCGATTACGTTCGAAAGTTCAGCGTCAACGGGTTCTTTTGCAACGAGGTGGCAGAGGATGTGGTCTGCCTTCTACGCAGGTTGTCTGTGAACTCGCCTCTTACCGACTTGCTTTTGGAACTCCTGGTGGTGGCCGGTGGTCCGACAGTGCTGGTTGGTGAAGTTAGCAAAATACTCCATGACGTCTCCGCAGCGCAGCACACGCGCGTCTGGGCGTCGCGTGCACTTATCAAAATTTCCGGACAAGAGCCTGAAGCAGATTTTCAAAGACTCCTCGACGAAGGAACAGCCGCGGCGTTAGGCGTGGCTGTTGATATGGTTCATGAAGCGGGAGCAGATGCGTTTTCTGACACACTGTTCGCGAAGTTTCTCGATGTCCTCATTCTCCACCTGCAGCCGCCACGTCGCATTCGTGACGACGCCATATGGATGGCTTCATTCGAGCTCAAGAATGTCCTGGCGAAGTTCGCACCCCAACGGATAGCTCTTCAACTAGATAGACTAACAGAGAACCTCGCTTGTTCTTGCGGTCGACCAAACCACGATTGTCAATGCAGGCGCGGCGTGAGCATTGTCGCTGGACGACTGCTCGACCGCTATTTCACGGACATAGTGGGTCCACACCATCCGCAAAATGTTTGGAAGTGGATCCGGGCGCTTTGGTATGAACATCAGGGAGACGCCAAGACCAACGCCGCAATTCGGTTACTCGTGAACGACGACGGACTTCGCCACTATGTACATAGGCTAGCGTTCATCAATGCCGACAGCATTGACACAGCATGGGATATTCGATGGAGCCTTTGGGATGGTCATCACCACAGTGGATTGTTGCTGAGGAGCGACGATGACCGATTGCTGACTGACTACGCGTTCGAAATCAACAACGTGCATGTCTGGGCTGTCCTATGGCATCGGCCGCGCTCCTCAGGCGAGAACCAAGGCCCGGATGAGCGCCGTCGGCGTCTGCGAGAGCAAGCAGCACAAAAGCCGACTTTCGCGGCGGAATGGGCGCGGCGAGAGAGGCGCTTCCGACTGCAGTTCGCAGAGGATCGGTCGACGAAAAGCAGACGTCTCCGTCGGAGGGAGAGGAAAGACAGGCAGCAAGAGCTTCAGTATCAGGCGAAGCTATTTCAAGAACGTGAACTTATAGAAAGCGGTCGAGACTGGGGATGGGTCAACTATTTCACCAACCGATATCTCTCCGACCGAGCGAGCCTCTCCGATTCAAACGGAGAAAAAGTGATTGCCGAGAATTGTCTAAAAAACTGTCTCCACCATCTCGCCGTGCCATCATTGGCCCAGCTCGCTGTTGGGCGAAATCTTCGAGGCGCACGCGCTGCTTTTGCATCGACTTGGATCCACTCCTGTGAGGGAGGGGCTTTGGACCGGATCGACACGCCGTTTCTGCTTGCCGCTTATGTGGAAGCGAACAGATCTGGCTGGATGGACGAAAGCGAATTCAAAGGATTCGAGCATGAGCTCGAAAAACGTCTTTTCAAAACCGTCAGCGACGTGGAGGCCTTTGCTCGGGGCTACATAGAACCTGGGCTGATGGGGCCGAGGGAAGGATTCACGCACGTCTGGTGGCTCGTCAGAACGCAATTGTGCTCGACGTTTCGTTCGGAACTGGCGCGGGAATGGTTGTGGAGATTCCCAGACATGCCCGCCTCTGCTCAGGAGACACTGTTCAACTTGGCTATAATGACGAAAGATCGCCATAGCCTTCTGGCACTGATTGGCGAGCGCGCGCGTGCTGAGGCATGGTCGGATGGCGAAATGGCTGCCGAAGCTAACGATCGCCATTTGGACAGGCGCTTCTGGAGGATCAGGAGGTTTTTCTTTGAAAGTGAGGATAACGACGGATGGGACGATCTTAGGTTCGACCCTAAATCAATTTTCGCCATCGATGACAAAGCCGGGCGCCTAAGCGACGGGAACAAGGGCTGGCCAGGCCTTTCTGCAGAAAAGATTTACAAGATCCTCGACGCTTTCGTCGAGGAGTGGCCAGAGGTTCACCTTCCCAATACCTGGGGCACAGGAGATCCAGATGAACAGCGCGCCTACCGCTTCCTGCGAGACGAGGTTTGGAGGATAAGTCGCGACGCTCCTGATCGCGCGTTACCGGTGCTTGATCGACTAATTGCCGATCGGCGGTTCGCCGGTTTCGACGAGGCACTATCGACGATGCGTGCGGAAACTCTCAAAAAATTGGCGCTTTCAGGCTTTACTGCACCGACTGCCAGGGAGATTTCATCGCTGTTCGACGTCGCAGGCGTCGCAAGCGTGGAAGATTTGCGGGCACTCATGGTGGAAGAGCTGGAAAATCTTCAGGATTGGCTTCGTACTGCGGAGACTGACGCGCTCGAAACTTATTACCGTGACGACTTGCACGTCGACGAAAACACTGCGCGCAATCGCGTTGTGGACGTACTGAGGCACCGTATGACGGCCATGAACATGCCAATCGTGATCGAGCATCACATGGCGGACAGTAATCGATGTGATTTCACAGCATCCGCAATGATCGAGGGACGGCGCCGTCTTCTCGTGGTTGAAGCAAAGGGGCAGTGGCACCCTAAACTATTTTCGGCCGCCGCGGAGCAATTAAACGAACGCTACGCCACCCATCACGATGCTGAGTCCCAAGGCGTGTATTTGGTTTTCTGGTTTGGACCTGACGTCAAAGTCGCCGATCGCGTCGGCCACGATCTGCGAACCGCGAGTGATCTTCGCACGCGGATTGAGGAAACGATGCCGGCGGAACTGCGAGCGTTCATAGATGTAGTCGTGTTGGACGTGTCTCGGCACCCGTCTGGAGAGAAATATCCTCCTCGTTCAAGTGTCTCTGCGCAGAGAAATGCCTAATGTCGCCACGCTATAGAAGGTTTCATTATCCGCACGGAGGAGCGTCGAGCTGAAGGGACGAAAACTTTGCGTTTATCGATCCACTTTTTGGTTCTATCGATCCAAAAAGTGGATCGTAACCGGTGTCCCGCTCTCACGTTGTCCTCGCTCGATCTGATCTGTGTCGAACAAGCCCTGATGACGATGGAACTGCCGGGCGCCGGCCGCGAGGGAGCAGTCTGAGGCGGTGTCGCTTCACGCCTTTACGTAGACCCAGGCTTTTGTGCCCGAGGCGAGCACAACTTCGATCCGCTTGTAGTCGGACACCTCGTAAGCGTCCGCAGCCTCGAGCTCAGCAGCCGTGATATCGAAGACTGTGCCGGCGATCGCGTCGCCGTAGCTGTCCGACAGAATAACAATCGGGTGAAACCGCTCGCCGCTCTTCGCGAGCACATCAGGGTCGGTGATTTCTACCATCTCTTTGCGGAAACCCGGCATGGCGTCAGGTCGCCCGGTGAGGAGCCGCCCAAACGACGACATCTGGACGTTTTCCAACTGCAAAGTGCCGTAGGAAAAAAGGTGGATCTTCGGGTCGGACATGAACGCCTCTATGTGCTTGCGGCCGAAAACTTCTGAGTTGCAACCGCCGTGCTGGTCGATATATCCGTTGGAATATAGCGATCACCTTAGCGGCGCAACAGCGGCTGGCCGCCGGCAGGCTTAAGCAGGGAGTATGGATTTGACGTTCGAGATAATTGTTTCGCAGGGACGCATCGCCGACCGAACACCTGGTGCCATCACGGGCGCGGCCAAGACGGCGAAGGCCCTTCAGGATCTAACCGGACTGTCTGCGTGCTCCATCGGAACGCCGTCACCGGCCAAACAGGACGACTGGTCGAACAGCCTGCCGGACGCGCGCGACAGTCTGTCCAAGCTCCAGACCGAGGTGGTCGATATCTTCGGCCGCGGCAACACGCCATTGATGGCCATGAACACCTGCTCCGCGAGCTTGGCGACATTGCCGGTTGTTGCGCGTCTATTTCCCGAAGCGACAATCCTCTGGATCGATGCGCATGGTGACTTCAATACGCCGGACACCACCGAGAGCGGATACCTGGGTGGCATGGTCCTCGCCGCGGTGTGTGGTTTCTGGGAAAGCGGCTTTGGCCAAGGCGTGGATCCCACCAGGATCGTAATTGCAGGAGCAAGAGATATCGATCCTGTGGAAGCTAGACTGCTCGAGCGCGCTGGTGTCCGATCCCTTTCACCGACGCAAACTAATCCGGACTCGATCCTGTCGATTATCGGCGATCGCCCTGTATGGATCCATATCGATTGGGATTCAATGGAACCTGGCTTCGTACCTGCCGCCTACGCCGTGCGGGATGGCCTGCTGCCGAAGACGCTGCGCACCATATTCGAGAAAATTCCGGCACAGCAGATCGTCGGCATTGAACTCGCCGAGTTCGAGGCATCTGGCGATGACGATAAGGATGCATCCGCGCTCGGCGTCCTGATCGATGCGATATCACCATTGCTCGGATCGAGGTGATTCATGCACTACGCCGAATTCAAGCTCAACGAGCCCGACCTGATCCCAGCCATGGTTTCAGCCTTCCCCTTTGCGACCATCATGGTCAACGGCCCGACCTCTCCGCTCGCTGTGCACGCGCCGGCAACCTTGAGCACTGGCGCCGATGGCTCTGAGAGCCTGGAGTTTCATATTGCCGTGGCAAATCCGGCGTTCGAGACGATGCAGACGGATCCTTTCGTCACCGTATGTTTTCACGGGCCATCGACAGCGATCTCGCCCAGTTGGTACGAGGGCCGCTTCCCCACCAGGGACGCCGACCGGAGCCGGACCGCACCGACATACAACTACCTGAACCTCGTCGTGACCGGGCGCGTGACGCCATTGAACACGACCGAGCTTCGAGACCAGATAAGAGACCTGGTCCAAAAGCTCGAACCGGGTGGCGGCTGGCAGTTCCACGAAATCGCTACCGAAACCTATGCGGCGTGGTCTGCACTCATTCGCGGGTTTCGCGTCAGGATCGAAACAGCCGATTTGACCGCCAAGCTCAGTCAAGAGCAGAATGTCGAAGATCGTCTTGGAATAGCCAAGGGACTGCGCCGTCGGTCAGGGTTCATGGATGATGCAATGGCAGGGCTAGTTGAAGGATTCGATGGGTCCGCCGGCTCGCTCACGTCTTTGATCTGTGCGCGATAACAAATCTAAGTTTGACGGGATCAGGCTTAGTCCTCGTGAGCCTGTCCCCGCCCTTGCGAGCGCCCAATGCGCAGTCTCCGTCAGCCGAAGGTAAAGGCGTAGGCTTGTACGCCGGGATCGAGGAAGCGAATCTCGAACGTATGATCGGCTACTGGCCCGCGCTGGCGCAAAAGCTGATAAAGTCGCTGCCCGGTCACCGTGCCGTTCCCATCCGCATCGGTATCGACACCATGGCTGTCGCCCGGCGCCTTCCCATCGACCGTGACCTTGAAGCGCACGGGCCTGCCATCGACGCCGGGGCCGAGGACAAGGTGCAGATCGCGGGCGTGGAAACGAAAGTACACGCTGCCGTCCTTGTCGTTCAGATCCGCGTTCTCAGCGCCGACGGTCCAGTTCCCCGTCAGTCCCCATTCGTTCAGGCGAGGTTCGGCGGCGGTATAGACGTGCGGCGCGTCGTTGGTGGTGCCCTTGGCATCGACGAAGTGCTCCGAGCGCTGCCAGCCGACATAGGTTTCAGGAGACTGGACATCGCTCGCGTTGGAGGCTGCTTCGGCACCCGTCGCTATCACGTCAACGACATCGCCGGCCACGTTTGACTTGCCGGCCTCCGCAAGGAGCTGCTGGATGACCCTCTCGGACTGGTCATACTCGCCTTCCCCAAAATGGTGATGCCGCACGCGCCCTTGAGCATCGATGAAATAATGCGCCGGCCAGTACTGATTGTCGAAAGCGCGCCAAATGGCGTAGTCGTTGTCGATCGCCACCGGATAGGCGATGCCGAGATCGCCGACCGCCTTCTTCACGTTGTCGACGTTCTTCTCGAAAGCGAACTCCGGCGCATGCACGCCGATCACGACCAGTCCCTGATCCTTGTACTTCTCAGCCCAAGCTTTAACGTACGGGATGGCGCGGATGCAGTTGATGCAGGAATAGGTCCAGAAATCAACGAGGATGACCTTGCCCTTTAACGCGGAGACAGAAAGCGGTTGCGAGTTCAACCACTGAACGGCACCGTCGAGCGACGGCATGGTGCCTTCGACAGGGAGGACGTCGGCGCCAGCCTTCGGTTTTGCCTGCATCATCATCGCATTCGACCCGCTCATCATGGCCGGGTTGCCGCTCATCATCATGGCGCCTGTATCATTCTTGCTCATGACGACCGAGGATGGATGCCGCGGCTGGAGACTGTCGATCAGGCGTTGCTCCAGCGACGCCGTACTTGCAACGGAGGCCCGCGTCAGAAATCCGGTGTCCAGGCCCAGTCCGATGGCGACGACAGCGACCAAGACGGCAATGCCTACGCCGCGCCGCAGCCACTCGCCGACGCCGAGGGACCGTTTCATGACCTGGTACACCCTGCCGCCGACGAGCAGTGCCAGGGCAAGTGAGGTCGCCGCGCCGAGTGCATAGAAAAGCAGGAGCAGCGTGGTGCCGACACTTGCGCCTTGCAAAGCAGCGCCGGTGAGGATGAGGCCGAGAACCGGGCCGGCGCAAGGCGCCCACAAGAGACCCGTGGCAATACCGAGAAGAAGCGACGAGACGATTGTCGATCCACTCGTCCGGGCATCCTTGTCGGCAGACTGCGAAAGACGCGCGCCCAGCGAAACGATGGGGCGCGTCAAACGGTCGGAGAGTGCTGGGAACAGCAGGACAATGCCAAATGCCGCAAGCAAAGCCATTGCCGCGTAGCGACCATATTCGTTCGCCCGTACCGCCCATCCGCCGCCCAAGGCGGCAAGCGTTGCGACAGCGGCAAATGTCGCCGCCATGCCCACGAGCATGGGCAGGGTGCTACGCATGAAAGGCTGCCCAGCGCGGGCGAAAACGAACGGCAGCACCGGAAGAATGCAAGGACTGACGATCGTCAGGACGCCGCCGAGATATGCAAGGATGAAGAGGATCATGGAATGGTCTCTGTGCGATCAGGCCGAAGCCGGATGAAAAGTCATGGCGACGCCGTTCATGCAGTAGCGAAGACCGGTAGGCTTCGGACCGTCATCGAAGACATGGCCGAGATGACCGCCGCACCGACTGCAGTGAACCTCGGTGCGGGCCATGCCGAACGAGGTATCCGTCGTCGTTGCCACCGCACCATCGAGCGGCACCCAGAAACTGGGCCAGCCCGTGCCGCTTTCGAATTTCGTGGTCGATGAAAATGCGTCCTGCTCGCAGCCCGCGCAGGCGAAGTTGCCCTTGCGGTGTTCCTTGAGGAGCGGGCTGGTGAACGGGTATTCGGTTCCTTCCTTGCGGAGAACGGAATATTGATCCGCGGACAACAGTTTTTGCCATTCCGCATCCGTATGCGACACGGCAAAGCTTTCCGCGGCTATGGCCCTGCCTGTGAAACCGAAGCGAAGTGCGAGGATGCCGAGCCCCGCACCGGTAAGAACGTGACGTCTGTTGACCATAGTCGTGATCTCCTCGCGTAGCCCACTGCGCCCGGACGTAGGACGCGTTGAGGGTGTTTAACTCTGGATCGCTATATCGTCGTGAATATAGCGATACTCAGCTCTACGCGAGAAGAGCTCGTTTTGTTACGGCGCGGCGACGACAATAAAATGTGATCTGGGAACAGCCGGCCAGACAGATCACGGCCAGAGTTGTCCACGCAGCTAGATATCCACGCGTTCCGCTTGGTCGGTCTCGACTGAAGAAATTCATCAAGGTGGCCGGGTACCGCGCCGCTCAGACATCTTGCGTCGTGCCCGCCTCGTGACGCCAGCTCCTTCCATCACCTCCTTTAAGGACGGGGACGGCTCCACAATGACTTCAGCTAGATCATCGAGAGAAATGAGACAGACAAAACCACCTTCTGTCTCGATAACGACCGGGGACCCATTTTCGGCTGTTACCGACAGAAGGTAGAGGCTGCGCCTTGCTAGTCTTAGTTTGAGTGGCACCCCTCCAGCTTCCAAGATTGCAGCGGCCACTGCGGGACGGGCTACCGGAGGTGGTTTCTGCTTTAGAGTGCGAACGATCATCTTCCACGGCGGTCTCATGCTGCAAGATCCTCCGTTTCAGCCAAGATTTTCGCTACCTCCATGCCTTCGGCATGTCCCCGCCTTTCCAGGAGCTCAGCGAGCACCTCGATCGCCGCGCGGCGTCGCCTCACGATCTCGCGGGCTCGTGCCATTTCTCGTACGAGCACCCGCTCGACGCGTAGGGCGATATCCGGATTGCTGCTACGGAGGCGATCTCGGAGCAGAGGCGTGCCAGCCTCGAAATAGGACAGCCCCTCGCCCATGCCGAAAGAGATTTCCATTTCAGTGGCGATGTCGGTTGCGATCTGGAGATCCGATCCCTGACCTCCGCCGGCTCCGACGTATGCCGTCCCCAGCAGCTCTTCTTCGGCTGCTCTTCCTGCAAGATAGAACGCAATTCGATCGAGATGGAGCTGCCTATCCATTTCGTTGTCGTCCTTGACCATCAGCCTGGCGAAACCAACCGGCTGTGGACCACTGGCAGCGTCTAGCACGACAACATGGTCCAGCGTGCCGAGCTGCAAGTGCAGGGCTAGAATGGCGTGAGCCGCTTCGTGCACAGCGATCAGCCTTCGTCGCGGGCCCTCAAGCCTTCGCGCCGGCGGCAGGGCACGCATGATCATCTCGATGCTGACTTCAGATTTCAAACGCCGCGCTTCGCGCCTTACCTGGCGCCCGGCCTGCTCGAATGTCGCCCCGGTAAAACCCGCCGTAACCGCGGCGATGCTATCTACATCTTTGGCCGAGAGATGTTTACCAAAATAGGTCCGTGCGAGATGCTTTCGCTCGCCAAGGTCGGGTAGCCCGATCCTCAAATGCCGATCTAGTCGTCCGGGTCTCAACAACGCCGCGTCGATCGCCTCAGGATGATTGGTCGCGCCGACGACCACCACCCCTTCCAGCTTGGTGTGACCGTCCATCAGTTCGAGAAGCAGGTTGATGCATTGCGTCCAGTAGAGCTCGTGCCCATCGCTCCCCAACCGAGCGCGATCCCCGATGGCATCGAGTTCGTCAAGAAAAAGGATCGACGGCTTGTTGGAGATAGCCTCGTCGAAGCTTCGGCGCATGGCTGTCAGCGTATCGCTCAAATAGCCCGCAGATTGCCAGCGTGCAGCCGAAGTCGCGACGAGATGGGCGCCGCAAGATGTCGCGAGCGCCGCGGCGAACATAGTTTTGCCAGTGCCCGGCGGCCCGCTCAGAAGTAAACCGCGGTCGATGTCGCTCCAGGAAAGACGACCTTCTGTCCAGTCGCGAATATCCTTGGCAAGCGAGAGCCCCCAAACTTTGGCGTCGCCATATCCGACCAAATTCTCCAGATTTGGTTTCTCAGTGTTCGGGACAGAAAGTTGCGACATCCGCCGCAATCGCGCGAGCGCATCCTCGGCTGGCCTGCCAAATCGCAGCGCCGCAAACATCGAAGTGAGAGGAAAATCAAGGAGAGCCTTGGCGTCGGCGAGTCCGAGAACCTGCCCTGACAATGACTTTGCAGCCGCAACGAGGTGATAGGGCCTGACGGGATCGACGTCGATGATTTGATCAGCCGCAACGTCGAACTCTTCGGGCAGATCGTGGCCCGGCGGCCAAATGATCACAAATGACCCTCGGCCGTTCATGGCATCAAGCACCAAATCAAGTTGGAGCTTGCCGCGTCGATCGACCCGTGGCCAGACCGCGTCGACGTTCGATAGCTCGGTGGTCCGCCACACGAGATCAAGCGCGGCCCTCTCGTACTCCTTGCAGTTCGCCCCGATTGGGAGGCGTAGCACGACGACATGCTGCCGGTGATCGGGCACCTTGACGCCTCCGCCGAGGCGGACGGCGTGCTTAAGAGCGACACCATAGGCAAGGCGCTCCAAAGTTGGCTGCATGCTTGGTCCCCTGCGGTGGTCGATCATCTTGGACCTCCCGCAACGAAACGCCGGAGCACCGTCTCGGGTCCAAGCATGCGCTCGTCGAGATCTACAGAGATCAGGCGATTGAGGATCATCCACGAAATCCCGGTCATCGGCTGAACCTCCCTGAAGAGGTTCATGCAATCACCGATAGCCATCGAGCCCACCTCGTCCAAGACGGCTAGCATGCGGAGCCTGTCGTTCAAGGGCGTTCGATAATGTGCGTAGCGCAGCATGTCTTTCGCGTTCGCCAACCGCCATCCTTCTTCAATTTCCCCGCGAGAAATGAAACGGTGGTGGATGTGACTGCAGGCGGCGCCTTCGGAAACAGCAGCGTCTCCATCCAGATCGCAGGCATCGAGGAACTCGCGCCTACCGTTTCTGTAGTCGACCATGAAATCCGGGACGTGGACGCCATCGCACGTCGGGAACTCGATCGGGAGGCACAGCCACGCAACGATGTCGTCGTCGACATCTAAAAGGCAACCAAGATCGCGTGCCCCCTGAGTTCGGAACATCACGTCGCCGGAACACCTCACGGTGCCGAGCGGGTAGAATTTTTGGGAAATGGCATGCTTGTACGCAGCATGGAGCGCCTGCGGCATTTCAAAATGCTGGTGGCTCATAACGATACCCGAACAATGATTGACCCTAGCCGCGTCATGCGGCGCTAAGGACTCAACGTATTCGACGTATTCGTAGGAGAGCGATCATCATGGTGAACAAAATACGAACAAAATTCTTGGCGTCAATTGGAATTTTAAAATAGAGCGGCGATAATATGTTGTGCGGTGAGATCATGCCACACAACCGGCCAACAGAAGTTCTGCCTTGAATTTACACTGAAGCCGTGTTGAACCGAGATGCATTGTGCATCGAGCTTTCTCGTCACACTTTTTTGAATAATGTGCGCGGCGTAGCGCTGGAGGCGATCCAAGTGGACGCGACGATTTCCGACACTGTCGGCCTTGATAAACGCCTTTCTAGGATTGAGAGTGTCGCACGAGCTCTGTCGGACCTTCCTACAGACTATCTTGGCCCTCAAGGTACCGTTATTGCAGACGTGGAATGGTACGCGCTTGGGGCAATCAAGAAGACGGCGTCGCTGAGCCACGCTTTCTGCGCCCTTGTACGAACACGGAACACGTTAGCCGCTGCCGCTCTGGTAAGGCTTCAACTCGACACCGCCATGCGCATCTTCGGGCTATCGCTGGTTGCCGATGTAGAGGCCGCGGGCACTTGGCTGATGAATGACCAAAGCTACCTCAAGCTTCGATCACGGGACAACCACCCCCTCACCGACGCTTTTCTTCATCGCAAGCTCAACGAACAATATCCGGGTCTGACGGAAGCGTATGAGGATGGTTCGTCATACGTACATCTTTCCGCGCTGCACATCAAAACAGGCCTGTGGTCTCGCGCTGACACCCCTACACTCTTTTTTCACTTGCTAGGAACGGATGCCTCCCGCCCCGACGAATGGTTTTTCGACTTGATTGACTCGTTTGACCAGGCCACCAATCTGACCGCCGAGCTGATCGCTACCTTCATCAAAAGCCGTCGCGCTGGCCGCACCCCTGCCATAAAGCCGGGAGACTAGGCAGGCGTACTGATCTTCCACCAGGCAGGCGCCGGACGGTGCTCTGTGGTCTATTCGAAGCATAAGATGGAATTTGAAGCTGAAGGGGGCGGACTGACCGACCGGTCGGTTTATGAACTCGTAGGTATCGTATTTCAGGATGAAACGGGTTTCATGCTTAACGAATCCTTACCAGAACGCGCAGAAAATCCGTGGCTAGGAACGCCGAGCAAGGAAGTCGGCCGCTTCGCCTTTGGTTCTATCGAGCCTCACTCGAAGCTCATAAACGCCTGTATCATGCTGAATTTCTTGAGGTCCAACTTTTCTGGCAGCGTCAAGCAGTCGCTCGAAGTCTCCTTGCGCGTCTTTTGCGGTCCAGATTTTCCGAGATTCCATCGAGTGTCTCCAAGGACTCAATAATTAAACACTTAGCAAATGCCGACGCCTTAGCCTAGGTCCATATCGATCGACCCACGCGGGACCCGGCAAATCATGGGCGCAGTCATACTCGATACCAACGTTGTCAGCATCGCGCATCTACCCGAGCCGCCAACGTGGCTGATCAATTGGTTCCGCCGCCTGGGGCCAGAAGCCGTCGCCATATCGTGGGTGACGGTCTACGAGATAGAGTATGGAATACGGTTGTGCGAGCGCTCGAATTCCGAGACCGCATGTTTTGTTCTGGATTGGTTTGAGAAGCTTTTGAACACGCGCATGTACTTCCTTGAGATGAACTTGCCAGCATCGCGGATATTGGGAGAAATGGCCGCCTGCTCTCACCTCAGGCAATTGTTCGAAACGCAACCAAAAATAAACAAATGGGGCGAACACCTCAAAAATGAGAAGATCAAGCTCGGCGCGGACGCGATGATCGCGGCGATGTCTATTGCCTACGGCCTGCCAATTGCTTCGATGAACGTGAAGGACTTCGTGCTCATCGATCGCCACTTCCCCTTGCCCGGTCTCTACAACCCTCAGATAGACGAATGGGTACTCGGCCCTCCCGTCGGCTGGGGAATGGACAACAATGCGAACGATGACAACGTGCTCTCTGCGACCGACCGACCGAAACGGCACGAAATCGGTCCGGAAGTAAGTCGCCGACAGTCGAACTTGATGCTCGCTACGCGGGAGGAGCTATCAGACTAGGTCGTCACAGGTCGATCCGCTCAATGAAGAAGATCCCTCCCAGATCGCACTCCACTCCGATTTTCTTGCTCTCCGGATACTTGGCTTTGTCGTAGAGGATTTCCGCGCCGTGCACCTCAACCTTCACGAAGTAGTCGATGTATCGCGGGTTCAGCGGGTTGAAGCAGAAGACGCGCTCAGGCAACTGAATCGTACCATCGGGCAGACGCTCACCCTCACCCACGTGTTCGGATAAAGGCGTCGGATTTTCCTTAAACCGCTCTTCCTGCTCAAAGAACGAGATCGAGTACGGCACGCGATCGCCACGACCCAGAGCGAAATTGCGTTGCAAGACTTTGAACGCATAGAGTCCGTTCACAACGCGGCTTTCTTCAACAGGGATGAAGCCCATGCGCTTCCAGAATGGTTTGGCGCTTCTCGGCGCAATTTCGATCTCGAGGACGGAGCGCCCCTCCGCACGCGCGCACCCTTCCATGAAACCAGCTAGAATGCGGCCGTAACCTTTGTCGCGCACGTCTGGCCTGATTTCGAGGATGTTGGTTCCATCGAGGAACCCAACCGCCGCGTCGTTGACGATGAGTACATGGATTGTTGACGAACCTTCCTGCCAAGCCCTCTTGACGGAGTCCCAATTGCATCGGAACCCCTCGACCGGATGAGGCTCCTGCCAATCGCTTTCATTCCATTTGCGCGCGGCAATATCGTATGCCACCTGTTCCGCATCCAACCATGCCTCGATTTCGGCCATGCGAACGTCATCTGCCACATCAATCTGATAGTCCATCGAAGCTCGCTGTTAAAGAGGAAGGGATGCAGCCGGCCGGCGCGGACCATATATCGAAATTGCGTTATAGGAGGTCAAGTCCCATCCACCGCGGGCGTTGTCGCGGAATTCGAGGCCGAAGACATACGTGGACCTCTTTCAGCGATGCACGAAGACAGTAGGAATCCGGCGCCGCGGATTTCGCGCAGCACGATCAAGTCCCTTGCCACTTACCGAACCTTGACCTTGACGACTACAACTTGAGCTTTTCTTTTGGGAGAAGCGCAATGTGATTTTTGTAAGAGGTCTCCAACAGGAGACCGCAATGACCGCACCATCTGATGAGAAGTCCAGGGCGAAAGCAGAGAGAAAAGAAGCCGACGCCCGGCTGAGACGCCTTACGAGAGCTAAAGCGGCGCTGCTCAAGGCACGATCGAACCTGACCCGGTGCCTTGTTGAAACCGCAGAACTTGTAGAGTCCACGAAAACAACTCAGGAATGGACGAAAGAGCGAACCAAGGAATGGCTGGTATCGGAGATCGGGATGTCGCCGCGCGAGGCCACCACCGCCATATCGCTCAAAGCATGCTTAGGTGACAACGCCCAGGCGACTGTGGATGCCGGCCTACAATCCGAAGTGCTCGATCGCTTGGTTGATAGCGACGAGGAAGTTAGGTGCGACTTCTTCTCACGCCTTCAATCGGGCCGAAGTGTCGATGCCGAGCTTGTTGAAAAACTCGGCCAGGATACTTTCCTTTCCCGGCTTCCCGTTGGAGAAGCGCGCGACGTACGGCGGAGTCAAACGCTCGAGACGGCTGGACGCATTGCGGGGCCGGACCTCACTGCGGCACTCGAGGACGCCGCTTCGAAGTTGCTAAAGTGCCTTGATGAGGTGGTGGTTTATCTCCCATCGATGGATTGTGAAGAGCCGTGCTCTGAAGCTTCCCTGTTAGAGCCAATACGTTCCAGTGCAAACGTCACCCGAACCCTGTTTGTGATTTTGTTTGGCGACCAACATGCCGATTTGGCGAGCATGATCGATCTGGCTCTCGTCAACGACGTTCAGGCGTCGATCGCGTTCGCTTGGTATGCTCTGCGGAAGCTTGAAACCTCGCCGCTGTATCGGGAGGATATCGAGAATTCAGCCGGCCACTTGCACAATGTCCGGCCCGCGATCGAATTTCTCGCAGGCCGCCGCTCAGTCGCCGTCCCACTTTCGACCGAGAGAGCGCCAGTTAGCCGTGCAAACGCCGATCTGACGTTCATCGATTTCGGAGCGGGCATCGGTTGCGCAGCGCTTGGCTTGCAAAGCGCGGGATACAGAACCGTGGCGTTGTACGAGAGCTGGCGTAGTGCGTTCGCGACAGTGCAGATAAATCGGCCATCGTGGCCGTTGGCATCAGAACCCGCTGCATGGCACCTAAAGAAACTTTGTACAGAACAAGTCGATTTGATAACTGCGCTTCCGGTCTGGCGCCCATTTTCCACGTCTGAAGACTACCAACGCTCTTTTTATCAGCGCTCCCTGGCTGCCACCGCGGCAGTGCGACCAAAGGCGTTTTTCTTCGAAGTCCACTCATCAATGTTGGAAGACAAAGCCGTGCATTGCCGTGCGGAAATCGAGCGCGATCTTGCCGGGGAAGGATTCGACGTAGCATGGCACGCACTTGATACCGCCCACTTCGGACTTGCCCAGTCCAGAACGATCGGCGTGATCACCGGCGTGCGCAGCGGTATAGACAAACCTATCCTTCCAGCCTTCTCCGATGCTCCGCGCCGCTTTCTTCCCGAGGTAATCGGCGAGCTGGTCGAAAAGGAGCTCTCTCACTTTGGTCGCACATCGGCGGCGCGACGGTATTCAACGTGGCTGAGCCTTTGCGCCGGCCAGATCGCGCCTCCCTTTTTCAAAGGACCGGACGACGAAAGGAACGTTGAGGAGTGGGCCAAACTTGGATTGGGCTTCTCAAGCGACCCTCGAGTTAAAACGGGCGAGCTAATTCCTCTCACCATCAAAATGATGCAAACGATCCAAGGGCATCCTCACGGCTGGGCAATTCAAGGGGCGACGTTGGAACAGGAACTCAATGGGACCTCGTCGATGCCGCCAGCAGTTGCCAAGATGATAGGTCTCGCGATTTACTCGTCTCTGACCGGCAGGCCGGTCGACTTCGCCAAAGCACTGTCGGAGCCTTTGCTTCCGGAGATTCCAGCCGGATACAAACTCGGGAACTCATATTATGGCATTCATCCCCGGCTAGTTCCAATCAAGCCACGCAAGACGCTTCGACAGGTCGTGCATCCAGCGATCGAGTTAAGAGAAGCGTGGGCCAGGGAGTTCGGCCTCCCAAGCCCATACGGCCCATATGACTCCGATTTTGATGACCACGATATCGATTAGATAGTCGGGCGAGACCGTCGATCGATGTCCATGAATGTCGAAACCAACAACATTCGGATGGCATTCTGGTCACGCTTCAATGGGTCGCCGGCGAGTTCGCCGTCCACGGTTAGAATAACCTTGTTCCCATCTTCCGGATAAGCAAGAACGAACTCATGCCCCGCATACTCAAAGGTCAAGGATTCGCCGGTCTCGTCTCGGGCGCATTCCATCTCCGTGACACCAAAGTTATAGATGGATTGATTGAGCTTCTCCCAGCCCTCGATTAGGTACGAGTTGTCGATCACGAATGGCACTTCCTTCGCAAACGGCCGCAGATCGTAGTCACGAAGGTCCGTAGCGGTGCGGTTCAAAACTGCGTCCTTGCCGCCAAGGATCGGACCGTGGGCGATACCGTGAGATCTATACGCCTGCCAGCCGTTCGTTCCGATGTCGTAGACGGAGAAGTCTTGGATCCCCCCATAGGCATCCTCCCACTCCGCTTCGGCCTTTTGCGTCTGATACTCGTTCGGGAACATGATCATGACCGGCGATCGCCAATCGCCCTCGCCCGGTCGATGAAACGAAATCCGATGATACGGTCCGTACTCGTCGCGTACTGGCACCAGGCGGAGCACCTTCAGCAGCGGCCGAAGTGCATCTTCAATCTCGCGGAATCTGTTCTCGATGTACATTGCGTAAGCCCTCGTCTCGATTGGATATCCGAGAATCGTCGCCGGGTGCTTCGCATGAGACAAACGGATTCGGCGTGTATCAAGAGTTAGAGCTGTCTATCGCTCCGCCGAGCCAAAGCGGCGAACAGCCCCTGATCGGGTTGCCGGGAAATCGCCGCGTTAACCATAGTTAAAATTTTACTAAAATGCGGACATTGACGCCCGCGACAGTCGGCGTCCTTATATACGCGAGTTCTTCAACACACGGATCCTTCCGATGAAGATAGCGCGAATACATAGCCCGTTTCGGGCGATAGGCTCACAGGCCAACTGATCGCGCGGTCGCGGGTAAAAACCCCCTCGTCCTGAGCCAAGAAACCGGCAAAGGAATAAATTCCTAAACTCCTGCGCAAAAAAGAACAAACCCAGAAACGAACATGGATTCGTTGGGCCCGAAAACCTGTTGCATCGCTCAATGCAACAGGTGTTAAAGACCGGAATTTGCTGGCTTTTTCCTTGTAGACGAGCAGGCAAATGCACTGCTACCAATCCCTCAACGCTGAGCAACACGCTCATCGCGGTTTGTAAGGAGTACGCAGATGAAGATGTTCGATATCACTGAACTGGACACGTTCAAGCCAGCGCTTGTCGAGTTCCTGAAAGCACGGTTTGGGCGCCGTGTGAGTGGCACGCACGTCCTCATGCTGACCGAGATTTCGCAGTTACTAACGAAACGCAATATGACGTCGGCGAAGCGCCACCAGGAAGTGGTGATGCGGATCCGCCTCATTGCAAGTCTCAGCCGTCGTCCCCAACGCGTTCCCACTTTCCGGGAATGGTCCAACTTCGCGGTGGAGATCCGCAATGTTGCTGCCTCACGCGTCGGTGGCGAACCACTCGTCGCGGATCCTCGCAATCCGAAATTCGTCAAGGCGATTTTCGCTCATGAACTGGCTGCAAAGGCGGATCGAATAGTTGGCACGGTCTCCCGCGCCCCGCTCGGTAGCCTGCACGTCCTCTAACTTACCCCGATCCCAATCCTGCAAGGAGAACTGCCGTGTCGCAGAACGAACACGCATGCCCTTTGCCGTGCCTGCCTGACGGGGACGGTTTCCATCTGAATACCACGGTCGTCCTGAAAGGAGCGCCAATGACTACGCACCTAAACCTCGCCAATGCCGATGTTCCCTTCGCAAAGCCGACCCCGCCCGAAGTTCATCGCCGCATTGCTCGTGCATGCCTTCGTCTGGAGCGTCGTAACGTCGAGAAGACGCGCGAGAAGATGCTGGCGCTTCTCAACGAGGCAGTCTCGGAATGCCTGACGAATGCCCGTCGCCAGTCCGTGCGTGACTATCATCGCCAGCTCCAATGGACGGCTTTAAAGGAAGGTCTCGGCATCGCGATCGTTCCGTCGGAGACCACCTTCCGTCGGCGCGTGAAAAGCGCGGGCGCGGCGCAGACCGCAGCGACGAAGGGTGGAAAGCGTTCGATCCGCTCCAAGGAGCTCGAGGCTGTCGTCATGCAGGCTGTACTCGCCGCCTTCGAGATGATGCCGGATCGCACGATACGCCTTCGCCGCAACTGCTAGCCGACCCCGGCTAGATCTCCTCCCCATTCAAAACCTCCCCTCAAGCGTCCGGCCCACTCCGGCGACGGGAGAACTGCGCCCTCGAAAGGAGCACGAAATGAACACGACGACCAAAACCGCCCTTGGCACCACCCTAGACCACGGTCTCGCGACCGGAGCGAAACGCAGTCCGGGAAAACCGCTCGCGCCGAGTGCGGAGCGCAATCCCGGAGAGGGACGCCTGCCAATTGGCGGCCTCCGCTCGACGACCATCCTCAATTCCTTCGCCACTTTGATGGAGAACCTGATGCGTAAGGCCAAAGCCGCGCTCAAGCGCGTGCTCTACACCCGTGCCGGTGTCACTATGGACAACACCATTCCCGATACGACCACGTACCTCGTACCGGACCGCAACCACTTCGGCGTCATTCAGATGCCCAAGGACGGCTCCCCCACCGGTGAGGTGTGGATCGAGCCCGGCTCGACGACCGGCACCCGCGACGTAGATTTCGTGAGCACCGCAAGTTTCCGCGGCGCGATGAACTATGCCGACTTCAACCGCCAGCTCGTGATGGAAAGCACGATCGAGGGCCGCTTCATCGTCATCGCGATGAGCCGCCGCGACATCGTTGAAATCCGTGACCAGTGGCCACGCGTCGAATGGGTGGATCAGCACGGCGAGGTTCACGAGACCACGTTCGACTTCTGGATCCGCCTTGCCGACGGAACGTGTATCGCCGTCGCAGTCAAGCCCGTGTCGAAAGTGCGCAGCTCCGGCATTCTTGACACGTTGGCGGCGGTGCAGGCCCAGGGCATCGGCGGTTTCGCTGATCGCGTCGCTCTCGTCACCGAAGTCTACGCGAACCACGACGCAGCGTTCAATGCCGGCTGGAAGCTGCATGCCCGACGCATGCGCAATCAGTCCGAATACCTCGAGGCGTTCGGACTGGTCTCCGCAACCAATGGCTCGGTCCGCTTCCACGATCTTCTCCAGGGCGCGAAGTGCTCTGCCGGCCGCCGTATCGCGCTCTGGAACCTCATCGACGAAGCCGTCCTGGTTCCCGTCGGTACAGGCCGCATCGACGACCTCTCCTTCCTCCGCCGCGCAACCTCCAACTAACAGGTGCTCCCAATGACCGCTTTTTCCCGCCTGCTTCGTCGCCTCGCTGGCGCCGCCCCGAACAAGTCCGCAGCCGCTCCGGCGGCTTCGGAAACCAATTCCCCCATCGGACAGGAGAATCCTTCCATGACTACGCCTACGCACTCCATCAGCTCGGCCGACTTCATCCACGGCACCGCCGTTCTTCGCATGCTTGAACAGATGCGTGGCGTCGGTCACGGCGCTCAGACCAAGGCCTCGTTCACACGCAGCACGAAGATCCTCGCCCAGGCGTGCCGCATCTACCTGACGCTCGAAAGCTCGGTGATGGACGACCCAAATCGTCCGAAGGGATTCCGCTGCGACGATCTGCTCGAAGACTTTCTGAAGAAGGTCAAGACGGTGCTCCTCAATTCCGGCTTCACGACCGCGAACGACGATTTGCCCGGCCCGCATGGTTTCCGCCGCGCTCTGCGCGAATACGAGCGCGCCCGCGCCAAGGCGGCTCAGTCGCTCGAGTTCATCATCAACATTCACTGATCGAAAGGAGATCAGACATGACGAATCTGCTCATCGAAACTGCCAGCCTGCCTACGGTTTCTCCGTCCAGCTACGCTGCTTCGACCGCGATCCGCACCATCGAAGGCGGCGTTGAATACCGCTCGTCCGGCATGACCGACGCGGAGGCTGACGGGATGACAAAAGCAATGCGTGATCAGAAGAGCCTGGAAGAATTTTGGGAGAGTTTGCGCGCCCAAACGCCCCGCCCCCGTTCCAAGAACTTGAAACGCCGCCGCCGTTCGATCTGGCCGCACCTATTCGAGGAAGCAGAGGAGGAATTGCGCTCGCTCACTTCGCCGGTCGGACGCAACGCTTTCGGCGATTACCACGGCCGCGGTCGCAAGCCCTTCTTGGACAACGCCTGCATGCCGTTCGCGGCCACCGCCCACCCAGCTCTTTCCCTGAACATCAACTGATCGAAAGGAGATCAGACATGACCAATTTTACCCGCAATTTCGTCGACGCCAGCAAGCGTTACTACTTCGCACCGACGGCGCTCATCATCATCGACAAGACCAAATACCGCACATACCAGGTGACGGATATCGGGCAGGTGTTCGTCCCATGCGAGAACACGGCCATGCGCGAGTTCTTCACGCACGACCAGATCTACGATCTCGTCCACTCCGGCAAGTTGGACTTCGACCAGGATCACTTCGCCGAAGGTCGCGCAAAGTCTCGCGCACGCTTCGATGAAGCACGCGTCGTCGATCTCTCAGACGACGAGCAGGCCCGTGTTACCTACTACGCGGCGGCATGCGACATCGTACTTCGCATGAAGGAAGAAGCCCGCGCCGACCGCAAGTTGCCGCGCGTCTCGCTCAGCGACGAATCGCTTGACCGCATCATGCCGCTCATCCAGGCCGAGCTGGACGGCAAGCAGCGTGCCGGCAAGCGCACCACTATCACCTTGCCTGGCAAGCGTCATTTCCGTCGTATCTATAAGCGCTACATCGAAGGCGGCTACGAACCCATGTCTCTCGTGAAACGCTGCAGCGGCTCCAAGGGTCGCCCCAGCGTGCATGATGCGGGCGACATGCTGGTCTGGATGGAGAAGGCTGCTGAGTTTGCGGATCCGCGCAAACCGACGATGGCAGTGCTCTATCGCGAGCTCGAAGCTAAGCTCCACGAGCTCAACGCGGCCCGCGCAGCCAACGCTCTCCTGCCGCACAAGATGCCGACCCGCAAGGTCTTCGAAAAGCTTATCAAGGACATGGACGGCTTCCATGTCTGCCAGGCCCGCGAGGGTATGGATGTTGCTTTGCGCAAGTACCAGATCAGCTCCAAGGGGGTCGATGTCCAGCGCCCCGGCGAACGCGTCGAAATGGACGAGTGGACGATCGATCTGCTCCAGTGGGTCGGCTGGCTCGGCATGGTCGCCCATCTCACTGCCGAGCAGCGCGCGAAGCTGAAATCGACGCGTATGCGTGTCATTGTGGCAATTGACGTGGCGACCCGCTGCATCCTTGCTCTACGCTTTGTGCAGGGCGCTGCTGACGGACAGCATGCCATCGATGCCATCGAGATGATGGTGACGGACAAGGCTTATCTCGCCAAGCTTTGTGGTGCGACCTCGCTGTGGCCGTATCATCTTACGCCCGAGCTGTTGGTGACCGATAACGGCGGCGCCTTCAACAACTACCGTGTTCGTTCGGTCACCCGCGCCATGGGCATGATGCACATGTTCCCGCAGGCCGGCCGCCCCCAGATGCGTGGTGCCATCGAGTCGGTTCTCAAAACCTTCTCGAAGCAGTTCATGCACTGGTTCGAAGGCCGCACCTTTGGCGACATCTTCGAGAAGGGCGATCTTGATCCCACGAAGCGCGTGACGCTGGCTATGGACGAGGTCAACACGCTCCTCGGCCAGGCAATCATCGATATCTATCATCATGTCCCGCACGAGGGTCTCTCCGGTGAGACGCCGCATAACGCCTGGATGCGTCTGGCCAAGGTGTACGGCGTCATGCCGCCGCCTCCGTCGCGCATTCGCCGCCATATTTTCGGCTCCAAGGTTACGCGCATCGTTACCGACCACGGCGTCGAAAGCTTCGGGATCTACTATCAGTCCCGCGAACTCCAGGCGTTGCGTATGAAGACCAAGGCCACGGTCGATATCCGTGTCGATCCGTACGACCTGAAAACGATCAGCGTCTGGAACGGCACCGGCTGGCTGAGCGTCGATGCGACCGCCGCCATCCCGAACGACCTGTCGATCTGGGAGTGGACGGGTGCATGCCGCGAAGTCGCACTGGAGAATGCGGAAAACCGCAAGCTTCATCTCTCCACGATGCTCGACGCAGTCAACCGCCTGCGTCTCGCCGGCGATGCGGCCCGCGCTCGCGCCAACCTTGCGACCGTTTCGATGGATGCGGTCAAGATGAAAGAGCTCCAGCTCCGCTACTTCGACCCGATCACGCTCATCGATGATCTGGAGGACCGCGATCCGATCCTGGTGCCGCTCATCGTCGCCGAAGATCCGCTGATGCACGGCATCCCCGGTGTCAACGATGAAATCCTCACCGTCGATCCGATCACCGGCATCGCCGGCTACGTCTCCCCCGCGCCGATCGCTGCCGCCTCCGCGGCCCCGGTCACTATCAAGTCTGCCAGCGACATCCAGCTCTAAAGGAGGGCTACGCTATGACCAATTTTGACGCCAAGAACTTCTTCAACAAGGCCGCCGCGCGTTTGCTGTCGGTCCTCACTCCAGAAGCCGCCGATCGCGCCAAGAAGCGCGGCGGTCTCTACTCGGCCTACATTACTTCCGACCGCCACCAGCGTGTCGAGCGTGCCGTCTCCAAGATCGTCGAGAACGCTGCGGCATCCGTGCACGGCACCTCTGGTCGTCGCCGCGCGCTCTTTGTCATTGGCGAAAGCGGCTCCGGTAAATCGACGGCTCTTCAGAACACGCTCCTCAAACGCGCGGAGCTTCAGCCTTATCGCAACGATGAGGGTGAAATGATCAGCCCCATGATCTACTTCGACATGCCCAAGCCGCTAAAGCTGCGTCTGCTTGCGACCAAGATCATCAAGGCGACCGGCTATCCGCTCATCAATGCTGATCGCATTCCTGAGTACGATCTCTTCGAATTGGCGAAGCGTGTGCTCAAGGAGTACTCGGTGCTGGTGCTCTTCATCGATGAGGCTCAGCATGCTCTGAAGGAGACCGACAAGGCGACCATCCGCAACCTTGCCGACATCCTCAAGAGCTTGCTGCAGATCGAAGACTGGCCGCTCCACCTCGTCTTGGCCGGCGTACCCGCCCTAGCCAAGTTCATCGAGCACGAACCCCAGCTCCGCAACCGCAGCCTGGTCGTGGAACTCGAGCGCGTCACCTTCCCCGGTGACCTCGAACGCATTCGCGTCATTGCACAGGGCATTATCGAAACTCACGCCGGCATGAAGGTCGACGGGGCGCTTCTGCAGGACATGGAGGTGGAAGATGTTGTAGGGGGGCGCAAGGTCAAGAAGGTTCGCAAGGCTTTGACCGAGGATCTCGTGCACCGCCTGATCCACGCTTCCGAAGGTGGCTTCGGCACCATCATCGACTTGGTTCGTATGGCCTGTGATTTTGCGATCGAAGTCGGATCGGACGTTGTCGGTCTCGCGCACTTCGTTGAGTGCTACGATTTCCTGACAGGATGCCAGCCGCATCACAACATCTTCCTGGCTGCCGACTGGAAGGACCTGACGCCTGTAGTGCCGCTTGCGGAACTGGTTGCGCGCCAGGCTGTCGCCGATGCGCGTATCGAAGCCGGTGAGCGCAACCGTAAACGAGGTGGCAAATGATGTTGAAGCCTGTGGAGGTCGCATCCTCCGAAACGATCTTCAGCATCATCGCTCGTCTTGCTGCGATCAATGGCTCGGGCAATGCCCGAGCCATGGTCCGGCATCTTGGGATCTCTTACATGGGCTTCGACCGGCCGAGCGATCCCGTGTACGAAACTCTCAGCGCCTATACGGGCATGTCGGCGGACACATTCGCAAAAGCGTCGATCCACCGGCATGACAAGTTCAGCATCAACGTTGGGGGTTCGGTTGTCAGCGGCCGCACAGTATCACGATCTGCACCTCGCTTCTGCTCGCTCTGCGTTATGGAAGATATTGATAAGCGCACCGGCCGTCCGGTCGTTCGTCCGTTCGAACGTTTCTCTTGGACAATCAGGGACGTTGCGGGCTGCCACAAGCATGGAGTCGTCTTGGACCATGCCAGCGGTCCGGATGAACTGCGCCGCGAGTTCGTGAAGGCTGTTTCCGAGCGAATTTCGATGGTCGAGTTCAAAGCCAGTCGCGTTGAGCCGCTTGAACTTTCCAAGTCAGACCGCTACTTCGCGGCCCGTCTCGATCACGAGGCCGACCCCGTTCCTGATCTCGATGCGCTTCCCTACTACGTGGCCAAGCAGCTTTGCGAACGGTTAGGGGTCCTCGATGCGAGCGGTCCCGATGCGCATGTTCCCACCTCTGTTGAAGAATTGGCGGTCGTCCGTGAACGCGGATTTAATCTGATCGGGGACACCGCAGGCAGTCTTCGGTGGCACCTCGAAAATCTGACAAGTGCGTTCTGGCATTCGTCGCGTCCCAAAGGCGCCCAGCATCTATTTGGGAACCTCTACCGCTATCTGGACAACCATCAGGACGACGACCACAAAGGTCTGCGCGATCTACTTCGGGACGTCGCCACTGACGCCTTGCCTATCGGTCCAACGGATTCGTTCTTGGGATCACCGAAAAAGCGGCGGTGGCATAGCGTTATTTCTTTCGCACGCGAGTACGGCATCAGCCCACTCGTGGCCGAAGGTAACCTTACCCGAGAGGGCTTCATTCCTCCGCAGAGCGGCTTTCACCGTGAAGCTCACAGCAGGATCGTTTTTGATGCAGAACTGGCCGAGCGCGCATTCCCACGCCAGGAGTTGCTGCCACGTATGGATCTAGTGAAGCGCATGCGATTGGAGCGGTTGCGGAATACTGCGATCTTCGCAAAGCAAGGCCCGAATGCATTGAAGCCGCGTCCGGACCCCGCAGGTATCAATCGCCTCTACTCGATCACCGAGGCGGAGAACCTGCTTGCGAAACTCACTCGCATTGCAAGTGAGACCAAGACGCCGGACATGCGTCGTATTTGCGAAGCAGCGGGTCCAGGCTTGTGCTTTGTCGACGATGTTATCGAAATGCTCGCCGACGGCAAACTCGAACAGGTGTTCTTCGTGCCTGATCAATTCTTCGAAGGGATTCACGTCTCGACAAAGGAGCTGCGCGCCAAAGCTGACGGGCCAGATCAAGGTTGGGTATCTTGCTACGACGTGGCCGAAGAGATCGACGTCTGCGAAGCGGACGCGATGGCGCTGATGAGAAAAGGGTTTCTGAAGTCTCAGCCCGTTCAGCATCGGAAGCAGACACACTTGCTTACGACGAAGGAGCTGCTGACGGACTTTAATCGCCGCCATATTTCACTCACAGCACTTGCAAAACTTAATGGGAAAAAGCCGACCGAAATGTTCCGCAAGCTCAACAACCGCAACATCGTTCCGGCCATAGACGCCAAAAGTTGCCAATCGAGAATTTACTATCGACACGACGTCGATCAATAAGATCCGAGAAAGCCAGCCTTATCAAAACCCGCCCTCACCGGCGGGTTTTTGTTTGTCTTGTTAACAGATAGCTCTAAGAAACCGGGCTATCGTTACAGGTGCGAAACTCAGGTTTTAGGTGCATTTCGCGGGATAGATCGACGTACAATCAATGACTTAGGTGGTAATCGCGGACATTGTCAGCGTGCCGGATCAGCCGCCGTGCACAAAAGCAATGCTGCAAGAAGTCTACTCATGTCACGTTCCTCTCTTTTTATGGATTTGGCATGCTGATCGATCGCAGAGGCCTCGCCGCGGATCCGCGGCGAGGCAGGGACCATGGTCCCATGCACCCTATTCCGTGGCTTTGTTGATCGTCGGCTCAGGATAGGCCGCGCCCTCAAGATTCCATTTTTCGAGGAGCTTGTCATAGGTGCCGTTGGCGTGCAGGCGCTTCAGCGCCCACATGTAGGCGTCACGCAGCTGCGTGTCCTCCTTGAGGAAGGCAAGACCCGTGTGGCTGACGGCGAGCGGTTCGCCAACGGTCCTCATCGTGCCCTTGGAGTCCTTGATGATGAGGCCGATGCCCTCCACCCCCTGGACGCCGGCGACCGTGCGTTTCTGCTTCATGTTGGCGATCTGCTGGCCGAAGCTGCTGTCGATAACGATGTCGACGGAAGGCTTACCCTTGCCGATGCAATTATCCTCGTTCCATTTGCGGAGCGTTTTCTCTGTTGTCGTTGCCTGGCTTACGGTTACCTTTTGACCGCAAATGTCCTCGACCGTTTTGATCGGGCCGTCGACCATCGCATAGACCTGATCGCCCGATACCATATAGTCGACGAAATCAACGGTCTTCTGACGCTCCCAGGTGTCGGTCATGGAGCTTTGAATGAGATCGACACGCTTCGAGACCAGCGACGGGAGCGTTTGCGAGAACTGACCGTCGATCCATTCGGCCTTCAGGCCGAGCTCGGCGGCAAGTGCATTACCGAGGTCGATATCGAAGCCGACAAATTCATTGGTCGTCGGGTCGCGCGATTCCATGGGGGGATAGGCGGCATTGACGGCGACGCGCACCGTACCCGTTGAAACGATACGCTCCGGAAGAGCCGGCTTGTCCTCCGCGAAGGCCGGGCTCAGGCCGACAGTCGCCGCTGTGCACAAAAGCAATGCTGCCAGAAGTCTGGTCATGTCACGTTCCTCTCTTTTTTATGCATTGGACATGCTGATCGATGGCAAGGACGTTGCCGCCCTGCGAAGCTTTGGCGAGGTGTGCGATCGCGGCCGCGACCCCGCCCTCGGCATGGGGGATGTCCAACACCTTGAAGGCAATTTCCAGACAGCCGAGCGCGCCAAGGAGCTGCGGGGCGCCGACATGGCCCATATGGCCAATACGGATCGCCCGGCCACGCAGCGCGGGCCCGATACCTTCGCCGAAGAGGACGCCGCAGTGCTGCTGGCAGAATTCCACCACCGGGCGCACCGTCCCCTCCGGAATGCGCACGAGGGTCACGGAATTGGCCTGTTCACCCGCAGCCGGGATATTGAGTTCGACACCGCCCGGCACCGACCAGCAGCACACGGCCTGCCGGGTCGCCTCGGCCAGGAGGTCGTGTCGGGCGATGACGGCCGAAAGGCCTTCCCGACGGATGAGGCCGAACGCAGCCTGCAGGGCAAAGAGGAGATTCACAGGCGGCGTGCCGGAGTGCCAATAGTAGTGGTCCGGTCGATCGCGCAACGTCCAGTCCCAGTAGTTCGTGCGAAGACCGGCCGTCTGGTGGCGCTGACGTGCGCGCGGGCCAACGGCGTGGAAAGCGAGGCCCGGCGGCGTCATCAGCGCCTTCTGGGATGCGGCGACAGCAAGGTCGATGCCCCATTCGTCGAAGCGGAATTCTGTCGCCCCGAGCGATGCGATGCAATCGACCATCAGCAGCGCGTCATGGCCGGTATCGGTGAGTGTGCGGCGGATCGCCGGAATGTCGTTGCAGACGCCCGATGCGGTATCGACCTGCGTTGTGAGCACGGCGCGGATGCGCCGGTCCGTATCTTTGGCCAGCCGTTCAGCCAGCGCCTGCGGATCGACAGCAGCGCGCCAGCTGCCCGGCAGAATCTCGATCTCAAGACCCAGCTGCTTGGCAGTGTCGGCCCAGTCGACGGCGAAAAAGCCGGATTCCAGCACCAGCACAAGGTCGCCGCGGCTCAATGTGTTGCAGAGCGCCGCCTCCCAGGCACCGTGGCCATTGGCGGTAAAAATGTAGGTTTTTTCACGCGTGCCGAAGAGCTCCTGCAGGCCTGCGATGCAGTCGATCGACACGTCGTGCAGCGGCCCTTGATAGATGTCTATCGAAGGCCGGGCCAAGGCCCGCAGCACCTCGGCCGGCAGAGTGGTCGGCCCCGGGATCATCAAGAGTTCGGTTCCAGACTTCATTTTCGGATCGGGCCTCCTTCCCCGTTCCCATCACGTAAGCTGACATCAAAATTAAAGTCAACTATCATTTTATAGACAGCTATATATTAGAGGCCGCATCATATGAAAAAGCGCTCTGCAGCAGATTCTCGCGCTCACGTTTGCCGCAAACTTGTAGGGCAACGGCTCTCGACGATATCGCGCGCGACGTGCTGCGCACGGGCGCAAGAATTATGGACACCGAGGAAAATTGGGCAATATTAAAACTTATGCAATGCATTTTTAATATAGGTAACTTTTCCGGACAGAAATCTTACGACAAGGAAGCGGCCGGCCGCGCGATTCAGGCATAGCATCGGCGCACACCACCGAAAGCGATCAGCCGATGAACGCCGCTGGCCGACATCGCTGCCCCTTGCGCCCGGCGCAGGCTTTGATCGGCGGAAAAATCAAACAGGCGAGACGGCGGCTAACGCCGCGAAGGCACCACGGTCGCGGTCAAAACCTGTCCGAACCCGGCGCACATTGTCGCTCATATGACGCCCGCATGATGCATGCTGAAAATGAGCCGCTCCGCACAAACACGTTACGCGCGGTCGCCTTCCGCCCGCCGTTTTCTATTTACACCGTGGCGGGCGCCACAACCCAGATGACCTCGCAGTTCTCATCGCCAACGGCCCAGAAGCGCACCATATCCGTCGCGGGGAAGGCGAAACTGTCACCCGTTTGAACGACAAAACCAGTACCGTTCAATTCAAGTCCAAGTGTTCCGGCCAGAACGATCCCGCATTTGCCCCCCTCTGAGTTGTTGTAAGCCTCACCCGAAGAGGCCCCCGGCTTGAGCACAAAACGGATCATCTGGATTTCCGGCTGCGTGTCGGGCGTGAGCAGTTCCTTGAGTATCAGCCCATCCTGATAGGATAGCGACCGGCGGGCGTCGCGCGGCACGATATATTCGGCAGCCTGGCTTTCCGGCCCGTCGTTTGTCTGGAAAAGCCAATTGACAGGCATGTCCATCGCAGCACAGATCGCCCTGAGGGTTTTGATCGAAGGGGCGGCGAGCCCGCGCTCGACCTGGCTCAGCATGCCGACGGAAATTCCCGAGGTGTCGGCCACCTGCTTGAGCGACAAGCCGCGTATTTGTCGGCGTCGCCGCAACGTCGACCCGACCACGCTCGCATCGGACTCCACATCGAGAAGGCTTAGATCAGGCTGCACTGCGATTGTTTCCTTGTTGGCGCGTCTTTGAGACTTAAAAAATTACCTATGTTAAAATCCATTGACAAGTTTTTTAATTATACCCTATTTTTCACGGAAATTTCTAACCGGAAGCCTCATGAGCGTCAAGCCGGACGGGATATCGCCGGGAACCACGACAATGCAAGGGTACGGCGAACTCAAGCAAGAGATCCCGGTACAGGCGCGTTATCAGAAGGAACCATTCTGTTGGATCAGGAAGCTAAGATCGTCTGTAAACTCAAATATGCGCGGAGGGCTGATCTGGGCCAGGGAGAGCCAGGCCTTCCAGATCCAGCACTGCTGATCGATGGAGCGCCGGCATTTATGACCTGGCCCCTGATCGATGGACCGATCATGACCGGCACATGGTCGGCGACACCCGGCCACCACCGGGTGGTCCGGGACAACAATTTCATCGAGAGCTTCTATATTCTTGAAGGCGAGATCGATCTTTTCGAAGACGGCGTTCCCACTCCGAAGCGTTTCGGTTCCGGCGATCTGGTCGTGCTGGAACCAGGCTTTACCGGCAGCTGGAAGACGGTGAGCGCCGTCAAGAAGGTCTATTTCTCCACGCGGCTGTGAGCCCATCTCACCTTCGTCCAGCCGGGTGTTCCGAAATCAACGAAACGAGAAGCGTTCATGAAGACAACACCTTTCTGGTGGGAAGAAGCCGAGCCTCAACACGGCGAGCGGTCTTTCGACAAGACGACCTGCACCGCTCTGATCATCGGCTCCGGTTACACGGGGCTCTCGGCGGCGATCACATTGGCCGAGGCGGGCCTGACCGACGTCGTTGTCGTCGATGCGATGCGTATCGGTGAGGGTGCCAGCTCTCGAAATGGAGGGATGATCGGCAATAGCGCGAAATTCACGCTCGCTCAGGCAAGCAAGCGCTTTGGCGAGAAGCGGGCAACAGAAATCATCGATGACTACGGCGCCTCCATGTCCTTCATGATTCAGCGCGCAGCCACATTGAGCGACCCGATTGACCTGAACCTGTCCGGCGCCGTCGTCGCGGCCTACACGCGCAAGGACTTGGTCAGGCTGCGTGAGATGCGCGGTCACCTCGCTTCCGAAAACCAACAAAACATGGACATCCTTGAGCAGGACGAGGTTCATTCTGTTCTAAAGACCGACATCTATCGCGGCGCCATGGTCATTCGTGGCCAGGGCACGATCCATCCCGGAAAATATGTTCAGGCTTTGGCCAGGCGGGCCCTGGAGTTGGGCGTCCGCATCTTCACCGGATGGCGCTTCCTCGGCGCCCGGCAAGATGGGCAGGGTCATGTAGCGCGTCTGCAAGATGTGGAAAATCGAGATCCAATCGAGATCCGCACCGACAGGATTCTCCTCGGCGTGAACGGCTATGCCGGTCCCGAGACGCCATGGCTGCGAAAGCGCTCGATCCCGGTGCAGAGCTACATGATCGCAACGGAGGAAATGCCTTTCGACCTGCTCGAAAGGCTGATCCCACAAAACCGCGCGGTCTTCGACACCAAACGTGTGCTCTATTATTTTCGCCGCTCGCCTGACGGAAAGCGTATCCTGTTTGGCGGTCGAGCGCGGTTCCGGAACTCGACCGCGGAACAAGGCGCCAAAGGCTTGCGCGGCTTCATGGAGCACACATTCCCCGAAACACGCGGCGTCGCATTATCCCATGCCTGGTTGGGCAATGTCAGCTTCGCGCTGGATTTCTGCACGCATGGCGGCCGCATGAGCGACGGAATCTATTACGTTTCCTGCTGCAACGGGAACGGCATTTCAGGCCAGACCTATCTGGGCCATCGTATTGCCGAACACATGCTGGGCCGGCCGAATACGGATCGCGGCATCATAGGAAGCCGGTTCCCTCAGCTATATTTCTACAACGGCAAACCCTGGTTCCTGCCGATAATAGGCAGCGGATACCGCCTTCTGGACAAGGCGGCGCGCTGGCTCGACTGAAAAGCCGACGGCGTCCGCAATCCTGCCGACGAACATCGCAAGCGCAATGCGAGATCTCTACATCAAACCTTCACAGGACATACCCCATGACGCCTCCCCCCTTCGACCAGCTTGTCACGTTCCTCTTTACCGACGACCTCGACGCATCCGCTCATTTTTACGGAAGCGTTTTGGAACTTCCTCTGGCTCTCGATCAGGGAGCTTGCCGAATCTACAGCTCGGGCTCGGGATTTGTCGCCGTCTGCAGCAAGGACGGCTCGCTGTTTGCCCGTGATCGCGTCATCATTACCCTGGTAACCGAGGACGTCGACGGCTGGTACGAACACATAAAAGCAAAGGGCGTTGCGTTCGAAAAACCGCCGGCTTTCAACAGCCAGTATAATGTCTACAACTGCTTCCTCAGGGATCCGGCCGGCTATCTCATCGAGATTCAGCGCTTTCTCGATCCGTCCTGGCCAAAGGTGAACCGCTAGAGCATTTCCTTATTGTCCGACGCCGAAGCGAAGTCGCTTCGGCGTCGGAGATTGCTTCAGGCCCGTTCGGGTATCCACCACTCCGTGCCGCGCACCGTGGTGACATATTCCGGCCAACGATAATGAATGGGCGCGGCGAAATCTGCCGGCAGCAGCGGCTTGACCCACTTCGTGCCGCCGATGCCGCCGCCGGTGCGCATCTCGAACTCGGCTTTAGCACGGGCCAGGCCTTCGGGGTCGGTCAGCAGATCGATGATCGTCGCGCCGACGCAGCGCGCGGCAGAGAAAATCGTGGGGTCGATGGCTGGGGAAAAGCCGCCGAGCGCATTCCACACCCATTCAGGATATTGATAGCCGCCTTCAGGCTGCTCAAGCTTGGGGCGGCCTATGATCAGCCTCACCGTCGGCGCGTGCCAAGTGTAGTCGACATAGTCGTCAGCGCCATAGTTGAGCTGCCAGGACGGCATGACCTCGCGATTGTGCGCCTCTCCATCCTGGGGCGTGGTCAGCGTGCTCATGCCGGCCTGAAATGGCTCATCCATGGGCGCCAGGCCCAGGTTTGATTGTATCGCGCGGGCGAAAGCCTTGGCTTCGTCGCCAAATTCCGGCGGTCCGGTGAGTTCGAGATTGCGATAGGCGATCTCGGCCATTGCGTGATTGGGGAGGCCAACGCGTGTCCTTGCGACCCACTCGCTACGAACCTCGCAATTCGCGATCTTGGCGACGTGTTCGGCATTGCGGTCGAGCACAGCGATAACCCGCTCCGCCATCTCCAGTGTCGGGGTGCGGCAAGAATATTGGATCTGGCTGAAACGCGGCGGCAGATTGTCCGACGTCGCCTGCCCGGCCGCCAGGATCGCCTCGTTGAGGATCCAGGTGCCACTATGGGGCAGCATCGCCTCCTTGGTGTATTTTGTGGTGGTGTACATCAAACACACCGCATCGATGGCCCCTGGTGCGCGCGCGACGCTGGATATCGACGTATTCGACGTGGCCGCCATGCCTGCCCAGGTCTCAGGCTTCGTGCATTCGAACGTATAAATCTTGCTCCAGTACGCCCCACAATGGCTGTCCCAGATGCAGGTATTCGACAGCCCCGGCCTAAAGCCCGGATGATAGCTGATGGCGGCGTCGATATCGTCGTAGTAACCGTGGGCCGCATGCACCGGCTTCGAGCCGCAAACCTTCTCTGCCGGTTCGCCAAAGAATTTCAGCCGCCCCTTGATGCCATGCTTCTCCATCGCCGCCTTGGCCGCCAGTATGCCGCCGAGTGCGCCGATGCCGAGGGCGGAATGAGGGTCGGTGTGGCCGGGAGCCCAACGATTGACGCCCTCGCGCGGCGCCATATAGGGGGTGCGCTGCTGGGAGTTGCCGGGCACCGCATCATATTCAGCGTAAGACGCGATGATCGGGCCGCTATCCCCCCACGTTGCGCAAAACGCCGTCGGCATTCCGGCCGACCCCGCCTCGACCGTAAAACCCTCCGCTCGCAGACGCTCCACGTACCAGGCCGCCGATTTGTATTCCCGCCATGCAGGCTCGTGAAAATCCCAGATCGTCGTATGCCAATCGGACAGGGCATTTTTATTCGCATTGACCCAGTCGACAGCGGTTTGTTTCTCAGGCGTCATGTCACGGCTTCCTAGATTTGGTTGTCGGTTAAGGTTCATCCGCAGCGCAGGCCACCGTCCAGTCACGGTCCCCGCGATAGAATGGTGCGATCGTCATCGGCATCGCTGAGACCCGATCAGACAGTTCGAAAGCGCAGCGATGGTCGGATCAATCCGATCGCGTCCCCAGGCTTTGCAGCGGCCTTTTCAGATAAGTGCTGGTGATTCTCCTTATAGAGATGTACATCTTTATAGATGACTATATATTTATAGCCATACACATCTTTACCCGAGCGCGCAACGGAAGGCATCAGGGGATATGACGGAGAAACAGGCAGCATCGCATTCGCACTATGACGCGATCATTGTCGGCGGAGGCAACAACGGCCTCGTCTGCGCCAACTATCTCGCTCGAGAGGGGCGAAAGGTTCTCGTTCTCGAGCGCCGGCACATCGTCGGAGGCGCCGCTGTAACCGAGGAGTTCACCCCGGGGTTTCGTGCCTCGATCTTCTCCTACATGACGGGCATGCTCCATCCCCGCGTCATCCGCGATTTCGATTTACCCGGCCGCGGATACGAGGTTCTTCCCTGCTCGGACATGATTGCCCCCGTGGACGAGGGCGAAGGTTACATTCTCTTCTCAGGAGACATGGCCAAGACGCAGGCCTCGTTCCGCAAATTCTCCGAAAAGGATGCCGATATCTATCCCGCCTTCGACGCCTATCTGCGCGAAGCGACGGAGGTCGTGCGTCAGCTTCTGTGGGAGACACCACCGGATCTCAGCCGGCGAGACTGGAAAACCTTCAAGCATGCAAGTTCGCTGCTCTGGCGCTACCGCAAGGTCGGCCGGAAAATGTATCGGATCATCGATATGATGACGATGAGCGCCTATGATTTTCTGAAGGAGTGGTTCGAAGACGACAGGGTCATCGCGGTGATCGCCTATTATGCATCGATGGGCACCTTCGCCGGGCCGAAGAGCCCGGGCACCGCTTATGTCATCATGCATCATATCATGGGTGAGGCGGGCGGATGGGGCTTCGTCAAGGGCGGCATGGGCAAGATCACCGAGTGCCTCGCCGACTACGGCCGCTCGAAGGGTGTGGAGATCGTCACCGGCGCGGAAATCAGCGAAGTTATTGTCCGCAACGGCCGCGCAACCGGCGTTGTCACGAAAGAAGGACGGACCTACGAGGCGCCGGTTATCGCTTCCAACGTATCCGCCAAGACACTCTACCTTGATATGGTAGGTGAGCAGCATCTTCCCGATGAGGTCCTGCGTCAGATTCGCGGCTACCGCACGTTTGCGACCGCATTCAAGATGAACGTGGCCTGCCATCGGCCGCCGCAATACAAAATCCTCGATCGCATCCGGCGAGACGGTATGCTGGGTGATTTCCCCTACCCGACCTATACCCGTATCGCGCCTGACGTGAACTACCTCGAACGCGCCTATGACGATGCGAAGTACGGATGGTACTCATCACAACCGTATATGACACAAGTCACGCCCAGCTTCATTGACGACACGCTGGCACCGGAGGGCAAACATGTCATCAATTTTTACGGTGGCCACGCGCCCTACAGCCTGAAGGGCGGCGACTGGGCGCAGGAAAAGGATAATTTCCGCAAGAACGTCTTTGCCGCCATCGAGCGCTACGCGCCCGGCTTCGGCAACGATGTGATCGAGGCCCAGCTTTTACTGCCGCCCGATATGGAGCGGATCGTGAATCTGCCGCAGGGCCATGTTTTCCATGGTGAGCTGTCGGCCGACCAGTTGTTCTTCCAACGCCCGGTCTCCGGCTACGCTGATTATCGCACACCGATTGGCGGGCTTTACATCTGTGGATCCTCAATGCATCCGGGCGGCGGCGTAACAGGCATTCCAGGTCATAATGCGGCGCGGGAGATACTTAGGGATCAAAACACCAAAATGGGGTGAGCAAGATTGTGTGGTAGCTTCGCCTACGAAGGCGTTAATCGCGTCAGGTAGAATGGTTTGGCTTACGGTCGTCTTATTTGCGCTACCCTGAAGAGGGGCAACACTCCGACCGACCTTCTTCTGATTAAGGATCGCCCGTACCACCGTCAGCGTTTGGTAGGCGGGCTTTTCGCTCCGTGGCTCCAACTGAAAAAGAGGGGGGCGACCAACTTCCGCTAGTCCCTGTAAACGCCAATGGATGTAGTATGACCGAGACAATCCGAATTGCTACTATCGAAGACGCTGAGGCTGTCACCACGATAACCCGCTTAGCATATGCAAAGTGGGTTCCGCATATCGGTCGGGAACCTCTGCCGATGAAGGCAGACCATGCCGCCCATATCCGCGACCACCGCGCCGACCTTCTAATTGTCGGAAAGGAAATTGCCGCTCTAATCGAAACGATCCAACACCCCCGATACTTGCTGATAGAGAATGTCGCGGTAGCCCCGCCTTACCAAAAGCGTGGTTTTGGCAGGAGGATGATCGCTCACGCCGAGCAGATTGCAGCAACAGACGGATTGAGCGCTATACGGCTCTACACGAACGCCAAGTTCGAGGAAAACTTACGTCTTTACAGCTCGTTGGGGTACCAGGTTGAACGAAAGGAAGCCATGAACGGAGGCATTGTCGTTTACATGGCGAAGAGCATCGGTTGATTTGGGTTCATAGCGCTTTCTTGCTGGACTACCGAGCCTCAATCGAATGCGCTATGACAGCGGCTACCGCTTAAAACCCACCATGGCTCTTTGTCATCTGACTATGGCCGTAGGACCGACGCCGGCAAGCGGCTGAAGGCGATGGCGTTTGACGGCGCGCAGGTAGGCGAGGACCTGGGCTGTGCGCCATCGTTGACGCCCAAGGCGTTTCCGGCGGTCACCGTGCCGTTGGACCGAAGCGGCGTGGGCAGGCTGGCGAGCTTCTCGAACGTTGTCTCGCGCGGATGCTCGTCCTCGCTGACAAGCACCGTTTGGCCCTTGCGGCCCCTGACTGGAAAGGCGGCGATCTCGCAGGCAGACGGCCGTTTTTCTGCGCCGCTGCCGCGCGTCTCGCCGCGCCCTATAATGAACATATGGTGCTCATGTTCCAGGTAACGAAATTCTCGTCACCCGCGACCTATCCGTAACCGAGAAGTCAAGCAACCCGCGTCCGAGTTCGGTGGAGCTGTGGCTGGCCAGAGCGCGGCGGAGACCAGATGCGGCACAATAGTGCACGGTCCCGTGGGGATGCGTAAAACGCCTGATCGAATTTTCCAGCAGACGTGCGTAAACCCAAAGTTGGGGGCCCTCGTGGGGGCCATCTCGATGCTCTACAGATGCACGATCTCAACGTCAGGCCATTTTGCGGCTAGGTATTCTGCGACAAGTCGTCGGTGACAGTGGTGAGGCTTGTCCTCGCTGCACAACAGGCATCCATCTTCAATCTTCTCCTTGTCGATCATTTCGATCCGGCGTCGCGTAATTAGATCTAGAAATCTTGCGGCATAGGTGTTCCAGTCTCCCCCTCTTACCTTGTACGCTTCGAACATTTCCTTCGTCGGCGCAAGTTCCGGCAGATGCTCATACTCCATTCCACAAAGGGCTTCGGAAAAATATCTCAGGTCGTCACGCTTCGCGAAGCCTGATAGCTGTGAAACATTATTGAGGCGAACATCGACAAGCCGTTTGGCGCCAGAGTCCCTCAACCTCGCGAAAAAGTGCTGAGCCGAAGACTTGGTAAATCCAATGGTGAATATTCTCATCGTCTTTATCTACCCAACCCCCGCCACACCTTCGAAGGTGAGCCCCTCATATCGTCGACCATGCCGCACGATCTCGACGCCTCCTATGCTAGGACGACGAGGAGAGCACCAGTTGTCAAACTCAAAAATTCCTTCGCAGAATCATTCGATCGCTTGCAGGGCTGAAAATCCCAAGCGTCAAATAAAAGGCGCTTCAAGGTCAGGAGGAACGAGCGTTCACCGTCGAGCGAAGATGACAACTCGCGTCCGTTCCGTAAGAGGTTAAGAGCCTATCTGCTACTCCCATCAACGCAGTTGGCTATCTTTGTTGCCACGGCGGTTGATCGTGGAGAACACTGGTCGTTTATCGCGTTCACTTTGGCAAGCAATGCATGTCCTGACGGACGGAATGGCCTGGCGACGTCTCAACGGGATCTCCTCGCCACACACCTCGCATTCGACGGTACCGTGTCCCGATGGAAGTCGAGAACGTGCCGCCGATAGTGCATCGGTTACAGTCGCATCAATCTGGTCCTGAATCCCGCCTTCGGGTCCCCAACCGTTCGCCATATCCGGCTCCTTTAAAGTAGATGGGATGTCCAACAGTTACGTGGCTAAACAAGGCCCGATTACCCTGCCACAATCTTATATATGAATACACCCTCCCAGTATCAATATTCCTGACGAATATCTTCTGGAAGATGGTCGCGAAGTTTAACCTCTGCAGCGTTGTCGGGCGGAGGATCTACGATGAGCGCTGCTAACACACGAAGCTGTAAGGTTGCACGGCAAGATCAATATACTATATAGTAGATCCCTGTATTCTTATCATTGGCGAGCGACTGGTGGATTCGGTTGGCGTACGAGCGCTGCGCCGTTCGTCGCGATTCCACTGTGAGGTGATCTTGACTAACTTATTCACAACAAGGCCCCAGCCTCCCTTGGCCGAACTCCTGCGCCCCAAGAAGCTAGATGAATTCGTCGGGCAACGGCATTTGCTTGGCCCGGGCAAGCCGCTGCGACTTGCCTTCGAGGCGGGCAAGTTGCACTCGTTCATCCTCTGGGGGCCGCCAGGTGTGGGCAAGACCACCTTGGGGCGCTTGGCCGCCAGTACGACAGACAGCCGGTTCATCGCAATCTCTGCCGTGCTTGCCGGGGTAAAGGATATCCGGCAGGCCATCGACGAGGCCCAGGCTGAACTGGACAATCATGGTCGATCGACAGTACTTTTCGTCGATGAGATCCATCGCTTCAACAAGGCGCAGCAGGACGCCTTGCTGCCCCATGTCGAGTCGGGGCTTCTGACCCTGGTAGGGGGAACCACCGAGCATCCCGGCCTGGCGGTCAATTCCGCACTGCTCTCGCGGGCACAGGTCTATACCCTCGAACCGCTCTCCGGCGACGAGCTGAACCAGCTCTATGAACGCGCACTGCCGCATCTCCAGGGCGTCACGTTAGATGCGGACGCACTGGAGTTGCTCGAGGGCTTCGCCGATGGCGATGGGAGGCGCTTCCTTAATCTGCTTGAGCAGGTGACGAATGCTGCGTCGGGGTCTGGAAAGGCCGTGGTCGATGGCGAGTTCGCCAGGCTGTCCACCAGCCCATCGCTGCGCAGGTTCGACAAGGGCGGCGACGAGTTCTACTGGCAGCTCTCGGCCTTCCACAAGTCGCTGCGGGGCTCCGACCCCGATGCAGCCTTGTATTGGCTGGCCCGCATCCTCGACGGAAGCGGCGACGTGAGCCAGGTGACCCGCCGCATGGTGGTGATGGCCAGCGAAGACATCGGCAATGCCGACCCGCAGGCGCTTCAACTGGCACTCAACGCCGCGCTGGCCTACGACAGGCTGGGCTCGCCCGAGGGTGAGATACCGCTGGCGCAGGCGGCGACTTACCTCGCCCTCGCCCCCAAGTCGAATGCCTCCTATGCCGCCTGGGACCAGGCCAAGGCATTCGTCAAGCGCAGCGGCTCCCATCCTGTTCCGCTCCATCTTCGCAATGCACCGACGAAGTTGATGGAGCAGATGGGGTATCACGAAGGCTACCGCTATGCCCATGATGAGCCCAGCGGCTATGCTGCCGGGCAAACCTATTTTCCCGAGGGCGTGGCGCGGCCGGGCTGGTACCAGCCAACCGACAGAGGCGTCGAGCGCAGGCTGGGAGATAGGCTTGCTTGGCTGCGCTCGCTTGATGACTCAGCGTCGCCAAGCGCCGGCGCTTGACCGATCTTCCCCGAAATCGACTCATCGCTCCCTCACGCATTACAGGACAAGAACATGGCAGACTCTTCTTTCGGTGAATCCTCGGCGAGTATCAGATGGAGACGAGTTGCCCACTATCTGCGCACGGAGCCTGGTGCAGCGGTATTGCTGGTGATCGTCACGGTCGTGGCGCTCGTGTGGGCGAACTCGCCGCTGTCCGATGCTTATTTTGCGTTGTGGCACCTGGATGTCGGGTTCAATTTCGGCCCGTTCGGCCTGCACATGGATCTGCACCACTGGGTCAATGACGGCCTGATGGTCGTCTTCTTCTTCCTGATCGGCCTTGAGGTGCGCCAAGAGTTCGCCCACGGATCTCTCCGGGACAGAAGCCGTGCCCGTCTCGCCCTGATCGCAGGGGTCGCGGGGGTCGTGCTTCCTGCGCTGGTATATGTCCTTATCGTGGGGCTGGCCGGAAGTGAGGGCCTGCATGGGTGGGGTGCGGTGGTGGGCACCGATACGGCGTTCATGCTGGGCACCCTGGCGATCGTCGGCCCGCGGCTATCCGGTCAGCTGCGCGTGTTCCTGCTCACCCTAACCGTGGTCGACGACTTTCTCGCCGTGTCCATCATCGGCATCGTCTACAGCGAGGAGATCCGGATCGTCCCGCTGCTGATCGCCCTCGCAAGTCTCGTCGGGTTGTGGCTGCTAGGCCGTACCCGGCAATGGCGGGCAACGCCGTATGTGCTGATCGTGATCGTGCTGTGGTTCGCAACCGTGTACTCCGGCATCCATGCCTCCCTTGCCGGGATGGTGGCAGGTCTCCTGATCCCGGCCTACGCGACGCAGCGTCACAAGGTCGTCGCGGCAAGACAGCTGTTCCGGGATTTCTGGCAGTCTCCGAGTGCCGCATCGGCCCGTGCGGTGGACTGCGGGCTGTCCCGGGGTATCGCGGTGAACGACCGGCTGCACGAGTTCCTGCGGCTGCCGACCGCGCTGCTGATCGTGCCGGTGTTCGCCCTGGCGAACGCCGGGGTGGACCTGCGTGGCGGGCTGCTCACTGAGGCCTTCGGCTCGCCCGTGACCTGGGGCGTCATCGCAGGGCTCGTGTTTGGCAAGCTCCTGGGCATCGGACTCATCACTCTCGCCGCGGTCCGCCTCGGCCTGGGTCGGCTGCCCGAGGGCGTCGGGATGGGGAGCGTGTTCGGCGGTGCTGCACTGTCCGGTATCGGGTTCACCGTGTCCCTGCTCATCATCGGGCTCGCGTTCGGCACGACCTCCGACCTGGGCCGCCAGGCTACGGTCGGCGTGCTGGTGTCGATGGTGCTCGCTACGTTGCTGGGGTGGTTCGTCTTCAAGGTCGCCGCCCGGAGATGGGGTGAGGAGACGGCGGATCTGCCGATGGCGCTTGAGCCTCCGGTGGATCCCGAGGTCGACCATATCCGCGGCCCCGAAGACGCCCAGCTCACTCTCGTTGAGTACGTGGACTTCGAGTGCTCGTACTGCGCGCACGCGACCGGCTCGTGGGATGATCTGCGCGGCCAATTCGGGGACGACCTCCGCTATGTGGTGCGCCACTTGCCGCACCACCCGCACGGGCCGATCGCCGCGCGGGCGTCCGAGGCCGCGTCGAACCAAGGGATGTTCTGGCCGTGGCTGGACTTCGTGTTCACGCGTCAGCATGCCCTGGAGCGAGAGGACTTGATCGGGTACGCCGCAGAGCTCGGCCTCGATGTCGACAGGTTTATCGTGGATCTCGATAGCCCGTTGGTGATCGAGCGTGTGCAGCGGGATCTTGTGAGTGCGGTCGCCAGCGGGGCGCATGCGACTCCGACGTTCTTCGTCGATGGTCGCCGCCTGCGCGGCAGCTACGACGCCCGCACCCTCACCGCAGCGCTGGAGGCCAGCCGTCGCGGCACAAGGACTCAGGAAGTCGAATACTGAGCGACGTTTCGAGCCGGGCGATACCGGTACGGGGGAGCCGGCTCTGCATGGGCGGGCTCTCGTCGCACCGGACAGCGCGGCCAACTCGACACTCCCGTCATCCTGATACCCCCTGAAACACTTTGCGGATTTAGACAGCTGGAAAGCTATCGCAGCTTTGTAGCCAACACCCTTCACTCGCGTAAGCAAATCCTTAGTGGTATACTCGGCCTGAAAAGATTACTTCGTGTGCTGATAGTAATATCGCATAATTATCCCATTGTTTTTGCGTATTCAAGATGAGTAGGGCACTTATGAAAAACGCGGCTTTGACCGAAATTAAGCGGTGGTTGGTTTCTCAAGGCCTGCTGGGGCGAACCGAATGTGAGATACTTGTCGGGTTTTGTGAAGGGTGTCGCCGACATGGGATAATGATCTCGCAGGGCGTTCTTTTTATTGATACTCTTCATCCCGTACTCGAATCCTGGGGTTTTTTTTGGGACGAAGACGAGGGCGTAGAGCAATCACAACAGCAATTTCTCCGCGACAACGCTGAAGAAAATGCCCAAATCTGGCTACGCAGTCCCTTCTACGCCATGCAACAAGCCGGACAGACTGAACTGCGTGTGTCGTTGCGGGGGGCCGAAACGCTTCCATTTCTTGTACTGAACGAACTCCGAGATGAAGGTCAGACAGACTATTTCGCAATGATCCAAAGACTGTGTGAAGTCGATACTATCGGCGAAATGGACAATCTTTACTCGCGGTGGTCAAGCAAATCAGACAATGGATTCTCAGAAGGCGAAGTGGAAGCTCTTCGCGAGCTCCTCCCGACGCTTGCTCTATCGATTAAAACAGCGGCTGTCCGGAGGATAGCCCAGTCGCTGGTTAGTGTATATCTCGGTCGCGATCCTGGCCGCAGGGTTCTTCAGGGACGAATTGCGCGAGGTGCGGTCGATAGCATTCACACCGTCCTCTGGTTTTCGGACATGGCGGATTACACGTCCTTGTCAGAGCAGGTCGCAAGTGGGGAGCTCATCGGTCTACTCAACGACTATTCAGAAGCTGCAATTCTCTCCGTGACAAAGAATGGTGGGGATGTCTTAAAGCTTATCGGAGATGGCACTCTCGCAATATTTAACGCGGAGTCTCCTGAGACCGCCGCTCAGAGCGCCCTCGCAGCTCGAAGGGAACTAGAAGAACGATTGCAATCGCTCAATCGTGTCCGTTGGGACAGCGGCCAAGTTGTAACCTCGATCTATCTGTCACTTCATGTTGGTGAGGTTTTCTATGGAAACATCGGTAGTTGTGATCGGTTGGATTTTACAGTGATCGGTCCAGCCGTGAACGAAGTTTGTCGAATCGCGTCAATATGCAACGAAATAGGACGACCGCTCGTAATCTCATCAGCGTTTCGGTCCCTTCTGCCAATCAAAGACACGGAAAACTTCTTCAGCGCCGGATTCCATCGACTCAAGGGCGTTCGGCAACCGATGGAAGTGTACGCGGAAAGAGAAGGCTAGAAATGGGTCGTGCGGCCCTATCGAGCCAATGATGAGATGATGACGGTGCGCGCGGCGGGAATGTCCGTCGCAAAAGCCAAGTGGCCGTTTCCGTAGCGGAACCATCCATATATTTCAAGGATTTATCATATCTTAGTGCGCATTGGCGTGCACCACAACCCTGTCGCCTATTTTCAGATTTGTGACCTCGGCCCTCAAGGCGACCTTGCAGACTTTCACGTAATATCTCAGGCGCAAGTGGTCGATGCGCAGCACGGCGTCGCGGGCGATTGCGTTCCGAAAATACTTAGAGACCTATAGATCCGCTCTTCGGGATGTCGCTGTAGGCATCTGTCCAGCTCGTGGCAATGAGTTCGGAATAAGCTGCGTGCACCTCCGGCCGGGACAAACCATCTACTCGTCAGCGTTCCAGCGCTTAAACCCTTAAGTCCGACGGCATGACATTGAAATCTCCCACCAAAGCCAAAGGGACGTCGAGTTCGAAGAGCTCCGCGGAATAGGAGTACAGGCCATCGAACCAGCGGAGCTTGTAGTCGAATTTCAGGCCCGGAGCCGGATTTCCGTTGAAAGATAGACGCAACCGATCACCACCTCATTCGATCGCCGCCTAAATGCACAGGCTCGATCTCTAGCCCACTTGGTCAATCGATTTTCCAGAAGGTCTGGCGAAGGGCCTAAAGAAGGGTTGAAACTCCCCCCCTGTACAGTATGGTGACGCAAAAATTTAGGAAAGCACCATGCCACATTCACCAGAAGACAAAAAACGGGCAATCACACGCGTCCGGCGTATTAAAGGTCAGGCGGAGGCTCTGGAACGTGCTATCGATGCTGGCACCGATTGTGCCCCGCTGCTTCAGCAAATAGTGGCGCTACGTGGAGCAGCCAATGGGTTAATGACCGAAGTGATGGAGAGCCATTTGAGGGAGACGTTCGGTCCCAATATCAATCCGAACGACGACAGGGCTCATGACGAAAATGTGGAGGCTATCATGAAAATTTTGCGGACATATTTTAAGTAGCGCCCATTAGGTCACATACCCATAAAATGCTTCTGCTGTTGATCGCGATATGATTCACTTTTCCGGCAGGAAGGAGGTGGTCATGGCGCGTTTTGATCTGACGGCTTTTGAATGGGACGTGATCCAGCCGCTGTTGCCGTCGAAGGTGCGCGGTGTGAAGCGGGTGGATGACCGGGGGTGTTGAACGGCATCTTCTGGCGGCTGCGGACGGGGGATGCCCTGGGCTGACATTTCGGCACGTTATGACCCCTACACGACTGCGTGGGAGGAGTACACAGACATTACTGTCAAAGATGTTCCATAGGAGATTACTGACGCGAGGGTAGCATGAGAGACCACGATTTCAAGCTGCATTCACGCTCTACCGGAGGCTTATGGTCGCTAAAACGCTTCCACGTTGAACGATATTATAACCTACGTAAACAACCTTCTTTACTAATTTTCTGTCAGAGTATGCCAACACCGAACTATTGGAAGTGGTTGATCGACACCGCAATTTGTTAGCAGCTCACGGAAGAATGAGTGATCCTGCGTTCGTCGAACACCAACCCACGACAAGACCGACGGAGGTGCTTTTGCGTATGTTTTCGTTGCCGATGTATAGTACACGAGCCATCGACGGTTGTGTGCGGCACGATAGAGAGCCATAGGCGAGGAAATACATAATGGTTGAAGCTTTCGTTGGTACCGATTTGTGGACCGTGATGCGGAAGGTCTATGCAATGCCGGGCGTCGCCCAGGCGTGCTTAGAATTGCAGGAGAGATTTGAACTTGACGTACCGTTGTTCCTTGCGGTGCTCCAAGCGGCCGGGAAAGGCAGCCATATTGATTCCGACGCGATTCGGAACCTTGACGAGAACTGCCGCCGATGGCGTGCAGAGGTCGTCCGCCCCCTGCGCGCGATCAGGGTGCAGCTAAAGGCTAATCCCTGGATGGAGAGCCACCCACCGGTTGTGTCTTTCCGCTCGGAACTCAAGGCGCTGGAACTGGACGCCGAGAAGCTGGAGGTCGCGGTGCTGGAGGAAGCGATCGCCGATCTGCCGCGCGATGAAGGTCAAGAGGAGGGGCGAGCGCGGATCAACCTCGTCGCACATATGGTTCTCGAACGTTTCGCCGGCCGCACTCTGCCGGAAGAGGTGCCACAAGCCCGCCTCATCGCGGATGTCGTATGGTCGCTTGCACGGGGCTGATGCTGCATGCGCGAATGACCGTATCATCATAGGTCGCGTCTTTCGCGCTAGTTCACTTCGCGAAGTCGAAGCCGGGCCTTTGGTGAGAAACAGGCCGGCTTCAACTCCGGATTGCAAAGGTGACACGCACAAATGGATGTGTTAGTCCTTCAAAAGGATATCATTACCAAGGCCAAGCATGCCCGAACCCGATCAGCACCTCTATGAGAAGATAAAAGCGACAATCGATCGCCGTGTCGAGGCGGAGGAGTGGCCCGCTGAATTCCAGGTTCCGGCGGAGGTCGAGCTTGCGGAGGAGTTCGGGGCGTCCAGGCTGACGGTGAGACGCGCCTTGCGTGAATTGCAGGTCGAGGGCGTCCTCATCCGCATTCAGGGGCGCGGCACATTCGTGGTCGGCCGGCGCATGCAATGTGCCATCTTCAATATCTCCGACATGGCCGAGGAAATCGCGCTCAACGGCGGCGCCCATGCCTGCAGGGTGATCGAGCTCTGCGCGGTGCCGCGAGGCGACCCGCAATCCAACATGCTGGCCCTGGGGCCGGACGGCGTCGTCTTTCATGCACGGCTGCTGCATCTGGAGGACGGCACGCCGATCCAGCTCGAGGATCGCTACGTCAATGCCAGCGAGGCCCCGTCGTTCCTGGAGCAGGACTTCACCAAGATTACGCCGCACGCCTACCTGCTTCGCGAGACGACGGTGACATCGGTGGACAATACGATCCGCGCCATCCGGCCGGACGAGGAGGCGTGCCGGCTCTTGCAGATTGACAGCACCCAGCCCTGTCTCCTGCTGGACCGGTCGACCTGGCGCGACGGGACGCCGATGACCCGCAGCCGCTTTCTCTATCCGGGCGATCGCTATCGGTTGCGCAGTTCGCACGAAGCCCGGCAGAACCGCGTCGTCAACGCAAGCGGACCTTTGGCCCCCAAGGGACACAGGAAGCTCAAGTGAGGCTCTCCTTCAGGCCGCCCCAGCGCCGCACGGCTCCGGTATCGATATCGAAAAGGTCGAGGGCGCGGGCGCTGGAATGAGTGACCAACTCGTCGAGGCTCTGCGGTTTGGCATAGAAGGCCGGGACGGGCGGCATGATGATGGCCCCCATCCGGGTGAGTGCCGCCATCGTCTCGATATGCCCCAGATGCAGCGGCGTCTCGCGCAGCATGAGCACGAGGCGCCGGCGCTCCTTCAGCACCACGTCGGCGGCCCGGCTCATCAGGGTGGAGGTCACGCCCGTGGTGATCTCCGACATCGTCCGCACGGAACAGGGTGCGATGAGCATCCCCATGGTGCGGAACGATCCGCTGGCGATCGTCGCGCCGATATCGGCGACCGGGTAGATCACATCGGCCCGGCCTTCGAGATCGGCCTTCTGCAGGCCGAGCTCCTGGTTCAGCGTCAAAAGGGCCGAGCGGCTGACGACGAGGTGGGTCTCCACCCCCGCTGCTCGCGCAAGCTCGAGGGCGCGGATACCATAGGCCGCACCCGAAGCGCCCGTGATTCCGATGATCAGCCGCTGCGTGCTCATGGTCAGGCGCCGGCGAACCAGTCGGAGAGACGGATGTCGTTCACCATGCGCAGCCGCTTGCGCTCGAATTCCTGCTCCCGGCCCCAGGGCTTGGTGGCGTCGACCAGCAGGCGGCCCCAGTGGTCCTTGGCCTCGTCGCGGTAGAAGGACGGCGTCTCTGGGATGACGAGCGTGTCCTTGTCCGGGCGGCAGCGGGTCAGGATCGCCCATTGCACGTCGTCCATGTCGTAGATGTCGACATCCGTATCGACGACGGTGATCTGCTTGGCCCAGATCGGCTCGGCGCCGATGGTCGCCAGCATGACCTGGCGTGCATGGCCTTCGAACTGGGGCTCGATCTGCACGATCGCATGGTTGACGAAGGGCTGGCAGGTCACGTTGACGATGCCGGGAAGCGCCGCGCTCAGCCGCTGGTAGATATTGGCCGAGACGGAAAGCTCGAGCGTCAGCACCTCCTCGGGCGAGCCGCAGAGGATCGAATGGAACATGGCGTCCTTGCGCACGGTGACGCCGAGCACCTCGAAGACGGCATTGGGGCCGACGGGGACGTAATAGCCCATGAACTCGCCGAACGGACCTTCCGGGCGGCGCTCGTTGGGCAGGAACCGGCCTTCGATCACCACCTCGGTCTCGGCGGGAACCTCAAGGTCGATATGGTTGCACTTGCGCATGGCGATCGGCGTGCCGCGCAGGCGCGCGGCCACTTCCAGCTCGTCCACGTCATAGGGCAGGGGAGCAGCGGCGGTCAGGAAGGCGTGGGCCGGCGGGCCGATCAGCATGGCGGCCTCGAGCGGCCGGCCCATCTTTTCGGCCTTCTCGTGGTAGATCGTCAGGTGGTGGCGCGGGGCGAGGCGGCAGCGCAGCTCGTTGTCGCTGATGAACATCGAGCGGTGATAGGAGAGGTTGCCCACCCCGGTCTCGGGATCCTTGGCGATGAACATGGCGGAGGTGAAATAGGGCGCCCCGTCGCGGTCCGAATAGGTGATCAGCGGCAGGTCGGAGAGCCTGACCTCCTCGTATTCCGGGGTCTCGTTCGCCGGAACGAGGGGGTCGCGCATCTCGGCCGAGCCGAGCGAGGACAGCTTGCTCCACTGCCGGCAGAAGTCATTCTCGTCGATGCCGATCACCTCGCCCAGCCGCTCGCGGGTGCTGTAGATATTGGTGACCACGGGAAAGCGCGTGCCCTTCACATTGGTGAACATCACGGGCTTGGCCCATTTCTTCTGCGCGAGATGGGTGACGGCGGCGAGCTCATGGGCCGGGTCGATCTCGCGGTCGACGACCAGCAGGTCCCCGCGCTCCTGGAGTGTGCGAACGAAATTTCTCATGGGCGGCTCCTTCTGCCAGGGCTTCAGCGGCTTGTGCCGGATAGGGCGGGGATGGTGACGATGCGATTGGTGCGCGCCTCGTGCCGGGAGCGCATGCGGTAGCGGTCGCCGGGATAGATGAAACGGCTGCGCGTGACGGGAATGCCGTCGCGCCAGGTCGAGCGGTCCAGCAGGAGGCACGGCTGGTCGGCGCCGATCTGCAGGTTAAGACGGGTTTCGTCGTCGACGCGGATGGAACGGATCGTGTTGTCGACGGTCGTGACGATGGTCTCGCGCAGCAGCCAGCCGTGCGGGCTCACCTTCGAGAAATCCTGCTCGATATAGTCCGGCGCCTCCACGGCATTCACATAGCGGTCTTCCAACTGGATCGGGCTGCCGTCCTCCAGATGAAGCAGGCGCGAATGGAAAACGGTGTCCTCGGCGCCAAGCTGGAGCATGTTCCAGCCGGGATCGTCCCTGGTGAGGGCCGAATGCCGGAGGAGCCGGCAGCTATGGGCGCCACCGCCGAAAGCGATCTCCTCCGATATGTCGGCGAGATTGAACACGGCGCATTGCATGCGCGGGCCGATGACGAAGGTGCCCCGCCCCTGGACGCGTAGCAGCACGCCGTCCGTCTGCAGCTCGCGCAGGGCCCGGCGCACGGTGAGGCGGGACGCGCCGAATTCGCTGGCAAGATCCTCTTCCGAAGGGACTTGAAAGTTGGGCGGCCATTCTTCGGTCTCGATACGGCGATCGATTGCGCTTTTGATCCGTTCGTACAGGGGCTGGTCTAGCGCCACCATGTCCTCCAAAATGATATCATTATTCTGAGGCGCAAATCACACCAAATTTGCCATGAAGGCAAGGGAAATTTCTGAATTTTGATGTTTCGACGGCATTATTGCTTATTTTTTAGGCATATAATTGTAAAAATGACGAATTCTTGCGCATAGAACTAATTTATCGACTCGATAATTCCATCCTTGACAGCAAATAGGAATATCACTTTTAATCAAAACAGATATCGATATGCTGCTTGAAGCGCTATTGCATCCCGCGAAAAGGAGAGACCATGCCCATGCAAGACCTGCCGAAACTATCCATGTATATCGACGGCGAATGGGTCGCCCCGGCCTCGGGGGAATATATCGAGACAGTCGATCCCTTTACCGCGAAGCCATGGGCCTTGATCCCGCGGGGCAATGCCGAGGACGCTGATCGCGCGGTGCGTGCGGCGCACCGCGCCTTCACGCAGGGTCCCTGGGGCAGGATGCACCCGACCCAGCGCGGCCGTATCATCCAGAAGTTCGCCGCCCTCATCGAGGAGCATGCCGACGCGCTGGCCGAGATCGAGGTGCGCGACAACGGCCGCCTGCTTGAGGAGATGCGGCACCAGATCCGCTACATTCCGCACTGGTATCACTATTATGCCGGCTATGCCGACAAGATCGAGGGTACGGTCCATCCCTGCGACAAGCCGGCGCTGAGTTTCTCGCGCCATGAGCCGCTCGGCGTGTGCGTCGGCATCGTGCCGTGGAACGCGCCCCTGCTGCTGTTCTCCCTCAAGGCGGCCCCTGCGCTGGCGGCGGGCAACACGCTGGTGATGAAGCCGGCGGAATTCACCTCCGCCACCGCACTCAAGCTCATGGAACTGGTCGAGAAGGCCGGCTTCCCGGCCGGCGTCATCAATGTCGTCACCGGCTACGGCCCGGAAGTGGGCGAGCCGCTGGTCACGCATCCGCTGACGCGGCACCTGGGTTTCACCGGCTCGACGAAGACGGGAGCCCATCTGTCTGCGCTGGCGGCGAGGGACATCAAGCGCGTCAGCCTGGAGCTCGGCGGCAAGTCGCCCAACATCGTCTTCGCCGATGCCGATCTCGACAATGCCGTGCGCGGCGTGGTCGGCGGGATCTTCGGCGCGGTCGGCCAGACCTGCATCGCCGGCTCGCGCCTGCTCGTGCATCGCTCGATCCATGACCGTTTCCTGGAGAAGCTCGCCGCCTTCACGAAAACGGCGCGCATCGGCGATCCGCGCAAGGTCGAGACCCAGATCGGGCCGATCGCCAACAGCATGCAGTTCGAGAAGGTGCTCGGCTATATCGATATCGCCCGCCAGGAAGGCGCCGAGCTCGTCCTCGGCGGCAAGCGCCCGGACCTTGCGGAATGCGGCACCGGCTTCTTCATCGAGCCGACCATCTTCGCCGGCGTCAACAACGATATGCGCATCGCGCGGGAAGAGGTGTTCGGCCCGGTTCTATCGGCCATCGCCTTCGACGAGCCGGAAGAGGCCCTCGCCATCGCCAATGACAGCGAATTCGGCCTCGGTGCCGGCGTCTGGACCTCGAACATGCGCCTTGCCCTGAAAATGTCCGAACAGCTCGAGGCCGGCAGCGTCTGGGTCAACACCTATCGCGACATTTCCTACACCACGCCCTTCGGCGGCTACAAGAAGAGCGGTCTCGGGCGCGAGAACGGCGTGGCCGGAATCTACGAATATCTCCAGACCAAGGCCGTCTGGCTCTCCACCGCCGAGGAAATCGCAAATCCGTTCGTGATCGGCTGAAGCGAAACGCCGATCTCATCGGGGCACAACGGCGAGCCACAACAGGCCGAGTGGCTGGTCGGCAACCTGAGGCCACAAAAGGGGAACACGTCATGATTTTCGAGAGAGTAAAACGCTACAGTTCCGTCTCCGCGGTGGGCGCCATCGCCGCAATCGGCCTGCTTGTCATGGCGGGCACCGCCAATGCGCAGTCGGCGGCCGACATTCTGCCCCAGAAATACAAGGACGCCGGGGTCATCAAACTGGTGACCGACGCGAAATATCCTCCCTTTCAGTCCATCAACGATGCCGGCGAGATGGTCGGCTTCGAAGTCGATCTCTGGAACGCGATCGCAGACCGTCTCAAGGTGAAGATCGAGGTGACGTCCGTCGCTTTCGACTCGCTCATCCCCGGTGTCCAGTCCGGTCGTTGGGATCTTGCCATGGAGGGGATCACCGACAATGCGGAGCGGCAAAAGGTCGTCAGCTTCGTCGACTACGGCTACACCACTTCCTCCGCCTATGTCCTTGAGGAAAAAGGAAGCGGGATCGACGACCATCTCGGCCTTTGCGGCCTGAAGGGAGCCGCGCAGAGCGGCACCGAATGGGTCGACATGATCACGAAGGAGATCGGCGACGCCTGCGCCGCCGCCGGCAAGGAGAAGCCCTCCGTCTCCGAATTCGGAACGTCGGAGTCGACGTTGCTTTCCCTCTATTCCGGGCGCACCGATTTCGTGCTGACTTCCGCGGCCATGGCCGGGGAAATCCAGAAGGCGGCTCCGCGTCCCGTGAAGGTCGTCAACATGCCGGTTCTCGCCCGCATGCCGAGCGGCATCGCGTTTCGCAAGGATGAAACGGATCTCGGCGAAGCCGTGCTGGCGGCTCTGAAGGAAATCCGGGCGAGCGGCGAATACAACAAGATCTACGAGAGATGGACCGTTACGCCGATGGCGATGGAACACGAGCCGGGCATCAACCTCGCCACTGTTCCGGCTACGGAATGAAAATCGCGGCCGGTGGCCCCCGCCACCGGCCGCATCAAACCGGCCATTATTGAGAGACAGCGATCATGTCGAATGATTCAACTCTGGCATTGACGGGCCCATCGGACCGGCCGGTGCTGACCTATGTCCCGGCCACCGCCTGGAAGACGCGGCTGGCCGCGGCCCTCTTGATCGTCTTCGTGCTGTATTGCGCGAACATGATCGCGGCCAATCCCAATTTCGGATGGGCCGTCGTCGGAGAATATCTGTTCGACGCCCGTATCCTTTCGGGCCTCTCGCTGACGCTGTGGCTGACGCTAGTCACCATGGCGATCGGCGTCGTCCTGGGAACGGTTTTCGCCATTCTCGCCATGACGGACAACGTCGTCATCTCGACCGTGGCCAATGCCTATATCTGGTTCTTTCGCGGCACCCCGGTTCTTGTCCAGTTGATATTCTGGTACAATCTCGGTGCGCTCTTCCCCGCGCTTTCTCTCGGCATCCCGTTTACATCCTTATGGGTCTCCATTCCCACCAACACGCTCATATCGCCCGTCACGGCGGCGGTTCTCGGGCTTGGACTGAACGAAGGTGCCTATATGTCCGAGATCATCCGCAGCGGCCTGATGTCGGTGGACCCGGGCCAAAGGCAGGCTGCGAAATCGCTGGGCATGACCAGCGGAAAAGCGCTGTGGCGCATCGTCCTGCCGCAGGCGATGCCCGTGATCATCCCGCCGACCGGCAACCAGACGATTGGCATGCTGAAAACCTCCTCCCTGGTGAGCGTGATCTCGCTGGCCGACCTGCTCTACTCGGCCCAGACGATCTATTCCCGGAATTTCCAGACCATTCCGCTGCTGATCGTCGCCTGCCTCTGGTATCTGGCGGCGACCACGATCCTGAGTGCCGTCCAGATGCGGATAGAGCGGCATTTCAGCCGGTCGACCGTCACCGCCATTACCCCTGTAGGACGCCTGTTTCGCCGGAAGGTTCGATAAATGTCAGATCCGATGATTGTCTTTGACCGGGTGTCGAAAAGATATGGCAGCTTGCCGGTGCTGCACGACATCAATCTTGACGTCGCGGCCGGCGAGGTCATCAGCCTGATCGGCCCGTCCGGTTCGGGCAAGTCGACCCTCCTGCGCTGTGTCAATCACCTCGAACGGATCGAGCAGGGAAGCATCACGGTCGACGGGGAGCTGATCGGCTATCGGCGTGAGGGAAACTTCGCCTACGAGCTGTCGGAAAGGCAGATCGCCCGGCAGCGGGCGCGGATCGGAATGGTGTTCCAGAACTTCAATCTGTTCGGGCACAAGACCGCCCTCGAGAACGTCATGGAGGCGCCCATCCATGTTCTCGGCATTGCAAGGCGGGAGGCCGAGGCGCTGGCGGTCGAGCTTCTGGCGCGCGTCGGCCTGGCCGACAAGATGCAGAATTATCCCCGGATGTTGTCCGGCGGCCAGCAGCAGCGTGTCGCCATCGCGCGGGCGTTGGCGATGAAGCCCAAGGTCCTGCTCTTCGACGAGCCCACCAGCGCGCTCGACCCGGAGCTGGTCGGGGAAGTCCTTGACGTCATGCGATCCCTGGCGGACGAGGGCCTTACGATGATGGTGGTCACCCACGAGATGTCCTTCGCGCGCGAGGTCTGCAATCGCATCGCCTTCATGCAGGCAGGCAGGATCGTGGAACTGGGAGCGCCTTCCGAGATATTCAACAGCGCCGCTTTCGAGCGTACCCGCTCCTTCATGGCGAAGGTTCATTGAATGGGCGCTCGGGGAAACCTTCACGGATCGAACGCATGGGATCTGATCGTCGTCGGCGGCGGCATCGTCGGGTGCTCGGCGGCGCTTTATGCCGCGCGTTCCGGCCTGCGTGTCCTGCTCGTCGAGCGCGACACGCCGGGCTCCGCGCAATCCGGCCGCAATCTTGGCTTCGTCCGCCAGCAGGGACGGGACTTCCGCGAGCTTCCTCTCGCCATGGCCTCGCTGCGCCTGTGGAACGGTCTTGAAAAGGATCTCGGACGCAGCGTCGGCTGGTTTTGCGGCGGCAACATCGTCCTGGCGGTCAATGACGCGGACATGGCCCATCAGGCGGACTGGCAGGCCAAGGCGAAGGACTTCGGTCTCGATACCGAACTGCTGACCCCGGCCGAGGTTGCCGGAAAACTCCCCTTCCTTTCGGAAAAGGCCGGTGTTCGAGGCGCCATGTTCACCGCCTCGGACGGGCGGGCGGAACCGGGACGCGCCACGCGTGCGCTGTTCGAGGCCGCCGTCGAGCGGGGCGTCTCGGTCGTCCTCGGCGGGAGCGTGAAGCGCCTGGATATCCAGGCCGGACGCATTCACGGCGTCTGGATCGATGGCAGGCTTTGCCGCGCCGATACGGTTCTCTGCGCCGCCGGCACGGGAAGCGGCAGGCTCCTGCGCGCGGTCGGATACGATCTTCCCCAGGAAAGAATACGAGCGACCGTCGCGCGCTCCCTGCCCGTGCCGCACTTGACCATCGATCCCTGTATCTCGTTGCCGCAGACCGGCCTTCGACAGGATGTGAACGGAGCGATCGTTTTGTCGGTGGCGGGGGGAGAGTATGATATGCGGCTCGATTCCTGGCGGTATATGCGCCATTATCGGGAGACGAGAAAAGGCAATCCGGATGCGGCGCGGATCAACTATCTGGGTCCCATCCAGCCCTTCATCCCCTCGCATCGCGCCGCGCCGATAGCGGATATCGCGCCGACCCGCGAAGCCGTGCAGCCCGCCCTCCATCGCGTCCGGCAGGCCCGGGCCGAATTGCGCAGGTTCCTGCCGGCATTGGCGGAAGTTGCCATCGACACCGTTTGGGCCGGCATCATCGATACCCTTCCCGACGTCGTTCCCGTCATGGGCAAGGTCGAGGCGGTCGAAGGGCTTCTCGTCGCGACCGGATTTAGCGGCCATGGTTTCGGACTGGGCCCGATGGCCGGGAAAGTCATGGCCGAACTTGCGGCAGGGCAATCCCCATCGGTGGATATCTCGGCTCTCTCGCCGGCGCGCTTCTGACAACGATCCAACGCCTGATCCGCCTGGCGGCATCGGCGCTCATGACCATGGAGACAGGAATGCCAAAGAGAATCTTTTCCGGTGCCCCTTCCGAAACGACCGCGGGCTACGCCAAGGCCGTTATCGACGGGACGACGATCTATGTGTCCGGCACGACGGGGCGCGACAAGGCAACGGGCCTGTTCCCTCCGGATGCCGCGGACCAGGCGCGCAATGCGTTCGCGGACATCGAGGACGCATTGCAGAAAGCGGGGGCAAGCCTCGCCAATGCGGTGGCAAGCCGGGTGTACGTAACGGATCTTGAAGCCGCCGAGGCCGTAAGCCCGGTGCTTGGACAGGTGTTCAAGGATATTCGGCCCACCAGCACGTTCCTGATATGCCAAATCCCCGCACGCGGAGCAAAAGTCGAAATCGAGATCACCGCCTCTCTCGCAGTGTGAGGCCGTCCTGCCGCGACCATTGAACTTCGGTTTTCTTTGCTCCGTTGAGGAAATGTGCGGTCAATTTAGGAGGTAATACATGATCGATGAATCGGACGAATATTCTAGACCATTCATCCTTGCTGTAGATGGTCAAACTTTTATTGCACAAGCGGCAGATAACCAAGAAAGAGGAAGACACCATTACTCATCACGTCCGGTCCTCTTGATCAATTGGGCTGTTCAAATTTGGCGAGGGCCTTTCCTAGATTCCTGCTTTAAGATGCTATTACCCCTCTCACAATTGCACCGTCGAGGCATACTCAGTCCCGGAGGGAATACACGTTCGATCTCCTAAGCCGAGCGTGGACGACGGCAGCACGTTCAGCGACACCGATAACATCTCATTCTGGGCGGGACACCCGAAACCCGGCGGGACATGCCTTGGGCTTTCCGTGCTCATGCTGGATCGCACCTGCCATGTCAGCCTGAGATTTTCCGGGCGGAACCGCCATCTGCCCTGGGCGGGCATCGCCTTCCGACTTCCTGTCTGCCTCTCAGTTCCAAAAACCAGAACTGCCGCGCACATGTCGACGCCTTGAGACAGGGTTGAAACTCCCCCTTGTATAGTATGTAACGTCCATCATTCAGGAAGATGCGAAATTCACCAGAAGAGAAGAAGCTGGTGATCACACGTCTACGGCGCATCAGGGGACAGGCAGAAGCGTTGGAACGTGCGATCGAAGCCGGAACCGACTGCGCCCCATTGCTCCAGCAGATCGTGACAATGCGACGACCGGGCGAAGCTGTAATTACGGTTGCAGCAATCGGTCGAGGTTTGTCGGTTGCCGCAATCTCTCACTATGTGTTACTCGCTGCGAGCAACCCGCATATACTCCATACTAGTATATGGATAGTGGTTTGAAGATTTCTCGCGATTGCGTAGATGTGGCCGTGAATAGCGATCGCATTCTTTGACCCGATTTTGCATAGAATGGATGCCGACCGCTTGATGCGCCACCTTCAGGGACTTGCCGATTCCGGCAATATGGTAATCGTGGTCGAGCATGACATGCGCATCGTTGCCCAGGTCGATTGGATAGTCGACCTCGGGCGGTCTGGCGCGGGCGAGGAGGGTGGAAATATCGTCGCCAGTGGCGACCCACAGGATGTTGCCGGTGAAAAAAGCAGTGTGACGGTCCGCTATCTCAAGGCGGCAATATGCTAGACTGGAGCTTGCTAAACGCTTCCCCGCCGAATGATGCTGTAACCTACATCTGCGATTTTCTTTCGTACCTTCTTGTCAGAGTACCGCGCGATGATCATTCGCGCCGCTTCCTGGCCAATCTTGTCCCCGGGCGATCGCACAGTGGTCAAGCCGGGCGACAACTCGGCTGCGATCTCATAATCGCCATATCCGACGACTGAGAGCCTGTCTGGAATCTGCCAATTTCGCCTCATGCAGTCGAAAACCACGCCCGAAGCGAGAACGTCCGTGTAACAGAAAACCCCCTCTAGTTGAGCGTCCCTGGCTATGAGTTCCGCGAGCGCCATCCTGCCGCCGGGAAAGCCCAGTTTCAGAGGCACCAGCGCAACAAGATCGGTCGGCAAACCAGCGGCTGTCATGGCATCCATGAACCCGGCCAGCCGCTCCTGGTATCTGTGTTTCTCCCCGGTTTCATAGCCGACGACGCCGATCCTTCGCAGTCCCTTGTCGATCATCAATTGTGTGGCATCGCGTGAAGCCGCGCGGTCCATGAATCCGACCCCCATATCGACGAACGGCCCGTTCAGGCTCCACGTTTCGACCGTGGGGATACCGGATTGGTCAAGCAACCGGAAGGTTGACTCGTCGCGATCAACGCCAGTTAGCACGATCCCATCAACGCGGCGTCCGATGAGTGCTCGCACGGCATCATATTCTCGATCAGAAGAGCTTACGACCGAGACTATCAAGTGATAGCCATGCGCATCGAGTTCTTGCTCGAGTCCCATGATCATGTCCGCGAAGCTTGAATTCTGAATGGTCGGAATGATTGCGGCGATCACCTTGCTGCGCCCGGATACCAGGTTTCCTGCAATCAGGTTCGGTACATAACCCAGCTTGGACGCCGCTTCGAGCACCTTCAGTCGTGTTTCCGGTATCACTTTGTCGGGATACTTGAAGCAGTTCGATACGGTCATATGCGAGACGCCTGCCAAGCGTGCCACGTCAACCATGCGGGCACCAGATCTTGCATCCACGGATCCCTTTTCCATCCCTCGTCTCCGAATCTTCTATTTCCCTTATCCTGCCTACATAGGAGGCA
>NZ_JBIVSO010000013.1:0-136054 GCF_044756305.1 Rhizobium sp. NPDC092011
CATCGCTCGACAGCGCATTTGACGCCATCATGGCAGACGAGGAGCCGCCAGAATGACGGCGCCTTCTCCAAACAGGACGCTTGACTAAGACCTAAGAGCGGTTCCCCCAAATTTCAGTCCCGCCCCTTGAGGGCCGCGCCAGAAATTCGGCTCCCCCACTCGCCGGCTCCGCCGGTCGCGTTCCGCGATCCTTGACTCCTGCCTGCCACCATGACCGCGCGCGTCGTCTTTCACAAAACGTCAAGGAGACGACGATGACCTACGACCTCGACCGCACGATCCTCGAACTCGAAGCTGAAGCCCGCAACGCCGATCCGGCCGAGCGCCGTCAGATCGAGGCCGAACTCGGCCTGGCGCGGGCCGAACGGGAAACGATCCTGGCCGAACAGGACGGTCGCATGAGCGCCGAGCCGCCGTTCTAGGGGCGGTTTCTGCCGTGTCGACGGGCCAGCCGCGGATCGACCGACGCAGCCGGCGCGAAGCCCAGCTTCGCCTTTCCAGGCGGGAGGAAAGCGGCCGGAGGAGGAGAAAGGCCGGTTGCCGCTCCTTCCTTTCGATGCCCTGTCATCGGCATCGGGGATGTTGCATCCCTCCCGGCGCGCCGCAACCCGCCGCCGCCAGAATTTTCCCCGCCTGCGGCTCCTCGCGCGCCAAAATTCAGGTGCCGTCTGGTCCTCCGCATCCGCTGCGGCCGTCCCGGTGCAGCGCGCCTCTCCGGGTTGCCGCCTATCCCCGCAATGAAAGCTTATCGAAAGGAGTAGAGATCATGCGCCAACTCGCCAAATTCCTCACCGTCACCGGCCGACGCCTCCGCACCCTCGCCAAGGTCGCCGCCCAGTTCTTTCGCAAGGGCAAGCTCGGCCTGAAGATCGCGTTCAAGATCCCGTTCTTCGTCGAGATCGAAGTCGCCTTTGAGACTGACTGGACCCGACGTCGATGAGGCTTCCCGCGAGGCCCGTCGTCGCGGGCCTCCTCCCCCTCCCTCAGACGGCGCGGTCGGTTCGACTCGGTCCCGCAGGACGATAGCCGCGCGCCCGCTTCTGGCGTAGGAGATCGAGGAACAAGTGAACCGCCTCTTCCTCCCGCTCGAAATGATGCACCTTCTCCTGGCCCATCCTGCCGATGCGTCCCCATCGCCGTGTCAGGCAGGCCGTTCCGAACAGCGTCGGTTCGATCGTCATGGCGTAATACCGGGCCATGTTCTTCGTTGGCTCGGTGCGCTCGACATAAAGCTGGTAGGGCTGCGTGATCATGACGGAATCGTCGCTAATTGGGGCATTACTGTCCAACGACAATTCTGAATCGTTCGGACTTGATTGATTCACGTCGTTGATGGACGGCTGGACCGAGGAGAATCGGGCGAGATGCTTTGGCGATCGCGTGTTAGTCGATGCGCCGGGGAGCCCGAATACGGTGTCCGCCCATTCAACCCACCCCTCTCAAACTCTCCCCATGAAAGGTCAGGGCAGGATCTGCCGCCTCAAACACCCCACCCAAGGAAGGGCAAGCCCCTCCCTTGAACTCTACACTGGGGGAAGGGGATGGTTTCTTCCTCCCTTTCCTTAGACCCTATGCCTTTCCCGAGGGTGGCCCTTCGACGTGGACTTTTCGTTTTGCCTTGTTTCCCAAGGGGTTCAGCGAGTTGCCACATGGCAACTTTCGGCCCGGATCACCTATCCTGCTCCGCGGGAATCCTCATCGCTGGTTTCTACAAATCGCGTTAAGGTTTTGTTAACCCTATTTTCCTTGCCAACGATTGCGACTCGGAGCATTCTCGCCTACGACTTATTCGCCAACTTTGGAGAATTTTCGTAGTTATGTTGAAGGCTCGTAGTCAAGCCGCCGTTCCAGAGGCACCGAAGCCGTTGATGACCGACGTCATCGCGGGCGATGGCGCTGCGCTCTCCGAAGAGCTGCTTGCGATGCGCAAGGCGCTGTTCCCACCCGTTTCGAAAAAGACCCTTCGCTCTTTCTCCTCCGTCGAATCCGCGAAGTTAATTGGTATTGGCGACGCATACCTTCGTCAGCTTTCTCTTGGCGGGAAGGGCCCCCAGCCGGAAATCGGGTCTGGCGGCCGCCGCTGGTATAGCCTGGACCAGATTAATCAGATTCGCGCCGTCTTGGATGAGAATTCGAAGAGCAAGAATTATGTCCACCGGCGCAGGCCGGGTGAGCATTGCCAAGTCATGGCCGTCGTCAATTTCAAAGGTGGCAGCGGCAAGACCACGACCGCCGCTCATCTCGCGCAATATCTAGCGCTCCAGGGCTATCGCGTCCTTGGTGTCGATCTCGATCCGCAGGCCTCTATGACGGCATTGCACGGGTATCAGCCCGAGTATGACATCCAGGCGAATGAAACCATGTACGCTGCAATCCGCTACGATGATAAGCGGCGTCCCCTCTCGGAGATCATCAAGCCGACCTACTTCACCGGCCTCGATCTTATTCCCGGCAATTTGGAGCTGATGGAATATGAGCACGATACGCCCCGGGCCCTTGCAGAGCGATCCACGGAGCCCTTTTTCGGTCGCGTTGCATCCGCGCTCGGTTCCGTGGAAGCCAGATACGATGTGATCGTGATCGACTGCCCGCCACAGCTCGGTTTCCTGACACTGGGAGCGCTTTGCGCTTCGACGGGTCTGTTGATCACCGCCCATCCGCAGATGCTCGACGTCATGTCGATGTGCCAATTCCTGCTAATGACGTCCGACCTGCTCAGTGTGGTGCAAGATGCCGGTGGTGATCTCGACTATGATTTCATCCGATATGTCGTGACCCGTTACGAACCATCTGACGGCCCACAGGCGCAGATGGTCGGCTTCATGCGCTCGCTGTTTCGCGAAAGAGTGCTCACAAACACAATGCTGAAATCGACGGCAATTTCCGACGCTGGCTTGTCGAAGCAGACCCTGTACGAGGTGGGCCGTGAGAACTTCGCCAGGTCGACGTATGACCGGGCCATCGAGTCGCTCGATGCCGTAAACGGGGAAATCGAGAGCCTGATGAAGCAGGCCTGGGGGAGGGCGTCATGAGCCGCAAGGATACGCTCAAAGCCATGCTTTCCAGGCGAGACAGCGAGTTGCCACATGGCAACTCCGATGAGGAAGCGCACGAACTTGAAGCGGGCCAAGAGAAGAAGCTTCAGCATATCCGCTCGGGCGCCGTTGGGGCCATGGGACGATCGTTGGGCAACATTGTTAGCGCCGCAGACCAGGCGCGTGCCCTGATCGCGGAGGGGGCGGCAGTTGTCGATATCGCCCCCGACTTGATCGACAGCTCCTTCGTCTCCGATCGTCTGACGGATGACGGCGATAGCTTCCAGCAACTGCTGGAGGCTATCCGCACCTCCGGTCAGAGGAGCCCGGTCCTTTTGAGGCCGCACCCTGAAAAGTCTGATCGCTACCAGGTCGTCTTTGGTCATAGGCGCGTGCGCGTTGCCACCGCACTCCGGCGCCCCGTCAAAGCGGTCGTGAAGAACCTGTCCGACGAAGAACTGGTCGTTGCACAAGGTCAGGAAAACGCAGCGCGGGCCGACCTTAGCTATATCGAGCGCGGCCTGTTTGCTCTCGCACTCGAGGAGCGCGGCTTCGACCGGCAGGTAATCATGTCCGCATTGGGGATGGAGAAGACCCAACTCTCAAAACTTATGAGCGTCGCGCACTCGGTGCCCAGATCGATCATCGAAGCAATTGGACCAGCCCCGAAGGCTGGACGACCGCGCTGGATGGGATTGGCCGAGAAGCTCGCGGCAAGCAAGCCGAAGGCACTCGACGGTCTTCTGCAGAGCAAGGAATTCCGGGCTGCTGACACCGACGACCGCTTCGCGATGGTGATGGATGTGCTGACAGCAAAGCGCAAGGGAGTGAAACCCGAGACCGTCAAGTCAGAAAGCGGCCAGAAACTCGCGACCGTGCAGAGATCTGCCAAGGCCCTCAATCTGAGTTTCGATGAGAAATCTTCGCCTGCATTCGGCGATTTTGTGATCAGCAAACTCGAGCAGCTTCATCGTGAATATCAGGCGTCGATGGAGAGCTGACGTGGTTTACTTCTAGGACGACGGAAAGGATCAATCCGCAAAAGAAAAAGGCCCCCAATCGGTAAACCGTGGAAGCCTTCCTCGTATTCTGTAGCAAGATCGAGAATCGCATTTCCACGAATCACAGTCAAGAGTCTTTGGCACCGTTTTGGTGAGTGGATTTCTTTTGCCCTTTGAAAGGTGAAAGAAAATGCAAATTGGACGTGTGACAACGCCCCATGGGCGGCCGATGACGCTTGCCCTGGTGAGAGGCCAGCTCGAAACTGCCGACCGCGGCGCGGGCAAGGCGGTCAATAAGTGGAAAGTCTTCAATGACGTCGGCGAGGCGAAGGATGTGTTCGGCCTCCAGGATCGTTCGATAACGGTGCTGCAGGCACTGCTGAGCTTCTATCCGAGCGATGAACTCGCGGATGAGAGCGGTGGTCTGGTCGTTTTTCCGTCGAACAATCAGCTGTCGCTGCGCGCGCACGGCATCGCCGGCACGACCTTGCGCCGGCATCTTGCCGCGCTGGTCGATGCCGGCCTGATCGAGCGCCGCGATAGCCCGAACGGCAAGCGCTATGCGCATCGGGGTAGGGGAGGGGACATTGAGGCTGCTTTCGGCTTCAGCCTCGCGCCTCTGCTCGCCCGTGCGAGCGAGTTGGCCAGCCTGGCGCAACAGGTCGCTGCCGAGCGTCTTCAATTCAAGCGCGCGAAAGAGGCGTTGTCGCTTTGCCGCCGTGACGTTCGCAAGCTGATCTCAGCCGCCATGGACGAGGGCGCGGATGGCGATTGGGAGGCGATCGAGGCGATGTACATTGCGCTCCTGGCCCGTCTGCCGCGCTCTCCTCGTCGTCAGGACGTCGATGCGGTGCTCGAAGAAATGGCGCTTTTGCGTGAGGAAATCATCAACCGACTGGAAATTCAGGTAAAAGCAGAAAAAACGGGTGTCAATGACAGCCATGGCAGTCGTCACATACAGAATTCAAAACCCGAATCCTTCCATGAACTTGAACCTCGCTCCGAAAAAGAGCAGGGCGAGATGCCGAGCCCGAAACCGAACCGGACTGCCGAGCCTTTGAAAGCTTACCCGTTGCCACTGGTGTTGAGGGCCTGCCCGCAGATTGCCGACTACGCGGCCGGCGGCCGGATCGAGAGTTGGCGCGAGCTGATGACGGCCGCCGTAACCGTCCGATCGGCGCTCGGGGTCAGCCCGTCGGCCTATCAGGAGGCTTGCGAGGTGATGGGGCCGGAGAATGCCGCGATTGCGGTCGCCTGCATCCTGGAGCGGGCCGAGCACATCACCTCGCCCGGCGGCTATCTGCGCGATCTCAGCCGCAAGGCGGCGCGTGGTGAATTCGGGCTCGGGCCGATGCTGATGGCGGCGCTCAGGGCGAATGGGGAGGCCGCAAAGCGAAGCGCGTGATGACCTCTCCCTTTTCCCGCTCAGGAAATATCGGGAATCCGCTCGGCGATCTTTTCGAGATAGTCGTCGATCGCCTCCTCGATGTAGGAGTTGAACTTCCGCCGCTCGATCGCAGCGAGGATCTTCAGCTTCTTGTGGACCTCGGCGCGGATATGGATGCCGGTGGTGACTTTCTCGGTGTCGCGGAAGCGTTTGCCGGCAACCGGGTCGCGGCTTTCGCCCCTGGCCACCATGTTGCGGAGCTGGCCGCGCGCCAATGGCGGCTTCGCTGATGGTGCCGGCGCCTGGTCTTCTTCAGCGGATTTTGCGGGGGAAACCATCTTTTCGCGAACCGAAGGGCGATCGCGGCCTGTCGAGATCAATCCGAGGACGAGGTTCTTGCTGTCTACGCCGTCGCTCATCGCTTTGCCTCGCTTGTCTTCGACCGGTAGAGGGCAAGCAACTCGCCAAGGAGCGTTTCCATCTCGGCGATCGCCTTCGGATCAGGCTTCGCTGATGTCTGGAGCGTGCCGGCGGCGCCAATCGATTGATAGGACGCGCGGCGCGCGATCGGTTGGCTGGCGAGAGCGACACCGCTCTCGCGTAAAATTTCCCGGAGCGGCTCATGCGCCTTGGCGCGGCCGGTCACCAGATCGTGCTGGTTGATGACGATCATCGTCGAGAGCTTGCGCTTCTGATCCTCTTCGACCACCGGCACATGGTTCAGCGCGAGCTGCATGCCGGCAACGACGTCGTCCTGGGTCGTCTGCAGCGGGATCAGCACGATGTCGGCACAGTAGAGGCCGGCGAACAGGTTTTCGTTGGTCGTGCCCTCGACATCGACGAAGACGATCTTGCCCTCCTGCTGATGATGGAGAGCGAGCTTGTAGATCTGGTTGGGATCGAGGCAGCTTTCGGCTTCCAGCCGGTCGGGCCAGACGTCCATCTTTTTCGACATCGTGACCCAGCGCATCGTATTGGCGCGACTGTCGGCATCGATCAGGAAGACGTCGTTGCCGGCATGGGCGGCCGTGCCGGAGAGAGCGCGGACGAGGGTGGTCTTGCCGGTTCCGCCCTTGGGATTGGCGATGGTGACGATCATGATGGCTCCTTCATTCTGAGAATAAACTATAGTTATTTCCTCGCTTGTCTTTCCGCAATGCATTCGTTGCCCTTTGTTCGTTCACCGTTGATGATTGTCGATTGCTGATTGACCGCCGACAACGGGCAATGACCAACAGACAATTGCCAGTTGCCCGTTGACAATGAGTAACGGAAGCGCGGTTAACTGTCAGTGATTAATGGGTAATTGGGCGATTGCCAGTGATATCGCTAGCAATGATCGCACGAACAACGGGGAACTGTTAACGGGCCGGGTGGCGTTGGAGGTGCGTGGTTGTGGTGGGAGCTTGGGCGAGAGTGTTTGTATTGTGATGATGAATTGTAAAAAAATATATTTTAGTTATAGGTGGCAGGATAGTCAAGTTTGTGGTACAAACTCGACGTCGCCCCGCCTCCGGCAGGGCTCAGGTTCGCGCCGGTGGCGCTCTGGGGTCGCCTCCGGCAACCTCGCAAGCGGAAGGAAAGCGATGCGCAGCGAAGTGGTCAGGGTCCGTCTAAGGCCGGAGGAGCGGCAAGCTCTTGCGGACCTTTGCGGTGAAGACCGCACCGCCAGCGATGTGATCCGGCTGCTGTTTCGCGACCGGGCTGGGCTTCCGCTTCCCGTTGGACCCGTCGAAGCCGACGCTTTACGAGCTACGAACGAGGAGCTTCGCCGCATCGGTATCAATCTCAACCAGGCAGTTCGGGGTATTAATGAAGGCCGCGTCGGCTATGAACCCCATCTTGACGCAGCACTTCGCAGCCTTCTCGAAGGTGTCTTCCGGCTGCGGGCCGACGTTGACCTGATGCTGCGGATCAGCCGACGGGGGCGGAGGAGAGATGGTCATGGCGTATGACTGGACGAGCCTGCTCAGTGATATCGAGGGCTTCCAGGTGCGTCGGACAAAGTCGCTCCTCGAAGAGGAAGACGAGCGCCACAGGCGCGCAGGAATGGTGCGGATGGCCATTACCGCCGAGGCGCCCCAGCAACGATACGTGCCAACGGGCATCGCCAGCAAAGCCCGGCCAGCTGCTGTCCTCTCACCAGAACCGACTATCGCCTCCATCCTCCAGCCTGCAAGTGCCTCCGAGCGGGACGTGATCACCCTTTTTGGCGCTCTTGGTGCTGGTTCGAAATCCGTAGAGGATGACGAGCTGCGGAGATCGGGCGGCGGCGGAGGAGGGGCTGGCGGGACGCCGCGCGTCGACCGGCCGCCGGTTATGCGATCTTCTTCCCGCAAGCCGTCATCGATGGAGACGGCGAGCCGGGCGGCGATCGCGGCCGGTGCGCAGGCAGTCGTCATCAAGGTCACATCGACTGTTTCGAGCAGGGCGTCGGCCGTGGGTCTGATGACCTATCTCGGTACGCGGGAGGTCGAAAAGGAAAACGGAGAGAAGGGAAAGGTCGACATCCCGATTATCGACCAGGAGGGTGTGACGATTGCGAGCCGCGAAGAACGGGCGGCCGTTCTGCAGGAGTGGCTGTCAGAGTTTCGCGAAGCCTATGCGGTGAACGCAGTTGCCACCTTGTCGATCAATTTGCCGGAGGCGGTGAACGATGAGGATCTTCACGATGCGCTGAACTCGGCGTTCGGCTCCAAGCCCTTTCTCTATGCTCGCAATCCGGACGGTCAGGTTTCCGTCTTTGTTGTTACTGATCTTCCGTCAAGGAAGATTGTCGGTGCGCTCAGGACGCGCGAAAAGGGAGAAGGGCCGGGGCGGGCGGTTGAGAACGTCGAGACCGATATTGCGCGCCGTTTGTCGAACGCCGGTGTCTCGGCCGAGGTCCGCATTCTCGGCGCCGCGGTCTCTGAAAAGTCGGGCCGCTATTTCCTCGAGAAGTTCCTCCGCACGGAAAAGCATGCCATCACTAGCGCCGGCGAGCAGGTGCAGCGTGGCCCGGCGATCAAGAGCATGGTAGACAGCATCTGGCGGAATTGGTCGAGCGACATCCGGACCGTCGAGCCGCGCAATGCCTTCCATGTGATTTTCTCCGCCCGAGCCGGGACGGATGCGGAAGCGATGAATCGTGCCGTTCGTGACTTCCTTAGCGAGCAGGTGGCCGGCCATCGCTGGATCACGGCTCATCACCCCGATACCGGTCATGTGCATGTCCACACGATGATCTCGGCACGCGACGATATCGGCAAAGCATTGCGGCTAACGAAGCCGGAGCTTTATGCATGGCGGGAGCGGTTCGCAGCGAAGGCGCGCGAGCACGGCATCGCCATGGTCGCTACACGTCGCGCGGATGTTGCGGCGACCCGACCCTATAGCCAAGCACAGGCCGGCGCCTATGAGCGCGGCCGATCCGATCCACGTTATCTGAAGTCTGCTGCGGTCAATCAGCGTGTCGAGCGCAAGCGGGTGGGCGTTGTCGATCGAGCGACACTCTCCAATGGCAACCTCGCGCTCGCCCCGAAATGGCAGGCGACGGCCATCGCGCTGAAGGGGGCAGGGGCGAAGCCATCGGTCATCGCAGCAGCCGACAGGTTCGCAGCCGCGGCGACCACTCATGCACCGCATGCTACTTTGCGTGCCAGCGGCTTCGTTCTTCTCCGGTTGGAAGTCGAACAGGCCATGGAACGCGAGACGGTGGCTGTTATTCTCGAAGGCGCTATCGGCGTCGAGGCCAAATTGATTTCCGTCGCGGGGAAGTCCGTCCAGGTCCTGGCGCCAACGACCGCGAGCGTCAGCAAGATTGAGCGCGAGTTGGCCAAGCAGGGCGAAGAGTTTGGTCCCGGTTCCGAGACACGGTCCGTTGCCAGAGGTTTTCAGACGCGGTTGCTGTCGCATGGATTGCGTGCCTCCGTCGTCGTCGAGGCGGCCGGCTCCGCGAAGCATAGTGCGCCGTCGCCTTGGCTGCAGAAGAAATTCGATACTTTGACCGAGCGGTCCGCTGCGCCGCCGGACGAGCCACTAGCGGAATTCAAGGCCCTGATCACAACCATTCAACAGCAGAAGGAAAACGCTATGCCCCTATCGCTGAAACAGTTCGACGAGCGCGTTTCGCGTGCCACCAAATCGATGGATCGCCTTGAAGGGATGGTTGATAGCAGCGCCGAGCGCCAGGCGGTCGAGGAAATGCGGCGCGAGATCTCTGCACTGTTCGCGGAGCAGCGTCGCGATATCGAGATGCAGCAGGTAAGGTCGGCTACGGAAACTAATGGGGGAGGGGGTACATCGGCGGCGGCACGTTCAGATGACGGTCAGGCGCAGGGCCGACCGGCCCCTTCTACCGTCGATCCCGCCATCGCGGCACAGCAGCAGGCTATTGCCACTGGCCGCGCCTCTCGGGCCGCCCGCGAGCAGGCAGGCGCGGCGAAAAATGCACAGTATGAACATCGCCAGCAGGTTCTCCACCAAGCGGAACAGGACCGCCAGCGAGACAATGGTCGCGACGGCGCGGAGCGTTAATCCGCCGCTATTCCTGCATCAGGCCATCGAAGACTTCAAGCAGGGCATCTACGATGGCCTGGCCAAGGGCGTTGGCCGTTGCGGCAACTTCGTCTTCGCCGTGGTCACGCGTGGCGATGGCGAGATTGCCGCCTTCGTCAGCAACAATCGCCTTAGCCCGTTCAATTGCCCAAAGGGCGAAATCGCTGCGGCTGGAAATCGTTATCGTCTCGCTCTGCTCGTCCATGGCGTTCACCTTCCGTCTGGCCGCACAACTGGCCGTCTGTTTCGCTGATACTGAAACGCAGCCATATCGTTGGGCGCATATCGGGGGAACCATCTTCAGCATCTATCGACTGAATTCATTCGGAATTTCTACTCTGAGTGTTTGCACCGCGCCGCGTGATCGCCTAGACTCACGGCTGAAGCAGTCACGCGCTGCTTTGGGGCGTGGAAACCCCTCATAGCTAGGCAGGTGCCGCGACATGGCACCACTCTTCGACCTTTGCGGTCGGGGATCCTGCGGCGTATGCAACAGGTTCCTCGGAGCTAAAGGCCGTAGGGCCGTGCTATGCGGTTTCCAACTCCCCGATCACCAGGGGTCAAAGAGCAGAAGCGGGGGCGTACCGCGTTGCTCTGGGAGGAAACCGAGTGTCAGCAGCACCTTCCTTCACATTCTACACCTATTCGCCCACCTTCCAGTCGGCCGGGTCGCGTTGGCGTGACGATGTGGTCCGAAGTCCGTTTTTCGGTAGTGCGGAGAGTGCCCGCCAGGCGATCGTTGATTTACGCGAAGCGGTTTCAAGTGAACCGGATCACGATTTACCGCCAATGCATCTTGAGCGCGTCGTGACACTCCCGGTGACCAAGGAGGCAATGGTCGCGCTGCTCAATAGTGGCGTCGGGGCGATCGTCAAAAAGTATGATATTCTCGAAACGATCGAGGAGAACTGAATGGCGAAGACGCCTGACCCGATCGACGTGGAAGTCGGAAGCAAGATCAAAGCGCAGCGCCGCTTGAGGGGCATGAGCCAGGATACCCTGGCTGCCTCGCTAGGCGTCACTTTCCAGCAGATCCAGAAATACGAGAAGGGGACGAATCGGGTGAGCTCCAGCCGCCTCGCCGTGATTGCGAAGACATTCGGCGTGCCGCCCTCGTATTTCTTTCCTGATGCGGACGATTCCAGGCAAGGTATGGTGGCTGCGGCGCCCGAAATCACCAGCTTTCTCGAGACAAACGAAGGGCGTGATCTCAACCTTGCATTTTCACGGATCAGTTCAAATAGGATGCGCCGAAAGATCGTCGGCCTTGTTACCGCCTTAGCCGACGCATTTCAGCCGGAAGATGTTTCCGGCACCTGATGACGGCGCGCACAAATGTTTGTTAGGCTACTTATTGAGAATGCTGCGACGCAGCATAGATTCAGGAGATTGGAATCTGCACTCTTCCTCTCAGCAGTCTCGCGCGACGGTCGAACTTCCTCCTCCCGAAATCGGCAGACAGAATCAAGGCCTGGTGCAACTGCTCTCGCATCGGGCTTTCTCCGCGCAACCGGCCGGCTGGGCGCTGTCCAAGTCCGCCTGTACCACGCCGGCGATGCCGAAGATGCATACGCCTCTATAGAGGTGGGCCCGGCGGCGGCGGTACAAAACGATGTGGCGGAGAACAGCGGAGCCGGTGACATTGCCGACGATCCGATGACAATGGAGTTGGCGGCGATCAACGCCTTGCTGGTCCGCTCCGAGTCGGTGATTGTCGCGGCGAAGGCGCCGGCGCGCGGTAATGAGGGCGACCGTTCGTGTATGATGTGGACTGGGACGAGAACGCCCGTCTCGATGAATCGTGCGCCGTTCTAACAAAAATCAACGACATGCCGCCAGTGCTTCAGACCGTGCTGGCGCTTGATGCCTGGAATAATCTCGCCCTCCTGCAGCACGCGCCCTGGCTTGGTCGGCTTCTGGCCCCGTCCCTCCTGCACCAAGCGGGCCTCAGCAACGGCGGGCATCTCTTCGCCCTCAATATCGGCCTGAAGATCGTGCCCGTCGAGTGTCGTCGGCATCGCGACCGCAACATTCGTCTTTCGGCGATCCTACATGGTTTCGCGGTGGCTGCCGAACTCGGGATGAGGGAGCATGACCGGCTGACTTTGGCGCGTACCATGATGGAAAGGCGTCTTGTCGGTCGGCGCACTTCGTCACGCCGACCGGGGCTAATCGATCTGCTCATAGCGCAGCCGCTGGTCTCGGCCGAGATGGTCGCTGGCAACTTGGACGTCACGCCGCGGGCGGCACTTCGGCTGATTGATGAGCTCGGTCCATGTGAGATTACAGGGAGGAGCAGGTTTCGAGCGTGGGGCGTGATTTGATGGATATTGAATCTCTCCGTGGACGCCACTTTCGATGCATTCCGGCAACCTCGATGCCGTAACCGATCATGGCGTCCACGGCCGAGGTCTGCACGGCGCTGAGTTTGCAAGCGTGGAGTTCAGAAATAGCGGACTTCTTCAGCTTCGATGCTGAGAGGGTCCTTGCCTCTTTTGTTCAGCCAAGAGTAAACTGGTGGTACACGGTCCGCGATTGATTCAACATGGATATCGATCAGGCAAGGCCCCTGGTGATAAGCAAATGCTGCGGCGAGGGCCGAATCCAGTTCACGGGAATTGGTGGCCGTCCATGCCTTTACATCGAATGCCTCCGCGATCGCCTGTCCGCGCGGCGGGAGGAAGTCGACTCCAAAGCACTGATTGTGGCCCTTCAAGCGATGGAGCCCTTTGATCCATCCAAACGTTCCGTTGTTGAAAAGCAGCAAAATGGCGGGGACCTGCAAGCGGACGAGAGTTTCCAGTTCTCCGACGGTCATGCCGAACGACCCGTCACCAAACATTCCGATCGGTCGGCACTCCTTGTCGGCAAACCAAGCGCCAACGGTCGCTGGAAGGGCGGAACCGAGGCCACCGAATGCCCGAGGAATTGCGATCCGGGTACGATTGTCCTTGAGCCTCAAGAATCGTGTCATATGAGGAGTCGGTGTTCCAGCGTCCGAGTAGATTCGGGCCGGTTTTCCATATGCGTCAAGTGCCTCGTTGAAGCTACGGACAGCTCGCTCCGGCCGTAGCGGCGCGGCTTCCGAATTAAGCAACATCTCGGCATTTTCCCAGAAGTTGGCACGGAGCGTGTTGAGCTCGTCAACCCAATGCTGAGTCCGGGAAGCGTCGTTATCGTCGGGGGCCATTTCGAGCAATTTCCGCAGGACCAACTGCGCATCTCCCTGCACGGAAACGACGTTTTCATAGTTATTCGCCATCACCTCCGGATCGATATCAATCTGCGCAACGCGTTTGTTCAGGGTTACCTTCGGAAAGGTCCAACCGATGGTTACGACCGAACCCATTCGGGATCCAACAAAGAGGACGAAGTCCGCATGTTCAAGCGACCAGTTTGCATGCGGATGGAAGCCATTGTCACCAATCACCCCGACAGCGAGGCGATGGTCATCCGGCATGGTGCCTTGACCGGTCATGGTTGTGCAGACTGGTATGTTCAAACGCTCCGCCAGTTCCGTTATCTCAGTTCCGGCACACGAGCGATTGACACCGCCGCCAGAAACGATCAGCGGCCGCTTGCTGCTGGTCAGCAACGACATGACCGCTTCCAGCTTATCAGCCGGTGGAAGCGTCGGGTAAGCCGGGAAGGTCATGCACTCATGTTCGACATGCAAGGAAATCCTTGACGGATCGATTTCAGCGAGGAGCATATCTTCCGGGATCTGCAGATGCACGGCGCCAGGCTTGCCGGAGCATGCGACGCGGAATGCCCGTCTGATGATCTCCGGAAGCTTTTCCGGCGACTTGACCTGCACCGACATCTTCGTGATGGGATCGAAGAGGCGCGCGCAGTCCAGCTCGGTCAAGACGCCACGCCCTTCACCTGGGAGGGGAATGTCGATCGTCAAAAGGATAACGGGAACCGACGACATGTTGGATTCTGCGACCGGCGGCAAAGAATACATGGCCCCGGCTCCGGACGGGCACTCGAATACACCCGGCTTACGCGTGAAGCGCCCGTATGCATCGGCCATATAGCCGGCGGAACGTTCGTCCCTCGCCATAACGTGACGGATTTTTCCTTCACGTTCCTGAAGAGCCTCATAGAGCGGGACGTTTGTATCCCCAGGAACACCGAAGATAACCTCGACGCCGTAGCCGATGAGCATCTCCACCAATATGTCTGCACCACGCATCGTTCTCTCCTTCAGTATTCGTTATAAGATTCAAAGAATTGACTCAGCTTGGGAGCAGTTTAGGAGCCAGACCCTAGGCCTATTAGAGGCGTCATCATCGGGATCACGACCTCAGTCGAAGTCGCAGCAGCAGACCAGTTTTGGACACAACTCCTCATCGCCGCTGCCTACAATGGCCGCGGCCCCTCCGCGCGTCGTCTGTTCATGACAGGGATGTGCATTCGCAGCACATCTGTTGGTCAACGTGAGATCATTCTAGTCTAGCAGACCCGGCTGAGCAGGAAGACCCCCTTAGTGCTCACGGCTAGTAACCTCCCCGGAAATGGGACCGCACACAGCTAGCGCGCACATAATTGATCATCGTTGTGAAATCGAAGACAGGGACATGAATCTGATCCTGAAGCGATTTTGCGTATGGCGGGAGGTTCGAGCACTCGAGCAAAATGGCGCCAATGGAAGGATGCTGATCGATTAGCCCCACCCCGATAGCGACAACCTCCTGGCTGACAGCTTCCGGATCGATGTCCCCCATTTCGTCAAGGATCGCATGGCGAAATTCCGACTGCTTCTGCATGCCTCCGACGAATATCTCCCGGTCCTGCGCTGGAAAAGCCTTGCGCAGCATATCGTCCGTTAGGCTGCTGGAATTAGCACATATGATCCCTATCGACTGGGAGGGGGGCAGGAGTGCCGAAATCAAGGGCAATTGCAGCAAGCTTGACATCATCACCGGAACATCGACAGCTTTTCGCACTATGTCTTGGAAATGCAGCATGTAGCCGCAATCGCTCGTGATTGCCTTGACACCCTGCCGCTGGAGATGGAGTGCAGCGTCCACGATATTTTGAGCGAGGCTTAGATCCCCCTCCTCAACAAGACGCTTGATCGTCACGTCGGGGACAAGGTGATACAGAACGGGGAAGTCGTAGGTGTAGGCGTTCCCGACATCACCAGGGATGAACGGGTTGAAGCAGTCGATCATCAATATCCCAATGTCGTGACCGTAGCTTATCGCTCCTTGCCTTCCCTTCAGACGTTTCATGTCATCCTCGATCCCGTTTTCGATTCGGCCAGCTCAGTCGTCACTATGCCGCCTGCTGAATGTGATCGGCCATCTTCTCGGCGATCATCATCGTGGAGAGGTTCGTTGTCGCGCAGGGGACCGAGGGCATGACCGATGCATCGACGACCCACAGGCCTTCGACTCCATAGACCTTTCCGCGAGAGTTGACGACAGCCGCCTTGTCGTCCGGTCTACCCATGCGGCAGGTTCCACAAGCATGCCAGTCGCCCTGCACCCCGGTGCGTATCCACTCCTCGAGACTGTGCTCGTCATTCAGTACTTTATCGAGGGTGAAACGACTGTCGATCGCCTTGCCGAGAACGAAGTTGCGAGCCATTCCGCCCATGTCGAGAAAGCTGGCGGCGATCCGGGTCTTGACGTCGTTGATCCAGGTCTTTGCCGCGAGATTCCTGAGCGAGTCTGCATAGATGCCGGGCCAGAACGTTCGAACATAGTCATTAACAGGAGCGCTTGAAAGAATACCGCTTACCCACCGAGCCGTGGCCTTCATACGGTTCAAATCACGAATATCGGCGAGATAATTGAAGGCCACGAGCGGGTGCTCATTGGGGTTCTTGCTGCGCAGTTTGACGAATCCTCTCGAATAAGCCTTGTTCGGGCCGAAATTGACCATCGCAAGGCGCTTGCCAACCTCGCTCCAAGCAAACCGACCAGAAACAGTCAGTTTCATATCGGTTGGTGGGCAGCCCTCGTAGCCCGAGCTCCAACGCATATGCATCAAAAGACTGCTTTTTACGTAGTCGTCCATCATGCCCTTGGGGTCGAGATACACAGCGAAGCCGATCAAGGGATGGTCCTGCAGGTTCTGACCGACGCCCGGCCGATCGGCAACTACATCAATACCCAGTTCGCGAAGGTGTTCGGCTGGCCCTATGCCTGTCCGCATCAACAGCGCCGGCGAGTGCAGGGCGCCGGCCGACAGGATCACTTCTTCCGCGTGGATTGTTTCGGTCTTCCCCTTTCTGCGGAGAACAACGCCCTTCGCAACCCTGCCTTCGAGAAGGATGGATTCAACATGGGCTTCGGAGACAATCGTCAAGTTCGAACGCCGGCGCGTCGCCTCGTCGAGATAGCCTGCGGCCGAAGACACGCGATGATCGTAGACATTGTTACGGGTAAACGGAAAGCAACTGTCGATCGGTTCGGCATGACAATTGTCCACGTAAGGGATTCCCTTGGTCGCAACGCCTTCCCTCATGGCAAGCGCAAACTTGCTCCAGTGCTGAGGAAAGGTCCGTCGAATAGGGATTCGTCCTGCCGGCTGCCCGCTTACGGCGGGAAAGTCGATGTCGTTCTCCATTTTTTGAAAGTATGGTTCGCAGTCTCGGTACGACCATCCATCCGCTCCGAGCTTTTCCCATTCGTCGTAATCAGATGGAAGCCCACGAATGGCAACCTGGCCGTTGACCGTCGATCCGCCGCCCATGACGCGCGCCTGTTCGTAGCGCCTTGGTTTCATGTCTGCTTCTATCTGCTGCGGCGACCGGTTACCGACCGGGTCTGCGTATGCTGTCAACTCGGTCCAGTAACGGTTGGGCTGGAAATAGTCTGGGAGAAATGCATCGCCATAAACCGATCGCGGCACGTCTTCTGGCGGGGTATCGGGACCAGCCTCGATCAAGCATACATTATGCTTCCCGGTCTCGGAGAGTCGGTTGGCGAGGACGCATCCGGCGGAGCCGCCACCTACGATCAGATACTTGTATTTCATTGAAATCCACTCGTTTGCCGGAGACCAAATTCCATGCCGGTCGGAAGTATGGAGATAGCCGACAAGACCTTCTCCGACGCCGTGCGCGGGCAATGTGTGGAGCAGGCTAGCCGCTTGAGAAATCGAGCAGAATACAAATATGCGATGCCCTTGTAGGGGAAACCTTGGAACTTTGGCCGCGTTGGCGCGAATTGCTATCGAACGCAAGCCGCGATCTTTCTTGTAGTCATTTCAAGGGGCTTTTGCTACCAAACTTGGCGTGAACCAGTGGGGCAATGCAGCATCTCCAGGCGCTCGAACGCGCCCGGATATAGAACAAATGCCCATCAAGGAAAATGTTTCTCAATGAAGAATGTCAGCCTGACCCTCGTCCAAACGTTCCATCTGGTCGCGAAGGAAGGTTCTTACTCTGCCGCCGCTCGAAAATTAAATATTTCCTATCAGTCTGTAGCTAATCATATTCGTCGTTTCGAACAGATACTCGGCGAGAGATTGGTCGTGTCGGAGCAAGGCGCAAAGACAACGGTTCTGACCGCACGCGGTCGCACGCTTTACAATCTGCTTGTACCAGAGCTGGACGCGATGTTGAGCCGTCTTAACGAGCTCATCGATAAGGAGCGTCCCGTCATTCGTTTCGGCATGCCGCAGGCGATCTTCTACTATCTTTTCCAACCCATCATTGGCGAATTCAGTTCCACATATCCGGAAGTTCAGATCGTTTGCTATGAACGCGACGTAGCATTGGTGGAACTGGTGAAGACCGGACAGGTTGATGCCTTTATAACGGAGCGGCCGTTCATTGGTGATGAAGTGGTGCAGCACGCGCTCGGCAGTTACAAACTCGCCTTGATCTACCCGATGGACTGGCAATCGCCAGACGAGTTTGCGTCAGTTGCGGACTGGGCTGATGGGAAGCCCTACGTTACGTTTGAGCCCGGTCATATGTTGCGGAACATGGCATTGGACCTCATGCGCAGAGACGGGAAATCGCCGAGAGTTGCGATTTCGACATCGTCGAGCTCCAACGTTAAACGCTGCGTGGAGACAGGGCTCGGCTTTACAATACTGCCTACCTGGACGCTTGAAAGCGCGCGCTCGCACCTTGCGGTTAGAGTTTTAGAAGAGGTGCAGGATATCCCGGTCTATTTTGGGGAATCGAAATATCTCTCCCAAAACCCCTACATCTTGTTGCTCAAAAATCTCTGTCAGCAGAAATTCCCACAGCTCTTTGAGATCAATCACGACTACGGTGACATGCCAATATCCTCGGAAACTGCCGGAAAGCCATAGAACCGTCGTCTATTCCGGCACAGACGTTCCTCAAGCGTCGAGGCCGACCTGCGTAGCGAACTTCACGGACAGATAAGCATCAAGGCCTTCCGTGCCTCCCTCGGAGCCAAAGCCGCTATCCTTAACGCCTCCAAACGGATGCTCCGGCAGACCCAATCCATGATGATTGATCGATATCATGCCCGCCTCGATTCGGTTCGTAAGCGCGGCCGCTGTTTTCGCCGAAGAAGTGTAAGCGTAGGACGCAAGACCATAGGGAAGGCGGTTCGCTTCCATCAAGGCGTCATCGAAGTCGTCGAACGAGTTTATAAGGGCCACCGGGCCAAAGGGCTCGACGTTGCGAGCCTTGGCGTTGATCGGTGCGTTGACAAGGATCGACGGTAAGCGTCCGGTGAATCTGCCTTTGAGATTTCCCGCGAACACCTGAAGTTACGTCACTAATTCCGTCATTAGAGACGTCATCAGGGATGAACTATGGGCCGCATGGAGATTTTGACGGGCGTCGAGCGTCGACGCGACTGGTCCGACGACGAGAAGCTTTCGATACTGCAGGAGGCTGCCGAGCCGAATGCCAGCATTGCCGACGTCGCGCGGCGGCACGATGTCAAACCCCAGCAGATTTATGCCTGGCGGCGCAAGTTCGCGGCCGAACAGTCGGAGCCGGTGGTCTCCTTTCTGCCGGTCGCATTGATTGCCACGGAGACGAGCAACGAAGCGGAGCGACCCGCCTCCGTCGACAAGCCTGCGGCAAAGCGGTCGGCACGCCCCATGCGGATCGAGATCGGTTGCAAGGGCGGCCGCGTCTTGAAGGTCGAGGCCAACATTGCGGCTGACGTCCTGAAAGCACTGATCCGCTCGGTTGAAGACGCATGATCGCGCCCGGCGCAAATGTACGCGTCTATCTCGCCTGCGGTGTGACGGACATGCGCAAGGGGATCGATGGCCTGATGGCGCTGGTGCAGTCGTCACTTCGCCAGAGGCCCGCGTCGGGTTCGGTCTTCGCGTTCCGAGGCCGTCGTGGTGATCGTATCAAGCTACTGTTCTGGGATGGTCAGGGTTTCTGCCTCTATTACAAGGTCCTGGAGAAGGGCCGCTTTCCCTGGCCGTCCGCGACCGATGGCACGGCCCGGCTGACGGCGGCGCAGTTGTCGATGCTGTGGGAAGGTATAGACTGGCGGCGTCCTTCCTGGACCTCTGCGCCGACACGGGTCGCGTAAGACAGATGCGAATCTTTACAGATAGATAAGTGGCAATCTGACGCCAAATCAGCTACAGTTTTGGCATGGAAACGAGCCCTTCGATCCTGCCGGATGACGTCGATGCGTTGCGAGCCATTATCGCTGCGCAGGCCGATCAACTGGCAGAACAGGCTCGAAAGCTTCAATCCCGCGACACCCTGATCGACAAACTGAAGGCGCAGCTTGCGGTTCTCAAGCGGGCACGGTTCGGCTCGTCCTCCGAAAAGATGGACCGCGCCATCGAACAGCTCGAACTGGCGTTGGAAGATATCGAGGCGGCCGAGGCGGAAGCCATGGCCCCAGCATTGTCGTCGACTGCCGGTCCGGCAAAGGCCAAGCCGAGCCGCCAGCCATTGCCCGATCATCTGCCACGCCATGACGTGACGCACCAGGCAACTTGCGCATGCCCGGTCTGTGGCGGCTCCGACTTCATCCGTGCAGGCGAAAGCGTCAGCGAAGTTCTCGACTATGTCCCGGCCTCATTCCGTGTCGTGCGCCATGTCCAGCCCCGCTTCACCTGCAAGGGCTGCGATACGCAGATTAAGGCCGACATGCCGTCGTTGCCCATTGAACGCGGCAAGCCGGGACCGGGGCTGGTTGCCCATGTGCTGATCGCCAAATATTGCGATCACCTGCCTCTTTATCGCCAATCCGAGATTTATGCGCGGGAAGGCGTCGATCTGTCCCGCTCGACCATGGCCGACTGGATCGGCAAGGCTAGCACATTGCTGGAGCCGTTGCTGGCGAAGCTTCGAGACCATGTGTTCGCTGGCCATCGACTTCACGGTGACGACACGCCCGTTCCAGTTCTGGAGCCAGGCAAGGGCAAGACTAGGACCGGGCGGTTGTGGACCTATGTTCGCGACGGTCGTCCCTATGGTGACACGATCCCACCTGCAGTCTGCTACTTCTTCAGCCCGGATCGTAGAGGACTGCATCCCCGGCAGCATCTCGCTACCTTCTCCGGCGTGCTGCATGCCGACGGTTATGCTGGCTTCCGTGATCTCTACGAGCCACACAAGCCAGGCGGCCCACCGACCATCCTGGAAGCCGCCTGCTGGGCGCATGCAAGACGCAAGTTCTTCGATCTGACGACTTCAGGAAAAGCGCCGATTGCGGAGGAAGCGCTCCGTCGGATTGGCGAACTCTACGAGATCGAGAAGACTATTCGTGGGGAGCCGCCAAACGTGCGGAAAGCTGTGCGGCAGGAAAGAGCCAAGTCTAAGGTCGAAGCCCTGCGATTATGGCTGGACGACAACCTCAAGCGCCTGCCGCAAAAATCCGGGACGGCGGAAGCGAGCCGATATGCGCTTTCCCGTTGGAAATCGCTCTGCCGTTTCCTCGATGACGGCAGTATCGAGATCGACACGGATGTTGTTGAACAGCCCCTTTCTCAGCTTTTTTGTGGTTTAGGTGGCCTATCTCTCCAGGCTTCGACCATGGCCGCGTAAGCTGCCTCCGCCTGTGCAACGAGCTCCATCTCTCGATGGCGGATTTCCTTGATCCAGTAATCGCGGGCGGGACCAGCGGGCCCATGTGCTTTGGGAGCGCCGGCACGAAGTTCAAGCTTGCGCATCTTCATGGCGACAAAGGCGGGCCGAGCCCATCTGTAGGGAGCCTCCTTGGTCAGCAACTGCCAGATCAGATTTGCGATCTTGCGCGCCGTGGCGACCGCCGCGACGTTGAGGCCTTTGCGGTCCTTGATCCGGAGAAAGAAGGCACGCAGCGGCCCAGGGACCGAGGCGGCCGACCAGGCAGCTTCAATCAGCATCGTTCTGGCAGTCGCATTTCCCTGTTTCGAGATGCGGCCATGGATTGCGCCGCGATCGCCGGACTGGCGCACCCGCGGGGTCAAGCCGAAGTAGCTCGCAAGCCGGTCGGGCGTCGGGAACCGGGAGATGTCGCCAATGGCGGCTATTACCGCCGTGGCAACCACAGAATTTATCCCGGCGATCGTCATCAGCTTGCGCGTGCGAGTGTCGTCAAGCGCAATTCGTGCCATGGCACCATCCAGCTTTTCAAGCTTGCCCTTCAGCCAGTCCAGTTCATCAAGATGGCGGGCGAGGAGGTCGCGCTCTGCCTTGGGCAACGGGGCCGTCAAAAGCCAGTCTCTGCCATCTTTTCCGAACAGATGTCCCGAGTATTTCGGCACGAGATTGGCGTGGAGAACGGCCTGGACCCGGCTCTTCACCCGTCGCACTGATCGCACGAGCGCCGCGCGCTCCGACACGAGACGACGCAGGTTCAGGGTATCGTCATCCGCAGCCCAGACCTCTGGCAAAAAGCCGGCGGCATGAAGCTGTGCCAGAATCCGCGCGTCGACTTTGTCGGTCTTGACGCGCGCGTGGGCGATGGCCTTCACCTGAAGCGGGTTCGCAATCACGACCTTGGCCACGAACGGCGTCAACAACCTTACAATGGCCGAGGTGTTCCCAGTCGCTTCCAGTATGACTTCGTCATCCTTTCGAAGCTTCTGCCCAAAGGCCACCACAGCGTCGTAATCCAGTTCCACCCGGAATTCTTCGGTGACCTTGCCCCGGTCAAGAACCGCGACCTGCGCAAAACTTCGATGCACATCCATTCCGATCGACCGCATTCCAAATCCTCCATGTTGTTGATGGGGGAGTGCGCGGGCTGTGCGACATCTACGGATACGCGCTCGCAGCGCAGACGGGATAGTCGCAGGGGCGGCCAGATAACAACGCGAGCTCGCAGCTCAAAGTCAATTCGGCCTGCCCGCTTCTTCGCACTCCGACGCCCCTGTCCCGACACGACAATTCTAACATGACAGGATAGAATCTGCCGAGCGTTCGTGGGACGCCGATGGCAACATGCCCGATAATAATGCTGCCGAACGGGCAATCCGGCCGATTGCGCTCGGCCGCAAAAACTGGCTGTTCGCTGGCTCGGACAAAGGCGGCGAACGTGCTGCCGCGATCCTGTCGCTGATTGAGACTGCAAAGCTCAACGGCCTCGACCCGGAAGCCTACCTGCGTGCTGTTCTATCCCGGATTGCGGACCATCCGATCAACCGAATCGATGAACTCTTGCCTTGGAATACAGAGATTGCCGTGACGTCGGACTTTCCGACGCAAGGCAAGGTGCACATCGCTTTTGCCTGACGCCGCAAATTATTCTTATGTCCAAGCTCAACATTCCGAATCTTGGCTGTAAAATTGAATTGAGAGAGCAGGAGATATGAGATGCAAGCCGAGACCTTCTACTTTGATGACGCGAGCAGCGTTGACTTCGACAAAACCACCGCTATCGAGGTCATCGCAGATATTGCTTATGTGAACTCGGATTTTTTTGCCCGGGACCTGGCTGTACAAGATGACCCCAGAGGACCGACCGGCGAAGGGGCTGCGCTACTTGTGCCGCACGCCGGACTTCGCACCATCAGGCTTGCCAAAGGTGGAGAAAAATTGTCCCGGGCCGACATCGGTGCTTGGGATGACCTAGTGAACAATCATCTACTTCCTTTCCTCGACCGACAGATAGCCGATCTCGAAGCAGAGAAGAGCGCCACGCCCGAGTTCGAACAGCCCTACGCGCTGCTTGCGGCGAGCATTCGGTCAAAGCGTGAAGCGACCGCGCGGCAGCACAAGGCATTCATGAGTGGCTTCGACATCGCTTCGAAATCCAGACAACGCTGACAGGAGCCTTTGACGGAGATCGATATGAAGCTGACGAATGCGCAACGAAGGCTCCTTGACCGTGTTAAGGCCGACGGCGGAGCTATCCGTCAAGTTGACATGACGGCCTACGAGAACCGCTCAGCCCATGCCCTCCGAGAGCGGGGCCTTCTCGAACTGGATGGGGCGATCACGTCCAACATCTACGGCGGATCGACATACAATCATTTTACGTGGGTGTTGCCAGAGGACTCTGCCGAGAACATCGCATCCAAGTGAAAGTAGAAATGGTCCCTCACCGGACGCTTACGATCGACGGCTCGAAAAAGAAGCCTCTGTTGCCGATTCGCTTGCCTCCGAGCCGCAGCTCGGCACCTTGATTGGTGGCGTCCTCAATCAAATCTTCCATGCTCGCGATGCGGCGGCTATTGGCGAGCGGCCCCATGAGGGTGTCCGGGTGCATCCCGTCCCCAACACGGATACCTGCGGAATGCTGCGTAAAGCGGTCCGCAAACCTCTCGAAAATCTGTTTCTGCACAAGGATGCGGGTCGGCGATCCACAGACCTGGCCTGCGTTGCGGTACTTCTTGCTGGAAAGGATTTCTGCGGCCGCTTCCCAGTTCGCGTCCGCAAATACAATTGCGGGTGCATGGCCCCCAAGTTCCATGGTGAGGCGCTTGAGGTGACGCCCTGCAAGCGCCGCCAAATGCCTGCCGACGATGGTGGAGCCGGTGAAGGACAGCTTACGGACCCGTTGGTCGGCGATGATCCTTTCCGAAATTTGAGCAGGTTCTCCGAAGACAAGATTGAGTACGCCAGCAGGCAGGCCGGCATCGGCGAAGGCTTGCACCATCGCGGCGGGCGCCCCCGGCGTTTCCTCGGCAGCTTTCAGTACCACCGCACAACCTGCGGCAATCGCGGCAGCTACCTTCATTGCCGCGGTCTGGATTGGGAAATTCCAAGGGCTGAACGCGGCGACCACACCCACGGGCTCCTTCAGCACGAGCTGTCGCGTGTCCTCGGTCCTGCCGGGGATGATCCTGCCGTAGGCGCGGCGACCCTCTTCAGCATTCCAGTCGATCACGTCCGCGGTGACAGCTACCTCCGATAGGGCCTCGGCGATAGGTTTGCCCTGTTCTACCGTGATTTGCCGCGCGATTTCCGCTTGCCGCTCACGCAGAAGGTTGGCGGCTTCGCGCATAATGCCATAGCGGTGATATGCACTCTTCTCGCGCCACCGTTGGAACGCGACCGTTGCGGCACCAATAGCGGCATCGACATCGTCCGGTTCTGCTTTTGCGACAGACCCGATTGTCTCGCCGGTTGCCGGGTTTTCGACCGGAATGGCAGCTCCATTGCGGCCGGCGCGCCAAACGCCATTGATGAACAGTTCGGTCATGATGCTATTCTCCTGCTAGGATTTTTGGCTCTTGGACGGCATCCTATAGTCGGAGAATTTCTTCTCGAGATGGAGCGTCAGGTAAGCGAGAGGGATTAGAATTGTGGAAAACAGGAGGGCAAGGGTTGTATAGGCTTCAATCGGCCGAAACTCCTGATCCGAAATTGTCTTTGTGTGCAATACGAGTTCCCCATAGGCGATGATGGAGGCGATAGAGGTCAGTTTTATGATCTCCATGGCCTGATTGGCGAAAGGTGGGATCATCTTGCGCACGGCTTGAGGTAGTATGACCAGACGCAGCGTTTGAAGGCGCGTTAGTGCTAGCGCTCTTGCAGCCTCGATCTGCCCTTTTGGGATCGAGACAATGCCGCTCTTGAATATCCCCGAAATATAGCATGCGCTGTACAGCGAAAACGCGACGATGGCGGCAATGAACGGGCTAAGCTGCACCCCAAGCAGGACGGGGAGGGCGTAGTAGATCCAAAGGAGTTGCACCATCGATGGAGTATTGCGGAACAAGCCGACGAACATCTGAGCCGGTATTCGAAGCAGCACTCGATGTGACGAGAGCGCCAGTCCGAGCAGAAGGCCAAGGAGCGTCCCAAACACAAGACAGATTGCTGCCAAGTATAGCGTGCCGGCTAGGCCTTGACCAAGATATCCGATGTTGTTCCAGATCGTCGAAAAATCCCACTGAAAGTTGCTCATGCGCGGACCTCGTTTCGACCAAGCCGGCGCTCAAGATAGCTTGCAAGCTGATTCAGCAGGAAAATAACCACGAAGTAGAGCGCCGCGACGATCGTATAGGTCTCAAGGGGACGGTAGGTTGTCGATGCCACCATTGAACCTTGAAAGGCTAGTTCAGCATAGGCGATAGCAGCGGCGAGAGATGTTCCCTTTATGATTTCGCTGAGCACATTCACCAGAACGGGAATGATTGGTCTAATTGCCTGGGGTGCAATGATGAGCCAAAAAAGCGGGATGAGATGTAGACCGAGCGCCCTGCCGGCCTCCCATTGGCCACGGGCGACGGATGTGATTCCTGCCCGGAACACTTCGGCGAGGTAAGCGGAGTTTTGCAGACCCAACGCGAGGGCGGCCGCCTCGAAGGACCCCACCCGTAGCCCTGTTATCATTGGGAACGCAAAATAGAACCATATGATCAGGACCAGCAGGGCAGACGTTCTGAAGAAGTCCACGAAGGCGCGCGCAAACCAATATATCATCCTAATGTTCGAAAGAAGCGCTAGAGCAAGGATGAAACCCAGCGGAACTGCTATCGCGATAGTCACCGCGGTTAGATTAAGGGTCGCAACAAGACCCTTCCAGAGAAGTTCATTACTCCTCAGAACTACACTAAAATCCCAGTCGTAAGCCATATGGGAGACCTGTTCAGAAACGGAGGAGTGCCGTTTGGCCCTCCTCCGCGTATTGTCAGAGCAGTCGTTCGCGCATCAGGGGAACCGATTTAGAGGGGTCGAGGCCGCGCCAGCGGGCATAATCCTCGTAGGCGTTCTGGATTTCGCTAGCGAAGTAGAGATATCCGACTGACGTGCTGAGATAGTCGCGCAAGCGCGGAGTCGGCTCGTAAGGAAGCCCCGCACCGGAGGGGATTGCGAAGAGCGGCTTGGGGATTACCACATTGCCAATCTTCAACTTTTCACGCAGGAGATCCATTTCCGGCCCGGCGCCCGTGATGCCCTTCACGCGCCCGCCTTGGAAAGCAGCGTAAGTCTGCGAGGCTTCCTGGAAGCGCACGATTTCCGCTTTGGGGAGGAGTTTCGAAATAAACTGGTCCATCGATGTGCCCAACATCACCGCGACCGAAAATTCGGGGTTGTTGAGGTCCGACCAGTTCGCGGCGTTCACGCCGTCGGCGACCAGAACGTTGAAAGGGTTCCAGGCCATCTGAGTGGTAATGAAATCAATAGCGAGCGCGCGGGTCGGTGTGCCATCGAGCGCGAGCATTACGTCGAATTGGCCGGCCTGGAGGCCCGCGACGGCGTTCCCCCAGGTCGTTTCGACGAGTTCGAGCTTCACGCCCATCGCGTCCGCCAGCATCTTGGCGAGGGCCGGGCAAACGCCTCTCCAAACCACGCCGTTGGATTCGACCCCGCCAGGCGCGTCACTGCCGCTCACGTCCTTGAAATACCACGGCTCGCTGTTCGCGGCACCAAAGCGGATCACGCCGTTTTTGCGGATCCGGGCAAACGCGTCCTCACCTGAGACGGGAGCCTCTTGCGCCGATGCTCCAGTAGCGGCAGCAGCTCCGGCGATTGCAGCCGCAGCACCGATAGCGGGAAGGCCCGACAGAAAGTTTCTTCTCGATTCATCCATTTCGTTGTTCCCCTTGTTTGACTTTGCCCAAAATTCCTGTCGCAAACCTTTGCCGAAGAAGCCGAGGTTGCGATCGTTCGGTATCGTGACGAATTTTCGATCCGAGACGATACAAATTGACCTCGTCTTCCTAACGGCAATTTTGGAGCTATCGCGGATTGGTTGCGACTTCTAAAATCAACACACCCGGCATGTGTGCTTCTGATGCAAGTGGAGATGGATAATTCCGATGAACACGATGGCCAGCACGAAGGTCAAAGTGAATTCGTGAAGCCCGGAGGACGTGAGCAGAATTGAAGGGAACAACGCAGCAGATTTTTCCGCGGAAGTCCTTTAGATCTGGCGCGGCCAGCCCTTCTGGTCGGTCATCGCTTTGACGAAACTGCATTCGCAGGCTGGAGCAAGATAGGTTCCTGCTCGAATTCCGTCTGAAAAGGTGTAACGGAGCATAGAGAGGCGATCGATACTGGTCGCAAAGGCCATCGCTGTTCCTGATGGTTCCTTCCGGAGAGTTCCTCCGCCGATATTCCGGTGATCCGATTAACGCTTGCGCGGCAGAAGCGGCCCTGGCACGGCCCTGTTCCGAAACGACCTACCAGTCGTGTTTCAAACGCGGACCGCCCATTGCCGAGCTTGAGAAGGTCAGAGCGCTTCATTCCCTCACAGCGGCAGATAATCGGATCGCCTACCAGTTCTGAGTGGTCGAGCGACGTCAGCTTCCTCAATGCAGCCTGTAGCTTTCGCGCTTTTTCGAGTTCATGCGAAGGAGAGGGAGTTGGCGCCCCTTTCAAAAGAGCAACAAGTTTCCTAGCTGCAAATGCGCCATCCTCAATTGCTGCGTCGGCACCGAGAATTTCGCGGCAATCCCCTGCATGAAGGATAGGGTAGACAGAAGACTCCGAAGTTCTCGGCAAGCCGATCTGATTCGAGCGGAGTCCGTTGCTGATGACCAGGTTATCTACCTCGTACCGCGCTATCCTACCGGTGTCGGAAGTGACTTCCACCAGAAGAACCGAGCCGGACGCTTCTGCCCTTACGATACCAGTCCCGGTTTTATAGGGAATCCGCTTACGCAGGATAATGGATCCGTATCTCATCGTCTCCGCAAATGTAGACCGGCTTGCCAGCAGGCGAAACGCCGCGCCTGGCGCTCGCCAAGGTGTTCCGCGTTCCACAAGCGCGACTGGCGGAGCGCCGGCCGACGCCAGTTGCGCAGCAACAGCAAATATCAACGGCCCCGATCCGACCACTAGGGTCCGCCCAGGTACAAAACGCCCAGTTTCCTTCAACATGAGCTGCGCGCCACCAGCGGTCATGACGCCGGGTAGCTGCCAACCTTCGAAAGGTTCTATGTGCTCGATCGCACCAACCGCAACGAGAAGTCCGGCTGCCTTGGCCGAAAGGGTGCGTCCCAATGCACGATCTTCAATCAAGGCATGACCGGTATCGTCGGCACCGAGAAAGACGCTATTGTAAAGAATTCGGATCTTTCCCTGAACGGCGGACAGTCTTTCGTTAAGAGCACGCCAGTTGCGAGTATGATGCCTTCCATGAAGGGAATGAACGATGTCACGATTGGCGGGCTGTCGGTGAATTGCACCGCCGAGTCGGTCGCGCTGTTCGACCAAAACAACTCGATGATCGCTTTCGGCAAGACTGACAGCTGCTGCGACACCGGCGGGCCCACCGCCAATTACCAGAACGGGCGCGTCACACATCGTTGTCTCCCGCATCAGTGAGAAATGGCCTTAAGCACATCGCTTCATCCGCCCGAGTGATGCAGCTCTCGAAAGGAGCACCACCACGATCCGTGACGAGGCAGCTTTGGCAGGCACCGATACCGCAAAAGTAGCGGGCGCTGGTCGATGGCGAATACGAACCGAAATCTCGGACACCTGAAAGCGCAAGCGCCGAAGCGACGGTTTGACCTTCGACAAACGGTATCAACCGGCCATTCCATAAGAACGCGTGTGTCATGAAGCGGCTCGTTCAGCAAGAAAGCGCTGGGGCGCGAGAAGTGAATATTCAGGTTCCGTTACCTTGTCCGTGATGATGTCAGCCACGATTTTCCCTGTATATGGTCCTAAGCAGATTCCATCTCCTTCGAATCCAGTGGCCAGAACGAGGTTCTCGATAGTCGGATGTTGGCCAACGATTGGCAGCCCGTCACGCGTGGCGGTACGAACGCCCGAAAAGGTCCTAATCACTCGGCGCGCCAGAAGCGGTGGATACAACGCAGCTGCCTCGCGAACGATTTGGGAAATCGACTCGATATCGGTGCCTGTGTCGGATCTATTGTCCTCTCGCGTTCCTCCAAGCAGAAACTGCCCCGTTTTGAGCGGATCAATAACAAGGCCTACACGAGAGGGTGCAGTTTTTGAGCCTCGCCGTTTGGCGGCAATATAGCTTGCTGCCATTAGATGTCCGTCAAAAGCGGCATGGCCAATCCCGCCCCGATCCGTAATCACGATCTGGCCTTTTCTCGCGAATAGCACATCTTCCAAGCCAAGCAACCGGCTCGAGCCCAAGCCTGCGGCGACCACAATAGCGTCGGCGGAAACGAGTCCTTGCGATGTGTAAACGCCCGTTACGCGGGCACCGGCCGTAGCTACCGCATCGCACCGACAATTGCGGATAATCTCGACACCAGAGCGGCTCAGAAGCCGCTCGGTAACCTCATAACCGAGCGCATGCCCATCGTTCCAGACACGGATGTTGTTGAACAGCCCCTTTCTCAGCTTTTTTGTGGTTTAGGTGGCCTATCTCTCCAGGCTTCGACCATGGCCGCGTAAGCTGCCTCCGCCTGTGCAACGAGCTCCATCTCTCGATGGCGGATTTCCTTGATCCAGTAATCGCGGGCGGGACCAGCGGGCCCATGTGCTTTGGGAGCGCCGGCACGAAGTTCAAGCTTGCGCATCTTCATGGCGACAAAGGCGGGCCGAGCCCATCTGTAGGGAGCCTCCTTGGTCAGCAACTGCCAGATCAGATTTGCGATCTTGCGCGCCGTGGCGACCGCCGCGACGTTGAGGCCTTTGCGGTCCTTGATCCGGAGAAAGAAGGCACGCAGCGGCCCAGGGACCGAGGCGGCCGACCAGGCAGCTTCAATCAGCATCGTTCTGGCAGTCGCATTTCCCTGTTTCGAGATGCGGCCATGGATTGCGCCGCGATCGCCGGACTGGCGCACCCGCGGGGTCAAGCCGAAGTAGCTCGCAAGCCGGTCGGGCGTCGGGAACCGGGAGATGTCGCCAATGGCGGCTATTACCGCCGTGGCAACCACAGAATTTATCCCGGCGATCGTCATCAGCTTGCGCGTGCGAGTGTCGTCAAGCGCAATTCGTGCCATGGCACCATCCAGCTTTTCAAGCTTGCCCTTCAGCCAGTCCAGTTCATCAAGATGGCGGGCGAGGAGGTCGCGCTCTGCCTTGGGCAACGGGGCCGTCAAAAGCCAGTCTCTGCCATCTTTTCCGAACAGATGTCCCGAGTATTTCGGCACGAGATTGGCGTGGAGAACGGCCTGGACCCGGCTCTTCACCCGTCGCACTGATCGCACGAGCGCCGCGCGCTCCGACACGAGACGACGCAGGTTCAGGGTATCGTCATCCGCAGCCCAGACCTCTGGCAAAAAGCCGGCGGCATGAAGCTGTGCCAGAATCCGCGCGTCGACTTTGTCGGTCTTGACGCGCGCGTGGGCGATGGCCTTCACCTGAAGCGGGTTCGCAATCACGACCTTGGCCACGAACGGCGTCAACAACCTTACAATGGCCGAGGTGTTCCCAGTCGCTTCCAGTATGACTTCGTCATCCTTTCGAAGCTTCTGCCCAAAGGCCACCACAGCGTCGTAATCCAGTTCCACCCGGAATTCTTCGGTGACCTTGCCCCGGTCAAGAACCGCGACCTGCGCAAAACTTCGATGCACATCCATTCCGATCGACCGCATTCCAAATCCTCCATGTTGTTGATGGGGGAGTGCGCGGGCTGTGCGACATCTACGGATACGCGCTCGCAGCGCAGACGGGATAGTCGCAGGGGCGGCCAGATAACAACGCGAGCTCGCAGCTCAAAGTCAATTCGGCCTGCCCGCTTCTTCGCACTCCGACGCCCCTGTCCCGACACGACAATTCTAACATGACAGGATAGAATCTGCCGAGCGTTCGTGGGACGCCGATGGCAACATGCCCGATAACAACGCCGCCAATAGCGGCATCACTCAGACCGGGAACGAAACGTTTCAGACGCTCTGAATCCGCAATCTCTGTCTCTTCGCCGGATGCTCTAAGGTCGTGTGCGTGAACCTCAAGCAGTTCCATTTCTTCTTCAGTACGAGAAATTAAGAACGTGGGTCGCGGATGATAGATTCCAGCCAGTACGCCTTCAGATGCGAGTTGAGAATAAAAAGCTCGAGCCTTCTGCGCGAGCGTCATCATCATCCCCGGCTGTTTGCTTGCAACCGATACGGCACCATCCGAAGAACCCGTCGCGCCGGCGGAGGGGCCAGCGGTATCGATTAGAGACACGGCGATCCGTTGCTTCGCGAGAAAATAGGCTGCCGAGGCGCCTACAATTCCGGCTCCCACCACAACAACTTTTGGTGCATTGGCATTCACATACATCGGCTTCATTCTCGACAGAACCAGCCGGAGCATTTTTCAAAGTGCGCCTCAAGTCGATCCTAATGACCACACGAGGCTTGTTTGTTTTTTTTTATGTCCATTACCAAATGGCATAAAGGAATAGATGTGACGCAATTTGTACGGAAAAGGTTGCATAAGGCGAGCAAGCCCATGACTCCAGCGCGCCATCGCAAATGACTGGAGAATGCCATTCGCGATGCTAGGTGGTTCAGTCGAAGAAGAGCTAGTGGTGACCTGTAAAAACTGCCTCAAACCCCACTGCGATATCTTCCTGCCGCTCTTACTCTCATCGGCTGTAGAGACCATTTGTAAGGAGATCAAAATATTCCGCTGCGACGGTTTCCGCGCGTTTTTGTCCGCCTGGTTTGAACCAACGGACCATCCAGTTGAGCATAGAGAGAACCGAGTGAGACGATATTGTCACATCCGCCTCGCGGAAGGCGCCGGTTGCCATTCCTTCCCGAAGAATTCCCCGGAGTATGCTCTCATACTCGATACGAAGCTGATTGGCTTCGGACTTGAGCCCCGGATTTGCCATACCGCCGTATCCGATCAGCATGCACACGAAACCCCAGTAGTTTTTTTCAAAGTACCCAGCGTGCGAAACCATGAATGATTTCAGCTTACCGTCAGCCGTGGTGGACGCCGCAACAGCTCTACTGACATGTTCGAGCAGTCCCTCCAATGTGCGTACAATGATGGCGTCATAAACAGATTGCTTGGTGTCGAAATAATGGTAGACGGCAGCCTTGGAGACGCCGAGCCGCTCGGCAACGACATTCATAGAGCCATTGTCGAAACCGCCCTCTCCGAACAAGACGGCGGCCTCGTCAAGAATGCGATCGCGAGCATTTTCGAGAACGGGCGGTCGTCCCATGCGGGGCTTTGTTTTGGTCTGCTTCATTGGGCCTCTGATGTAGGTGTTTGCTCGCGTAGAGTGGGATTTCTCTTGTGCTACCACATTACCAATGCGCGACAAACACCAATACGCCGATCAAACTTCTTGTTGCCAACTTAACGACGGGTCGGAAGGGAAAAAAGAGTCCCTCCAGAAGTTCGGTGACCTAACTTGCTCTGATAACGGCCTCGACGAGAGCAAGCGCGTCCTAAGATTTCTATTTACTTACCGACGGAACGGAATATAAGTATTCGCATCTGTCACGGAGTAGAGCGTAGGCCGTTATCACGCCCGCGTTGGGTGCGGTGCTGCGTCCTTATATGGAAGGCAAGGCTGCTATGAAAATCTTGGTCCCAGTCAAGCGGGTCGTTGATTACAACGTGAAGATTCGCGTGAAGGCGGACGGCTCGGGTGTCGAGCTTGCCAATGTGAAGATGTCGATGAACCCGTTCGACGAGATTTCGGTCGAGGAGGCTCTGCGCCTGAAGGAAGCGGGCAAGGCCGAGGAAGTGGTCGTCGTGTCGATCGGACCTGCCAAGGCCGAAGAGACGCTGAGGACGGCGCTGGCCATGGGGGCCGATCGCGCCATCCTGGTCGAGACCGACGATCAAGTCGAGCCGCTGGCCGTCGCCAAGATCCTCAAGGGTGTGGCCGACGCCGAGCAGCCGGGCCTCATCATCGTCGGCAAGCAGGCGATCGACGACGATTCCAACCAAACCGGCCAGATGCTGGCGGCCTTGCTCGGCACGGCGCAGGCCACCTTCGCCTCGAAGATCGAGATCGGTGACGGTTCGGCCAAGGTCACGCGCGAAGTCGATGGCGGCCTGCAGACGATCGAGGTCAAGCTTCCGGCCGTCGTCACGTCGGACCTGCGCCTGAACGAGCCGCGCTATGCCTCGCTGCCCAACATCATGAAGGCCAAGAAGAAGCCGCTCGACAAGACGTCGCCCGCAAACTTCGGCGTGTCGACGGAGCCGCGGCTGAAGGTGCTGAAGACCGAGGAGCCGTCGGGCCGCAAGGCGGGCGTCAAGGTCAAGACGGTCGCCGAGCTGGTCGAGAAGCTCAAGACCGAAGCCGGCGTGCTTTGATCGGCGAGATTTGAGGAGATTACGATAATGGCCATTCTTCTTCTGGCAGACCACGACAACGCCCACCTTTCCGACCAGACCGCCAAGGCGCTGACGGCGGCCTCCAAGATCGGTTCCGACGTGCATGTGCTTGTCGCAGGCGCGGGCGCCAAGGCGGCGGCTGAGCAGGCGGCCAAGCTTGCCGGCGTTTCCAAGGTGCTGGTTGCCGAGGATGCAAGCCTTGCCAACAATCTGGCCGAGCCGCTGGCGGCGCTGATCGTGTCGCTCGCCGGGTCCTACGACACCATCCTCGGCGCGGCCACCTCGGTCGGCAAGAACGTGCTGCCGCGCGTGGCGGCGCTGCTCGACGTGGCGCAGGTGTCGGAGATCGTCGAGGTGGTGAGCCCCGACACGTTCAAGCGTCCGATCTATGCGGGCAACGCCATCCAGACGGTGCAGGCCACCGATGCGAAGAAAGTGATCACTGTCCGCTCTTCATCCTTTTCTCCTGCCTCCCAAGGCGCACCTGCTGCCGTCGAGGAACTCTCGACGGCAGCCTTTTCTTCTGATCTATCGGCTTTCGTTTCTGCCGACTTGTCGACCTCGGACCGTCCGGAGCTAACCTCGGCCAAGATCATCATCTCGGGCGGCCGTGCGCTGGGCTCGTCGGAGAAGTTCCAGGAAGTGATCCTGCCCGTCGCCGACAAGCTCGGCGCGGCCGTCGGCGCGTCACGCGCGGCCGTCGATGCCGGCTACGCACCGAACGACTGGCAGGTCGGCCAGACGGGCAAGGTCGTCGCTCCGCAGCTCTACATCGCTTGCGGTATTTCCGGCGCGATCCAGCACCTTGCCGGCATGAAGGACTCGAAGGTGATCGTCGCGATCAACAAGGACGAGGAGGCGCCGATCTTCCAAGTAGCGGACTACGGCCTTGTCGGGGATCTCTTTGAGGTCCTACCGGAGCTGCAAAAGGCAATTGGCTAACCGCGACTGCCCCACAATTTTTTCCAACGAAATGACAGGAACGCGCACAATGGGCAGGACAGTGTTCGTCAACGGCCAATGGCTGGACGAGACGGCAGCAACGATCTCGATCTTCGATCGCGGATTTCTTTTTGCGGATGCGATATATGAGGTAACTGCCGTTGCTGACGGCAAGTTGATCGATTTCAAGGGCCACACCGATCGACTGAAACGCTCGCTCGAAACGCTCGGAATTCCGATGCCGGTCGCGGAAGGTGAACTCTTGGCTTTGCACCAGGAGATCGCGCGCCGGAATGGCATTACGCATGGCTTAGTCTATTTGCAGATTTCCCGTGGCGCGGAAGACCGCAATTTTATCTACACCGATGGCCTCCGTCCGACGATCGTGATGTTCACGCAGCCGCGCACCATCCTGGCTAACCCTGGCTGGGAACGTGGCATCACAATGAAGACAGCACCTGATGGGCGATGGGCTCACCGGCAGATCAAAACGGTACAGCTTCTCTACTCGTCAATGGCCAAGATGGAGGCGTTGCGCGAAGGCTATGATGATGTGCTTTTCGTGGAGGATGGCCTCATAACGGAGTCAGGTTCAGCGAATTTCCACATCATCACCAAGGATGGCATTCTGATTACGCGGGACCTCTCAAACGCCCTACTGCATGGCATTACTCGCGCGTCGGTTCTGGATCTCGGGGCACGAGCGGGGCTTGAAACACGTCAGGCTGCGGTCACGCTCGAAGAAGCCAAGAATGCGGAAGAAGCGTTCATCACCGACTCCATCAGCTTCGTTATGCCTGTTGTTTCGATCGATGGTCATCCGGTTGGACTTGGCAAACCCGGTCCGGCGACTGCAAAGCTACGCAAGCTCTACATCGAAGATCGCCTCGCCACCGGCATAAACATCGCGGAAAGAGCGGCATAGCCGCTCCTCATTTTTCACCGACCTGTACTTCATCGCAATCTTCCGACCGCGTGCCCCGCTCGTCGACGAAGAATAGGGAATGGAATTATGATCCTGTACCAGCGGTACGCCATCTTCCTCGTAATTCTCTTGGGTTCACTCCTCTCGGTCATGGGCCTCGCGCTTTCGAGCCCTTGGTGGGCAGTCCCTGCCGTGGTTCTTGTTCCGCTCGCGCTGATTGGCGTTTACGACATCAAGCAAAGAAGGCATGCTATTCTTCGGAACTATCCGGTGATCGGCCATATCCGCTTTCTCATGGAAAGCATCCGTCCGGAAATCCGACAGTATATGATCGAGGCTGATCACGAGGAGGTTCCGTTCAGCCGGCAGGCGCGAGGGCTGGTCTATCAACGCGCAAAAGGTGTCGAGGACAAAAGGCCGTTTGGGACGATCGAAAATGTTTATGGCGCCGGCTATTCGTGGCTTACCCACTCTGCCACGCCAACACATATCACCGACTTCGATTTCCGGGTGAGTATCGGTGGGAGCAGTTGTCGCCAGCCCTATGATGCCAGCCTCTATAATATTTCCGCAATGAGCTTCGGTGCCCTTTCCGGCAACGCGATTTCAGCTCTGAACCGGGGAGCCAAGAAGGGCGGCTTCGCCCATGACACCGGGGAAGGGGGGATCAGCCGCTACCACCGCGAAGGTGGTGGCGACCTAATTTATCAGGTCGCCTCCGGCTATTTCGGGTGTCGGGGAGACGATGGAAGCTTCTCAGAGGAGAAGTTTGCTGCAATCACTGCCGACCCTCAGATAAAGATGATCGAGGTCAAGCTAAGCCAAGGCGCGAAGCCTGGTCACGGCGGTATGCTTCCGGCGTCGAAAATCTCGCCTGAAATTGCCGAGGCGCGGGGCATTCCCATGGGTGTAGACTGCATCTCACCGCCAGCACACAGCACGTTCTCCACGCCTGTCGGTCTGATGGAATTTGTCGCCAGATTGCGCGAACTATCTGGCGGTAAGCCGGTAGGCTTCAAGCTCTGTATCGGTCATCGCCGTGAGTTTCTCGGCATGGTGAAGGCTATGGTGAAAACCGGAATCAAACCGGATTTCATCGTGATTGACGGTGCGGAAGGAGGAACAGGAGCCGCTCCGGTGGAATTCGCCAATCGGGTCGGCATGCCGATGCTTGAGGGCCTGACCTTCGTTCATAACGCGCTTCGTGGCGCGGGCATTCGCAACGATATCAGGCTCGGCGCAGCGGGGAAGATCATTTCCGCGTTCGATATCGCCCGCGCACTTGCTCTTGGTGCAGACTGGTGTAATTCCGGCCGGGGCTTTATGTTTGCCGTAGGCTGTATCCAGGCTCAGGCATGCCATACGAACAAGTGCCCGGTTGGGATCGCCACGCAAGATCAGGCCCGTCAGCGTGCTATTGATGTAGGTGATAAGAGCGACCGTGTCGCGCGTTTCCATCGCAATACGATGCGCGCCTTGAGCGAGATTGCCGGCGCCGCAGGCCTGACCGATCCTCGCGACTTCATGCCGTACCACTTCATGTTCCGCCAGTCGGACAACGAATTCCTTGATGGCAATGAGGCGTATCCATATTTGCCCGAAGGGTTTCTGCTGTCGGAGGAGGAAATTCCGGAGTTGGCGGATTGGTACGATCGCTGGGACCGGGCGAGCGCGGAGACCTTCGCGCCGCCGGAGATCCCCTTTGGGCCTTTTGCCTCGCGTCGAAAGCGTAAGCCTGACCTGCGGGCCATGGCGTAAAGCAATCTGAAAGTGATGGTTAAGGAAAAAGCCGCAGCCCGACCAGGTTGCGGCTTTTCTGTTCTGCACGCCAACGTTCATTCAGGTGACGAACAACAAGCTGGAATTCGGGAATGGGCGACGAGACGCCGCCCAGCCTTCAATGCTTATACTGACGCGAGGGCGATCGCGATGCCCTGACCAACGCCGATGCACATGGTCGCGAGGGCGAATTTGCCGCCGGTGTTCGCCAGCTCCAGCGCCGCCGTGCCCGTGATCCGTGCGCCCGACATACCCAATGGATGTCCTAAGGCGATGGCACCCCCATTTGGATTCACGCGAGGATCGTCGTCGACGATGCCAAGGTCACGCAACGTCGCAAGCCCTTGAGATGCGAACGCTTCGTTGAGCTCAATGACATCGAACTGCTCCTGGCGCATTCCAAGGCGGGACATCAGCTTTTTGGTCGCCGGCGCAGGGCCAAATCCCATGATCCTCGGTGCTACACCTGCGGTCGCGCCACCCAGAACGCGTGCGATCGGAGTCAGTCCGAATTTCTTGACGGCGGCTTCGGAAGCCAGAAGGATTGCCGCCGCTCCGTCATTCACGCCTGACGCATTGCCTGCGGTCACAGTGCCGTCGGCGCGGACAATCGGTCGGAGCTTGCCGAGAGCATCGATGGTTGTCGCGCGGGGATGTTCGTCCGTGTCGACGATTAGTGCGTCGCCCTTCTTTTGCGGGATCGTGACCGGGGTGATCTCTTTAGCGAAGCGGCCATTTGTCTGGGCCTGTGCTGCTTTCGCTTGCGAACGCACCGCGAAAGCATCCTGGTCCTCGCGGCTGATCTTGAAGTCATCCGCCACGTTCTCGGCGGTTTCCGGCATCGAGTCGACGCCGTACTGCTTTTTCATGAGTGGGTTGATGAAGCGCCAGCCAATCGTTGTGTCGTGAATCTCCATCGAACGAGAGAAAGCCGTCTCGGCTTTTGGAACGATAAAGGGAGCACGGCTCATGCTTTCGACGCCGCCGGCGATCACCAGGTCAGCTTCACCGGAAGCGATAGCGCGCGCACCGGTGATTGTGGCATCCATGCCGGAGCCGCACAGGCGATTGATGGTTGTTCCGGGAACGCTCACAGGCATGCCCGCGAGCAAGGACGACATGCGTGCAACGTTCCGGTTATCCTCGCCTGCCTGGTTGGCGCACCCGAACACCACTTCATCGATGGCTTCGAAGTCGAGGTTGGGATTTTGCGCCATGATTGCCTTCAAGGGGATAGCGCCGAGATCGTCAGCCCGCACGGATGAGAGCGAGCCACCGAAGCGGCCGATCGGCGTGCGGATATAGGCGCAGATATAGGCTGGGGACATCGGATTCCTCCAAAAAGTATGGGTTGGTTCAATCGAGCAATGCGAGGTTCCCGCGGCGGCCGCCGCCGACTACGGTCGCAAGAGTACGTTCAAGGCGGTAACGTGGTTGACGCTTCGCCCAGAAGAGTGGTCCACCAAGATGTTTCGGAAAGCCATATCCGTTGATCATCACCAGATCGATATCTGAGGCACGCGAAGCGATGCCGTCTTCCAGAACGAGCAGGGCCTCGTTGACGATCGCGCAAAGCGTGCGCTCCTGGATTTCGTCCCGGTCCAGCGACCTCGGCGCAGCGCCATAATGTGCCCGCGCCTTCGCGATGAGATTTCTCACGTCTGGGTCCGATGCGCGTTGGCCATCGTCATACCGATACCAGCCGGCACCTGTCTTGCGGCCGAGCCGGCCGGCTTCAACAAGCCATTCGAGGACCGGAACGTCACCATCCTTGTCCCCGCGGGCCTCCTGCTTCCTCTTCCGGTTAGCCCAAGCTATATCGAGCCCTGACAGGTCCGACACGCTGAACGGCCCCATGGCAAAACCGAGCGCCTCAAGGGCGGTATCAATTTCGTCCGGGCTTGCGCCATCGATCAGCATCGCTTCGCTCTGTGCGCGGTAAGCATTGTAGATGCGGTTGCCGATGAAGCCTTCTCCGACTCCGGAAACGACGGCGACTTTCCGAAGCCGTCTTGCGATCGCAAAAGCGGCCTGCAGGACTTCCGGTGATGTTTCTTCGCCCCGAACAATCTCCAGAAGCTTCATGATGTGCGCCGGCGCAAAGAAATGCAGTCCAACGACGGATTGAGGACGCGTGGTCGCGGCGGCTATGACATTCACATCGAGATAGGAAGTGTTGGTCGCAAGGATCGCATTGGTCTTGGCGAAACTGTCGAAACGAGCCATGAGCTCAGTCTTCACGGCCAGATCCTCGAAGGCAGCTTCGATGAGCAGATCGCACTCTGAAAGATCTTCGAGATCATGGACCAATGTCAGCTCGGCGGGGTTCGAAGCTTTCGCGAGAAAACCTTCGATGCGGGTCCGTGCGCTTGCTAGGGCCTCTTGTTTGAGGTCCGTGAGCTTCACCGGATAACCTGCGGCGAGAAAAGCGGCGGCGATCCCCGCGCCCATGGTTCCGGCTCCGACGATACCGACTGTCTCGATCGACAAGGGCGAAGCGTCCGCGAGGCCCTCGACACGCGCGGCCTGCCTTTCCGCAAAGAAAAGATGCCGCAGGGCCGCCGACTCATCGGAATCGCGGAGGCGCCGAAATGCGGTGCGGGCTGACGCGAGCGCGTCATCGAAGGGAACCGTGACTGCCTGCCAGATTGCTTCGGTCTGGTCGAAGACGAAGGGTCGCCCGCGACCGCGTTTCAAGACCTGCTGGACGGCAAGGTCAAACGCCTTGTGATCGAAGGGCTTTGGTTCTCTGTCCCTTAATCTGATCTTCGTGGTCCCGAAGGCACGAGCATAGGCAATCGCATCGTCTGGAATTTTCCCAACAATAGCGTCGATGAGGCCGAGGTTCTTGGCTTCTGGAGCTTTGACTTGACGGCAAGACGCGATCATGTCGAGTGCGGTGACGGCATCAGTCACCCGAGGCAGTCGGACGGTGCCCCCGGCACCTGGAATTATTCCGAAGGTTCCTTCCGGCAGTCCGACGGCAGCCTTTTCCGTCGCGATCCGCGCGTCGCAACCGAGGGCGATTTCGTAGCCACCGCCGAGTGCCGCCCCTTCGATTGCCGCGATGACTGGCTTCGAGCACTGCTCGATGGTTTCAATGACATCCGGCAATGTGGGATCGGTCAGGGGTTTGCCGAACTCCTTTAGGTCGGCTCCGGCGATGAACGTACCGTTTTTTCCAAGAAGGACGATCGACTGAACGTCGTGTTTCGCAGCGAGATGGTTGATGGCGTCGATCATAGCTTCGCGGAGATCGCGCGAGAGCGCATTGACAGGCGGATTGTCGATCGAAACCAGGCCGACACCATCAACGATTTCGGTGGTGGTAAGACCTGAGCCAAATTTCTGAACGAGGGGCGAGGGGGTCTCTGTAGTCATAGCGGGCTCCGTAAGGATTGTTCGAGCCGTCGGTCCAGCCTCCCTCCGACGCCGTGCTTGCAAGCCCGCCGAAGAACGAAGGCTGAGTGAGGGGACGCTTACGAGGCGGCCTTGATCATGTTCTTGGCGATCACAATCTGCTGGATCTGCGTGGTGCCCTCGTAGATGCGGAACAGCCGAGCATCGCGATAGAACCGTTCGATGCCGTATTCGGCCATATAGCCGGCTCCGCCATGAATCTGCACGGCGCGGTCGGCGACTCGACCGACCATCTCGCTTGCGAACATCTTGCAGCACGCGGCATCGGTCGTCACGTCCTGGCCTGCATCACGGCGCCGTGCAGTTTCCAGCACCATGCAACGTGCGGCGTAGGCTTCCGTGCGACTATCGGCGAGCATCGCCTGGATGAGCTGGAATTCGGCGATCGGTTGTCCGAACTGCTTGCGGTCCATTGCATAGCGCAAACTGTCCTCGATCAAGCGTTCGGCCATTGCAACACAGATCGACGAGATGTGCAGGCGACCGCGATCCAACGTCTTCATGGCTGTACGGAAGCCCTGGTTCTCAACGCCGCCGAGAAGCGCGTCGAACGGGACCAGGCAATCCTCCAAAATCACATCCGACGTATGAGAGCCCTTCTGACCCATCTTGCGGTCGATGGGGCCGAGCGAAAGGCCGGGCGTTCCTGCTTCGACCAGAAACGCCGAGACACCTTGGGCGCCGGGCTTCGAGGCGTCAGTGCGTGCGAAAACGGTGAAAAGACCGGCGTGAGGGGCGTTTGTGATGAAGCGTTTCGTGCCATTTATCACATAGCCGTTCTCAGTGTGCTTTGCAGTGGTTCGTACCGACGCAGCATCCGAGCCAGCTTCCGGCTCGGTCAGCGCGAATGAGCTGATGAGTTCGCCGGTGGCAAGGCGAGGCAAATACCGCTGCTTCTGCTCTTCCGTGCCGTCGAGAATGAGGCCGAGCGAGCCGATACCGTTATTGGTCCCGATAAGCGAGCGGAAGGCGGGAGAGGTCTTGCCCAGCTCCAGTGCGATCCGGACTTCTTCCTCCATATTGAGACCAAGGCCACCGTACTCTTCGGGAATCGTCAGGCCGAATAGACCTAAATTCGCGATCTCCTGGCGGATTTCGACCGGGATAGCATCGTTATCGGCGACCTGTTCCTCGAGAGGACGAAGACGCTCTCTAACGAAACGCCCGACCGTATTCACCAGTTCATTCATCGTGTCTGAATCGAGAGCCATGTAGTCTCACCTGTTTGCTTGCGCCACCAATGGCATTTAAAGCATTTATATACTGTTTGGACGGTAAGTAAATAAGCCAGGAGACCCGATTCGAAAAATACCGAATGAATTCGAGCCGTTGGATCATCAGTCCCGTCAGCATCGCTGCGAATGCGGACCGGGGCATGAAACTCCGGTCCGCTACGCTGTCGTGGTCTGCCATCCGTATTTCGCGTACGCTATGCGGCGAGTTCCGCTGTAACTCGATTGAGAACCTTGCCGATCTTCTCGATTAAGAAGTCTGCGTCCCCCACGGTGATCGTGAGAGGCGGGCAAATCGTGAGCGCGTCGACGGCTGCGCGCAAAAGCACGCCCTCCTCGGCGAGATACGCATTTGCCTTGGCGCCCAGTTCTCCGTTCTTGAGGCCGGCTGCATTTGGGAAATTCTGCTTGAACAGTTCCACGGCGGCGACCAATCCAACGCCACGAACCTCTCCCACCAACGGATGATCCGAGAAACGTTGCAGGCCGTCACGCAGGTATTGACCGACGCGTGATGCGTTGCCGACGAGGTCGCGATCTTCGATGACGGCGATGTTTTCGAGTGCCACGGCCGCCGCAACCGGATGCGCACCGCCGGTAAAGCCGTGGCCGAAGGTGCCTATGCGATGGCTCTCATCAGCAATCGGTTGGTACACCTTGTCATTCACGAGCAGAGCGGAAATCGGAAGGTATGACGAGGAGAGCGCCTTCGAGAGAACCATAATGTCCGGTTTGATATCGTACGTCTGGGAACCGAACATGTTACCGGTTCGGCCGAAGCCGCACACGACCTCGTCAGCGACCAACAGTATATCGTATTTCCGCAGAACGGCCTGAATCTTCTCCCAGTAGGTCCGCGGAGGAACGACAACACCTCCGGCGCCGAGGACCGGCTCGCCGAAGAAGGCAGCGATTGTCTCCGGACCTTCATCGAGGATCAGCTTCTCCAGTTCGTTCGCCCTTCTGGATGCAAAATCCTCTTCGCTTTCACCAGGTTCCGCATCGCGCCAGAAATGGGGGCTGCCCGTACGTAGGACGTTGGCAATGGGCATGTCGAAGGATTCGTGATTGTAGGAGAAAGCGGTCAGGCTGCCCGAGGCCAGCGTGACACCATGATAGGCGCGTTCTCGGGCAATAAGCTTTTTCCGCTGGGACTGGCCGAGCGCATTCGACCTGTACCAGATCATCTTGATTGCGGTATCATTGGCTTCGGAACCGGAATTCGTGAAGAACACCTTGCTCATCGGGACCGGGGCGATCTCTACTAGCTTTTCCGCAAGATCGATCGCCGGCATATGCGTCCGGCTAGTAAAATTGTGGCCAAAGCTCAGGCGTTCCATCTGCCGTGCAGCGGCTTGCACGAGACGCCGCTCGCCGAAGCCGACGGCGACGCTCCAAAGGCCGGCCATGCCTTCAAGGTAGCGCTTCCCGTTGCTGTCGTAGACGTAAGCCCCCTCAGCCCGGTCAATGATAAGCGGCGTCGTCGCTTCATGCTTCCGGGCGTCAGTATAGGCGTGGAAGTGGTACGCAATATCCCGCGCTTCATTGGAGTTGGGTATCATCGTCATCTTCATTCACTTTCTTTGTGGAGAGCTGCATTCGCAGCTCTCCTGCTTGATGGTAGGAACGCACAGTCTCACTTCGAGACATCGACACCGAGCCATTTGATCGACATGGCCGTCAAAGTGCCGTCGGCTTTCATTTCTTCGATGGCTTTGTCGATGGCAGCTTTCAGTGCCGGTTCTTTTCGCATTGCGACCGCCTGCTCTTGGGGGGCGAACGGTTCGCCCGCCGTGACGAAGCCCGAATCGGCTTTTTTGATCAGACTCGCCGCGACCATCGTGTCGTTGAGGGCCACGTCGATCCGGCCCGCCTTCAAATCGCGATACATGGTGGCGTCGAGGTCGTAGGTCTTGACGTCCGCGTCAGGGACGTTGGCACGAACCCATTGCTCGAAGTTCGTGCCGAGCACCGCGCCAACGGCGCGCCCTGAAAGCTTTTCAGGTGCCGTCAGCTCGGCTGCGAGTTCTTTCCGAGTGACCATCTGGATCTTGGTGATCGTGTATGGAACCGAGAAATCGTAGTTCTTCTGACGTTCCGGAGTGATGGTGATCTGATTGATCACGACGTCGAGCCTACCAGACGCGAGAGCCGCGAGAATGCCGTCAAACTGTGTCGGCACATATCTAGGCGTCAGTCCGAGCCTCTTGCAGAGATCGTTAGCAAAATCGACCTCGAACCCGACGAGATTGCCGGATTCATCCTGAAAATTAAAGGGGGGATAGGTCGACTCGAGACCAATCGCAAGTTCACCCTTTCCGGCGATTGTCGACGGCAAGACGTCGGCTGCGGCCGTGGCTTCCAGAGCGGTCAGGGATGTCAGGCAAAGCGCAGTTACTGCGAAAAATGCCCGTCGGTTTAAGTTGAAATACATGAAGAATCATCTCCATTGAGTTTGAATTATTAAGCGACTAGTCGGTATGTAAAGACGACATGCGGTCTGAAGGAATATTCTGCAAGTTTACGTCGGCGAAAGATCCGCGCCGAACCATTTGATGGTGAGCGCCTTGATCGTTCCGTCCTTCTTCGCGTCCTCAATAGCCTTGTTGAACATTGCTTTGAGATCCGCATCGCTCTTGCGAAGGCCAACGCCGGCGCCAGCACCTAGCAGGCCGCCCGCAAGCTTCGGCCCGACGACAACCATATCGCCGCCATCCGCGCCCTTGAGAACACCCATCAGGTAGGGCAGTGTATCGAAAGCGATATCAATGCGGCCGGCTTGGAGGTCGAGTACGTATTGTTCGGCTGTCTTGTATTGCCGAATCTCCGCGACGTCGGCGAAGTTCTTCTCGACGAAGAGGGTGTTGGCGGAAGCGGTCAGCACGCCGAGCGTCGAGCCAGGGAGTTCGGAGCGGACCGCGTCGATCTGCTTGGTCGCGGAATCGGCGTCCTTTTCCAGATCAAGGATGGATTCGCCAAGCGGAAGATTTGCGAATTTGCTCGACTTCGTCGTCAGGAAAGCGCGCGGGCTCGCCGCATAAGAGACAGAGAAATCGATCTCCTTCAGCCGCTCCTCCGTGATGTTCATTCCCGCGATGATGGCGTCGAACTTCCCGGCCTGCAGGCTGGGAATGATCGTATCCCAAGGCTGCGATGTGAGTTCGCATTCGACCTCCATGCGTTTGCAGAGGTCATTCGCGAGGTCGACTTCGTATCCCAGGAATTTGCCGTTGGCATCGGTATATGCCCAGGGAGCATAACTGACGTCCATGCCGATCACGATCTTCTTCCACTCCCCGGCATGCGCCGGCATCGTGGGGAGTACAAAGGCCCCTACGATAAGTAGATTGGACAAGAATTTTTTCATCGATAGTCCTCCTCAGTGTGAATGTTGTTGCGTTGCCTTCACGTACATCCATGCAGGGCGTCAGAAAAAACGCACAGATGCACCGCTCCTGGTGAGACCTTTACGGACCCCATCCAAGGTCTTGATATCCATGATTTGCGGATGCGTAGGGGCTAAGCTCTTATCGCAATGCCAAACAGGACAGTCTTCAGGTCTTCTTCAAGCATGGCGGTGAGATCATCGACCGTTGCTTCCTCACTGGTTATGTAAAGGACAAATACGTGCCGTATGACGCTATGGATAATGCGGGCTGCGCTATCCAGATCAACATCATCATGGATCGAGCCTGTCCCACGAAGCTTGTTCAAAGCGACACGCACATGTTTTGCAGTAATCGAGAGGAGCTCACGGAACTGGCTGCGCTGCTCAGGGCCCATGTGTATCGATGCCCCCAGGATCTCCCTCCACACGCCTTTTCTTGAAATATCATATCCATCCAAAAGGACCGATTTGGCGATCAGCACCATCGCCTGGACAGGATCGTTTGGCAGCCGCTCCACAACGCGCGCCAAATTCGGCTCAAGGATATGCCTGTCCTCCTCAAGCAAGCCTAGCAGCAGATCGTGCTTCGATTTGAAAAAGGAGTAGATGGTGGGGACGGAGACGGTAGCGCGCGCGGCGACGGCTTCGAGACTAACCTCATTGAAGCTGTGTGCCGCGAACAAATCACTCGCCGCAGCGAGAATGTTCTCCCGCCTTATTAGGCGTTGGCGCTCCCGCAAGCCCATTCCTGCATGCCTCCCCCCAGACTTTTGATTGATCATGGCCTCACACCGTTTTGAGTTTCAACGCGCTGAAAACTTTTAACGGATGTAAATATTTATGCAATTCCGTGATGACCGCCGGCGGCTGGCGACGCCGACATACGGTCGTCCGACGGACTGTCTGATTGACCTGGCACACTTTCTCGACGCGTCCAAACTTCAATCGAACAAAAACTTTGTATCTAAAAAAAAGATTCCTTGCAATAAAAATATTTTGTGCGAACTGTGATGCCGCTGGAGGAGCGTGGCTGAGGGAGCGCGGCCGTGCAGGTGTCTCGTAGTTCGACAATTGGGCTATCCCCAATTCGATCAGGCCGCCACTGTGCCCTTCACATCCGTAATTTCTGAAAATGCGCATTGTATTGGACAAGCTGTGGGTTGGCTGCATGAATTACACTGATCTTGTTGGTTTTGGTGAAGGAGGATGGGGTCGTGTCCTCATCGCTGGCGCGGGCGTCACGTCCGCTATCGCCGTTTTGGGGTTCCTCATCGGGTCTATTCTTGGCAGCCTCGTTGCCTGGGCAAAAATGTCACCAATCCGTTTGGCTCGTGGCGTCGCCGACGCTTACACGACCACACTGCGAGGCGTGCCTGATCTTCTGGTCATCTATCTACTCTACTTCGGCGGAAACTCACTTTTGTCGACCTTCGCCGGCTTCTTCGGGGCGAACGGTTTTGTTGGAATGCCTACGTTCGCTACTGGGGTTCTCGCGATCGGGATCATTTCTGCCGCTTATCAAGCTGAAGTGCTTAGAGGCGCTTTCAACACTGTCGCCAAGGGCAGTATCGAGGCGGCTCATGCGGTTGGCATGGGCCGTTGGCTACTGTTCAGGCGCGTCGTTGCACCACAGGTACTGCACTACGCATTGCCGGGCCTCGGCAACACATGGCAATTGGCCCTGAAAGAGACGGCCCTCATCTCGGTCGTCGGGCTTGTGGAACTGCTTCGGCAAGCTCAAATGGCTTCGGGTTCAACGCGCCGACCGTTTGAGTTCTTTATCACGGCTGGACTGCTCTATCTGACAATCACCGTGGTCTCGTCGCTTCTCTTCCGCTTCGCCGAGTATCGCTCTGCGTGCAGGATGGGGGGCTAAACAGTGATCGATTTCGGTTTTCTCTGGCAGGCTTTCGTCAGGCTCATTGCCGGTTTGCCTATTACGCTCGAATTGGCCGCAACGGCGATACTTGTCGGGACAGTCCTGGCAACAGCCCTGGCGATTGTTGCGCACCTGCGGGTCCCCGTCGCTTCCCAATGCGTTGCCTTTTTCGTCTTTTGCATACGCGGCTCGCCGCTCCTCCTGCAGATGTTCATCATCTACTACGGCCTCGGACAGTTCCGTCACGAACTCCAGAGTTGGGGTGTCTGGCCGTTTTTCCGTGAACCTTACTGGTGCGCCATCACTGCTCTAGTGCTTAGCGTCGGCGCCTATGGAAGTGAGATCATCCGCGGAGGGCTAAAGTCCGTTTCGGCCGGATTGATTGAGGCGGCAAGGGCTTGCGGCATGTCCGGTTTTCTACTGTACAGGCGCATCATCCTTCCGATCGCATTCCGGCAGGCTTTGCCAGCCTACGGCAATGAAGTCATTCTCGCGGTAAAAGCAACTTCCCTCGCTTCCACCATCACCATCATGGAAGTAACTGGTATAGCTGCGGAGCTAATCTCCCAGACATTTCGCGCTTTCGAAGTGTTTATCGTCGCTGGTGCAATTTATCTGACGCTCAACTTCATAATAACCCGCCTGATCGCTCTACTTGAATACCGTCTGTCACCGCATCAGCGCGATCTCCCCGTCAAAACAAACATTGAGGCGCGGCCATGACGTCAATCGAGACGAATAACGTTCCCGTAATTTCCATTCGCGACCTCCATAAAAACTTTGGCGATCTTGAGGTGCTAAAGGGCATCACGTTCGAAGCACATGAAGGAGAGGTGGTCTCGATCCTTGGATCGTCGGGCTCTGGCAAGTCCACAATGCTCCGGTGCATCAACATGCTCGAAACCCCGAGCGCGGGAACAATCGCCATCCGGGGCGAGGAAATCGCCATGCGAACGACCAAGAATGGAACCCGTCCCGCGGATCGAAAACAGCTCGACCGGATTCGGTCAGACGTCGCGATGGTGTTCCAAGGCTTCAATCTATGGCCACACATGTCGATCCTCGAAAACGTCATTGAAGCGCCGGTCCATGTTCAGAAGCGTTCAAAAACGGAATGTGTGGACGAAGCAATGTCACTGTTGGCGAAGGTGGGGCTTTCCGACAAAGCCAACAGTTACCCCAGACACCTATCGGGCGGGCAGCAGCAACGCGCAGCGATTGCAAGGGCGCTTGCTCAGCGGCCAGCAGCCATCCTGTTCGATGAGCCGACATCGGCGCTAGACCCGGAGCTTGTCGGGGAGGTCCTGAAGGTCATTCGAGATCTGGCTAAAGAGGGACGAACAATGCTCATTGTCACCCACGAGATCAATTTCGCACGGGAGGTTTCGAACCGCATCATTTTTCTGGAAAAGGGTACGCTCATCGCGGACGCGCCGCCCGCAAAACTCTTCTCTGAAGCTGCACCGGACCGCTTCAAAAAGTTTATCTCCAAAACCTTACACACTTCCTCCTAGGCCGTCCGCGGCTCCGGTTGTGCGGTGCGCCACAACGCTATCGTGTAGCCTCCAAGACACTAAATTCTGAGCGGCATGGCGATTGACATGCCGCTATCAGTTATATACTGTTCGGACGGTAAGTAATTAGGTCGCTTCCGCCCGAGCAGTCTGGTGCATTAAGCGGCTCGATTCACCGTGAGGAGAAGAGCTGCCCCGCCTTATCCGCGTAGGCCTTTCTCCGATATTTTGTTGAAACGGATAGAGGAAGGATCGCGTTTCCGATGAGCGTCGCACTGAACGGAATCAAGGTTCTCGACCTGTCTCGCGTTTTGGCCGGCCCCTGGGCAACAATGACGTTGGGTGATCTCGGTGCTGACGTGCTGAAGATTGAGCAACCTGGAACCGGGGACGACACCCGGACGTGGATGCCGCCGGCTGTGGAGGGTGTTTCAACCTACTATCTGGGCGCAAATCGCAACAAGAAGAGCGTTGCGATCGACATCGGCAAGCCGGAAGGAAGAGATCTGATCATTGAACTCGCAAAAAAGAGCGATGTCCTGATCGAGAACTTCCGCCCGGCCTCGCTCAAGAAATTCAAGCTCACCTATGACGATCTGAAGGACATCAACCCTCGGCTCATCTATTGTTCCATATCGGGTTATGGCCGCGGTCACGAGCTGGAGGAGCGTCCGGGTTACGACTTCATTATCCAGGCTGAATCTGGATTCATGTCGATTACGGGCGAAAAGGATGGCGAGCCGATGCGGCTCGGTGTCGCCTTCATCGATCTCATATCGGGCATGAATGCCGTGCAAGCAATTCTCGCTGCCCTGTTTATGCGCGAACGCACCGGAAAGGGCCAGTGGCTCGACATCAGCCTGACCGACAGCGCGATGTTCATGTTGGCCAACGTCGCGTCGGGTCATCTCAATACCGGAAGAGAAGCGTTGCGCTATGGCAACGCTCATCCGAGCATCGTACCATATCAACTGTTCGATTGCGTCGATGGCCGAATTGCACTCGCAGTCGGAAACGACGAACAGTTCCGGCGGTTCTGCAAGATCATCGGTCTGCCGGATCTCGCGATGGATGAGCGGTTCGTCACCAATAAAGGACGAACCGAGGCGCGTGATGAGTTACTGCCGATCATCGAGGACAAGTTGCGCGATCGTAAACTGCATGAGCTTCTCGCCGAACTTCGCGCCGTCGGAGTCCCGGCTGGCGAGCTTCGCACTGTCGGCCAGGCGTTCGCTAGCGATGTTGCAATCCTTCGGGACACTGTCGTTTCGGTTCCTTCCGAAAGGATCGGCACCTTCCGCTCCGTGCGCAGCCCGTTGCGCATGTCGGAAAGTCCGTTTGCTCCGCCGACACTTCCACCCGAGGTCGGCGAGCATACCCGCCAAGTCCTTCAGGCCGAGCTGGATCTGAGCGCAGATCGGGTCGATCAGCTTTTGGAGATGGGCGTAGTTGCCGGTATCCCGGCGACGACCCGAAAGTAGCTCTGATGCAGAAGGAGCGCGTTCGCCGCCAGGGCCGTCCACCCACGATGGAGAATGCACGCGGCAAGATTCTGGACGAAGCCGCCGAACTGTTCGCGCGGGAGGGCTTCGATGGGACTTCGTTAGGAAGTGTCGCGGAAGCGGTCGGCGTCACCAAGGCCGCGATCTACCATTACTTCCCGAACAAGAAGGAAATATACGAGGCTATCATCGTCCGGACGCTCAAGGGCCTTCTTGAAGCTGTAAATATCGCTGTTGATGGTGACGACGAGGCCCCGGAGGCTCTTTGCCGCTTTATGACGGCACACGCCGACTACTTCGAAGCGCATTACCATGGCTTCGTCACGATGTTGGTGGGCTACGGCGGCATGGAGAATGGTGGGCTGCTCGAAGAAGCGCAGGAACTGCGCGACGCCTACGAAGAGCTTCTTCGACGGATCGTGCTCGCAGGCATCGAATCCGGCCGCTATCGAAATACGGATTCCCGGTCGATAAGCCGCGCGATCCTCTCGATGCTGAACTGGATGGTTCGCTGGTTCAAGCCAGGGCATGGCCGTCCCGCCTCCTCCTTCGCGATGGAGTATTGCGAGCTCATTCTGAACGGTCTGGCCGCCGACGGCCGAGCCCTGAACACCGACACGCGTCCTCAGCCCTCCGATAGGCGCCGAGGCCATGAGAGCGCATCAAAAGTCAAGCGTTCCGTCATCTCAGTCGATGGCGAATGTACGCAGAAGTATCCCATGAATTGGAAGAGGAACTAACAATGGCAGATATCCATACTTCGGCCGCCGCGGTGTTCAAGCCGTCGAACGCCTTGTCGAAGGTCGGACCTTCGGCGATCTCTCGCATGATGGCCGCGACGGCAGAACTCAGCCGCCAGGGCCGCGACATCGTGGGTCTTCATGTCGGCGAGCCGGATTTCGATACACCTGAGAATATTCAGGAAGCGGCGATCAAGGCGATGCGCGCCGGGGATACTCACTATACCGCGCTCGATGGCTCGCCCGCGATCAAGGCTGCCGTGCGCGAAAAGTTCAAACGCGAAAACGGGCTCGATTTCACGCCGGAAGAGATCGTCGTCACGACCGGCGCGAAGATGCTCCTGTTCAGCGCATTCTTCGCGACGATCCAGGCTGGCGACGAGGTAATTCTTCCGGCGCCCTACTGGGTAAGCTACAGCGACATCGTCGAGATGATGGGCGCGACGCCGATCATTTTGCAAACACGGTCCGAAGATGGGTTCCGCCTGCGGGCAGAAGATCTGGAACGGGCCATCACGCCGCGTACCCGCTGGTTGTTGATCAACTCGCCGTCCAACCCGACCGGCTCGATCTATCGCAAGGAAGACTACGAACCTATCCTCGATGTGCTCGCACGCCATCCGCAGGTCTGGTTCATGGTCGATGATATGTACGAGCATCTCATCTATCAGGATGAGCCCTTCGTCACCCCGGCTCAGCTACGGCCAGATCTGCGCGACCGGATCCTGACCGTGAACGGTGTGTCCAAGGCCTATGCGATGACGGGCTGGCGCATCGGCTATGGCGGCGGTCCGGCGCCGCTGATGAAGGCGATTCGTGCGGTTCTCAGCCAATCCACCTCTTGCACCTGCTCCATCGCGCAGGCCGCAGCAGCGGAAGCGCTGACCGGGCCACAGGAAAGCGTCAAGCAGTATCTCAGCGAATACCGCAAACGCCGTGATCTCGTGATGGCGGAACTCGCCACCATTCCGAATCTTGCATGCGAGGCACCGGCCGGTACGTTCTACGCTTTCGTCGACTGGCGTCAGCTTGTGGGCGGCAAGACTTCGTCGGGTCAGGTGATTGGCGATGACGAAGCGCTATGCAACTACCTTCTCAATGACTGGGGCGGCATGACGGCGGCGCCCAGAACCGCGGAGATCGTCGCGGATCTTGTCGCCGGCCGAGAGCCGAGCGTCCCGATCGCGCCGTTCTCCCCGCAACGATTTCCCTATTACCACTACAACCCTTTGTCGTAACTAACAGGTGCAGAAATATGTCCTCACAAGCAGCCACCAATCAGATGAACGGCGCTGAAAGCCTGGTTCATACCCTCTTGAATTCCGGCGTCGACACATGCTTCGCCAATCCTGGCACCAGCGAAATGCACTTCGTCGGAGCGCTCGATCGCATCCCCGGCATGCATTGCGTTCTCGGCCTTCAGGAGAACATCGTTACTGGTATGGCCGACGGCTACTACCGGATTGCGCGCAAGCCGGCTTCAACACTGCTCCATTGCGGTCCCGGTCTGGCGAACGGTATGGGCAATCTCCACAATGCTCGGCGCGCCCGCGCTGGCATCGTGAACATCGTCGGTGATCAGGCGACATATCATCGCCCGTTCGATGCGCCGCTGACGGCCGATACCGAAGGAATGGCGCGGACTGTCTCGCATTGGGTTCGTACAAGCACCGACGTTGCAGAGGTAGGTCGTGATGCGGCGGTTGCAGTTCAGAATGCCCGCGCCGTTTCCGGTCAGATTTCGACTCTCATTCTCCCCGCCGATGCTTCGTGGAACCCGGGTGGCGTGGTGGCTGATGCGCTTCCTGTTCCAGCCGCTCCGCCGATCGACCCCCATGCGGTCGAAAACGTTGCACGCGTCCTTCGCTCGAACCGTAATGTCTTGATCCTTCTTGCGGATCAGGCGACGCTGGCTCCCTCTCAGATTCTTGCATGGCGGGTCGCCGAGGCGACGGGGGCCCATCTGCTCGCGACCTATACCAATGGTCACATGCAGCGCGGCCGTGGCCGCCTAGCGCTTGAGCGCGTGCCGTACGGGACTGACGCCGCAATACAGGCGCTGGGACAGTATCAGCATATCGTTCTGGTGAACGCAAAAGCGCCGGTTGGCTTCTTCGCTTATCCGGGCAAGCCCTCGACGCAGTATCCGTCGAATGCCCAGATCCACGTACTCTCCCGTTTCGACCAAGATTCAGTAGCGGCGCTGCAGGCGCTTGTCGATGAACTCGGTGCTCCCGAGGTGGCGATCCCGGATGTGGGTCCGCGCCCCGAACCCGCGCGTGGAGCCACGACACAGGAAAACCTGGCCGTCACCCTCGCGGCCCTGATGCCCGAAAACTCGATCGTTTCCAACGAGAGCATCTCCTATGGCCGCGACTTCTATAAGCTCACGCACAATGCCCCAGCTCACGACTGGCTGAACCTTGGCGGCGGCGCGATCGGCGACGGCCTTCCGGTCTCCACCGGCGCAGCGGTCGCCGGTGGCGGTGATCGAAGGGTTATCAGCCTGCAGGCAGACGGCTCCGCGATGTATTCCCTGCAGTCGCTCTGGACGCAGGCCCGAGAAAAGCTCCCTTGCACGACGATCCTGCTCAATAACCGGAAGTACAATATCCTGATCGGCGAATACAAGAACGTCGGCGCCGTTCCCGGCCCGACAGCGATGGGCATGCTTGACCTCTCGAACCCCGATCTTGACTGGATCAAGTTGGCAAATGGCATGGGCGTCGAGGCCGCACGCGCGACCACAATGGAAGAGTGCGCCGACCTGATGCAGCAGAGCTTCAGGCAGAAGGCACCGTTCCTCATCGACCTCATTATCTAATGCCATCGATGCCCGCTCTTCCGGCGGGCAACGTCCTTCCTTTCGAAAAATTGGAGACAGCAATGCTGGAAAAGAAATTGTTTTACATCGATAGCGAATGGGTGGCACCGCTGGAAGCCCGCGAACTCGCCGTTATCGACCCGTCGACAGAAGAGGCCTGCGCAGTTATCAGCATCGGTAGCCCCGCCGACGCCGACCGGGCGGTCGCGGTCGCCAAGCGTGCGTTCGAGAGCTGGTCGAAGACTGCCCCCGCCGAACGTCTCAAGCTGGTCGAGCGCTTGCTCGAAATCTACAAGCGCCGCGCACCGGAAATGGCCCAGGCAATCAGCCTGGAGATGGGCGCGCCTATCGACATGGCGCTGGAAAAGCAAGTCGGCGCCGGCACCTGGCACATCTCGAACTTCATCACCGCATTCAAGGACTTCGAGTTCATCCGGCCGCTCGGTCCGCATGCTCCCAACGACCGCATCCTCATGGACCCGATCGGCGTCGTCGGCCTCATCACTCCCTGGAACTGGCCGATGAATCAGGTGACTCTCAAAGTCATCCCCGCTTTGCTGGCGGGCTGCACCATGGTCCACAAGCCCTCCGAGATCGCGCCGCTTTCCTCGATGCTGTTCGCGGAATATATCGACCAGGCTGGTTTCCCCAAGGGCGTCTTCAATCTCGTCAATGGCGATGGTGCTGGCGTAGGCACGCGTCTGTCCTCGCATCCCGATGTGGAAATGATCAGCTTCACGGGTTCCACGCGGGCCGGCGTCGCGATCTCCAAGACCGCGGCAGAAACTCTGAAACGGGTGGTCCTCGAACTTGGTGGAAAAGGCGCCAACTTGGTGTTTGCCGACGCGGACGCGGAAGCGGTGAAACGCGGTGTCCTCCATTGCTTCAACAATACCGGGCAGAGCTGCAATGCGCCAACGCGTATGCTGGTAGAGCGGTCGATCTACGATCGCGTCGTTGACGAGGCGAAGGCGGTTGCGGAAAGCCTCGTGGTCGATTCCAGCCACAAGCCTGGCAACCATATCGGACCGCTTGCATCGGAGGCGCAGTTCCAGAAGGTCCAGGAAATGATCCAGAAGGGAATCGAAGAAGGGGCGCGTCTCATCGCTGGTGGTCTCGGTCGTCCGGAAGGGCATGAACAGGGCTACTTCGTCCGTCCGACGATCTTTGCCGACGCCAACAATGACATGGCAATCGCACGGGAAGAAATCTTCGGACCGGTCCTGACGATCATCCCTTTCGACACCGAAGAAGAGGCTGTCCGGATCGCTAATGATACGCCTTATGGCTTGTCGAATTACGTCCAATCCACCGACGGCGAAAGGCGTAACCGCGTCGCCTCGCAACTCCGCGCCGGGATGATCGAAATGAATGGCAATCCTCGCGGCGCCGGTTCGCCGTTCGGTGGCGTGAAGGCATCCGGCCGGGCTCGCGAGGGCGGACTCTGGGGGATCGAAGAATTCCTCGAAGCCAAGGCGATCTCGGGCTGGGCGGGCTCGAACCCGGCTTGATCGAATGTCCGGCAGCGCATCGCAGCATCATGCGATGCGCTGCATTTCCCCGCAGCATATTCGGTATCTTTCGATGCGCTACTCTGCCCTCTCGATTTTTGCGAACGGCCTCTTCGGTAACAGATGGTGGAAGCCAGCCTGGCGCAGCCCCGAACCGAAGCCGCATTATGACGTCATCATTGTCGGAGGTGGCGGTCACGGACTTGCGACGGCCTACTATCTCGCAAAGGAATTCGGGCTCTCGAACATAGCTGTATTGGAAAAGAGCTACATTGGGTCCGGCAATGTCGGACGCAACACAACCATCATCCGCTCGAACTATTTGCTTCCTGGAAATAATCCTTTCTACGAATTCTCGTTGAAACTCTGGGAAGGGCTGGAGCGGGAGCTCAATTTCAACGCGATGGTTTCCCAACGCGGCGTGCTCAATCTCTTTCATACGGACGGCCAGCGCGACGCCTTCATTCGGAAGGGAAACGCCATGCACCTCCATGGCGTCGATGCAATGTTGCTCGATCTCGATGCAGTGAAGTCGATGGCACCGTACCTCGGCTTCAACAACACGCGTTTTCCTATTTTGGGCGGGTTCCTCCAGAGCCGTGGCGGTACGGTTCGCCACGATGCCGTCGCCTGGGGCTACGCGCGCGGGGCCGACAGCCGCGGCGTCGACATCATTCAGAATTGCGAGGTCAACGGAATACGCCGCGAGGATGGAAAAGTTGTTGGCGTCGAGACCAGCCGCGGCTTCATGGGCTGCGGCAAGCTGGCATTGGCCACGGCCGGCAATTCGTCGAGGCTTGCGGAGATGGTGGGCCTCAAACTTCCGATTGAAAGCCATGTGTTGCAGGCCTTCGTGTCAGAGGGACTGAAACCCTTCATCGACTGCGTCGTATCGTTTGGAATGGGGCATTTCTACATATCGCAATCTGACAAGGGGGGCTTGGTCTTCGGCGGCGACATCGATGGTTACAATTCCTATGCCCAGCGCGGTAATCTGGCGACCGTCGAGCATGTCGCGGAGGCGGCGAAGACGATGATCCCTTCGCTTTCGCGCGTTCGTATTCTTCGGTCCTGGGGGGGTATCATGGACATGTCCATGGACGGTTCGCCCATCATCGATCGAGCGCCAATCGAAAATCTCTATCTCAACGCGGGCTGGTGCTACGGCGGATTCAAGGCGACGCCGGCATCCGGCTATTGCTTCGCCCACTTGCTCGCTCGCGGGACATCGCATGCGACCGCATCGGCATTCCGGCTCGACCGTTTCGAGCGCGGTTATCTGATCGATGAAACCGGAAGCGGCGCACAACCGAACCTGCACTAACCCCTGCCGATCTGGATTGAACGAATGGCAAGTCTTATTCCCTGCCCACATTGCGGCGGCCGCCCGAAGGAAGAGTTCACGGTAAAGGGGGCCGCCCTCCCACGCCCAGAAACGCTGGCCAACCCGGAAACGTGGTTCGAGTATGTCTATTTGCGCACGAATCCCCGCGGCCGTCATGACGAGTTTTGGCACCATACGGCCGGATGCCGCCGCTGGCTGATCGTCACCCGCGACACTGCAACCCATGAAATTGAGGCGAGCCGGGATGCTACGCTCGAAGGAGAACACCCTCGATGAGCACCCATCGTCTACCGGCCGGCGGTCTCATCGACCGTGCCGCACCACTAGCATTCACCTTCGACGGAAAGTCGATGCGAGGCTTTGCTGGTGACACGTTGGCATCTGCGCTTCTGGCCAACGGTCGTCAACTTGTCGGTCGCAGCTTTAAATATCATCGTCCGCGCGGCATCCTTACAGCCGGTGCCTCCGAACCGAACGCACTGGTTACGGTAGGCCGCGGCGGGCGCTCTGAGCCCAATACGCGGGCCACGACGCAGATGCTGTACGCCGGTCTGGAAGCCTCCAGCCAGAACCGCTGGCCCTCCCTTGAATTCGACCTTGGCGCGGTGAACGGTCTGCTCTCTCCCTTCCTGGGCGCCGGTTTCTACTACAAAACCTTCATGCGGCCGTCGTGGTTCTGGGAAATGGTCTACGAACCGCTGATCCGGACAGCGGCGGGTCTCGGAAAAGCGTCGGGCGAAGCGGATCCTGATCGCTTTGAAAAGACTTGGGCGCATTGCGATCTTTTGGTGATCGGCGGTGGACCCACCGGCATAGCGGCCGCTTTAACGGCCGCGCGATCAGGTGCGCGCGTTGTGCTCGTCGACGAGCAGGCAATGATTGGCGGCTCGCTTCTTTCGGAAACCGCAACGATTGGCGACGTGTCAGCCCCGGAATTCGTGCGGCAAGCCGTGGGCGAGCTGAACTCCTTCCCCAATGCGCGGGTGCTGGCCAGTACGACCGTATTCGGTTGGTTCGATGGTAACGTTTTCGGCGCGGTGGAGCGTGTCCAAAGGGGGGATAGCGTTGCCGATGCCGGCCGGCTCGCGGAAAGGCTCTGGCGCATCGTTGCCAAGAAGGCGCTCTTGGCCAGCGGCTCGGAGGAACGCCCGCTCGTCTTCGGTGGCAATGACATTCCGGGCGTCATGATGGCGACGGCAATGCGAACCTATTTGAATCGCTTTGCTATCGCACCGGGCACTCGAACTGCGATCTTCACGACGAATGATAGCGGCTATGCTCTTGCGCGCGATCTCGAAGCGAGGGGGCAACCGGTTGTTGCCGTTATCGACAGCCGAAATGACGCGAACCCGCCATATTTCGGTGAATTCCGGGTCATCCGCGGTGCGGTGGTTTCGGACGCCCGCGGCGGCAAGATGTTATCTTCAGTCGATATCTGGCACGGCAATCGGAGAGAAAACCTGAAGGTCGATGCCTTGGCAATGGCTGGAGGTTTTAGCCCAATCATACACCTTGCCTGCCACCGCGGCGGCAAGCCCGATTGGTCTGATCAGTATGCGGCATTCCTCGCACCGGAATTGAGCGGGCTCGTCGTTGCGGGCTCTTGCAATGCTATTTCCGGGATCGCCGCATGTCTGGACGATGGTGCTGCAAAGGCAGCGAGTCTCGTTGGCGATCTCGGTTTTCGCGTAGAGCAGCAGGATTTTGGAACCATCGAGGATGATATTGTTGCCCCGCCGGCGCGCGCCTTGTGGTCGATTCCGCGTATCCGCGGTAAAGCCTTCGTGGATTTTCAGAATGACGTTCACCACAGAGATCTCGGTCTTGCGGTCCAGGAAGGCTATGGCCATGTCGAGCACGCGAAGCGATACACGACGAATGGGATGGCAACAGATCAGGGCAAGCTGTCGAATGTGAACGCGATCGGTCTCCTTGCCGACGCGCGCGGCGTGTCCCCTAGAGAGGTCGGCACAACGACATTTCGCCCGTTCTATACGCCTGTCTCCTTCGGATCGCTAGCGGGTTCCTACCATGGGGAGCATTTCCAGCCGGTCCGGAAGTCGCCGCTCCACGATTGGGCGGCAAAGCACGGCGCCGTGTTTGTAGAATCCGGTCTATGGTATCGCTCCGCCTGGTTCCCGCGTGACTACGAAACGACCTGGCGGGAGAGCGTCGATCGAGAGGCAACCAATGTTCGGGCGAATGCCGGCCTTTGCGATGTTTCCATGCTTGGCAAAATAGAGGTCCTCGGAACAGATGCGGCGGAGTTCCTCGACAGGGTGTACTCGAATGGCTTGCGCAAGCTGCCCATCGGGAAAGCGCGCTACGGCCTCATGCTGCGCGAAGACGGTATGATCTACGATGACGGAACCGTCAGCCGGTTCTCTGAAGACCATTTCTTCATCACCACCACGACAGCCTATGCAGCAGGCGTTCTGAACCATCTCGAATTCTGCGCCCAGGTGTTATGGCCGAATCTCGACGTTCATCTTTCGTCGTCTACCGACCATTGGGCGCAAATGGCGGTTGCTGGACCCCAGTCACGAAATATCCTGCAGCAGATCGTTGATGAAGACCTGTCGAATGCGGCGTTTCCTTTCCTCGGCGCTAGGGAGATATCACTTTTCCAAGGTCAACTTCATGGGCGGCTGTTCCGCATCTCCTTCTCAGGGGAACTTGCCTATGAACTTGCGGTGCCCGCAGGTTACGGCGAGAGCGTCGCCGATGCGCTGATGATCGCCGGCCAGAACCACGGCCTTCAACCCTATGGGGTCGAGGCGCTCAGCGTGCTCAGGATTGAAAAAGGCCATGTAACCCATAGCGAGATTAACGGTACGGTCGTTCCGGCTGATCTCGGCTTTGCCAAGATGGTCTCACCTTCCAAAGCGGATTTCATCGGCAAGCACATGCTGGCGCGCGAGGGCCTCCGTGACCCGGAGCGGCCGCAACTTGTCGGGATCGTTCCCCTTGATCACCAAGCCGCAATCCGGAGTGGCGCGCACATCCTCGAAAAGAATGCTTCGTGGACGCTGGAGAACGATCAGGGCTATGTGACCTCGACGGCGTTCTCACCGCATGTCGGCTCCAAGATCGGGTTGGCCTTGGTCAAGCGTGGGGCGGCTCGACATGGGGAAGAGGTGATCGCCTACGACAGCCTTCAGCAAGAATTCACTCCCTGCCGGCTTTGCAGCCCGGTCTTCTACGATTCAGAAGGTGAAAGACTCCATGGCTGAGGCTGGTATCAAACATCGGGCCGTCCTTGCTGGTCTAAGACCGATCAACGTGAAGCAAGTCGATCTTCGTGCTTTGCCGGAGGGGTCGATCATTCAAATTCTAGCCCGAAGGGGAGCCGGTGATCTCGCACCGCTCCTGGCAGATCTCACGGCCGACAAAGAGTGCGAGGTTCGACCGGCCGCTCCGGGCGAGTGGCTTCTCGTCGGGAATACTGCTTGGGCGCGGGAGGAACTGGACAGTCTTGAAGCAAGTATTCATGCGGTAGGTTATGCCGTTGACCAGAGTCATGGGCGCGTTCGCCTATCGCTTGCCGGATCGGCCGTCGAGGACGTCCTCGCAAAGGGAAGCGCGGTCGACTTCGACGCCGCCGCATTTCCCATCGGGAACTCCACGGTGGCGTTGATCGGCCATGTTTCCGTCCACCTTACCCGCGTGAAGGACAGCGGATTCGAACTTATCGTCGGGCGCAGCCTTGCAGAGGGTCTTTGGCAGGACCTGGCTCGCATGTCCTCCGAACTCGCCTGATAACCCCATATCCCAGGGAGAGAATTTCAATGTCGCACTCGAGCAAGAAAATCGGAACCAATACGCAGCTTGGCCACGCCGGCTATGATCCGCTGTCATTTCATGGTTTCGTCAACCCGCCGATCGTGCGCGCCTCCACAGTTCTTTTTCCGGATGCCGAGACGCTTGCAAGCGAGAACCAGAAATACACCTACGCAACACATGGCACGCCGACGACTGATGCTCTTTGTGCGGCGCTGACGGAACTCGAAGGTGCTGCCGGAACAGTTTTGGTGCCGTCCGGACTGGCCGCGATCTCTGTCCCGCTTCTGACCTTTCTCTCGGCAGGGGATCATGTGCTTATCACGGATTCCGTCTATGGCCCGACCCGTCGGTTTGCGAACGAGGTGCTGCCGCGAATGGGGGTCGCGGTCGAATACTACGACCCGTTGATCGCCGGAGATATCGTCTCTCTGTTTCGCCCGGAAACGAAGGTTGTGTTCTTGGAGACGCCCGGCTCGAACACCTTTGAGATGCAGGATGTGCCGGCGATCGTCGCGGTGTGCAAAGAACGCGCTATCGTCACGATGATCGACAACACCTGGGCGACGCCCCTCTTTTTCAAGCCCATCGGTATCGGCGCGGATATCGTAATCCATGCGGCAACCAAGTATTTTGGAGGACATTCAGACGTTCTGATGGGTACGGTCTCCGCCAACGAGGCATGCTGGCCGAAACTCAATCGCGGGCACATGGTTCTCGGCATGTGCGTAGGGTCTGATGACGCATATCAAATCCTCCGCGGATTGCGGGGAATGGGCCGAAGGCTCGACACGCACCAGCAATCAACGCTTGCCATTGCCAAATGGCTCGAAGGCCACCCCAAAGTCGAGCAGGTCTACCACCCTGCTCTTGAAGGCAATCCTGGTCACGCAATTTGGCGACGCGACTTTTCCGGCTCTTCCAGTCTTTTCTCGTTCGCCCTGCCGCGTGCCGCAGATCCAAAGAGTTTCCTGAATGCATTGGAGATCTTTGGCCTTGGCTATTCCTATGGTGGCTATGAGAGCCTTGCAGTTCAGGTGGGCCTCTCCGACCGAATTGTTCGACGGCCTGATTTCGAGATGTCGATCATCCGCCTCCAGGTGGGACTTGAGGATGTGAACGATCTGATCGACGACCTCGATCGTGGATTCGCGGCGGCCTTCGCATGACCGAAACGGCGGAACTCCCCGAACGCGAGAGTATGGAATTCGACGTGGTGATCGTAGGTGCCGGTCCTGCGGGGCTTTCTGCGGCGATCCGGCTGAAGCAGGCCAATCCGGATCTGACGGTCGTCGTGCTGGAAAAGGGTTCGGAAGTCGGCGCGCATATCCTGTCCGGCGCGGTTGTGGATCCGATCGGCATCGACCGCCTGCTGCCCGGCTGGCGTGAGGATGACAGCCATCCGTTCAAGACCGAGGTGAAGGACGACCATTTCCTGCTGCTCGGCCCGGCCGGCTCGGTGCGGCTGCCGAACTTCGCCATGCCGCCCTTGATGAACAACCACGGCAACTACATCGTCTCGCTCGGCAATGTCTGTCGGTGGCTCGCCACCAAGGCGGAAGAGCTCGGCGTCGAGATCTATCCCGGCTTTGCCGCGACCGAGGTGCTCTACAATGACGAGGGCGCCGTCATCGGCGTGGCCACCGGCGACATGGGCATCGAGCGCAACGGCGAGCCCGGCCCGAACTTTACCCGCGGCATGGCGCTGCTGGGAAAATACACGCTGATCTCCGAGGGCGTGCGCGGCTCGCTCGCCAAGCAGCTCATCGCGAAGTTCGACCTTCAGAAGGATCGCGAACCCCAGAAATTCGGCATCGGCCTCAAGGAACTCTGGCAGGTCAAACCCGAGAACCACAAGCCCGGCCTCGTGCAGCACTCCTTCGGCTGGCCGCTCGGCATGAAGACCGGCGGCGGCTCGTTCCTCTATCACCTCGAAGACAACATGGTTGCCGTCGGCTTCGTGGTGCACTTGAACTACAAGAACCCCTATCTCTTCCCCTTCGAGGAATTCCAGCGCTTCAAGACGCATCCGGCGATCCGCGGCACCTTCGAAGGCGGTAAGCGCTTGTCCTACGGCGCACGCGCCATCACCGAGGGCGGCTACCAGTCGGTACCGAAACTGTCGTTTCCGGGCGGTGCGCTGATCGGCTGCTCGGCGGGCTTCGTCAACGTGCCGCGCATTAAGGGCAGCCACAATGCGGTGCTCTCGGGCATGCTCGCCGCCGAAAAGCTCGCGGATGCAATCGCGAGTGGCCGCGCCAATGACGAGCCGATCGAGATCGAGCAGGGCTGGCGCGACAGCGCCATCGGCTCGGACCTCAGGAAGGTGCGCAACGTCAAGCCGCTGTGGTCGAAGTTCGGCACTGCGGTCGGCGTGGCGCTCGGCGGCCTCGACATGTGGACGAACACGCTCCTCGGCTTCTCCTTCTTCGGCACGCTGAAGCACGGCAAGACCGATGCGCAGTCGCTGGAGCCGGCGGCCAAGCACAAGAAGATCGACTATCCGAAGCCGGATGGCGTTCTGACCTTCGACCGTCTGTCCTCGGTGTTCCTGTCGAACACCAACCACGAGGAAGACCAGCCGGTCCACCTTCAGGTGAAGAACCCGGAGCTGCAGAAGACCTCCGAACTCGACGTCTATGCCGGTCCGTCGACCCGCTACTGTCCGGCGGGCGTCTACGAATGGGTGGAGAAGGACGGCAGGCAAGTTTACGTCATCAACGCGCAGAACTGCGTGCACTGCAAGACCTGCGACATCAAGGACCCCAACCAGAACATCAACTGGGTGCCGCCGCAGGGCGGCGAGGGGCCGGTCTATCCGAATATGTGAGCCAAACCCTGGCCGAAAAGGTGAATCCCACCAAGAACATGGTGGTCGCATCTCACTCCATGGAGATTTGCGTGCGATCACCGATTTGCGAAGGCGAATATCAACGAAGGATATGAACATGGACCAGTCTTTGCTTGGGCAGACGATCTTGGTTACTGGTGCCTCAGGTGGGATCGGAGCGGCGGTCGTAGAGCGACTTGCGTTGGAAGGGGCGAGGCCGATCATTCACTACAGGAAGAATGAGGATAAAGCGCAAGAATTGCTGGCCAAGATCGGTGGCAACGGTCTCATCGTACAAGCTGACCTTTACGAAGACGAGGGAGTATCCGCGCTTTGGCGGAAATCGGTTGATTTTGCGGGCCGAATCCACGGCCTCGTCAACAATGCTGGCAATCGCTCGGAAATTTCGATTGAAAACTCGCACGGCGAGTGGAAGGCACTATGGCAGAAGGAGTTTCAGGTAAATCTCTTCGCCGCCGCCGATCTTTGCAAGGAGGCGGTTCTTCATTTCAAAACCGAGGGCGGTGGGCGCATCGTGAATATTGCTAGCCGCGCTGGTCAGCGCGGTGGGGCACGGGATTCGATGCCTTATGCTGCGGCGAAGGCGGCTATGATCAATCTCACGAAATCAATCGCTCGCAGCTTCGGTCGGGAAGGTGCATCTGCAGTCTGTATAGCCCCCGGTTTGGTACGCACCGACATGGCAGAGAAGTTCATCGCTACGCATAGCATGGCAGAGGCGATAGATGACATCCCGATCGGCGACATGGCCGAACCCAGAGAAATTGCGGAACTCGTCGCCTTCGTGCTGCGCTACGGCCAAGACTCGCTGAACGGTGCGACGCTTGACGTCAATGGCGGTAGCTATCTCCGCTGAGATGTCGGAATAGTGTAACGCGGCCCATCGCGGTGGCCATCGACCAGCCTTTTAATGTCCGTGTTAAAGTGTTCCGGATGTTGGGCTATTCGTCGGAAAATACCGATGCGACTTCCCTTTGGACTTTTTTGGCCGCCCGTTTCTTGACGGGCGTGCCGCCAAGCAAAGTAAGTATCCTCTCGAGGGACTTGTCCGCGTTCGCTTGTCGCTCTGCACTCCTCTTCATGGCAAATCTAAAGTCCGGCTCGTCGCCGCCGGCTTCATGAACGGCATGCTGAGAATCAGCTACCACCCGCTGCGCATCATTTCGGTTGTCGGGAATACGTGCAGTGGACGGTGTTCTCGATGGCTCGTTGCCGGCTTCGAAACTCTTGGCGACAAACGTTGCTCCAGCGAGCGAAGGCGCTGGGAAGTGCAGCTCAGAGGACAGAGCGACCTCGAAATCCGTATGTTTGGCGCCGATTGCGACTGTGACACCCTGCTCCTTTTTCGGCGTTCGCACACGCCACCACGCCCGCTTCATCAACCCGCCGTCGGCATAGTAGAAATTGCGCACGCCGAAGATCGGCTGCTGGTTCCGCAGCTTGATGACGCATCGCGTCTCGTGCATTGCACCAAGCTCGTCGGGCCGCATGAGCGGGCGCATCGTGGTCTTGTGCGACATGGTAGCGCCCTTGCGATCGAACAGGGTCACGCCCGTCGATACCGCTTTATCGACGGTCACCTCTTTTCGCTCGCCGAGAAGCTGCGAGACGTATCGCTGATCTTCTGGATCCTGGGCGCCAAGGAAGATCTGCGCGCGTGCCGAATTCACCAGCGTCTGCCGGCCCTCGCGGGTGTAAACGTTGTCGAGCGAGCGCAGGGACTGGACGAAGAACCAGCACGGAATTCCATAACCGCCGAGGACGGTGGCGACGGTCAGGGCATTTTCCAGCTTGCCGAGATTCTGGAACTCGTCGAGCAGCACGAGCACGCGGCGTTCGCCCCGCTTCATCATGTTGCGCGACATGTAGTCCATGAACTGGACCATCAGCACGTTGAAGATTGGCCCGATCGAGGCGATCTGCTGGATACGGAAATCCAGGTAGAGGCTCATATTTTCGCGGCGCATCGCCCGGATGTCGAAGGTGGACCGCGCCGTCGCGCGCAAAATGCGATTGTTCTTGAAGGGCCGCACGGCGGCGGCGAGGGAACCATAGACGCCGTCGAACTGCTTGCTGGCCATGACGGCGAAGCGGGCGAGGGTGGTATAGGTGAAGGAGCTGATCCACTCGGCACGAAGCTCGGGATTGGCAACCTCCTCCAACCATTCGCGCAGCGGCTGGTCGCCACCCTCGACGACATTGAGGACCGTTCCAAGGTTCTTGTCCTTGTCGATGATATCAGGGTTTTCGAGCACCCAAGATGTGACGCCAGCGAACAGCGCTCGAGCATCGGAAATCCAATAGGCATCGCCTTTGGGCGTCGGCAGCAGCGCGGTCGCAATCGAGTTGATGTCGATATCGCGCTGATCTGGATCAATGGCCACGAAATCCAGCGGGTTATAGCATTCGGTATCGCCATTCTCATCTGCCGGTGAGAAGCGCAGTACGCGCGAGAATTTCGAGCGATAGCCCGCCGTCGCCTCATAGGTTTCGCCGCGCATGTCGAGCACGACGATGCTGTCAGGCCAAAGCAGGCAGTTGGGCACAATCAGCGAAGCACCCTTACCGGACCTCGGCGGGCCGATGACGAAGCCGCCGACGTCATCGCCATCGATCCAGAGCTTCTTGCCGCCGAACAGCATGGGCTTCAAGAACCGCCGCCGGCCGGACCCGCGCTGCGTGAACCCGCCCGGAACCTTGATCAGACTGCCGCCGATCCGTCCGACGAACACGCCGCCCGTGCGGGTAAGCCCGAGGGTCCGCGCTTCCAGCGGGCTCAGAAACCGCGCATCCGTCGATTTCTTTTTGCCGGTCATCGCCGTGATGAGCATTGCGAAACCAGCAACCGCGCCAGCGCCAGCCGCAATCGCAGGCCGATGCCAGTCGCCGGCGGCGAGATCGAGACGCGCCGCTCGATAAGATGCGAGCATATCGTCCTGCAGCGCCTGGAACATCCCGGTCGAGTTATCGAAGGCGTAATAGAGGCCGGCATAGGCAAGCGAGGCGACGAAGGCCGCCATCGCGGCGGCGATGACCAATCCGAACAGCAAGATTGCCGGGTTCACAGTACGTCTCCCTTGGTGAAGACGATTTCCGACACGACCCGCCGACCGTCCGGGAAACGATGAAGCTGAACAACCACCGGGATCACCTCCTTCAGGTAGTCGATGATCTCGTGCTTCTGCAGCCGGACGCCACTCTGCATGACCATCAATGCCAGACGGTCATAGGCGTCACGGGCGGAATTGGCATGGACCGTGGTGAGCGAGCCGGGATGTCCGGTATTGATCGCCTGAAGGAAGGAGAACGCCTCCTCGCCGCGAAGTTCGCCCAGCATCACCCGATCCGGCCGCATGCGCAGCGACGCTTCCAGCAATTGCTGTGGCGTCACCTTCGCCCGGCCTTGATCACCCTTGGAGGCGAGAAGGGCGACGGTGTTCGCAGTCGGCGGTCTCAGCTCGCGGGTGTCCTCGATCGTTACGATGCGCTCCTCGTCCGGAACCTCCTTCAGCAGAGCATTAAGGAAGGTGGACTTGCCGGTCGAGGTGCCCCCGGAGACGGCGATCGAGACCCGCGAACGCACGGCGGTCCGCAGAAACTGCATGACGTCGACATCGCCCTGCAGCATGGCGGCAAGGGTCTCTTCGGCCGGAGAAAGCCGGAGTTGGCGACCGACGCGCGTATCGTCGAAGGCGCCGCGGCTCTTGTAGACGTCCAGGCCGATGTCATGGATGACCTGCTTGCGGATGGAGATCGCGCCTCCGGCAGGTGCCGCCGGCGGCAGCACGCACTGAAAGCGCTCGCCGGTCGGAAGTGAGGCCGACAGGATGGGATGTTCCTCGTTGACAACCTGGTTGGTGGAGCCCGCCACCCGCTCGCTCAGGGTTCTGATCCAGTCGGCGGTAAACTGTGCGTCGACAACGCGTTCCATGCCGGCGACGCCAAGTCGCTCGATGAACACCTCGCCAGGGCGATTGACCGAGATTTCGGAGACGCGATCATCCGAGAGGAACGGCTTCAGCCGCTCCAGGGCTTTGTCGAGAAACGGGAACTGCTTCATTTGTAGACCGGCGCGATCGGATAGTAGGGCGTCGGGTCGACATTGCGCCGGATCTGGCCACCGCGCTTGAGCCGCATCATCTCCTGCCGGACCGGGTCGGCATAGAAGGCGGAGAAGTCGAGATCGCGCCTGAGGAAGACGATGATCGACTCGCCCTGCGCGACATAGATCGTCGGCGGAATCTTCGAGCTTTCCTTGAAGGCTTCGTTGGCGATGTCCTGGAGGACGGCCGACGATTTCTCGGCGGCGATCGAACGGGCTTCAGCAGCCGTGCGGCTCGGCTCCGTGGTGACCGTCGTCACCGCGCCGGTGAGCGGATCGACCGTCGAGATTGAACGAGCGCTTTCCGTGGCGGTATCGCCCAGCGCCGAGACATATTCCGCAGCTCCGCCGATTACCGACAGCATGATGGCCGAACCGAACCGCTCCCAGAAATGCGTGTCGATCTCGCCGGTGAGCCCGGCGCGGCCGAGGCGATCGGCGCCAGGGGAGGCGATCTCGACGGAGACGCCATCCGAGCGGATGACGCGGGACCAGACGATGAAGATGCGCTTCTGGCCGCGGGCCAGGCCGGACTTGTATTCCCCGACCAGCCGCGAGCCCTTCGGAATGAGGATGCGGCCGCCGTCGAGAGAGCGGACATCCTCGCGCACGATAGCGCGCACCATACCGGGCAGGTCGGTATTGATCGCCGTCTCGAGGAAGCCACGGATCATAGTGCCTTGTGCGACCAGCGCATCCGTCCGGTCGAAGCGGGTCGCCTTCACGATGCCCGCGGTCTGCTTTTCCGACTGGGCGAGAAACGCCTTGTTGGCGTCGCTTTCCGCGCCGGGGACGGCGACGAGCTGGCCGTCGTCGGCGATGGTCACGGCCGGGTCGCCGGACAGCGTCTCCCGGTTCGAGCCATCGAGGACGATTTGCTCGGAGCGCAGCCGTTCCCACCGCGCCTTTTCCTCATCCGCCAGCCGCTTGGCCTCGAGTTCGGCGAGACGAGCGTTTTCTTCCGCGCGCCGGCGAGCCTCTTCCATTCGTAGCCGCTCTTCCTCGGCCTTGCGACGTGCTTCCTCGATCTGCCGCAGCTTTTCGAGATCGTCGCCCTGGTTGACGGTGACGTCGACATCAGCGGAATCCACTGGCTTCTTCTCCGCGACGGGGATCTGCACGAGGTTGGGATCGGCGGCCTGCTTCACCGGCTCGTCAGGGAAATCGCGAATGCTGGAGTTCGAAGTCTCGAAGCTCTCGCCGCTGCCTTCGGAGAGGCTGGGGTTCTGTGGTCCGGTCGGCCAGTTGACGTATGCCAGGACGCCCACGCCGACGACGAGCAGGACAGGAAGGGCCAGCTTGCCGAGGCGACCATTGCGGTCGCTTGCCACGCTGCTTTGTCCATCGAGATGGTCGAAGTCGATTTTGCTCACCGCTGGCGCTCCTCTTTGTGGCCGAGGCGCTTCGGCCCGTAGGCGTCCTCGATGAGATCGAAGGATTGGCGATTGGCCTGCCGATTATAGAGGCACAGCCACTTGTCGCCGGCGCGCAGGGTGAACTGAGCCGCGATCTTGTCGACGACGACATATTTGCCTTGCGTGCGCAGGTTGACGAGCGACTCCTGGCGCTTGCCCTCGACCACGAAGATCGCGGGAATATCGCCGGGAAATTCCAGATACATATGCGTGCCGTCATCGAAGGCGACGCGCGGCTTCAGGCTGGTGTCGCCCTTGAAGACATAATCGTAGTTCAGGCGGTTCGGATCGAGATCCTTCAGCAATGGATCCTTGGCGCTCTCCTGCGCGGCGGCCAACAGCCGGGCATTGACGTCCTCATCAGGATATTTGAACCGCACCTGAAACGCGGCGCGCAGGTCGGCCGCGGCGGAACCTTTGAGGAGCAGGGCATAGACGCGCTGGTTCGTGACGATGTTGACGTTCGTTTCGGCGTTTTCGCGCAGAGGCTTCACGAACAGGATGCCGGAGCCCTTTTTCGGCACGATCGACCAGCTGGCGGTATCGCCGGCCGAAATCGTTTCGATCACTTCTGAGCTGCCAAGCTGGATCATGGTGGAGACACCGAGGCCGGCCGGGACGGTGACGACGGCATTGTTGTTGAAGGTGATGTAGCGGATGCGGGGATCGGCCGCCGGCGAGGTGGTCGCAGTGGCGAGCAGCGTGAGCGTCGCGAGGGCGAGGACAGGTTTCCGCATCATCGCACCGCCTTGTCCGCCGGCAGAACTTCCGGCAAGGATTCCTGGTCGCGCCTATATTCAGTTGCTTGGAAGCCGAGTGGATTGTCAAAACGATATTCGTTCTTCAGCGGCGCGGTCGTGTAGCGGAAGCGAACCACCGAGACCCAATGCTCACGGCGCAGGGTGTTGTCGCGTCGCGTTTCCGTCGAAAAGCGCACGGTTGCCGTGGAGGCATTGAGGAACGAGACCGACTTGATGGTGACGGCAATACGCGTGTCGCGGCCGAGCAGCTTGTCCTTCGATTGCGGGTTCGACGGCTCGAATTCGTGGCGAAGGTCGGTCGCGGCCTGTCCCGTCGAATAGAGCTGGGCGAGATCGAAATTATCCTTCAGCGCCCGCGGATCATAGGTCTCGCGCGCCCGGATATAGCGGACGATGTTGGCGGTCTTGATGGCGTCGTTCTCGGAAAGCTTGCTCTCGTTCAGGGAACGGGCGACCTCGACGAAGCCGGTGGTCTTGTCGGCGATCACCACCACGGCCTCGAACTGCTTCAGGGGAACAAGGAGATTGAGGGCCGACAGGCTGAGCAGCGTGGAAATGCCGGCGACGGTCGCCACGGTCCAGGCGATTTTCCGGGAGCGGCGTTCCTTGCGATAAAGCTCGGCCTCCCAGGATGCGCCGGCTTTCCAATAGGCGGTGAGATCGATCGGCGGGGTTTCTGGCGTTTTTGCGGCGGCATCTTCGTTGGTCATTTAGGTATCCGGTGATCGCCGACGGCGAAAAAAGAAACTATAGTTTATTCACTTAGCCGAGCGATCTCCTCTGCCGGGTGGACCAGCGTCAGGATCAATCCGCAAAGCCTGGGATTAGGGAGCGCTCAGCTCCTCGGTGCAGCGGCTCTAGGTCCTAGCTGCACAAGCGCATCAGCGTTTTCTTGGACGCCGTATTGGAGAAGAAGAAGGAGCGATCGTCCTTCACCTCGATCGTGACGGTATCGCGGTCGCCATCCGCTTCGTCGGCGCCGGCCTCGATCCACAAGACATCGAGCGTATAGGTGCTGCCGTCCTGTTTGACGGACAGCACCTTGCCGGCGGTCTTGTTGGCGCCGATCGCCTTGTCCTCGACATAGATAAACGCGGCGGCCGCGGCTTCGCAGCCGCCTTCAGCGGGTGCATAGGCCCCGGTCAGCACTGGCAGGATCGAGCTTGGCGATTGTGCCTGCGCCGCGCCGGGGAGCAGCAGGCCGAGCGCGAGCATCGTCGATACGATTTTCTTCATTCTCAAGCCTCCTTGTTCAGAAACCGAACAATGCGCCGAGGCTTTGAGCATAGCCGGCGAGCGTGTTGTAGAGATCGATGCAATATTCCGCGAACGGCTTGAAGAAGATAACCGCAAGGATGAACAGCAGATAGCCGAAGCCGCCGCCCTTTTTGGATTCAGCGCGAGCGTGTTCCGCAGCTTCTTCGTTGATCTGAGCCTGCTGATGTAAGGCCGCCTGGTAGCGACGGGGATCATTCCAAGGGTGCATTCAAGCCTCCTTCATATAAACTATATTTAACGAGCAGCGACCTGTCTGGCTAGCCTAAAATTGCCCGTTCCTTTCGGTTTCCCGCTGTATCGCACGCGCCCGTGCTGCCTGAACGTCGGCGGATGTTCGGCGACGCCCGAGGCCAGTTCGGAGAATCTGCGCTCGGTTGGTGAATTGGTATCCGGTGCGCCGCAACGATTCCCTTCCCCCCTGGAAGGGGACATCGCCTTGGCCTGGCGCTGTGCCCCCGGTAATCGCGGCAGCAAAGGCCGGAATAAACCGGAACACCACAATCCCGAGCAGGCAGACGATTACGAAGGGCGCGACATAGGAGAGCTTGCTTTCCGTCGCCGTGTTGTTGGCCGTGTTGATGGCGAGCTCAATCAGCTGGTAGAGGAAGGCGAGGAACGCCATCATCAGGGTCTGCGTCACCATCAGGTTGACCATCAGCAGCAGCCAGCCGTCGGTGAAGCGGAAGGTCCAGCGATAGAGCGCCAGGATGATGAACACCGGCGCCAGTGCAAGAGTGATGAACAGCATCAGCTTGGCGGCGAGGATCGCGGCCGCTGCGACGGCGATGAAGATCATGGCGACGACAAAGACGATCGCACCGATCAGCGCGCCGACATATTCGAAGGTGCCGGTCGCCACCTGCTCATAGATCTTGCCTGCGGTCTCGAACACGGCGTCGAGGATTCTGACGACGCCGGTCGTGTCGCCTGTGCCGCCATCGAGTGTACCACCGGAACCCGCGATCGACTCGATGATGGTATCGGAAATCAGGTTGGGCACGGACTGGACCAGCTGGTAGAGCGTGGCGGAGAACGCCCCCCAGTTGGTCGCCATATAATAGATGGCGAAGGCGCGCCCGAGCCGCCAGGCCGCCTCGGGTACGGAGAAGCCATCGCGGCCGGCAAGGATCATGTATCCCCACCAGATGACATAGAGGGTGAGCATCGACCCGAACAGGACATTCACCTGGAGCGCGAGGCCGTCATAGGCGTTCTTGATGAACGTCTCGCCGATGCCGTCGAGCTTGGCAAAAATGTCCGAGATGATCGTGGTCGCTGCCATCGGCCTATTCCTTCAGCACGGGCGCGAACACGTCATTGACCGGCATTGCCCGGCCGCACAGGTCATCGGCTTCCGCATATCCGGAGATCGGCGGGCAGGGGGCCTTCTTCTCCCCCTTCGTCTGACAACCGGCGAGCAGGACGAGACCTGCCAGCATCGTGACAACGAGGAAACGCATGCGGCCTCACTTGAAGGGGTTGATGTCTTTGTATTGCAGCATCTTGGCGGTCTCCGATTGCTGGGTCAGCCGCATCTGCATCTCGGTGTTGAGCGCCGAGACCGCTCCATTCGAGACGCCGATCAGCTCGTTGATCGTGCGCGCCGTCTCCAGCTGCATGCGGGTGTTGGCGTCGACCGAGCCCTTGACGTCTTCGGCCGAGCCGATCTGACCGGTGGCCGACTGCAGCGATTGCTCGCGCTGCGTCACGCCTTTCGTCGCCTGCTGGGTCAACGCCGAGAGCAGCGCCACCGTGTTGACCGCGCCCGAGAAAGCATTGTTCATCGCGCCGGCATCCTCGCCTTCGACGATGGCCTTGACCTGTTTCACCAGCTGTAGGCCGTTGATCAGCGTGGCGGCGATATTCTGGGCGTCGGAGCCAAGACCGCCGAAGGACAGTGTGCCGCCGTTCATGATTGACGAGAAGGACGGCGCGGCCGAGACCGACATGTTGCCGCCGAGACCGGTCGAGGAAATGCCCATCGATCCGTCGCGGCTGCCGGAGAGCGCGCCGAGGATTTCCTTGGTCTTTTCCAGGATGTTGGTGTTGGTCTTCATGATCTCACCGGTGTTTTCGGCGTTCTTCTTGGCGATGGCGAGATTGGTGTTGTCGATCACCGGAATGTCCGCGAGCGCCGGCGTCGCGAAGGTGAGGGCGGCGGTGACGACGAGAAGCTTGTTCATGGAGAACCCCCTTAATCGGCCGCGTTGGCGGCGTTCTGGATGGATGAGAGATTGTCACTGACCGAGCGATCCGAGCCTCCCGACGAGAGGATTTCGCTGTCGGCGTCGGCGGCCGCGACCACCGCGCAGCGCGGCCAATCCTCGCGCGGCACCTTCATCGCCTCAAGGATGACCGGATCGCAGCTATAGGGATTGACCTTGCTGTCGGACTTCAGCGTCTTGGCGGTCTCGGATGTTTTCGAAAGCCGCATCTGCATGCGCGCCTGCAGGAGCTCGTTGAAGAGGTTGCGCGCGGTGATGAGGTTGTTCAGAAGCTCGGCATTGACGGCACGAGCCTGCGTGTTGTCGTCCCAGGCATCCTGATAGATCTCGGAGGCGCCGACCGACGCCGACAGCGCATCGATGCGCCGGCCCGCCTCCTGGACGCGCGCGGAACTTGCGTCGATGCCGGAAACGGCCCGGTCGATCGCGTCGGCCGCAGCGCTGCTCGAGCTGCGCGTCGCGCCCGAGCCATAGTCGACATAGGATTTATATGAAGGCGAGGCGATGTCCTCGATGTTCGAGCCGCCGGCATAGGCGTTGAACCAGGTATGGTTCCGGCCAACTTTGCCGGCCCAGTTCTTCTGCTCGGCCGCGGTCGATCCGTTGTACCAGGAGGCGAGGCAGGCATAGTTGGTGCTGCCGCATTTGTTGACGCCCATGCCGAGGTATTTGACGCCGCCCTCGATATTCTCCTCGTTGATGTCGCGGTCGAAGCCCATGCCCTTGCCGGTCCGCTTCGTCAGCTGCATGACGCCCTTGACGCCGGTGGGCGAGCCAGAGCACGTCGAAATCCCGGACTCGGCATGGGCGACCGACAATGCGAGGCCGACGGGGACATTGTGCTTTTCCGCATAGTGCTTGATCAGTTCGACGTTCTTTGCGTCCTCTTTCACGGCTTGCGCCGGCGAGCGGTAAAGCCGCCGTTTCTTCTCCTTCTGGGAGATGTTGCAGTTGGTGATCTCCTGCCCCTCGAGCTGCTCGGCTTGCGTTTCCGTGTCCTTCTTCGAGTGCTCCTCGTCCTCGGCACGCTTGTCCTCCACATCGTCGTCGTAGACCGGAATATCAGCCCGGACCGAGGGCGCCAGGGCTCCGGCGATTGTGGCGGACAGCAAAAGAATGATCGCTCTACGCATCGGTCGCCTCCGGAATGGTCCAGCCGCAGAAATGGGGAAGCCACGCCGCCGGCGCCTCGCCATACGTCTCGCGCAACGCCTGGCATTCGCGCACGGTCTCCGGCCGTCCGGAAAGCACCTTGACCAGATCGGGCATCGCCGAGAGGTCGAGCCGGGCGATGATCGAATCCTGCGCGTGTTTGATGAGAAAGGTGCGGCTGGCCTTGTCCGCTTGCTTCACGAAGCGGAATTCCTTTTCCGAGAGGCCGAACGCCTTGCGGTAGCTTTCCTCGTCGGCGGACGCGTTCGGGAAGAAGATGTTGGTCATCGTCTGCTCGATGATCGTGTTGCGCAGATCGGAGCGCACGACGTCGGCCGCCGATTGCGTGCCGAAGCCGACGATGCCGTTCATTTTGCGGATAGTTTTGAGCCAGTCCTTGATGAAACCGGAAAAAACCTCGTCATCGAGCAGCCGCCAACCCTCATCGAGAAAGATCATCGAAGGACGGCCGTCTAGGATTTCGCCAATGCGATGAAACATATAAAGGAGGGCGGCCGAGCGCGTTCGCTTGTCGGAGAGGATCTCCGTCATGTCGAAGCCGATAACCGAGCCGTCGAAGTCGAGCTTGTCCGTGGGGTTATTGAACAGCCAGCCCTTGTCGCCCGTGGTCCATTCCTTCAGCCGGTCGGCCAGGTCGCCGATCCCCGACCGCATCCGCCCGCGCATCGCCTCGGCAAGCATGTCGAGCCGGCGCTGTGGCCGCTCGAAATCGGTATAGATGCTGTCGACCGCATCGGAGATCACAGCCATTTCCTCGGCATTCAGAACCCGGTCCGAGGGCGTGACGAGGTACGAGACCAGCGTCTTGCCGAAGCTCCGGTTGGCCGGCGTGTCCTCAAGCTGCAGCGGTGCGAAGCCGGTCGGTTCACCGGGCGACAGCCGCTCGTAGCGTCCGCCCATCGCGCGCACGAAAATCTCGCCACCCCTGTCCTTGTCGATGAAGACGCAGCGCGGGCGCGGCTGGATGCGCATGCCTTGGGCAAGCAGGAAGGAGAGGGCGACGGTCTTGCCCGAGCCGGTCGGACCGATGACGGTGAAGTTGCCGACATCCGCCTCATGGAAATTGAAGAAATAGGCCGTCTGGCTGGTGGTCTCCAGCAGCGAGACGGGCATTCCCCAATGGACCTTATGCGTCTGCCCGGACGGGAAATTGTGCGCCGAGAACAGGCCGGCGAAATTCACCGACGAGATCAGGCCCTGCCGGGCGATATAGGCGAAATTCGTCGGCAGTTGCGCCCACCAGGCCGCTTCCTGATTGAGGTCTTCGCGTACGGCGACGACGCCCATGCGCGCCAATTCGGCGGTGACGTCGGCCACCGCCCGGTTCAGCCGCGGCAGGTCGCGCTCGAGCACCGCGACGGTCATATGGTGCTTGCCGAACACGACTTCGCCTGACGCCAGTCGGTCGCGGGCCGTCTCGATATCGTCTTCGACGGCCGTGCCGCCGTCGTCGGAGTTGGAAATCTGCCGGCTGATCGTGGCGATCGCCTCCGTGACCGTGGTGCGGTCTTCCGGCGCGAAGGAATGGGTGAGAATGAACTCGTAGGGAAGACGCAGCAGGCCGTCGAGCTGGCCGGGTGTCGTCATCGGCGGATATTCCTTGATCGACACCATGGCGGCGACCTTCGACGTCGCGCCATCGGCCGACCAAATCTCCGTCGCCTTGCGGCCGAACATGATCCGCCCAGTTCCGATATAGTCGGCAAGCGACATGCGGGGCAGGGGCATGCTGCGCTCATCGCCGGCGGCGAGGATCTTCGCGAAGAATTCGGCCGGTTCGGAAAAGAGGCCGCCATCGCGCGTCACGCAGGAGAGGATCTCCGGGCGGTAGGTGCGGAAATCGCCGACGATGCCAGAGACCATGTCCTTGAGGTCGCGCAGCGCCTCGCCCCTGGCTTCGACCTCGTTGTCGGCCATGCGGAAGATGTCGAACATGCGATCGACCTTGCCGGCGCGCCCGGTCATGGGGCGCCGGATCACCGTCAGATAAAGCTCGTTGACGAACATCGTCCGGTGCTGGAGGCCGTCCATGTAGCGGGCGTTCAGCTCGTCCGCGAAGGGATTGTCGAAATCGCCATCGATGGCAGGTGCGATCTTGCGCCGGATAATGGTGGCATAGAGCGCGAAACGCGACGAGCCGAGCGAACGGACCGTCATGTTGCGATTGGCAAGACGCGCATTGATCTCCGCCTGGTCCATGGTCTGGTAGGGCAGGCCTGACAGCCGGATCACCTGCAGCAGCAACCCGGACTTGGTGACGATCGTCTCCTCGTCGACATGGCGAAGGTAGGGAACATGCGTGCCGATCCCCAGATCGCGGGCACGCTCCCGCCCGAACTTCAGATCGTGATTGACGATGTTCATGGGGCATAGCTCCCCGCTTTCCAGAAGCGCCGGTTACGGATCGCCCGGCGCATCGACAGAAAGACCTGCGCCACGCGGACGATGTGGATGTCGCGCTGGCAGAGGTAGAGCCCGATGAAATGAACCGGCAGGACGACCAGTGGCGCGAGAAAGCTCGACGATGCGATGAAGATGACGATCCCGAAGATGCCGTTCACCACGAACACGATGATGTCGACCCCGAAATATGTCGGCGGCCGGGTCAGCGGCTGGATGAGCGGTTCGACATCGGGTGCATCATCACGCATGTCAGACACCCCCTGCCGCCTTCATGGCGTCGACCAGTTCGGCGGCGCCGAAGATGATGGCGATGCCGATGACGATGGAGATCGCGCCCTGCCAGGCCATGCGGCCGGTTAGGAACAGGAAGCCGAGGAAGCAGACGGCTATGATGGCGAGCGAGCGGGCGACACTGCCCTGGAGGACACCGACGAACCATTCGAGGATGCCTTCGACGGGCGCTGCCGACTGCGCATAGGCGAGTTCGGGGACCAGCGCGATCGTGGTCGCGAGCAGCGCCAGCGACAGGACGGCCTTGCCGCGCCGGCGCGGCGTAATCGGGGAAATGCTCATGCGAAGTCCTTCATGTCTTGGGAGGATGATCGGGGGGCCGGCGCTATTCGGCGGTCCAGACGTGCTGGTCGCGCCAGGGCGAGGGCGCCAGCGCAACGGTCTCTTTTCGGGGGAGGCGGTTTCCGGCGCGCTTTTCCTGCGCCACTGACGCCTTGGCGTTCAGCGTCCAGCGGTTCATCACCTTGACGATGTACTGGGCGGTCTCGTTGAATTCGGGAATGCCGCCTTGTCTGTAGACGCGCTCAGGGCCGGCGTTGTAGGCGGCGAGCATCAGCAGCGGATCGTCGAATTCCCCGTAGAGCTTTTTGAGGTAGCGGACACCGGCGCGGATGTTTTCTTCGGGGTCGCAACGGTCCGTGACGCCATAGTCGGAGGCGGTCTCCGGCATCAGCTGCATGATGCCGACGGCACCCGCCTCGGAGACCTGGTGCTGGCCGCCCGCGCTCTCGACGTCAACCACAGCGAGCGCCAGATCGGGATCCAGGTCTTCTTCGGTGGCGATGGTCCGCACCATCTCCAGAACGCGGTTCGTATCGACCGGATCGCAGGCTTGCGCCGCGATCGGCGAGGTCGAGACGAGGAGGAAAAGCAGGGTGGTTTTCAATTCGAATGTCCGGGTTGCCGCGTTTGCGAATAAACTATAGTTAATTCGCGAAGGATTCCTCTGTCAATTCAGAAATGGCTTTTTCTGCAATGCACAAACAACTCAAGGTTCTCGAGATGGCCGCTTGGCTCCTCGTCGGAGGCGCTGGATTCGCCGTTGCGGAGGGTGAAGATCCCTATGGTGAGCCGTCGCCAAACTACCTTCGTCAGTTCCGGGATGAGGGGGCGAAGACGTTCGTACTGGAGCGCTTCGACGCCGAAGGAAGACTTGCGGCGCGGTCTGTGGAAAAGCTCGATGGGGAGGTCGAAATCGGCGGCCCGGTCGAGCGGATGATCGCCGGCCGGCGGTTTACCCTGCGCGGCCTGAACGCCTGCCCGACGGAGAAGGTCGTCTATAACCGGGTGCAGTCCTGGAGCTGCACCGACGCGGCGCGCGACTACGCCGGGGCGGTCTATCACAGGCGCGCCAGCGTCATCCTCTGCAAGACCCTGGTGCTGACGCCGGCCGCTGGCGAGACCACTCCGGCCTCATGTTTCGTCCTCGTCGGCGGCAAGGGCGAACCGTTCAAGACCGTCAACGATGACGACAGCATGGTCTTCCTCGGCCTTGCCGCAATCGGGCGGACAGCTGAGGGCCGATCCCGTCGGCCGGACCTCGAAGCATCGCAATCGCTTTCTCGATCGATGGGGTTCCAGAATGCGGATTGAGCTTTCCATTGCCGTGGCCTTAGTGCTGGCGACGACGGCGCGTGCGCAAGAGGAGACGATCTCGTTTCCTGCGGCCGTGAGTTTTGAAACGGGCGATAGCTGGCAGTACGAAGGCCGGAAATTCAGGCTGTTCGCCGTGCAAGCGTGCATTCGAGGCACGATCTATCGTGCCCCTGACGGCGCGGAAAGCGATTGCGGCATGCAGTCGATTGCGTCTCTTGCGGCACTGTTTTCGACGGGTATGGTCGGGTGCCAGCCGGTCGGCCGGGCGAAGGACGATGCGACCTTCGTCGTCTGTGCCGCCCAGCTCGACAACACCACCGTCGATGTCGGGACCGCGCTGATCTCTTCCGGCGCAGCCTTCGCCGCAGTGTTTCCGTCCGGTGCCCCGGTGTCCGCGGCCTATGCAGTCGCCGAATCATCCGCCAGGGATAAGGCCAGCGGCTTATGGTCGGGGACGTTCGCCCATCCCGTTTCCGTGCTTCTGAACAAGTGACCAGATCGCGGTGAAATCGACATGCAGGCACTCGGCGATCGCGCCGATCTCCTTGACCGTCAGGCGATGCCAGGCGCCGGCCTGAAGGTATTCCAGCCGCTCTTCCGAAATACCCGTCATCTCCGAAAATTCATGGAGCTTCGTCCCGCGCTGTCGAAGCTCCTCCGCGAGGAATTGCACAAGGTCGGCAGCACTCTCAATGGCCATTTGCGGTCATCCTTTCCTTGTCCCGTCGCACGGCGTCCGAGGGGCGGGAACCGCTGGCTCTGATCGCGAAGTATGGCGGAGGATCGTCGATAAGCTGATGGCGGAGCGGGCGGATACGGTACCGCCAGCCTCCAGTTTTGTCGCGCAACCTCTACACGAGCAAAAAGCGGCGTTTTCGCGGCGGCTCGGCTTTTTGGTTGGTCTACAAGTAAAATATAATTACTGTCGTGACTCGCTTCATAAGCAATCGAGCGGTGGAGGTGCCATGCCGTAGACAAAATAAAACCCGCCTCGGAGAGACGGGTCGAGTGACACACGAAGATGTGCGCAAAAGTCTTATAGCCACTGATTTTTTCGCACATTGACGCCGCCGCTGCAAGCTAATTCTTGCCACGGATACGTGTGTCCTGCGCGCCGGTCCCTCCGTTGTCATCATTGAATATGGAGAGATCATGCCTGCCACGATCCGAACGGCCTATGGGCCGAGCCTATTGGCGCGCCTGCTTGCAGCCGGTACGCAGCAACAAGTCGATGAATGCGCGAAAGCTGCCTGGATACTAAACGGCGAAGGACTGATCGCCGACGAGGAGATGGAATATCTTGCTCCTGTGATCGAGCACCGGCGGCTGTCGATCAGCGCAATGATGCGAACGGTTCGGGCGAAGGGATGCACCCGTCATTGCCGTCCGGCGATTCCTTTGCAGAAGCGCGCTGCTTGCTGGCTTCGCCGGCGGGGGCTCGCCAAGGACTGCATCATTCCAACGTGCCTGGCTCAGGCCTTCACCGTCAGCAAGCTGGCGGTGCTCTCCGTCATCGCGCGGGCGGTCATGGAGCGAGGCCAATCGACGATGTCATTGCCCGAAATCGCTGCGCGTGCGGGTGTCGGATGCACGACAGCGCGTTATGCGATTCGCGATGCTGCAAAGATGGGTCTCATCAGCGTGTCTGAAAACCGCATCAATGGATTTTGGAACCGCCCCAACACGATAAGGATCGTCTGCGGCCGCTGGCTACGATGGCTGAAGGTGTGCGCGGCATCCCGCGCACAAAAATCTGCGCGACCGGCGGGTCGGGGCGATCTCAGCACCCCCCTCAGAAATCTGATCCCCACGATTGAAATAGTAAGATTCTCCCTGCGAGGTGCGATAAGGCAAGGGACGAGTAGACCCGTATTGCCGCCCTGCTGGCGAGTTTGCCTTGGATCGAGTGAGGAAGGGTGGCCCTTGTAGCAACGATCCGGCTGGCGGCTCGACCTATATCGCAGGCATATCCGTAGTCGTTCGGCTAATTGCGATGCCGCAACGCGTCGACAATGACCTTGAACGCCGGAAGGTTCTGGCGGCGGCTGGGATAGTAGAGGAAATAGCCGTCGAAAAACGGCGACCAGTCGTCCAGCACCTGCACCAGCGCCCCTGAAGCGATATGCGGCTCGACAATATTCTCCGGCACATAGGCGATGCCGTAGCCACTCACCGCAGCGTCGATCATGGCATAGGAGTTGTTGAAGGTGAGCTGGCCGCTGACGCGTACGCGCAGTTCCTGTCCGTCTTTCTCGAATTCCCATGCGTAAAGGCCGCCGGCAGTCTCGTGGCGCATGTTGATGCAGGCATGCCCGACCAGGTCCTGCGGATGGTCCGGCAAGCCATGTTCGTCGAGATAGCCGGGCGAAGCGACCGCGACCAGCCGCCAGTCCGGCCCGATGCGCATCGCGATCATATCCTTCTCGACGCTTTCGCCGAGCCGCACGCCCGCGTCGAAACCGTCCTCGACGATATTGCGGAAGGTGCTGTCGAGGATCAGTTCGACGTTGATATCGGGATAGGCCTTGAGCACCGGCTTCAGCTTCGGCCAGACGACGCTTTCGAGCGCGTGGTCGGAGAGCGTCAGCCGGATCGTGCCCGTCGGCGTGTCGCGGAACGTCGATAGTGCAGCAATCTCATCCTCGATCTCCGCCATGCGCGGCGTGATCGTCTGCAGAAGCCGCTCGCCCGCCGGCGTCGTGGCGACGTTGCGCGTCGTGCGCGTCAGAAGGCGAATGCCCATGTTCGTCTCAAGCTGCCGGATGGCGTAGCTGAGGGTGGACTGCGCCACGCCGATCCTCGCCGCCGCCTTGGTGAAGCTCTTCTCCTCGGCGACGATCCGGAACCAGGTGAGTTGGTTGAAGTCCGTCTTCTCCATGTTCCCTCGCGATGTTCGATGAGCGGAGATTAATCGATGACATCGATTGATCCAATCAAATTGCGACGGCTAATCGCCTCAGTGTCGACGAGCTATATCCGCATCGAACCCGATGGACAGGAGAATGCGGACAATGGTTTCCGCCGTGGAAAATGCCGGCAGCAAGCCTGCCGCCTGGGGCGCCGTCCTTTCGATGGCGCTTTGCGTGGCGATGCTGATCGCCTCGGAATTCATGCCAGTCAGCCTGTTGACGCCGATGGCCGAGGGGCTGAACGCGACCGAGGGGCAGACGGGGCAGGCGATCTCGATCAGCGGGCTGTTCGCCGTTGCGGCCAGCATGCTCGTCACCACCGCTGCCGGACGGCTGAACCGGAAATGGGTGCTGATCGCGATGACGGCCTTCATGCTGCTTTCGCTGGCCCTGGTCGCCGCCGCGCCGAACTTCCTCGTGCTGATGGCCGGTCGCGCGTTGCTTGGCATCTGCATCGGCGGTTTCTGGGCACTGGCGACCGCCGTCATCATGCGGCTGGTTCCGGCCGAAGACGTGCCCCGCGCGCTCGCCCTGATGTATGGCGGGCAGGCGATTGCCGCCGCCTTTGCGACTCCCGTCGGCAGCTATCTCGGAGGCCTGTTCGGCTGGCGTGAGGTGTTCTGGGCGCTAACGCCGATCGTCGCCGTCAACCTCGTCTGGCATGCGGTCGCGCTGCCGTCGCTGCCCGCGCACCGGAAGCAGGATTTCCGGGCGATGCTCGGCCTGCTGAGGCGTCCGTACTTCATGCGGGGTCTGATCGCCTGCATGCTGTCCTGGGGTTCGGCCTTCACCATGTTCACCTATCTGCGGCCGTTTCTGGAGCAGGTGACAGGCGTGGATGTGACGACGCTGTCGGTCCTGCTGCTGCTTCTCGGCTGCGCGGGGTTCATCGGCACATGGGCTGCTGGCCGTTTCCTCAAAGGTAACGTCGCTCCCTTCCTGAAGCTGCCGGCGCTCGTCATGGGCGGAGCCACCGTCGGGCTGCTTCTTTTCGGTTTCTCGGTCGCCGCCATTGGCTTCTTCATGATGATCTGGGGTGCGATGAACACCATGTTCTCGGTGATCTGGATGACGTGGATGTCGCAGAACGCCGACGATGCGCCCGAGGCCGCAGGCAGCCTGATGGTCGCGGCGATCCAGGCCTCGATCCTGCTCGGCGCGCTCGTCGGCGGGCTGCTGCTGGACGGCATTTCCATCGAGGCGACATTCATCGGCAGCGTCGTGCTGGCGGTGCTCGCAATCGCCCTGATCGGCGATGGCCAGCGCCTGCTGAAGCCGGAGGCAATCTGACATGGGCTCGTCCGTACCGATCTCCCGGCGTCGATTGCTGGCAACAGGCGTCGCCGGCCTTGCCCTGCCGATCTTTCTGCCCTCGACCACCCAAGCCCAGGAAGGAGCGATCATGCGCCTCAAACTGACCTTCGCTGACCAGGATTTCTCGGCAACGCTGGAAGACAATGCCGCGGCGCGCGAGCTGTTCGCGATGCTGCCGCAGGATCTCACGATCGACGACTATTCGACCAACGAGAAGATCGCCTACCTGCCGCGCAAGCTGAGCGATGACGGTAGCGCACGCTTCGAGAACGAGGCGGTGGGCGACCTCTGCTACTACGCGCCCTGGGGCAATCTCGCGATGTTCCATGGCCCCTACCGCTGGTCGCGCGGGCTGGTTCGGATCGGCCGGCTGGATCAGGGCGCAAAACCTCTGCTGGTGCGCGGCGAATTTCCGCTCCGCATCGAAGCGCTGACCTGACGCGCGGCGCGCGCCCCCTTTCTCACAACTGCAAGGAGAACCTGCCATGAACCGGAACACCGACTCTGGAATCGAACTCCATCATCTGGACGCGCCCAATGCCGGCCGCCGCAACCTGCTCAAGCTGACCGGCGCGGGTGTTGCTGCCTTCGGTGCAGCGTCATTTCTCAAAACTCCCAACGCAAAGGCTCAGAACATGTCACAGGAATGGGACAAAGTTTTCCCCAAAAGCGAAAAGGTCGACCATCAGAAAGTCACCTTCAGGAACCGCTACGGCATCACCCTTGCGGGCGATCTCTACCTGCCGAAGGACCGGGCGAATGACCGCCTGCCCGCCATCGTCGTCAGCGGTCCGTTCGGCGCCGTCAAGGAACAGTCGTCGGGTCTCTATGCGCAGACCATGGCGGAGCGCGGCTTCGTCACGCTGGCGTTCGATCCGTCCTATACCGGCGAAAGCGGCGGCGAGCCGCGCAACGTCGCCTCGCCCGACATCAACACAGAGGATTTCATGGCAGGGGTGGATTATCTCGGCCTGCACGCCTCCGTCGACCGCGAACGCATCGGCGTCATCGGCATCTGCGGCTGGGGCGGCATGGCGTTGAATGCCGTCGCCGCCGACAAGCGTGTCAAGGCCGTCGTCGCCAGCACCATGTACGACATGACCCGCGTCATGTCGAAGGGCTACAACGACAGCGTAACCCCCGAACAGCGCACGCAGGCGCTGGAGCAGATGAGCCGGCAGCGCTGGGACGATGCCGAGAAGGGCACTCCGGCCTACCAGCCGCCGTACAATGAGCTGAAGGGCGGCGAGGCGCAGTTCCTGGTCGATTACCACGACTATTACATGACGCCGCGCGGCTACCATAAGCGTGCGGTCAACTCAGGCAACGCCTGGACGATCACGACGCCGATGGCGTTCATGAACATGCCGATCCTCAGCTACATCAAGGAAATCTCGCCGCGACCGCTGCTGCTGATCCATGGTGAAAAGGCGCATTCGCGCTACTTCAGCGAAACCGCCTATGCAAATGCCGCTGAGCCGAAAGAACTGATGATCATCCCCGGTGCCAGCCACGTCGATCTCTACGACAAGGTGGACGTAATCCCGTTCGACAAGATCGCCAGCTTCTTCGAACAGCATCTCGCTGCCTGACGCGCTGGCGGCACCCGTGTGAAAGGACATGGGTGCCGCCCTAAGCCGCCAACATTGCTCGCTTCCTTGTTGTTGGCCATGGCTAGTGAAAATTCCGGGCTTTCACCTTCAGCGTATCGATATGCAAGTCTTTTACGAACATGTCGCGTGGGCGCACGGCCGGCGCCTGGCGATCGCGCGGGTCCGGCCCGCCACCATGGGCGAACTCGTCGCCGCGCCCGGCCGGTAGCCGAAATTCGGTATCGCGCTCCGACAGGCTCGACAGATCGACGGAGAGATCGAACAGCTGCTGGGCGATGAGATGCACGACCTCGCCTTCGCGCTGAATCCTGCCGTTGATCGCCATCATGGATGAGCCGAGCACGACGCGCCGGCGCCGCTCGAACAACTTTGGCCACACCACGACATTCGCGGGGCCGGTCTCGTCCTCGATGGTGATGAACATCACCCCCTTGGCGCTGCCCGGCTTTTGCCGGACCAGCACCAGGCCGGCGGTCATCAGCCATCGCCCGTCTCGCGCCGCCATCGCCTCCTGGCAGGTCACAATGCGCCGCTCGGCAAGATCTCGGCGGAGGAAGGAAAGGGGGTGCTCGCGCAGCGTCAATCCCGTGTGGCTGTAGTCCTCGATGACATTGTGGCCCTCGGTCATCTGGCGCAATTCGACATCCGGCTCCTGCTGCTCGGCAATGGTGCGCGCTTCGCGCTCGGCCGCGGCGGCAAAGAGGGGGAGGGGCTCGTCGCGCAGGGCCTTGATTGCCCAGATCGCGTCGCGCCGTTCAAGCCCAAGGGAAGGCAGAAAGGCGTCGGCCTCGGCGAGCTCCACGAGCGAAGCGGCCGGCACGCCGGAGCGACGCCACATATCGTCGACGCTGTCGAACGGCTGGTCGGCGCGCGCCGCAGTGATTTTGGCGGCATCGGCGGTCGCCAGCCCGCGCACCATGCGCATTCCAAGACGCACGGCGTGCCGCTCGCCATCCCCGACCGGCTCGAGCGTGCAGTCCCAGCGGGAGCGGTTGATGCAGACCGGACGCACCTCGACACCATGCCGGCGGCAATCGCCAACGATCTGGGCGGGAGCGTAAAAACCCATGGGCTGGGAATTCAAGAGGGCGGCGCAGAAAGCATCCGGATAGTGGCATTTGATGAAGCTGCTCGCATAGGCGATCAATGCGAATGACGCGGCGTGCGACTCGGGGAAACCATAGGATCCAAAACCTTCGAGCTGGCCGAAGGTCTTGTCGGCGAATTCCGCCGAATAGCCGTTGTCGATCATTCCGTTCACAAGCTTGTCCTTGAAACGCGAGACGCCGCCAGTGAACTTGAAGGTCGCCATGCTTTTCCGGAGCTGGTCCGCCTCTCCCCCCGAAAATCCGGCGCAGACCATTGCCACCCGCATCGCGGATTCCTGAAACAGCGGCACGCCGAGCGTCTTGCTCAGCACCGCCTCGAGCTCCGGCGTCGGATATTCCGGCTGTTCCTTGCCTTCGCGCCGCCTGAGATACGGATGGACCATATCCCCCTGGATTGGACCCGGCCGCACGATAGCCACCTGAATGACGAGATCGTAAAATGTCCTGGGTTTCATGCGGGGCAGCATCGACATCTGCGCGCGGCTCTCGATCTGGAAGGTGCCCAGCGTGTCGGCCCGACGGATCATCTCATAGGTCCGCGCGTCCTCCGGCTCGATCTTCGCCAGATCGAGATCGCGGCCCTTGTGCTCGCGGATCAGGTCGAAGGCTTTGCTCATGCAGGTCAACATGCCGAGGGCGAGCACATCGACCTTCATGATCTTGAGCGCCTCGACGTCGTCCTTGTCCCATTCGACAATCCGCCGATCCTTCATCGTCGCCGGCTCGATGGGAACGAGATCGTCGAGGCGGTCGTTGGTCAAGACGAAGCCGCCGGGATGCTGACCGAGATGGCGAGGCGCCCCCATCAGCTGTTGGGCAAGCTTCAGCGTCAGGACGAGACGCCGATCCTCCGGGTTTAGGTTGAGTTCGCGGACGTTGCGATCGCTGACTTCTTCCGACCACGACCACATGCCCGACGACAGCGCCTTGATCACGTCCTCCGGCAAGCCGAGCGCCTTGCCCACATCCCGGATGGCGCCTTTGGCGCGGTAACGGGTGACGGTCGCGCACAGGGCCGCCTTGTCATGCCCGTAGGTTTTGTAAATCCACTGGATGACCTCTTCGCGCCTGGCATGTTCAAAATCCACATCGATGTCCGGCGGCTCGTCGCGCTCGCGAGAAACAAACCGCTCGAACAGCAGGTCGTTGGTCTCGGGATCGATGGAGGTGATGCCGAGAATATAGCATACGGCGGAATTGGCGGCCGATCCGCGCCCCTGGCAAAGGATGCCTTGCGAGCGCGCGAACCGCACGATGGAGAACACCGTCAGGAAATAGGGCGCGTACTTCATCGCCTTGATCAGGTCGAGTTCGTGCCGGACGATCTGCAGCGTCTTGGGCGGCAGGCCCTCCGGATATCGGTCGGGAACGCATTGCCAGACATAATGCTCGAGCGAAGCCTGCGCGTCCTTGCCGGGAACGATAGCCTCCTCGGGATACTGATAGGTCAGCTCTTCGAGGCTGAACTTGCAACGCGCGACGATCTCCATCGTCCGCGCCAGCGCTTCCCTGTATCGGGGAAAGAGCCGTTCCATTTCCTCCGGCGGTTTCAGATAGCGGTCGGCATGGCGCTCGCGTTCGAAGCCGACATCGTCGATGGTGGTGTTGGTCCGGATGCAGCTGACGACATCCTGCAGCTGGCGGCGCTCCGGATCATGAAACAGCACGTCGTTCGTCACCACCGGGCGGACCCCGACGCGGGTGGCGAGGTTCGACAGATTGTGCAGCCGCAACTGGTCGCGCGGCCGGCGGCGCAAGGTCAGAGCCATATAGGCGCGGCCCCCGAAAATCTCCGCCATCTTGCGGAGCTGCACCGCGCAGGTCTCGTCCGCCAGATCTGGGACGAGAACGCCGATCAGCCCTTCCGCATACTGGGCGACGTCATCGAGGTGCAGGATGCAATTAGCCTTGCCGCCTCTAGATTTGCCGAGCGTCAGTAGCCGGGTCAGCCGGGAATAGGCGGCGCGATCGGTCGGATAGACGAGGATCGACATGCCGCCCTGAAGGTCGAGCCGACAGCCGACGACCAGCCGGATCTTCATCTCGCGTGACGCTTCCAGCGCCCGGACGATGCCGGCGAGCGAATTGCGGTCGACCACGCCGAGCGCCGAGATGCCGAGCGCCTTGGCCGTCTGGAATAGCTCGTGCGCCGACGATGCCCCGCGCAGAAACGAGAAATGGGTGGTCACCTGAAGCTCGGCGTAGCTCATGCGAAAATCCCATGCACGAACCAGCGATGCGAGCCGGTCGCCGGATCGACGCCGTCGCCGCTGCGGAAGATCCACAGGCGCTCGCCGGTTTCGTCCTCGACGACGAAATAGTCGCGCACCGCCTCATATTCCGCGTCGCGTGTCCACCATTCCCCGAATATACGCTCCGGGCCGTCGGCGCGCTTGACGCGCCGGCGCTTGCCCCGCCAGGTGACGGATACGGGAGGGTGGTCGGGCATGAGCGCGATCACCTCGATCAGCTCCGGCCGGGAAAGCAGGCGGACCGGCCGCGGCCAATGCTGGGTCCACGTCGCGCCGGCGGCGACCGCCGCAGGATCGATCCGCCGCACGCTGCGCTCCGGAACGTCGCTTGCCACCGGCATCACGCGATAGACCCGCTGGCCGCGATTGGCGAAGACGTCGATGAGGGGGACGACGTCCGTCATCTGGTCTTCGACCAGCGAGGACGCCCTCTGAACTTCTTCCAGCGGCTCGGTCATGACGGCGACCAGCGTCAGCCGCTCGATGCCGAAGCCGGGCTCGATCTTCTCCGTCCTATCTCGAAACAGCTTGGTGAGCCATGTGACGTCGCGCGAGGGCTTGGCCGTGCCGGCGCGAATGGCCTGTCGTGTGCCGTCGACCTTTTCGACGATGAGGTCGGTGCGGCGAACGCCGTGCCCCCGGCGCTGCAGCTTTTCGACGAGCTGCGTCACCAGGCCGGCGACATAGCGGTTGATGGTCTCGGCCGCGCCGATGGGCTCGGCGAAGGCCTTGCTGACCTCGACAATATCCGGGGTGCGGATGGGATCGATGGGCTCGGCCATGCGCCCATACATCTGATCGAGCCGACGGCCGATTTCCGGCCCGAAGCGGAGGGCGAGGGGCGCGCGCGGCGTCGCGGAAAGCTGGCCGATCGTTCGGAAGCCAAGAGTTCTGAGATCGCCGACGATTTGCTCGGGCAGGCGCAGCAGGGAAATTGGAAGACGCTCGACCGCGCGCGCCGTTTCGCCCGGCGGCACGATGACGGTTTCGCGGGCGATGACACGGGCGCAGGCATGCGCCGCGCCCCAGGTGTCGGCGATGGCGACGCGGGCCGTCAGGGATTTGCCCCGGAACCGGTTGGCGGTCGCGGTCAACATGAGCTGCTCGCCGCCCTGCAGATGGTCGGCGCCTTCGGTGTCCATCACGATCCCGTCTGGCGCATCCATCGCGACGATCGGCGAATATTGCGTCAGCGCCCAGAGCGTGATGCGTTCCAATGCAGCGGCGTCGGCCGCCGGATCGGCATCGATCAGCATAAGATCGCGAAACAGCGCCTGCGCTTTTGCCGCCGGCATCCCGACCGTCACGCCGACCTTCCGCGCGGCGGCGTCGGCCGCGGCCACCCAGCGCCGGGAACCGCTGCGCGCGATGACGGCGATGGGCTGCTCAGCCGGCAGCGAAGGATCGGCCCGCCTGATCCTGTCGGTGGGCAGGTCCGGTAGATAGATCGATACGACCCGAGGCATCACAGGCTCCAACGATAAACTCAGCGCACTCGCCCGCTTTCACGCGCATAATTTCCACAAGCCAGTTCGGCCGTCCGACGCAAGGGACCGGTAACTCCTCGGATGGAAGTACGCTCACCCGCCATCGTGTGGTCGAGGCGGTCGGCTGGCCGTAGTCCGATGCCTCCGTCGGCCGCCGCCAGCGCCGGACAACCAGCGCCATCGCCCCGGTCTTTTCGGCGGCAAGCTGCAGCCGCCGGCTCGCCACCATCGGCAGACGCACCAGCTCGGCGACGACGGCGCCGAGCCCGCCATAGGCAAGCGCCTCCTCGGCATTGGCCAGGACATCTTCCTCCTTGTCGCTCTCGACGAAATAGACGCGGTCGGGATGCAGTCCCACCTGAGCCAGCGCCGGAAAAAACAGGTCCGGCCGTGTCAGGCACCAGACAATCGGTCCCGTCGTTCGAGCCGCGATGCCGGCGGCGAACAGCGCGGCCGCCGCGCCATCGACCGCGCCGGCCCCGCCACCCGAGACCTCATGAAGCGCGCCGTAGGCAAGACCGCCGCCGGGCAGGGCGGCATCGACCTCCGCCACTTGAAACGGCAACGCACCGGCTTTGCGCGAGGCAGGGCTCTCCATCGAGGCGATGCGCTCTCTCAGCTCGGTTATCACCCTGTTTCGGGCAGCATTCATCGTTCACGGACTCCAGCGGGTTCGTGTTGGCAGGCGACATCATGTCGTACAGGTCTATTTGTTCTGTATCTGTTCCTCACGGCAAAAAGAGTCAAGCCACCCGAAAATAGGAAAATTGTCTCACATTTTTGCCCGCGCGGGATTCTTGCTTGCGAATCATTGACATGAGGTCGGAGGCGACGCGCTTGCCGACTTCAAAAAAACTTATGCGGTTCGCCGTCGCGAGGGCCGACAATTGTTCCTCGTATGTTCCCATGATAGTTTGGGGAACCAAACTGGATCGGAGGCCGAAATTGTCGCGCCTGTTTTCTATATCTCGGCCGATTGAGGAAATCGTCGAGCATTTCGGCGTCAATCTTTCCTCGGTAGCGAGCGTTCCTTCCGAGACCGTCGAGGGCACCCCTGGCCTGATCGTGCTCGAAAAGGATGGCCTGCGCCTCCTGAAATCCCCAACCTGGGGCTTTCCCCGGCAGACCAGCGAGATGCGCCATAAAGGCGAGCCGCCGGGGCGCATTGGCCTCGTTGCCGACCTCACCAATCCGCTGTGGGATCGGCTTGTCGTCGACGCCAAGTATCGATGCCTGATAGCGCTAACACACTTTGCCAATCCTGACGGGTCAAAGGGTCGAAGACGAGGACGTGGTTCTCGCTTCATCGCCAGCCGCTGGTCGCCTGGGCCGGCTTCTGCCGCAACACGCCGGAGTTCGGACCCGTCTTCGCAGGCATGACGATGAAGGCGAACGAGAAGATCAGGCCCCTGAACGATCGGATGCCGGTCCTGCTGAAGCCGGACGAATACGAGCGTTGGCTTCATGGATCGATCGAGGATGTCATTGCGTTCCAATACCGCGAGCCGCCGCCGTCCGAAAAGTTCGAGGTCCTGCGAACACGGGATCGATGGCAAAGCGGCACACCGCCGTCCAAGGCTTCACGGCGCCGGGATGACGTGCTTAAGAAAGGCAAGATGACGAGAACCTGGTTCAGTGTTCGCGAGGAACCGATCTTCGCTTGGCGGGCCTCTGGCGCGTCAGCGATGAGTGGGGGCCGGTCTATTCCGGCGTCGTGACCGATGCCAACGAGGCGGTCGCGCCGGTTCACGAGCGTATGCCGGTGCTGCTCCATCGCGACGAATACCGGCAGTGGCTTCAGGGCAGCTTTGATGACCTGCTGGCATTTCAGAAGCGGGTCTTCCCGGCCGACCGCGTCTTGGTGGAGAGGACCTCGGAACTTTGGCTAAAAAGATGAGTGCCGGTTCCGCAGATGCAGCGCCTGTTTTCTGAGGCTCGAGTGCTATATCTGTCGGCTTGTAGGTCAAACCGCGAATCCTGACATTTAGAAAGTTTGGCGTTCCTGCTCTCCTGATCGGAGATGGCTATGCCGAGCGAAACGCCATTTCGTGGGGGAGTTCGAACAGGTGGGGCTACACCTCTGGCTTGTGTCGTTGGGGCGGGCACTGTAATGAGCATACTCTCCGGAGGACTTTTTTGACAGACCAACTCAAGCCCGTTGACATTCCGACCAAGTGGCCCGGCGCGAATGCTAGGCTTCTGGGTGTCGGCGTCGGATACGGACTACCGGTGAAACCCTTAGATCGCTTGGGTTTGTTCAGCGCCGATGACTTCGAGCGGTTCGTTCTCGAATGGGCTCATGGCTACCTCAAGGAGAAGCTGCCCGGCGTGACCGATGTCCAGCAACGTGGAGGGGCGGGGGACAAAGGACGTGACATCGTCGTTTGGTTTGGTAAGCCCGGGGCTCCCGACCGATTTTGGCATCTCTACCAGTGCAAGCGCTACGCCAACAAAATCGGTAAAGGGGTCGCGTTCGAGGAGATAGGGAAGGTACTCTATTTCGCATCCATCGGAAAATACACGCTGCCGAAAGAATACTGGTTTGTGACGCGGAAGGGCGTAACCGGTGACTTGCAGGACCTAGTCGATGATCCCAAGAAGTTGAAAGATGAGCTGATCGCGAATTGGGACGAATATTGTGCAGAAGGAATCGCCAAGAAAACCAAGATCAAGCTTGAAGGCAAGTTGCTGGATTTCGTAAAGAAGGCAGACCTCTCGATTGTCAAGGTGAAGCAACCCCTGGATATACTCGAAGAGCATGCTCAGACCAATTTTCATGACATCGTGTTCGGCAAGCCATTGATCGAGCGACCGCCCGCTCCCGCACCGCCGTCGTCCATAACAGAAGAGGAGCGGACCTACGTTCAGCAGCTCTTCGAAGTGATCAGCGAAATGATCTCCGCTCCCGTGAGGGCAGAGGCAGATTTCGCGGGCCATTCAAAATCGGCCACGTTGTTCGAGCGGTCGCGCATCACGTTCTATAGCGCTGAGGGCCTAAAGCGTCTCGCCCACGATCAAATGCAGCAAGTCGAGTTTTTCCACGATCTGGTGTCGCAATTTGGCGACGGCCTCTATCATACCTATAACGGTCCCGCTTCCAGCGGACACGAACGCCTTCGTTTGACGATCAATGCCGCGCAGGCGCAGGTTGTTAGCGGTCATGTCCTCGACCCTCACCTCAAGCCATTGGATCGCGAAGGTATATGCCATCATCTTGCCAATGACGGCATCGCCAAGTGGTGCCAGAATGAGTGAGGCGGCAAAGCTTGCGCCGAGACCGCAACCGCCGCGCTTGTTCAATACGCCAGTCGAATGTGGTTTCAGGCTCCTGTTCATTCTATCGGCGTCTCGCCCGGCCTTATTCGACGTGCAAAGGCTGATAAGTTACGACTATCTGCTCGTCCACTCAGGCGACGTCGACACGTCCTACCCAAGCCTTCATCCCGCGGTGCCTAACCGCGGGGCGGAATGGGTGATCAAGCGCCAGGTCGTCGACACGGGTCTGTCGCTCATGTGCGCTCGCGAGCTGGTAATCAGAAACATGACCGATCTGGGAATCTACTATTCGGGCTCGGACCTCACGTCTGCTTTTGTAGGCCTTCTCAAAACGTCATACGCCGAAGGACTTCGCGATCGGGCAAAATGGCTCGCCGAGCGGTTCGATTCCTATACCGACGAACGCTTGCAGTCGTACATGGCCGCACAAGTTGGAGAATGGGGCGCAGAATTCGACACACTCTCAGCATTGAAGGACGTTGATCTGTAATGTCTCGTATTGCCGAGATAAGGATGACTGGGCGAGGACAGATTGACGCGGTGATCCGCTTTGATCCTGGCCCCAACGTTGTGTCCGGCGATTCCGACACCGGAAAGAGCTATCTCCTGAGACTGGTCGACTATGTCTTGGGTGCCGATCAGCTGACCAAGACGATAGACGAAGCCGCCGCATACGAGACTGTATGGCTCGAGTTCAGGAACGAAGCGGACGATGTCCTTACCTTGGAGCGGAGCCTTCAGGGTGGCGAAGTCATTGCCTACTCCCAGCCCATTGGCGACTTGATCAGCGACGACTATTTCGAACTCCCCCGATCTCCAGATGACCATATCCGGAATGGCAACAATCAGGGCGAGACCTTGGCGTCGAAACGTCAAGGGCGATCTGTTGATCCAGATGTCACCGCGAGGGTGTTTCCCTTTTTTGGTCTGCCAGAGACGGTGAAGCTGAGGAAGAATAGTGACGGCGAGATTCAACGCCTGTCAATCCGCACTTTGTTGCCGATCTTCCTCGTCGATGAAGAGGCCATTATAACCGAAAGTTCCCCGATTTTAAGGGGTGGGTTCAGTGACACCGCTGAAAAACGAATGTTTTCCTATCTCCTGACCGGAAAGGACGACGCGAGCATCGTTGCCCAAGAGAAGCGCGAGATCATATCCGCCAAGCTGAAGGCGCAGCGCGATCTCCTCGCCGACCTTCTTGCTCCCTTGCATGCCCGGTTGAAGGATCATGTGGAAGCTGAAGAGGAAGAGAGCATAGAGCGTCTCGAAGGTACCATAGCAAGATTGTCGGACACCTTGGAGCAGAACGCCACCGAACGGACGCGATTGCATTCGGAGCGCGTGGCCGTCTACCAGTCTCTTGTGAAGTCAGAGACCCAAGTCGTCGCCCTCGACGCGATGCTCACCCGCTACCGTTTGTTAGACGACAGGTACTCATCAGACCTTCAGCGCCTCGATTTCATTGCCGAGGGTTCCTATTACCTGGACGGCTTGCAGACTAGCGCATGTCCTCTCTGCGGACAGGCGCTCGAAGGCGCTGAACACGATCACCCGGATCAGCCGGGACCTAAGTTCAGTTCCGATGAGGTTTACGCTTCGGCGTCGGCCGAAGCGGCTAAAATACGCGGCTTGCAGGCCGATCTCAAGAACGCCATATCGGACTTACAAAAACGGCGTGACGGTTGGCACAAAGGTGCTCGCGAGGACGCGGACCGGCTAAGGGAGATCGACAGGCTCCAGGACGTCGTTTTGGCTCCAGCACGACAACAAACCAAGGCCTCGCTTGACCAGTTGGTCAAGCGGCGGCTTGAACTACAGTCGACCCGTGCCGACCGGACTGAAGCGGCCCGGCTAGAGGGGCTGAAGGCAGAGCTTGAACGGGCCATCGAGGAACCGCCGAAAAAACTGAAATGGGCTCCTCTCGACCCGATGGCGACGACGGAACTCTGCAAGGAGATCGAAGCTGTCCTGAGAGATTGGTCTTGGAAGGACGATGTCAGGGTAGAGTTCGAGGAAAGCCAGTACGACATCAAGGTCAATGGCAAGTTCCGCCGCGCACATGGGAAGGGATTCCGCGCTGTGCTCCACGCTGCCCTTTCGGTCGCGTTGTTGAGGTATTGTCACAGCCGCGGGAGGCCTCATCCGGGGTTTCTCGTCCTTGACTCTCCTTTGACGACCGTGAAACAGCGTGGTGGGCAATCTGTCGTTGAAGCGGAAAGTGACCGCATTGAGCCAACAATCGAGCCGAAATTCTGGGAGAGCCTAGCGGCTCTCAATCCTTCTATGCAGATAATAGTCCTCGACAACAAGGAGCCGCCTCTGGAGTTTGCCAAAGCGGTAAACCTCCAAATCTTCGCAGGTCCGGGTGCTAACCCTGGCGAGCGGAAGGGTTTCATTCCTGCTCAGGTCAGGAGCTAAAGCCCATCTTTTTAGGTAAAAGATAGGTATGTAATGGTGTTTCTGCGGTTTATTGTTTAGAAATTCCAAGAACGGATCTCCAATCCATTTTCTAGACCCTCTATACCCCATCAATGACATTCCCAATGACGAGATCGCCCTTCTCGGTGAGATGATGGCCTGGACAGCTTACATCGAGGTCGATCTCTTCACTCTGTATATTCTTGGAAAACCTGGAAGCGAGGTGAAGCGCCGGAAAGAATTTTACAAGCAGACGGCCGGTCTAAAGCAACGGGTCCGCCTTGTCCGCGAGACGCTCCATGCCAAATTGCATGCGGAACTCGCCGGCCCTTTCAATGCGCTCATGACGGAGGTTGAGATCCTCGCAGACGTGCGCAATACCTGGGCACACAATCCAATTATCCGCTTTGGCCCAGAGCGTACCCTCGTGCGCTGGGAAATCGGTTCAGGCGAGTTCGCCGGTCGACTTGTTCGAGTTGACGCGAAGGTCTTGCGTCCGCTCATGCCTCGCGTCGAGCAACTTCACCTTAACCTTCGCAATCTGGCTGCACTTGTAAACAGCCCAACTGGAGAGCAATTCGCGATCACCTTCGGGGAGCGCGATGCTCGAATGGATGCGCAGCTTAAACGATTACTAGCGGCATCCCGGCCCAAAGACCCATGAACGAAATCGCAATTTTGAAGAACTTCTATTGTTGTGCCTTTAAATCACTCTCGATGAGATGGAGCTACCTTTGTCATTGCCTCCCATTCCTAAGAGGCTAGCTGCCCGCATCCGGGCTGCGCAAATGAAAGTCCAGGAGGCGAGAGGTTGGATCGACGCGACGGAGTTCAACGCCCTGCAATATGAAGCGCGTTGGAACGAGTTTGCGCGCGACCCTGCGGCATTCGCTCAAAAATATTATCCGGGCCACGGCGTGGATTCGTATCCAGTGCAAACGAACATGGCTCGCATCCGGGAGAGGCTAGAGAAACTGCCAGCGCAGCGGGACCGAAATTATCGTGATCTCGAAGAGGCCGATGCCCAACTATCGAAGGTCGAGGCCGACGTTCTGAAAGAGGTAGGCCACATGCGAGCGTCTCCTGGTCGCACCCCATGGCCAGCACCTCTAGAGCAATACAAAACGTTCCATACCAGAGCGATGGCGCAGGCTTATCACCAGCGCGACACTGCCGATGCGCAGCGTGAGGGGTATCTTGCCCGAGTCCAGAAAGACTACGATGAAGAGATCGCCGCAAGCGAAATCGAGCGTCAAGCCGAGCTTGACGAACTGGCCGAAGACATGAAGTCTTAGACGCCAGCACAACGAGCGAAATTCAAAGAAATCGTGGGGCGATCGCAGAAGGACTCCGAAACCGGACGTTGACGCCGAGTCATATCGGCGATTTCATAAAGGAGGAGCTCAAGCGGTAGTTTAAATTTTTAAGGATCGATGAGGTGCACGTATAACGGAACGAATTGTCTCATGGTTGTAGCGAAAGTCCTAAGTTCTGCTGTAAATAATCAAGACGTGACGGAGGGGCAAATATGGGGATGAGTGCACATGAGCGCGCCGCTTTCGAGCGACTGCTGAAGATCGGTCGCGGCGACACCGGCCAATCTCGCAAGGTGGCCAACTTCATCCTGGCATGGTGGAACGCAGACACTCATGGCGGGTTCGACCTCACGGAGCTATTCGGCGTGGACGAGGTAATCGCCGCCGATATGGCGACCGTCTTTGTTTGCCTGTCCCGCAACCCCGTCACATTCTACCCGGAAGAATGTCGATCGCAAATCGAGCAGATTATCAAGGGCAGGCGTCCAGAGGCATGGGCGCGCGCCAATTCCCCCGAAGCATGAGGACGCGGGCGCGCTGCGGCGGTCTCCGACTGCGAACTTCTATGGAATTTCCTCTATCGCGGAGGCCTGCTACTATCTCCGGCATCCCGTGCTGGCCAACAGATTGGCGCGAGCGGTCGATGCGGTGCTCGGGGTAGCCGGCCGTTCCGCCCATGAGATTTTCGGCTCGCCTGATGACCTAAAATTCCGCTCGTCGATGACGCCGTTCAGCAAAGCTGCCGGCGAGGAGGGCGAGAGGTTTCGTCTGGCCCTCGAGCGCTTCTTTGCCGGCGAGCCAGATCCCGTTACCCCTGAATTGCTCGGCGGGGGCATCGACTAGCCGCCGCCCTTGCCGCGTCGATCAGAGCGCGCGAACGTTTTCCGCTTTCGACTTGCCGGTCTTGCGGTCCTGGCCGAGGTCATAACTGACCTTCGAACCGTCGCGCAGGGGCCCGCCGGCGATCACGCCGGAGACATGGACAAAGACATCCTGTCCGCCGTCGTCGGGCGTGATGAACCCGAAACCCTTGTCCTGATTGAAAAACTTGACCGTACCAATCGCCATGAAGATCCTCGTAAGCTGAGCGGCGTTTCGCCGACCGCGAGCATATTCGCCACGCGAGATACTCGCAACCTGACATGCGCGGCGCGGCGGGAACAAGAATCCTTCGCGGGGGGTTTTCGTCTCGACGTGGCCTGACCTTCTGTCGGGATCGGCAATGCGAAATCGAACGAGGTCGATGATGGTGGCTGACAAGCTCTCAACCTACAAGAAGAAGCGGGATTTCAGGCAGACGCAGGAACCGAGCGGATCGACCGAGGTCAAACCGTCGAACCGGCTACGTTTCATCATCCAGAAGCACGATGCCACCCGGCTCCATTACGATCTCCGCCTCGAACTCGACGGCGTGTTCAAATCCTGGGCGGTAACCAAGGGGCCGTCGCTCGATCCGAGCGACAAGCGGCTCGCGGTCGAGGTCGAGGACCACCCGCTCGACTATGGTGATTTCGAAGGCACGATCCCGAAGGGCCAATATGGTGGCGGCACGGTCATGCTCTGGGATCGGGGCTACTGGGAGCCGGAGGGCGGCAAGTCGCCGGAAGAGGCGATGAAGAAGGGCGACTTCAAGTTCGTGCTGCACGGCAAGCGGCTGCACGGAAGCTTCGTGCTCGTTCGGATGCGTCACGACCGCGACGGTGGCAAGCGCACCAATTGGCTGCTGATCAAGCACCATGACGACCATTCGGTGGGAGAGAACGGCGCGGCAATCCTCGATGAGAACATGACCTCCGTCGCATCCGGGCGCACGATGGATCAGATCGCCGCCGGCAAGGGCCGCAAGCCGAAGCCGTTCATCATGGCGAGCGGCGATGTCGAGGCAGATGCCGTCTGGGATAGCAAGCACGGCCTCGCCGCTGATGAGCGGAAGAAGAAGACCCTCAAAGATGTTGCGACTTCCACGGCCGCCGACCTGCCCGACTTCATCCCGCCGCAGCTTTGCGAGACGCTGGACCGCCCGCCCGCCGGCGACAGCTGGCTGCACGAGATCAAGTTCGACGGCTATCGCATCCAGATGCGGGTCTCCGACGGGAAGGTGACGCTGAAGACCCGCAAGGGCCTGGACTGGACCGCCAGATATCCCGAGATCGCCGAGGTTGCCACGTCGCTTCCCGACTGCATCATCGATGGCGAGATCTGTGCCCTCGACGACAATGGTGCCCCTGACTTCGCCGCGCTACAGGCGGCATTGTCGGAGAAGAACACAGGTAACCTCGTTTATTTCGCCTTTGACCTGCTGTTCGACGGCGGCGAGGATTTACGGGAAAAACCGCTGACCGAGCGGAAATCGCGGCTGCGAGATCTTCTCGGAGATGCCACCGACGACCCGCATCTGCGCTTCGTGGAGCATTTCGAAACCGGGGGCGATGCGGTGCTGCGGTCCGCGTGCAAGCTCTCGCTGGAGGGCATCGTCTCCAAGCAGGCGGACGCGCCCTACCGATCCGGCCGCACCGACACCTGGGCGAAATCAAAATGCCGGGCGGGCCACGAGGTCGTGATCGGCGGCTACGCCAAGACAAACGGCAAATTCCGCTCGCTGCTGGTCGGCGTTAACCGCGGGAACCATTTCGTCTATGTCGGCCGGGTGGGAACGGGCTATGGCGCCAAGACCGTCGGGACGCTGCTGCCCATGCTGAAAGCCGTGGAGACGGACACATCTCCCTTCACCGGGATCGGTGCGCCAAAGAAGGAAAAAGAAGTCGTCTGGCTGAAACCCGAACTCGTCGCCGAGATCGAGTTCGCCGGCTGGACTGCGGACGGCCTTGTGCGCCAGGCAGCCTTCAAGGGCCTGCGGGAAGATAAACCGGCGGCGGAGGTCGAGGCCGAGAAACCTTCTTCGCCTATCAAGGCCGAGACACCAGACCCGGCGGCCGTCGCAAAGGAAAAGCCCAGCCGCCGCAAGGGCGCAAAAGCCGAGGTCATGGGCGTGCTCATCTCCAATCCCGACAAGCCGCTCTGGCCGGACGCCGGCGATGGCGAGCCGGTCACCAAGGAAGATCTCGCCCGTTATCACGAGGCCGTCGGTTCCTGGCTCATCGACCATGTGAAGGGCCGGCCATGTTCGATCATTCGCGCGCCCGACGGGATCGGCGGCGAGCAGTTCTTCCAGCGGCACGCCATGCCCGGCACGTCGAACCTGCTGGAACTGGTCAAGGTCTTCGGCGACAAGAAGCCGTATTTGCAGGTCGATCGCGTCGAAGGGCTGGTCGCCATCGCCCAGATCGGCGGCATCGAACTGCATCCCTGGAACTGCGAGCCCGGCCAGCCGGAGGTGCCGGGCCGCCTCGTCTTCGATCTGGATCCCGGTCCTGACGTGGATTTCTCCACGGTCGTCGCTGCCGCGCGCGAGATGCGCGACCGGCTGGACAATCTCGGTCTCATCAGCTTCTGCAAGACCACCGGCGGCAAGGGGCTCCATGTCGTCACACCGCTCGCCATCAACAAACGCAAGCCGCTGTCCTGGGCGGAGGCCAAGGGTTTTGCGCATGACGTCTGCCAGGAGATGGCCCGCGACAATCCGGACCTATATCTGATCAAGATGACCAAGAGCCTGCGCGGTGGGCGGATCTTCCTCGACTACCTGCGCAACGATCGCATGGCGACCGCCGTGGCGCCGCTTTCACCGCGCGCGCGGCCGGGCGCCACCGTCTCGATGCCGCTCACTTGGACGCAGGTCAAATCCGACCTCGATCCGAAGCGCTTCACGATCCGCACGGTCCCGGCGCTTCTGAAGAAAACGGCAGCCTGGGAGGATTATTGCGATGGACAGCGTCCGTTGGATCAAGCCATCAAGCGGCTCGGCAAGCAAAAGGCCGCTGCATGAGCGCGGGACAGGGCAGGGGGATCGCGATCCGGCATGAAGCATGACATCCCGATCGATCACTTGATGCGTCTTCGCCGGATACGGGGCTTGGCCAGGTTGATGGATACCGCCTTGAGAATTCCGGGCACGGGCGTCTCGCTTGGCGCCGACTCCGTTCTTGGCCTGATCCCCGGCATCGGCGACTTCGGCGCTGCCGCTGTCAGCCTCTTCATCGTCAACGAGGCACGCCGTCTCGGCGTGCCGAAGGAGACGCTCTTCAGGATGCTGGTCAATGTGGGCTTCGATACGGTTGCCGGAAGCGTGCCGGTGCTCGGCGACGTCTTCGACGTCTACTTCAAATCCAATCGGCGCAATCTGCAACTGGTGCTCGATCACTTCGGACTCGATCACGCCGATCTGGATCGGCAGCGATGATCAGCGGCGGCCGCCCGCCGCGGCCCTATCGAACACCGCGGCATTGTCCTGGATTTCGCGCAGCCCCTTGTAGGAGGCGTGGCGTAGATTGCCGTCGTCGGTCCAGCCTCTAAACTCGATCTCGGCGATGAGCGTCGGCTGGGCGAAGACGTAGTTCTTTCCCTTCAGAGGCACGACCGGCTTTTTGGTCTTGAGCTTGTCGAGCGTCTTGCGCAGATATTCGGCGTCGGCGGTCTTGAAGCCCGTCCCGACCGAGCCGACCGACACCCAGCCGTCGCCCTTGCGAGCCGCCAGCAACAGGCTCCCGATGCCGCCGCGTGCCGCTTCCGACTGCTCGTAGCCGACGATCATGAAGCTCTCGCTCTGGATGCACTTGATCTTGATCCAGTCGCCGGTGCGGCCGGACCGATAAGGACGATCGCGATGCTTGGCGATGATGCCCTCAAGACCCATTCTGCAGGCGTTTGCCAGAAGCTCCGTTCCGCCGCCATGAGCTTCCTCCGAGAGCTGCACCGCGCCAACCGTTCCGTCGAGGAAGTCTTCGAGCAGATGCCGGCGGACGGCGAGCTCGGTCCTGGCCAGATCGTGGCCGTCGAAATAGAGGAGGTCGAAGGCGAAGAACACTGCTTCGGTCGAGGCGCGCTTTCCGCCGCGCCCACCAAGCGAGCGCTGCAGCGCTCCGAAATCCGAATGACCCGCCTTGTTGAGGACAACGGCTTCGCCATCGAGGATGGCGGTCCCCACGCCAAGTTTCCTGGCGTCCGCGGCGATCACGGGAAAGCGGTGGGTCCAGTCATGGCCGCCGCGTGTGATGATCCGCACGCCCTTCGGCTCGATATGAATGGCCAGGCGATAGCCGTCCCATTTGAGTTCGTACAGCCAGTCAGGGCCTTCCGGCGGCGTCGACCGGAGCAGGGCGAGGCATGGCTCAACGCGGTCGGGCATCGGATCGAACGGCAGGCTCGGCTGCTCGGGGTGGCGCTTGCGCACCGGACGCGACTGCAGCGTCTCGCGGGACTCGTCGTAAAGGGGGATGGCGGATTGGCGCTTTCGTTTCATCGGTGTCCATCACATGCGGAGAGTCCGAACATAGGTGCCTTGCGCGAAGAATTCAGGATGCACGCTTGCCTTTCTCGCCTGCGGCGAGACTCTTGCGCAGCGCATCCATGATGTCGATGACATTCCCGCCCGACGGGCGGTCGTCGCCCTTGGCCTTGCCCTTTCGCGATGGTCTCAGCGCCTTCTTCTTTTTGGCGATGATATCGAGCAGGGCGTCCTGCACCGGGTCGGATACCATGTCGGGCGACCATTCCTTCGTGTGCTGCTTGATGAACTTCTGCACCAACGGAATAAGCTCGGGGTCGGCCTTATCGTCGATATCCTCGAAATAGGATTCCTCCGGCCGAACCTCGTCGCCGAAACGCAGCGTCCAGAGCACGATGCCCTCGCCGCGCGGTTCGAGCACGACGGCGCGCTCGCGCCGGCCAATCACCAGCTTGGAGACGCCGAACACCTTGTCGGCCGCCATCGCGTCGCGAATGACGGCGAACGCCTCATGACCGACCGGATCCTCCGGCACCAGATAATGCGGCTTTTCCAGATAAATCCATTCGATGCTGTCGCGTGGCACGAATTTCTCGATGTCGATGGTCTTGACCGTATCAAGGGCGACGGCGTCGAGATCGTCGTCGGTGAGGAGCACGTAGTCGTTCTCGCCGCGGGCATAACCCTTCACCTCGTCGTCGTATTTGACGGGCTTCCTGGTGACGGCATCGACATATTGTGAGGCGACACGGTTGCCGGTCGCCTTGTTCAAGGTGTGGAAGCGGACCTTCTCGCTCTCCGACGTCGCCGGCGACATGGACACAGGGCAGGTGACGAGAGAGAGCTTCAGATAGCCTTTCCAATAAGGGCGCGGTGCCATGAGTTCTCTCCTCAACCAGCTTTACGCTGCGCGGCGGCCGGGCTGCGCGCCTTCGAGGCCGCCGACCGGGCTGCCGGCTTGCGACCGGTGCCCTTGTTGGCATTGGCGGCGGCGCGCTTCGGCTTGTCGTCGCCGGCCTTGAGCATCTTCGCGCTCTCGCGCAACGCGGCCAGCAGGTCGTCGGGTTTCGAGACCTTGACCTCCTTGCGCTTCGGCAACGCCTTGCCTTCGATCTTCGCTTTCACCAGCTCGGCAACTGCCGCTTCGTAACGATCGTCGAATTCGGCCGGATCGAAGGTCCCTTTCTTCGTCGCGATGATATGCTTCGCAAGATCCAGCATCTCGCCCTTGATCTTCAGTTTTGGCATCTCTTCGAACGCCTTATCCGACGAGCGAACCTCGTAGTCGTATTGCATGGTCGTGGCGATCATCCCCTTGCCATGCGCACGGATCAGCACCGTCCGTATTCGGCGGAACAGGACAGTGCGCCCCACCGCAGCGACTTTGGATTTCTCCATAGCGTCGCGCAGCGCAGTGAAGGCATCGGAGGAGACCCGATCGGTCGGCACGAGATAATACGGCTTGTCGAAATAGACGTCGTCGACGCCGGCGCAGGGAATGAAGGCTTCGACCGTCAGCGTCTTGTTGCTTTCCGGGATCGTCGCAGCGACCTCCTCGGGATCGATCATGATGTATTGGCCATTCTCGATCTCGAAGCCCTTGGTCTGGTCCTCGCGGTCGACTTCCTTGCCGGTATCGCTGTCGATAAAGATGCGGTTGACGCGGTTGCCGGTCTTTTTGTTGATCGTGTGGAAGGAGATGCGCTCGGAGGTGCTCGCCGCCGTGTATAGACCGACGCCACAGCTCACCTCGCCGAATTTGATGAAGCCTTTCCACTGAGCACGCTGGGCCATCTCGAAACTCCCGACTCGACGCAACCAACGCGAGTCAAGCGAATCACTTGCGAATTTGTTCCGATTCAAAAATGAATCGGAAATCAATGACTTAGGGGCGGCGCGCCTCCCTCATTGCGAGTCTGCAATATGTCCTTGATTCGCTGCATCTTTCTTGCCGTTCCGTGCGTTCTTCCCGGACCACCACCGGAAAGGAATATTGTAATGACGAAGCGTGAGACCATCGATACCGGAACCGACAGGCGCTATGTCCGTCGTGACGAGAAGGGCCAGTTCAAGGAAAGCGTCAATGTCGGACGATCCCTGTCCGCCGACCGCCGCCACAAGGCGAAAACCGAGGCCAAGCCCGGTGAAGGCGACCGGGGCGATCGGCATACAAAGCACTGAGTGCCTGCTATCCTGAGCACGGTGACGCCATGGACGAGGAACGCGAGATCGGCCATAAGGCCGAAGAGGACGGCGAGCATGCCGCCGTCGCGTTCCCGTTCGACCGGATGACGGTGCAGCGGTTTCGCGAGACGTTCCCGCGGGCTCGCTGGAGTGACCGGCGAAAGGCGTGGATCCTCCCTGGCAAGACGGCCCGCCGACGCATCGATCGCTGGATGGCGAGAGAGCAATCCCGCCTCGACCCCTATGCCGAAGCGAAGGGGAGGGACGCCTATGCCTTCGAACCAATCCTCAGCCCCTATCTCAGCGTCGACAGGGACGGGTTTCGCGTTAGGACGCCCTATTCGCGCAAACTCGTCGAGGAAATCCGGCAAGTTCCCTTCGCCCGGTGGGACGGCGCCGAAAAGGCCTGGCGCGTGCCCTTTTCTTCCTATGACGATCTTGTCGATCACTGGCAGGCCATTGAAGCGGAGGCGCAGCGCTGCGAGCCAGAGGAAAGGCGCAAGCGCGCCGAAGCGCGCAAGGGCACCGATGAAGAAAGAATAGCCCGCCGTCGCACAGCCGAGCGAAAGCGGAGACGCATCCCGCTTCCGGCCGAGGATCTGCCGCCACTGGATCGTCCGGTCGCGACCGCGCTCTATGGTATCATCGTCGTGGACGACGTCACCGGTGAGCTCGTCGACCCAGGTGAGATCAGCGATCTCTATCCGGACTTTCACGGTGATCGCGTCTGGGGAGCCTGGCGCGTTCCCTCGCTCGAAGAGCTTATCCACACGTGGGCGTCAAAGGTCGAGCCGACGGAAAGGGAGCGTCAACGAGGTTGGTGGCTCCCCACCATCGAGGAACTGCGTGAGGCAAGGCGGACAGCACGGTCACGCGAGAGACGGATGGTTTCTCAGCCGCCCGCCTAATCCGCATCCGCCGGCAGATCGATCTCGATCATGACGGGGGCGTGATCGCTGGTGTGCTCCCAGCTTCGCGGCGTGCGTCGGACACTGGCCGACCTCAGCCACGGTGCGATGGTCGGGCTGAGCAGGAAATGATCGATCCGCAGCCCTGCATCGCGCTCGAAGGAATGTCTCCAATATTTCCAGAATGTGTAGATGCGCTCATCGGGATGGAGATGACGGATCGCATCCATCCACCCTTGCGCGACGAGATCGCCATAGGCCTCGCGAACCTCCGGGCGAAACAATGCGTCATCGCGCCAGCGCTCCGGTGCATAAACGTCGAGATCGGTCGGCATCACATTGTAGTCGCCGACCAGCAGGGCCGGAATATCGAGGTCGATTAGCTCGGCGGCATAGGCATGCAGGCGCTCGAACCAGCGCAGCTTGTAGTCGAACTTCGGGCCGGGCGCGGGATTGCCGTTCGGGAGATAGAGGCAGCCGACAAGGATCCCGTTGATGGCTGCTTCGATATAGCGGCTGTGCGTATCGTCGGGATCGCCCGGGAGTTCGCGGCGTGTCAAAACCGGAAGCGTGCCCTTGGCAAGTATCGCTACGCCGTTCGAGCTTTTCTGGCCGTGCGATATGCCCTCGTAACCGAGGTTCTGCAGCTCGCGCCGCGGAAAAGTCTCGTCCGTTGCCTTGAGTTCCTGAAGGCAGACCACATCCGGCGCGTCCTCCTTCAGCCATCGAAGCAGCACCGGTAGCCGGCCAATCACGCCGTTGACATTGTAGGTGGCAATCTTCACGCAGTCTCCTTACGACGATCGATGATCGTTCCGGGAAACAGGTGGTGGAAATTAAAAGGTCCGCTCGCGGCGATCGCCGAGACGAGCCCTCAGGGATCGCGACGACCGTAGTGCTCACGGGCGATGGATTCGAGGAGCGGTCGATCAAGGCCCGGTCGATAGGTCCCGCCTGGATAGGCGTCGAGCAGATATCGCGCAAACGCCCTTCTCGCCTCGGGATCTCGGCTGAACCATGGTTGCGAAGTGATCTCCTCGTAAACGTCCTTCATTGTCGAAAGCTCGTCGGGTGCAAAGATACCGTTGCTCATTTTCTTACCCCCCAAATCACAGTTCGTCTGGGAACAAGCGGCCGTGCGACGGGTTTGCAGCCACGTTTACAGTTGAGCACGCCGGGGACCGCGACGGATGATTTCATGCCGCCCGCCTCGGCGCTCTCTCGTGCCGAACGACCACCGGGATATGATATCGTGAAATACGAAGATGGCATGCAGATTCTGTACGACGTCCTCAGCAAGGGCGTGTTCATCCAGTTGCGCGGCAAATCAGGGTTCCTCAAAGCCCCTTTCCAAACCAGCGGGAGGCGATACGCGCTGCGGAGGACTACTGCCGAGAGCTCGGGATGGGGCGATTCCCGCCCGCAATAGGGGCCCGAGAGAAGATGGGAAGCGCCCGGCGTATGTTGCCGTCTCAGGCTGAACGGCCTTGTTTTCCGATCGGACCGATCTACCCCACCTGCTCCACCGATAAGGAGCCTTTCGGAAGCGGTTTGATCAACGCCTTTGCGGAAACCGAACTATCGAGCCAATCGGCCCAACTCTCCTGTTCGAGAATGACGATCTGACGGTCATGGTAGGGAGCGATATCCGGCCCCGGTTCCATCGTCAGCATGGTGAACGCCTCGCCGACGTCCTCGGTCTCGCGCCAGATGCCGGCAATGGCAAAGATGGGCTCGCCGGTCTTGCGGAACAGCCACTTGTCCTTCCGCTTCTTCTTCGGGTCGGCCGGCGCGGTGAACTCGTAGAAGCCATCGGCGACGATGAGGCAGCGGTTGGAGGCGAACTCGCGGCCCTCAGAGCGAAAGTTATAGACCGGTTTTCTCGTCGGGCTCGGCCAGCTCCACCGGCGCTGAACCAGTTCCCCGGCTCCGCGCTCGCCTTCGATAGTCCGGACAATCGGCGCAGTATCGGTGATCTTGATATCCTCGCGCGCCTCGATATTGGGACGCCCCTCGGGAAAGCGGATCTTGATCTTGCGATGCTCGAACTCCTCGATGACCGAGGCCAGTTCGACCATTAGCCGGTAATCGTTGCACATGGCTCCTCCGAATGATCAGCATCTACAGCACCTCGCGGCGCGCTGCATTTGCAATGTAAGGCGCTGCGTCCGGATTTCGACTGCAGACTGGAGGCGCGGCTAGATCTGCAACTCCAATTGGTCCGCCGCGGTTTCCTCGTCATCCATGAAAGACGATAGCGTGATGCCGAGCAGGCGTATGCCTTTTGGCGTAGGGAACAACGGCTCAAGGAGCGATTGCGCGATTGCTTCGAGATCATCAAGCCGGCCGATCGACGTCGACGTCGTCCTGCTGCGGGTGATAATCTGGAAGTCGGCATATTTGACTTTCAGCGTCACGGTCCGCCCATGGAGGCCCTTGGCACCGCAATGACGCCAGACCTTGGCGGCAAGCGGTGGGATTTCGGCGCGGGCGGCGGCGAGATCGACAATGTCGACAATGAAGGTGTCCTCGGCGCCAACGGACTTGCGCGGCCGATCCGGTTGCACGGCCCGGTTATCGATGCCGCGGGAGATATTGTAGTACCAAGCACCCGACTTACCGAAATGCTCCTGTAGCCAGGAAAGCGATTTTGCCTTGAGATCCGCACCGGTCAGGATGCCAAGCCGCTCCATCTTGGCGGCTGTCGCCGGCCCGACGCCGTGGAATTTCTTGACCGCGAGCGCTTCAACAAACCCCGGACCATTCTTCGGTAAAATTACTGCTTGGCCATTGGGCTTGTTGAGGTCCGAGGCCATTTTCGCCAAGAATTTGCAATAGGAGATGCCGGCGGATGCGTTGAGGCCAGTGACCTCCTTGATGCGCGCCCGGATGATTGTCGCGATCTCGGTGGCGATTGGAATTCCCTGCTTGTTTTCGGTCACGTCCAGATAGGCTTCGTCCAAGGAGAGCGGTTCAATCAAGTCTGTGTGTTCGGCAAAGATCTCGCGAATTTAAGCGGAGACCGCGCGATAGGTGTCGAAGCGCGGCGGCACAAAAATCAGGTCCGGGCAGCGCCTTTTCGCCGTTACCGATGGCAGGGCCGATCGAACGCCGAAGGCGCGCGCCTCGTAGCTCGCCGCGGCAACGACGCCGCGCGCTGCTGAGCCACCGACGGCGACTGGCATTCCGCGAAGCTCTGGATTGTCGCGCTGTTCGACCGACGCATAGAAGGCATCCATATCGACATGGATGATCTTCCTTATCGGGTTGTCGCCGTCCGCGCTCATGTCATTTCCACATCGATCGCATGCGCGCGGTGACATCGATGCGGATCTGCTTGGCGCTGCGCTCGCTGGCGGCCGCCGAGACCTTTGGCCAACTCGTCCCCTCGAAGAACTGCAGGAGCGTGGCCGGGATGAAGCGCGTCCGCGACGCATAGACATGACGGTCGCCTTGGGCGTTCTGTCCGTGCGTGAAGAACCGTTGCGGCGTGAGAAGGGTGAGTTTGTCGCGCGCCCGCGTCATCCCGACATAGAGCAGCCGGCGCTCCTCCTCGAGTTCCGCGGTCGTGCCTGTGCCGAGATCCGAGGGAATGCAGCCGTCGACGACGTTAAGCATGTAAACGGCGCGCCATTCCTGCCCCTTTGCGGAATGGATTGTCGAGAGGATCAGATAGTCCTCGTCGAGCAGGGGCACGCCGGCCTGGCCACTGGTGGCATCCGGCGGGTCAAGCGTCAGTTCGGTGAGGAAGCGTTCGCGGTTGGGATATCCACCGGCGATCTGCTCGAGCTGGATGAGGTCGGCCTTGCGGGTATCGGCATCCTCGTGAATGCGATCGAGATGCGGTTCGTACCAGAGACGTGCGAGGCCGATTTCTCCAGGCCATCCGCCCTCGACTTTGCGGAGGGCTGTGAGCAAGGTGACAAAGGCGGGCCAATCCTCACCCGTCTTGGGCGGCGGCGGGATCTCCGCAAGCGATTGGAGTGGTTCGGGATCGGCCGCGATCGTGTCGAGGATCTTGCCGGCCGTCTGCGGACCAATGCCCGGCAGCATCTGCAGGAGGCGGAAGCCGGCGACGCGGTCTCGCGGGTTCTGCGCAAAGCGCAACGTTGCCAGGAGGTCTTTCACATGCGCGCTGTCGAGGAACTTCAGGCCGCCGAACTTCACGAACGGGATATTCTGACGCGTGAGCTCCACCTCCAGCGCACCGCTATGGCTCGATGTCCGGAAGAGCACCGCCTGCTGCTTTAAGGTCATGCCGACTTCGCGGTTCGCCAGCACCTGCTCGACAATGTAGTTGGCCTGGTCGGTCTCGTCCTTGACGGTGACGAGCATCGGCTTTTGTTCGGATTTCCGATCCGTCCAGAGGTTCTTCGTGAAACGCTCGCGGGCAAGATCGATCACGCCGTTGGCCGCCGCGAGGATCGGCTGCGTTGAGCGATAATTGCGATCGAGCGTGATCACGTCGGCCGGTTTTGGTGAGAACTTCTTCGGGAAATCGAGGATATTGCGCACCGTCGCCGCTCGAAACGAATAGATCGACTGGGCATCGTCGCCGACGACTGTCAGGCCGCGGCCGCCGGGCTTGAGACCCATCAAAATTGACGCCTGCAGGCGGTTGGTGTCCTGGTATTCGTCGACAAGGACGTGATCGAACCGGCCGCCGATGTCGTCGGCAAGCTCGGGGTCGGACATGACCTGCGCCCAGTAGAGCAGCAGGTCGTCGTAATCGAGCACGTTCTGCGCCTGTTTCGCCTCGACATAGCCGGCGAAAAGTTGCTTCACCTGCTCCTCCCAGCCCATCACATAGGGATAGGACGATTTCAGAACCTCGTTGATCGAGCTTTCCGAATTGACTACGCGCGAATAGATAGCAAGGCATGTGCCCTTGGTTGGAAACCGGGTTTCCATCTTCGAGAAGCCAAGCTCGTGGCGGACGAGGTTCATAAGGTCCGCGCTGTCCTCACGGTCATGAATCGTGAAGTCGACGTTGAGGCCGATCTGCTCAGCATACATCCGCAAGAGCCGCGCACCGATGCCGTGGAAGGTGCCGGCCCAGGCCATGGCGTCCGCCATGACGGCCGAATTGTCGCCGAGCACTTGCCGGCAGATCCGCTGCACGCGGCGCCCCATCTCCGCCGCCGCGCGTCGCGAAAAGGTCATCAGGAGGATGCGACGCGGATCGGCGCCATTGACGATCAGATGTGCGACGCGGTGGGCCAGCGTATTGGTTTTGCCGCTCCCGGCGCCGGCGATGATGAGCAGTGGCCCGCCAACTGAACCGTCGGCCAGGCCTATGCCATGCTCGATCGCCTCGCGCTGGCGATCATTTAGTTTTTCCAGATATGTCGCTGCCATCTGTCTATAGCTCGAAAAAAGAGGATACATCCCAAGATCGAAGCGCAAAGGATGACCGGAACATATAATGAACGTAGCAGCGTCACGGGCGAAAGAAAACCCTGGAGAGTGACCTCGCCTGCCCGCCATTGAGCGGTAGGTTCCATAATAGAACTTATGCGATATATTATAACATAACGAATCGTGCGATGAAAGACTTTCTGTGTTTGCAGGGTCCCCAGCCGTTTCCTTGACAACCTACATTTCAACCAGCAAGTGCCACAGCTCAATTGGCGGGCGCCCAACACGGTTATGTGATGATCTACCCAAAATGGTACGGGCCACTGCATCGTGGTGCTCGATTGCTATGGAATCCGCGGTTGTCCATGGTTTTACGGTGCAAGCGACAAAGGCCTTCACCCAATGGTTCAAGGTTTCCATCCAAGCGTCAGAAGTTCGCGATTGAACATAGCCAATTATAGCCGCGGTTTCGTAATTTCCGCCGTGAAGGCCAGCCATAAATCGCTGAACGCCACCGGTTGTCGACCTTCTGGTGTGAAGATACTCGCGCCGTTCTCGCTTTTTAAGGTCTGGAGTTGGAAGCCTTTTACATTCGATAGGAATTAGGGGATCATAATATGTATGCTGGCGGCCGTTGATCCAAATAGAGCAGCCTTTCGGGGAAGCTATCAGATCAATTGTCCTCCCCCCTTTTGCTGTATCCGGATCCTCAGGTTGAAAATTGATATGGTCGAGTTTGGCGCGCCGGGTATGGTTGTTTAGAAATTTGCACAACTGGCTCGTCAACGTCGTTTCGCTCGTTACATTTTTTCGGCGAATGGGGTCGTCCCGCCATAGTGGAAGGCAAGATAGTACGAATTGCATCATCTCACGCAGGAACGTTCCAGGTAGATGCATATCGGTGTCGAATGCGCCAGTTGCAGCGCCTGAAGGATCGTCAGCGAGCATCAAAAACCCTGGCCGCGAAGATCAAAGAGAAGGTCATCTGCATCTCGCAGTGCGATTGATTTTAACCAGTAACGTTCCCTGTCGGGTTTGATCAGATAGACAAACTTTCGATCGTAAATTCGCGCAATGCGGGTCATCGCTAGACTTGTGCCTCGCTTTTCATGCAGAAGTGCTTCGACGTGCTCCTTCAGATCTGACATTCCGCCCAGATCGACGTTGGCCTTTCCGAATGCAAAGAGTTCGCACCTCATCCCCGGCCAAGTTTGCGATTCGAGTGGGACTAGTTGATTGTCGCGATAAATTGCATTGATCTGAGAGCAAAGGAGCGAGCGAAACGCATCGATTCCGGTCGGCGGCTTGCCAGCTGGCGAGGCGAAGCCATGACGCATGAACTCTCTATAGTAGAGCGCTATGTCGTCTAGGACGATTGACTCGTTTTCGCTTAGGTCCAAATCGCCATTGGATGGGAATGGAAGCTCATAGATATCCTTGCAGGAGATCGCTGTCGCCTTTTTCGTGAAAAGCTTCGTACTATTTGCCGCGACGAACCCCTGTAGTTTAAGTTTGTTTTTGTTAAGCCATTTCGAGGCAGCTTTAAGCGGGCGTGGATCCTTACCAGAGAATCCAACGATCTGGTCTTTATAGGTAAGGTCGCCTTTGTCCCAAAAGCTATGATGTAGGTCCATTTGTTCGCGAACGAGAAGAAGTGGAGGTCGGAAAATTTCCGCCCTACGCGGCACTTCGATCGGAACTCGTGGCATCACCTTAATCTGGTCCGTCTCGACGCCATTCCCCGTCAAGCCTTCCGATGGCAGAAACTGCTTTCCGGTAATGTAGTCGACAATACTGCCTCGGCCCTTGTCTCCTTGGATGAACCCTTCACCGTGCTCCCAGCGATGCTTGGCTGCAAAGTCGCCAAGCGTCGAACACATTCGCAGCCGCGTGACAACAGCTTGAACGCGCACCCCGCCTAAGAGACCCGCACGCCAGACGACGACGCCACTGTCCTTCAGTAGATCACCACGGCGATGCCATTGAAGATCATAGTAATCGACTTCGAAACGAAGATCTGCTCGCGCGCGAGGTGTTCGTCGGAAAATTGCATGAAGAACCTTACGATCGTCAGTAGGTTCGCTTGCTTCAGCCACGACTGCGATTGCTTTTGTGTCCGCTGCATCAAACAAGCCGCGGATCGATACAAAGTCGAGGATCTCTCGGAGATCCCACTTCGCGATGAACTCCCTTCGAAAATCATCGGCACCCGGGTTATAGAGGAAATTATATTGCTGCAGCATGCAGAGGACACCACCCGGAGCCAGTAGTGACATGCTGTCATGGAGGAAAAGGAAGGCTATCTGCTTATCGGGCAGAGACTGATGGGCCTCATCATACCGCTTGCAGCTCTCGATCGCGCCGGGAGTGTCGAGTTCGGACGCGAACGGCGGATTCCCAACGACCACACCAAACCTATCCTTGAAACCGTCTTTTTGAAGATGCTCAAAAAAGCAACTTGTAATAATTGTCCTATCGATCAGGGGAGGAAATAGCTTTTTGCTGCGTCCAAGCTCATCAGAGGTAAGCTCGTCGCACATTGCAAGCGATAGACTGAAGGCAGCAAGCTCCACTGCACCATGCTCTAGATCGGTCCCGCGAAGGCGATGAACCAAGTCCTTTAAGACGGCGACAGAGGGACGACCCCAGTTATTTTTGCTACGCCAATGAAGAATGATCCTTTTATAAGCTTCTACGAGAAATATCCCTGAACCGCATGCTGGATCAAGAAGCAGCTCGCCATCGTTGACAATCTTATCGAGGCGCGCGGGGTCGAGTACTTCGTCCAAAAGCAGCCGTACGAGAGCAGGCGGTGTATATACGCTACTCTTCGTATTCTTCACAAACATTTGGTAGATATGGCTTATCAGCTCGACGGGCAAATCTTTGAAGGAATATCTTTTCCAAAAATCAAGCTGACCGTCTTTATCTTCCTTAGCATCGATCAGGCGCTGGAAGCCGGAAAGATCGAGGCCGTCCTTCAGGGCAAGCTTATGTTCGTCATCCAGCGAGAAAACACCGCCGTTGAATTTTAATTCAAGATCTTCAAGAAGAGCAACGAGCGCACTTCCTTGCGTCAAAATATCCGCGAAACCAGATGCGCCTGGTAGGAAACTACCGAAATAACCTTCACCAAGTGCGCCCCTCTCATCGAGGTAGGCAATAAGCAGTGAAAGGATCAGAAGACGACGGACCAACTCTGGCGCAATGTTGAGTTCGCCTCTCTTCAGTTTGGCATTGAGCAGGCCTATAGCGGTGATGAGCGCCCGGTGCGCGGCCTTCTCCCTGGATAAAAGTTTCTCCGATACTTCAGGATCATCCCAGATCGTGCCGTTGCGCAAAAGCTCCGCGTTCCAGTAGGCTTCTGCGCGCGCAATTTTTCCGGCTAGCCTGATGAAGTCGACCGGCCGACAAACGAGCGCACCATTTTTGTCGAGGAAATCTGCATCATGCCGGCAACGAAACAGTTGAACGAGACCCGGCGTGTGTCGATAGACCACAGGCACACCACCCCAGTTCCATAAACGCTTATGGAGGCGAGCGAACTCGGGGTCCTTCGCAGAACCTTTGGAGATATAGATGAAAGCTTGGGCCGGGCCGGGATGCCTTGCGCTTCCCGCTTCAAAGAAGACTGCGGTCGCGCCGTACTCGGCTGCCTTTTCCATGACGACGACTTCGGCTGGTGGGCGCCCTGCTGGCGAGTAGCCTTCCACGACCATAAAGCCGTCGATTAGCTTACCGTTCTGGGCAAGCGCATCGATCGCCGTCGCCAACGAGGGCTCGACGCGCAACGTCTCCTCAACGGCTGCCTTCGCTTTTCTCACGATTTGCGCTGCTTTTTGCTGAGTTCGAAGCCTTCGCGGAGAAGGTCGACCATGCTGATTCCATGCTCGACCGCATAGATTTTGAAGGCCTTTTTGAACGAGCGAGGCACCTTAAAATTTAAAGTCTGCAGGTCGTCGGCATTCGCCTCCGTCTGTGACGCTGTTCCGGTTTGAGTTTCGATCATGTGCCCCGCCTCGCCGAATCGAAATTTTAACGACGAGAAGTTGCATTCGCAACAAATATTTCAGTATTGCCGTAAAGGGAGAAAAACGGAAATACGGCTTGCTGGCTTTCTGTGTTTCGTGCCTCATATGATAGACCCATAGCTTCCCCTGCGGCGCAGAAGCATCCTCACCTCTGCCTGCCGACTGGACCTCTTCCGATTCGGCCCAAGTAAATCGAACCTAGGGATGAGGCAAGCGACGGCAGGAAATCCGCCGTAACCGGAAGCGGCTTCCCACCAAGCCTTATTTCACTGGTCGACAAACCAATGGTCGAAGCTCTTGGACGATGACGCCCGCTTTCGGCGAGAGCAGTACTCCGATCCAGTTGTCCGAAAACACCCCCGCCCCGTCGGCCGGCGAAAGCCAGATCACGTCATTCGTTTCGAGCTCGATCTTCACCTCGCTCCCGATCGGGCTGCCGACCACCGTCTGGACGTAATGGCGCTTGATCGGATGAACCGCGCCCTTCTGATCCGTCAGGCGGTTTTCGCGATAGTCCAGGGCGAGTTCCCCCTCCTCCGCAACCGCGGCGCAATCGACGGAACGCTCACACCGGATGACCGAGGAAAACCGGCACGTCCAGGCCAGGCTCGTTGGCCACATCGGGTTCTCACCGGCATATGCAGCGGTGGCGATCGCGAGGAGACCTGAAGCTAAGAGATAACGCATGGCCGATATGCCCCGAATCCTGCGCCGGAAACCTTGCGGTTCATCCAGCGATCATACAGAGGCGGAAAATTAAATATAGTTTATGTTTTCGGCAAGCCGTTTTTGGCAGGAAGTCGGGTTCAGTCCGCGCGAGCAGCGACATTCCCGGCATTTTCGATCAAAGAGGCGCGGACCCGCTCATGAGTTCTTGCAGGGGCACATCGAGGTTGATGCTGATGCGGGTAATCGTCTGCAAAGAGGGGTTCGCTATTCCTTCAAGGATTTGAAAATAAAAGGGATAAGTCACTTCGCACAGCTCGGCCATTTCTTTCTTGTTGAGGCCGCGTTTTTCCCGCTCGCGCTCCATGACCCGTGCCATGTTTCGCAGGATCCTCGTACCAAGCTCGGTGTCTGCCTTCTTGCGCTTGCTCGTCATCGTCGTATAAACTATAATTTACTCGTAGTGTGTTTGATGAGAAGAGTACGATGATCGCCAAAGCCAAGCCTCACCATGTCGTCCTCGGACTGTTTCTGACGGCCGCGGCCCTTCCCGCTCCCGCCACTGCCAGCGAATGGGGCTGCGAAGTGCTGCTGTGCGCCTCGTCTTCCAATCCGTCCTGGCGGGGCGTGTCCGCCTGCCATCCGCCGATGAACCGGCTTATCTCCGCGATGAAAAAGCCGGGCTTCGACTGGCCAACCTGCCCCGAGGCGGGAACGGGTTCGCCGGGTCACGAGCGATATGCGGATTGCCCGGAGGGCTATCAGGTCGGAAGCAGGGGGGACCGCAATGGATTCGCCCGAGAGGGCGATCTCTGCGTCAAGACAGTCAACATTTGCCAGGGCAGAACGCACGGTCTCTACAGTTCTGATCGGCAGCGGAGCTGCATACAAACGGTCTCCATATCCCGACCGCTCAGGTCAGAGCCATACTATTTCGATATCAAGAATGACACTTCCGGGCAAACCGAGCGGCATTGGTTCGGGCTCAACAGATAGACGGTTTTCCTCGATTAAGAAAGGTTTAATCCATGCGTACGGTTAACCGGCATACCTTGCTTGGTCACGTCGGAAACATCATGCCGCTGAAGGGCGTGTTGAAGGTGAATGTGGCGACCAATCGCGAGTGGCAGTCGGACGGAGAGCGCAAAAGTGCCACCGACTGGGTTCAGATCACGGTCCTGGACAAGAAGCAGGCGGAATGGATCGAAGGGCACGTCGAAGAGGGCGATCTCGTCTACGTGGAATCCCGCGTGTCCAACAGCAGCTATGAACGCGCCGGCGAAAAGGTCTATGCCACCGACGTCATTGCGCAGCTCTTCAATCTCGTATCGAAAAAGACCTCATGATGCTCACTCGGGCCGTCATGGCCGTGGGGATTTCGCAATTGTTGATGCTCGCCGTCGCCTCGGCTTCAACGAATCGTCACACGATTGTCGGTGCAGCGGTCTGTGATCGTGACGCCTGCCAGGATGTTACGCTCTGGATCTGGGATGGCGATACCTTCACAGTCCACGACGGGACCGGCAGGCGCGAGAAGATCCGCATCGAGAACATCGATGCGCCGGAGATTGACGGAGCGTGCGCCGCGGAACGCGTTGCAGCGCTGCAAGCGAAGGACGAACTGGCAAACCAGGTGTCGGGTCACCGGATCGAATTGGTCCGTGGCAAACTTGACCGCTACGGACGCCAGTTGGCGCGCGTTGCCGTGGAAAGACGCGATGTCGGAGAAACTCTGATCGAGCTTGGCCTCGTGCGCCGGTGGGATGGCTGGCGAAAGCCATGGTGCCATAGCTGACCTCGCCGCTCTCGCGGGGAAGGCAGGCATATTCCAGCCGAGAGCAGATCCCGGCCTCGGGATGAACAACCCGAGCAATATCGGGTGAGAGGAGATGTGTTCTGCCGCGACGCCTGTGCAGCAACCGACGCCTCCATAGGGAACGGACCAATCCCGCTCTTCTGGAATGGCGACCTGGTCCAGCGCGGGGCTATGACGATCAACCCGCAAGGGGTCCGTTAGCAAGCTACGGCCGCTGCGGCATGCGCCTTCGCGGTGATCGCGCCCCGCCCCGGACCAAACATGGCGCCATCGAGCGGGAATTGGCCCGCTCCCGGATGGAGCCTCACCATGTCGCACGATCTCTCGCTCGCCCAATCACATGCCTTTCACCTCGCCCGTACGCTCATGGTCCCGGTGACCTTGTTCCGATCGGCTGGAGAGTACGGCGTCCTGCCGAGCGAGGAGCTCGACGACGCCGACGTGGACGTGATCCACGAGATCGATCCCTTCGACTTCGGGCCGGCTCACTGAGACCGCCCTGCCCTCCTCTGAGGTGCCGCATCCATGCGGCGTCCGCAAGGGAAGCGGCGCCGCGGCGGGGCGCGGGTTCCCCTCGCCCCGATTTCCGCGCCCTTGCAGCCGCCGCTTGGCGCGGCGGGTGTCGGTCTGCTGCGCAAATGTGTGGACGGGAAATGAAGGGGGTGGCCGCTGGCGCGGCCGGATCGGCATGAAAAGAGAGAAAATCAGAGAGTTGAAGGAGAAGGTGAATTGCGGTGCGCTTCTGGAGCGGGCCGGATTTGCCGTCGACGTCAAGGAGAGTACGCGCCGGGCCGTCAAGTTTCGCCGGGGCGGCGAAATCGTCATCGTGACGCATGAGGGGAAGGGCTGGTTCGATCCGCTCAGCGACGACAAGGGCGATATCTTCGCGCTCGTGCAACGCCTTGATCATGTCGACTTTGTCGAGGGTGTCGAAAGCGTCGCGTCTCTGGTCGGTTTCCAGACCAGCGATCCGGTCTGGGCGAAGGCACCCCGCGAACGGCCCGCAGCGACGAGCCTTGCGGATCGATGGTCGGCGCGACGCGTTCCATGGCGCGGGTCCGCAACTTGGCGCTATCTCTTCGGCTCGCGCTTCCTTCCGACGAGCGTGCTGCGAATGGCAATCATGAGCAACCAGCTTCGCGAAGGTCCATATGGCAGCATGTGGGCGGCCCACACGGACGATGGCGGCATTGTCTGCGGCTGGGAGGAGCGCGGCCCGGAATGGCGCGGGTTTTCGACGGGCGGCTCGAAAACCTTGTTCCGTCTTGGCGCGCGGGATGCCTTGCGCCTGTGCGTCACGGAGGCGGCGATCGACGCGATGAGCCTTGCGGCCTTCGAAGGTCTCCGCGAGGGTTCGCTCTACCTCAGCACCGGCGGGGGGTGGTCTCCCCTCACCGATGCGGCCCTGCGGATCTTGGCGTCGCGTCCCGGCGCCACGCTGGTCGCGGCGACTGACGCAAATGATCAGGGCGAGACATTTGCCGAGCGTCTGCGCGTCCTCGCCGACAGCACCGGTTGCGCCTGGCAGCGGTTGCGGCCCACGGCGGACGACTGGAACGAGGCGCTCCAGGAAAAGGCGAAGATGGAAAAGGAGAGAAGGGAGGAATGGAAAAAGGCGAGGCGTGCCGGATGCGCGCCGCCCGCGTCAAGGGAAGCTTCGCCCGGCGGAGCCGGCCCTTGACCCGGCCGGTCGCGATGCCGGCGGTCGAGGAGGGGTAACAGAGGACTGAGGAAGAAGGCAGGGTCGAGAAGGCTGTGCCGCACTTCGGTCCGATAACCCCGAAGGAGCCGCATATGACCACCGCACCCACAATCCGCAAGGTATTCCAGGGCATCGCCGACCGCCACCAGATGTATCGCATGTTCGACCGCCATGCCGGGCGCGTTCACCGCCGCGCTGACGACGCAACGGCGCTCTATGCAGGGGAATGGTTCGAGATCGGCGAGGCCGAGCACGACTATATGTTCGCGGTGGAAGCGCCGCTCTGGATCCGTGGTTCGATGTTCGCGCTCCGGCAATTCCTGACCGGCTCGGTGACGTCAGTATTTTTCGCGCTGCGCATCGACGACGCCATCCGTTACTTTCATGGCTACTGCGATCTTTCCGACGATATGTCCGTCGAGCGCATGCGTCTCGCCATCATCGAACGCGAGAGCCGGCCGGTGCGGGCGATGACGCGGGAAGAACGTCTCGAGCACATCTGGAGCTGCACCGCCGAGCCCTATCGCGGCTACGCCGAACATCGATGGCCCCATGCGTCCCGCGGCCGGCGCACCGTGCTCTTCTTCGGCGGAAAACTGGGCAGCGTCCCGAAACTGCTCGAAGCCATGACCGACGTGGAGATCGCCGCCAAGCTGCCGGTGCATCTGCGCTATCTGCCGGATGCGGCTGCGGCGTGATGGGGGCGGACATGACCTATCGGGTTTCATGGGACATCGACATCGATGACGCCAAATCGCCAATGGACGCCGCCAGCAAGGCGCACGAAATTATTCGCCGGCCGGGCACATCCGCGAACGTCTACAATGTCGAGGCGCCGGACGGCGTCGTCACCGTCGTGGGTCTGCAAGCGGGGGGCCTGCGTATCGCAAAGTCCTCCCCTGCTCTTCTACACACCCTCGATCGCGCCGAACGCTTTATCTCGGGTTTCGAGGGTGACGATCGCCAGGAGGGCGTCGATCAACTCCTGACTGATATTCGCGCCGCGCTGCAGGGGCGGATGAGAAACGGGAAGAAGAAGGGGTCGAAAAAGACCTCCCGCATGCGCGCCCGGCACGTCAAGGGCAGGCGTTGCCGCTGAAGCGGCCCCTGACCGGCCGTCCGCGACGCGGGCTCCGGACCGTGCAAGACAAGGTCTGAAGAAGGAAGGACATCGCTCCGCTTCGGACCGCATCACCCTCTCATCCCATCGCAAGCGCCCTCACCTGCTGGAACCCCTTCCCGCGGGCGATGGCGCACGCCTGCTCACAAGGAGATTTCGATGAGCAACGATCCTTTCACGCTCGATATGTTCGGCAACACCGCGCTGACATCCGGTCTGGGCCTCGGTATGTCCGCCTTCAGCGGCCACGATCCCTTCGGCGCCAATGACGACGATCCGGACCCGACGCCACCCGCCCCTGCCCCGGCTCTGCCGATCACCGCGGCGCGCAAGCCGGCCCCGCGCAAGCAGGGCGCGCGCAGCAATTTCTACCTCGACGACGAGGGCCGCGGTCTCGCCGCCGGCTGGAAGGAGCGAGCGAAGGCGAACGTCGCCGCCATCCTGATCGCCGGCGAAATCGAAAAGCAGGACCGCCCGGCGACATCAGAGGAACAGCGGAAACTCATACGCTTCACCGGCTTCGGCGCATCGGAGCTGGCGAACGGCATGTTCCGCCGGCCGGGCGAGGTGGAGTTCCGCGAGGGTTGGGACGATCTCGGCAGTTCGCTGGAGGCGGCCGTCAACGATGCCGACTATGCCTCGCTCGCCCGCTGCACCCAATATGCGCATTTCACGCCCGAATTCATCGTCAAGGCGATGTGGGCCGGGCTCCAGCGTCTCGGCTGGCGCGGTGGCCGCGTGCTGGAGCCGGGCATCGGCACGGGGCTGTTCCCCGCGCTGATGCCGCCGGCCTATCGCGCCAACAGTTGTGTCACAGGCATCGAGCTCGATCCGGTCACGGCGCGCATCGTCCGGCTGCTGCAGCCGAAGGCGCGCATCGTCAACGGCGACTTCGCTCGCACCGATCTCGGCGTCGTCTATGACCTTGCCATCGGCAACCCACCCTTCTCCGACCGGACCGTCCGCTCGGACCATCACTATCGACCGCTTGCGCTGCGTCTGCACGACTACTTCATCGCCCGCTCAATCGACCTCTTGAAGCCCGGCGGGCTGGCAGCCTTCTTGACGAGCAGCGGCACCATGGACAAGGCAGACGCGACGGCGCGCACGCATATCGCAAAATCGGCCAATCTCGTCGCCGCCATCCGACTGCCCGAGGGCAGCTTCCGCCGTGACGCCGGTACGGACACCGTCGTCGACATCCTCTTCTTCCGCAAGCGCAAGATCGCCGAGGCGCAGGACGACGTTTCGTGGCTTGAGATCGACGAAATCCGCCCGGCTACGGATGACGAAGGCGCCATCCGCGTCAACCGCTGGTTCGCCGACAACCCCGACATGGTTCTCGGCACCCACGCGCTGACCTCCGGTCCATTCGGCGAAACCTATACCTGCCGTCCCCGCGTCGGCGAGGATCTTGCCGCGTCGCTGAACGCTGCCGTCGGCCTCCTGCCGGAAAACGTCTATGACGGCGAGCCGACCGAGATCGATCTCGATCTCGAGGAGGAGCTGGCCGAGATTGTCGACCTGCGGCCCGGCAACGCCAATGTTCGCGAAGGCAGCTACTTCATCGACAACAGGCAGGGCCTGATGCAGATCGTCGACGGTGCGCCCGTCGTGATCAAGGTCAGGAAGGGCCGTACCGGCGACGGTCTGACGGAAAAGCACGTCCGTACCATCCAGAAGCTGATCCCGGTTCGCGACGCGGTGCGCGAGGTGCTGAAGGCCCAGGAGACCGGCCGGCCATGGCGCGACCTGCAGGTCCGGCTGCGCATCGCCTGGTCGAGCTTCGTCAGGGATTTCGGGCCGATCAATCACACGACCGTCAGCATCACCGAGGACGACGAGACCGGCGAGACCCGCGAGACGCATCGCCAGCCGAACTTGCAGCCCTTCCGGGATGACCCGGATTGCTGGCTGGTCGCCTCCATCGAGGACTACGACCTCGACACGGATACGGCCAAACCCGGTCCGATCTTCACGCAGCGCGTCATCGCGCCCCCTGCCCCACCGTTGGTGACGAATGCCGGCGACGCGCTTGCCGTCGTGCTCAACGAGCGCGGCCGCGTCGACCTCGACCATATCGCCGAGCTTCTCCACTGCGACCGCGACAAGGTGGTCGACCAACTCGGTGACACCGTGTTCCAGGATCCGGCCGACGGCGCGTGGCAGACCGCCGACGCCTATCTCTCCGGCCCGGTCCGCACCAAGCTTGCCGCAGCTGAAGCCGCCGCGGCGCTCGATCCGATCTTCGAGCGCAATGTCCGCGCGCTTCAGGCGGTGCAACCCGCCCCTCTCCGTCCCTCGGATATCACCGCGCGGCTCGGTGCGCCCTGGGTTCCGCCCGCCGATGTCGTCGCCTTCGTCAAGGAGAAGATGGAAGCCGATATCAAGATCCACCATATGCCGGAACTCGGTTCCTGGACTGTCGAAGCGCGCCAGCTCGGCTATCGCGCCGCCGGCACGTCGGAATGGGGAACGAGCCGCCGGCACGCCGGCGAACTGCTCGCCGATGCGCTCAATAACCGCGTGCCGCAGATCTTCGACACCATCAAGGACGTCGGCGGCGAACGGCGGGTGCTGAACGTCGTCGATACCGAAGCTGCCCGCGAGAAGCTGCAGAAGATCAAGACGGAATTCGAGCGCTGGGTCTGGACCGACCCGGAGCGGACCGACCGGCTAGCCGGCGTCTATAACGAGCGCTTTAACAACCTCGCGCCGCGCAAGTTCGACGGCTCGCATCTCCAGCTGCCAGGCGCCTCCGCCGCATTCCAACTCTACGCGCACCAGAAGCGCGGCATCTGGCGCATCATCGCCGATGGCGCGACCTATCTCGCCCACGCCGTCGGCGCCGGCAAGACGATGACCATGGCCGCGGCGATCATGGAACAGCGCCGTCTCGGCCTGATCGCCAAGGCGATGCTGGTCGTACCAGGCCATTGCCTTGCCCAGGCCGCCCGCGAGTTCCTGGCGCTCTATCCTTCCGCCCGCATTCTCGTCGCCGACGAGAGCAACTTTACGAAAGACAAGCGGGCGCGCTTCCTGTCACGCGCGGCGACGGCAACCTGGGACGCGATCATCATCACCCATTCAGCCTTCAGGTTCATCGCTGTCCCCTCCGCCTTCGAACAGAGCATGATCCAGGACGAGCTGCAGCTCTACGAGGATCTGCTGACCCGGGTCGAGCCCGACGACCGTGTCTCGCGCAAGCGTCTCGAACGGCTGAAGGAGGGTCTGGAGGAGCGGCTGACAGCGCTGGCTACCCGCAAGGATGATCTGCTGACCATCTCGGAAATCGGCGTCGACCAGATTGTCGTCGACGAGGCGCAGGAATTCCGCAAGCTATCCTTCGCCACCAATATGTCGACGCTGAAGGGCATCGATCCGAACGGCTCGCAACGCGCATGGGACTTGTTTGTAAAGTCTCGGTTCCTCGAAACCAAGAACCCCGGCCGCGCGCTCGTACTCGCCTCCGGCACGCCGATCACCAACACGCTTGGCGAGATGTTCTCCGTCCAGCGCCTGCTCGGCTACGACGCTCTCCATGAACGCGGCCTGCATGAATTTGATGCCTGGGCATCGTGCTTCGGCGACACGACCACGGAACTGGAAATCCAACCGTCCGGCAAATACAAGCCGGTCAGTCGCTTCGCCTCCTTCGTCAATGTTCCGGAACTCATCGCCATGTTCCGGGCATTCGCGGACGTGGTGATGCCCGCCGATCTCCGTGAATATGTGCGTGTTCCGGCCATCTCCACCGGCGGGCGCCAGATCGTCACCGCGACGCCCACCGCGGCATTCAAGATGTACCAGCAGATCCTCGACAGCCGCATCAAGGCGATCGAGATGCGCGAGGGGCCGGCGCAGCCCGGCGACGATATCCTGCTTTCCGTCATCACCGACGGTCGCCATGCCGCGATCGACCTGCGCCTCGTCATGCCCGCCAACGACAATGAGCCCGACAACAAGCTCAACCTGCTTGTCCAGAACGCCTTCCGCATCTGGCAGGAAACGGCGGACCAGGTGTTCGTGCGGTCGGACGGCAAGCCCTATGACCTGCCGGGCGCCGCGCAGATGATCTTTTCCGACCTCGGTACGATCAACGTGGAAAAGACGCGGGGGTTTTCGGCCTATCGCTGGATCCGCGACGAGCTGGTCCGGCTCGGCGCGCCCGCCAGCGAGATCGCCTATATGCAGGACTATAAGAAGTCCGAGGCCAAGCAACGCCTGTTCGGGGATGTCCGCGCGGGCAGGGTGCGCTTCCTGATCGGCTCCTCCGAGACGATGGGCACTGGCGTCAATGCCCAGCTCAGGCTGAAGGCACTCCATCACCTCGATGTGCCGTGGCTGCCGTCGCAGATCGAGCAGCGCGAGGGCCGCATCGTCCGGCAGGGCAACCAGCATGATGTCGTCGACATCTTCGCCTATGCGACGCAGGGTAGCCTGGATGCCAGTATGTGGCAGAACAACGAGCGCAAGGCCCGGTTTATCGCCGCGGCCCTCTCCGGCGACACGTCGATCCGTCGGCTGGAAGATCTCGGTGAGGGTGCCGCCAATCAGTTTGCGATGGCGAAGGCCATTGCCAGCGGCGACGAGCGCCTGATGAAAAAGGCGGGTCTGGAAGCCGACATCGCCCGCCTCGAGCGCCTGCGCGCCGCCCATGACGACGATCTCTTCTCGGTGCGCCGGCGGCTGCGGGAGGCCGAACGCGATATCGAGGTCGCGACGCGCCGGATCGACGAGATCGGCAAGGATATCGCGCGGCTGGTACCGACAGCAGGCGAGGCTTTCACGATGACCGTCCTCGGGGAGCGACACGTTGAGCGCAAGGACGCCGGGCGCGCGATGATGAAGGAAATCCTCACGCTGGTCCAGCTTCAGCAGGAGGGCGAGGCCCAGCTCGGCTCGATCGGCGGCTTCGACGTCATCTACGAGGGCGAGCGCTTCGGCAAGGACGGGTATCACTACCGCACCGTCCTGCAACGCACCGGCGCCGACTACGAGGTCGATCTGCCAGTGACGGTCACACCGCTCGGTGCAATCTCCCGTCTCGAACATGCGCTCGATGATTTCGAGGGCGAGCGTTACCGCCAGCGCCAGCATCTGGAAGACGCCAACCGCCGGCTCGCCTCCTACCGCGCGCACGAAACCGGCACTTTCGCCTTCGCCGACGAACTCGCCGCCAAGCGCCGGGAATTGGAGGAGGTCGAGGAGGTGCTGGCCGCTGAAGCCCGCGCCACCGCCGAGCCTGTCGCGCAAGCGGCGTAATGCCGGCGACGATCATGGCGGGAGCAACGCAGCCGCCGCATAGCTGCGTTGCACAATAAATGTTTTCCAGACGGTCAAGAAACGGGCATTATGCTCGCAGTTGATGCACATGGCGGTTTTCTCCTCCCAGTGCCCGCCGCGTCAGCTGTTCCCCTCTGGAGGTTTCGACCTTCACACTTCAATGGGCCGCGTTTTCGCAGGCCCATTTTTTTTGCTCAGGTTTCGGCCGGTCACATGCGCGATGCTGCCAACCGCGCGATCTCGACCGTCGCATCGTATCCGATCCCGTTCGTCGTGATCGTGACGTCGTCTTTCCCCTTGAACAGATAGACGGCATAATAATCCGTCTCGTTCTGATCGAGCTTTAGCCCCCAGGCGCTGTCGCCGACATCCGGTACCTCGACGATTTCTCCCGGCTTAGCTTGCGCCTTCTGGCCTGCGATCATCTGGTCGAAATACGCCCGCTCGCTGCCGGCCGGCACGCCCTGGCTTTCTCCTGCAAAATACATCACCTGCGCGTAGGCATCGGCCCTCCCGCCCTGCCAGGAGCAGAGATTGGCGCTTGTCTCGCGTATCGTCGCCGGTGCGCCGATGAACCGCTCCATCTCGGCGCCCGTCACCTTCTGGCAAGCAATCACGTCAGGGTTGACGCCCGCCGGTGGCTGTGCCGCGCCATCTGCGGCCAAGGCAGGCGCTACCGTTGCCAGCGCAAATATCATTCCCGTGGTGGTCCGCACGCTCTCTCCTTCAATTCGACTGGCGACGATGCTCGCCGTCAATCCGGGCGAGAACATGGTCGATGGCGAAAGGACGGAAAGGGGAAGAAAAGGGAGAAAAAGGAGGGAAGGAATCCGATCGCAGATCGGTCCTCCCGCCGGCGCTTCGCTCAACCGCCGCCTGCGCATCCCGGCAACTCGTCCTTCGCAGGGCCGTCGGCCCCGCTTGTCCTTCGTCGCAGGGACGCTCGGCGGCAGTTGCGCCGGTCCGGCCGCCCCGCGGTCCGGGAGGTGTCTTCGGAAAAAAGAAGACACGAGAAGGACCGGCAAGAGGGCCGCGTCCGTACCCCGGAAAGGAATATCCCATGCGTGTTGCTGTCGTCGATCCCCGATTGCTCAAGGACAACCCCGACAAGGCTCGCCAGTCGAAATCGTCGCCCCAGGCCGATGCCTTGATGGTCGCCACGATAAAGGCGGTCGGCATCATCAATCCTCCGATCGTTTTCGCCGAACCCGGTGGTGGAAACGGCCTCATCATCGACAACGGCCATCGCCGCCGGGACGGGGCGATCGCCGCCAACCTCGACGAAATCAAGGTGCTGGTCATCGAGGCGGCGAACGACAATGGGGCGATGCGCAACATGGTCGAAAACATCGCACGCGAGAATCTCAATCCCGTCGACCAATGGCGCGGGGTCGAACGCCTCGTCGCGCTCGGCTGGACCGAGGAAGCCATCGCACTGGCGCTTGCCCTCCCCGTCCGCCAGATCAAGAAGCTCCGCCTGCTTGCCAATCTCTTCCCCAGTATGCTGGAGCAGATCGCGCTGGGCGACATGCCGAGCGAGCAGCAACTTCGCATCATCGCCGCCGCCAGCGTCGAAGACCAGGAGTCGGTCTGGAAGGCGAGCAAGCCGAAGAAGGGCGATACGGCGCAATGGTGGTCGATCGCCAACGCTTTGAACAAGAAGCGCATGTATGCGCGCGATGCCAGCTTCGGCGATGACCTTGCCGCATCCTATGGCATCGAATGGTTGGAGGACCTCTTCGCTCCTGCGAACGAGGATAATCGCTACACGACAAATGTCGAAGGCTTCCTTGGCGCACAGCACGAGTGGATGACATCGAACCTTCCGAAGCGCGGCGCGATTGTCGAAGTCAACAGCTATGGCCAGCCGGAGTTGCCAAAGAAGGCCGAGCGCGTCCATGGCAAGGCGCTGAAGTCAGACCGCACGGCAATGTATCTCGACCGTGAGGGCAAGGTCCAGTCGATTGTCTACCGGCTGCCCGACGAAAAGAAATCGACGGTCAAGGGCGGCACGGCAACGATTGGTGGCACCGGCGGCGACGAGCCCATCGTGGCGTCCAAGCCGCGTCCGGACGTGACGCAGCGTGGTCACGACGTGATCGGCGATTACCGCACCGACGCGTTGCACGAGGCACTCGGCCGCGCGCCGATCGAGGATGACACGCTGATGGCGTTGCTGGTCCTCGGCTATGCCGGCACCAACGTCCGCGTCGATTCCGGCGCCGGTGGCGCGATGTTCGGCGGAACCCGCTTCAACCGGCACGCGGCGATGCTGTTCGACGACGACGGGAAGTTCCTGTTCGACCTGGACACCCTGCGGATTGCCGCGCGCAAGACGCTCATCGACGTCCTGTCATGCCGTCGCGGCATGTCGAACAGCGGTGTCCTGTCCCGCGTTGCCGGCGGGGCCATCGGGGCGGATGCCTTCCTTCCGAACATGGGCACCGTCGATTTCCTCGAATGCCTTTCTCGTCAGGCACTCGAAACTTCCTGTAGCGAAGCGTCGGTCTCGCCGCGTCAGCGCGTTCGCGAAACCCGCGCGGCGCTGGTCGAGCATTTCAAGGAGGGGCACTTCGTCTACCCCGCTGCCCGGTTCGCGCCGGAGCTGTCCGAGCTTTCCGAGATCCTCAAGGCCCGCGGCATTGCTGCGGAGGACGACGAACAAACCGAGGACGATCAGGCTGAGAGCGATGGCGAAGAGGCCTCCACCACCGAAGCTACCCCGGAGGTGATCGACGACGCCGCGCAGGCGGACGGCGACACCCAGACGGAGGAGACCGTCATCGAGGACGACACCGCCTATTCGGTCGCCGCTGAATAGGCCGCCGCACTTCCCTTTCCCGCTCGACACCTCCGCCGGCACCACCGGCGGCGGAGGTGTGTCCGGCAACCCGATCCTGCAGGAGAACGCTATGAATGCGGACCTGATCATCTCGCTCGCGCCCATCGGTTCCGTCGTCGAATGGTCCGACGGAGCCCCCCGTCCCCCAGAGCACCACGTCGCGACGCTCTATCACTGGAATCACAACAACGGCGCCGGTCTTCTCGTCCGCAAATGCGGCGAGACTGGTCCGGATCATCCCGGCGCCCAGCCCTTTTTTATGCTCCGCTGTGAGGACGACCTTCGCACGTTTTCCGTCGGCCTTACCTATCGTTTCCGAATTGCCTCCCGCCCGAAGATCGGATCGATCCGGATCTTCGAGCGGGACGATCCCGCCGCCCTGATGCTTCATCTTGCCGATGACTGGGACGCCGCCCGCGCCTGGCTCACCGACAACACCGCCTTGTCCGACGCATTCACGGTTGAAGTCACGGCCGACGAGCTGGCGGCTGATCATGTCGAGGGGAGGACGGCGGCATGAACCCGATCGATCTTCCCGACGATTCTGCTTCGGCCCTTGAGGATACAGGGGTCGAGTTCGGCTCCAGCAGTGAGGGCTTTCCGGTCGCCCGACTGGGCGATCTCCTGCTCGCCATGCTGCCACGCTCGACCGGCGGCGGGTTCCTCGCCAGCGCATGGCGCCTGGCACGACCGCTATCGACGTTGCGGCGCGAGGATTTCTACGAACACGACGGCGAACTTGCCAATCCGGCCGCATTCCGGGCGCGTGTTCTGGAAACCGCGCAGCATAGGCGCGAATTGTCGAGGCTTCAGCGTCTCCAGACCAGGATGGTCTGCAGCACGCCATGGGGGTCTTCACAGCTTGCGACGATCTATGCCGAGGGCATCGCCGCGCACATGACCGCCGGACATGGCGGCTTTCGCCTCTCGGCCGAGCGAAACAAGCGGATCATTCCGTCTCTTCGGATCGGTTCGGGTTGGTACGAGGAGGATGAAGCCTGGGCGATTGTCGCCCTCACCTTCCCCGAGCTGTTTACGAGCTACGAGCGCGCGCTCGCGGATCGCACGATCCGGGACAAATGGCCGGACGAATGGGAGGCGATCTTCGGACGTCCGCTTCAGCCAGGAGAATCGAGCGGCAAGGACCGCCGAGACTTCGAGCACCGTCATGACGGCGACTGGATCGTCGCGTTGGCGATCACCTCCGGCCATCATCCTGGCATGGTCGAAGTGGTGGCCATCCTCGGCGGTCGACGTGGCGCCAATACCATGGAGCGGCGGTTCCTGGTGCCGAAGCCTGAATACGAAGGACGCGGACCGTTCGGCTTCGTCATCGATGAGGGGCGTCATGCCGCCTATGATGGCCCGTCGTCCTTCGTCGGATGGGAGCGGAGGAAAGCGTCATGAACTTGCTTTCCGATTGCCGCTCGCTCCTGTCCCGCATGGAAGAGGCACGCCGGCAGACACAGCACCAGCTCGACCTGATCGACCGGCAGATTATCCGTCGGATGACAGCGGTCATTCCGCACCCGCATCCGCGCCGGCGCTCCTATCGGCGAGGCCAGCCGCCGGAGCCCGGAGCCTTCCTCGCCCGGTATCGCGCCAACCTCGCCGCGATCACGGCCGAGCGGCAGCAGGAGATCGATGCGCTATCGCGCAAGCTCGCCCGGCAGGACCGGGCAATCGCGGCACTGCGCGAGCGACCCGGCGGGCGGACATCGCCATGATTTTCTCCCGCGACCGCTGCGGCGAAACCCGGCCGGACCATCCGGTCACCCGCGTCCCCTGCCCTACCTGCATGGTTGGCGTCGGAAGGTGGTGTTGCCGGCCGTCCGAGCATCGCGCCGCCGGCCCTCGCACTGCGTTCCGGCCCGATCGTCGTCAGGTATCTGGTTCGACCGGACCGGACACGACCATGCGTGGCTGATCGGCGCATGAGGGTGTGAGTGTGCGGACGCTCTTGACCGTCGATTACCTTTCGGTTCCAGCGATGAGCCAACCCCTTGCCGGAGCACCCTTCGGTTCAGCACGGTCGTAATCCGGCGGCCGGTCGTTTCAAGGCCGCTGCGCGCCGCGTTGCGGCCGGTTCACCCTCCCTTCGCAAGGCGAGCCCGCGTCCCGCGCAGGGGCTGTGCCCCCGCTTGTCCGCAAGCCCGCCTTTCGCGCTCAGGCGCCCCGGACCTATGAAAGCGACCGTCTGACCGCCGGCTTTTCTCGACCGCACCGAAGGGCGCTCCGGCAAGGGGTCGGCGCAAGCCTTCGGAAGAAACCGAAAAGGAAATCGAAAATGGCCAAGTCAGCAACCTCCCGCCCGTCCGCCCGCGTCGTCCAGCTCCGCAAGGGTGCAACCCTCGAAATGGTCCGGCTCACCTGCCCGGATGCCGCCCAGGCGATGCGGATCGCCGAAAGCTTCGGGACCGCCGTCGTCGACGGCGACGGCGTGCGCGACACGCATGAACGCCTGATCCTCGAAACCGTCGATGCTCTATCCGAAGGCCTCGGTGAGCGCGCGATGCAGATCCACCTGCAACGCATCGTCGGAGCCTTCGTCGGATCCGCCCATGGCGCTGGCCAGTTCTACTCGCGCGCCGTGACCGAAGCCCGCGATGCCACGGCCAAGGCCGCCAGCGATGCCCGTGACGACGACCGCGATGGCATTGTCGGTTACGACAGTTCCGCCCAGCGCAAGCGGGAATTTGCCGCCGACATGGGTATCCAGGCATTCTCGCTCCGCATGGCCGCCGAAGGCGCGGTTGCGGCCTACGAACACGCTGTCGGGGAAGCCTGGAAGCCCTTCGATCGCCCGATCGACAATCCTGGTCAGACCCTCGACCGCAAAGCGGCCGAAGCGCAGATGGACGCGCTCGGTTGAGCGATCAGGTGGGGCCGCGGCCCCACCATTTCCGTTGCTACCGGGGCCTATTGGCCCTTGGACTCAGCGGAAACTTGGCCGGGTCATCGGTCCATGGATCGAAAATTGCCGCGCCCGAGTGGCGCGTGTCTTTCACGTTGCGCGTGACGAGATAGAGCTCGTATTCGATCGCGGTCGCTGCCAGCATCGTATCGATCACGGGCGGTGGATGCCCAGTGTCCTTTTTGACTTCTCCCGAAATGCGTCCCCACAACCGCACGGCCTCGTCGCGCAGGGAAAGCACACGATCGCCAAACCGATCCGCAAGAGCGTCCCGCGACGCGATATAGCGCGAGCGGTCGGGATGGTCGTTTGGCAGGTTATGAATTCCCTTGTCATACTCGGCGAGTGTCAGGATGCTGAGATAGAAAGTCTCTTCGTCTTGACCAGTCGCCCATGCTTTTACGGAGGGAGCGCCCTGCGGGTTGGTCAGCGCGGCCACCACATTGGTATCGAGCAGCCATCCCCTCACAGCTCGACATCCCGGCCAAGGTCGTCGTCGCGTTCAAGATCCAGGCCCCCGAGATGCAACGCCTCCATGAAGTTGACGAACGGTACGCGTGGCGTAGCCGGTGTCAGGCGCTCGAATTCTTCGACGCTCATGATGACAACCGCATCATGTCCCCGAACGGTTACGCGTTGGGGACCGTCCTCACGGGCATGCCGGACAACCTCGCTGAAGCGCGCTTTCGCGTCCTCGAGTTTCCACCGCCCGCTCATTGTCGGGTTCACTGATCTGTTCGTACCTGAAAGTTGTGTTTGCTTGCCCATTCGTTCCACCTAGTCAGATGGTCAGATATATAGCATGTCCTTCGTTCCGACACCAGATCGAACCTGAAAAGGAAAGAAGAAAGGCGAGCGCCAGGCGACCCGTCCGGCTTCGGTCCTGCCGGAGCCGGGAACCCGCGCAAGGGCTTCGCCCTCCTCCACTTCGTTCCGGCGCTTAGCGTGCGCCGTGCCCCTATGGCTCCGGCTTCCGGACCGCCGTGACGGGGTCGCGATAGGCGCGACCTCTCGAACGGAGGTAAGGAAAATGAGGAAAAAGACCGAAGCGCAGCGCGTCGACATCTACACGCGCATCACCGACAGGATCGTCGAAGATCTCTCGAAGGGGGTCCGCCCATGGGTGCAGCCGTGGTGCGCGTCCAACATGGAAGGCAGGATCACCCGTCCCTTGCGGCACAACGGCCTTCCTTATAGCGGCATGAACGTCCTGCTCTTGTGGTCGGAGGGCATCGCGCGAGGGTTCTCCTCGCCGATGTGGATGACGTTCAAACAGGCGTTGGAGCTTGGCGCAGCCGTGCGCAAGGGCGAGTCCGGCGCGACCGTGGTCTTCGCCAGTCGCTTCAGCAAGTCCGAATCCGATGGTCATGGCGGTGAGATCGAGCGCGAAATCCCCTTCCTCAAGGCGTATACCGTCTTCAACGTTGCGCAAATTGACGGCTTGCCCGACCGGTACCACCACGCCGCAGCGCCAATTACCGATCCCGTCGAGCGGATCGAGCATGCCGATCGGTTCTTCCGCAACACCGGCGCGCATATCCGCCATGGCGGCGACCGGGCCTTCTTCAGCCCTGCGTCCGACCACATACAGATGCCAGTTGTCGAAAGTTTCAAGGATGCGGCCTCCTACGTGGCAACCGTGAGCCATGAGGCCACCCACTGGACGGCGCCGGCGCATCGCGTCGGCCGCGATCTCAGCCGCTACAGCAAGGATCGCAGCGAACGCGCCCGCGAAGAACTGATCGCTGAACTCGGCAGTTGCTTCCTCTGCGCCGATCTCGGCATCGTGCCCGAACTGGAGCCGCGCCCGGATCACGCATCCTACCTTCAGTCGTGGCTGCAGGTGCTCTCCGACGACAAGCGGGCGATCTTCGCTGCCGCCGCGCACGCTCAGCGCGCCGTCGCCTACCTTCACAGCCTGCAGCCGGCCGCGGCCGAAGAGCGGGAGGCAGCATAATGGCTCCCCTCCCCGCAAACCGCCTTCTGATCCTCGCCTGCTCGGCGACGAAGCGCGACGGCCCGGCCTATATGCCGGCCATCGAACGCTATGACGGCCCCCTATGGCAGACGCTGCGATCGGTGGACCCGCGTGGAGAGAAGGCGAAGGTCGCCTTTCTTTCCGCGCGCTTGGGGTTCCGTGCCGCATCCACGCCGATCGAAATCTACGACGCGCGCATGACCCCGGCGATCGCGGCCGAGATTAAGGCGGGCGATCTCGGAACGCGGTGGCCGAAGCAGAAGACCCAGCGCCGCGTCATCGCCTCCGGCGAGCATCCCGGAATGCACATCGCGACGCTGACGGGCTATGGGCGCATTCCCTTCTCGGATATCGCCCTCGTCGGCGGCCATCTTTATCTCGATGTCATGCGTCATCTCATCGATCTGTTCCGCGAGCGCGGACATATCGTCGGCGATGGGAGGATCACCGAGATCAACGGCTCCATCGGCATCATGCGGCGGGATCTTCGCCGCTGGCTTGACCGCGAATTCGCGGAGGGACGCTGATGCTCAACGCTCCGCCTGTTTTCGAGCCGGTGGGGGGAAACCCCTCCGCCATTCGCCTTCGCGCGCTGAGCCTTGGCGCTGGGGTGCAATCCACGACCCTCGCTTTGATGGCCGCCCACGGTGAGATCGGTCCGATGCCCGATTGTGCGATCTTCGCCGACACGGGCTGGGAGCCACAGGCTGTCTATGATCATCTCGAATGGCTCATGTCCGGCAACGTGTTGCCGTTTCCCGTGCATATCGTCTCCGCCGGCAATATTCGTGACGACCTGATCGGCGCCGGCGACGGCAAACGCTGGGCGTCGATCCCGGCCTTCGCAAAGACGGTAACGCCCGTCGGTGCGGCTGTCCCGGTCTACGACGAGGACGATGACGGAGAGCTGATCGAAATCGGCACACGCGCAACAGCCCGCGAGACCGTGTCGATCGGCATGATCCGCAGGCAGTGCACCACGGACTATAAAATCGTCCCGATCCGACGAAGGGTCCGAGAGCTTGCCGGCCTCGCCCGCAAGCGTTCCCCTGACCATGCCGTGGTGGAGCAATGGATCGGCATCAGCTGCGACGAGATCGTCCGGGCGAAGCCCAGCTTCGAGCCTGGCAGGTCAAGCGCTTTCCGTTGATCGAAAAGCGCATGAGCCGACGGGATTGTCTCGCCTGGCTGCGCCGGCACAGCTATCCTGATCCCCCAAAGAGCGCCTGCGTGGGGTGCCCGTTTCATGACAACGCGCGCTGGCGCTTCATGCGTGACCACGATTTTGCGGCGTGGGCCGACGCCATTGAGGTCGACCAGGCGCTACGCAATGGCATCAGCGGTATTCGCGGTGAGGTTTTTTTGCATCGCTCGTGCGTGCCGCTGGACGAGGCCGATCTCTCGACGGCGTCAGATCGCGGACAGCTCGACCTCTGGCCGAACGAATGCGAGGGGATGTGCGGTGTCTGACGACCCCCGTGAAAATCGGGGCCGCCGCTCCTGGTACGCCCCCAGACGCAACGGCCCCACTCCGCGACCACTCCCGGTCTTTCAGCGAACCGGGAGCGAGTGAAAGCTTAGCCACTCGCGATAGCTGCGGCTTTCATGAAAGTGCCAGGATATCGAAATCCTGCCATGAAATTCCAACGTCTTCGGTATCAGCCGGTGCCTGCGGTAGGGAGCCGCCCTCAACAGAGCACGGAGCGCTGCCGCGGGGGCAGTCGGTCCCGCCTCCTCTTCGAGCCGCTACGCTGAGGCTCCTGCGGCTGCCCTGTTTCCCGCGCCGGCGCGTCGAGAATTCCCGAAATCCCGGCCTCCGGCCGTCGCTATGCTCATTTCTCCGATGCTCTTCATCTCTCCAGATCTCGTCTAGCCCGCGTCGCGGCGCGTCGGCGAGATTGAGGTCCGGCCGCCGCCGGACCCGTACTTCCCGTCCCTCGTCCTGAAAGGAAAATCGATGACCAAACTGCATCCCCTCACCCAAACAGAGCACGATGCCATTTGCGATTATGCCCTGGAGCATGGGCGGTACTGGTAAGCCAGTCTGCGCGATTACTGGATGAACGCGCGAACCACAGGCGTCATGCAGGCGCTGCGAAACAGCCATGGCCCGAGCTGGTTGGTTTCGTTTTCACTGACGCGGGATGAATCTTCGGCAGGACCAATCCGTGCAATATCTGTCACCGCGGGCAATGGCGACATCTTCGAAGCGACCATGATGGGAGCCGATGATCCCTGGACGATCACCTACCCCGAAGGGCAAGACCGATTTTACGGAACCGAACTCGAGGTCCGCGCGCACATCAGGCAGCTCATCCTGTCTCGTGCGGCCGCAAAGGTCGCGCCGTAAGTCGACATGGGGAGTTACGCGGACGCTCGTCGACCTGGAGGCTGATTCTGTATCTTGTCTTTGGCCATCGCCTGCGGCGACCGCGCTCTATGCCTCCGGCACGTAGCCAGCCTTCGGCCGTCTTCGCCGATTCCGGTGACGATCGACTTGTCCGGGTCGGCGCTTCGCCACCTCTATTGTAGTCCCGGCCGCGCTGTCTTCTCCAGATGGGCGCGAACGGTCGCGCTGGCCCATGGTGATTGGCGCGGCAACCGGAAGACCAGGGAGCGCCCCGCCTTGGCAGGCGGGCTGAGCATCAGTCATCCGTTCGACGGCGGCAGCTCAGGTGAACCCGGCGGCATGGCGCTGCCAAGGTAGCAGATGACCGGAGTGCATGGAAGCGGTGCCCCTATGCCTGCGGAAGAAGAGGATTCCGTGTCATCAAGGGTGTCGTCGTCCTACCGGCATTCGAGGAAAACCCTCCGACAGCCAACGCGGAAGGAGCGATATCGTCGGCAGTGGGCTCAATCGTCTGCGGCGCCACACCGGACATATACCTGCAGCGCAGTGTCGCCGACGAGGTTGCCGGCGGGAGCGAAGAAGGCCTGACGATGACGGCCCGCCATTTTCGAGACCCTTCCGGTTTGGTCAACCCTGGCGCGGCCAACACGTCCTCGATGTGGCATGTCTGATCGGAGACCGGCTGCGCCTCGATCGTCCTCCCGCAACGGCCGTCTCCAACTTTCTTCCCCTGCCGGAACCCACCCCATTCGACAAGTCGAACAGGGACCCCGGGCCGCCGTCATTCCTCGCTGGACAAGAAAGCCGGCTCCGGCCGCCCTCCACTTCGTTCCGGCCCAAGGGGTGCGGTCCGATCGTCCCCGATCCTTTCGACAGCCATCGAGGTCGCGATGGACGCGACCCGAGCAACCCGAAAGGATCTCGAAAATGGCTATCATCGGCAACTTCTCCACCAACGGCAACCTCATCAGCGGCGCGGTCCGCACCCTGACGGTATCGATGAAGGCACGCCTGGTTCCGATCGAGCGCACCTCGCGCGACGCTCCCGACTTCCGCGTGATGGCGGGCATGGCCGAGGTCGGCGCAGGCTGGAACGCCACCTCCACCGACGGCGAACCCTACATCTCGGTCAAGCTCGACGACCCGAGCTTCAACGCCCCGATCAACGCGGCCCTGTGGCCGAGCCAGGCCGACGGCGACTACGACCTGGTCTGGAACCGCCAGAAGCGTGACGCCTGACATCGGAAGCCCCGCCTGCCAAGGCGGGGCGCTCCCCTCTTAAGATGAGCGGGAAACGGGCATCGAGCCCGCGTCCCGCTTTCCGGGTGCCATTCGGAGAGGAAAAGTCTGCTCAGTCCGTCCGAGGGTGCCATGGCGGCAGGCAGGCCTCAAGGACATCGTGGTTAGAATGCATTTCCAAGAAGTGTCCTGATTGTCTCGTTGCCGCTGCAATCATCGTGCATTTGTGAGGCCATTATCGGTGAGCTTGCACGGTG
>NZ_JBIVSO010000014.1:0-134575 GCF_044756305.1 Rhizobium sp. NPDC092011
TTCGACAGCCTTCTCAACGACGCGCTCCGGGAAGCGGCCTTCGATGATCTGACGAGCGGTACGCTCCTTGATGCCGCCGGCATAACGGTGTGCCAGTAGTAAACCTTGTCTTCGTACTTCTTGCCGGTAAAGACGACCTTGTCGGCATTGATAACGATGACGTTGTCGCCGTCGTCGACGTGCGGCGTGAAGGTAGCCTTATGCTTGCCGCGCAGACGCATTGCGATGATAGAAGCGAGACGGCCAACGACAAGCCCTTCGGCGTCGATGAGAACCCACTTCTTCTCCACCTCTGCAGGCTTCTGGGAGAAGGTTGCCATGTTGCATACTCTCTTTTGAGACCCTTTGGCCCGAAGGCGTTAGGGCGTTTCTTGTTGCTTGGTTTGGCGTGCTAAATGCGTGCCAAAAAGAAAGCAGCCCGGAAAGGCTGCGATCTGTGGCGGCTTATAGAGGGAATGTGACGCTCCGTCAATATTGTCGTCTTGAGCGTCCGTAGAAAATACCTATAAAAATCAATGTCTTATTTTGGTGGTATTTTGACACCACATATTTCAAGGCTCAGCCTAGCCGTAAAACAAGGACACCTGCGGCAATAATCGCGCCGGCGATGTAGCGCCAGATGCTGGAGCGCTCTTTCAAAAAGAGGACGGAAATGACCAGCGCAAAGAGGATCGATGTCTCGCGCAAGGCCGCGACCATGGCGACCGGCGCCTTGGTCATGGCCCACAAGGCGATACCGTAGGAGGCGATCGAACCGCCGCCGCCGACAAGTCCGCGCCACCAGTTATAGCGGATATGGGCGGCGACGGCATTGGCGCCGCGTTGCGAGACCGCCCACGCAAACAGGAGGACGGGCGGCAGAAGCGACATCCACAGCGTATAGGATATTGAGTTGCCTGAAATCCGGGCGCCGATGCCGTCGACATAGGTGTAGGTCGCGATGACCACGGCGTTGGAAAGGGCAAGCAGGATCGCCCGCCGGCCGCCCTTTCGCGCCTCGAACGCCAGTGTCAGTATGCCGGCGCAGATCGTCATCGTGCCGATCAGGGCGCCGCCCGAAAGCGTTTCCTTCAGGATAAAGCTGCTTGTCGAGACGATGATGAGGGGCGCCACGCCGCGCATCAGCGGATAGACGAGGCCGATGTCGCCGGCGCGATACGCGGCCGCGACGAGCTGGAAATAGGCAAATTGCAGGATCGCCGAAGCGGCGATGAACGGCCAGGCCGAGGAGGCGGGCAGCGGCAGGAACGGCAGCAGGGGCAGGGCGGCGACGGCTCCGCCCGCTGAGACAAGCGCGGCGTCGAGAGACTTGTCGGTCCCGGCTTTGATGATCGCATTCCATGTCGCGTGCAGCAGTGCGCCGAAGAGGACAAGGGCGATAACGTCGAGAGACACGAAAACCTCGGAAATCAGGGGAAGGGACGCAAAAACTTGGTATTTTGTGGGAGTGAGGTTCCCATATGATCCTCAACGCATCAAAAAGCAACGAGAATGCTAGCCGGTGGCCCTGCTTCCTGCGGCGACGCTCCTGAAAAGGATCGGTCGCGGAATTGTTCTCTCTATGTTCCAATAATCGCTATGTATATTATGTTTAACTAAATTATTGTAGTATGAATCGCGAACAAACATCGCATGCCATGTGAACGCATGGGTAGAATTAGCGTTTTTTCACCTAAGGCTACCAGCGCGGGGCGCTCTGTTGCATGGGCGTCCGTCGCTCATGTATGATCTTCCGGTTGATACCGTCATGATTTCTTCTCGTTATAATTGAGGCACCCTCGAGTATAGTGGAAAAAATTTCAAATACTGTAAACTATTACAGGTGACCTCTTTGGTCAGATCCGCGACGATCAGACGAATGAGCGCCTCGGTTTGAAGTACAAACCGAATTTCAAGATGATTCGTTGCGTGCGAAATTGCGCAAGTTCCAAAAATAACCGATCGGAAAGATCGGGGCGCCGTGCATCTTCTTTGCAGGCGGCCGATCTCTTGCTGTGTGATCTTTGTATTAGCTTATTCTGAATTTGAAGTGAATGAATGGAGAACAAAGGTCGTATTTCAGAAGAACATGTCCGCCCGCGCCGGCAAAGCCTGTGAAAGCGCCTCCAAAAACATGTCCAAGCGAAGCATATGACAATGCCCGCGCGGTCGTTGGAATGGCCACGATCCTGGTCGAGGACAATCAGCGGTCGTATTTAGCTGGGCAAACGATTGCGAGCCCAAACCTAGCGCACCACGATCATCGCCGGAAAATCAAATCATCGTCATCGAGATCTGTTGCCGGCCGGCATATGTAGACGGGGCAGGAGGCTCGGTCCTTCGTGGGCAGATAGTCCTGGTCGGCATAGTAGCCGAGATCGCAAGCGCCGCTGTCTGCGACATATCGATCGTAGAGCGTCATCCTGGGCGTTCTTTTGGCCGGGTAACGCATGATGACAGCCCGCTCGCGATTGATGACCGCCTTGGCTTCGGCGCAGGTCATCGACATGGAGTTATAGCGGGAAATGGCCAGTGCCGGTGTGGAAGCCGAGACAATCAGCAGGCCCAGGAGAGCGATCTTTTTCATGGGGTTAATCCTCCCAGAAATTGTTATAATGTAATATATACGCGGAAATCGCAGTTGCGGTTTCCGTATTTGCGGCAAAAACGCAAGTTTGATCGCCCAGGGAGGCTTCGTGATGAACCACGATAGTTACGACGATTCCTATATCGCCGATATCCTTTTATCCGTCAGAACCATTGCGCTCCTTGGCGCATCGCCAAACCCCGCGCGGCCGAGCAATGGCGTGATGGCCTACCTGCTGAACAGGGGCTACCGTGTCATCCCAGTCAACCCGGGGCAGGCCGGCAAGGAAATCCTCGGGCAGTGGGTCTATGCGCATCTGGCCGACATCCCCGAGCCTGTGGATATGGTCGATGTTTTTCGTGCGCCGGAATATCTGCGGTCGGTGGTCGAGGAGACCATCATGATCGATCCCCGGCCGCCGGTGATCTGGGGACAGCTTGGTGTACGTGACGATGCCGCGGCGGCCAGAGCCGAGGCCGCGGGTGTCAGGGTCGTCATGGACCGCTGCCCGGCCATCGAATATCCGCGGCTGGTCGCCTGATCCGACGCGGCAGTTTATCGCGCGATCTTGCTGAAAGATGGCAAGTTTTTTCCGTGAGTTGAAGCCCGCGGCAAAGTTCGCGGTTAACTTTCGTGTCGCGCCCGTTATGATCCCTCCATCGCAAAGAGAATCTGGCGGGAGGAAATATCATGCCAACAAACAACCCAGGCTTCGACACGCTCGCAATCCACGCGGGCGCGCAGCCGGATCCCACGACAGGCGCGCGAACGACGCCGATCTACCAGACCACGTCCTTCGTCTTTCAGGATGCGGATCACGCCGCAGCCCTCTTCGGCCTGCAGCAGTTCGGCAATATCTATACGCGCATCATGAATCCGACGCAGGCCGTGCTCGAGGAGCGGGTCGCGGCGCTTGAAGGCGGAACGGCTGCACTTGCCGTTGCTTCCGGCCATGCCGCGCAGCTGCTGGTCTTCCACACCATCATGCGGCCGGGTGACAATTTCATCGCCGCCAAGCGGCTTTACGGCGGCTCGGTCAATCAGTTCGGTCAATCGTTCAAGAATTTCGATTGGCGCGTTCGCTGGGCCGATCCGGCCGACCCCGCCACCTTCGAAGCGCAGATCGATGAGCGCACCCGTGGCATCTTCATCGAAAGCCTTGCCAATCCCGGCGGCACTTTCGTCGATATCGCGGCGATCGCTGCCGTTGCCCACAAGCATGGCCTGCCGCTGATCGTCGACAACACGATGGCAAGCCCCTATCTCATCCGGCCGCTGGAACACGGCGCCGATATCGTCGTCCATTCACTGACGAAGTTCCTCGGCGGTCATGGCAATTCCATGGGTGGCATCATCATCGATGGCGGCACCTTCGACTGGTCGGCATCGGGCAACTATCCGATGCTGTCGGCTCCGCGACCGGAATACAATGGCGTCGTTCTGCACTCGACCTTCGGTAATTTCGCCTTCGCCATCGCCTGCCGCGTTCTCGGCTTGCGCGATCTTGGCCCGGCAATCTCCCCGTTCAATGCCTTCCTGATCCTGACCGGCATCGAGACGCTGCCGCTGCGCATGCAGCGTCATTCCGATAACGCGATCGCGGTTGCGCGGTGGCTGAAGAGCCAGGACAAGGTGGCGTGGGTCAACTATGCCGGTCTCGAGGAAGATCCGAACCATGCGCTTCAGCAGCGCTATTCGCCGAAGGGAGCCGGCTCGGTCTTCACCTTCGGTCTGAAGGGGGGCTATCAGGCCGGCAAGGGTCTTGTGGAAGGGCTTGAGCTCTTCTCACACCTCGCAAACATCGGTGACACGCGTTCGCTCGTCATTCATCCCGCATCGACGACACACAAGCAGCTGACGGACGAGCAGAAGGTCGCAGCCGGCGCCGGCCCCGACGTCGTCCGCCTGTCGATCGGCATCGAGGATGTGAAGGATATCATTGCCGATCTCGAGCAATCGCTGGCCAAGGTCTAAGGATCGGGCTGAAAAAGACTGAAAACGCCGAGCGCGATCTTTGATGGCCAGGTGTTTCATGCTTGTGTCGTCCCCGTGGCTGCGAAAAGCAGCGGCGGGGACGATCGTTTGTTGGCCGTACACAATCGGCAGGAGGCACGTGTGACCACCTATGTGCAACTGGATATTGGCGGCGTCGAGCCGGAGTTGGGTACGCCGGCAGCAGACCGGCTCGTCTCGGGGGCTCCGATCTTCCGGACCTGGAACCTCGATGAGGCCGAGGGCGGTCTCTACGCCGGCATCTGGGAGGCGACCCCCGGGACGTGGCGGATCGTCTATGACGAGTGGGAGTACTTCCACATTCTCTCGGGCTATTCCATTGTGACGGCAGATGACGGCAAAGTCTTTCACTTGCGCGCCGGCGACCGAATGGTGTTGAAGCCAGGCTTCAAGGGGACCTGGGAAGTCATTGAAACGACTCGCAAGGATTATGTGATCCGTCTTTGAAGACCCTCTTGAATCAAAACATGAAGTTCGACTTTTCCCCGGGAAGCGCAAACCTTTCCATGTGCTTCGGCTGAGATCGTTATGCTTGCTGCAGGTTGTGTCACCGCCGCTTCATTAAACTGTCATCAAACTGAAACAATGCGTCTTTAGAGCCATTCCTGTCGCCAGGAGATTTCAGGTGGGGAGGTTCGTTTACTATGGGGACCTCGCGCCGATCTTCTGCTCGCCATCCTTTCATTCACTTGAGGAAGTGAGTCTACTATGCTTAACCTGAAACTCCGTTCGCTCTACCTGACTGCAGGCTTTATCGCGGCTATGTCCGTTTCGGCCTCGGCTGCCGATATCACGGGCGCCGGCTCGAGCTTCATCGCACCTGTTCTGTCCAAGTGGGCCGAAGGCTACAAGGCTGCGACGAACAATGTCGTCAACTATCAGTCGGTCGGTTCGGGCGCCGGCATCAAGCAGCTCCTCGACAAGACCATCGTATTCGGCGCTTCGGACAAGCCGATGAGCGACGCTGATCTCGAGAAGAACGGTATTGCCCAATTCCCGATGATCTCCGGCGGTATCGTCGTTTCCTATAACGTTGAAGGCGTAAAGCCGGGCGAACTCGTTCTCGACGGCAAGACGCTCGCCGACATCTTCCTCGGCAAGATCGCCAAGTGGGATGATGCAGCCATCAAGGCTCTGAACCCCAACGTGAAGCTGCCTTCTACCGCGATCTCTGTCGTTTATCGCGCCGACAGCTCGGGCACGACCTTCAACTTCACCGACTACCTGGCGAAGGTTTCGCCGGAGTGGAAGGAAAAGGTTGGTTCGAACACGGCAGTTGAATGGCCGGTCGGCTTCGGTGCCAAGGGTTCGGAAGGCGTTTCCACCACCGTCAACCAGACGGCTGGTTCGATCTCCTACGTTGAATATTCCTACGTCGTCGCCAACCACATCGGTTTCGCGAAGATGAAGAATGCTGCCGGCAAGGTTATCGAGCCGAGCCTGGAAACGTTCAAGGCTGCTGCTTCCAACGCCGATTGGGCCAAGGCCAAGAACTTCAACCTGATCATCACCAATCAGCCGGGCGAAAAGAGCTGGCCGATTGCAGCTTCGACCTGGGTTCTGCTCTACAAGAAGCCGGCTGATGCTGCTAAGAATGAAGAGGCGCTGAAGTTCTTCAAGTGGTCCTACGAGCACGGTCAGAAGGACGCTACTGCCCTGTCTTACCTCGCGATCCCGGAGAATGTTGCCGAGATCGTCGAGAAGTCCTGGAAGACGGACTTCGGCACCAAGTAATTTGTGCTGAATGAAAAAGTTGCGGCGGACAGGGTATTGCCCTGTCCGCCTTTCATGACGGGACAAGGGGAAATCGATGGCTGATGCGACTCAGACGGCTGGCTTCCAGGCAATGGATACCACCGCCATTACGAGAAAATTCCGGATGCAGGACCGGATTTTCTATTTCATGACGCTTGGCTCGGCTGCTCTTGTCGTGCTTCTGCTGCTGGCAATCCTTGCGGTTCTCATCATTGACGCCGTGCCGACTTTCCAGGCCTTCGGCTTTTCGTTCCTCTGGGGAACGAAGTGGAGCGCTCCCGCCGAAATCTATGGCGCCGTGCCGGCCGTGGTTGGTACCTTGGTGAGCGCACTCATCGCCATGTTGATAGCTGTTCCCCTGGGTATCGGCATCGCCATCTTCCTGACGGAGCTTTGCCCAGGTAGCCTGCGGCGCCCGATCAGTACGGCCATCGAACTTCTGGCCGGTGTTCCCTCGATCATCTACGGCATCGTCGGCCTGTTCATTCTCGTGCCGCTGATGCAGAATTATGTCCTGCCCTTCCTTATCATGACGATCGGCCAGGTGCCGGTGATCGGCCTGCTGTTCCAGCCGCCGGCGCCGGGCGTCGGCCTGTTGACGGCAAGCCTCGTTCTGGCTGTCATGATCCTGCCTTTCATCACCGCCATCGCCCGCGACGTGTTCGGCACCGTACCGCCGATGCTGCGTGAATCCGCTTACGGCATGGGCATGACCACATGGGAAGTGGCCCGTCACATCCTGATCCCCTATACACGCCGCGGTCTGGTCGGCGGCATCATGCTCGGCCTGGGTCGCGCGCTTGGCGAAACAATGGCCGTGACCTTCGTCATCGGCTCGGTGAGCCGCCTGCAATCGTCGATCATCTCGCCGTCCACCACCATTTCCGCCCAGATCGCGAACAACTTCGGCGATGCCGACGGTCTGCAATTGTCGAGCCTGATTGCGCTCGGCCTGCTCCTGTTCATCCTCTCCTTCTGCGTGCTGGCGCTGGCAAGGTGGATGATCGGCCGCGGCGACTCGCACTGAGGAAACCCCGATGGAAAATGCAATTCGTCAAAATCTCGTGTCGAGGCGCTATGGGAAGAACCGGGTGATGATGGCCTTGTGCTTTCTCGCCGCTGTCCTCGGCATATTCTTTCTCAGCGTAATCCTCGTGACCCTGGTTTTTCGCGGTGTTTCGGCGCTCAGCCTCGACGTCTTCACCATGTCGATCCCGGCGCAGGGTTCGCGCGGCGGCCTGATCAACGCAATCTACGGCACCGTGCTGGTTACGGGCTGCGCCATTCTGATCGCGGCGCCGATCGGCATTCTCGCCGGCACCTATCTGGTGGAATATGCCAACGGCTCCAAGCTGGCCGAAGCAGCCAAGTTCCTCAATGACATCCTGCTCTCGGCACCCTCGATCATCGTCGGCGTGTTCGTCTACGGCGCCGTCGTTGTGCCCATGCACGGTAACTCTGCGTTCGCCGGCATCCTCGCGCTGGCGCTGATAGCCCTTCCTGTCGTCAATCGTACGACGCAGGACATGCTGCTGCTGGTGCCCAATGCGCTTCGCGAAGCGACGGCTGCACTCGGCGCGCCGCGCTGGAAGTCCATGATGATGGTGATCTACCGTTCGGCCTGGACGGGCATCCTCACCGGTATCCTGCTGGCGGTTGCCCGCATCAGCGGCGAAACAGCACCGCTTCTCTTCACGGCCGGCTACAGCAAATTCATGAATGCGGGCCTGACCGGTCCGATCGCGACACTGCCGGTTGCCATCAACACGCTCGCCGCCGATCCCGGCGAGGATCTGAAACAATTGGCCTGGGCCGGCGCACTGATCATCACCGTCGCCATCCTTGCCCTCAACATCCTTGCACGTGTCTTGAGTGGGCGCCGCCAGTGACGCAGCCGCCGAACGATAGGAATGAGACCATGAACATGAGCGACAGCAATTTCCAGAGCGTCAATGCACAGTCGGGGAAGGACGCCGTTTCCCAGTCGGATCTCGGCCTTGCGAAACTCGACGTGAAGAACCTCGACTTCACCTATCAGAACGGTCATCGCGTTCTGAAGAGTGTGAACATGAACATCCGCAAGAATGCGGTCACCGCCTTCATCGGCCCTTCGGGCTGCGGTAAGTCCACGCTGCTGCGCACCTTCAACCGGATGTATGATCTTTATCCGGGGCAGACGGTTTCGGGCGAAATCCTGCTGGACGGCCGCAATATTCTGACCAAGGACGTCGATCTCAACGATTTGCGCGCCAAGGTCGGCATGGTGTTCCAGAAGCCCACGCCGTTCCCGATGTCGATCTATGAAAACGTCGCTTTCGGCATTCGTCTCTATGAGAAGCTTTCCAAGGCGGAAATGGACGTTCGCGTCGAAGCGGCGCTGACGGAGACGGCGCTGTGGAGCGAAGTCAAGGAAAAGCTGCACCAGAGCGGACTTGGCCTTTCCGGCGGTCAGCAGCAGCGCCTGTGTATCGCCCGTGCGATTGCGCTTCGCCCTGAAGTCCTCCTGCTCGACGAACCGACCTCGGCTCTCGACCCAATCTCGACCGCGAAAGTCGAGGAGCTGGTGTCGCAGCTGAAGGGCGAGTTTACGATCGTCATCGTCACGCACAACATGCAGCAGGCAAGCCGTATCTCCGACAGCACCGCCTTCATGTATCTCGGCGAACTGATCGAATATGGCGCGACCGAGCAGATCTTCCAGGCGCCGAAGGTGAAGCGCACGGAAGACTATATCACCGGCCGTTACGGCTGAGCCGGTTCCGGGTTACCGAAGACGATTATTCGCAATGGCGCGCCGATCCGGCGCGCCATTTTGCGTTCGGAGGCGATCGCAGATCTTGCCGATTGCCACTCGTCGTTTGCGCAGCCGGCATTGGTGGTTTCGTAGGACGGCTGGAGCTGATGGAGAGACGCCAGAGCATGTCGCACAAAATCATGCGGCGTTCTTGCGGCTGCGGCATGGGTGGAATCAACGATCTGAAGCGTGTGAGGTGAAGCTGAAAGATCGAGGCGCGCTTTAATCGAGAGATGTCCCGAGAGAGCCGGGGCCTTCGCGCCAGCCGCCGGTGTGGAGGCGAGGCGGCAGGTGCGGCGAAGTCCAGGTCACATTTTCGCGAGCTTGCCCATGCGCCGCAAAGCGTGGATCTGATCTTCCAGCGTCGGCACCAGTTCGCCGATATCCGTCTTCGGGGGCGCATCCTCGGTCTTGGCGATCTCCGCCTCGCTGAAGACGATGGTGCAATTGCGCCCCGCATGCTTGGCGGCGTAAAGGGCGCGATCGGCGGAGGAAACGAGCCGATCCCAGCTCACCTCGTCGCGCGGCATGATCGCAACGCCGATGCTGACGGTCGCAGGGACCAGCGAGCGGCCGGCAAGCAGAGGAACGCGGCAGAAATCGGCACGGATGGTTTCGGCCAGCGCCTCGGCTTCCTCCCGATCGGTTATCGGCACGAAGGCGATGAACTCCTCGCCGCCCATACGGCCGAACGCGCCGTTGCGCGGTACGAATAGACGCGCGATCCGGGCAAATTCGATGAGGACGGCGTCGCCGGTCTGGTGACCGTAGCGGTCGTTGATCGATTTGAAGTGGTCGAGATCGAACAACAGCGCGGCAAGCTTCTGCGGCTGCCGTTGCCCGTCTCCGGCCAGAATGTCGTAGCTATCCTGAAGGCCGCGGCGGTTCAGCACACCCGTCAACGTATCGGTGATGGAGATGGCTCGCCAGCGGCGCTCGGAGCGCTCCATCAAAAGCTTCCCGTTCAGAACGATTGCGGCGATGACGAGCAGTCCGTAGCCGAGCGCTGCATAGCCGCGATAGATTTGCGCCTCTTCCAGCGAGGGCGCCCGCAAAGACGTCCAAAGCGCCGAAATGAAGCAGAAGGATGCCAGCGTCATGAAGACGACGCCGAGCTGCCCCCGCGCGGGTTCGCGCCGGCCCTCGTTCGGTCGCACGGCAAAGGCGAGCAGACTGGCGCCGACGGCGCCCGCAAGATCATAGAGGATGATGCGATTGACGAAGCTTTCGGCGACCCATGGCAAGTTTACGCCCACCAGCCAGATGGCCGGTGGCAGCAATGCCGGCCATTGGAGCTTGCGTTTGTCCATCCACCGGAAACCGGCGATCCAGGCGCTTTCGCCCATGAGGGCGACTGTATTGCCGATCTTGATGGACCACATATCCGGAACAAAGCCGCGGGCTGCCACAAGCGCAAATCCGATGGCGCTGACGGCAAAGCCCACCGCCCACATCAGGTAGGCGGGTGACTGGCGATCGTGACGCCAGGCAAGAAGGAGTATGGTTGCCAGGGTAATAGCCTCCGAGCACCAGATGCTTAGCCCTGTCGTCATGTTCAGCACGATCTGTGTCTTCTCCCTTTCCCCCAGGGCAGTAGCGACGGCGCCGGAGACGCTATGGTTTCTGCCGCTGCCTATCCTCATCGAATAAGGTGGCAAGTTCCTTAAATGACGTGGTAAATTTTGCCTGTGTCTCCCGTTGGGATGCTATCGCAACGTTCCTTTATGTTTCCTTCACCTTACGCCCGGGAAAAGCGGTGGGTTGTGCAAGACACCGCGCCCATACAATTGGCATTGCGAAAGCCGCGATTAGAAATCCTTTGTCAACGCTTCTTGGGGCATTACTGCTTTTTGAGGTTATGCTTTCGTGCGTCTTGAAGTGCAGGGCAGGGACACTCTATGTAGGGGTAAAGGAATTTTACTCGATTCCCGGCGTTTTCGTCGCCGGGGCAAGCTTGGTAAAGGACGCACATGAGAAATCCAGTCGATACAGCTATGGCTCTGGTGCCGATGGTTGTTGAGCAGACCAATCGCGGGGAACGGTCTTACGACATCTATTCCCGCCTGCTGAAGGAACGCATCATTTTCCTGACCGGGCCGGTTGAGGACCATATGGCGACGTTGGTGTGCGCCCAGCTTCTCTTCCTTGAGGCCGAAAACCCGAAGAAGGAAATCGCGCTCTATATCAATTCGCCGGGCGGCGTCGTCACCGCGGGCATGGCAATCTACGATACGATGCAGTTCATCAAGCCTGCCGTTTCGACGCTGTGCATCGGCCAGGCCGCCTCGATGGGCTCGCTGCTGCTCGCCGCCGGCGACAAGGACATGCGCTTCGCAACGCCGAACTCCCGCATCATGGTTCACCAGCCGTCGGGCGGTTTCCAGGGCCAGGCTTCGGACATCGAGCGCCATGCGCGCGACATCATCAAGATGAAGCGCCGTTTGAACGAAGTTTACGTCAAGCATTGCGGTCGCACCTATGAAGAAGTCGAGCAGACGCTCGATCGTGACCATTTCATGTCCTCGGACGAGGCCAAGGAATGGGGTCTGATCGACAAGGTGCTGACGTCGCGTACCGAAATGGAAGGCGAAACCGCTTCGTGATTTATCCTCGAGGCGGTGACTTCTGCGCCACAGTTCTATCCCATTTGTGATCGAATAGGGGTTTAATGTGGAACGGAACGCGGTAATAGTAAGCATTAATGCTATGTAGCGCTTTTGTGACATGGCATTCGGCATTCGAAGGGGAATCGTTGCCACGCAGTTCCGGTTTGCCGGAATTGCGTTCAGTACCCCGAAGAGCGCCGCGATCTGCCATTAAACGAGGGGCAGGTCCGGCGGGCGCATTGAGTGGACCGCGATTTCGACTTGGAAATTGGCGGCGTGCTGGAAGGAAAGTGATATGAGCAAAGTCAGCGGCAGCAACGGCGGCGACTCGAAGAACACGCTTTATTGTTCGTTCTGCGGTAAGAGCCAGCATGAAGTCCGCAAATTGATTGCCGGGCCAACCGTCTTCATCTGCGATGAGTGCGTTGAACTCTGCATGGACATCATCCGCGAGGAAAACAAATCCTCGATGGTGAAGTCGCGTGATGGAGTTCCGACACCGCAGGACATCATCAAGGTTCTTGACGAATACGTCATCGGTCAGCGGCAGGCGAAGAAGATCCTCTCCGTTGCCGTTCATAACCATTACAAGCGTCTCGCTCACGCGTCCAAGAACGGCGATGTCGAGCTGGCGAAGTCGAACATCATGCTCGTTGGTCCGACGGGTTGCGGCAAGACCTATCTGGCCCAGACGCTCGCCCGGATTATCGACGTGCCGTTCACCATGGCTGATGCGACGACGCTGACCGAAGCCGGCTATGTCGGTGAAGACGTCGAAAACATCATTCTCAAGCTGCTCCAGGCTGCCGACTACAACGTCGAGCGTGCACAGCGTGGCATCGTCTACATCGACGAAGTCGACAAGATCTCGCGCAAGTCGGACAATCCGTCGATCACGCGCGACGTCTCTGGCGAAGGTGTGCAGCAGGCACTGTTGAAGATCATGGAAGGCACTGTTGCTTCGGTTCCGCCGCAGGGTGGCCGCAAGCATCCGCAGCAGGAATTCCTGCAGGTGGATACGACCAACATCCTCTTCATCTGCGGCGGCGCTTTCGCAGGCCTCGACAAGATCATCTCTGCCCGTGGCGAGAAGACCTCGATCGGCTTTGGCGCCACCGTTAAGGCTCCGGACGATCGTCGCGTCGGCGAAGTGCTGCGCGAGCTGGAGCCGGAAGATCTGGTCAAGTTCGGCTTGATTCCGGAATTCATCGGCCGTCTGCCCGTGCTGGCGACCCTGGAAGACCTGGATGCGGATGCGCTGATCCAGATCCTGTCTGAGCCGAAGAACGCGCTCGTCAAGCAGTACCAGCGCCTGTTCGAGATGGAAGACGTCGAGCTGACCTTCCATGAGGACGCTCTTCGCGAGATCGCTCGCCGGGCGATTGTCCGCAAGACGGGTGCTCGCGGCCTGCGCTCGATCATGGAAAAGATCCTGCTCGATACTATGTTCGAGCTGCCGGCGCTGGAAGGCGTGCGCGAAGTGGTCATTTCCGAGGAAGTGGTTCGCGGCTCCGCCCGCCCGCTTTACATCTATGCCGACCGGCAGGAAGAAAAGGCCAACGCAACGGCCTGATGCCTGCATCGGCCATCATGAATCGAGGGGCTCGTCGTCGACGGGCCCCTTTCTGTTTGAAAAGTCGTGTGCTTTGCTGATAAAGTCTTGGATAAGCTTATGGGAACGCAGTCGAAACCGGTTGTGAAGAACTCCCGCTGCGGCCATGATGGCATGATTCTGGAGCATCCGGCGGATAGGGCGCAAGCCCGGCGTTTCATCTTCGGATTTAGCTTCGCCAGCCGTGTTCGAGTAGCTGGGCTTTGGTGTTTTGTTGTTGCGTTCGTCCTCGTGAATCCGCGGGTCCGCTGTCCAACGACAGTGCGTCTCGCATGACTTGAAATAGGTAATGTGAAGCTCCACTTGTTAACCAAGTGAGAGAGCCGGCTAATCCTCCCCAGCCGGCAGAGAGCCCGGAAACGGGACGACGGAAAGGAAATAATATGACTAAGAAAACGTCTGCGGCAAAAGAGAGCATTGCCTATCCGGTATTGCCGTTGCGCGACATCGTGGTCTTCCCCCACATGATCGTGCCGCTGTTCGTCGGACGGGAGAAGTCCATTCGCGCGTTGGAAGAGGTCATGGGTTCCGACAAGCAGATCATGCTGGTCACCCAGATCAATGCCAGCGATGACGATCCCGCGCCGGATGCAATCCATAAGGTCGGCACCATTGCCAATGTGCTGCAGCTACTGAAGCTTCCCGACGGCACCGTCAAGGTGCTGGTCGAAGGCCGTGCGCGCGCGGAGATCGACGAATACACCAGCCGCGAGGATTTCTACGAAGCCCTCGGTCATACCCTGCACGAGCCGGAAGAAGATCAGGTCGAGCTGGAGGCGCTGAGCCGCTCGGTCGTTTCGGAATTCGAGAGCTACGTGAAGCTCAACAAGAAGATTTCCCCGGAAGTGGTGGGTGCCGCCAGCCAGATCGACGATTATTCCAAGCTCGCCGATACGGTCGCTTCGCATCTGTCGATCAAGATCACCGAGAAGCAGGAGATGCTGGAAACCACCAGCGTCAAGGGCCGCCTCGAAAAGGCGCTCGGCTTCATGGAAGGCGAGATTTCGGTTCTCCAGGTCGAGAAGCGCATCCGCTCGCGCGTCAAGCGCCAGATGGAGAAGACCCAGCGCGAATACTACCTGAATGAGCAGATGAAGGCGATCCAGAAGGAACTCGGCGATGGCGACGAAGGCCGCGACGAGATGGCCGAGCTGGAAGAGCGCATCTCCAAGACCAAGCTGTCGAAGGAAGCCAAGGAAAAGGCTGACGCCGAGCTGAAGAAGCTGCGGCAGATGAGCCCGATGTCGGCCGAGGCGACTGTTGTACGCAACTATCTCGATTGGCTGCTGGGCATTCCGTGGCACAAGAAGTCGAAGATCAAGACCGATCTGAACAATGCCGAGAAGATCCTCGAAGCCGATCATTTCGGTCTGGACAAGGTCAAGGAGCGCATCGTCGAGTATCTGGCAGTGCAGGCTCGCGCGACCAAGATCAAAGGCCCGATCCTGTGCCTCGTCGGCCCTCCGGGCGTCGGCAAGACCTCGCTCGCCCAGTCGATCGCCAAGGCGACCGGCCGTGAGTATGTCCGCATGGCGCTCGGCGGCGTTCGTGACGAAGCCGAAATTCGCGGTCACCGCCGCACCTATATTGGCTCGATGCCCGGCAAGGTCATCCAGTCGATGAAGAAGGCTAAGAAGTCCAACCCGCTGTTCCTGCTCGACGAAATCGACAAGCTCGGCATGGACTATCGTGGCGATCCGTCTTCGGCTCTGCTTGAGGTGCTGGATCCGGCTCAGAACTCGACCTTCATGGATCACTACCTGGAAGTCGAATACGATCTGTCGGACGTGATGTTCATCACGACGGCGAACACGCTGAACATCCCTGCGCCGTTGATGGACCGCATGGAGATCATCCGTATCGCCGGCTACACCGAAGACGAGAAGCGCGAGATCGCCAAGCGGCACCTGCTGCCGAAGGCCATCAAGGAACATGCGCTGCAGCCGAGCGAGTTCTCGGTCAGTGACGATGCCCTGATGGTCGTCATCGAGCAGTATACCCGTGAAGCCGGTGTCCGTAACTTCGAACGCGAACTGATGAAGCTCGCCCGCAAGGCGGTCACCGAGATCATCAAGGGCAAGACCAAGTCGATCACCGTGACGGCCGAAAACGTTCCGGACTATCTGGGCGTGCCGCGCTACCGTCATGGCGAAGCCGAACGCGAAGATCAGGTCGGTGTCGTCACCGGTCTCGCCTGGACTGAAGTCGGCGGCGTGCTGCTGACGATCGAAGGCGTGATGATGCCGGGCAAGGGCCGCATGACGGTCACCGGCAACCTGAAGGAAGTCATGAAGGAATCGATCTCGGCAGCGGCCTCCTACGTCCGCTCGCGCGCTGTCGATTTCGGCATCGAACCACCGCGCTTCGACAAGAGCGACATCCACGTGCATCTGCCGGAAGGCGCGACGCCGAAGGATGGTCCGTCGGCCGGCGTTGCCATGGCAACCGCGATCGTCTCGATCATGACCGGCATCCCGGTTTCCAAGGATGTGGCCATGACCGGTGAAATCACGCTGCGCGGCCGCGTGCTGCCGATCGGCGGCCTGAAGGAAAAGCTGCTGGCAGCAATGCGCGGCGGCATCAAGAAGGTGCTGATCCCGGAAGAAAACGCCAAGGATCTGGCGGAGATTCCGGACAACGTGAAGAACAGCATGGAGATCATTCCGGTCTCGCGCATGGGCGAGGTGATCAAACACGCGCTCGTCCGCCGGCCGGAGCCGATCGAATGGGATGGCACTGTCGAAACGCCCGTGATCGCAACGGTCGAAGGCGTCGACGATGTGGGTGCGTCGATCGCACATTGAGGCTCTTCGCCTCAATTCTGTCGAATTGCCAGAAATGGCGAAAAGACCGGCATTTTTGCCGGTCTTTTTTTGTGAAAAGCGTCCGGAAACGCTTGCTTTTCCTTGGTTTGCAGGGTTTTTGGGGGTGCGGCGGGTAAGAGCATTCCTACTTGCACCCCGCTTACTGATAAGTCGTTTCATACCAAAGAAAGGGGTGGAAACATGAACAAGAATGAGCTCGTGTCCGCAGTGGCCGAGAAGGCCGGTATCACGAAGGCTGACGCTGCTTCCGCTGTTGACGCTGTTTTCGAGACCGTCCAGGCTGAACTGAAGAAGGGCGGCGACATTCGCCTCGCTGGTTTCGGCAGCTTCACTGTTTCTCACCGTGCAGCCACGAAGGGCCGCAACCCGTCCACGGGTGCTGAGGTCGATATCGCTGCTCGCAATGTTCCGAAGTTCACGCCTGGCAAGGGCCTGAAGGACGCGGTCAACAGCTGATTTCGTTTTCACCCGCTGCGAGGTGTTAGCCTTGCGGTTGGAGAATATTAAGGGTCCGCATTGCGGACCCTTTTTTGTTTTGGGGTAGGGAGGTCGCGGGTTTGCCTGGCGGCTGCGACCGACAGGTGGAGTATTGGCAGGTTTTCTTGCTAAGAGAACTTCACGTGAGCAATTCCAGGAAAAGCCCGTGGCGGACTTGCGTACGAAATTGCGTGAAAACAAGCAGATAGAGCATGTCTGTGACTCCGTATAAAACGGAAATGCTCTAGGATATCTTCCGTATCCAACGCTGAAGCTTCAGCCGAATGTTCATCAGGGCCACCAAGACATGACTGCATCGCCTCCCTTCCTCGGCTTTCCCGATCAATTAACCGATGGCAGTGCGCCTCATGCGGTCCTCTTCGGAGCCGGCCACGGCAGCACCTATCCCAACAAGGACAGCAGCGGCTATGCGCTGGCGGCTGATGCCATTCGCGCGGCAAGCCAGAGTGAGGCGCCATTGGTCGAGCATTGGGATTTCGATCTCGGCGGACCGCTGTTTGACGGCAAGCCCATCTCCTGTGTCGATGTCGGCGATGTCTCCACCATCATGCGCGACAATGTCGGCAATCGCGGGCGGATCGAGGCAAAGACGCGAGAGATCCTGGCGCTGCAGGCGGTTCCGATCCTGTTCGGGGGCGACTGCTCAGTAACCATTCCCTTCCTCGATGGCTTTGCGGAGAGGGGGCCGATCTGGGTCTTGCAGATCGATGCACATATAGACTGGCGTGATGAGGTACAGGGCGAGCGCTATGGTTATTCGAGCCCGATGCGCCGGGCGAGCGAGATGCCGCATGTCGCAGGCATGGTCCAGGTCGGCCTTCGCAGCGTCGGCAGCGCACGCATCACCGAGATCGAAGACGCGCGGTGCTATGGCAGCCGCTTCGTGACGGCTCGCGACATTCGTGCGCAGGGTGTCGGAGCGGCTCTGCAACATATTCCTGAGGGCGCGCAGGTCGTCGTTACCCTTGATTGCGACAGCATCGATCCATCGATCATGCCGGGGGTCGCTGCGCGCACGCCGGGCGGCCTGACCTATACCGAGATCATCGACTTGATCGCAGGCCTCGGCAGGCGGGCGAAGATCGCGGGCTTTGATCTGGTCGAGTTCTATCCACCGACCGACATTGACGGCCTGTCGGCCAATACTGCGGCGCGCATTCTTACCAACGTGATTGGAACCATCGTCCGGCAGGTGTGACCGGAAACTCTCTTCATGAGTGAGTAGGGGGCCGGGCTTTTGCCCGGCCTTTCTCGTTCGCCAGAGCGCGTCGCGATCTCTAAGATTCGCTTCACACGCTTTGGCTCTTTGATTTTGCGCATGTCGTAGCCGCAAACCGCCGCACACTTCAGCGCGATATGCTTTAGGCCGCCGCTTACCAGCGATGGTGAACGTGCGGTGCGATCAGCCGTTCATAGATCTCGCGCGTCGCTGCCATGACGTCGGCGGAGAGCGGCGCAAGATCTGCTGCCGCGGCATTGGCCTTGGCCTGCTCGGCATTGCGGGCGCCGGGAATGACGACCGTGACAGCATCGTTCATCAGGATCCAGCGTAGGGCGAAAGCCGCCATGCTGGCGCCGGCCGGAACCAACTTGCGCACTTCCTCGACAGCCTGCAGACCGACTTCGAACGGAACGCCGGCAAAGGTTTCGCCAACATCAAAGGCCTCGCCGTGGCGGTTGAAGTTGCGATGATCGTCGCTGGCAAATTGGGTGTCGCGGGTGATCTTGCCGGAGAGCAGGCCGGAGGCCAGCGGCACGCGGGCGATGACAGCCACGTTCTTGCGCTTGGCTTCCTTGAAGAAGAGATGATCGGGGCGTTGGCGGAAGATGTTGTAGATGATCTGGATGCTGAGCACGCCCGGATATTCGATCGCCTTCAGCGCCTCTTCGACCTTCTCGACGCTGACGCCATATCCCTTGATCTTGCCGGCCTTCTGCAACTCGTCGAGACCGGCGAAAACTTCCGGCCGGTAGAGAACTTCCGTCGGAGGGCAATGAAGTTGCACGAGGTCAAGGCTTTCGACGCCGAGGTTCTTCAGGCTGCGATCGATGAAGCCTTCCAGATTGGCCTTGGTATAGCCGTCCGCCACATGCGGGTTGAGCCGGCGGCCGGCTTTGGTCGCCACCATCGGGCGTTCCCCGCCGCGCGCTTTCAGGACATCGGCGATGATCTTTTCGGAACGGCCATCACCATAGACATCGGCGGTATCGACGAAGGTCATCCCGGCATCGAGGGCGGCATTCAGCGCCGCGCGGCCATCGGCCTCGCTGACATCGCCCCATGCGCCGCCGATCTGCCAGGCGCCGAAGCCGACATCCGTCACGATAAAGGCTGTCCGCCCGAAAGCATGATGTCTCATGAGAAATCTCCTCGTCATAGGTGATGAAAGGTCAGCGCAGTAGCAGCCGCCCGGACCTGCGGCAAGCCGACGAAGGGCGATATCGCATCGCAATCGCGTGAGCTTGGAATATGGCAGCTTTCGTCCACCTACGAAACCACTGGATGAAGCAAGTGATGCAGTGTTCTTTGCGCCTCCGCTTCCTTAAAAGAGGAGATCGGATTTCTGACTGCTATCGGAGCCCATGTCCTCTTTCAGCTTCATCCATGCCGCCGATCTTCATCTTGGCAGTCCCTTTCAGGGGCTGGCCCTGAAGGATGCTGCCGTCGCCGCGGTCTTTGTCGAAGCCAGCCGCAAGGCCTTCTCGACGCTGGTGGGGCTGGCCATCGAAAAGCGTGTCGACTTCTTCGTCATCGCCGGCGATGTCTATGACGGCGATTGGAAGGACAACAAGATCGGCCTGTTCTTCAATCGCGAAATGGCGCGGCTGGAGCGGGCCGGCATCCCGGTCTATCTGCTGCGCGGCAATCATGACGCGGCAAGCGTGATAACGAAGACGATCACCTTACCCGCCAATGTGCACGAGTTTCCGACCGGCAAGCCCGGCAGCGTCAAGATCGATGCACTGCAGGTGGCACTGCATGGTCAGGGCTTTGCCGAACGCTCGGCGACCGACAATCTGGCGATCTCCTATCCTGCGCCGATCAATGGCTGGTTCAACATCGGCATTCTCCACACTTCGCTCACCGGCCGCGAGCCGCACGCACCCTACGCCCCGTGCTCTGTCGATGATCTCCGGTCGCGTGGCTACGACTATTGGGCGCTCGGTCACGTGCATGACTACGAAGTCGTGGCCAGAGACCCGCTGGTGATTTTCCCCGGCAACCTGCAGGGGCGCAACATTCGCGAGCGGGGCGCCAAGGGCGCGGTGCTGGTGACGGTCGAAGACGGCCGCATTGAGCATGAACGCCTGATCGTCGATGAAGCGCGCTTTGCGCAAGTCGATGTGGACGTTGGTCCTGACGACGATCAGGCGGCGATCCTACGCCGCGTCGAGCACGCGCTACAGCCCATAGCCGACGACATGGCTGGGAGGATGACCGCGTTGCGCGTACGTCTTTCCGGCGTAACGCCGCTGCAAGGCGCCATTGCCGCCAACCGCCAACAATGGCGCGACGAAGTCGAAGCCGCGTGCCATCGCGTGCATGAGGACATCTGGCTGGAAAAGCTGGAGCTGCGGCTGGAATCGCCGGCGGCATCCGTTGCGCAAGCGGACGGCGCGCTCGATCTCCAGCAATTGTTGGCCGAGCATGCGGGAGATACCGATATCGCCGTTGAAGCAACCCGCTTGGTCGACGAGATCGCGATACGTCTGCCGGGCGGGTTGGGTGCGACGGCGACGCCGCTGGACGACAGCACGGAAGCCCTCATCGAGGAAGCGCGACAATTGCTGCTGGCGCGCGGACAGGGGGCAGTCTGACATGCGTTTCGATCGTCTCGACATTCTTCGCTACGGCGCGCTGAGCGACCGCACGCTCGATTTCCGCGTCGGCGCCAAACTGCATGTCATCTTCGGGCCGAACGAGGCGGGCAAATCGTCTGCCCTCAGCGCTATTTCCGACTTGCTCTTCGGCTTTCCGTCCGCCGCCGAACAGAGCTTTCTGCACGAGCCCGGCACCTTGCGTATCGGAGCCGATATCCGGGCGCGTGACGGCGCCAAGCTGGCCTTCCGCCGCCGGCGCGGTCGCAAGAGCACGCTTCTCGCACCTGACGACAAGGAGACGCCGCTTGCCGAGGATGCGCTTGCGCCATTCATCGGCAATCTGAGCCGGGATGTCTTCGAGCGCGCCTTTGGCCTCGATTCCCAGCGGCTTCGGCAAGGCGCGACGACGATGTTGCGCAGTGGCGGCGAGATCGGCAGCCTGCTGTTTTCGGCGGCTTCCGGCCTGACCGGTCTTTCTCGGCTGCGCCAGTCGCTGGAATCGGAAGCCGATGGCATTTATGCGGCTCGCCGCTCGAAGGATCGCGGCTTCTATCAGGCGCTGGATCGCTACGAAGACGCCCGCAAGGCCGAACGCGATCATGAGCTCAAATCGGGGGACTGGAAGAAGCTGCTGGCGGAAGCAGCCGAAATCGAAACTGAGCTGGCCGGATTGCAGGCGGAACGTCATGAAACGCGTCAGGCACTGGATCGGCTCAAGAAGCTGAAGACCTTGCAGCCCTTGCTTGCTGAAATTGATGCGGAGGGTATGGCTCTCGAGCAGCTGACAGATCTCTCAGCCATTCCAGAAAGCCTTGCGGACAGGCTCGAACAAAGGCTTCGCGATAAGCAGGTGGCCGAGGAAGACATGCAACGCGTGCGCCACACAGTAACGCGCGCTGAAGATGATTTGTCTCGCATCCAGGTCGACGATGCCTTGCTGCTGATATCGGGCGATATCACGCAGCTCTTTGCCGATACCGGCAACTATCGCAGCCAGCGTCATGATCTGCCGCGTGTCGATCAGGAACTGGCGGGCTATGACGACGCCCTTGCGCAACTGGCTCGTCGACTGGGTGTCTCCGACGCCGCGAAACTCGAAGCGCATCAGCCAAGCGATGTCGATTTGGCCCGCCTGTCCGAGCTGGTAGAGCAGGGCAAGCAGCTTTCGCGTCAGCTGCAGGGGCTTGCCGAACAGGCGGAGAGCGAACGTTCCCAGCTTGCGGCGTTGGAAAGAGGCAGCTTTGCCGGGCGCCTGTTTGATCCTCGGCCCTATAGCGATCAACTGGACTCGCTGGCTGCCGAGCTCACAAGCCTTGCGCGCCTCGATGCCTTGGAAACGCAGATACGTCGCGTCGAGTCGGATCTTGAGGAGGCGGCTGCTCGACTGCGGCCACCGGCCGGTGACATCTCTGCACTCTTCGCTGTGCCTTTGCCGGAGCCAGCTGAGATCGGCACCCATCGCGAGACGATCGATGCGGCAAGAGCAAGGGTTCGCGAGACAGCGGAAAAGCTGCGAACCCAAGATGATCAACTGGCGGAGATCGCGCGAGCCTTGGCGGATGCAGAGCGCACCGGGCCGGTGGTCACGCGCGAACAGGTGGCGTCCGCGCGTGAAGATCGCGATGGCAAATGGTCATCTATCCAGGACATGCTGGCGGATGGTCGTCCTCCCAATGCCAAGACCATCGCCGCATTGACGGTCAGCATCGGTTACGCCGATCGCCTTGCCGACACGGTGCTCGGCGACGCCGATCGTGTCGCTCGCCACGCTGACTATCGTCTCCGCGAGGCGCGGCTGCGGCGGGAGCGCGACGATGTATCCGGCCGGCTGCAACAGCATGAGAAGCTTCTAGCGAAAGCCGAGGCATCTTTTGCTGGGCTCTTCGAGCCTTGCGGCGTTGCCGCGCTGGATCCATCGACCATGCTCGAGTGGCGCCGAGGCGTCGAAGCCCTGTCGCGCCAGCGCAAGACTCTGCGCGACCTGCTGGACGAGCGCGACGAGAACGCTTTGGCGGAGGAGCGTGTATTGCCCGCTTTGCAGGATATCGCCGAAGCGACCGGCTACAGAAGCGGGCGTCTTCCACCCGTTGCGATGGCGGAAGGATTGCGCAAGCATCTGCGCATTGCCGCGGAGCACTGGAGTGAAAGCCGAACGCGGGAAGGGGAAATCAGCTCTGCGCGCGACCGCTTGGCACGATTTGACGAACAGCAGCAGGCGCTCGAACGGCGGCGGGCCGATTGGCGCGAGATCTTCAGCAAAGCTCTGTCTCCTCTCGACCTGCCGGATGATGCAACCCTCGACATGGCGGCGGTGGCCCTGAAGGCGTGGGAAGAGTTACCCGACGCTCTGGCGGAGCGCGACAACAGGCTACGGCGTGTCAGTGGTATGCGACGGGACATGGCGGATTTCGAGCGGCGGCTCGCGACCCTTGTGGCCAATTCCGGCTACGAACTGGAGCACTTGCCGCCGGACGCGGCCGCCGAGGCTCTGCATAGCCGCGCCAATGCGATGCGCGGCGAATTGAAGAAGCGCGAGAGCCTTGAGGAAGATCGGCAGCGCGCGGCAGGATCGCTTGCCCGCCATGAGGAGGCGCTTGCGGCCATATTGAATGATCTTGATCAATTGACCGCCGGTTTGCCGGGGAGCACCGATCTGCCAGTGCTGTTATCGCGTCTGCGGGAGCGTACCCGCTTGAATGTGCGATTGCTGGAAAGCCGCGATCGTTTTCGCCAGCAGGCCGAGGGGCGGGCGGAGGACGAGCTCCGGCGTCAGCTTCATGATTTCGACCGGGTTGCGGCCGCTCTCGAAATCGAGCGATTGACTGAAGAAGATCAGCGGCAATTCACACGACATGGCGAGCTCGCGGCCCGGTTGGCGGAAAATCGGCGACAACAGCAGACGCTCGAAACGGGTGCCAGTGCCGAGTATGCGGTTTTCGAAAAGCTCTCGGCCGAGCAGGAGGCCAAGGACCTCGCCCGGCAATGGGTGGTCCTGAAAATTGCAGCGCGAATGCTGGCGGGCTCGATGGAATCCTATCGGGAAAAGCAGGCCGACCCGGTCATCAAACGAGCGGGTGAATTGTTTTCGCAACTCACCGGAAGCCGGTTCCTGCGTCTCGTCGAAGCACATGACGAAAGCGACACATTGCAGCTGCTGGCGGAACGCGTGGGCGGCGAGCGCGTGCCGCTCGACGGCTTGAGCGAAGGCACAGGCGATCAGCTCTATCTGGCCCTGCGACTGGCTTTCCTGGAAGATTACTCCGCCCGCAACGAGCCGGCTCCGCTAATCGTCGACGATATCTTCCAGACATTTGACGACGAGCGGGCAAGCGCCGGCCTGAAGGTGCTGGCGACGACGGCCGAACGCTTCCAGACGATCCTTTTCACGCATGAGATGAGCATCGTCGAGATCGCTCAGCGCGAAATCGGCCGCGATCTGGATCTGATCAGGCTGTGAGCCGTGAAGCCGGCTTCTCGGTCGGCTACGACATCGACGGAATGAACAACTGTGTCGGGACGACGATCCTCGGATCTGATTTGTTGCGACTATAGGCGGGGTTAAGTGCCCTGTCGGCGAAATTCTGCGTCGCGTGCAGCCGACGCAGGTTTTGCTTTTCCTGGTCGAAACGCTTTTTCCGCTCTCCGGATTTGTCCGATCCTCGCGACAGCGATTCATGGTGATAGAGGCAGGCAAAGGGTGTCCAGACGATGCGATAGCCGGCCTTGTGCGCACGCAGGCAATAATCGACGTCGTTATAGGCGACTGCGAAATTCTCCTCGTCGAACAGGCCGATCTTTCGCAGGCAGTCGCCGGATATCAGCATGACCGCACCGGTTACGCAGGTCATCGTGTTGCGAAGATGCAGCCGGTTCATCGGGCCGCCGTACTCTTTCGGCTTGTTCAGATACCAATGACCAGCCAATCCGCCAAAGCCGATGACCACGCCCGCGTGCTGCATCTTGTCATTCGGAAAGAGCAGCTTCGCGCCGACGATACCGGTTCCGTCATAGGCGAGGCAGGATACCATCTCTTTAAGCCAGTCAGGCTCGATCACCTCGATGTCATTGTTGAGGATCAGGTGATGTTCGCCCGTCGCCGTGCTCAGGCCGCGATTGACCGAGCGTGAGAAGTTGAAGGCTTCGGAGGCGACGGCGGCGGAAAAATTCTGATGTGATCGGCGATACCGCTCGTAGAGATTGAGCACCGCCGGATCCGTCGAACCATTGTCCACGACCAGAACTTCGAAAGTCGGATAATCCGTTTTTTCAAAGAGATCGTGAAGGATGCGCGAGATCAGATCGAAATTGTCCTTGCTGGGAATGACGATCGAGATTTTGGGCCACTCGCGAGGCGGTTCGAAGACGACGCGATGCAATGTCTTGGTCAGCGTTCCCTCGACCTGAATTGCCTGCTGTTGCCGTCCGAATCTCTCCGTCAGCGCCTTTCTCGCATTCGTGGTCGCGGCGTCCATGAATTTACGCGAGTAGGTCTTGCCATTTCGACGCCACCAGTAGGCCGGATAGGGCAGATGCAGGATGCTGTGTTCCGGAAGCCCTTCCAGATAACGCAGCAGCAGATCGTAGTCCTGCGAGCCGTCATAGCCGGTCCGAAGGTAGCCGATCTCCCGAAGGCGATCGTGGCGATAGATGGAGAAATGATTGATGTAGTTGACGCCGCTCAGCAGAACGGAATCATAGGCTGGCTTGAGCATGACGCCGGTCGGCTTCAACGTGTCGTCGACAACGAGCTCGTCGGTGTAGAGGAAATTGGCGCCCGGGTTTTGCTCCAGCGTATGCCGGATGAGCTTGAAGGCATGCGGGGCAACGACATCATCGTGGTCGAGAAAGGCAATCCATTGACCGCGGGCCTGGGATAGCCCGGAGTTGGTGGCCGCTGCGATGCCGCCATTTCGTTCGTTCAACACGAAGCGAATATTGTCCTTCGCCTGTCTCGACTTATACCACTGACGCGTTTCCGCAGACGTCGAACCGTCATCGCTCAGGATGAGCTCGGTGCCTTGTTCCGCCTGCATTTCAAAGGATCTGACGAGATCGTCCAGATACCGAGCTGGCGCATTGTAAACGGGAACGATGATGCTGAGCCAGGTTCCCGCCGTCGCCGATACGGGCGAAGCGACAAGATCGGCCGCAAGCCGATAATTGGCATCCGCATATTGGATCGTCAGGCTGGCGGCCCGCTTTCCGAATCTGAGCTTCGGTATTTTGGTCCAGTGCCGTGGCAGCTTGCCAAGATCGACGCGCTCGGCTCGGTCTCCCTTGTCGAGGAGGTGAGTTATATATTTCTCTGCCGATTTGGCGGAGGAAAAGGCTCTGACGTCGAAGCTGAATGTCGTCGGGAAGCTGGCCGGATCGGCTCGGAGCGCACAAATAGTGCCCACCGCGCCGATATCCGCCGTGATGATGAACCGGCGTGCTTCCGGCAGAGAGACGGCATCCCTCTCATGAAAACCGTGGCCGCGATTGATGTAGAACTTGGGATCTATCGGCTCATCGGTTGCGGCTATGTGAAGGACGAGTAACCTCTTTCTGACAGGCGAGAACCTGATTTCGAAGGCGGGATCATCGCCTTGCGCCTTCCATAAATTTGGATCGGCGCCGGTCACGATTTCAGGCTCAAGATCGGCGTTTGGTAAGATCTTCAATGTCATCAATTTGTTTCTATTCACGCGCCTCTAGCGCGTTGTTTAGAGAATGGCGACGTCATGTTGTGTCACTGCCGGATACAATCGAACGCCGGGAAATGTCGGTGTTGCTTGCTCTCGCATCCTGTCAATCGAGTATCGCGTGGCGTCGCGGGCGGCAAGACGGCACTCACGATCATTCACCAGTTGATCGATCGCAGCCGACCAATCTTCGACAGTATTGTCGATATGCAATTCTCCGGCGACCGCGCAGCGCGCGAAGGTCGGGCATTGCGAGAAGATGGCTGCGGCTTGCAGTCGGGTGATATCGACACGCTTGGTATCGGCACGGCTCGCATTCGTCTTTCCCGGAAGCAGGGGGACGAGGGCTATATCGGCATTCTCATGCGTCGTCCTGGCAAGATAGGCCGGCCAGGAGAGCGGAGCGACGATCGTTATTCTTGCGGGATCGATGCCCAGCCGATTCCAGCAACGCGCAAGGGCGCCGCTAGCGAAGACCTCGAAATGCAGGTTGTCATGCCGCTCCATCGCGGCCTTGACGATCGGCATGAGGAATTCATGTTCGTGACGATGAACGCCGGTCGCGTGATACACCATCTTGAGCGGCGTCACGTCTTCGATCACGGTACTGACGGGCACATTGGCGGGGTGCGCCGGCAAAGGGTTCAGGATATCGATGTCTTGGCCGGCAGTGGCAAGCGTGCGAGACAGAGCTTCGGTAGAGACCCATATATGGGTCAACAAACGATTGACCCGCGGCAAGGGACGAACAGCCAGCGTCATAAGCCGGAATTTGTAGAGCCAGCTTGCTTCTCTACCCGTCACGACGGCCCTGATGTCGTCGTCGACAAAGTAAGCCACACCGGCAAGACTTTCGCGCCTTTCTTCTAGCCAGCGCAGCTGCGGCGGCTTTATGTAGCGACAGATGACGACGAAGAGGCCGTCGCTGTCGATCGCATCAAGGGAGTCGTCGAGGCTCTTCATGATGACAGGCAATTCGGCGAGTTTGGCCCGCTCGTCGAGATAGTAGCTGACTGTGGGATTCGGGTATCGAGAGAGAATAAGCAGCCGCTTTGCCGCGCCTTGACGATCTCTTGCCATCGTCCCCGAAGGCTGCGGCCTGGGAAGCAATCGATAGAGGACATCGCGCAGAACTTGCATGGGCCCCACCGTGCTGCGCTAGGCGAAGCGATTTCGAAGATTTGCGAGAGCGCCGAAAGCCGCCCCCCAAATCAACAGTGTCGCGCCAAATATTCCCGACATCCAGAGCAGCCGCTGCGGATATTCCGCTTCATCCGGCAGGTCGGGGGCAAGGAATGTATCGAGATAGAGCAGCTGCTGCTTGCTGACGAATCGAACCTGCTCCAGCGTCTTCATGCTGATAGCGAACTGCTGTTCCGCAAGGGTCTGCTCAAGTTCGCGCTGAGACATGTCGACAGACACGTCGGCAAGGTTCTGTTCGGATTTGTTCTGTCCGGCGATCTGGCTGTTCAGCTGGTCGAGTTGCGCCTGCTTACTGTCGATTTCCCGCTTGAGGACGCGCATTTGCGGTGCGTTCGCCGATACGGTTCCGAGTTGCGCATTATACCTTTGCTGGAGATCGATTTGCTCTTTCCGCACCGCTGAAATGAGGTTTGTCAGGACCGTCGACGATCCTTCTACGCTGAGGACACCCGTCTGATTGCGCGCCGCCAGAAGATGGTCTCGCGCCTTCTGCAGCTGGCTCTTGGAATTCTCCAGGTTGGTCTGAGCCGTCGCAATGACATCGTGCCAGATGCGGTTGTTGACGTCGTTGACCACGCCTTCCGAGGCTTTGACGACTTCCTGCAGGACTTTCTGGGCGTCGACGGCCGAAAAAGCGCGGACCTTGACCGTGACGATACCGCTATTGGCATCGACTTTGACGGAGATCATATCCTCCCAGTATTTCAGCAGTTTTTCCGAACTCGCGTCGCTTTTGAGCCTCGCGACCGGATCGATGGACGAATCTCCATACAGCTTCTGGAAATCGACCTTGCCTTGCAGGGCCGCGACCATGTCCTTGCTCTTGATGAAATTGGTAACGATCAACGTGTCCTGGACGATCTGTGCCGCCGGCAAACCGGTGACTTTGGCGAGTTGCCCGCCGCCGAGCGCCGGCGTCGAAGACCGCACGGTAAAGCGGGTTTCCGACTGGTATTGATCGGATGCCATGAAGGTGAAGTAGCAAACCGAAGCGACATTGGGGATGACCAGCAGCAGAATGATCGATGCGAGAATAGAACGGCCGATGATTTGTTGCATCGGCCGTGGTCGCAGACCGACCGCCTTGAACAACTGGCTCCGCCTCGACGTCGAAAAGCGCAGCTTCCGCGCCGTCACGGACAGATTGGCAGCTACACTGCGGCTGTGCTCCGTTGCGCTGAGCTCAATCGTTTTTGGCGCGTTTTCGGTATCGTGAGCCATATCGAGCCTTGCCGGCAATCCCTCGTGTTCTATCGGTTCAGTCTATAGTAGGCTTCGATCGCCTGTTCCACCTCATCGAAAACGATAAGCCTGCCGTCGACAAGCAGCATGCCCTTGTCACAATGCGTACTGATCATGCCCATACTATGGGAAACCATAATGATATCGGAAGTCTTGCGTCTGTTTTCGAACGCAATGCGGCAACGCTCCTGAAAGCGGGCATCGCCGACGGCAAGAACCTCATCCACCAGATAGCATTCGAATTCTATGGCCATTGAAAGGCCGAACGCCAGGCGAGCACCCATCCCGGAAGAGTAGGTGCGGACGGGAGCATCAAGATAATCGCCCAGTTCCGCAAACTCTTCGACGAAGCGCGAGACCCGCCTCACATCCTCTCCATAGGCGCGCGCAACGAAATGAACGTTGGCTCTTCCTGTCATCAGAGGATTGAAGCCGCTGCTCAAGCCCAGCGGCCAGGATACACGTACGTCCTTGGCAATCTTGCCCGAATTGGGCAGCATCGTTCCGGCGATCATGCGTATGGTCGTCGATTTTCCGGCGCCGTTCACGCCCAGCAGGCCATAGGAATAGCCCGATTGGAACTCGCAACTGACGCGATCAAGAATGACCTTTTTGCCAGCTTGCGTCTTGAAGAATTTCGAGACGTTGTTGAAGCGGATCATGACGTGCGTTCACTCATATCCGATGGTCTTCGACGGATGCCCAGATAAGGGAAAGCGTCGCCCATGTCACGATCAGCGCAAGCAATATGATCAACGGCGTACTGACGCGGCGAGGGAAAATCGACTCCTCCGGCAGTACAGGTTTGACGAACACGGCAAGATAGAGCGTCTTGCGCAGTGCTTCGGCCAGGACGGCATCATAGTTCTTTTGCGAACTTTCATACAGTTTTTGCGCAATGAGACGATCCGTGTCGAGCCTGGAATATTCGAGCAAGGCCTTCGCAAGACTTTCATTCTCCGGCCCTGTCAGTTCGGCTTTCATCTTCTCGATTTGCGCGTCCAAGCTATCTTTGGCGAGGTTCAGCTGTTGATAGGTCGGAGAGTTCTCGGCATTGGATTGCCGCATGACGAACAAGCGGGTTTCAAATTCCATCTTCTGGGCCAGCAGGCCGGTCAGAAGCGTTCCGCTATTCTTGGCCTGCGTCTGCGGGCTGAGCAGCCCTGACGCATTCTGAAATTGATTGAGCGCGACCAAGGTGTCGCCATAGGCTTTACCGCTCTTTTCGACATCCGCCTTCATGCTCCGGACGATGTCATTGCGCGCCCGCTCGGAGAGCTCGTTGATCAGCTTTTCGCTTTCGTCGATGATCGCATCTGCCAGTTTTACGGAGTCGTCCGGGGCAAAGGTCCTGACTTTCAGGGTTATGATGCCGGAGGTGACGTCAATGTAGGCGGTAACGTGGTCGTTCCAGTATTTCAGGAATTCTTCGTCGGATTGAGAGGCGCTGAAACGCGTCAGAAAATCGGCATCCTGTTTTGTGAACATCGAACGATAATCGAGCTTCGCGCCGATCCGTTTCAAGATCTCCGTCGAATGGATGAAGCTGGTAACGACATAAGCATCCTGCGAAGCGGAACGCATGTTGAGGGCGCTGGCACCTCCGCCCGCGGCAGCGTCGCTGTTCTCGCTGCTGTCCGTGGTCCCTGATACGGCTCGGACGGCAAAGCGCGCTTCCACCACATATTGATCCGAGGCAATGAAGGCATAATAGATCGAGCTCGCCACGAAAGGCAGGATAACGAGGAAGAGAAAGCCAATCAGTCTGAGCGGGGGCTTGCCACCGGCTTTGGCTTCCGGCTCCTGTCCATCATGCACCGGCACATATTCGATCTCTTCCAGATCGTTGCGATTGCGTTGACTGGGCATCCTGCGCCGGAACAACGACGGCAGGATGTGTCGAGCCGGCCTTACCCGCAGCTGTTCCTGGACTATTGCGTCTTCGATGACTGGTTTGGGCATGTCAGCTTGCAATCGTTTCCCGCAGTGCAGATGCGCTTGGCTTCATCGCTTCGCGTACGTAATGATCGAAAATCAAATCTTCTTCGAGCATGAGCTCGGCAATATGCAATGAACGGAGCCGTGTCGCAACGTCTTCAAGGGTGCTGTGTCTTGAGGGCAGCGGGAAGTCGTCGATTGAAATTCCGAGCATCTCGCTGACGGCTCGCTGGAAATGGAGGCTGTCGGTGTCACGGCCAACGATGGCAAAGCGCGACAGAAGATCGATCGCTGTGGCGACATCCGTGCGTGTCACGGTTTGCTCCGGTATCGTCGTCGCCAACTGGCGGGTGACGGGCGAGACTAGCACTGTGCGGACATTCTGTGGCGCCTTCTTCAGCACCGTCTTCAAGGACGTCTCGTCGTCGAGATTGACCTCTGCAAAATGCTCGGCCGCCGGTGCCAGGATGATCTTGTCGCGATCGCCGAAGAACGAGATCTGGGTTTTCGCCATCCGTTTGAGAAGAAATATTCGCAAGGCCAGTTCGTAGTACGGGTCGGTGAGCAGAGCGATCGCCTTGAACCCCTTATCCAGAAATTCCTCATAATTGCGCATCAGCAGGCGGCCGCTAATGTAGATCGACTGTATGGCGTTAAGATGAAACGCCTGAAGTGTCGTCTCGTGGCCGAAGCGCTCCACGGATGAAATCTCGTATTGGAAATGGCGGCCGCAATGATGGTCAAACTTGACCATCGGCAACAGTTGCGTTTCGAGCCGCACGACTTTCAGGGGGATTGGCTGCAATACCTGAGGCCGCCGATAGATCAACAATCCCGACTTGGCGTCGTGGATTGTGAGCGAGGTACGATCCGCCAGGTCGGGAATGATCGCTGGATCGAGCTTGAAACCGACGCGACCGTCTTCGTGCCGTCCAGAATCGATGACAGCCTGCTTGATCTGGTCGCATGGCAGTATCATCAACTCGCCGCTGGCGTCGGACACCCTGATCTGCGGCTTGTCTGAAAAGCCATCGGGGATAAGGTAGCCCTCAATCAGGTCGCCATGATCATGCTCAAGGTTAAATAGCACCTATGACCTCCGGTGCCTCCACCTGCTGCGAACCATATCCGGTTTGAGTATCTAAACGCATCAAATTGTCCGCCACACCGCTCAACGCCTCGAAATTGAAAGCCAGCGCTGAATTTCCTCAGGATTCGCTAGCTGCCTTGCGCGCGAGAAGCGAAAAGCTCGGGCCACCCGGGTGGTTCAAGTCTTCATCGCGAATGTCAATGTGACTAAAACCAAACGCGCGTAAAAGTACCAATATATCGTCCCTGTGCATCCAAAAATGACGATCCTTCATACCGCCGCAAAAGGATGCGTTGGCATTGGCGTGATGATAGCTGCGCTCGTAATATCGCACTGAAACGCCGTCAACCATCCTGGTCTCGACTTTGCCACTAAACGGAAGCCACCGTAGGTCGTCCTTCGGCATCGCTTCCTCCAGGACGAAATGCGTCCAGATGAAGACCGCATTGGATCGCTTCGCCAGCAATCGCAGAAACTCCGCTGGATCCGCCATATGATAGAGAACGCCGGATGCGATGGTGAGGTCGTAGACTTCATCTCGCTCCGCTAGCCACGACTGGATGTCACCGAGCATAAATGAGGCGTCGTCGATCCTCAAAATCTGCTTTGTAATAAGACATCTCAGGAAACAGAGCCGGTTCGCTTCGATCGCATCGATTCTTGCTGCTCCCCGTTGGTTCAGCATGTACGTGTGCATCCCCTCGAGCGGCCCGACTTCCAAGACCGCTTTGCCTTCGATCGAGCCGAAAGTCTGCAGGGCCCAAGCTATTCGGTCGTCAGCGTAAAGAGGCAGCGTCCCGGCCTCGAGATTGAGTTCCGGCGGAAAGCTACAGTTCCATCCTGGGAGCGCGTTGATGGCATTCTGGTGGCTTGGTGTACTTTGCTCGTACTGGTCGAATATTTCCAAGGGATTTTTCGACGATTTCTTTTTTGAGCGTTTTGAAAAGCCGAGCATTCAAATGACCTTCAGTTCCATCGGTGTCTAACCGCATTGGAGGAGTTGTCAGACTGGCTTCGGGTGAACCGCCATCCAAAGCGAGCCTCGAAATACAGTTGCTAGCAAAATGGCGTATTTTATGAACCCTGCCATCCAGCTTCAATTTATAGATGTCGCTTTAGCACGGAGATGACGTCCATCCACTAGAAAGGGGTATCAACCCGATTTTCTCGTCGCTACCCGTTGATTGTGATGATGAAAGCCTAGATCCGGCAGTTCGAATTCTTATGGCCTGCTGCCTCGGAGTGAATAGAGGTTGAGAATCTTAGTCTTCTACAGGCATTGGTAAGTGGATGAAAAGCGGGGCGAGGGCGAATTCACGAAATTCAATGTCACTGCTCTGGCCGGCTCCTTGTCGATGCTATTGATTAACGACGGTTTACCATCTTTCCAAGAATTTTAATCTAAATTCACCAAAGAGTAGCTCGATAAATTGCCTTGCGCGCATTTGGCCCCTATACACCGGTAAGGTCGGGTGATTATCGGGCCACAAGTGTGTTCCGATGACCGCACCTGGTATTTTTGATTGCATTCCCAGTGTTATGGGCTTGTTGGCGGGCGCCCGTTATGCTTTTCAAAGCGTCGTTGAATTTTAAGGCATACGATGTCAGCCCAAGCCATCCGGTAATGGCGACAGCTAATAAATTTGAGGTTGTTCAGTTGATTCGTATTGGCGCTGTACTTTGCTGCGTGGCTCTGGCGGGATGTAATGCCGTTTCGAGCGAAGGGCCACTTGCCGGCGCAATCAACAAGGATGCGGGGCAATCCAGCGCCGAACTCGGTCGCCAGAATGCCGCCGTCTTCGATATCGTCGACATCGACAGCCGTAGCGCGCGCCTAGTTTCAGATTATGTTTCTTCAACGCTTAGCCGTCGTTTTGGCATTGGCGGTGGTGTCGGACCGGTTGTCATCGGTGTTGGCGATGCTCTGAAGGTGACGATTTTCGAAGCGGGCGCGGATGGTTTGTTTTCGACCTCGCAGTCTAAACAAGTATCGCTGGATATAGTCGTGCAGCCGGATGGAAAGGCCGCGATCCCCTATGCCGGGTCGGTTCGATTCGCTGGCAAAACATTGGATGAAGCCCGGAAGGGCATTCTCGCGGCTCTGGCCAGCAAGGCTGTCGAGCCCGATGTCATCGTAACCAGCATGGGAACGCCCTCTCGAACCGTCACCGTTTCCGGCGCCGTCGGCAAGCCGTCTATGGTTTCGTTGGATCTGACCAAGGAAAAGATCACGGAAGTCATCGCTAAAGCCGGTGGCCCTTCGACCCAGCCCTACGAAACCTATGTCACGCTGGTTCGCGGCAACAGAACCGGTACGGTTCTGCTCAAGTCGATCATAGAGCACCCCTCCGAAGACATTTATGTCCAGCCGGGCGATCAGATTTTCCTCGTGCGTGATCCGAGAACTTTCACGCTGCTCGGTTCCGTTCGCGGAGACGGACGTATCGAATTCGGGGCCAACGACCTCAATCTTCTCGAGGCCGTTGCCCTGGGGCATGGCGCTATCGACGACTCCAGCAACGCCAAGGGTTTCTTCCTGTTCCGATACGAAGAGCCCGATATCGTAAAAAGCCTGCTTGGTCCGGCCCGTTTCCAGGGGCTGTTGCGCAAGGGAATGGCGACAGACGCCAAGGGACGTTATCCGATTGTCTACCGCTTCGACATGTCCAATCCGGACAGCTTGATCGTCGGGCAGACATTCCCGATCAAGAGCCGCGACGTCATCTACGTGTCGCGCCATCCCTCGGTCGATCTCCGCAAATTCCTAACGATCGTTGGTACTCCGCTGGGCATCGCAGCCCAGGGAGCAGGGACGGCTGCGCTTCTAAACCAATAGTTCGGGATGGGGAGATCGAGGCGCTTACCGAGATTGCCACCGCCTTGGGTAGTGAATTTTGGGCGTCGGTATCTGTACGACTGGAGCGGATCGGACCTTGTTGGCGATGTGGAAATCGCCTTCAATTGTTGCGCATAGCAGCCAGTTTTACTAGGAACGTGCAGTTTGGCTTTTGCTGCAGTGTGTTCAGGTCATGGAAATGATATGTTGCACTGGTTGTTGCCGTGCCGCATAGTGGTTGCAAGTCTGGATCTTTTGATGATGGTCCTAGATTACTGCAGTGTGGACGGTTGATAGTGAAATTGCTCAGCTTTTTGTAGACATTTTTGCCGAGAGATCATGACAGTTGAGATTATCGGACGCGCAAGCGTTGCCCCCGGGGCGGGTTCGATCGAAGAGCTGCAGCTTCTGCTCAAGGAAGGGCGCAGCACGGTAGGCCGCATACCTGAGGACCGCTGGGATCTGGCGCGTTTCTGGCATCCGGCGGTCGGCGTTTCAGGAAAAACCTATAGTTACGCTGCAGGCGTCATTGATGATGTCTATGCCTTCGATCCGGCAGTTTTCGGTCTTTCGCAGCGTGAAGCCATGCAGATGGATCCGCAGCAGCGCATCCTTCTCAACGTCATATGGCGCGCTTTGGAAGATGCCAATCTGCCGATCGACGGATTCGAGGGGCAGAAGGTCGGCGTCTATATCGGAGCATCGTCGCTCGAATACGGTAATCTGACAACCGAGGATCCTGCATCCGGCAGCCCGTATTTCATGACGGGTAACACTCTATCCATCGTTTCCAATCGTATCTCTCATATATTCGGGTTGCGAGGCCCGAGCATGACGATCGATACGGCCTGTTCCTCGTCACTGGTTGCGCTGGATCAAGCCGTACGGGCGCTTGAATGCGGTGATATCGATACCGCCATCGTCGGCGGCATTAATGTCCTGCTTCATCCAATGTCTTTCGTCGGTTTTGCGCAGGCGCGAATGCTCTCTCCAGAAGGGCTTTGTCGCGCTTACGATGATAACGGCCGCGGCTATGTCCGTGCCGAAGGCGGCGCGGCGATCCTGCTGCGCCGGACCGACGTGGCGCTGCGGGAAAAGGATCGTAGCTATGCCAGGATCCATGCCGTCGGTGTCAACTCCTCCGGTCGCACCAATGGCATCTCTCTGCCATCGCGCGACGCGCAGGCCGCTTTGCTGCGCTCGATCTATGAAGGCCGCAATATCGACGTCAACCGCATAGCCTTCGTGGAAGGCCACGGGACGGGAACGAAGGTCGGTGACCCCGCCGAAATCTGGGCGATCGGCGAAATCATCGGACGCAAGCGCCGCGCGCCGGTTCCTGTCGGCTCGATCAAGACCAATATCGGACATACCGAACCGGCCTCCGGGCTTTTCGGCTTGCTGAAAGCGATGATAGCGCTGGAAAACAATTTCCTGCCGGCGTCTCTGCATTTCGATCGGCCAAATGAAAATATCGACTTCGAAGGACTAAACGTTCGGATCAACACGTCCGCGATCGAACTTCTTCCTGCAAGGCAGCCGCGGTTTGCCGGCATCAACTCTTTCGGCTTCGGCGGCACGAACGCCCATGTCGTCATCAGCGATCCGGATCCGGTTGCTCCGCCTGAGCCGCAAAATCGCGGCGACGGGGTCGTCTTTGCCGTGAGTGCCCATACGGCGTCGGCGCTCTCGAAGCTGCTCGAAAGCTATAAGACCCGTCTCGGACATATGGAGTCCAAGGAGGCTCGTCAGATCGTTGCGTCCGCTGCCGCCAATCGCGAGCCGATGCGGCATCGCTTCGCGGTCCGTGCAACGGATAGTGCTGCTGTACTTGAGGCGATCGATGCGCACCTCGACGGTCGGAACTCGGCCGGGGAAGCTGGCGAAGCGCCGATGCAGGCTGCCAAGATCGCCTTCGTCTTTTCTGGCAACGGGTCGCAATGGGCAGGCATGGGCGTCGGCGCCTATCAGGAAAATCGTCATTTCCGTCAATGTTTCCAGTCTTTCAGCGCCCTGTTCGAATATTACCTCGGTGAGAAACTGACGGATATTCTGGTCGCACCGGATCTCTCGGCTAGGCTGGCTGACACCAAGATTGCCCAACCCTTGCTGTTTGCGGTTCAGGCTTCGCTCTCAGACTGTTTGTGGGCCATGGGCGTCAGGCCCGATGCCGTTTTCGGTCACTCCGTCGGTGAAATTGCTGCTGCTTACGCCGCCAAGGCGCTGACGGCAGCCGAGGCTGTTGCTATCGTCGCCAAGCGCTCGCTGCATCAGGATCTCCTTGCTGGCGAAGGCAAAATGGCCGCCGTGGTGCTCAACGAGGATGCGGCGCTCGCCTTTGCAAAATCGCATGGACTCGACAATATCTGCATTGCGGCGATCAATGCTCCAAACTCCGTGACGATTTCCGGTCCGGTTGGAGAGGTTGAGGCCTTCAGGGATGCGGCGCGGAAAGCCCACATCGTTGCCCATATCCTCGACATCAACTATCCGTTCCATCATCCGATCATTGACCGCGCCAAGGATGCCTTCCTTGCGGATCTGCCCGATGTGGCGCCGGACGGCGGGGCAGGGACCTTCATTTCGACCGTGACGGGCGAGCTGCGAGACGGGCGCCTGCTCGACGCGCAATATTGGTGGCGCAATGTACGCGACCCAGTGCTGTTCAAGGCTGGTTGTCAGGCAGCGATGGCGATGGGATGCAATCTCTTCATCGAGATTTCACCCCGTCCGATCCTGTCCAATTACGTGGCGGAAATCGCAAAGCAGGCCTCGATACAGGTTGTCTCCATCTCGACTCTGCTCCGCGAAGCTCCGGTTGCGGGCCATGATCCGGTTTCGCAGTCGTTTGCGCGCGCCGTTGCCAATGGCGCCCCGGCGCTGCGGGGACGTGGCAGTGCTGGCCGCAACGCTTTCGTCAAGTTGCCGCCGCTTCCGTTTGAACTGGTCGAACTGCGTACTCAGCCGACAAGTGATGAGATCGATATCTTTGGCCGCGACGGCAAGAGTTCATATAGCTTGCTTGGCTGGCGAACCGATCCGAATGGTTCAAGCTGGAAGAACCATATTGATGCCCAGCTGTTCGCGGATCTTGCCGAGCACGTGGTCGACGGCAAGGCAATCCTGCCGGGCAGCGGTTTTATCGAGATCGCGATTACGGCAGCGCAGCAATATTACGGTGCGGATGATGTGGAGATCGGCAATCTTGAGATCGTCCGACCGCTTGAGCTGCGTCAGGACCGCATGGTGGAACTGTCGACGATCCTATCGCCGGAAACCGGAGATATCGAGATCCGGTCACGCGAGCGTCTAAGTCATGATGACTGGACCGTTCACGCCGTCGCTCGCTGCCGCAAGCCGGTTGAGGACGAAGCGGCAGGCTCCGGCTCCGAATTGCGAAGCAAGGAACGGAAATCCGTCCTGACTTCCGAGACGACTTATGAGACGGCGGAGCGATTCGGTCTGCACTACGGTCCCAGCTTCCGGCTCCTGTCGAAGGCTGTTGCTTATGGTCACAGCGCAATCGAGGTTGATCTCAAGCCGGCGGCTCGGCCTTCGCATCTTTTCTGTGCGTACAACCTCAATCCGATGTCGGTTGATGCTGCGTTTCACGGGCTTGTCGCACTGTTCGACCAGCTTTCCGGCGATGAAACCGGCGCGCCTTATATCCCCGTTCATTTCGGCACGATCAGAGTTTTCGGCAAGGGCAGAGCGGTCGTAAAAGCTGTCATCGACATCGATCGCTTCAGCGCCAATTCGATCAAGGCACGCTTCAGCTTGCTCGACGCAAACGGCGATCGCATTGCCGTTCTCGAGGATTGCCGTTTCCGCCGAACGCAACTGCGCCGGCGTGCGACGCTCGATTCCGTTGCATTTCACTATGAAGCTGTACCCTCAGCCACTTTTGCACGCCGATTGAATGCGGATATGCGGCTGGCTGACGCTGCGGTTCCCGGCGGAGATCATTCCTCCAGTAACGCAACCCTTCTGTTCGACGCGGCGATTTACCGGGCTTGCCATGATATTGCTTTGGCAGTTGGTGGACGCGACGGCGTGGTGTCGTTTTCCGATCTCCCCGGGGAGCCGGAATTCCAGTCCTTCCTCGTCAATTGCCTCTATATTCTCGAAGATGCCGGCATAGCATCGGCGACCGATAGCGAATGGAAGATACCGCTGGAGCCGACACTGCCGCCGGTTGCCGAGCTTCTGCAGGATATCTATCGCGAGGACGCCGGCCGGGTGGCTGAGGCCGTTCTCGTCAACAATGCCTATTGTGAGACGCTTGAGCGATTGGCGGCCACGCGGCGCCACCGGCTTGGACAACAGCCCGCGGCCGCCGCACTGACCATGCCGGCCGGCGCGACATTGGAGCATGTTCTTGTTCAATCCCCATTGAGCGAAAGACGGCTTGCGCTTCTCGGCGAAGCGGTGACTGCCTCCATCGAGGTGAATCCGGGAGCCGTGAGACACATTGTTGAAATAGGTTCGGTATCGCCGGCGTTCAGCCGCCGGCTGGCGGCCATTGCGGGGCAAGCGGGTTCTAGTCTTATCATCATCGAGCCGCGCGAGCAGGCGCGCCGTGCGCTCGAGATAGCTTTCGAACGCGATCCTAATGTCGTTGTGACGGAGCCGGGAAAGCTAACGGAATCGGCCGTTGCAGATGTCCTCGTTGCATCAGGGGACCAGAGCCGGCATCTCTTGCTGCACGATGACAGCATCAAGACGATCGTCCGGAAGCTCGTGGCACGCGGCGGCCAGCTGTTTCTGGCCGACCGAGCGCCGAGCGCCTTCAATGATTTCGTCTTCGGTCTGTCTGAAGGGTGGTTCGAGGACAGCCAGTCGCCGGAGTTTCCGGTGGGTCGGCTGGGCACAGTGGAGCAAATCGAGGATCTCCTTGCGGCACTGGGCTTCGCCAAGGCGCAGGTTCGTGAATTGACCTTCCCGGAAGGCAGCCTGATTGCTGCGTCAGCAGTTGCGGAGCCGCGGCCGGAAGCGATCAGCCCCGCTGAAATTTCGGAACCGCTTCTGGTCCTGTCTGAACAGGGCAGGAAGGGCATGGTTGGCCTGGACAAGCGAATTGCCGTAGTCGAAGTTGGCTCGTCGCAGGCAGAGGCTGTCGATGCTCTGGAGGCGCTTGGTCCGCATCCGCATAGGATCGTCTATGTCGCGAATTCGAAGCGGGATCTCGACCCGACTGAACTCTCCCTGTCCCGGCTTTCGATATTCACCGAACTGGCGAATATCCTTTCGCAAAGCAGCGACGGCATAAGGCGCAAATTGGTCGTGGTCTCCCCGGGAGGCTCGCCCCTGGTCGATGGATCTGTTGACGTCGCCAATGCGGGTCTGTGGGCTTTTGCGCGCGTCCTTCAAAACGAATACGACGCTTTCGACCTGCACCTGTTGGATGCCGATGCGGATGACAGACGTGCCCTGACGGCGGTCGAAACCATTTTGCGGGCGGAGACCGACAACAGAGAGTGGGTTTTGGAGCGCTCGACGGGAGAGGTGCGTGAAATCCGCGCCGCCGCTGGCCCGTTCATCGCCACGGACGCGAACCGGCACGACTTCACAGCCGCGACGATCCGACAGCATGTAAGTGGTCGTCTGGACAGCATGGCTTGGGAGGAGACAAAGCTCCCTGCGCCGGAAGAAGACGAAGTCGTCATTGCCGTTGAGGCGACAGGTCTCAATTTCCGCGACATCATGTGGGCGATGGGCCTTCTACCGGAAGAGGCATTGGAAGACGGCTTTGCCGGCGCCACCATTGGTATGGAATTTGCCGGCCGGGTGTTTGCCGTCGGAGATGGCGTCGAAGATCTGCGGGTCGGCGACAAGGTTATGGGGATTGGGCCTGCGGCCTTCTCCACCCATGTTCGTGTCCGCCGCGACGGTGTAACCAGACTGCCGGAAAAGATGAAAACCGTTGCTGCGGCGACTGTGCCGGTCGCGTTCCTGACAGCCTATTACGCGATGGTGGAACTTGGCCGCATTCAGCCGGGCGAAACGATCCTGATCCATGGGGCAGCGGGTGGCGTTGGCCTGGCAGCACTTCAGATCGCCAAGCTCAAGGGCGCCAAGGTGATTGCCACGGCCGGCACGGTCGAGAAGCGGCGTTTCCTTGAGCTGCTCGGGGCGGAGCATGTGCTCGATTCCCGATCTCTGGATTTCGTTAGCGGTGTGCGCAGGCTGACGGGCGGCGAAGGCGTCGATCTCGTTCTCAATTCGCTTTTCTCCGAAGCGATGGAGCGCAGCATCGAGCTGGTCAAACCCTTTGGGCGATTCCTGGAACTCGGCAAACGAGACTATTATTCCGATCGCAAGATCGGCTTGCGGCCGTTCCGGCGCAATGTCAGCTACTTCGGCATCGACGCCGATCAGCTGCTGGTCAATGTTCCCGATCTGACGCGCCGAATCTTCGCCGAAATCGGTCAGCTCTTTGCGGATGAAAAGCTGACCCCGCTGCCGTATCGCGCCTTCGCATATGACGAGATCGGCAATGCGTTTCGGCTCATGCAGAATGCCGGTCATATCGGCAAGATCGTCGTACGCCCCCCGGTTCCCGAGGTCGATAGCGTCCTGCCAGCGCCGGCCAAGTCCCTGCGCTTTGATTCCAAGGGCGTTTTCCTCGTCGTCGGCGGTATCGGCGGCTTCGGGCTGACCGCAGCCGATTGGCTCGTCTCCAAGGGCGCGCGGCGAATCGCGCTAAGCTCGCGCCGAGGTGAAGCCGATGCCGAAACCAAGAAGGCGATGAGCGATTGGTCGAAGAAAGGCGTCGTGACGACTCTGCACGCCTGCGACGTTACCAACGAGGCCGCTGTTGAGACGCTGCTTGCGTCTATTCGTGCCGAAGGCGGACTTAAGGGCGTCATCCATGCCGCCATGGTCCTGGGCGATGCGCTGCTTGCCAATCTGACGCCGGAGCGCAACCGGCCGGTTCTTGACGTCAAGATAAGAGGTGCCGAGATCCTCGATCGTTTGACGCAGAAAGACCACCTGGAACTCTTCTTGCTGTTTTCGTCGGCGACGACCATGCTCGGCAATCCCGGGCAGGCCAACTACGTCGTGGCAAACGGCTATCTGGAAGGCTTGGCGCGTGCGCGGCGCGCAGCAGGCAAGCCTGCGCTTGCTGTCGGCTTCGGCGCCATCGCGGACAAGGGCTTCCTTGCCCGGAACAGTGAAGTCAACGAACTGCTCTCCAAGCGTATCGGCAAGGCTGCATTGAAAGCTCGTGACGCCTTGGAGCAGGTCGAGCGTTACATGTTGGCCGACAAAGGGGCCGTCGATGCGGCCGCCGTCATGATCGGCGAAATCGATTGGAATGCCGTTCGCTTGCTGCCGATATCGGGCCGATCCCTGTTCGAGCCGCTGATGCGTCATGCCGGAAGCCATCAGTCGCTGAACGAAGGCGATAGCATCGATCTTGTGGAGCTGATCAAGGGCAAGTCGGAGGAGGAGGCGCAAGCCGCTCTTCACGCGCTGGTCGCCGCCGAGATCGCTGCGATCCTTCGGGTGACCGAAGATACCGTGACACCCGACAAGGTGCTGAAGGACATCGGTCTCGACAGCCTGATGGCCATGGAACTCGGCATGAGCTTCCAGCAGAAGACCGGTTTCGATATTCCCTTGAGCGGTGTAGGTGAGGGCACGACCGTGAGCGACGTGGTTAGCCGTCTACGCGACCGCGTCATGAACCGCGGTGGCGATGGTGGGGAGGCTCCTCCGGCAATCGAGGATCAGGTGGTCGAACGCCTGACCCGCAGCCACACTGCCGAACAGGAAAAAAGGGCCGTCCAGTGACCACGCAAGATGCCAATGGCGGTAGCCCGGCCGAGCAGAGCAAAAGCAGCCTGCTCGAAGAAATGCGCCGCGTTGGCCAATCCTCCGGGCGAAATCGCGCCGAGCGACTGAACCGGCAATCTCTGCCGCAGCAGCGTCAGGCGATCCGCTTCGAGGATCTGCCCGAATACAAACGCGTCGCAACCCAGCGGATAGCGGGCGAAATGCTTGGCGTCGCCAATCCCTTCTATCGCTCGCACGACGTCGCTGCGGGCGCGACGACGCGAATCGGCGGGCGCGAATTCGTCAACTTTGCCTCATATGACTATCTGGCTACCAATACCGACCCGCATGTGATGGCGAGCGCCAAGGAGGCGATCGATCGCTTCGGGATTTCCGCCTCGGCCAGTCGCCTCGTTGCAGGCGAACGACCGGGGCATGTCGAGCTGGAGAAGAAGCTTGCAGAAGTCTATGGCGTCGAGGCTGCGGTTTGTTTCGTCAGCGGCTACCTGACCAATGTGGCGGCGATCGGCTGCCTCATGGGGCCTCAGGATCTGGTGATCCATGATGAGTTCATCCACAACAGCGCATTGGCTGGCATCAAGCTTTCAGGCGCCGTGCGGCGGCTTTTCAAGCATAACGACGTAGAGAATCTCGAGAGCATCCTGAAGACGCTGTCATCGGATTTCCGACGTATCCTCGTGATCGTCGAAGGCATCTATTCGATGGATGGCGATGTGGCCGACCTGCCGGCCCTGCTTGAGTTGAAGGCCCGCTACGGTTTCTGGCTGATGGTGGACGAAGCGCATGCGCTCGGTATCCTCGGCAAGACGGGCCGCGGCACGTTCGAACATTTCGGGCTCGATCCGCGCGATGTCGATATCTGGATGGGTACGCTGTCAAAGACGACGTCAAGCTGCGGCGGCTATATCGCCGGCAGCAGCGCGCTTGTTGATATCCTGAAAGCCGAGGCAGGCGGTTTCGTCTACAGTGTCGGTCTTTCTCCCGTTCTTGCAGCCGCCGCCATCGCCGGCCTCGATATTCTTCAGTCCGAGCCGGAACGGACACAGCGCCTCAGCCGCAACGGGCAGCTGTTCCTCGAATGTGCAAAAGAGGCTGGTCTGGATACCGGTATCAGCATCGGCCGCTCCGTCGTGCCGGTTATCGTCGGTGATTCGCTTCGTGCCGCTCAGCTTTCCAATGATCTGCTGGCCGAAGGCATCAATGTGCTGCCGATCATCCATCCGGCCGTGCCGGAAGGTATGGCGCGTCTCCGCTTCTTCATCACCTGCGATCACACCGAAGAGCAGATCCGCCGGGCCGTCGCCTTGACGGCCGCGAAACTCAAGAGCTTGGAGGACAGGAATTTCGGACTGGCCTCGCTTGACATGGAAAAGATGATGCAGTTGTTGCCGATGACGCAGACTTCGGGTGGCAAGTCATAGCATCAGGTTGGGGATTTCATGCACGTTATCGTCACCGGGGGATCGAGCGGGATAGGTCTGGCGATAGCGAAAATCTACGCAAGCAGAGGGGAGCAGGTGTCTCTCCTGGCGCGCCATCCGGGGCGTCTGGAAGAGGCGCAAGCTGAGATTGCAGAGCTGCCAGGTAGCGACAGGTCGCGGATTCAGACCATATCCGTCGATGTTACCTCCGCTGCTCAGACCTTGTCGGCGATTGAAACCTGCGAAGCGTCATTCGGACCTTGCGATATTCTCGTTGCTTCCGCCGGTGTCGTCGAACCTGTTGCTTTCGATGCGATGCCGCCTTCCGTCTTTGACGAGCAGGTGTCGATCAATCTGCTTGGAACGGCAAATGTTGTGCGCGCGGTCTACAAGGGAATGAAAAGCCGTGGCGAGGGCAGGATCATGATGATCTCCTCCGGCGCCGCCTTGATCGGTATTTTTGGCTATACCGCTTATTGTGCCTCGAAATCCGCATTGAATGGTTTCGCAGAAGCCTTGAGAGCGGAGGCTGGTGTCCACGGCGTCCAGGTGTCCATCTGTTTTCCGCCCGATACGCTGACGCCGCAATACCGACGCGAGATCGCCATGCGGCCAGCCGAAGCTGAAATCCTGATGGGCTCCGTCAAGCCGTGGGATGCAGAGAGGGTGGCTGCAAAGATCGTTGGCGGTGTGGATCGGGGGAGGGCAAAGGTCCATTTCGGATTTTCTCTCGCGATGCTTGCCTACTTCGGCCCGTTGATTAAGCCGCCGCTGATGTGGTGGTTTTCGCGAAAAACGCGAAAGATAACAGGAAAAAGACAGCCTGACCCGGCCGAGGGGGCAGACGACGGCTCTTATCATGGTAAGTAGGACGCAAGAGTGATTGAGGTTGTACGGTGGGCGATGCCGGGCTTCCGGCAAGAAAATTGGCAGGTAAAGGCAAGTCAGTGAATCGGTGACCTGTCTCCAGCAGGCTCAGAAACGCTGTCACGGTCCGTAGGCATTGGATGGCGCAGTCTTGAAACTTCATGATTTTCCATTTCTTTTGACGCTTTCCTGCTTCGCGATTTCCTGTGTCGTCGTGTTCATGACCGACATTTTCGCAATGCCGGCGGCGATCAACGCGCAGAATCGTACGGAGAGAACCTGGCGGCGCCGTCTTTGCGACTGGGGCGTCAAGCTTCCCGTGATTGCATTGATCTATGCGGCCTTCTTTGCGATCTCCTGGCGCCCGATTTATAGCTGCCAGGCAGTCATCAGTTTTTTCGTTATCTTCACCGGAATTTCGCGAGCAAAATTCGAGTTTATCCGTGAGCCCCTGGTCTTTTCCGACATCGCGCTCGTTGTCGACGTCTTCAAGTACAAGGAGATATTTTACGCGACCTCGCTGAATATCTTCTTCTGGATCATCGCCTTCGCCTACGTATTCGGCCTGAGCGGCCTCTATATGTATTGGGAGCCGTCGATCCTGCCGCTTCACAATCGCATTTTCTGGGTTCTTCTGATGATCGCCGTGGCCATTTCGCCATGGCTTGCTCTGTTCAGCAGGGTTGTCAGCGAGCCGGTCTGCCATTTCACGCAGAAATATCTCGGCCGGGTCGATGTCAAAATGGACACCGTCCGATTCGGAGCGTTCTCCTCGGTGGTTTTCCATTTCGTCATCTGGGTCGGCGTGAAACGCGAAGCGATCGTCTCTGATCTCTCGGGGCGTTTCATCTCTGCTTTGCATGAGCTTTGGGAGCATGGCGACGACGAGCCGCTGATCGTCGTATGGCAATCCGAATCCTTTATCGACCTCCGGCACTTCGGCGTCGAGAGCCTCAAGCTTCCCAACCTCGATCGGCTGCGGGAGCAGGCAGCCCAATGGGGCCGGATGACCAATGTCTTCGAAGGCGGCTATACACTGCGGACCGAATTTGCGGTGCTAAGCGGGCTGTTGCCGGAGAATGTCCATATCGACGCAAGCTATCCCTATCTGCGCGCCAGCCACTACAAGGATGTGGTCTGGCCGGCGCGGTTGAAGAAAGCTGGCTGGAAGACCCAGTTCATCCATCCCTATGACAAGACATTCTTCCTGCGTCACAAGGCTCTGCCGCAACTTGGCTTCGACCGGATGATGATGCTCGACGAGTTCGATCACAATCCGGAGCGCGATGGTCCCTATGTCAGCGATCTCTCGCTGACGAAAAGCGTGATTCGCGCCATTGACGAGGACGGTACGGACAAGAATTTCATCTTCGTTGCATCCATGGCGAATCACGGTCCCTGGGAACCGGGTCGTTGCGGCGATCTGGACAATCCGGTGGATATCTACAGCGAACTGCTGATGCGTGCCGATCACGCGCTGGGCAATCTCGCACATCACCTAGACAGATTGGATCGCCCGGTCTGGTTGCTGTTCTACGGCGATCACGCGCCCCTGCTGAAGGCATTTGCTGATCCTTTTCCGGATCCGCGGACGGATTATGTCATCGTTCCGCTGGGGCGGGCCCGGGCGCATTCGCAAAAGCCCAAGCCGCCACAGGAAGAAGCGCCCTGGAATTTCATCGGCGCGATGCTGCGCTATGCGGGCCTAAGTACCGAGGTTCCGGAATAATGGCTGAAGGGCGGGGGGAGGCCGGTGATTCCCCAAAGGTATTCCTTTTCCTGCAGGGGCCATCGTCACCGCTCTTCGTCGAGACGGCGAAGGAGTTGAAGGCGGCAGGAACTCGGTGCATCCGCATCAATCTGAACGCCGGTGACTGGATTTCTTGGCGCGCGGGCGATGCAATCAATTATCGCGGCAATTTTGCCGGTTGGCGTAGCTACATCGGGCGACGAATCGAAGCCGACGGCGTCACAGATATGATTCTGCATGGCGAGGAGCGGCCCTATCATCGCGTTGCCATCGAAGAGGCGAAACGTCGAGGTGTCCGCGTCAACGTCGTCGAGATGGGTTATTTGCGACCGGATTGGGTGACGCTCGAGCGGGACGGATTGTCTTCCAACTCCCACTTCCCGACGGATCCGGCTTATATAATCAAGGCCGCGTCCAGTCTGCCTGAGCCGGATTGGAAGCGCCGTTTCAGCCAGACCTTTCGCGCGGAAGCGCTCTATGATCTCGCATACTATCTTCCCGTCGCCTTTCTATGGTTTCTCTATCCCGGCTATCGGCGCCACGGGCTCTACCATCCCCTGATGGAGTATGCCGGATGGTCGCGCAAACTGCCGGCCAGCGGCAGGCGTGCTCGCGAGGCTGAAGGCCTGATCGAGAAGCTGACTACGGGCGGCACGCGATTCTTCGTTTATCCGCTCCAGCTTCAGACCGATTTCCAGCTGCGTTCGCACTCGCCGTTCCATTGCCAGCAGGACGCCATCAGGCTGATTCTCCGCTCCTTTGCAGAAAATGCGGCCGCCGGCACGGAACTTGTCGTCAAGCTGCATCCTCTCGATAACGGGCTTGTGGATTGGAAGGCTTACATCGGGCGCATCAGCGACGGATTGGGATTGTCGCCTCGTGTCCATTTCCTGGACGGCGGCAATCTTGACCGGCTGATTGTCGCCAGCCAAGGGATGGTGACGGTCAATTCCACTGCAGCGCTTTCCGCGCTGAATGTCGGCAAGCCCGTGAAAGCACTGGGAACGGCTGTTTACGATATCGAGGGGCTGAGCGACCATGCTCCTCTCGACCGATTCTGGCGCCACCCAGCGCCGCCGTCGGCAGAGCTTCGCGATGCGTTCGTCAGATTACTTGCGGCTGCCGTACATGTTCGGGGCAATTTCTGTTCCAGCGACGGCGCGCGCGCGGCTGCAACGCAGATCGCCGATAGGTTGCTGTCGGGGACGGTCAATTCGCCCGGTGCGTATGTCGATCCGCCGCCGAGGGAAAGGCCTGTAAAGATTCACGTTGCCTGACAAATACCCGAATCGTTGTTTCTTGATCATTTCAAGTTGATTTGCGCCGGTATGGTCAATATTGCGGCAAATCATTATCTGAATTTGTAGTAATATAAGGTCGTGATTCGGCTTGAAGCCGGAAAGCATCTAGTTGTTTGCGAGGGAGGAGACCTCATGGACGGCAGCAAAATGGAAAAATTCATGTTGAAAGAGTTGCTGATGATCATCGCGGCTCTTGTCGTGGTTTCCGTCGGACTCCTCGGAATCGTCATCGTAGGCAATTACTGAGCTGTAATCACAGCGATCCATGGGCGTAATTCGCCTCGGACACGACCTCGTCTCGCGTGGCCTGATCACTCTTTGATTTAGTTTGGGAAAATGGTGGGCGATGAGAGACTCGAACTCCCGACATCCTCGGTGTAAACGAGGCGCTCTACCAACTGAGCTAATCGCCCTTCAGCGAAGCGGGTCATTGCCCCGCCGCATTCGGTGGCCGTGATCTATGCGGAACGACGACAAACCGCAAGAGTGTTTGTGAAGATTTTTTGATTTTTTTGAATTTTGCACATCCTCGACGGTGGTCGTCCACATATGCCGTCCTCAAACCGGCAGGGCAGCCACGGGACGCGCCGGCTCTTATGCAATGCGTCCGGTGGGAACCTGCCATGTCAAATCGGGAGGACAGAAAACTGCAGGCAGGGTTGTCCAAAACAATTCGCATTCTGTCATCGATTTGTATTCAAACCTGCTTGACACCCAAACACGAACCCCGTAGTTAGCCGCTCATCGAACGGCGAGGGCCGCTTTGATGGGTGCGAAAGCAGCCGGAATACTTGAAATGAAGTGCGGGTGTAGCTCAGTCGGTTAGAGTGCCGGCCTGTCACGCCGGAGGTCGCGGGTTCGAGCCCCGTCACTCGCGCCATTTTCAAGGAGAATTCCGGTTCTTGCACTCGGCTGAAATGCCAAACAATGCGCGGGTGTAGCTCAGTCGGTTAGAGTGCCGGCCTGTCACGCCGGAGGTCGCGGGTTCGAGCCCCGTCACTCGCGCCATTCTTTCCAAGCCTTTACAATTAAACACCAATTTATTGCGATTGCGAAAGAGCCGTTTGGCCTTTGCGCCGATTTGTCGCGATGCCGTCGCAACATATTGATATCTACCGCTCGACAGTACTCCAAACGACAGATTCAAAAGGCTTGCGCCCGCGCTCCGGCTGCGCTAACCACGGCTTTGTTGCAACACTCTTTCGCTTGCTTGGGCATTTGCTCAGATGCGCCGCCCCGGCGCTGATCGCAGGCAGGGATGGACATGATGACTGGACTGCTCAGTTCCTATATTCCGATAGCGATTTTCATTGGTATTGCCTTGGTGATTGGCCTGGCGTTGTTGATCACGCCGTTTGCCGTCGCCTTCAAGGCGCCTGATTCCGAAAAGCTCTCGGCCTATGAATGCGGCTTCAACGCATTCGATGACGCCCGCATGAAGTTCGATATCCGCTTCTACCTGGTATCGATTCTCTTCATCATCTTCGACCTGGAAGTCGCCTTCCTTTTCCCGTGGGCCGTATCCTTCGGTGCGATCGGCTGGTTCGGATTCTGGTCGATGATGGTGTTCCTCGCGGTGCTGACCATCGGCTTTATCTATGAATGGAAGAAGGGAGCCCTGGAATGGGAGTAGCCCCAAGCAACACAACGCTCGTTGCGCCGCAGCCGAAGGGGATCATCGATCCCGCAACCGGCAGGCCGGTTGGCAGCAACGACCCGTTCTTCGGCGAGATCAACAATGAACTCGCCGACAAGGGTTTTCTGGTCACCTCCACCGATGAGCTGATCAACTGGGCCCGTACGGGCTCGCTGATGTGGATGACCTTTGGTCTCGCCTGCTGCGCCGTCGAGATGATGCAGGTTTCCATGCCGCGGTACGACGTCGAACGTTTCGGTTTTGCGCCGCGCGCGTCGCCGCGCCAGTCGGACGTCATGATCGTTGCCGGCACGCTGACCAACAAAATGGCGCCTGCGCTCCGCAAGGTCTACGACCAGATGCCGGAGCCGCGTTACGTCATTTCGATGGGCTCTTGCGCCAACGGCGGCGGGTACTATCACTATTCCTATTCTGTCGTGCGCGGATGCGATCGCGTCGTGCCCATCGACATTTATATCCCGGGCTGTCCTCCCACGGCGGAAGCGCTGCTTTATGGCGTGCTTCTGCTGCAGAAGAAGATCCGGCGCACCGGCACGATCGAACGGTAAGGCAGGGGACAAGGTATTATGAGTGAAGCCCTGAACGAGCTCGCCGCCTACCTCACGGACGTTCGCAGCGCCCTGATCTCGTCGAGCGAGATCAAGTACGGCGAACTGAATGTGACGACGACGACCGAAAACGTTATCGCACTGCTGACCTTCCTGCGTGACGACGCCAAATGCGGCTTCGTCAACATGACGGATATCTGCGGCGTCGACTGGCCGCAGCGCGCCGAGCGTTTCGACGTGGTCTATCATCTGCTGTCGCCCAAGAAGAATCTTCGCATTCGCATCAAGGTTCCGGTCGGCGAGGATCAGCCTGTTCCTTCCGCCTGTGGTATCTATCCCGGCGCCGACTGGTTCGAGCGCGAGACCTGGGATATGTACGGTGTTCTCTTCACCGGTCATCCCGATCTTCGTCGCATCCTGACGGACTACGGTTTCGAAGGCCATCCGCTGCGCAAGGATTTTCCGACGACAGGTTTCGTCGAAGTCCGCTATGACGATGCCGCCAAGCGCGTCGTCTATGAGCCGGTGGAGCTGAAGCAGGAATTCCGCAATTTCGACTTTCTGTCTCCCTGGGAAGGCACGGACTACGTGCTGCCCGGTGACGAAAAGGCCAAGGTATAATTTGAAGGCGTGTGGCGGGTTTCAGCCTGCCATTCTCTGAATATCTGACAACGCGAGCATCGCCGCCATGACAGAACATAACGTTCGCAACTTCAACATCAATTTCGGCCCGCAGCATCCGGCTGCGCACGGCGTATTGCGTCTTGTCCTTGAATTGGACGGCGAAATTGTGGAACGCGTCGATCCGCATATCGGCCTGCTGCATCGCGGCACGGAAAAGCTGATCGAGACGAAGACCTATCTTCAGGCCGTTCCTTACTTCGATCGCCTCGACTATGTCGCGCCGATGAACCAGGAACATGCTTATGCGCTGGCGGTCGAAAAGCTGCTCGGCATCGGCATCCCGATCCGCGGCCAGCTGATCCGCGTACTCTATTCGGAAATCGGCCGTATCCTGTCGCATCTTCTGAACGTCACGACGCAGGCCATGGACGTCGGCGCGCTGACGCCGCCGCTCTGGGGCTTCGAAGAGCGCGAAAAGCTGATGGTGTTCTACGAGCGCGCCTCCGGCTCGCGCATGCACGCTGCCTATGTTCGTCCGGGCGGCGTTCATCAGGATCTTCCCGAGAAGCTTGTGCAGGACATCGGCGATTGGTGCGATCCTTTCCTGAAGGCGCTCGACGATATCGACGATCTTCTGACCGGCAACCGCATCTTCAAGCAGCGCAACGTCGATATCGGCGTGGTTTCGCTGGAAGACTGTTGGGCCTGGGGTTTCTCCGGCGTCATGGTTCGCGGCTCCGGTGCTGCCTGGGACCTGCGCAAGGCGCAGCCCTATGAATGCTATTCCGATCTCGAATTCGACATTCCGATCGGCAAGAACGGCGACTGCTACGACCGCTACCTCATCCGTATGATCGAGATGCGCGAATCCGTTCGCATCATGAAGCAGTGCGTCAATCGCCTGCTCGGCGATGCCAAGACGGGACCGGTCTCGTCACTCGATGGCAAGGTCGTTCCGCCGAAGCGCGGTGAGATGAAGCGCTCGATGGAAGCGCTGATCCACCACTTCAAGCTTTACACTGAAGGCTATCACGTGCCGGCCGGCGAAGTTTACGCAGCCGTCGAAGCGCCGAAGGGCGAGTTTGGCGTCTATCTGGTGTCCGACGGCTCGAACAAGCCTTACCGCTGCAAGATCCGCGCGCCGGGCTATGCGCATCTGCAGGCCATGGATTTCATGTGCCGCGGCCATCAGCTCGCTGACGTTGCGGCGGTGCTTGGTTCGCTCGATATCGTGTTCGGTGAGGTGGATCGTTGATGCGAGCCTGGCAGGTGATCATTCCGGCGCTTCTGGTCGCGAGCGGGGTCTCCGCACAGCAGCCCAGCAAGACGCCGAGCCTGCCGAGCATCAACCTGCAGGGTTCGAATGCAACGAGCACGAACCCTGCGAAAGGCGGAAAAGAGACGACGCAGGGCGGGGATTCGACCGTCGCGGATCTTCTTTCCCGCGGGTATCAGATCAAGGCCGCTGTGCCGAACGGCGGCAAGTTTGTTGTGTTTATGCAGAAAGACCAGTCGGCCTATGCCTGCGAATTTTCGTCTCTGACGAATACGCGGTGTGGGTCCTTAAACTGAGATAAGGCGTGAAAGATGTCCGTTCGTCGACTAGCCGAAGATCAATTCCAGCCTGCCGCCTTCGCCTTCAATGCGGAGAATGCGGTCTGGGCTGAAAAGACGATCAAGAAATACCCCGAGGGCCGTCAGCAGTCCGCGATCATCCCGCTGATGATGCGGGCACAGGAGCAGGAAGGCTGGGTCACGCGACCGGCGATCGAGAAGATCGCCGACATGCTTGACATGGCTTATATCCGTGCGCTCGAAGTTGCGACTTTCTATACACAGTTCCAGCTTCACCCGGTCGGCACACGCGCTCACGTACAGGTTTGCGGCACCACGCCCTGCATGCTGCGCGGCGCTGAAGGGCTGATCAAGGTTTGCAAGAGCCGGATCCACGATCACGCCTTCGAGCGCAATGCCGACGGCACGCTTTCCTGGGAAGAAGTCGAGTGTCAGGGCGCCTGCGTCAACGCACCGATGGTGGTGATCGGCAAGGATACCTATGAGGATCTGACGCCGGCACGTCTCGAAGAGATCATCGATGCTTTCGCCGCAGGCAAGGGCAGTGAAGTTCCGACCGGTCCTCAGATCGATCGCGTTTTCTCCGCTCCGGAAGGCGGCTTGACGTCGCTTCTGTCGGATGAAGCCCAGGCAAAGAGCGTTGCCTCCAAGGCAAAGGCTGCGGCTGAGCAACCCATTGCCGGCGCTTCGCCGGAAAAAGTCGATGCCGCCAAGAAGCCGTCGCTTGACGACAAGGATCGCCCTGCCGGCATCGAAAGACCTGCGCAGCCCGACGACCTGCAGCTGATTTCCGGCGTTGGTCCGAAGATCGAGTCCATCTTGCATGAACTCGGCATCTTCACCTTCGCGCAGGTTGCCGGTTGGCACGAGGCCGAGCGCCATTGGGTCGACGGTTATCTGAATTTCAAGGGCCGGATCGAGCGCGACGATTGGGTCAGGCAGGCTGAGGCACTCGCTAAGGGTGGCGAAGCGGAATATATCAAGGTCTTCGGCAAGAAGCCGCGGTAAGAGGTGAAGCATGTTACAAGATCAGGATCGCATCTTTACCAATATCTACGGCCTCAAGGACAAGTCCCTGAAGGGCGCCATGTCGCGCGGCCACTGGGACGGCACGAAGCAAATCCTCGAAAAGGGTCGTGACTGGATCATCAACGAGATGAAGGCCTCCGGCCTTCGCGGTCGCGGCGGTGCAGGCTTCCCGACCGGTCTCAAATGGTCCTTCATGCCGAAGGAAAGCGACGGTCGCCCGCATTATCTCGTCGTCAATGCCGACGAGTCCGAGCCCGGCACCTGTAAGGACCGCGACATCATGCGCCACGATCCGCATACGCTGATCGAAGGCTGCGTCATCGCTGGTTTCGCCATGGGCGCAAATGCTGCCTATATCTACGTTCGCGGCGAATACATGCGTGAGCGTGAGGCTCTGCAGGCCGCGATCGACGAGTGCTACGATGCCGGATTGCTGGGCAAAAACAACAAGCTTGGCTGGGATTTTGACGTTTACGTTCATCATGGCGCCGGCGCTTACATCTGCGGCGAGGAAACTGCGCTCCTCGAAAGCCTGGAAGGCAAGAAGGGCCAGCCGCGCCTGAAGCCGCCTTTCCCGGCCAATATGGGTCTCTATGGCTGCCCGACCACCGTCAACAACGTCGAGTCCATCGCCGTTGCCCCGACGATCCTGCGTCGTGGCGCTGGCTGGTTCTCGTCCTTCGGACGCCCGAACAATGTCGGCACCAAGCTGTTCATGCTCTCCGGTCACGTCAATCGTCCTTGCACGGTCGAGGAAACCATGGGCATCACCTTCCGTGAGCTGGTCGAAAAGCATGGCGGCGGTATTCGCGGTGGCTGGGACAACCTGCTTGCCGTCATTCCCGGCGGCGCATCTTGCCCCGTCGTTCCGGCTGCCGATATCATCGACTGCCCGATGGATTTCGACGGCCTGCGTGAAGTCAAGTCGTCCTTCGGCACGGCTGCCGCGATCGTCATGGACAAGTCGACCGATATCATCAAGGCGATTGCCCGCATCTCGGCCTTCTTCAAGCATGAAAGCTGCGGCCAGTGCACGCCTTGCCGCGAAGGCACGGGCTGGATGTGGCGCGTTCTTGAGCGTATGGCACGCGGCAACGCGCAGAAGCGCGAAATCGACATGCTGTTCCAGGTGACGAAGCAGATCGAAGGTCATACCATCTGTGCGCTCGGCGATGCCGCTGCATGGCCGGTACAGGGCCTGATCCGCAACTTCCGTCCCGAGATCGAAAAGCGCATCGACCAGTACACCGCAAACGCGACGAGCCGCGGCGCGGTTCTGGAAGCGGCCGAGTAAGGATCATGATGGCGAAGACCACGGATATCAAGCAGGACAGCGGAGCGGCCGATGATGCATCGGCCGAGCTCGGCCGTATCGCTGCCGATATGCTGCGGAATTCGCCTGCCATGACAATTCATCCGCTGATGGCGCATCCGGCGGCGGCGTTTGCCGCTGCGGCGGCTGTCGGTTTCGGCGTTGCATCTCAGATCGCCGGCGCCTTTTTCGGCGCGCTTCAGGCTGCGGCCGAGACTGCGAACAAGCATGTAGCCGAGCCGGACGGAAAGAATGATGTCGTCGCCGACGAAAAGACGTCGGTGAAGAAAAACGGGGCAGGGGATGCGAAGCCGGTTAAGGCCTCGCCCGTTGCCAAACCTGCGGTGTCGAAGCCGGTGGCTGTAAAGCCGAAGCTTCCTGCTGCAAGGAAGGTGGCTCCGAAACCCGCTGCTGCGGCTGTCGTGCCTTCCGCAAAGAGTAAGGCTCCTGCGAAAAGCGCGGCTAAGGTCGAAGCGCCGACAAAGGTGGCCGCGAAGCCGGTTCCTGCGCGCGGTCGCAATTCTGCGGCGCAGGCAGACGATCTGAAGCAGATTTCGGGCATCGGTCCGAAACTCGAGCAGGTGCTGAACGGGCGCGACATCAAGCGTTTCGTTGATATCGCCGCCTGGAGCGACGCCGATATCGAGCGGATCGACGCCGAGTTTGGTTTCGATGGCCGCATCCGGCGCGACGACTGGGTTGGTCAGGCGAAGGCGCAGCTGGCCAAGGGCCGGAGTTGAGTTTTTCTCGGCTGTATCGAGCTGCCGAGGAGAGTGAATGAAGGCGATGGAGATGGCACGGGGCAAGCCCCGTGTGTTTTCATCGCGACGCTGATCTTGCGGGGACAAGATACGGCAGAGCTTATTGGGAGCGAACCGGTGCCACGCGGCGGTCATGCCGCGCCGGTGGCAATCCGGTTTGCGATCATGAAATTGTCTGCGGCCAGGTTCGGCTGGAGACGTGACATAGGACTGAGTGGACGATGGCTAAACTGAAGATTGACGGTAAAGAGATCGAAGTTCCGGATCACTACACGCTTATCCAGGCGTGCGAGGAAGCCGGCGCCGAAGTCCCGCGCTTCTGCTTCCATGAAAGACTGTCGGTGGCCGGCAATTGCCGCATGTGCCTCGTCGAGGTAAAGGGTGGCCCGCCGAAGCCGCAGGCATCTTGCGCCATGGGCGTGCGCGACATTCGCGGCGGCCCGAACGGCGAGCTTCCGGAAGTCTTCACCAACACGCCGATGGTCAAGAAGGCCCGCGAAGGCGTGATGGAATTCCTGCTGATCAACCACCCGCTGGATTGCCCGATCTGCGACCAGGGCGGCGAATGCGACCTGCAGGACCAGGCTATGGCTTTCGGCATCGACTCGTCGCGCTATCAGGAAGACAAGCGCGCTGTCGAAGACAAGTACATCGGCCCGCTCGTCAAGACCGTGATGAACCGTTGCATTCACTGCACGCGCTGCGTCCGCTTCACGACTGAGGTTGCCGGCATTTCCGAACTCGGCCTGATTGGCCGCGGCGAAGACGCCGAGATCACCACCTACCTCGAGCGGGCGATGACCTCCGAGCTGCAGGGCAACGTCGTTGACCTTTGCCCTGTGGGAGCGCTGACCTCGAAGCCCTTTGCCTTCACGGCTCGTCCGTGGGAGCTGAACAAGACCGAATCGATCGACGTCATGGATGCGCTCGGCTCGGCGATCCGCGTCGATACTCGTGGCCGCGAAGTCATGCGCGTGCTGCCTAGGGTCAACGAGCAGATCAACGAAGAGTGGATTTCGGACAAGACCCGCTTCATCTGGGATGGTCTGAAGACCCAGCGCCTCGATAAGCCCTACGTTCGCAAGGACGGCCGCCTGCAGCCCGCTACCTGGGGCGATGCTTTCGCCGCAGTCAAGTCGGCCGTTGCTGCCACCAGCGGCGACAAGATCGGCGCCATCGCCGGCGATCTGGCTTCGGTCGAAGAAATGTATGCTTTGTCCGAGCTTCTGAAGTCGCTTGGTTCCGAGAACCTCGACTGTCGCCAGGACGGGACGGCGCTTGATCCGTCGCTCGGCCGCGCAAGCTACATCTTCAACCCGAGCATTCAGGGCATCGAAGCTGCCGACGCGCTGCTGATCGTCGGCGCCAATCCGCGCTTCGAAGCAGCCGTACTGAATTCGCGCATCCGCAAGCGCTGGCGCCGCGGCAAGTTCCCGATCGGCGTGATCGGCGAACATGCCGACCTGCGCTACAGCTATGATTATCTCGGTGCTGGTCCGGACACTCTCGCTGATCTCGTCGGCGGCTCGCACAAGTTTGCCGAGGTTCTGAAGAACGCCCAGAACCCGATGATCATCATCGGCCAGGGCGCGCTGATCCGCGAAGATGGTGCGCAGGTGCTTGCAAATGCGGCCAAGCTTGCCGCTGCCGTTGGCGTCGTCAAGGATGGCTGGAACGGTTTTGCTGTACTGCATACGGCAGCGTCCCGCGTGGGCGGCCTCGATCTCGGCTTCGTTCCGGGTGAAAAGGGCGCCGATGCGGCTGCCATGCTGTCGTCCATGGATGTCCTCTTCCTGCTGGGCGCCGATGAGCTCGACTTCAGCCGCAAGGGCGCGAAATTCACTGTTTATATCGGCTCGCATGGCGACAACGGCGCCCAGAGCGCCGACGTCATTCTCCCGGCTGCTGCCTACACCGAAAAGTCGGGCACCTGGGTCAACACCGAAGGCCGCGTCCAGATGAGCAACCGCGCCGGTTTCGCACCGGGCGATGCCCGTGAGGACTGGGCTGTCATTCGTGCACTTTCCGACGTGCTCGGAAAGAAGCTTCCCTTTGATTCGCTGAGAGAATTGCGCGCAAAGCTCTATGCAGCCTTCCCGCATTTCGCCGGTATCGACGAGATTGCCGAAGCCGATAGCGCCCAAATTGCCGCACTTGCGAAAAAAGCCGGTGCGATGGGCAAATCGGCATTTGCTTCGCCGATCAAAGACTTCTATTTGACGAACCCGATAGCGCGCGCCTCGGCTGTCATGGCTGAGTGCTCGGCATTGGCCCGCAACAATTTCCAGGCTGCGGCAGAGTAAGGGCAGAGGACTATGGATTCATTCGTTTCGACCTATCTCTGGCCGGCGCTGATCATGATCGGCCAGTCTTTGCTGCTCCTGGTCTGCCTGCTGATTTTCATCGCCTACATTCTGCTTGCGGACCGCAAGATCTGGGCGGCGGTTCAGCTGCGCCGTGGCCCGAACGTCGTCGGTCCCTTCGGCCTGTTTCAGTCCTTCGCCGACTTGCTGAAGTTCATGTTCAAGGAGCCGATCATCCCGGCCGGCGCCAACAAGACCGTGTTCCTGCTCGCGCCGCTGGTTTCCGTGGTGCTCGCACTGTCCACCTGGGCCGTCGTGCCAGTGGCGCAGAACTGGGTTGTCGCCGATATTAACGTCGGCATTCTCTACATTCTGGCGATTTCGTCGCTAGAAGTGTACGGCATCATCATGGGCGGATGGGCTTCGAACTCGAAGTATCCGTTCCTCGGCGCACTCCGCTCGGCGGCGCAAATGGTGTCCTACGAAGTCTCGATCGGCCTCGTCATCGTCACCGTGCTGCTTTGCGTCGGTTCACTGAACCTGACTGACATCGTGCTCTCGCAGCAGACGGGTCTCGGCACCAAACTCGGCCTGCCGGCTTCGTTCCTCGACTGGCACTGGCTGTCGCTGTTCCCGATGTTCATCGTGTTCTTCATTTCGGCACTGGCTGAAACCAACCGCCCGCCTTTCGATCTTCCGGAAGCGGAATCGGAACTGGTTGCCGGCTTCATGGTCGAATACGGTTCTTCGCCGTACATGATGTTCATGCTCGGCGAATATGCGGCCGTCGTTCTGATGTGCTCGCTCACCACAATCCTCTTCCTCGGCGGCTGGCTGCCTCCGGTCGATATCTGGATCCTGAACTGGGTTCCCGGCATCATCTGGTTCCTGCTGAAGTCGTGCCTGGTGTTCTTCATGTTCGCGATGGTCAAGGCTTTCGTGCCGCGCTACCGCTATGACCAGCTCATGCGCCTTGGCTGGAAGGTTTTCCTGCCGCTGTCGCTCGCCATGGTCGTTATTGTTGCATTCGTGCTGAAGCTGACGGGATGGGCATGATCATGTCGATCCTCGCTTCAAGCAGATTTGGAGGTTGAAGATGGCCGGAGTTTCCAACGCCGTCAGCTCGCTGTTCCTCAAGGAATTTGTCGGCGCGTTCTTTTTGTCGATGCGTTACTTCTTCAAGCAGAAGGCAACGATCAATTACCCCTTCGAGAAGGGGCCGGTCAGCCCGCGCTTCCGCGGCGAACATGCGCTGCGCCGTTATCCCAACGGCGAAGAGCGTTGCATCGCCTGCAAGCTCTGCGAAGCCATCTGTCCTGCCCAGGCCATCACCATCGAAGCCGGCCCGCGCCGCAATGACGGCACCCGCCGTACGGTGCGTTACGATATCGACATGGTGAAGTGCATTTATTGCGGCTTCTGCCAGGAGGCTTGCCCGGTCGACGCGATCGTCGAAGGGCCGAACTTCGAATTCGCCACCGAAACCCGCGAAGAACTCTACTTCGACAAGGCGCGGCTTTTGGACAATGGCGACCGCTGGGAACGTGAAATCGCGCACAACATCGCGCTGGATTCGCCGTACCGCTGAGCGGAGTTTTGAATATGCCGTGACGGGCGGCACGATTGTCGCCGTCGCGGTTGAATCTAGACCGGGGCTTTGTCGGACATAGGTCCGACCGAGCTCCATCGGGCAGGGGAAACACCTCGCTGCCCGGGGGAAGACGAAAAAGGCACCAACATGGGTCTGCAGGCTCTTTTTTTCTACATCTTCGCCTTTGTCGCTGTGGCGTCGGCGTTCATGGTCATCTCGGCGAGGAATCCGGTCCATTCGGTCCTGTTCCTCATCCTGGTTTTCTTTAACGCGGCCGGCCTCTTCCTGCTGATGGGGGCTGAATTCCTGGCGATGATCCTGCTGGTCGTTTATGTCGGCGCCGTGGCGGTTCTCTTCCTTTTCGTCGTCATGATGCTCGATATCGACTTCTCGGAGCTCAGGGCCGGCATTCTGGAATATGCACCGATCGGCGCATTGATCGGTGTCATCCTCGCCGCCGAACTCATCGTTGTCATCGGCGGCAGCGTGATCTCTCCCGAGATCGCCAAGACGGTCGCCATGCCGATCCCGGCGGTGACGACCCGCACCAATACCGCCGCCCTCGGCGACGTGCTCTATACCAACTACGTCTACTTCTTCGAGATCGCCGGCCTCGTTCTGCTGGTCGCGATGATCGGTGCAATTGTGCTGACGCTGAAACATCGCACGCACATCAAGCGCCAGAATATTTCCCAACAGGTCGCCCGCACGCCCGCGACCGCCGTCGAGGTGGTCAAGGTCAAGCCGGGGCAGGGCGTCTGAGGCGAGGCACGAGGATCAAAGGAACAAGAACATGGTCATCGGACTTTCCCACTACCTGACGGTTAGCGCCATCCTCTTCGTGCTCGGCGTCTTCGGTATTTTTCTCAACCGAAAGAACGTCATCATCATCCTGATGTCCGTCGAACTCATATTGCTCGCGGTCAACATCAACATGGTCGCCTTCTCGTCGTTCCTCAACGACATTGTCGGCCAGGTCTTCGCTCTGTTCATTTTGACCGTCGCCGCGGCAGAAGCCGCGATCGGTCTTGCAATTCTCGTCGTCTTCTACCGTAACCGCGGTTCCATCGCGGTCGAAGACGTCAACGTGATGAAGGGCTGATACAGCTATGTTCTTATATAAGGCTATCGTCTTTCTTCCCCTGATCGGCGCGATCATCGCCGGCCTTTTCGGTCGGGCGATCGGTGCCAAAGCTTCCGAATATGTCACCACGGGCCTGATGATTATCGCCGCGGTGCTGTCGTGGGTCGTTTTCTTCACGGTGGCGCTCGGCCATACGGACGGCCCGATCAAGGTTGAAGTCTTGCGCTGGATCCAGTCCGGCGGCATCGACGTCTCCTGGTCGCTGCGCGTCGACACGCTGACCTCCGTGATGCTGATCGTCGTGAACTCGGTTTCGACCCTCGTTCACGTCTACTCGGTCGGATACATGCACCACGATCCGCATCGTCCGCGCTTCTTCGCCTACCTCTCGCTCTTTACCTTCGCCATGCTGATGCTGGTGACCTCCGACAACCTCGCCCAGATGTTCTTCGGCTGGGAAGGCGTCGGTCTGGCCTCCTATCTGCTGATCGGCTTCTGGTTCAAGAAGCCGTCCGCGTCGGCCGCTGCGATGAAGGCCTTCATCGTCAACCGCGTCGGCGACTTCGGCTTCGTCCTCGGCATCGCCGGTGTCTTCGTCCTCTTCGGCTCGATCAATTTCGACGTCATCTTCGGCAACGCCCAGAGCTTTGCCGCAGGGCAGGGCGGTCAGCCGGGCGATATCGTCCTCAGCTTCCTCGGCATGCATCTTGATCGTGGTCACGCGCTGACAGCGGTCTGCCTGCTGCTCTTCATGGGCGCGATGGGTAAGTCGGCACAGTTCCTGCTGCACACCTGGCTTCCGGACGCCATGGAAGGCCCGACCCCGGTTTCGGCGCTCATCCATGCCGCAACCATGGTCACCGCAGGCGTATTTCTCGTCGCCCGCATGTCGCCGATTTTCGAACTGTCGCAGGATGCGCTGACTTTCGTCACCATCATCGGCGCGATCACCGCCTTCTTCGCGGCGACCGTCGGCCTCGTGCAGAACGACATCAAGCGCGTCATCGCTTACTCGACCTGTTCGCAGCTCGGCTACATGTTCGTGGCCCTCGGCGTCGGCGCCTATGGCGCTGCTATCTTCCATCTGTTCACGCACGCCTTCTTCAAGGCTCTGCTCTTCCTTTGCGCCGGCTCGGTGATTCACGCCGTCGATGGCGAGCAGGACATGCGCCATATGGGTGGACTGCGTACGCACATCAAGAAGACCTACTGGATGATGATCATCGGTACGCTGGCCATCACCGGCGTCGGCATCCCGTTCTCGCCGATCGGTTTCGCCGGTTTCTTCTCGAAGGATGCGATCATCGCGGCTTCCTATACGTCGCATAACCCGGCCTCGGGCTTCGCCTTCACGCTGCTGGTCATTGCTGCGCTATTCACCAGCTTCTACTCCTGGCGTCTGATCTTCATGACCTTCTTCGGCAAGCCGCGCGCCTCTCACGAAGTCATGCACCATGTGCATGAATCGCCGAACGTCATGCTGATCCCGCTTTATCTGCTGGCAATCGGCGCCGTGTTCGCAGGCTGGTACTTCCACGACTACTTCGTCGGTCACGATTATGAAGAGTTCTGGAAGCACGCGCTGTTCACGCTGCCGGACAACAAGATCCTCGAGGAGATGGAACATGCTCCGCACTGGGTCGAGCTCAGCCCGTTCATCGCGATGATCGTCGGTTTCGTCACCGCTTGGTATTTCTACATCAAGTCGCCGGAAACGCCGCGCAGGCTTGCTCAGCAGCAGCGTCCGCTCTACGAATTCCTGCTGAACAAGTGGTACTTCGACGAGCTCTACGACTTCCTCTTCGTCCGCTCCGCCAAGGCTCTTGGCCGCTTCCTGTGGAAGAAGGGTGACGTCGGGGTCATCGACACCATCGGCCCGAACGGCATTGCCGCCCGCGTCGTCGATGTCACCAACCGCGTCGTGCGTTTGCAGACCGGCTACCTCTATCACTATGCCTTCGCGATGCTGCTCGGTATTGCAGCCCTCGTTACCTGGATGATGCTCGGGAGTTCCCTCTGATGACCGATTGGCCTATTCTTTCAACGGTCACGTTCCTGCCGCTGGTGGGCGTCCTTCTCCTGCTGTTCACGCGGGACGATGGCCCCAACGGTCGGCGCAACATCCTGAACATTTCACTGGCAACGACAGTCTTCACCTTCATCGTGTCGCTGTTCGTCTGGATCTGGTTCGATAATGCGAATCCGGGCTTCCAGATGGTCGAAAAACATGAATGGCTGACCAGCGGCATCAGCTATCACATGGGCGTCGACGGCATCTCGATGCTGTTCGTCATCCTGTCGACCTTCCTGATGCCCTTCTGCGTGCTGGCAAGCTGGCTCTCGGTTGAAAAGCGGCTGAAGGACTACATGATCGCCTTCCTCGTCCTCGAGACGATGATGATCGGCGTATTCGTGTCGCTGGATATCGTGCTCTTCTACGTCTTCTTCGAAGCCGGCCTCATCCCGATGTTCCTGATCATCGGTGTCTGGGGCGGCAAGGATCGCGTCTACGCCAGCTACAAGTTCTTCCTCTACACGCTGCTCGGCTCGGTGTTGATGCTGCTCGCCATCATGGCGATGTATTGGCAGGCCGGTTCGACCGATATCACGACCCTTCTGGCCTACAAGTTCCCACCGCAGATGCAGACCTGGCTATGGCTCGCCTTCTTTGCCTCCTTCGCGGTGAAGATGCCGATGTGGCCGGTTCACACCTGGCTTCCCGACGCGCACGTTCAGGCGCCGACGGCAGGCTCGGTCATCCTGGCTGGTGTCCTTCTGAAGCTTGGCGGTTACGGTCTCATCCGTTTCTCGCTCGGCATGTTCCCGAATGCGTCGGAATATTTCGCGCCGCTCGTCTTCGCGTTGTCCGTGATCGCCATCATCTACACCTCGCTGGTGGCGCTGATGCAGGAAGATATCAAGAAGCTGATCGCCTACTCGTCCGTTGCTCACATGGGCTACGTGACGATGGGTATCTTCGCGGCCAATCAGCAGGGCGTTCAGGGCGCGATCTTCCAGATGCTGTCGCACGGCATCGTCTCGGGCGCACTCTTCCTCTGCGTGGGCGTGATCTACGACCGGACCCATACCCGCGAAATCGCGGCCTATGGCGGCCTGGTCAACAACATGCCGAAATACGCCGTTGCGATGATGGTCTTTACGATGGCCAATGTCGGTCTTCCCGGCACGTCCGGCTTCATCGGCGAATTCCTGACGCTGATTGGCGTCTTCCGCGCCAACACCTGGGTTGCGCTCTTTGCCGCCACCGGCGTCATTCTGTCGGCCGCCTATGCGCTCTGGCTCTACCGCCGCGTCATTTTCGGCGCGCTGGAGAAGGAAAACCTGAAGAAGCTTCTCGATCTGTCGCCGCGTGAACAGCTGATCCTCTATCCGCTGATCGCCCTGACGATCCTCTTCGGCGTCTATCCGGCTCCGATCTTCGATGCCACGGCCGCCTCGGTGGATCTGCTGGTAAATAACTATACCGCTGCCCTGCACGCTGCGCAGAATGTTGCGCTGTCGATGAATTGATGACGGGACCTATTCGACATGACTGCTGACACAATTCTTGCAAGCCTGCATCTTTCCATTCCGGAGCTCATCCTCGCGGTCGGTGCACTTGCGTTGCTCATGATCGGCGTCTTCTCGGGCGAGCGGTCGGGACCCACGGTCACCGGTCTTGCCATTGCGGTTCTCGCAGTGGCCGGTCTCTGGATCATCTTCGTTCCGGGCGAGGGCCTTGCCTATGGCGGTGCCTATCTCGCCGACGGCTTCTCTCGCTTCATGAAGATCGTCGCGCTGGTCGGTTCGATCGTTGCGATGTTCATGAGCATGGGGCAGGCGCGCGAGCAACAGCTCGATCGCTTCGAGTTCCCTGTGCTCCTGCTGCTGGCGACCCTCGGCATCCTGCTGATGATCTCGGCGCATGACCTCATTTCGCTCTACCTGTCGCTGGAATTGCAGTCACTGGCGCTCTACGTCGTGGCCGCCATCAACCGCGATAGCTTGAAGTCGACCGAGGCCGGTCTGAAGTACTTCGTCCTTGGTGCGCTGTCTTCCGGCATGCTGCTCTACGGCATGTCGCTGGTCTACGGCTTTACCGGCCACACCACCTTCGACGCGATCGCAACCGCGCTGAGTGCCGAGACCCGCTCGCTCGGCCTCGTTTTCGGTCTGGTCTTCGTTCTCGCAGGCCTTGCCTTCAAGATCTCTGCCGTGCCGTTCCACATGTGGACGCCGGACGTTTACGAGGGCGCTCCAACCCCGGTCACCGCCTTCTTCGCGGGTGCGCCGAAGGTTGCCGCCATGGCGATCCTGACCCGTATCGTCGTCACCGCCTTCCACCCGGTGCTGGCCGACTGGCAGCAGATCATCGTGTTCATCTCGATCGCCTCGATGGTGCTCGGCGCCTTCGCCGCGATCGGTCAGCGCAACTTCAAGCGACTGATGGCCTATTCGTCGATCGGCCATATGGGCTACGCGCTGGTCGGCCTTGCAGCCGGCACCAAGACGGGCGTCTCCGGCGTCATGCTCTACATGGTCATCTACATGGTCATGACCCTCGGCGTCTTCGCCATCATCATGGCGATGCGCCGCAAGGACGGCCGTCAGGTTGAAACGATCGAGGACCTCGCCGGTCTCTCCGCGACCAATCCCTTCATGGCGGTCGTGCTGACGGCGCTGATGTTTTCGCTGGCCGGCATTCCGCCGCTGGCGGGCTTCTTCGGGAAGTACTTCGTCTTCGTCGCCGCCATCCAGGCGCATCTTTATGCGCTCGCCGTCATCGGCGTTCTCTCCTCGGTCGTCGGTGCTTACTACTATCTGCGCGTCATCAAGGTGATGTGGTTTGACGAAGCCAAGGACGAATTCACACGCACGGCTGGCTCGCTGCGCCTGGTCTTCGGCCTCTCAGGTCTGTTCGTCATCACCTATGTCTTCTTTGGCGGCGCAATCGGTGGTGCTGCCGACCTGGCAGCCGCGACGCTATTTTGATGGCGTCTGATATGAAAAGCCGGAAGTCGCTCGACGACTTCCGGCATGATGCCCTTTCAGAGACTTCCTCTACAAATAGCGTGTGCCTGGAAAGGGCACGCTCTGGCGATGCCGGAAACCTCTGGGTGACCGCCGAGCGCCAGACCGGCGGACGTGGCCGTCGCGGCCGTCCATGGGTCTCAGAGCCCGGCAATCTCTACGCATCGCTTCTCCTGATCGACCCCGCGCCGATGGATCGTCTTGGCTCTCTGCCGCTGGCGGTAGCAGTTGCGGTTCATCATGCCGTGCGCAGCGTGCTGCCGCTTGCAGCAGAGCCGGCCGAGATCAAATGGCCCAATGACATATTGATCGGCCGCAAGAAGACCTGCGGCATCCTGATCGAAGGCGAGGCGCTGCCCGATGGGCGCTATGCGCTGGTCATCGGCATCGGTATTAATGTCACGACCATGCCGGACAATCCTATGTATCCGGTGACCAGCCTGCGCCAGCAAGGTTCCATGGTTTCGGCAGAAGAACTGTTTGCGCATCTCTATGGGGCGATGGCCGACGTGCTTCTGGTCTGGAACAAGGGCGAAGGCGTGCGCGAAATCACTGCCCGCTGGCGGGAATCGGCCTGCGGCATCGGTGAGAAGATCACCGTGAATTTGCCTGACCGGTCGATTTTGGGCCATTTCGTCGGAATCGATGATAATGGCTTGTTGATGCTCGAAACCGGGGACGGCAGGACTATGCCGATCGCGGCGGGCGATGTTTTTCTTAGATAATGGTTGGGAACGAAATGGCGAAGCAAGACGAACTGGTGTTTCTGCCACTCGGCGGCGTCGGCGAAATCGGTATGAATCTCGCTCTGTACGGCTATGGCCCGCCGGAGCACCGCCAGTGGATCATGGTCGATTGCGGCGTGACATTTCCGGGGCCGGATCTGCCGGGCGTCGATCTGGTATTGCCTGACATCCGTTTCCTGGCCAAGGAGCGCAAGAGCCTCAAGGGCATCATCATCACTCACGCGCATGAGGATCATTACGGTGCACTGAATGATCTTTGGCCGGGTTTGAACGTCCCTGTCTATGCGTCAGGCTTTACTGCCGGCTTGCTGGAAGCCAAACGCGACTACGAAAAGACCATGGGTGAGATTCCGATCACTCCGTTCAAGGCCGGCGATCGCATCAATGTCGGTCCCTTCGAGATCGAAGGCGTCGCCGTCAACCATTCGATCCCGGAACCGATGTCGTTGATGATCCGCACGCCGGTCGGCAATGTCATCCATACCGGCGACTGGAAGATCGATCACGAGCCGTCGCTCGGGCCGTTGACCGACGAAACCCGCTTCCGTCAGCTCGGCGATGAGGGCGTGCTGGCCCTGATGTGCGATTCCACCAATGCGCTTCGTGATGGCGTTTCGCCTTCGGAGAAGGACGTTTCCGAAAGCCTGCGCAAGATCATCGAGGACGCCGAGGGGCGGGTAGCCATCACGACCTTCTCGTCGAATGTCGGCCGTATCAGGACCGTCGCTGAGGCCGCCGAAGCCGCCGGTCGCGAAGTGCTGCTCTTGGGCAGTTCGCTGAAGCGCGTCGTCGACGTCGCTCGCGATGTAGGCCTGATGGAAGGCATCAAGCCGTTCATCGCCGAAGATGAGTACGGCTATATCCCGCGCGACAAGGTCGTGGTCATCCTCACGGGTAGCCAGGGCGAGCCGCGTGCGGCGCTCGCGAAGTTGTCACGCGACGAAATGCGCAATGTCGCGCTAGCCGCCGGCGATATCGTCGTCTTCTCCTCGCGCGCCATCCCAGGCAACGAAAAGGCCATTCAGGATATCAAGAACGGCCTGATCGAGCAGGGCATACATATCGTGACGGATGCCGAGGCGCTTGTGCACGTGTCCGGGCATCCTCGCCGCAACGAACTGCAGAAGATGTATGAGTGGACGCGGCCAAAGATCGTCGTTCCCGTGCATGGCGAAGCGACCCATCTGACCGCCCACAAGGAACTTGCCGAACAGAGCGGCATTTCCAGCGTACCGCGCGTGCGCAATGGCGATATATTGCGCCTTGCACCAGGGCCGGCTGAGGTCATCGGTGAAGCGCCGCATGGGCGCATTTTCAAGGATGGCACTCTCATCGGCGATTTCGACGAGATGGGGATCGGCGAGCGCAAGAAGCTTTCCTACGTCGGCCACGTCGCCGTCAATGTCGTGCTCGATGCCCGCTATGACATCGTTGGCGATCCGGATGTCGTGCCGATCGGCCTGCCGGCCTATGACGACGAGGGTGACGAGATGGAAGACACGCTGTTCGACGCCGTCGTCAGCGCCATCGAGAGCATTCCTCGCGCTCGTCGGAAGGATCTCGACATGCTGCAGGAAGCGGCTCGCCGCGCCGTGCGCGCCGCCGCCAATCAGGGCTGGGGAAAGAAGCCTCTCGTGACCGTGTTCGTTACGCGGACCGGCGGCTGACGTTCGCCATTTGAACGGGGAGGAGAGTTCCGTGCTTGGACGTATCAATCATGTCGCGCTGGCCGTTCCGGATATTGCCGCCGCCAGTCGCGCCTATCGTGAGACGCTGGGCGGAGCGGTGTCGGCTCCGCAGGCATTGCCCGAGCATGGCGTGACGGTCGTTTTCGTTGAGTTGCCAAACAGCAAGGTCGAGCTGCTTGAGCCGCTCGGCGAGACCTCGCCGATCGCGGCCTTCCTCGCGAAGAACCCGGATGGCGGCATGCATCATATCTGCTACGAGGTTGCCGATATCCTTGCCGCACGGGATCATTTATTGGCGGCGGGCGCCCGCGTGCTTGGAAATGGCGAGCCGAAGATTGGCGCGCATGGCAAACCGGTGCTCTTCCTCCATCCGAAAGATTTCTTCGGTACTCTGATCGAGCTTGAGCAAGTGTGACATTAAAGCGCTGCACGGGCGCTTTGAAAGACAACTGCTTTGCCCCTATAAGCAGCTCGGAAGAGGAGAAGACGAGCAGGCTCGTCTCCAGGGTAACTCCAGAATGAGTGCGCGGCGGCGTTCTGTTCGGAATTGCTCAAAACAATGAGGTCGAGCGGTTCAGGGCTTCCTTGAGGGAACTGGACCGTTCCGAGGGAGTGCTATGGCCCAGCAGATTGCAGCAAGCTTCGCGGTTTATTTCATCATCTGGTGGATTACGCTTTTTGCCGTCCTGCCGTTTGGTTTGCGCACACAGGCGGAAGACAAGAACGTGGTTCTCGGAACCGTCGAAAGCGCCCCCACGAAGTTTCGCGCTGGAAGGGTGATATTCTTCACCACGCTGGTGTCAGCCATCATCTATGGCGCCTGGTACATCGCCTCGCATTATTTCGGCTTGAGCATCGACTCCATTCCGAAAATCGTTCCCACTTTCGACAAGTAGCGGGATCGGAACCGCCTGTCGCAGCGCGCGAATTCCAATCGCCGCGCAATCGCCTTCAATTTGTCACACGCCTGTCATCCGCGTGAAGCAAAGAGGCAGCAGATCGTGATTGTGAGGCGCGGGCGGCGGAAATTTCCAATGCTTCCCGAACAAGCAGCCGGGTAGAGTTCGCCAGAGTAAAAGCAAAAAAAAACAAGGCTATAAGCCTTGTTTTAAAGTATCGCGTGATCCTTATCCGTTACCGGGGCAGCGAGCGAGCGCGCCTAAGATCTGATCCTCCCAAGACTTGACCGCGAAACGGCAAGAATTTAACCTTCCTGCCTCTTTTGTGAGCTAAAATTAGCTCAAACATTGAGCTTTGTCATCTGTTTTTTTGCTTTTTTGCTACAGTCGCGCAGAATTTTTCTGTTGACAGCTTCTCGTCTTAAATCCTTATAAATGCGCGTTTTTTCGAAATTGTAAAAATGGGCCGCATCGCCCGCATTCCGGGGCGTTCGCCCAAATCCCCTCATAGAGAATGCGGGTTTCCTTCCTGCGCCGAAGCAGTTATGAACTGCCTTAAGTACATAAATTGCTAACGATTCCGCAAAGAGCGGATCGCCAAACCATGTGGAACAAGCGTCATGCGTCTGTCTCGTTACTTCATGCCCATTCTGAAGGAAAATCCTAAAGAGGCTGAAATCGTTTCTCATCGGCTTATGCTTCGTACAGGCATGATCCGCCAGCAGTCGCAGGGCATCTATTCCTGGTTGCCACTCGGCAAACGCGTGCTCGACAAGGTCAACAAGATCATCCGCGAGGAGCAGAACCGTTCGGGCGCCATCGAGCTGCTGATGCCGACCTTGCAGTCGGCCGAGCTCTGGCAGGAAAGCGGCCGTTACGATGCCTACGGCAAGGAAATGCTGCGCATCAAGGACCGGCAGGACCGGCCCATGCTCTACGGCCCGACCAACGAAGAAATGGTCACCGACATCTTTCGGTCCTACGTCAAGTCCTACAAGGACTTGCCGCTGAACCTCTATCATATTCAGCTGAAGTTCCGTGACGAGATTCGTCCGCGCTTCGGCACCATGCGCTCGCGCGAGTTCATGATGAAGGATGCTTATTCCTTCGATCTCACGCAGGAAGACGCCGTTCATTCCTATAACAAGATGTTTGCGGCCTATCTGCGCACCTTCAACCGTCTCGGCCTGAGGGCCATCCCGATGCGCGCCGATACCGGCCCGATCGGCGGCAATCTGAGCCACGAATTCATCATTCTCGCCGATACCGGCGAGTCCGAAGTTTTCTGCCACAAGGATTTCGTCAATTTCGACATTCCGGGCGAAGACACGAATTTCGATGACGTTGCGGGTCTGAAGGGCATCTTCGACAAGTGGACGTCTGTCTATGCCGCTACTTCGGAAATGCATGACGAAGCCGCTTTCAATGCCATTCCGGAAGGCGAGCGCCTGTCCGCTCGTGGTATCGAGGTTGGCCACATCTTCTATTTCGGCACGAAATACTCCGAGCCTATGGGCGCGAAAGTGCAGGGGCCCGACGGCAAGGAGCATGCTGTCCACATGGGATCTTACGGTATCGGTCCGACCCGCCTTGTTCCCGCCATCATCGAAGCATCGCATGACGAGAACGGAATCATCTGGCCGGATTCGGTCGCGCCGTTCGATGTCGTGGTGATCAACATGAAGGCCGGCGATCAGGCTTGTGACGATGCTTGCGAAACGATCTATGCCGCGCTGTCGAAAGCCGGCAAGGACGTATTGTTCGACGATCGTGACGAGCGCGCCGGAACGAAATTCGCCACGGCTGATCTGATCGGCGTTCCCGTGCAGATCATCGTCGGCCCGCGTTCGATCGCAGGCGGCGAAGTGGAACTGAAGGACCGCAAGACCGGCGCTCGCGAAACGATGACGGTCGAAGCGGCAATCAAGCGGTTGGCAGGCTGATAGCCTGTAGATAGGATGGAAGGCGAATGGCGGTGAGCGCGGCAGTGGAACAGCAGGAAAATTCGTTCAAGGCCAGCCCATCGTCTCGCCCGTTTTCCGGTTTCGAACGACTTGTGGCCTGGCGTTATCTGCGCTCCAGGCGCAAGGAAGCGTCGATTTCGGTCATCGCCGGCTTCTCGCTGGTCGGCATCATGCTCGGCGTTGCGGCGCTGATCATCGTCATGGCCGTCATGAACGGTTTTCGTGCTGAACTCTTCAAGCAGATCCTGGGCTTCAACGGGCATGTCGTCGTGCAGCCGATCGATTCGCCGCTGAACGATTATGCCGAGCTGGCTAAGAAGTTTGCCGCAGTTCCCGGCGTCACCATGGTTCTGCCGCTGGTCGAGGGTGAAACGCTCGCGTCCGGGCGCGGCGGTTCCGGCACCGGTGCCTTGGTGCGCGGCATCCGTGCCGAAGATCTGACCAAGTTGAAAACGGTTTCCGATCACATCGTTGCCGGCGACATGGTCGGCTTTGCATCGGGGCAGGGCGTAATGGTCGGCAGCCGGCTTGCGCGCCAGCTGGGCCTGACGGTTGGCGACCAGATCACGTTGACGGCGCCCGACGGCGACGTCACGCCCTTCGGTGTCAATCCGCGCGTGAAAGCCTACACGATTTCCGGTCTCTTCGAAGTCGGCATGTCGGAATATGATTCTTCCGTCGTCTTCATGCCCCTCGAGGAAGCCCAGCTCTTTTTCAACGCTCAGGGCGTCGTCGCGAAGATCGAGCTTTTCGTCAGCAACCCCGATGACGTCGATGATCTCCGGCCGAAGATCGAGGCTGCCGCCGGCCGGCAGATATTCCTTACGGACTGGCGGCAGGTGAACGAGACCTTCTTCTCGGCATTGCAGGTTGAGCGCAATACGATGTTCATGATCCTGACGCTGATCGTTCTGGTGGCGGCGCTGAACATCATCTCCGGTCTGATCATGCTGGTGAAGGATAAGGGTAGCGATATCGCCATCCTTCGCACGATGGGCGCGACGTCGGGTTCGATCATGCGCATCTTCTTCATGACGGGAGCCGCCATCGGCGTGGTCGGAACTCTTGCCGGCGTCCTGCTGGGTGTTCTCGTCTGCCTTAACATCGAATCCATCCGCCAGTTCTTTTCCTGGATTTCGGGCACGGTGATATTCAATCCGGAGGTCTATTTCCTCAGCAAGCTGCCGGCCAAGATGAATATGAGTGAAACCATCTCCGTCGTCGTGATGGCTCTGACCCTGTCTTTCCTTGCCACGATCTTTCCGGCCTGGCGTGCCTCGCGGCTCGATCCGGTGCAGGCGTTGCGCTACGAATAAGGAATCCACATTTGATCAAACGCAACGTCGTTCTCCAGCTCTCTGGCGTGGAGCGTCATTACGGGCAGGGCGATACGCAGCTGTCGATCCTGAAGAATGCCAATTTTGCCCTGCATAGCGGCGAGATGGTGGCTCTGGTCGCTCCATCAGGTACGGGCAAGTCGACACTTCTGCATGTGGCCGGTTTGCTGGAACATCCGGATGGTGGCGAAGTGCTGATCAACGGTCAGGCATGTGAAAGCCTGTCCGATGACAAGCGTACGGCAGTTCGTCGCAGCGAAATCGGTTTCGTGTATCAGTTCCATCATCTGTTGCCCGAATTCTCGGCCCTCGAAAACATCATGATGCCGCAACTGATCTCCGGCCTCTCGCGCAAGGATGCGAGTGTTCGTGCTGCCCAGCTCCTCGATTACATGCGCATCGGCCATCGCGGTGACCATCGCCCCGCCGAACTCTCCGGCGGCGAACAGCAACGCGTTGCGATTGCCCGCGCCGTTGCCAATGCGCCTCTGGTGCTGCTGGCCGACGAGCCGACGGGCAATCTCGATCCTGCGACGGCTCATTACGTCTTCGATGCACTCGAAGCCCTGGTGCGCCAGTCCGGCCTCGCTGCGCTGATCGCCACGCACAACCACGAGCTTGCTGCTCGTATGGATCGCCGCGTGACGCTGAGTGAAGGCAAGGTGGTGGAAGTTTGATCGTCCGCTACGGAACTATCAGGCCGCCGCGATAGTCAAGCTCATACGCTTTACACCCATCCACCATGATGGCCTCGTGGCCGATAAAGTGGTCGCATCCGCCGCTACTGCGATCGACGTAACGGCCAAAGGAATGCTCGAATTGGTAATCGCCGAGGAAACGCTTTTCATCGAGATAAAGCCGTAGCAAGGCTGCCTTGATGACCATGCCGGCTCTATGCCCATCGATGAGGCCCGGTTCCACAATATGGCCGAAATAGTTCATGGCCCAAATCGGTTCGTCGTCATGCCAGACCACCTCTTGTCCGCAAAAATCCGTACCGCCGAAATAGCTGTCGAGATAGCGCCACCGACCGCTTGCATAGCCGATATCATGCGAGCCGCTTCGGCAGGACGGCAGCCTCTCCCCATCGCCGACATAGGTCTCGGCCTTGGCGGTCACAATGAAATCGTTCAGCTCGGCAAGATCCGGCATGACCCTCTCCAATTTTGGTGAGTGGTCAAGATGCCACCGGTCGTTAGATTTGTAAAGAACAAAAAGAGAACATAAGCGATTACTTGCCGTTATCGCACGCGTTCTGACCGAAATCGTCCTGCCAGTCCTGGATGGTGACGTTCCGGGCTTCCGCCTTCCGGTTCTTGCCGTCTTTCGTCACCTTGCCGGTCAGCACGTTATAGTCGCAGCTGTGGCTTTCCTCGGGATTGAGCGTGTCATGGGATTCGTAGGTATAGCCTGCGACAACGAAGCTGTTATTGCGATAGGCGAGCGTTAATGTCTGCGTCCAGCGATCGCGCCCGATACTGTCGTTCTGTGAGACGATGGAGATGGAACCATTCGGCAATGCCGAGATCGACGGTTCCTGTCCGACGATGCCGCCGGGCTCCACGCTGCCCCATATCTTGTGCGGTACGCTTGCGACCAGTTTTAGCAACGAGTGTTCGTCATCGCGCAGATAGATATAGATGCCGATCGGGTTGTCGGCGTCATCGCCCGCAGGTGGGGCCGTCAGAAGCGCGAGATCCGGCTTGCCGTCCTTGTTCCAGTCGCCGATCGCCGCATCGATGATGCGGCCCGGCGGGCTGGCGTCCTCCGCATGAGCAGTACTTGCAGCCGTAAGAAGAATGAGCGCGCAGGCAAGTGACTTCATCGTGTTCTCTCCGTTTGTCCCTGCATAAAGCCGGGTTGTTGAGGCGTCTATCGGCGGGCGGAAAAGCGGAGAATGAAATTTATTGATGCATCTATTGACTCTCGAACAAAAATAGAACAAATAAGAAACATAACGAGTAAGGAGCGCGTAAATGACCGATATCATTCGAGACGTTGCAGCATTCACCTCCATCGTGATGTTCGTTGCCAGCTTTTCTCTCATCATGATGGCGATGTGAGTTTTATCTCTGTATGCACATGCTGCTTCCGTATTTAGCGGGAGCAACTTCTGGACTTTGTCTTCCGCAATGTCGAAAATACCGCCGATTCATCTTAGCATGCGGAAGGGTACGAAATGGCGGATACGGGTAGCAGCGGTGTAGAGGTTGCGCCGATCGATGGCCTGCCGGAATTCGTCCACCTTCGTGTTCATTCGGCCTATTCTTTGCTGGAAGGCGCCCTGCCGCTCAAGAAGGTGTTGGCAAAGGCGGCCGCCGACAAGCAGCCCGCGATCGCCATTACCGATACCAACAATCTGTTTGTCGCCCTGGAATTCTCGCAGAAGGCGATGGACGAGGGTTTGCAGCCGATCATCGGCTGCCAGGTGTCGATCGACATGGAGGATGGTGGCGAGGGCGAGAAGCGTGGGCCGCAGCAGGCTCTTGCCAAGCTTCCTTCCATCGTCCTGCTCGCCGCAACCGAACAGGGTTATGAACGCCTCGTCGATCTGGTCAGTCGCGCCTATCTAGGCGGCGAAGGCAATAGTGCCGTTCACGTCACGACGTCCTGGCTGGAAGAGATCGGTACAGAGGGCATGATCGCTCTTACCGGCTCCCTGGGCGGACCGGTCGATATGGCTTTGAAAGACGGGCATGCCCCGCAAGCGCTCTCCAGGCTTCTGACGCTCAAGCGACTGTTCGGCGACAGGCTCTATGTCGAATTGCAGCGCCATGGCACCTATGACCGGCGCCACGAACACAAGATGCTTAACCTGGCTTATGAGCATGAGCTTCCGCTGGTCGCCACCAACGAAGCCTTTTTCCCGACGCGCGACGACTATGATGCACATGATGCGCTGATGGCGGTCGCCCATAACGCCATCGTCTCCGACGACACGCGTTTCCGCCTGACACCCGATCACTACCTCAAGAGCAGGGCCGATATGGCCAAGCTCTTTGCCAATCTACCTGAAGCGCTGGAAAACTCCGTCGAGATCGCCCGGCGCTGCTCCTTCGTTCTGAAGACCCGCAAGCCGATCCTGCCGCGCTTCACCGGCGCGACGGATGATGCCGAGGAGGCGGAACGCGCCGAGTCGGCGGAACTGCGTGCTCAGGCGGTTGAAGGTCTGGACCAACGCCTGGCTTCGCTCGGCATGGCGCCTGGTTACGAGGAAAAGGAATATCGCGACCGGCTGGAATTCGAACTCAGCGTCATCGAGCGCATGAAATTCCCCGGCTACTTCCTGATCGTTGCCGACTTCATCAAGTGGGCGAAACGACATGATATCCCGGTCGGCCCGGGCCGCGGCTCGGGTGCGGGCTCGCTGGTCGCCTATGCTTTGACGATCACCGATGTCGATCCTCTGCGTTTCTCGCTGCTGTTCGAGCGCTTCCTCAATCCGGAGCGCGTCTCGATGCCGGACTTCGACATCGACTTCTGTCAGGATCGCCGCGAAGAGGTGATCCGATACGTGCAGGCCAAATATGGCCGCGAGCAGGTCGCCCAGATCATCACTTTCGGTTCGCTTCAGGCGCGCGCCGCTCTTCGCGACGTTGGCCGCGTGCTGGAAATGCCCTACGGCCAGGTCGACAAGATCTGCAAGCTGGTGCCGAACAATCCCGCCAATCCGACGCCGCTCAGCAAGGCGATCGAGGAGGAACCGCGTCTGCAGGAGGAGGCGGACAAGGAGCCGGTAGTCGCCCGCCTTCTCGATATCGCTCAGAAGATCGAGGGTCTCTACCGCCACGCCTCGACGCACGCGGCCGGTATCGTTATCGGCGATCGTCCGCTGTCGAAGCTGGTGCCGATGTATCGCGATCCGCGCTCCGACATGCCGGTCACCCAATTCAACATGAAATGGGTGGAGCAGGCCGGCCTCGTGAAGTTCGACTTCCTCGGCCTGAAGACGCTGACGGTGTTGAAAACGGCCGTCGATTTCGTCGCCAAGCGTGGCATCTCGATCGATCTCGCCAGCATCCCGCTCGACGACACGCCGAGTTATGAGATGCTTTCGCGCGGCGAAACGGTCGGCGTGTTCCAGGTGGAAAGTGCCGGCATGCGCAAGGCACTCATCGGTATGCGCCCCGACTGCATCGAGGACATCATCGCGCTCGTGGCGCTCTATCGTCCCGGTCCGATGGAAAACATCCCGGTCTACAATGCCCGCAAGCATGGCGAGGAGGAGATCGAATCGATCCACCCGAAGATCGACTACCTGCTGAAAGAGACGCAGGGCGTTATCGTCTACCAGGAACAGGTGATGCAGGTCGCCCAGGTTCTCTCGGGTTATTCGCTCGGCGAAGCCGACCTTCTACGCCGCGCCATGGGTAAGAAGATCAAGGCGGAGATGGACCAGCAGCGCGAGCGCTTCGTCGATGGCGCCGTCAAGAACGGCGTGTCAAAGGGGCAGTCCGACGTTATCTTCGATCTGCTCGCCAAGTTCGCCAACTACGGCTTCAACAAGTCGCACGCGGCGGCCTACGCCATCGTCTCCTACCAGACCGCCTATATGAAGGCGCATTTCCCGGTGGAGTTCCTGGCAGCGTCGATGACGCTCGATATGGCGAACACCGAAAAGGTCAACGATTTCCGCCAGGATGCCAAGCGCCTCGGAATCGAGGTCATCGCACCTTCGGTCCAGACGTCGTTCCGTCATTTCCAGACCGGTGAAAACCGCATTTATTACGCACTGGCCGCCATCAAGGGTGTCGGCGAATCCGCGGTCGAACACATCGTCGAAGTGCGGGGCGATCAGCCGTTTGCCGGCATCGAGGATTTCTGCCTGCGCATCGATCCAAAGCAGATCAATCGCCGCGTTCTCGAAAGCCTGATCTGCGCCGGCGCCTTCGATTGCTTCGAGATCGACCGCGCCCAACTGATCGCCGGCTTGGATCGCATCATGGGCTATGCGCAGGTGGCGCAGGAAAACAAGCGCAGCGGCCAGCACGATATGTTCGGAAGCGCTGCCTCCGGGCCTGAGAAGATCTCGTTCCCTCCCTATACCCCATGGCTCGCCTCGGAGCGCCTGCTGCGCGAATTCCAGGTGCTCGGCTTTTATCTGACCGCCCATCCGCTCGACACATACAAGAGCGTGCTCGACAAGATGCGCGTGCAGCCCTTTGCCGATTTCTCGGCGGCGGTGAAGCGCGGCGCCGGCAACGGCCGCTTGGCCGGCACGGTGATCTCCAAGCAGGAGCGCAAGACCCGCACCGGCAACAAGATGGGCATCTTTGTCTTCTCGGACGCTTCCGGCCAGTTCGAAGCCGTGCTCTTCTCCGAAGTGCTCAATCAGTATCGCGACGTCCTGGAAGTCGGCAAATCCTTCGTGATCACCGCTCAGGCGGACGAGCGGCCGGAAGGCATCAGCCTGCGTCTGCAGACGGCACAGTCTTTGGAGGAGAAATCGCTGCAGATGCAGAAGGCGCTGCGCGTCTACATCCGCGATGCAGGGCCGCTAAAGGCGGTCGCCGCTCATCTGAACGCCAAGGGCGATGGCCTGGTCTCCTTCATCGTTATCAAGGAGGAAGGTTCGCGTGAGGTCGAGGTCGCGCTTCCGGAGAAGTACCGCATCACGCCGGAAATCGCCGCCGCATTGCGCACGGCGCCTGGTGTCATCGATGTCGAGCTTGTCTAGAGTGGCTCTGCCGGAAGGGCTTTAGCCCTTCTTGCCGAGTGCGCCGCTATTGGTGATGGTGATGAAATCGGTTTCGTTGCCGGTTTCAGGGCCGACGCCAGTGTCCGAGATCGTTAGCGACGAGCCTGGTGTCAGTAGATCTTCGATGCGGTGCCTGATATCGTCGGGAATGGTGATGCGGCCAAGCGCCTGTCCGGCGGCATCGAGCGATTGTGATTGCTCCTCGCTGGTGATGCCGTACCGCTTCTTTGCCTTGTTGCTCAAATCCTCTTCCAGCGTCATGCCGAACCAATCGGCCTTGCCGTTGATGCGATCGATGGCATTGGCGGTGAAGAAATGCACGCCGAGTGCTTCTTGCGGCTCGGCAATGATGGCCGGCCCCTCGAAGAGAGGCTTGAAGTTCTGGCGGACCATGATCGCGCCGTTCGGCGGCTCGCCCTTGCCGGCCGCGGCATAGACCGCCTTCATCAGCGCAGGACTGACGAGGCCGCCCGTCGCCTTGATATCGTGCGCCTTCCGGAAGTCCTCGATGGCCTGCACTGTGGAAGGCCCGAGCATGCCGTCCGGCGTGCCGGTTATGAAGCCCATGTCGTTCAGCAATCCCTGCAGGTCTCGGACATTCTCTCGCAGGCCACGCCGAGTGATCAGGATGCTAAGCGGAGCAAGGTCGGCAGGCGGGGCGACGATTGCCTTCGCTGGTGGGATCTTGATCGAAGTGACGTCGTTTGTCGCCACCTGCAGCGATTGAGCCTGCGGCATGAAGCTTGCTGTCGTGGGGCGCAACTCGATCTCTGAAAACAACGCCGGCGGCGGCGCGGCCTGCGGCTGGAAGAGCATCGAATTCTCGAACGGCTGCGGCACCAGCGGCTGGTCGGCAATGACAACATGCACGCCGCGCTCGGTCATCTGGTAGAGCGTCTTTGCAAAGGCTTTCGGCATACGCACGCAGCCGTGTGAGGCCGGATAGTTCGGGACCGAATTGGATTCGTGCAGCGCAATCCCGGACCAGGTGAGCCTTTGCATGAACGGCATAGGGGAAGCGGAATAGAGGTTTGACTCGTGATAGACCTTTTTTTCCAGAATGGAGAAGATCCCGCTTGGGGTCGTATGACCGCGCTTGCCCGTCGAGACCTTCGATGTCGCCACCACCTGGTCGCCGTCATAGACGGCAAGCGATTGCCTGTCCTTGGAGACGACGATCTGCAGGGTGCGGGCATCCGACGCAGCAAAACTCGGCTGCGAGAGGGCGGTGGCTGAAAGCAGCGCAAGCCCAATCAAGAAAAATGGCTTCATAGACACAACCAAAACGCAATACTCGTAATGACCAAGGTTAGACTTCGAAGTTTAAGGAAGACTTTCTGAAAAGAAGTGCTTTGGCTCTTCGGGCCAAAGCTTGAGGTTTACCTATCGATGAGCCGGATACGACAACGCCGAAGCAAGGTTGGCAACCCTGCCTCGGCGCTCATTTATCAAGGAAGATGCGGAGATCAATGGACGCTGGATGCTACCCAATTATGCCAGTCCTGCTCGCTGCCGTGGAAGGCATTGAGATCGATCCTGCCGTCGACGCCATGGGAGACGCCGGAGCCGGAATACTGCCAGAACACCCACTTGCGGCCGGGATAGACCTTGGACGGATGCTGCGCGACAGCGCGCAGCCAGAATGGGTAGTTGAGCAGCTCGCCAGTGAGATTGTCGCGATAGAAATCCGGCGCGGTGTAGACGATCGGACGCTGGCCATAATGCTTTTCCAGCTTGTCCATGAACACCTGCATCTTGGCCAGTACTTGCTCGCGCGAGGGGCGGCGCTTGCAGCTCGACTCGCCATTCCATTCGACGTCGATGACGGGCGGCAGGGCACCGGCTTCACGCGGAACATTGCGAATGAACCAGTCGGCCTGCTCTCCGGCGGTCCGGCACCAGTAGAAGAAGTGATAGGCGCCGTGCTTCAGGCCGGCCTGCTGGGCGGCCCGCCAGTTCTTCTTGAACATCGGGTCCAGATGGTCGCCGCCGTCGGTCGCTTTGATGTAGACGAAGTTGGCGCCCTGGGTTCGCAGCGTGTTCCAATCGATATCACCCTGCCAGCGTGAAACGTCGACGCCATGAACGGCCAGTTTCCGCGGTGAAGTGGAGGTGCCGAAGTTGATCGGCTTGGCATCGCGGAAGCGATGGCTGTAGATCTGCATCGGCTGCTGCCGCAAGGAGCGGGGCACCGGGTTGGACGGTGAGAGCATGGCGAGCGGCCGCTGTAGCGGCACGGGAGCGTCGGCGTCGCTCTGGTCTGACGACGTCAGCCCTTCGGGACGCAGATTGGTCGGCATCGCCACCGCGAGCGCCTGTTGGCGTTCGACGCGCGAAACCGTTTCGCCGATCTCGACCGACGGCACCGGCCGGCCGGTCTTAGCGATGGAGCTGGTCAATTCATTCGAAGGAGGAGTGGCTCGCGCGGCTTCGCGCTCACCTCGGGCGGCACAGCCTGATATCGTCAGGCAGGCAAGAAGAATGGTCGATACAGCCGATAGACGCATAGGAACCCGTACGCAAAACACAATCGACGGCGAATCCGCGCCGTTCGGAAGTTACAGAATTTGAGTCCTAATAGAAATTTACCAAGAAAGTTTGAATCCGAGCTTTTCGAGCTAAAGAATCGCGCGCGTCACGCGACGATTTTTGGGCGGACCAAATGTCTCTGATCGGTGATTTAAAATTAAGCCGTTGTTATTTATGGCGTTTATCGCCGAATGTGTAGCCGGTCTCAACCGTCTTGTTTCCGAATTTTTCTCGAAGCTTGTCCATTGCTGCTTCGGCCGCCGCACGCCGGGTGGCGTGTTCGTCGATCAAATCCGGCGGATCGGCGCGTCCGGCATCGCCCAGATCGGAAACTCCAATGCCGATGAGGCGGAACTTCGTGCCATCGGTTTCAGGCTCCAGCAGCCGCAGGCCGGTGCGGAAGATTCGGTCTGCCAGCTGCGTCGGATCTTCGAGCCGGCGATTGCGCGTTCGGATCTTGAAGTCGGCGGTCTTCAATTTCAGCACCACCGTCTGGCCGGCAATGCCGCTGCGCTTCAGTCGGCGCGAGACCTTCTCCGCGAGATCGCGCAGGATGGGCACGAGATCGTCATACTTTGAAATGTCTTCGAAAAAAGTCGTTTCTGACGTTACGCTCTTGGCCGCTTCGTTCGGATGAACAGTACGGTCGTCGATGCCGCGCGAGAGGCGGAAAAGCCGCTGCCCGATGGCGCCATAGCGACGCATGAGGTCGCCTTCCTCCATGCCCTGAAGCTGGCCGATCGTGCGAATACCGTCGCTTTCGAGCGTTGCGGCAAAGGCCTTGCCGACCCCCCATATCGTGGTGACCGACCGTGGCTCGAGAAAGGAGAGCGCTTCTTCCCGGCCGATGACCGAGAAACCGCGCGGCTTCTGCAGATCGGAAGCCACTTTGGCGAGGAACTTGCAGTAGGAAAGACCGACGGAAATGGTGATGCCGATCTCCTGTTCCACACGCTTTGCGAATTTCGCAAGGGTGCGAGCCGGAGGATCGTGGTGGAGCCGCTGGGTGCCGTCTAGCTCAAGAAAGGCTTCGTCGATCGAAAGCGGCTGCACGAGGGGCGTCAGATCCTGCATCATGCCTCGGATTTCCCGACCGATGCGGACATATTTCTCCATGTTTGGCCTGATGACGACCGCCTGAGGACAGGCCTCCAGAGCCTTGAACATCGGCATCGCCGACCGAACGCCATGAATGCGGGCGATATAGCAGGCGGTGGAGACGACGCCGCGTTTGCCGCCGCCGACGATAACCGGCTTGTCCGCCAGTTCCGGATTATCCCGTTTTTCTATCGAGGCGTAAAACGCGTCACAATCGATATGCGCCAGCGTCAATGCATGGAGCTCGCGATGGTAGACAAGGCGGGGGCTGCCGCAGGCTCGACAACGCGTCCGCACGGCCGATTGCTCGCTCAAGCAATCGCGACAGAAACCGGAAATCTTGTCGGGCACACTGGTCATGTAATGAGAACAAAAATTGAACATCGCCACTTTATGGTCTAACTTTGCGAGTCTCAAGCGGGAAAATATGGGAGGAGGAAGGTGTGGAGAACTTAAATGTGCGGCCGTTGACAAAGGATCGCTGGGGCGATTTCGAGACGCTCTTCGGCCCGAGTGGTGCGTGCTACGGCTGCTGGTGCACGCACTTCCGTATTCCGACATCGCAACGCAAGACGATGGACGGCGATGCGAAGAAGCAGTTCATGCAGGAGCGCATTGCCGCGGGACCGCCTCCCGGCCTTCTCGGTTATCTTGATGAGCGTCCTGTTGCCTGGGTGCAGGTGGGCCCACGCGCCGAACTGCCGCAATGGAACTCTCAGAAAACGGTATCGAGCCCGCTCGATCCGGCCGATGCCGAAGATAGCTCCGTCTGGGCCGTAAGCTGCTTTTTCATGAATTCCAGAGATCGCGGCAAGGGATACAGCCATCGGCTGCTGTCGGAAGCCGTGAATTTCGCCAAGGCTTCCGGCGCGCGCCTGTTGGAGGGCTGTCCGATCGAACGCACCAAACAGTCGAAGTCCGTCGGCCTCTATGTCGGTTCGCTGCGCATCTTCGAGGCCGCCGGGTTTTCAGAGGTCGCCAAACGCAAGGACGGGCGCCCGCTGATGCGCCTCGTCCTCTGATACGGGTGCTGGCTTCAGCTGACGATATGAGCCCGAAGCAGGGCCGCAGCCTGGCTCCATTCGTTTGCCTCGGGGATCCCCGCCGGTGCGGCTGGCGCCATGCGGTGAACGATGGAATCCGGCTTGAGATTGATCAGGAGGCAATCCGGAACATGCTCGCTGACCGAATGCAGATTGTGCGCCATGTCGTCGATGAAGGCGACCGGCAAGGCGCGGTTTGCATGAAGCGACCGTACGATCGGTCCCTTCGGCTGCAGCGACGCAAGCAGCGGTTGGGCAAGCCCGAGACGGTCGAGCAGGCGCCGCCGCTGAGCCCAGAACTGGGGCGGCATGGCGGTGAGGAAAACGACGTCGGCATCCTTCGAAACGTCGCCGAGCGTGTCGACTGCGAGATCGAGAGGGGTCTGCCACCGCTCTTGCGCCTCGAAGAAGGAATCGATGAGCCGATGTACGTCCTTTTCCTCGAGTGCCGCTCCGTTGGCTTTGGAGACGATGTTGCCCGTCAGCCGGAAGGAGCGCGGCAGGAATTCATGGCCCTCTTCATCGAGGAATGTCAGGAAAGGCGCAAAGAAATGCAGAACGACATCATCGACATCGCAAACGACCAATGGCCGGTCGTGCAGCCGGATATGCGATACGTCGAATTCAAGCGGGGCGTCCATAGTCAATATTCTCCGGAGGCGAGGCCTGGCGGCGAGAAGTGCGTGGAGGCAGCCGCAACGGCTTCGGGCGAAATGCCGCTCGCCTCGCAGAAGGCCAGCAGCGTCGGCTCATGGTTCATCAGGAAGTCGAGCATGCCTGAGAGAAACGCAGGCTCGCTGATTGCGTCGCGCACTTGTGCGGGCGCAACGCCCGTCAGGGCCAGAAAGCGGCCGAACATGTCGGGCTCGTTGGCCAGCCAGCCGAGTACCGCAATGGCTGTCTCTTGCGGGTCCGCCGCATTCTTCTTCGGGCTCTTGAAGTTACTTTGCATTTTGAAGGGTGATTTACCTATTTTTCAACCAAATCTCGGTAATGTGCGATTCAAGTATTTGTGGAATCGGTTCCTCGCGACCCTATATTTCGAGAGAATGGATGCAATACCGGATGCAGGGACAGTTTTCCATGCCTAAGCAGGTAATGATTGTAGAAGACAATGAGCTGAATATGAAGCTCTTTCGCGATCTGATCGAGGCGTCCGGCTATACGACGATCCAGACCCGCAACGGTATGGAGGCGCTCGATCTCGCACGCAAGCATCGCCCCGACCTTATCCTCATGGATATTCAGCTTCCGGAGGTTTCCGGGCTGGAGGTTACGAAATGGCTGAAGGAAGACGATGATCTTCACGTCATCCCCGTGATCGCCGTCACGGCCTTTGCCATGAAGGGCGACGAAGAGCGCATTCGCCAGGGCGGATGCGAAGCCTATGTTTCCAAGCCGATTTCGGTGCCGAAATTTATTGAGACGATCAAAACCTATCTCGGCGACGCCTGAGCATGGGGAAGAGCTGATGACCGCACGCATTCTGGTAGTCGATGATATCCCCGCCAACGTAAAACTTTTGGAAGCGCGGCTGCTGGCCGAGTATTTCGAGGTGTTGACGGCCGAGGACGGTTTGAAGGCGCTTGCCATCTGCGCGGGCACCCAGGTCGACCTCATCCTGCTCGACATCATGATGCCTGGCATGGACGGCTTCGAGGTCTGCGAGCGGCTGAAGTCCGATCCGCGCACCGCTCATATCCCCGTCGTGATGGTCACCGCGCTCGATCAGCCGGCTGACCGTGTGCGCGGCCTGAAGGCCGGGGCTGACGACTTCCTGACCAAGCCGGTCAACGATCTGCAGCTGATTTCGCGCGTCAAGAGCCTGCTTCGCCTGAAAACGCTGAGCGACGAGTTGCACATGCGCAACGAGACCGCGCGCAACTTCGGCATCGATGACCTGCTTCGCGCCGGTGAAGGCCGCGCTGACGACCTCGGGCATGTCCTGCTTGTCGATAGTCGCGCCAATTCGCAGGAGCGCATCATACGAGCGTTGAAGCCGATCGCGCAGGTGACGGCTATGTCCGACCCGCAGGCAGCCCTGTTCGAGGCGGCCGAGCGCCCGTTCGAGCTCGTTATCGTCAATTCGAATTTCGATGACTACGATCCGCTAAGGCTCTGCTCGCAGCTTCGTTCGCTGGAGCGCACGCGCTTCCTTCCGGTTCTGCTCGTCACGGAGCAGGGGGCTGACGACATGATCGTCCGTGCACTCGATCTCGGCGTCAACGACTACATTGTGCGGCCGATCGATCCGAACGAGCTGGTGGCGCGCTGCCTGACGCAGATAAGGCGGAAGCGCTACAATGATCGCTTGCGCGCCAGCGTGCAGCACACCATCGAGCTGGCCGTCACCGATGGACTTACGGGCCTGAACAACAGGCGATATCTGGACAATCATCTAAAGGTTCTTTTCGACCGGTCGCTGGCGCGGGCGCGGCCGCTCTCCGTCCTGATCGCCGATATCGATCGCTTTAAGCTGGTTAACGACACCTACGGTCATGATGCCGGCGACGAGGTGCTGAAGGAATTCGCCACACGCATCCGGTCCACCGTGCGGGGCGCCGATCTCGCCTGTCGTTATGGTGGCGAGGAATTTGTGGTTGTGATGCCGGATACGCCTGCAGACATCGCCGCCGTCGTCGCCGAGCGACTGCGCGCAGCGGTAGAAAACATGCCGGTGCGGCTGCGGGATACCGGCGTGGCGCTTAACATCACGGCCTCCTTCGGAATATCGTCTCGTTTGACGACTGTTGAGACACCGGAGCAACTGATGAAGCAGGCCGATCTCGCTCTCTATGAGGCGAAAAGAGCCGGACGCAACAGAGTGGTCGCTTCGGCTGCCTGACCGATAATGGGCCAAAATAGGTGAATTTCCCAATGAGTATTGAGGGGAATTCCCAAGTTTTGAACAGCCCTGATGCGGTTCCGAACCTTGTGCATCGCCTATAGGTGCTTCGGCGCGGCAAAGAGATAAACTTCTCAGTTTTATTGATTGTTGGAACCGCTTGCTGGTTTTGCGAGAGTGACCTCGGTTTAGGTCGAATATTCCATTATATAAAATCGTTATATTTGAGATTTTTTAATTTCGACGCAGAAGATAGGCTTCCCGTAAGTGAATTCTTATTTGTCTGTGCACATTTTCTTAAATATAAGTATTTATGATTTGCCAAAGATGCCGGGGATAAGTTTTTATTCTTGGTTGAGATTCAAGTTTGGTTTGTTAATTCTGTAAGAACATCATGTCATTTAAGACTTGAATTTTAACCATCCGAACAGACAGGTATTTTTCATCATTAAGAATTAGTTGATTTTCTTTCGATTTCGCGCGAATTTAGTCCCGTACAGAGACAGGCCCTCAGGGCTTCGAGATACCCCATGATGCTCAGGTCCGCCGCATCTCCTGGGTCGTGGGGTCGGTCGGCTGGCAGGCAAAAGATAACGGTTCCTCGTGCCGTTTTGCATGCTAGCCGGCCCCCAAATTCAAAACGCCGCTCTTCGGTTTTCGAAGGCGGCGTTTTTCTTTTGGTCAGGCAATGCGGCCGGCGTTCCGGCATATCTTGAATGGTGAAGACCATTGGGCTGCTTTGATGAAAGCAGCGCAAAACAAAAAAGGCGCTAGCCAGCAGGCTGCGCCTTCTTGAAACCCTAGGTTTAGGAAACTTACTTGATCTTCGTTTCCTTGAACTCGACGTGCTTCTTAGCAACCGGGTCGTACTTGGTCTTCGTCATCTTGTCCGTCATCGTACGGCTGTTCTTCGTCGTGACGTAGAAGAAACCGGTGTCGGCCGTCGACAGCAGCGTGATCTTGATAGTGGTAGCCTTGGCCATGGTCGTCCTGCCTTTAATAAAAATGAACGCCGTGGACGGCCAGTGCGGTGGTCCACGGCGAATTCTGGCGCGAAAATACAAATCGCGCCTGAAAAGTCAACCTCTGTTGCCCATGAAAAGCAGTCGTATCCCCGAAAGCAGGACATAAAGACCGAAGAAAAACGCCACAGCCCAGGCAAAGCCGCTCGGATTGGCCAGATCCATCGCCGTGCCGATCGCCGGTGGCCCGAGAACCATGCCGATCGCATAACAGAAAACGAAGGCAGCATTGGCCGCGACGAGATCGACGCCGGTGAGCCGCGTGCCGAGATGGCTGAGGCCGACCGTGTACATGCCTGAAACGCAGCCGCCCCAGAAGAGCAGGATGATGGCGAGAAGGATCCAGTTGGAGGCCAGCAGCGGCAGCAGAAGCGCGCCGACAAGGCCGATGGTGGCCATGATCGAGAGCAGGGGCCGTTTGTCGCGCATCCGGTCGGCGAGCAGTCCCAGTGGGATCTGAAACACGAAGTTGCCGACGCCCATGACGGTCAGGAGCAGCGCCGCCTGTGATTCGTTGAAACCCAGCCGCGTCGCATAGCTGGTAAACAGCGAGCCGCCGCCGACGGTAACTGCGCCGAAGACGAATACTGCCGCAGTCGCGGTCGGCACCAGGAAGATATAGCGTACGAAATGCAGTTCAGGCTTCTCGTCGACGGGCGGGCTTTCGTTGCGCGCGATGAAGATCGGAATGGCAGCAGCCAGGATGATGCAGGCGCCGATGATGAAGGGCATGATCCCTTCGCTGCCGACGAGCGAGAAGAGCAGGGGACCTGCGGCAAAGCCAAGCGAGAATACGGTAGAGTAAAGGCCGAGCACAAAGCCGCGTTTGGACGGAGGTGAGGCGGCGTTGATCCAGAATTCCGACAGGATGAAGAGCGTCGTCGTCGATCCGTGGAAAATGATACGCAGTGGGAACCACAGAAGCAGGTTCTCCGCGTAGTAGAAGCCCAGCGAGCTCAATGCGGAGAGCACGACTGCCCAGATCATGGTCTGTATGACGCCGAAGCGATGCGCGAGTTTGGTGGTTATGACGGCGGCGAGCATGGCCGCTACGCCCATCATAGCCGTGTTGAGGCCGATCAGGCTCGAGGAAACGCCGCGCTTCTCCAGAATGATGCTGAGAAGCGGTAGGCCCAACCCAATGGCAATACCCACGGCCGATACGGACGCGATGGCGGCGACGAGCGAGGGCCAGTGAATTTCTTCGACATGGCCGGCCTTGCCGTTCGTCGGTTCAAGCATAAACGGATCCTTGGGGCACATGGCGGGCGAATCGATCGAAACGTGGAACACAGAAAGCCACGGCTCGGCCAATTTCAGGTGACGGGTCGGCTTTCATGAGATCGGTTATTCCCCCAGAATGATCCATTCGACGCCCGGCATGTTCAGACAAGAAATGCCGCTCGTGTCAAGCCGTTGCCGGTAAAGCAATTCCTGCGAATCACGAATATGCGGCAAATCGATAGAGCATGATCCCGAAAAGTGTATGCGGTTTTCGGACGACATCATGCTCTACTTCTTGGTTCCTAGAGCGGATTCAGATTTTAGGTCGATCAGACCTAAAATCATCCGGCTCTAGCGGTTTCGGATGGGTGGGCGCAGCAATACGGAGAGGCCGCGATTTCTTTCGCGGGCATGGGACATAGGCTGACCGGCATGCTCACGATCGGCCGTTTCCCTGGTCCCATTCGTCCGGACTGTCGTCATAGCCGCCGAAGCCATGCATGCGCAGCGCCCATTGCAGGCCGATGACGCCGCCTTTGATGGGCTGTATGATCGCGAGCGCCGCAATGACGGTAATCGGCCCCCATATGGCCAGGTGCACCCACATAGGCAGCTTGAAGGCCATGTCCGTCATCATGTAGCCGCCAACGACAATATGGCCGAGAACGAAGATCACGATATAGGGCGGCAGGTCGTCTGCCCGCTGATGGAAGATCTCTTCGCCGCACACGGCGCAACTTTCGACCGGTTTCAGGAAGGCACCGAAGAGCTTACCCGTGCCGCAACGCGGGCAGCGATTGAGCATGCCGCGGACAATCGATCGACCGAGCGGGCGCTCGCTTTGATCAGTGCCGCCGTAGCGGATGGGAGAATCGGATGGACTGCCCGTCATGAATGCTCTTCCTTCTTGCCGGCGACCTTCCTCTATCGGCGGCCGCGCGGCGGTCTGGTCCCGGGCGTCTTGCGCGCCTGGCCCTTGTTGCGGCGGGTCGCCTTGTGGAAGGAGCGTACCGCCGTCGGCATCGGCCGCCCGTCGCTCAGCATTTCGAAGCGCAGCGCTCCGGCCAGCGGCACGGCTTCTGCCAGCCTTACGGTCACGTCGTCGCCAAGACGGAAGCCGAGCCCGGTCTTCTCTCCGGTCAGCGCCTGATGCGCTTCGTCGTAGATGAAGTAATCGGTGCCGAGCGTAGATATAGGGATGAAGCCGTCGGCGCCATAGTCGGGCAGGGTGACAAAAAGTCCCGATTTGGTGACGCCGCCAACGCGGGCCTCGAATTCCGCGCCGACCTTGCCGGCCAGGTGATGGGCGATCAACCGGTCCACCGTTTCGCGTTCGGCGGCCATGGCGCGGCGCTCGAATGTGGAGATCTCGGCGGCGATATCGTCGAGCGATGCCTCCTCGTCCGGCGTGATACCACCTTCGCCGAGGCTGAGCGAGCCGACCAGTGCGCGATGCACGATCAGATCCGCATAGCGGCGGATCGGCGAGGTGAAGTGGGCGTATTTCATCAGGTTCAGGCCGAAATGCCCGATATTGTCCGGGCTGTAGATCGCCTGGCTCTGTGAGCGCAGCACCATCTCGTTGACCATGGTCTGATGCGGCGTGCCCTCAGCCTTTTCGAGAATGCCGTTGAAGCTGTTGGCTCGCACATTACCACCCTTGGCAAGCGATATGCCGAGCGTCGCCAGGAATTCGCGCAGGATCTCCTGTTTGGCGAGTGTCGGGCCATCGTGGATGCGGTAGATCAGCGCCTGCTTCCGCTTTTCGAGCGTCTCGGCCGCCGCGACGTTGGCCTGGATCATCATCTCTTCGATGAGCTTGTGCGCATCGAGGCGCGGCGGCACGAAGACGCGATCGACCGTGCCGTCGGGCTTCAGCAGAATCTTGCGTTCGGGCATGTCGAGCTCGAGCGGCTGACGCCGGTCGCGGCCCTTCTTCATGATGTTATAGGCGTGCCAGAGCGGCTTGAGGATCGGCTCCAGCATCGGTCCGGTCTTGTCGTCGGGCTGGCCGTCGATTGCTGCCTGCGCCTGCTGGTAGGAGAGTTTGGCGGCGCTCTTCATCATGATGCGATGGAAGGTATGGCCGGCCTTGCGACCTTCCCTGGAGAAGATCATCCGCACGGCAAGAGCAGGGCGGTCGACACCTTCCTTGAGCGAGCAGAGGTCGTTGGAGATGCGCTCGGGCAGCATCGGCACGACGCGGTCGGGGAAATAGACCGAGTTGCCGCGCTTCAAGGCTTCACGGTCGAGCGGCGAATTCGGGCGCACATACCAGGAGACGTCGGCGATGGCGACGGTGACGATCACGCCGTCGGGATTGTCGGGCGAGGGGTCCATTTCGGCATAGACGGCGTCGTCATGGTCCTTGGCATCGGCCGGATCGATTGTTATCAGCGGCAGACTGCGCCAGTCCTCGCGATGGGACATCGTCGCGGGCTTGGCCGCATCGGCCTCCGCAATGACGGGAGGCGGAAAGACATGCGGGATGCCATGCGCATGGATGGCGATCATCGAGATTGCCTTCTCCGAGGCGACGGAACCGACGACCGACAGCACCTTCGCCCGGGGCAGGCCGAAACGACCAAGACGGGCCACTTCGACCTCGACCAGATCGCCGTCCTTGGCGCCGCCGGTATAATCGGGGTCGATCACCATTTCTTCCCCGCGCCGCTCGATCGGCATCAGCCGGCCACCGCCGCCGGGCGTTTCGCGGAAAACGCCCATGGAGGCGCCCTGCCGCTTGTCCAGAACCTTGATGATGCGGGCCGTATAGGCCGGGCCGCCGCGATCCGTTGCCGCGAAAATCTTCGCGAGAATGCGGTCGCCCATGCCGGCGACGGGCGCCTTGCCCTTGCCGTTGCGGCCTGCCGGCGAGGAGGATTGCTTGATCATGACAGCCGGAGCGACGCCGTTTTCGTCGGCCCATTCGGCAGGACGCCCGATCAGCATGCCATCCTTGTCGCGCGTGGTGATATCGAGAACGGCGATCGGCGGCAGCGCGCCGGGGCGGATGAGCGACTTGCGGCTCTTCTGCACCATGCCTTCTTCTTCGAGCTCACGCAGAAGGTTCTTCAGCGCGACGCGGCTTTCGCCCTTCAGCCCGAAGGCTCTGGCAAGCTCGCGCTTGGAAGCCTGTTCCGGATGGTCGGCGATGAAGCGTAGAATGACCTCGCGGGGCGGCAACGTGCCGTGGATGATTGCCATCATCGGCTCGGCGTCACCGCTTGCCTTACCGGCGCGACCGGGTTTGCCGGTGCGTCGTTCCGACGATGGGTTCCTGCCGCGCGGTTCTCTGCTCACTCTGCACTCTTCTTTTTCGCTGCCGTTTTGGCCGCAGGCTTCTTCGCAGCAGCCTTCGGCTTGGCGGTCGTTTTCGTCGCTTTTGCGCCGGCGGCCGCGGTCTTCGCCTTGGCCGGCGCCTTCTTGGTGGTGCCGCCACTCTTACCGGCCTTCGCGGCGATCAGAACCAGGGCTTCCTCAACCGTGATCGCCTGCGGGTCCGTGCCTTTCGGCAGGGTAGCGTTGACCTTGCCCCAGTTGACATAGGGGCCATACTTGCCGTCGCGGACCGTGATCGAGCCGCCGCCGTCCGGATGTTCGCCGAGATCCTTCAGCGCTGCCGGCGTGCCGCGTGCCCTGCCGCCGCCCGCCTTGCTCTGCTTTTCGGCAATCAGCGTCACGGCGCGGTTCAAGCCTACGGTGAAAACGTCTTCCACGCTTTCGAGATTGGCGTAGCTGCCGTCATGCAGCAGGAAGGGGCCATAGCGTCCGATGCCGGACGAGATCATCTTGCCGCTTTCCGGGTGCTTGCCGATATCGCGTGGCAGCGAGATCAAAGCCATCGCCTTTTCATAGTCGATCTCTTCGGGCTTCCAGCCCTTCGGCAGTGAAGCGCGCTTTGCATCCTTGCCGTCGCCGCGCTGGATATAGGGTCCGAAACGGCCAGACCGCAGCGTCAGCTCTTCGCCGGTAACCGGATCCTGACCGAGCGCCTTCGGCTCGTTCAAGCCGTTGGATTCGGCTTCCGCGCCGCCTTCGGAAGAAAGCTGGCGGGTGTAGTTGCACTCCGGATAATTCGAGCAGCCGACGAAGGCGCCGTATTTGCCGAGCTTCAGCGAGAGATTGCCGGTGCCGCAGACCTGGCAGATGCGCGGATCGCTGCCGTCTTCGCGCTTGGGGAAGACCAGCGGCGCCAGCGCCTCGTTCAGCGCGTCGAGCACGTTGGTGACGCGCAGTTCCTTGGTATCCTCGATCTGCGCGAAGAAATTGCTCCAGAAGTCGCGGAGCACGTCCTTCCAATTCAATTCGCCGGCGGAAATGCGGTCGAGCTTCTCTTCGAGTTCGGCAGTGAAATCGTATTCGACGTATTTGGTGAAGAAGCTTTCGAGGAAGGCCGTTACCAACCGCCCCTTGGCCTGCGGCAGCAGCTTGCGCTTGTCGATCGTCACATAGTCGCGGTCACGCAGCGTCGCGAGCGTCGCGGCATAGGTCGACGGACGGCCGATGCCGAGCTCTTCCATTTTCTTGATCAGCGAGGCTTCCGAGTAGCGCGGCGGCGGCTCGGTGAAATGCTGTGTCGAGTTGATCTTCTGCTTGGCGAGATTCTCGCGTGCATTGATCTCCGGCAGACGACCATCTTCGTCTTCGGCATCGTCGCTCTGCTCGCCGTCTTCCTTCTGGTCGGTGTAGGCTGCGATGAAGCCGTCGAAACGGATTACCGAGCCGACCGCGCGCAGACCGGCCTTCTTGCCGGCATTGTCGGCGAGGATTTCGACGGTGGTGCGCTCGATCTCGGCCGATGCCATCTGGCTGGCGATGCCGCGCTTCCAGATCAGGTCGTAGAGCCGCAGTTGGTCGGCATCGAGAAACTTGCGGACGCGGTCCGGCGTGCGGTCGAAATCGGTCGGGCGAATGGCTTCGTGCGCTTCCTGGGCGTTCTTCGCCTTGGTCGAGTAGAAGCGTGCCTTCTCCGGCAGGTAGCGGTTGCCGAATTGATCGGCGATGGCGTGCCGTGCCGCCTCGATCGCTTCCGGCGCCATCTGAACGCCGTCGGTACGCATATAAGTAATGAGACCGACCGTTTCGCCGCCGATATCGACGCCTTCATAAAGCTTCTGCGCGACCTGCATCGTGCGCGAGGCCGAGAAGCCGAGCTTCGAGGAGGCGGCCTGCTGCAGCGTAGATGTCGTGAAGGGCGGTGCCGGGTTACGCTTGACCGGCTTTGCCTCGACGCTGTCGACGACATAGGCGGCGCCTTCGAGGAGTGCCTTCAGCTTGCCGGCTTCTTCGCCGTTGCCGATTGCGCGCGGCTGCAGGCGCTTGCCGTCGGCAGCAACGAGGCGTGCCTCGAATTCATCGCCGCGCGGCGTCTTCAGAATCGCCGAAAGGTTCCAATATTCTTCAGAAATGAAGCGCTCGATCTCGGATTCGCGGTCGCAGACGAGGCGAAGTGCGACGGATTGCACGCGACCGGCCGAACGGGCGCCCGGCAGCTTGCGCCACAGGACCGGTGAAAGATTGAAGCCGACGAGATAGTCGAGGGCGCGGCGGGCGAGGTAGGCATCGACCAGCGGCACATCGATATCGCGCGGATCGGCCATCGCGTCGAGCACGGCCTTCTTAGTAATGGCATTGAAGACGACGCGCTTCACCGGCTTGCCGTTGATGACACGCTTCTTGTTGAGGAGGTCGAGCACATGCCAGGAGATCGCTTCACCTTCGCGATCCGGGTCGGTCGCGAGGAACAGGGCGTCGGACGATTTCACCGCATCGGCGATGTCCTTCATGCGCTTTTGCGAAGCGCCATCGACTTCCCAAAGCATTTCGAAATCCTGATCCGGCAGCACCGAACCGTCTTTGGCGGGCAGGTCACGCACATGGCCGAAGGAAGCAAGAACCTTATATCCGGGTCCCAGATATTTGTTGATTGTCTTGGCCTTGGCAGGCGATTCCACCACTACAACATTCATCATTAAGTCTCTGAATAAGAGGTCGCGCCTAAGCAAGGCGCGGAAGAAACCGGGTTTTTCCGTCTTCTCGGCTCTCCGACATGGACAGGGAATTCGTCGCGGTCAAGAGGCGAAGGCAATTTTTGCCATCGACGCGGCGATGCGAAGCTTAGAATTGGTATGCGTGTCACAGTTTTCAATCCAGCATGGAGATCGACACCATCCCGCCGGGATGGCGATGCAGCCGGCCGGCCATGTCCAGTTCGAGCAGAACAGAGTGAACGGCCGATATCGGCAGGCCGGTGTGGCGGACGATATCGTCAATCTCGACCGGTGTCGGACCGAGCGCCTCGACGATGTGATCGCGCTCGGCATCGTCTGGCGGCACGGAGATCGGTTTCCTTCGCTCGACCGGCGCTTCCGGTGGGCGGGGATGAAAGAGATCGGGCTCTGCCATCGGTCGTAGCGCTTCGACGATATCGTCCGGCTTCGTCACGATCATCGCGCCGTCCTTGAGCAATCCGTTCGTCCCTTCGCAGCGCGGATCGAGCGGTGAGCCGGGAACGGCAAAGACAAGCCTGCCGAATTCTCCGGCGAGCCGCGCTGTGATCAGCGAACCGGAACGCGTTGCCGCTTCGACGACAACGATGCCGAGCGAGATGCCGGCAATGAGACGATTGCGGCGCGGGAAATCACGAGCGCGCGGCTCCCAACCGAACGGCATTTCGCTGACGGCAAGGCCGTTGCCGTCCCAGATCTCGTTGAGCAGGCCGATATTCTCGGGCGGGTAGGGCTGGTCCAATCCGCCCGCCATAGCGGCCATGGTGCCGGTCGCGAGGCTGGCGCGATGCGCTGCCGTATCGATGCCGCGTGCCAGGCCGGAGACCACGGCATATCCGGCTTCACCGCAGGTACGCGCAATCATGGCAGTGAATTTGGCGCCGCTGATTGAAGAGTTTCTTGAACCGACCACGCCGATCGCCGGCCGCGTCGCTGTTGTTATGTTGCCCTTGACCGCAAGAAGCGGCGGCGCTCCGTCGATTTCGCGAAGGGCGGGAGGATAGTCCGGTTCCCCTATACCGATAAAGCGTGCGCCGAAGCGATGCACCGCCTCAAGCTCCCGCACGGCGTCGCGCTCGTCGGCGATACGGACGGCGCGCGTCGAGCCGCCACGCTGCGAAAGCTCCGGCAGCATGGCAAGCGCCGCCTCGGCGGAGCCGTAGTGATTGATGAGGTCGCGGAAGGTGGACGGGCCGACATTGTCGGAACGGATGAGCCTGAGCCAGGCGATCCTTTGTTTTTCGGTCAGCGCAACTCCGGTTCGTCTTGCGCTGCCTGCGTCCATTACCCCTTTGCTCCGATCTTGCTTTCCGTCCCGGTGGTGAGGCGGGCAATGTTGGCCCTGTGCTTGTACCAGGAAATAATGGTCATCAACGCCATGGCGGCGGCGATCTTATCGACGCCCAATATCCACAATACAACCGGAATGACAAGGGTTGCAACCAGCGCGGAAAGTGAGGAGTAGCGGGTGGTGAAGGCGATGACCAGCCAGATGATGGCGAAGATCAGAGCCATCAGCGGCGCCAGGCCAAGCAGGATGCCGAGATAGGTCGCCACACCCTTGCCACCCTTGAAGCCGATCCAGACCGGGAAGATATGGCCGATGAAGGCGGCAAAGCCGGCCAGCACGCCGGCATCCTCGCCAAAGAAGTGTGCGACGATCAGGACTGCGGCCGTTCCCTTGAAGGCGTCGAGCAGAAGGGTCGCTGCAGCGAGCCCCTTGTTGCCTGTACGCAGAACATTGGTCGCGCCAATATTGCCGGAGCCAATATTGCGCACATCTCCGAGCCCGGCCATGCGCGTCAACAACAGGCCGAAGGGAATGGAGCCGAGCAGGTAGCCGATGACGAGGGCGGCCAGCGCGGTTTGCGGGGAAAGCTGCCAAGTCCAGAAGTCCGCCATCACGTCTTGTTCTCCGTAAACTCCGGGCCTGTCCTAGAGGCTATGAACCAGCTTGCCGGCAACATAGGTTGCAACAGCGCGGCCGCTCATTCTCGCATCCTCAAAGGGTGTATTCTTCGAGCGCGACAGAAGCATGTCTTTTGCGACAAGCCAAGGCTCGTCGAGATCGACAAGTGCAATATCGGCCTTGGCGCCGGGCTTCAGCGTGCCCGCAGCGAGCCCGAAGATCTGTGCCGGCCGCGTTGAGAGCGCATCGACGAGACGCATCAGACTGACCTGTCCGCTGTGATAAAGCCGCAGCGCTGCCGGAAGCAACGTTTCCAGCCCAACGGCACCGTCTTCCGCTTCGCCGAAAGGCAGCCGCTTGGTATCGACGTCCTGCGGATCATGCGAGGAGACGATGATGTCGATCGTGCCATCAGCCAGAGCTTCGATCATACCGGTGCGGTCGTCTTCGGAGCGCAGCGGCGGATAGAGTTTGAAGAAGGTCCGATACTCGCCGATGTCGTTCTCGTTGAGCGCGAGATTGTTGATCGAAATGCCGCAGGTAACCTTGGCGCCGCGTGCGCGGGCGAGGCGGATGGCCTCGGCCGATTCCGGCACGGAGATCATGGCTGCGTGATAATGGCTGCGCGTCAGCGCCGCGATGCGCAGGTCGCGCTCCAGCGGGATCAATTCCGCTTCCTTCGGAATGCCCGAGAGGCCGAGCCAGCTCGCCAGCAAGCCTTCATGCATGACGCCGTTTGCGCCGAGATATTTGTCGCGCGTCTCGCAGGAGATGACTGCCCCGAATTCGCGCGCATAGGTCATCAGACGGCGCAGAACCTGGCTGTCGTGGACGCTGGAATGAGCGTCGGTGAAAACAACGGCGCCGGCTTCCCGCAGCAGACCGATCTCCGTCATTTCCTCGCCGGCGAGACCCTTGGTGAGGGCCGCAGCCGGATAAACATTGACGACGGCCGTATCGCGCGCGGTCTTCCGGACGAACTCGACAAGCGCAATATCGTCGATGACCGGATCCGTGTCCGGCATCATAATGAAGGAGGTCACGCCGCCTGCCGCTGCCGCGCGACTGGCGGAAGCGATGGTTTCACGATGTTCACCGCCAGGCTCACCGACATGCACGCGGGCATCGACCAATCCGGGAATGGCGACGAGGCCGTTGCAATCGCGAACGGTGGCACCCTTGGGAACTCCGTGGTTCTTTGCATCCTTGCCGGAGGCAACGATCACGCCGTCTTCGACAACGATCGTGCCGACTTCGTCGAGATTACGCGAGGGGTCGATGATGCGGACATTCTGGAGGACGATCGAGTTGCTCATGCGCCGGCTCCCTCGCTGCGAGGTCCTTGGTTTTGTGAAACAAGCAGTGTCTCCATGACGGCCATGCGCACGGCGACGCCCATCTCCACCTGTTCGGCGATGACGCTCTGCGGACCGTCGGCAACCTCCGAAGCGATTTCCACGCCGCGGTTCATCGGACCGGGATGCATGACGAGCGCATCCTCCTTGGCGACCTTGAGGGTCTCGGCGTCGAGTCCGTAGAAGTGATAGTATTCCCGCACCGAAGGCACGAAGGCGCCGGACATGCGTTCACGCTGCAGCCGCAGCATCATCACGACATCCGCATCCTTCAGTCCTTCCTTCATCGAATGGAAGACTTCGACGCCCATATCGGCAATGCCGGCTGGCAGAAGCGTCGCAGGCGCGACGACGCGGACGCGCGCGCCCATGGCGTTCAAGAGCAGGATGTTGGAGCGAGCCACGCGCGAATGCAGCACGTCGCCGCAGATCGCGACGATGATGCGCGAAAGCTTGCCCTTGGCGCGGCGGATCGTCAGCGCATCGAGCAGAGCCTGGGTCGGATGCTCGTGCTGGCCGTCGCCGGCATTGACCACGGAGCAGGAGACCTTCTGGGCCAGCAGCGCGGCAGCGCCGGCGCTCGAATGGCGAATAACGAGCACATCCGGCCGCATTGCGTTCAGCGTCATCGCGGTATCGATCAGCGTCTCGCCCTTTTTGACGGAGGAGTTGCCGACCGACATGTTCATCACATCGGCGCCGAGCCTTTTGCCTGCCAGCTCGAAGGACGCTTGGGTGCGTGTCGATGCTTCGAAGAAGAGATTGATTTGCGTGAGGCCACGAAGCGTCGACGTCTTCTTCTCGCGCTGGCGGCTTATCTTGACCGCTTCGTCCGCCTTGTCGAGAAGATAGTTTATATCCTGCTCGGTGAGGCCTTTGATGCCGATGAGGTGGCGGTGGGGAAAGAAGACCATGGACCTGCCCTCTGAATGTCGTCAGGGCGTCTATAGAGAGGGAGCGCGAAAGGGGCAAGCGCGCGCATGCGAAGAGCCTGCTTGTTCCCCATGCAAATTCGCCCGAATCCCGCTACAGCACCTATGCTGTTAGGAGACAAAACTTCCGGTTTCCTTTTGCAACCCTCTTGCTCTAAAAGCGAAATATGACCCAACCGACCCGGACTGACGACCCATTTGCCGATCTGAACCAGCCGAGCCTCTGGTCCGGCATCAATGCCTATCGTTCCGATCCGTTGATTGTCGATCTGACCTCCGGCCTGCCGCGCTCGATTCGCGAAGATCTGGAGCAGCTCGGCCGTTTCGTCACTTCGCACGAGGCGCAGGAACTGGCACGCATGGCGAACCAGGGCACGCCGCAATTGCGCACGCACGGCCCGCGTGGCGAACGTCTCGATGTGGTCGAATTCCATCCGGCCTGGCACGCGCTGATGCGCCGCTCCATGGCATCAGGCCTGCACTCCTCGATCTGGGATGCGCAAGCCGATCCGGAAGCCAAGGGGCAGTCACACAAGGTACGCGCCGCGCGCTTCTATCTGACGGCACAGCTCGAATGCGGCCATCTCTGCCCGCTGACGATGACCAGCGCCTCCGTGGCAGCCATGATGGCCTCTCCGGCCGTTCAGAAGGATTGGGCGCCGAAGGTTCTCTCGCGCAAATATGATTCGTCCAACAAGCCCGCCATGCAGAAGACTGCCGTTACCATCGGCATGGGCATGACGGAGAAGCAGGGCGGCACCGATGTGCGCGCCAATAAAACGAGCGCCGAAAAGGTGAGCGACGGAATCTACCGGCTCTCGGGCCATAAATGGTTCATGTCGGCGCCGATGAGCGATGCCTTCATCATGCTTGCCCAGACCAAGGACGGCATGGGCTGCTTCCTCGTGCCGCGGCTGCTCGAGGATGGTTCCGCCAACGGCCTGCATTTCCAGAGGCTGAAGGACAAGCTCGGCAACCGGTCGAACGCTTCCTCGGAAGTCGAGTTCACCGATACGTTCGGTTTCCTGCTCGGGGCGCCCGATGGCGGTATCCGCACGATCCTCGATATGGTGACGCTGACGCGGCTCGATTGCGCGCTGGCCTCCGCCGGCATCATGCGAGCGTCGCTCGCCGAAGCCGTGCATCATGCACGCGGCCGCAGCGTCTTCGGCAAGATGCTGGTTCAGCAGCCGATCATGACGCGCGTGCTCGCCGACATGGCGCTCGACGTCGCCGCCGCGACTGCACTTGCCTTCCGCCTGGCGGAAGCCTTCGACAAGGCAAGCGGCAGCAGCGAAGACGCCGCCTATGCCCGCGTCATGACGCCGGTTGCCAAATACTGGTGCTGCAAGATCGCACCGGCTCTGATCTATGAGGCCATGGAGTGCATCGGCGGCAGCGGCTACATCGAGGAGCGTCCGATCGCCCGTCATTATCGTGAGGCTCCCGTCAACGCGATTTGGGAAGGTTCCGGCAATGTCATGGCGCTCGACGTTCTGCGCGTGCTGAACCGTGGCAAGGACCTGTTCGAAACCGTGTTCGCCGGCCTTGCCCGCGATCTCGGACCTGCCGGCAAGAAGACCATCGAAGTCCTGCGCGCAGCCATGGCGCTTTGCGAGCAGGATGAGGGCGCTGCCCGCTTGCTGGTCGAGCAGATGGCGCTCGCAGCCGGTGCCGCCGAGCTTTATCGCCTTGGTGCAGGCAAGATCGCCGATGCTTTCATTGAAACCCGACTGGCAGGTGGCTGGCGTGCGACCTACGGCATGCTCGATGCCCGCTTCGACGCCAGCTACATCGTCGATCTCCTATATCCGCCGGCGACGTAACCATGGCTTCCATTCGAAACGTTCGATCCGAGGATATCGATCAGCTCTACGCCATCTCGCTCTCGACGGGCGACGCCGGCAAGGATGCGACGCCGCTCCACCGCGATGGTCGCCTGATCGGGCACATTTATTCCGCACCCTACGCCGTACTTCTTCCCGAACAGGTTTTCGTCGCCGAGGATGAGCAGGGTGTTTTCGGCTATATTGCCGGTGCCTTCGACACGATCGGCTTCGATGAACGGCTTGAGCGCGAATGGTGGCCGGCATTGCGCCCGCGCTATGCCGATCCGGCAGGCGATCCGTCGCTATGGGATGCGGATCAGCAGCGGATATCGGCAATCCATCATCCCAAGCATGCGCCCGCGATCCTCGTCGAGCGGTTCCCGGCGCATATTCATATGAATCTGCTGCCGCGCGCCCAGGGCAAAGGCGTGGGCACGGCATTGCTGGATCGCTGGCTCGAGAATGCCCGGGCCAACGGCATCAAGGGCGTTCATCTCGGCGCCAACTCCGGCAATCACGGCGGCATTCGCTTCTGGTCGTCGCGCGGTTTCGTGCCCGTCGAGCTGCCGCCAAGCGTGGCGTCCGAAACGACCGTATGGTTTGGTCAGTTTCTCTAATCTGTGGATTCGCCGGCTTGGGCGATATCGCCACCCTTCGCGTTGTTGTTCAGGCGGGCTCTACTTGCTAATCACCGATCGGTGACAGATTGGAGGCGAGTCGATGGCCGTTGCAAATGCAGCCGTTAAAATCCCGTTTGAGGCACCTGCTCCGGAAAAACGGGTGCGCAACCGCGCCGCAACCGAGCAGGTGATTCTTGATGCCGCCAAGCGCTTGCTGGCGGAGGAGGGGTTCCAGAATTTCGGTATCAACGCCGTGGCGCGCGGCGCCGGCTGCGACAAGCAGCTGATCTATCGCTATTACGGCGGTCTCAACGGCCTTGTGGAAGCCATCGGTACGGATCTCGGAGGCTGGGTCAAGGATCGCATTCCCGACGATACCGGCGGCATGTTCCTGCTGACCTACGGCGACCTTATGGAGCGGCTCTCGATGCTGTTTCTCGATGCCTTGCGCGCCGACCCGCTGATGCGCCGCATCGTTGCCTGGGAAGTGTCCGAAAGCAGCGAGCAGGTCCGTCGCCTTTCGGAAGCGCGCTCGAAGGCGCTAGCCGGCTGGATCGAGCGCATGCGCGGCTCGCTGGTGCCACCGAAGGGCGTCGATGCCCAGGCCGTCAACGCCATGATCTTTGCGGCCATCCAGCATATCGTGCTTGCCTCGGCGGTCAGCGACCAATGCGCCGGTCTTCCCTTGAAGACCGGCAAGGACTGGGAGAAGGCGGCAATCGCCCTGAAGCGGATCGTGCGCGGCGTCTACGGCTGATGCCGCTTACCAGGGGAAAGATATCCACAAGCCCGCTCGGCCGTTAACCTTAACAAATGGTTTACGTTGCGCCTCAGTGGTTAACTCGTCAGTGTGAGGAGACGATTAGTTAACCATCAAGCGTGCAGCCATGGGGTCGAAACCCGCAAAATTAGTGTTTCTGGTTACGGCGATGATGTTCTTCGCCGTGCTCGCACTAGATATAACGCTGCCCGCAATGGTGTTGAGCGCCATGGCGCTGTCGAACTGGCTCGTCCTTTCGACTGGCACGACGCAATTTCAGCGTCGAAGAGGTACCGCATGAAGTGGTTGTTGATTTGCTGGGCCGCCCCGGTCTCTTTCCTCGGGGCATGGTATTATCTGTCGTACTACGACATGAGCTTCGGCATATTCATGCTGACGCGGCAGGGGCACGATCTGGTCTTCGACATCTACGGCAAGATCCTCGGCATTCCACCTGAGACCATCCCGCCGCTCGTTGCCCGCGCCATCGCCTTCGATAGTCTGCTTGTGTTCGCGATCTTCGGCTTTCGACGCCGCGCCGCCATTATTGGGTGGTGGAAGCGCCGTCAGGAGGCGTCGGGATCCGTCAAGGTAGCCCTGCCGAGCGCCGACAGCCTGTCCAACGCTCCCTGAAGAATGAAGCTCGCCGCTGCCGAGTCGATGCGCTCGGCACGCTTGGCACGCGAAACGTCCATTTCCAGAAGCGCCCGTTCGGCCGCGACCGTTGAAAGCCGCTCGTCCCAGAAAACGAAGGGCAGGGCGGTCTTTTCCGACATGCTGCGCACGAAGGCGCGCGTTGCCTGCACGCGCGGCCCGGCTGAGCCATCCATATTGATCGGAAGCCCTATGACGAAGGCCGCGACCTTTTCCTTCTCGGCGAAGGCAAGCAATGTTTCGGCGTCCTGCGTGAACTTTACCCGCTTGATGACGGGGCGCGGCGTCGCAAAGCGCCGGCCGAGGTCGGACATGGCAAGGCCGATCGTCTTGGTGCCGAGATCGAGCCCGGCAACGGCCTGACCGGGCAGGAGCATCACGGCTAGGTCTTCGATGGTCAGCGTCGTCATCGGGGTCTCGCTCCTGTCAAAACAAATTGAAGCCAAAGCCGCTTTTCTTTGCGATGGTTTCGGATATCTCCTAGAACATTTCCAGCAGAAGCACACAGCGGTTTTGCGTGCGGAAATGCGGAAGAGCAAATCGAAGGAGTGTTTCCACCGGAAATGCTTCGGACACCGGCATTCCATTTCAAAACAAGTGCTAAGGAGCAATCCAATGAAGATCACCTGGCTCGGCCACGCCGCTTTTCGTATCGAAACGGCCAAGGCAAAAATATTGATCGATCCTTTCCTGACTTACAATTCTTCCTTTGCCGCTGCCGGCCTCAACATCAAGGATGCAGCCGAAGGCGTGACGCATATCCTGCTGACGCATGGCCATGCCGACCATGTCGGCGACACGGTTCAGATCGCTAAGGATACGGGTGCGGTGGTTCTCGCCAATGCCGATCTTGCCTCCTGGCTCAGCACCAAGGGCGTCGAAAAGCTGGAAATGGGCAATACAGGCGGCACCGTCGGTCTCGGCAGTTTCTCGGCAACCTTTACCAATGCGCTGCACTCCTCAGCCCAGATCACCGAGGACGGCGTTTCCCATGCGCTCGGCAACCCGAACGGCCTGATGCTGCATTTCGACGACGAGCCGACGCTGTTTCATATGGGCGATACCGACATCTTCTCGGATATGGCTCTCATCAATGAACTGCATCAGCCCGATATCGGCATCCTGCCTGTTGGAGACCGCTTCACCATGGGCGGTGCCGTAGCCGCGCTCGCCTGCCAGCGCTTCTTTAACTTCAAGACCGCCATTCCCTGCCACTACGGCACTTTCCCGATCATCGATGCGACCCCGGAAAAGTTCATCGCCGGCATGGAAGGCTCCAAGACCGCAGTTGCCGCGCCGAAGGTTGGCGAGAGCGTTTCTGCCTAACGATACCCGTTGCGTATGGCGGACATGGTCTTTATAGCGAGTGAGAAAAATCCTATCCGGAGAATGCCATGTCCGTCGATCTCGCCACTGTCAAACGCGTCGCCCATCTTGCCCGCATCGCCGTCAATGAAGACGAAGCGCAGCGGATGATGGGTGAGCTGAACGGCATTCTGGGCTTCGTCGAGCAGCTCTCCGAAGTGAATGTCGATGGCGTCGAAGCCATGACCTCGGTCACGCCGATGGCGATGAAGAAGCGCACTGACGAGGTGACCGACGGCAACAAGGCCGCCGACATCGTCGCGAATGCGCCGAATACCGATCAGAATTTCTTCCTGGTGCCCAAAGTCGTCGAATAACGGTTCCTGCTGAACCCTTTCCGACCCGTTGCCCAATTCCAGATCTGAAGCGAAACAAAATGAGCGAACTGACCAGCCTGACCATTGCCGAAGCCCGCGACAAGCTGCGCGCCAAGCAGATCACCGCCACCGAACTGGCCGAGGCCTATATCTCGGCGATCGATGCCGCCAACGGTCGGATCAACGCCTATATCGCTGTCACGCCCGACAAGGCGCGCGAAATGGCCAAGGCCTCGGATGCGCGCCTCGCCGCTGGCAATGCCGGTGCGCTCGAAGGCATCCCGCTCGGGATCAAGGACCTGTTCGGCACCGAAGGCATCCATACCCAGGCCTGCAGCCACATTCTCGATGGCTTCAAGCCGCGCTATGAATCGACCGTTACGCAGAACCTCTGGAACGACGGCGCCGTCATGCTGGGCAAGCTCAACATGGACGAGTTCGCCATGGGCTCCTCCAACGAGAGCTCGTACTACGGCCCGGTCATCAACCCCTGGCGCGCCGAAGGCACCAACCAGCAGCTCGTTCCGGGCGGCTCGTCGGGCGGTTCGGCCGCTGCCGTTGCAGCCCATCTCTGCGCTGGCGCCACCGCCACCGACACCGGCGGCTCCATCCGCCAGCCGGCCGCCTTCACCGGCACCGTTGGTATCAAGCCGACCTATGGACGCTGCTCGCGCTGGGGCATCGTTGCCTTCGCCTCGTCTCTCGACCAGGCCGGCCCGATCGCCCGCGACGTACGCGACGCCGCCATCCTCCTGAAGTCGATGGCAAGCGTCGATGCCAAGGATACCACCTCTGTCGACCTGCCGGTGCCGGATTACGAAGCCTCGCTCGGCCAGTCGCTGAAGGGCATGAAGATCGGCATCCCGAACGAATATCGCGTCGACGGCATGCCGGAAGAGATCGAGACGCTCTGGCAGCAGGGCATCGCCTGGCTGAAGGATGCCGGTGCCGAGATCGTCAACATCTCTCTGCCGCACACGAAGTACGCGCTGCCGGCCTATTATATCGTCGCGCCCGCCGAGGCCTCTTCGAACCTTGCCCGCTATGACGGCGTTCGCTACGGCCTGCGCGTCGATGGCAACAATATCGTCGACATGTATGAAAAGACTCGCGCTGCCGGCTTTGGCCAGGAAGTAAAGCGCCGCATCATGATCGGCACCTATGTTCTGTCGGCCGGCTATTACGACGCATACTACCTGCGCGCCCAGAAGGTCCGCACGCTGATCAAGCGCGATTTCGAACTTGCCTTCAATGCCGGCGTCGATGCGATCCTGACGCCCGCCACGCCGTCTTCTGCCTTCGGTATCGCCGACGAGGACCTCGCGTCCGATCCGGTGAAGATGTACCTCAACGACATCTTCACGGTGACGGTCAACATGGCCGGTCTGCCCGGCATCGCCGTCCCCGCCGGCCTCGACTCGAAAGGGCTGCCGCTCGGCCTGCAGCTCATCGGCAAGCCGTTCGAAGAAGAAACCCTCTTCAAGACCGCCCACGTCATCGAACAGGCCGCCGGCAAGTTCACGCCAGCGAAGTGGTGGTAAGCTCACCATCCGCGGCGGCACGAGCGGCTTGATGAACGACCTCTTCCTGCTTCGCCGCGTTTGACACCAACTATTGGAAGGGCCGCCCGGAAATCCGAGCGGCCCTTTTTGCAGGTGTCAATATTCCGCCCGAACGCCATCACACTTTAGACCGAAATACGATCATAAATTGCAGCGGGCCGCTTGGTCTCGTTCTCTGCAACCGAATCGGAAGGTCTCTTCATGCTCAAGCAAGTCACGGCGATCCTGCTCCTTGGCGCGTCTTTTCCAGCGATTTCGCTGGCGGCTGACAATGGGGCTATTCGATCCATAACCCTGTCTTCGGGCGGTCTGGCCCAGGTTTCGCGATCGGCCGATGTCAATAGCGACGGCGTGATCCGGATCGAGGTGCCGCTCGATCAGGTCGACGACATCCTGAAGAGCCTTGTGGTCAATGGGGCTGCGGGTTCGGTGGCCGGCATGGCGCTGGCGGGTCCGCACCCCTTGCAGGAAACCTTCAAGGGCCTGCCATTCAGTCTGGAAGCGCTCTCCTCCGTGCCGTCGCTACTGACGTCAATGCAGGGCGCCAAGGTGGCGGTCACCAGCGGTGGCAAGACCGTTGAAGGCAGCATTCTCGGCATAGAGGCGAGGAAGGCGGACGAGAAGGCAACGGCTTATCTGCTGACCGTCATCGACAAGGATGGCGCCGTGGAGACGCTGACGCTCGGCGAGGACGCGTCAGTCCGGTTTGATGACCCAGACACAAGAGCAAAGCTCGCAAAGGCGACGGCAGCTATCGCCCGAGGCAAGAACGACCGTACCCGCGCCATCGATATCAGGGTGAATGGTGCGAAGAGCAGCGGCGATATAGGCCTCACCTATGTCGTGCCGTCTCCCATCTGGAAGACGGCCTATAAGGTTGTCATCGACGGAAAAGACAAGGCGCGCCTACAGGCATGGACGGTGCTGGAAAATGCCAGCGGCGAGGATTGGAAAGGCATCAAGCTGACGCTGACCTCGGCCGAGCCGGTGACGTTGAGGCAGGGGCTGCATCAGCTCTATTGGAGGGAGAGGCAGGAGGTGCCTGTCAACACGGCGTCCAATGATGTCCTCGGTCCCGATAGTGGCGATCTGTCCAACAGACGGCGTCTGGCCTCGAGTATAGAGGCGCCGGCAATGCCCGCTCCGCGACGGGCGATGAAGAGTATAGACGGAAAGATGGCGGACGCCCCGGCCTATGCGACCGACGAATTGGCGGGGGCGGGAGAGGCAATGCAAATTGCCTCGGGAAATCCAGCTGCTGCGACGGAAAGCGATATCTCGGCTACTTTCGAACTTCCGGGAACTTACGATCTCGCCAATGGCGACACTTTGTCGGTGCCGATCATGGATGCGGATGTGGAAGCCGACATGGTAGACATGTATCGGGCCGGCAGCAGCCTGCGCAATCCCATCGCCGCTGTCATGCTGAAGAACACCACCGGCGTCAGCATGCCGGCGGGAATTCTGACATTGTACGACAGCAAGGCCGGCTATATCGGCGACTCCCAACTCTCGGCGCTGCCGAAGGACGATACGCGCCTCGCCAGTTTCGCGACCGATCGCAAGGTTTCGATCAGCGAACAGCAGACCCCAAAGGAGGAAATCGCCTCCCTGAAGGTTGCCGACGGCGTCATGAACGCCACCGTCAAATATCGCCAGACGACGACATACACCGTATCGGGCGCGCTTGACGGCGAAAGGACGGTCATCATCGAGCATCCGATTAGAGAGGGCTGGTCGTTCTCCTCGGCTGAAAGCTTCGGCAAGACGGCAACGCATCAGCGGCTCAAGGCGGTCGTGCCGGCAGGCGCGGAAAAGGTGCTGACGGCGGTCGACGAACAGCTTCAGAGCAACAGCTATGCGCTTGTCGATGTCGAGCCGGACATGTTGCTCGGCTGGTCGGCCTCGACCAATGACAAGGCGCTCACGGATAAGCTGAAAGAGCTTGCCGACGCGCGCAAAAGGCAGGTCGCCGTCCAGAACGAATTGGCGAGCCTCGATAGCGAAATCGAGAAAACCGTCAATGAGCAGGAGCGGATAAGACGCAATCTCGGCGCCGTACCGGACAAAAGCGATCTACAGAAGCGCTATTTGAAAGCTCTGGCGGATAGTGAGGATCAGATCGCCTCGATGAACGAAAGGCGCGATACGGTGCAACAGGAAAGCGATCGCAGGGGCGATCGGGTCACGGAGATCATCAGGACATTCTGAACGCCAGTCGCTTTCTCATGTGAGCAACATAAATCGGTGAGAGCCGCCCATTGGGCGGCTCTCACGCTTTTTCTACCTGTTGTCCAGCTGTGATCGCACCAGCCGCAATCCCTTGTCGCTGATGCGGTAGGGATGGCCGTCGGTGGATTTGATAGCCTTGAGGCGTTTCAGCCTTCGAAAAAGCTCAATGTCGAAACCGGGATAGACCCAGCCGTCGCGCGTGTAGCAAAAGACGGTTTCGATCTTCTTGTTTTCGGTGCGTTCGATTTCGATGCGCCCGCCTTGAGCGAGCAAGTGCAGGATGCGCTGTTCAGCGCGGGAAATGTCCATTGTTGTCTGAATCCGTCAAGCGCCCGAGAGGACGCATAAAAACGATCCGAAGCTTCCCTTAGGGGAAGTCGGGGCTTCGTTTTTCAGGCCCGGCACGCAAGGAGACTTGCGGGCGAGGCCTTTACCGGGACAGACAAAAGGTGGACATAAAAACTCCGTTGAGACGCCGTGTGTAAAACAGGTTGCGCTCGGCAGTCAAGCTTCAACCGCATCGATCGTCGGCGCTGCGAGGCCTGTCTCTGAATCTCGCCGCTGGAAAAAGCGGTGTCCAGGTGCTTTACTAGCTGAAATAGCGGGGGCTAGATGATCCACATTCGCAATGCTCATGAGGGTGAAACCGAGGTGTTGGCGAGTATAGGTCTGCGCTCCTGGCAGAAGGCCATGGGCGCGATTGGTGGCACCGGCGAGCTGCTGGAAGGCGCAAGCGAGGCCTTTTCGAATTTCACCCGCAATCTCTGGCTGACGATCACGGTCATCGAGCTGAATGGCGAAGCGGTGGGATGGGCCGCGCGCGAGGCGCTCGACGAGGCGATCTCGGATTTCTGGATCGACCCTGATTTTGAAAGGCGCGGCCTTGGGTCCGCGCTTCTGGCGCGGATCGAGCAGGATGTGCGCGAGCAGGGGCTGGAAAAAATTTCGCTGCAGAGCCATGCCGGAAACACCGATGCCATCGCCTTCTTCAAGGCGCGTGGCTATGGGATCCACTGGTTGTCGATCGTCTACTCGCCGAAGCTTGACAGCGATGTCCCGACTGTCGGACTTTCGAAATGGCTGGTCGAGGAGAGCGACGGCGCTTACGGACCGGGCATATAGCGTGCCAGTGACGCCGAAAGCCTTGCGCCATCACGCCAATTGCTCTACCTCACAAAGTTCAGAAGAACAGCATTTCAAGAGCTTCCAATGACCCTTGTCGACGTCCGTACGCCAGATCCGAAACGCTTCATTCCCGGTGCCACCGGCGATTGGGAAATCGTTATCGGCATGGAAGTCCATGCCCAGGTGCTGAGCAATTCCAAGCTCTTCTCCGGTGCCTCGACCGAGTTCGGCAAGCCGCAGAATTCCAACGTCTCACTCGTCGATGCCGCCATGCCCGGCATGCTGCCCGTCATCAACGAGGAATGCGTCAAGCAGGCCGTGCGCACGGGTCTCGGCCTGAAGGCACAGATCAACAATCGTTCGATCTTCGACCGCAAGAACTATTTCTATCCCGACCTGCCACAGGGCTATCAGATCTCGCAGTTCAAGGATCCGATTGTAGGCGAAGGCAAGATCGTCATCTCGCTGGGGCCGGATCGTCAGGGTCAGTTCGAAGATATCGAGATCGGCATCGAGCGTCTGCATCTGGAACAGGATGCGGGCAAGTCTTTGCATGACCAGCATGCGACGATGTCCTATGTCGATCTCAACCGCTCCGGCGTCGCGCTGATGGAAATCGTCTCCAAGCCGGACATCCGCTCGGCTGACGAGGCGAAAGCCTATATGACCAAGCTGCGCTCGATCGTGCGCTATCTCGGCACTTGCGACGGCAACATGGACGAAGGCTCGATGCGCGCCGACGTCAACGTCTCCGTGCGCCGTCCGGGCGGCGAGTTCGGCACGCGTTGCGAAATCAAGAACGTCAACTCCATCCGTTTCATCGGTCAGGCGATCGAATACGAAGCACGCCGCCAGATCGGCATTCTGGAGGATGGCGGCAAGATCGATCAGGAAACCCGCCTGTTCGATCCGAACAAGGGCGAGACGCGTTCTCTGCGCACCAAGGAAGATGCGCATGACTATCGCTATTTCCCCGATCCGGATCTGCTTCCGCTTGAATTCGACGATGCTTTCGTCAAGGAACTTGCCGCGCACCTGCCGGAGCTGCCCGACGACAAGAAGGAGCGGTTCGTCCGCGAGCTCGGCCTCTCGATCTACGATGCTTCCGTTCTGGTCTCGGAAAAGGCGATTGCCGACTATTTCGAAGCCGTCGCCGCCGGCCGTGATGGCAAGATGGCTGCCAACTGGGTCATCAACGACTTGCTTGGCGCCTTGAACAAATCAGGCAAAGATATTGAAGAGACTCCGGTTTCTCCCGCCCAGCTCGGTGCGATCATCGATCTCATCAAGGCTGAAACCATCTCCGGCAAGATCGCCAAGGATCTGTTTGAAATCGTGCTGACCGAAGGCGGCAATCCCGCCGAGATTGTCGAGACCCGCGGCATGAAGCAGGTGACCGACACCGGCGCCATCGAAAAGGCCGTCGACGAAATCATCGCCGCTAACCCGGACCAGGTTGCCAAGGTCAAGGCAAAGCCGACCCTTGCCGGCTGGTTCGTCGGCCAGGTGATGAAGTCGACAGGCGGCAAGGCCAACCCGCAAGCCGTACAGGCGCTGGTCAAGGCCAAGCTCGGCATCGAAGAGGAATAATCGGTGTTCTTCGTGCGCACCGCCGGCGAGCAGGACCTGGAAAAGGTCCGTGCTCTGCTGGGCGAGACCTGGCATGCGACCTACGACCATATCTATGGGGCGGCGAAAGTCAGCGAACTGCACGCTTCCTGGCACTCGCCAGCAGCGCTGAAGGCCCGGCTGGCGAACAAGAATTCCGAATTCCTGGTTGCCGATGACGGCCGGGCGATCGGCGGCATGGGCTATGCCGCCATGTCCAAGGAGATGACCAAGACGGTCATGCTCCACATGCTCTATGTCAGCCCCCGCCATCAGCGCCAGGGTATCGGTCGCGATATCTTCGCCGAACTGGAAACATGCTTTCCGGACGCTGAAATCATGCGCCTCGAGGTCGACCTGCAAAACGAGCCTGCAATCGCCTTCTACAAGGCGCATGGCTTTGTCGAAGTAGGCCGTTCGGACAATAGCGGGCAGGGGCAATCGGGTTTGCCGACGCTGATATTCGAGAAGCCGTTGGCAGGGCACTGAAAGAATAGACGAGATCATTCATGGAAGATGCCCGGTTAGCAATCCGCGAAGCGAAAGAATCCGATCTTCCCTCCCTGATCGACCTTTTTGCTGCCGACGCCATGGGCGGCCATGGCGACACGACTGACCCCTCTGCTTACGACGACTATCTGCGTGCGTTTCGCACTATTGCCGCATCTTCCGACCAGACGCTCTATGCTGCCGAACTTGGTGGTGAGATTGTCGGCACGTTCCAGACGATCGTTGTGACCTCGCTGCACGCTAGAGGATCTTCCGCCATGATAATCGAGTCCGTACAAACACGGACGGAACTGCGCGGGCAGGGGATCGGCGCCGCGATGATCAATTTCTGCATCGACGAGGCAAAAGGCCGCGGCATGAAGATGGTACAGCTAACCTCGAATGCGGTACGTAAGGACGCACACCGCTTCTATGAGAGACTGGGTTTCAAGCCGACCCATCTCGGCTTCAAGATGACATTGAAATGAACCAGTTTGCCTGCTGGAATCACTGGACAAGCCGGTCCGGTGGCGGCATAAGCAAACGACTGAATTCTGGTATCGCTCGCCTTTCAGCGGGTATCGAGGAAAAGACATGTGGAATCTCATCGTACAAACCTTCACCTGGTGGAATGGTCAGACCATGGGGACGCGCTTTGCGACCTGGCGGTTTGGCAAGCGTGTCGGCGAGGATGAGCTTGGCAACGTCTATTACGAAGGCGGCATGTCCTCCTACGGTCTCCCCAAGCGTTGGGTGATCTACAAGGGTTATGCCGAAGCCTCGTCTATTCCTCCGGGCTGGCACGGCTGGATGCATCACCGCACCGACGTTCCGCCGAGCAAGGACAAGTACGTCGCCAAGGAATGGCAGAAGGATCATCGCGCCAACCAGACTGGCACGCCGCAGGCTTACCGTCCGCCGGGCTCACTGGCCGTTGCCGGCGAGCGTCCGCGCGTGACCGGCGACTACGACGCCTGGACCCCCGGTAACTGAGCACGCCCATTGTAACTGAGCAAGAAGGCCCGGCTCGTCCTTTGGCCACAATTTGGCTTTAGGCGCGACATAAGCCGGCTCTTGCTCGGCGCTTTGACCGAGACTAAGCGGAGATTGGCGGATATGACGGTTTTCACGCGGAGCGCTTCTTTGCGTGCAATATCGGGAGCAGGCGTCGCTCTCCTTGTCGGCATCATGTTGGCCCCTTCAGCCGAGGCGGCCCGTATCGCCAATCCCGTTGCTGTATTTTCCGGCCTCGACAAGATCACCGGCCGCATCACCACCTTCGATGTGTATGTCAACGAAACCGTGCAATTCGGCGCGTTGCAGGTAACGCCGCGCGCTTGCTACTCGCGAGACGACACCGAACAGCAGAAGGTTGATGGCTTCGTCGAGGTCGATGAGATCACCCTTGATCGCCGCATCCGCCGCATCTTCACCGGTTGGATGTTTGCAGATAGCCCTGGCCTCAACGCCGTAGAGCATCCGATCTATGACGTCTGGCTGAAGGAGTGCAAACAGAAGTCCGACGTCCCCGCGCCGGATACTGCCGGCGCGAAGTGATCGATTTCAAGATTTTAACGTGAAGTGACCGCCCGCGGAAGCCTTGCTCCCGCGGGCGAAATTTTTACAACCCTTCCCGATGGATCGCGGCACTTCCGATCGCGTGGCGATCGACGGCATCCGATAGGTCGAGAATGATCCTTGTGCCGTCCTTAGGCCTGTTGCGCAGAACGATCTCGTGATTCGGATGAGCCTTCAGCTTGCCTCCTTCGTGGAGAGCCTGAAGCCTCGAGCGTGAGATCGACAGTTCCGACGCTAGCAAGCGGTCGAGGCGAAGGTTGGCGGAAAATTCAGCCACCACCTCGATTTCGAGGGCTGTCCAAGTGCTCGCCTCACTGATCCATTCTTTTGAAACGACCGCATCTGGCGGCTCCTCGATGCGCTTTGTCTTCCGTTTCAGGGCCTCGACATCGAATTCCTGTTTGCGAACCCAATTCGGATCACTGCGCTGCAGTGCCTCCAGCGTGGCGGGGGAGAGATCGCGAAGGTTTCGGCGCTCGAAGAGCGTTCTGTTCCATGTCTTATCGCAATGTAAGCATTTGTAGATCAGCCAGGCATCGAGTTTTCGGCCATTGGCATTGAGCCTGACCTTGCCGCTCGATTTGAAGGGTTTGAAGCATCCGCAGGTGCTGCAGGCGATCCATGGCTGCGGCGCAGTCTGGGGACAAATGGTCCATCGGACCCGAAGAATATTGCACATACCGTCTTGGTCTTCCGTTTGGAAGTCCACCAAGCTGGCGATAAGACTAGCCCGTCAGGGCACGGCATGGCGATGTATGCGGGACGGCTGAAGAGCTGAGACAGCAATGGCTGTGCAGGGCGCGTTGGAACAATGCCAAACCGGTCTCAGGCCACCACCCGATGGACATGAATACGCATCGGACGACGGCTTGTCGCCCCGACGCATTGGGTGAAACTGGATGAGACCGGTAGTTACAAAGGCAAAGTGAAACCTCGACGCGCAAATGCTCTTCGCGTCGAGCGATAGCAAATAACAACCGCAGTTTGAAGCCTCTGGAGCGCTTCCGCTTTGAATAGAGCCGTGAAAATGCTCTATCTCTTTGTTTCCACGGTAATTCCGGACGCAAAACCGCCGCGCGCGTTTGCTGGGACGCTCCAAAGCGTCCGTCAGGTATTGTTTTCGCTGTCCGTCTTCTCCTTGCGACGAAACAGGCCGAGAATCTTGCGGCCGGCGGCGACCACACCCGCCAGAACGACGATCAGGCCCTTCTTCAACGCGAGGAGGGCTACGCCAAAACTCTTAAAGAAGCCGAGAACGATGGCAAGGAATCCGAGCTTCGCTGCGATCTTTACGCCGGCGCCGGCTGCGATCATGCCCGCCATGCTGTAGGCCGCGATCTTGTCGCCGTTGACAAAGTCGGCATAGCGTTTGCCACTGTCGTATTGCACTGTGTTGATGACGTTCGGAATAGCGGCATTGATCTGCTGCAGCTGGTTAAGCCCGGCAATGAACTCAAGCTCAGTGACGCCCTCGCGCCCGAGAACGCGGACGGAGTAGTTCAGCGTATGCTCGCCGTTCGCATCCTTGCCGAAGATCAGGTCGCGGGCCCAGTGCAGGGCATGGCTTGCCTTGTCGTAATGCGGTGGTTCAGCCCAGCCGACCAGGGTGATCGGATCGTAACCTTGCTGCTCTCGCTCTGGATTTTCCTCCTTGATAGCATCCTGGATTTGCTTCAGCAGTTCATTGTAGTCCGTCGAGGCCGCATCGTCGTCTGAGACATGGCCGCTGTCTTCATAGTCGATCAGCGCGCCCCAGGATTGCTGATCGATCGGCGAATATTTTGCCGGAAAGATCATGCCGAGCGTGGAGCTTGCGGCATTCTCGGGATTGCCCCAGAGCTGCACCAGCACCTTTCGCGCGTCATTCGGATTGAGATAGTAGAATTGATCCGAAACATTCAGCGTTGCATTTGCCGAGGAAAGCTTGATCGCGCCTTGCTGGAAGTTCAGCTGCTTCAGCACCGCGCCTTGCGGCCCGGCCGGCGGCTCGACCCCGAACATGTCGTGAAAGGATTTGGCATCAGCCTGCGTTGCTAAGGCCCAAGCTGCGAGAGCGACGATTGCAAGATGGTTCTTCAATATTCTACCTCCGGATGTCGAGGCGAACTTAGGGCGATCTTGATCGGAATCAATTCGCCTAAAGAGAATATCAACCGCTAAAAAAGCTCAGATTGGGCGATTCCATCGCTTTTTCGAGTATCCTTGCGTAGTCGTCTTTCGGCATGTCGATCGCGCCGAACGTCTTCAGGTGTTCGGTGGTGAACTGGGTGTCCAGAAGCGTAAAGCCGCGTTGCCGCAGGCGCTCGACCAGGTAGACGAGGCAGATCTTGGAAGCGTCCGTGCGGCGGGAGAACATGCTCTCGCCGAAGAAGGCCGAACCCAGTGATACGCCATAAAGACCACCAACCAGCGTGTCGCCTTCCCATGCCTCGACGGAATGCGCATGACCGAGATGATGGAGGACGCCGTAAAGCGAGCGGATGGTGTCGTTGATCCAGGTGCTCGGTCGACCGCTCGTCTGTTCGGCACATGCCGCTATCACGCCCTCGAAGTCCGTATTGAAGCGGATATCGAAGGGCTTCTGACGGATCTTCTTTGCCAGGCTTTTGGATATGTGGAACGTATCGAGCGGGATGATCCCCCGCAGCTCCGGCTCGACCCAGAAAATCTCGGGGTCGTCAGCTGATTCCGCCATCGGGAAAAGCCCGATGGAATAGGCGCGCAGCAATATCTCCGGAGTAACACCGGGACGTTTGCCGCGCGCTCCGGGCACAGGCTAGGCCGAGGTCTTGGCCAGGTAGTCTTCCAGCCAATGGATATCGTAATCGCCGTTGGCGATATCCTGGTTGGAAACCAGATCCTGGAACAGCGGCAGGGTGGTCTTGATGCCATCGACGACGAACTCGTCGAGTGCGCGACGCAGACGCATCATGCATTCGACGCGGGTGCGGCCGTGCACGATCAGCTTGCCGATCAGGCTGTCGTAGTAAGGCGGGATCCGATAGCCCTGATAGGCGCCGGAATCGATACGTACGCCAAGACCGCCGGGCGCATGGAAGTGCGTGATCGTGCCGGGCGAGGGGACGAAGGTGCGTGCATCTTCGGCATTGATGCGGCATTCGATGGCATGGCCATGGAAATGCACTTCATCCTGCGTCACCGAAAGACCGCCGCCGGAGGCAACGCGGATCTGTTCGTGCACGAGGTCGATGCCGGTAATGGCTTCCGTCACCGGATGCTCCACCTGCAGGCGAGTGTTCATTTCGATGAAGTAGAACTCGCCGTTCTCGTAGAGGAACTCGATGGTACCGGCACCGCGATACTTCAGCTTCTTCATGGCGTCGGCGCAGATCTGGCCGATCCTCATGCGTTGTTCGACGTTGAGGGCCGGGGAATTGGCTTCTTCCCATACCTTCTGGTGACGGCGCTGCAGTGAGCAGTCGCGTTCGCCGAGATGGATGGCGTTGCCTTCACCGTCGCCGAACACCTGAACTTCGATATGGCGCGGCGTGCCGAGATACTTTTCCATGTAGACGGATTCGTTGCCGAAAGCCGCAGCCGCTTCCGTGCGAGCCGTCGACCAGGCTTCGATCAGGTCTTCTTCCGTGCGTGCGACCTTCATGCCGCGGCCGCCGCCGCCGGCAGTTGCCTTGATGAGCACCGGATAGCCGATTTCGCGTGCCGTCTTCAGCGCTTCGGCTTCGGTCTTCACTTCGCCATCGGAGCCGGGAACGACCGGGATGCCGAGCTGCTGTGCGGTGGTCTTGGCGGTAATCTTGTCGCCCATGATGCGGATATGGTCCGCCGTCGGGCCGATAAAGGTAATGCCGTGCGCCTCGAGAATATCGGCGAACTTGGCGTTTTCCGAGAGGAAACCATAGCCGGGATGCACAGCGTCGGCGCCGGTGATCTCACAGGCGGCAACGATCTGGTGGATGTTGAGATAGCTTTCACGCGACGGCGGCGGGCCGATGCAAACGCTTTCATCCGCAAGCCGAACATGCATCGCGTCAGCGTCGGCGGTGGAGTGCACCGCAACGCTCGCAATGCCGAGCTCCTTGCAGGCGCGCAGCACGCGCAGGGCGATCTCTCCGCGATTGGCTATGAGAATCTTCGAAATCATGGGCATGGGCTTACTCGATGACTACGAGGGCTTCGCCGTACTCGACAGGGCTTCCGTCCTGAACGACGATTTCGGTTACCGTGCCGGACTTCGGCGCAGGGATCTGGTTCATCGTCTTCATCGCTTCGATGATGAGGAGGGTCTGGCCCTCCTTGACGACCGAGCCGACCTGAATGAAGGCGGCCGAGCCCGGAGCCGGCGCCAGATAGGCAGTGCCGACCATCGGTGCGCTGACGACGTTGTCAGGATTGCGCGTCTTGCCTGCGGGGGCTGCCGTTGCGGCAGCCGGTGCTGCGGCGGCAGGAGCAGCGAAGGCAGCGGGAGCTGCGATCGGAGCCTGCACATACTGCATGTTGCCTGCGCGAGACACACGAATGCGCAGATCTTCCTGTTCGACTTCGATCTCCGTCAGATCCGTGTCGTTAAGAATGTTGGCGAGGTCGCGAATGAGCGCCTGGTCGATACCCGATTTCTTTTCAGCCATAGGATTTCTTGCCCTGTATTTTTGTTATTGGGTGATGGATTTCAGCGCATGGAGCGCCAGGATGTAACTATGAGGTCCGAAACCGCAGATCACGCCCTTTGCGGCGGGCGCGATCATCGATTTGTGCCGGAATTCTTCGCGTGCGTGGATATTGGAGATATGCACCTCCACCACGGGAATGGAAATAGCGCGGATAGCGTCGTGCAGCGCGATCGACGTATGCCCGTAGGCGCCGGGATTGATCGCGACGCCGGCAGCCTTGTCGCCTGCCTCGTGCATCCAGTCGACCAGCACGCCTTCGTGATTGCTCTGGCGGAAATCGACGATGAAGCCCAGGCTTTCGCCCACGGACTTGCAGTCTGCTTCGATATCCTGGAGCGTCTTGCCGCCATAGATGCCCGGCTCGCGCTTGCCGAGAGCATTCAAATTGGGTCCGTTGAGGACAAAAATAGTTTGCGCCATCAGTGGTTCCGTCAAAGTACAGCGCAACCTATAGACTCCCGAGGCCTCATAGGAAAGCCCCGGAGCGTAGGTTGCGCGTCTCTAGATGTGGAAACGCCGCGATTTTGGCATTTTTGAGCCTTGTCCAAATAGACGGGATTTCGGTAATGCCCCGAACGCGGCGCAAGACGCCGGGATAAAAGCGTCAGCAGGAGGTCTTGCCGCAGCTGCGGACGTTGGCGATCTTCTCCTTTATGGCCTCAAGCCCGATGGCGCCGGAAATGGTTTCGTTGCCAATGACATAGGCCGGAGTGCCCGTCACGTTGAGATCGGTCGCAAGCTGATATGTTGCCTTGATCATGTCGTTGTTGGGGCTTTTCGCCATTTCCGTACGAAGCGCCGCTTCGGTGACGCCGAGCGATGTCCCAACTTCGATAGCGCTGTCTTCCGATGCGCGGCCGTCGCTGCTCAAAAGCTTATGATGGAACTCCGCATATTTTTCCGGAGCGAGCTTGCGGAAGGCGTCCGAAACGCGCGATGCAGCGACCGAATCCGCTCCGAGGATCGGGAGTTCCTTCAGCACGAAGCGTATATCCTTGTCCTGCTTCAGCAGCTTGTCCATGTCGCCAAGTGCGTGTCGGCAATAGGTGCAGTTGTAGTCGAAGAATTCCACTACCGTTATGCTGCCCTTCGGATTGCCGATCGCGACATCGTCCTTGGAGTTGAAGATGGCATCCTTGTTTTGGGTGATCACTTGCGCCGATTGAGCAAGGCGGGCTTCGTCCTGCTTCTTTTCAAGCGAGGCCTGCGCGTCCAGCAGGACTTCCGGATGATCGACGAGGTATTCCTTGATGAATTCGCCGATTTCCTTCTTTTGCTGCTCGTCCAGCGCGGCGGCGGGCTGGATCGCGGCGAAGGATGCTGTGAGGGCAATCGCCGAAACCGTCAGCAGGCTCTTGAAAGAAAAGGTCATTGGGTCCTCGTTTGATTCATGCGGAGACTTCATTCTCGGATGCGGCATAGCACCGTCGGGTTAACATCCGCAAATATGGATCGGCAATTTACGGCGTATGCCTATTTCCAGAAACAGGAATTTTCACGGCAAAGCCGCAATCGCAGGATTGTGAACGCACCGATATTGCGGCAAATGTCGCAGGACGATCCGATCCGAGAGAGAATTGATCTTGTTTTCCCTATCCAAGCGCAGCGATGTCGAACCCTTCCACGCCATGGATGTGCTGGCCGAGGCGACGCGACGCCGCCAAGCCGGGCACCCTGTCATTTCGATGGCAGTCGGCCAGCCGTCCTATCCGGCGCCGCAGGCGGCTCTGCAGGCTGCGCGTGCGGCCCTCGATCACGGCCGGATCGGCTATACGGATTCTCTCGGGACGCTGGCACTGCGTCAGGCGCTCTCCGCGCACTACAAGACGCGCCACGGGCTTTCGATTGACCCGAAGCGCATCGCGATCACGACCGGATCGTCGGCCGGCTTCAATCTTGCGTTCCTGACCCTGTTCGACGCCGGCGACAGCGTCGCCATCGCTCGTCCCGGCTATCCCGCCTATCGCAACATCCTTGGCGCATTGGGCCTCGATGTCGTGGAAGTGCCGGTGACGGAAGAGACACAGTTCACGCTGACGCCGGAAAGCCTTGAGGCATTGCAGACGGCGAGCGGCAAGCGCCTGAAGGGCGTGTTGCTGGCAAGCCCCGCAAATCCGACAGGCACGGTGACGGGCAGGGCGGCGCTGAAGGCGCTCGCGGATTATTGCGCGGAGCGTTCGATCGCCTTCATCTCCGATGAGATCTATCATGGGCTCACCTTCGTCGGTGAAGAGACGAGCGCGCTGGAACTGACGGACGAGGCGATCGTCATCAATTCCTTCTCGAAATACTATTGCATGACAGGCTGGCGCATCGGCTGGATGGTTCTTCCGGAGCGGCTGGTGCGACCCGTCGAGCGCGTTGCCCAGAGCCTTTATATCTCCGCGCCCGAACTTTCCCAGATCGCCGCCGAGGCCGCGCTCGGAGCCGGTGCCGAGCTCGATGTTTATCGCGAGAGCTATGGTCGCAACCGCGATTTCCTGATGCGTCGTCTTCCGGAGATCGGCTTTCACATCGCATCGCCAATGGACGGCGCTTTCTACGCCTATGTCGATGTCAGCCGCTTCACCAATGACAGCATGGTGTTTGCGCGCAAGATGCTGGCGGAAATCAATGTCGCTGCCACGCCTGGTCTTGATTTCGATCCCGTCGAAGGGCATCGGGTGATGCGGATCTCCTACGCAGGCTCCAACGCCGAGATTGAAGAGGCCACCGAGCGTATGGCCGCCTGGCTGAAATAGAATCCCTGATCAATGGGTTGCGCCTGTTTGCGAAAGTGATTTCGCAGGCCGCGAACATCGTTTCCCGCGTGTGATCTCTGGACTGGAGCGGCCAGGCGTTCGTGGAAGTGCTCAGAGCGCCGTGCTTCCTTTCGGAAGCACAAAGGTCGCTCTAACCTATTGAATCTACAGCATCGGCCCGAAAATCGATTCCGATTTTCGGGCCGATGCTGTAGCGCTCCATGCCGCCGCCTTGCGCATTTCTGGACGGGGAGGCTGCCTGGCGCTTTCTCCCGGAATTGCTCTCATCGCTCTGCCGAAACGAAAATCCGGCCGCGTCGCCACGGCCGGATTACAATCAATCAGTCTCTAGTTGCGGCTCTCAGAAGAAACCGCGGCGCTGCCACCAGCCAGCCTTCTTGGGCTTGTTCGGCTCTCCGTCGCCATCGCCACCCTCGTTGGTGCGATTGGACGTGACGACCGGCGCGGAGGATGCAACGTTCGACTCGCGGTTGGCGCGTGCCGGCTTGGCTGCTTCTTCGGCGGTTTCAGGAGCGGCAGGCTCGCTGGCGGTATCCAGCGTCTGCACGATCTCGGCGACCGTCTCGGTTTCGACATCAGCCACGGCCGTTACCTCTTCAACCGGCGTTTCGACCGGAGAGGCCTCGGCAGCTGCAGCCTTCGGCTTCCGGCGGCTGCGGCTCTTGGCAGGCTTGACGTCTTCCGTAACGGTGGCCGCGGTCTCGACTGCTGCCATGGCCGGCTGGGCCTCGACGGCAGCTTCGCCTTCGGAAACGGCGATTTCCGCGACTGTTACAGCGACTTCTTCTCCACCCTCTGCATTGGCTTCGGCAGCCTCGCCGGTTTCGGAGTCACCTTCGTTGCCGGCATCCTGTTCGCTGCCCTCGTTTTCACGATTGCGGCGACCGCCCCGCTTGCCGCGACGGCGGCGCTTGCGCTTCTGCTGTGCATCATCGTCGTTGCCGGATGCATTGGCATCGATATCGGCATCATCGTCACTTTCGTCGCCATCTTCCCCGTCTTCGGAAGCGTCCGCAACGGATGCATCATCGGAGGAGGCGCCGGCCTGGGCATCATTGCCACGACCGCGACGGCGACGGCGGCGCTTGCGCTTGCGGCCACCTTCATTGTTTTCAGAACGGGCGACCGGCTGCTGTTCGTTGCTTGCAGCCTTTTCTTCCAGCTCTTCGTCTTCTTCCTCATCCGCCTCGATAACGATATCGTCGTCATCGTCATCAGGGATGGCTGCGAAGTTGAATAGGGTTTCGATCTTCACCGGATTGGCAACCGGCTCGCCACGATCGATCGCGAAATGCTGATTGCCGACGGCATTGTCGGCATCGATGACGATGGCGACACCAAAACGGTTCTCATAATCGATGATCGTCTGGCGCTTGTGGTTGAGCAGATAGAGCGCGATATCCGGCGTCGTACGCACGGTGATGTCGTGCGTCGTGTTCTTGAGAAGATATTCTTCGATCCCGCGCAGAACGTGCAGAGCAACGGAAGACTGCGAACGCACATGGCCGGTGCCGCCGCAATGCGAGCAGATCTGCGTGGTGCTTTCCAGAACCGATGCACGGATGCGCTGGCGCGACATTTCCAGAAGGCCGAAATGCGAGATGCGGCCAACCTGGATACGGGCGCGATCGTTCTTCAGGCATTCCTTCAGCTTCTTCTCGACAGCGCGGTTATTGCGCTTTTCTTCCATGTCGATGAAGTCGATGACGATCAGGCCGGCCAGGTCGCGCAGACGCAGCTGGCGTGCGATTTCCTCGGCGGCTTCCAGGTTCGTCTGAAGCGCCGTGTCCTCGATGGAATGCTCGCGGGTCGAACGGCCGGAGTTGACGTCGATCGAAACCAGCGCTTCCGTCTGGTTCATGATCAGATAGCCGCCCGAACGGAGCGTCACCTGCGGCTGCAGCATCCGGTCGAGCTGTGCCTCGATGCCGGAGCGCGAGAAGATTGGGTGAATGTCGCGATAGGGCTGAACCACCTTGGCGTGGCTCGGCATCAGCATCTTCATGAAGTCTTTCGCTTCACGATAGCCTTCTTCGCCAGCAACGATGACTTCGCCGATATCCTTGTTGTAGAGGTCGCGGATCGAGCGCTTGATCAGGCTGCCTTCCTCGTAGACGAGGCAGGGAGCGGTCGATGCGAGCGTCAGCGTACGGACGTTCTCCCAAAGGCGCATCAGATATTCGAAGTCGCGCTTGACCTCGACCTTGGTGCGGTTCGCACCGGCGGTACGCAGGATGACGCCCATGCCTTGCGGCACTTCGAGCATCTTGGCGATCTCCTTCAGGCGCTTGCGGTCCTGCGGATTGGTGATCTTGCGGGAAATGCCGCCGCCGCGTGCCGTGTTCGGCATCAGAACCGAGTAACGGCCAGCGAGCGACAGATAGGTGGTCAGCGCAGCACCCTTGTTGCCGCGCTCTTCCTTCGCCACCTGCACGAGCAAAATCTGCCGGCGCTTGATGACTTCCTGAATACGGTACTGCTTGCGCGGCTTGCGTTGCACGCGGTCCGGAACTTCTTCCATTGCGTCTTCGGCGCCAACGGATTCGATCACTTCTTCTTCATGGTCGTGATCGTCATCGTCGTCGTCATCGTGACGGCGCTTGGACGTCGTGACGTCTTCGGAGATCGAATCGGTTTCGACCATCGCAGCCATCGAACCCGAGGAGCCTTCCTCGTCTTCGCTCGGCGCGTCGACCGTCGCGGTGGCTTCCGGGGCGGGGGCCTCTTCGGCGGGCGCTTCCGCTACCACCTTCTTGCGGCTGCGGCGCGGCTTCGCCTTCTTCGCGGGCGCTGCGTCTTCGGCAGGTGCTGCCGCCTCAACGGCAGGGGCCTCTTCCGCAGTTGCGGCGGGCGCTTCCGCTTCTTCGCTCTCCTTGGAAACGATGCCGATGTCGGGCTGTTCCTGCTGCGAAAGATCGAGCGCGGTTTCGACATGTTCGACATCGTCGTCGCGGCGATGCTCTTCGGCTTCCGCCTTCAGAAGCGCCTGCCGGTCTGCAAGGGGGATCTGGTAGTAGTCGGGGTGAATTTCGGCAAAGGCCAGGAAGCCGTGCCGGTTACCGCCGTAGTCGACGAAAGCCGCCTGAAGCGAAGGCTCGACCCGCGTTACTTTTGCGAGATAGATGTTGCCGCGTATCTGCTTCTTGTGCTGGGACTCGAAGTCAAATTCTTCTATGCGGTTCCCGCGAACGACAACGACGCGCGTCTCTTCCTCGTGAGACGCATCGATAAGCATTTTGTCTGCCATGAAAGCTGTGCTCCTCGGCGCAGGCAATCGGAAGGGGGCCTGCCTGTCGCATGGACAGGCCGGGTGTGTTCCGCAGTTGCTGCACCGGATAATGAAAGTCGCGATTGGTTATTCGGAGATGACAGCATCCAGACGGCAACCGGGGCACTACTTCCCTGGGGTCTGTTCACTTTTTGAAAAAGCTGCTGCGGTGACATCCGTAACCAAGCGAGATCGACTATGCCTTAGACCCACAAGACTGGGCCCGATGAATGTGCTCTCTAAAGAGCGTTTGGTGGCTCTCCACCGATGAACTTCCCGTTTGAAACCGGAAATTCAGATATCCACTGTTTGGAGCAGAAGTACTGCAGACGTCGGATGAATGCCGCTTATGGCGCCTGGTACTCGAGGCGGCTGCCGTTGCGACGACTCTATCCCGTCAACACTTCTACCCTAATATGCGTTGTATGTTTTATCTGTCACAATAGCAAGGGAAAAGCCAAGTATGCCATAATATTGATGGATTCCTCGGATGAGGAGGACGAGGGAGGATCCGTTGCGATTCTCTCCCAGGCGCATCGTCAGCTGGCGCCCATCACGTCAAACCTGGTTCCCGTTATTGGGACTTCAAAAACAACGTCGAAACCAATATGGGGTGCGTTGGACACTTGTTAAAGGGATTGCGGCATGCGGTGGAGAGTGGCGTGAGGGCTTTGCGTTCTGCGATGACGGCCTTTGCTCTTGTTATGGTTGTGGCGTTTGCGCCATTCAACCCGGCCTTCGCCGCGAGCGATCCCATGCTCGCCTATGGCGCGCGCATTGCAGGCGATGATGCCCGCACGCGCATCGTCATCGACATGGATCGCGAACCGACCTTCACCGTGCACTATCTCAACAATCCGGTTCGCGTTGTCGTCGACCTTCCGGCGACCGCATTCGGTTTTCCCGCCGCCGATCTCAAGCCGGCCGGCCTCTTCAAGGATATCCGCTACGGCACAATGGACGCCAACAGCGCCCGCATCGTGCTGACGGCCAAAAAGCCGGTGAAGCTGGTCGTGGCCAAGACCCAGGCCGATGAGGGAGGGAAGGGGCATCGCCTGGTGCTCGATGCGGAGATGCTGCCGGCCGAGCAGTTTGCCGAGCTCGTGAAGCAGCAGAGCTGGACGGCCGCCGACACCGCCAAGGACGTCGGCCCCGTCGATCCGACGCAGAAGGCTGACCCTAATACGTTCCTCGTGGCGGTTGACGCCGGTCATGGTGGCATCGACGCCGGTGCGACCGGCACCGACGGCGCCACGCAGGAAAAGGATATCACGCTAGCCTTCGCGAAGATTTTCGCTGACAAGTTGAACGCGCAGCCCGGTATCAAGGCGTTTCTGACCCGCGACAAGGATCAGTATCTCTCCCTTTCCGAACGAGTGACGATCGCCCGGCAGAATCACGCCTCTCTCTTCATCTCGCTACACGCCGATACGCTGAAGCAAAAGGATATCCGTGGCGCAACCGTCTATACGATCTCGGACAAGGCTTCGGATCGTCTCGCCAGCGAGGTGGCCGACCGCGAAAATGACTCCGACCGCATCGCCGGAACAGAGGCCCAGGCACAGCCGGCCGCCGTCGCCGACATTCTGATGGATCTCACCCGCCGCGAGACGCAGGCCTTCTCCATTTCGCTGGCGCAGGACGTGCTGTCCTCGTTCAACGGCCAGGTTTCCATGATCAACAATCCGCATCGCCACGCCGGTTTCCAGGTGTTGACGGCGCCGGATGTGCCTTCGATCCTTCTCGAACTCGGCTTTCTCTCCAACAAGGAAGACGAGAAACTGTTGCTTGACGCCGATTGGCGGCAAAAGGTTGCCGATCGGCTGACGGAAGCCGTGAAGCAGTACCGCGTTTCTATCATCGCAAACGGCGGCTAGCGGCGTCAGTCGTGGCTTCCGTGTAACAGCGGTGGACTTTGGAATTGAATGAAACTGGGAATACGGGAGCCAAGCCCTATTTTGCTCACATTCCCGCCTTTACAGCGAAGTATCATTCGCTCACGAGTGCCGCGCGGCTTTATCCCATTGCCGTCTTGCATTAACGCCGTGAGCGTGCAAAACGCCCGTCAGTATGCGATGATCTCGCTATATGGCGCATGAAGAACAAGCACCGGTAGTATCAAATGATCAGACTGATTGGATATTTCTTTGGGCTAGGTTGCCTCCTGTTTCTGGGTGTGGCCGCCGCTGCCGCGATCTATCTGAGCGTCGTCTCCAAGGAACTCCCGGATTATGAGGTGCTGGCGAAATATGCGCCGCCCGTGACGACGCGCATCCATGCAGGCAACGGCGCGCTGATGAAGGAATACTCGCGCGAGAACCGGCTTTTCGTGCCAATCCAGGCCATTCCCGACCGCGTCAAGGCCGCTTTCCTTTCGGCTGAAGACAAGAATTTCTACAACCATCCCGGCGTCGATGTCGGCGGCCTCATTCGCGCCGTTGCGGTAAATCTGCAGAATATCGGTTCCGGTCGTCGCTTCGTCGGCGCATCGACCATTACACAGCAGGTCGCCAAGAACTTCCTGCTTTCCGCCGACCAGACCTTTGACCGCAAGATCAAGGAAGCGATTCTGTCCTTCCGCATCGAGCAGGCCTACAGCAAGGACAAGATCCTTGAACTGTATCTCAACGAGATTTACTTCGGCCTTAATTCCTACGGTATCGCTGGCGCGGCGCTGACTTATTTCGACAAGTCGGTTAACGAGCTGACCATCGCCGAATCGGCTTATTTGGCATCGCTGCCGAAGGGGCCTGCGAACTACAATCCCTTCCGTCGCGCCGAAGCAGCGCTGACCCGCCGCAACTGGGTGATCGACCGTATGGTCGAGAACGGCTATGTGAGCCAGAGCGACGGTGAAGAAGCGAAGAAGCAGCCGCTCGGCGTCGTTCCGCCGAAGAGCGGCCCGTCGCTTTTCGCTTCGGACTACTTCGCCGAAGAGGTTCGTCGCCAGCTGATCGATCAATATGGCGAAAAGACCCTTTATGAAGGCGGCCTCTCCGTTCGCACCTCGCTTGATCCGCAGATGCAGCTTGAAGCCCGCAAGGCATTGCAGGACGCATTGGTCGATTACGACCAGCGTCGCGGCTATCGCGGCCCGATCAAGCAGATCGCCACCGCGCAGGACTGGGGTGCCGAACTCGCCAAGGTTCCTGGATTGAGCGATGTTCCCGAATGGCAGGTGGCCGTCGTCCTGTCAGTCTCCGATCAGGAAGCGGATATTGGATTGCAGCCGCGTGTCGACGCCGGAGGCAAGGTTTCGCCGGACCGCAAGCGCGGCACGATTGCCGCCGCCGATATGCGCTGGGCATTCCGGGCGGCGAGCGGCGGCAAGGTTGCCAAGTCGCCGAACGGCGTGCTGAGCGCCGGTGACGTGGTTTTCGTGCAAAAGACTGGTAGCGCCGACTCGACCACCTATCGTCTGCGCCAGCCGCCTAAGGTGCAGGGCGGTCTGGTCGCCATGGATCCGCATACCGGCCGTGTGCTTGCCATGGTTGGCGGCTTCTCCTATGCGCAATCCGAATTCAATCGTGCCACGCAGGCCAAGCGTCAGCCGGGCTCCTCGTTCAAGCCTTTCGTCTACGCGGCTGCAATGGACAACGGCTATACGCCGGCCTCGGTCATTCTCGACGATCCGCTGCAGATCACCCTCAGCAACGGTGATGTCTGGAAGCCGACCAACTATGAGGGCGAGGGCGGTGGCGTCCATACGCTGCGTTTCGCCATCGAGAAGTCTCGCAACTTGATGACGGTTCGCCTCGCGTCCGACATGGGCATGCCGCTTGTCGCCGAGTATGCCGAGCGCTTCGGGATCTACGATCATATGAACCCCGTTCTCGCCATGTCGCTAGGCGCCGGCGAAACGACCGTCTTGCGCATGGTTTCGGCCTATTCTGTCATTGCCAACGGCGGCAAGCAGATCAAGCCGACGCTGATCGACCGCATTCAGGATCGCTACGGCAAGACCATCTTCAAGCATGAGGAGCGCGTCTGCGACACCTGCAACGTCAGCGCCTGGCAAAATCAGGACGAGCCGGCCGTAGCCGACAACCGCGAACAGGTTCTCGATCCGATGACCGCCTATCAGGTCACGTCGATGATGCAGGGCGTCATCATCCGCGGTACGGCTGCAGGCAAGATCAAGCTCAACACCGATGTTGCCGGTAAGACGGGCACCACCAACGACGAGAAGGACGCCTGGTTTGTCGGTTTCACGCCGAGCCTCGTCGCCGGTCTTTATATCGGTTACGATACGCCGACCCCGCTTGGCCGCGGCGGCACCGGCAGCGGCCTTGCTGCGCCGGTCTTCAACGAATTCATGCAGGCCGCAACGAAGGATGAGCCGCCCGAGAAATTCCAGGTTCCGGCAGGCATGACGATGGTGGCCGTCAACCGCGCCACCGGCATGGCGGCGCAGCCGGGCGATCAGGGCGCCATCATGGAAGCCTTCAAGCCCGGTACGGGTCCGGCCACCAGCCTGCAGGTCATTGGCGGTGGGGAAGCAGCCCAGGTCGCGCCGGAGGAAATTCTGCGGACCTCGCCGCAGGCAAACCAGGCGGTCACCTCCGGAGCCGGCGGCCTCTTCTGACCCATTCCAAATTGCCTGAGGGACATGCCGCGGGGCTTTACACCGGCGGCATGTATATTTATGTCACCAGCACTCTTTGAATTGGACCGCCGTTCGCTTTGAGCGGCGAAATGAAGAAACAGGATCATGAGAGCCGAAATCGAGAAAATAGTCGACGAAACCAAGCAGGCTATCACCCTGCTGAGGAGGCATCTTTGACTGGGACCAGGCCGTAAGACGACTGGACTGGTTGAACAATAAATCAGAGGATCCGACCCTCTGGAACGATGCCGCCGAAGCGCAGAAGCTGATGCGTGAGCGCCAGCAGCTTGATGATGGCATTAGCGGCGTGCGCGCTCTCGAGCAGCAGCTTGCCGACAATGTCGAGCTGATCGAGCTTGGCGAAGAAGAAGGCGACGCCGACGTCGTGCGCGAAGCCGAAGACGCACTCAAGGCCTTGAAGGCGGAAGCGGCGCGTCGGCAGGTTGAAGCGATGCTCTCGGGCGAAGCCGATTCCAACGACACCTACCTCGAAGTCCACTCGGGCGCCGGCGGCACCGAGAGCCAGGACTGGGCGAACATGCTTCTGCGCATGTATACCCGCTGGGCCGAACGCCAGCGCTTCAAGGTGGAGCTTTTGGAAGTGCATGACGGCGAAGAAGCCGGCATCAAGTCGGCGACGCTGCTGGTCAAGGGACACAATGCCTATGGCTGGCTGAAGACCGAATCGGGCGTACATCGCCTGGTGCGCATCTCGCCCTATGACAGCAATGCGCGTCGTCACACGTCTTTCTCGTCGATCTGGGTGTATCCGGTCGTCGACGACTCGATCCAGATCGAGATCAACGAAAGCGATTGCCGAATCGATACCTACCGTTCGTCTGGCGCCGGCGGCCAGCACGTCAACACGACCGATTCGGCCGTGCGTATCACGCACATTCCGACCGGCATCGTCGTGCAGTGCCAGCAGGAGCGCTCGCAGCACAAGAACCGCGCCAAGGCGTGGGACATGCTGCGCGCCCGCATGTACGAAGCGGAACTGATGAAGCGCGAGGAGGCCGCCAACGCCGAGGCCGCGTCCAAGACGGATATCGGCTGGGGCCATCAGATCCGCTCCTACGTCCTACAGCCTTACCAGCTGGTCAAGGATCTGCGGACGGGCGTCGCCAGCACCGCTCCGGGCGATGTGCTTGACGGCGATCTCAACGAGTTCATGGAAGCCGCTCTGGCGCACCGTATCAGCGGCGCGGCCGATGCCGTGGTCGATGATGTCGATTAAGATTGAAACGTACTAAAAAAAGCCCCGGAGACGGGGCTTTTTTATTGGCGTCGCGAGCGATGCAGGCAGCAGTTTTCAATCCGAAAACTGCTCCGCGAGGATTCTGTCTGACCAGGACCCGTCAGGATCGGACAGGATGCGTGCCGTTGTATCTTCACTCTGCATGATCCGGACCCCGAGCACCGATTTGACCTCGGTATTGTCGGCAGCCGCATTGACCGGGCGCTTTTCCGCTTCGAGCACGGTGATATCCACCGTCACCTTATTCGGCAGCAAAGCGCCGCGCCAGCGGCGAGGGCGGAAGGCACTGACGGGCGTCATGGCCAGCAGTGGCGCTTCCAGCGGGAGGATGGGACCGTGGGCGGAAAGATTGTAGGCGGTGGAGCCCGCCGGGGTCGTCACCATCAGCCCGTCGCAAATAAGCTCCGGCAGGCGGACGCGACCGTCGATCTCGACCTTCAGCTTTGCCGTCTGGTAAGACTGGCGAAACAACGACACCTCGTTGATCGCGAGCGCAACGCAGCTGCTCCCATCCGCATTGCGTGTGGTCATCTGCAACGGATGAAACGCATTTTCGACGGCCGCTTCGATGCGTTCCGCCAAACCATCCGTCCGGTAGTCGTTCATCAGGAAGCCGATCGAGCCGCGATTCATACCGTAGACGCGCTTGCCCGTATTCATGGTCTTGTGCAGCGTCTGCAGCATGAAGCCATCGCCACCGAGCGCTACGACGATATCCGCCTCTTCCTGGTCCGTCTGACCATAGAGGCGAATCAGCTCTTCCTGAGCCTCCTGTGCTTCGGGAGTGGGCGAGGCGAGAAAGCAGACGGATTGAAAATGACGCGACATGCCATGTCCTTTGAATGATGGTACTAGGTAATGATATTCCCCCTATGCGACAAGACGTTTTGTAAAGACTGGTAAATCCCGCCCCGGCTCGTGAGTGGGGATACTGAAGAACGTGGCGTATTTTCTCTTTACAGGAGATCAAAATCTGCTACTTGGCATGCCAGTGTGCCCTTGTAGCTCAGTTGGTAGAGCACCTGATTTGTAATCAGGGGGTCGCGGGTTCGAACCCTGCCGGGGGCACCACTTTTTTCCCAGGAACTTGATCGTCATACCGCCCGCGCTATGGAAAAGCGGCAGTCGCAGACTAATATGTGGATGCCGATGCCTTCCTGGCGTCCTCTACGATCTTCAACATAAATCGCGCCCTTGGAAAAACATGACCAGCAAGCCGAAGAAACCCAAACTCGAACATTCCGAACTCTCGGGCGAGTTCACCGATGACGACGTCACCGTTTTGGTCGATATCTTTCGTCCGGCCGGCACCAATGGCGACTGGCGGATGGAAGTCATTACGCCGGAAGAAGATTTGATCGAATGGGAAGAACCTTTCGCGACCGATCGCGAGGCTTTCGACGAGTTCCTGGCGACGGTTGCGCGTGATGGCATCCGGTCGTTCTTCGACGACGCGGATCCTGCAGTTCATTGAGGCTGCTTCTGTGTCTCGTCCGTTTCGATAGGGCAAGTCCAGGAAAACTGCGCAGCGGTTTTCCGCCTGGAGCGCGAGAGAACAGGCTGTGGCATTTTTGGGCTTCGAAGGACGTAGATGTGCGTCTGCTCCTTCCGTTCCCTACTGAATCTTCCGTCTGACGGCTGTGAGAAGCAGGCGCATTTACACTTTCTGAAATCGGCATACACTTCTCCCGTCGAAGGCGGGTGAGGATACGGTCATGCGCGAGACAGTGAGATATCTTGTTTGGGGATTGCCGCTTGTTGTCATCGCGGTTGCCGCAAGCGCGTCGGCCCTGGCCGGCGAAAACTGCTACTGCAAGAATACGGACGGAAAGCAGCATGCCGTGGGCGAAGTCGCCTGCATGACCGTAGGCGGCAAGAGCTATCTCGCGCAATGCGAGATGAACCTCAACGTCACCTCATGGTCGAAGCTGCAGGACGGATGCCCGATCACCGAGATGTCGCCTTGGCGTCAATCTCCGTGGCATGCCACGCCGATCGCGGTCAGGTGAATGGATCGGCCTTCACGCGACGGCAGATATGTCAGAAATGATGCCGGTTCACAGCGGAGGGGCTACAACGACCCCATGCGCGTGATATTTGACGCGGAGGGGTCGTTGTAACAATTTAAGCCTGTATCCACTGGATTGCGTTAGCCCCACAGCCAAGTGTGTTTCCCCGACGCAAAGTTTCGGCCGCCGCTCGGCAATCGGCAGCCTGCTATTTGCGCTTCAGCAGCAGCGGTTCGCCTTCTTCCTCGTCGGATTTCTGGAATGTGCCGTCCGGCTTCATGTCGAAGGAGAGCGAGGAGCCGTCGCTGCCCAACATGACCCGTCCGAAACCTTCCGCCGCCCAGAGCGAGAGCTTGAGATCGCCGATTTCGCTGGCGCAGTCTCCGGCTAGTGACATTTTCGCGGTGCCATCCGGATCCTTGTCGGTCGTCAGAGTGACGTCGCAGACGGGTTTCCCGTCCGGGCGCTGGATGCGCCAGGCTCCGGCGAGACTTGCGACGGTCGGCACATGGTCGACGTCTCCCAAGGCCGGCAGAAGCCAGGTCGGGTCGCCGCTCTCGCTCTCCCACGGAGAGCCTTCTTCCTGCTGAAACCGAAGGAGCATCTGGCCTGCACCATCCATGATAGCAAGCGAGCCATCGTCGGCGAAGTTCCACGCGCCGGCCTTGGAAAGAGCGGGCAGGGGGGTTGCGCAGGCATCAGCCCCGGTAATGCCATAGCCGCCGGTAACCGGGTTGGTATCGAAGGTCAGCCGGCATCCCTTGGCTCCGCTTTCAGGTGCCAATAGCCACGCACCCGCCTGCGCCTTGATAAGTTCGTCATCGGCAGCGCGTGCCGGTTGACCCATAGCGAGAGCAAGGGCGACGGAAGCCGCCGCTAGACCAAGAACACGGATCAAAGCAAATTCCCCCAACTGGTCGCGGCCGCCTCGGCGCCGCTAGATTTTCAGATAGGATCGCGCCGCATAAAGCGCGATCGCAGCTGCGTTCGAGACATTGAGTGATTTGATGGCGCCCGGCATATCGAGCCGTGCCAGCGCGTTGACAGTTTCCCGCGTTTTCTGGCGAAGCCCCTTGCCTTCCGAGCCGAGCACGAGCGCGACCTTCTCGCCGCTGAACGTGCCTTCAAGCGGTGCCGGACCTTCCGAATCAAGGCCGATCGTCGTGAAGCCGAGCCGATGCAGCTCGCCGAGCGCATCAGCAAGATTGGTGATCTGTATATAAGGTATCAGCTCAAGTGCACCGGAGGCGGATTTCGCCAATACGCCTGATTCGGTCGGGCTATGGCGCTGGGTGGTGATGACGGCGCCAGCATCGAAGGCCACGGCAGAGCGCATGATCGCGCCGACATTGTGCGGATCCGTCACTTGATCGAGAACGAGCAGCAACGGGCTACCCTTCAGCGCTTCTAAGCGGCGAACGGGCAGGGGACGCGTCTCCAGCATCACGCCCTGGTGGATCGCTTCGGGGCCTAGCACCTTGTCTATATCCTGCGGCGAGACGATCTCGACAGGAATACCGAGCGAATCGACCGGACCGATTTCCAACCGCACCAGCGCATTCTGCGTCGTCGACAGCTTGATATTCTTGCGCTCGGGATTGCTAAGAGCCGCGCGCACCGTGTGCAGGCCATATAAGAGGACCTGGTCGGGCGCGAGCGCCGGCGGCTTCCAATCGTCTGCGCCGGCGCGCTTGCGCTTCTGCGGTGCTGGCGTCGGAATTTCACCGCGCTCGCGTTTTGCGTCGCGATGGGCGCGGCGCAGGGTGGCATAGTGCGTGTCCTTGGCGGACTTGTCGCCGGCGGTATTGTCTGGGCCGGAGCGGCCGGATGTTTTATCTTTGCTCATGCGGCTTTATAACCAGCGGCTTCCTGGGCGCATAGTCCTCTTTCGGCGGCGGACTTTTCCCACAGGCTGAAATTTTTTCGTCATTTTTGCGAATTCCTTGTGTTGACAGAAGGAATTCGTCCGGTCATATACGCGGCGCAGACGACGGCGGCGACGCCAACATCTAGCAAGCTTGGTCGCAAGATCCAGTCGGAATACTGGAGGGATGCCCGAGTGGTTAAAGGGGACGGACTGTAAATCCGTTGGCTCAGCCTACGTTGGTTCAAATCCAACTCCCTCCACCATTCCGGACCGGATCTTGACCACCCGCGGGTATAGCTCAATGGTAGAGCAGCAGCCTTCCAAGCTGAATACGCGGGTTCGATTCCCGCTACCCGCTCCAAGATTTCAAAACGCCGCACTTTGCCACATGCCTGTGTCTGGTCATGCCGTGACTTGGCTTTTTGAGCGTGCTTAGCTCGAATCCCTTTATCTGATTGCTTCTTGTTCAAGCGATCGGAGTGGCTTTAGCGATTTCTATCGTCACCGCTCGCCTCGGATGCTCCGCATTCCTTCGAATATGGCGAGTCCATCAAGGTTTTTTCAACTCCTGCTTGCTAATCTTCGTGCAAGGGGCGTTCTCAGGCTAATCAGCCGACGAATTTGGGGAAGACTCGGGCAAGGGCCGCGTCATTTTCAAATCCAACCTATTCGTTGTTCATACGCTCGTGTCCGAACCAGATAGATCAAACTAGCAGGCGATAATGATGTCTCTGACCATATCAGTTCTTGTTATTTTAGCGGGCGGTGTACTTTTATCTCTCCTCTCTCCAGCTTTTTACGTGATGCTCGCCGTAGTCATCATTGTGGCATGGAGGGAAAAAGGGGCCGCATATGCGATAACCTTGGCAGTGCTCTTCGGCGTGATCGCATATGCGCTTCAATGGGCAGAGTTTAGAGCTCTTGGGGTTATGGCTGGTTGGCTCGAGCCTCTCTCCAAGGGTCTGGGAGTCGCAATCACTCTGATATTCTTCGCTGGCATCACCCGCATTATGCGTTGCTTGCATATAAAAAGAGGATCTCTCCCTAGATCCCGTGGCGCTTGAATGACTTTGTCCAATTCAGCGGTTTCGAAGCAGACGATGCAGCTTAGTGACTTGCCTCCACCTCCGCTTTGCATAATTGACACGAAGGGTTGCTTAAATCCCCGCGAGCGATAGATATTGCTCAGGCAACCGAAACGGGAGAGCGCAAATGGGTATCTTCGACAAGATCAAGGGTGCAATCTGGGGACAGGCAAAGGCTGCCGAGGCTGCTCCTGCACCGACCACCACCGCTGCAACTGCCAATCCGGCGCCTGCGCCGACGCCGGCTCCTTCGTCTACCACGGCGGCCACATCGCCTGCGACCAGTGCGCCATCAGCTCCGGTGGATATCGCCTCGATCCTCGATGCGGCGGTAAAGAAGAGCGGCCAGAAACTGGACTGGAAGCATTCGATCGTCGATCTGATGAAGGCACTTGGCATGGATGCCAGCCTTTCCGAGCGCAAGGAGCTGGCGCAGGAACTGGGCTACACCGGCGATGCTGGCGATTCCGCCAAGATGAATGTTTTCCTTCACAAGGCACTTCTGCAGAAGCTTGCCGACAATGGCGGCAAGGTGCCGGCCGATCTTCTGGACTGATAGCGTCAAGCATTGGTGAACGGCATCTGCCGGCCTCAACCGGTAAAGCGTCGCGATCGGTGACGATCCATAGCCGTTTAATTATTTTGCGCCCTTTCCCAGCGGGAGAGGGCGCTTTGTTTTGACGGCTATTCCATTTGCAAGGATGCTTTCATCCCGGCGCCCGCCACTGGAATTCTTGTCTGCGCTTCCCTATCTAAGCGACTGAACCGGCAAATGCTTTTTTGTCTTTCCGGATCGGTCGGCGAATTTTGCGCGGCGAAGGAAAGTCGAAGGTCGGGGGTCCTCGGCCAGCGGCAAAGCTTCGCCCGGAATGGCCCCTGTAATTAAGTCTTGCGCAAACGCGACGAAAGCCTTAAACGGCGGCACTAAACCGGTTCGCCGGGGTCACTCATTACGTTCATAGGAAGCATTCAAATGGCAAAGAGTAAGTTTGAGCGCAATAAGCCTCACGTCAACATTGGTACGATTGGGCACGTTGACCACGGCAAGACGTCGCTGACAGCAGCGATCACGAAGTACTTCGGCGAGTTCAAGGCGTACGACCAGATCGACGCTGCTCCGGAAGAGAAGGCTCGTGGTATCACGATCTCGACGGCACACGTTGAGTATGAGACGCCGAACCGTCACTACGCTCACGTCGACTGCCCCGGCCACGCTGACTATGTCAAGAACATGATCACGGGTGCTGCACAGATGGACGGCGCGATCCTGGTTTGCTCGGCTGCCGACGGCCCGATGCCGCAGACGCGCGAGCACATCCTGCTTGCTCGTCAGGTTGGCGTTCCGGCCATCGTCGTGTTCCTGAACAAGGTCGACCAGGTTGACGACGCTGAACTTCTCGAGCTCGTCGAGCTTGAAGTTCGCGAACTTCTGTCGTCCTACGACTTCCCGGGCGACGACATCCCGGTTGTCAAGGGTTCGGCCCTTGCTGCTCT
>NZ_JBIVSO010000015.1:0-125085 GCF_044756305.1 Rhizobium sp. NPDC092011
TCAGCGGCAATCAGCATGATAACTTGATCCCGACCGCGACCTAAGAATCTCATCCAGATTGTCGCAAGCGTCTCATCCTGATTGCCGCGCTATAGTGTGCCTTCAATCTGCGAGGAAAGAACGGCTTCTTTTCTTACATACATATAAAGGAACAGCTCCTGTCGCGGGAGCAGCATTGTGATACCATCCAGACGCCCGAGCGCACGCTCTGCCAGACTGAGACGCTCTAGTAGGGAAAGCACGTCGATTGTCGGCTCGGGCGGCAATGGCGGAGGCACGAACGCCCGGACTGTTTCGCTGGCGACTATTGTATCGACGAAGCGACCGAGGCGTGGATTGGAATCGGACATGCCCTAATGTCCATCTCGGCCGTTATTTAAGCAAGAGACGTTTTATTTAAATAAGCGTCCAGCTTAGATAAGCAAGCTTAATTAACGAGGCTACCGTCGATCTCCCAGGCGCGGATACAGAGCAAACTGCTTTATATTTAATGGGTTTGCCAGCATTCAACGTGCCCACTCCGATACATGCTTTCTTAAAGCTGCGCCCCTATTTCCGCTTGCCCTCGGCATTGGCGCCGAGAGAAACGGAATGAGTATGGCCAAACAAGATCTTTCATCACGTCATTTCCAGCGAAAACTATCGGAGTTCTGCGAGGTGCGCATCGCTCCGATCGCATCAAAGCGAGTGCTGGAGAATATCCGCCCTTATCTTGTCAGCCTGATCATCTACAGAAAGTCGCCGCCAATCCTGAATGGTCACATCGATTGGCTGGCGATTGGACAAGCCTGCGGGATCGAAGCCGAGTTGACGGCAGAACTGAAAAAGCAACTGCGGCCAGGGATAGACGCTATCATCCGATGGCTCGGCGCTCCACCCGCCGCTGAAGATGCGCGACAACCAAAGACGCCTGCCCGAGCGAGCAAGATGGGATCGGTCAAAAAGGTAGCTACCGCACCCCCCGCCAGAAAACCGAGGCGCGCTGCGACCGACGGTTCCCTTGCTCAGCCTGCTTCCGCTCCGCGCGGACCTACACCGAAGCCGATCAGCCCGTTTCCGGAACCGTTATTCGAGGCGACCGAGGATCCGGCGAGTCTTCAGGATGCACTGGTCTACCACATGCGCCGGTTCGGTGACAGCTATTGCCAGCTTTACCGCGCCGTCATTCGTCTCAATGAGACCTTCGACAACAAGACACTGCTATCCTGGATCCAAGGGGAGCGGGTGCCGCGTTCAGTTGTGAGCTTCGACATCCTGCGCCGTATTGAAAGGCGCTACCGCTTGCCAGACGGATACTTCAAAGAGAAGCTGCCAAATCAGGCGCGCTCGCTTTATGGTCATGATCTCGGCGATATTGGCTCGGCTGAGCGGCGGCGGATTTCTTTGCATCTGCCAGATGATTTCAGCAGCTTGCCTTTCACGAAGAGGGAGGAGATCCTCGATTGGGTTCGTCGGGTGATCATTTCCGGTTCCACCGAGTACCGCCGCTATCAGGCCGCAGCCAGCAAGCAGCGTTACGCCATCCGATTTCCAGGCCTCACCTATGGCGGCGGTTCGCTTTCACCGCGATCTTTGGCGTCGGCGACTGGCGCCAACCAGAGCTCAACCGAGGAGTGCGACGATCCCGACCTGCTCTCTGGCGTAATCGATGCGCCGCCTCGCCTTGCTATGGAGATGGCCGATCTTATCCGTTTCAAAACATCGACGCTGACGGCTATCGGTTTTCAGCGCAACGGTGTTTGGGGTGAGGAGACTGCGTCACAAAAGATCGAACACCTCGGTTTGATGTTCGGAGCGCTAGCCGCGTCGCCGAACGGTGCGGTGAAGGGCCGTGGCGTACAACCCGGCCAATTGAGCTTTGGTCTTCTCGTCTTCCCTGGTGTCTGGGACTGGTATCTACAGTGGCGAGAGCAACGAAGGGGCTTCTACACCAAATGGGAGGAAGATATGCTCATGGTGGCACAAGCCCTTACCCGCGCCGATGTTGGCTGGATCCGTCAGCATCCGGAATTGCTGAGAAATGTCAGGCCCATTGAAGGCTTGATTGAGCAAGAAGAGATCAATTTCGCCGCACGCGACTGGCACGGCGCATGCGATGCGTTTCACCGACATGCCGCCAACCGATCCAAGGAAATCCAGCGAGTCATGCGTGTCCATCGCGACCCGTTCGAGCCAATTATGTGCGTCCTTGAAGCGGAGAGCCCGCTGGCGGAATATCGCAAGATCACCGACGAGATTCTAAAATGCATGCCGGACGAGGATCGGTATCCACGACAGGCGGCGGAGGCTGTTCGCTCCTTTTTGCTGCTACGCCTTGGCCTGCATCTCGGGCTCCGGCAGAAGAACCTTCGCCAACTACGTGTCTGCCCGCGCGGGCATTTTCCCACATCAGAACGCCGGCTCGCAGATCTTAAATGCGGCGAAATGCGCTGGAGCGATCGCGAACAGGGATGGGAGGTCCTTATTCCGTCTGTCGCATTCAAAAACTCTGGCTCATCTTTTTTCGGCCAGAAGCCGTTTCGGCTGATCCTCCCGAATCTGCTCAACCTCTACAAATATCTCGAGGCCTATATCGATAAGCATCGTGGCGTGCTGCTTCGCGGCGCCAAAGATCCTGGTACGCTCTTCGTCAAAACGGTGAAGACCACCAGCATCGATGCAGCTTACAACTCCACTACCTTCTATGAGGCTTGGAGGACCGTTATCCAAAGGTACGGGATCTACAATCCATATACCGGGCGCGGTGCCATCAAGGGCCTGTTACCCCACGGACCGCATAATCTTCGAGACATCCTTGCGACACATATTCTGAAAGAGACCGGTTCCTACGAACAAGCGAGCTATGCAATCCAGGATACGCCCGATGTGGTGCAACAGCACTATGGTCGCTTCCTCCCGCAGGACAAGGCTGCTCTAGCCGCCAAGATTCTCAACCAAGTTTGGGAAACGGCATAGGGTCGGCTGAACCGCCCGGCTCGGGTGTGAAAAGAATATCGCATCCGAGCGGAACACCTCCGTCTCGCTCTTGAGCGGAATCGAACTTACGGCCACCATCTCTCAGATGGTCAACTGGCTGAATCCACGCCAATTACTTGGAGATCGGACAATTACCGCGAATGGCCGAACATCTCCTCTTATTTGCGATCAGAGCTGCGAGCGCCAGCCGGTCCTGAAATTCAAATCCGTCAGCATTTGGAAGCTGCTGCACCAGCGCACTTCGAGATCGTTGCAGACATCCGGTATCCTGCGATTTGCCCGTTTGGTACTCGGCTTAGACGCCTCGACCGTCACGACGATCCGGTCGGCGCGATGTGCCAGGGCATGGGCAATCAAGAATGGATCGCGGCCGACTTCGATAATCTCGGCGTCGTTGAGATCGGGCGCATATTTTTCGATGACGATCTGAATGAGAGCCGGATCGACATCCTGATTTAGCTTGAGGGCGTCACAATTGTCCCCCTCATTCAACCATTGCGCCAGTTCCGAACCTTCGGTGACCTCGTCGAGGATTTCGACCGGGATTTTCAGCGCGCCGGTCTCGCCCATATGAACGAGCCAGTCCCAAAATTCGGGCACGCGCTGGATCGGGTAGTAAAGATTATGCGCCGTAATGAGGACATTTGCGTCGAGAAGATGCACGCCGCCCCCTTAAGCCACGCCGTCGGTCAGCGAGAAGACGTTGTTCGGCTTCACGCCGAGGATCGCCGCCGCCTTGGAAGGCGACAGGGCTCCGTCTGTAAGCATCCGTTTCGAAAGGCTCAGAAGGCGATTGCCAAGCCTGTGGCGACGAACGAGATAGTAGCTCGGCCCACCTTCGTTTTCACGCGCGCGTGCTCTTTGAGCTGCCTTATTGTTCAGCCACTGCTGCCGGAAGACAGCCGTCACTGACGACCATATGGCGTGGTCGATGATCCCTTCGCGATAGAGCTTATAGGCAACCATCGAATGGCTGATCTGGCGTAGCTCCGCGATTTCGCCGATACGCGCAATCACCACGTCCTGGCGCGCTCCGCGCAACGCGACCTCGCCGGCGATCTCGGCCGAAGGCAGCAGAATACGCCCCGCCACATCGTTGCAGAAGGTTTCGATATCCGATGTCGGCCGGCCGCCGCTCACACCTGTCTGGCCGAGCCAGATATGGGCAAGTTCGTGCAGCAAAGTGAACGACCAAGCCTGCTCGCTGTCCTGGTCGTTGATCACAACGAAGGGCGCGACCTTGTCGGAAAGGGCGACCCCCCTGAACAACTCAACATTGAGAGCGCTGTGGTGACTTCCCAGATTTCCGATCAAAAGCACGAAAATCCCTGCGGCCTCTGCGCGTTCGCGCAGATGGGCAAACCCTTTGGGCGTGCCTCGACCATTACCGGATCGGAAAGACTGGAGGCTGAAACCCAGACGCTCGCTGATCACCGTGGCCAGTTCTTCCGCTCCACGGCGAATGTCATAAGATGCCACGAAATCGAGTGGTTCGGCCTCTTCCTCGCTCTCGAGCAATGAACGCACCATTTCCTGACGAGCGCGAACTTCGCGCAACAGCGTATCTACAAGCGCTGCATCGCGCTGCGCATATTCATCGGGAAGGGTCCGGAAATCCTCGCCGCGCGCCGCGGTTACCGGCGGCTCGGCAAGATAGAAGGTGAGCAGCGGGCGCCGGTATTGTGTGGACATCTTGATCAACTGTGGACGGGTCGGCTCAACCTGGCCGTCTTCAAGCATGGCAAGGCGATCGATGCCCGCAACACCGCGTGCATCGCCGATACCGAGCTTTTCGGCAGCATCTTCTACACTGAACCCCGCGGTCTCGCGCGCCCAACGCAGGATCGATGGATTGACCTTTGGCACCTTTCACCTCTGTTCGGACAGGCCGATACTTCGTTTGATTTGATCATGCAATCATTACGAAAGATATAGTCGTGGAGTGGGGCACATCTATGAAATACACCGCCGAACAGCAATCTCGCGCATTCCGCTCGTGCCACGGCTGGCCTCTAGCGGCTCGATTGCCTTGAAAGGACACGGACCTAAGACCCGTAGTCTCGGCATCATTGAAATGATGTATCCATATGATTTTGTTGGAGACAGCCGGTCTTGCGCTTCTCACGACCGTGCCCTGGGTGCCCGAAGTCACACCGATACCTATGCCTCTGCTTAGGCTTGGCCCTTCAGTTTTGGCGCTCCATGAAATAGAATTGGAAGCTGCAACCCCAAATTTATCCGCTCTTTGCGAAAAATAGCCGGCAGTGAATCCGTTTTTTGCGTTGTATCCGATAGACCATCCGTATCCATCCGGTCCCTGGCCATAAAATCCTACTTCGTTCAAGCTAACTGCATTTGGACTCGGGTTACTTCTTCCAATGCTAACCACGATCAATCTCCTCTCTAACCTCGCGCCAAACCATTGGCCAAATCAGGAGGTTCGCCTTAAAAAAAGCGATATCGTCCTTATCTCCCATTCTTCTTTTGACAGAAGCAGTAATAGAGGCGCTCATAGGCCCAAGTATTATTGAAACAATGAATGGCAACAATAGAATTCTGAATACGTATTTCGCATAAATATCGCCAATATAATTTATAAAGAAATCTTCAGAAAAATAAAACATTCCACAAATCAGGAATAATATGCAGAATATAATACTAACTCTAGAGTTCATTTTACCACCAGCGCTAATTTTTACATCATAATACCGTATTCGTACATTCAATGAAGTACGATCTTTCAGAGAAGCTCCACGAAACAGTGATGCGACTTGACTACGACAGCGAGTATCCTTGATTCATAGAACACGTACGAAGGACACGAATGTCGCCCGACAGAAAATCGCTGGCGCATGGCAGGTCCTCTGAGCGCCGCCACCCATTGGAGCTCCAGCCAGTTGCGGCGACCGTGCTCTAGTTGCACTTGAACGATTTGTCCGGCGATAAGTCGTCAAGTCAATCTAGGTCGATTGCCTGTGGCCAGCAATAAACCGATGCCTAATTTCCCACTCTTTGCCTCCAATCAGAGGACCATTCTCGGCCTACCCACCCTCCGCGTGATAGACGCGACCCAAATGCTAGCTGAATAGCCCCTAGATTTGTAGACGCCTTCTTTCCTAATTTTGAGGCAAGAAGAGCATCATGAGCAAATCGAATTTCAGCGAAGATTTTAGGCGCGACGCCGTGCGTCAGATCACGGAGCGAGGCTATCCGGTTGCGGAGGTTTCTCAGCACCTCGGCGTGAGCCAGCATTCCCTGTATGAATGGAAGAAGAAGTTTGCGGCGTCTAACGCCAAGGACAACGATGAGGCCGAGGAGATCAGGCGGCTGAAGAAGGAACTGGCTCGCGTCACCGAGGAGCGAGATATCCTAAAAAAGCGGCCGCGTATTTCGCCAAGGATGCAAAGTGAAGTACGCGTTCATTGCTCTGCATCGCTTGTAGTTTTCGGTGCGGACGATGTGCCGCCTCCTGCGGGTTCATCCCAGTGGATTTTACACCTGGCTGAAGAACCCGCTGAGCAGGCGAGCCAATGAGGACAAGCGACAGATCGATCTGCTCCTGAAGGCGTGGGAAGAAAGCGGCAAGGTCTACGGTTATCCCTTTGGCCAGCAGGCAATTGCAAGGCAATTGCCGAGAGGCGCAAGCTGCACGACGACCTTCTCGATCAGGGAGAGATGTGCTGCCCGAACCGGGTTGCGCGTCTGACCCGTCTCGCCGGGATCAAGGCACAGATCGGTTATAAGCGCCGCCCCGGCATCTATGGTGGCAGACCGTCTGTCGTCGTCGATAATACGCTCGACCGGCAATTTGACGTTGCGGCCCCGGACAAGGCCTGGGTCACGGACATCACCTACATCCGAACTTGCGAGGGCTTCGCTCACCTTGCGGTCGTCATCGACCTCTATTCCCGCCGTGTCATCGGCTGGGCGATGCAGAGCCGTCAAACCACGGACGTCGTATCGCAGGCCCTGCTTATGGCTGTTTGGCGACGCAAGCCGAAGGAAAAGGTGCTGATCCACTCGGATCAGGGCTCACAGTTCACCAGCATGGACTGGGCCTCGTTCCTGAAGCACCACAATCTGGTTCACTCGATGAGCCGACGCGGCAACTGCCACGACAATGCGGTGGCCGAGAGCTTCTTCAATCTTCTGAAGCGAGAGCGGATACGTCGCAGGGTCTATCGTTCACGCGATGAAGCTCGCCAGGACGTGTTCGACTACATCGAAATGTTCTACAACCCGAAACGCAAACACGTCGGGAACGGGATGCTGTCGCCCGTAGAGTTCGAGAAGCAGCAGAAAATCTAACCCGAGGGTGTCTACGGAACTCGGGACTATTCAGACAATGAAAAGGAATTCCCACATGGCACCTCGTCAAACATCGATTGCACGCAAAATCGCCTCTCCCTGGATTGACTTTAAGTAACGACGAATCAAATGCTTGGCGGCCTAACAGAGGAGAACACTGATGGCCGACGAACCTACGATTGAGACTACTGCGACGACCGAGGCGTCAACTGCAGCACCCGCCGAGAAGAAGACACGCAAGACGCGCACGCCGAAAGCTGCCGCCGAAGCCAGCAACGTCGATGCTGCCGTCGCACCTGCTGAAAAGCCGGCGAAGAAGACGCGCGCAAAGGGTGGCTCCAAAGCGGTTCCGGTGAAGGCCGAAAAGTCGGTTGTCGCACCGAAGGTGGCCGTCACTCGCGCACGCCGGGTTCAAGCTGCTGGTTCCGCTCCGGTCTCTACCACTGCTAACGTCATTGATGATATCGCCGATCTCATCAAGCTTGAGGAAGAGAACAAGCAGCTTCGTAAAGAGCTCTCCGAAAAGCTACGCGCAGAAAATGCGGATCTGCGCGAGCGGCTCGGCAAGGTGTGATTTCTGGCTTGGAGCGGCGTCATGTATTTCCATGCGATGGCGCCGCCGATCTTTCGTCCGATTGGTCGGGATCAATGCGACCTGGGTGACAATAAATGACCGCGGCAATGTCCCGCCGCTATACTTTGAAGGTTCCATGTCATGAAAACACCATGGAGATTTGTGGCCGACCTGGTGTCGCGTAAATCGAAACCACATACTCATGGCAACAGCCCTACGGTCGAACCGAAGACAATTGTTCTAGAATACAAGACCATCCCCGAAGAGGAACAACCTGGTTTCGGTGCGACGGCAATCGACCGCTCCGCAGCGCCTGACTCCGAGGCGCAAGTCGAAGCCAGCCGACCCGAACCTGAAACCGACCGGACTGAAGCCGGAGCGGCGGTGCCAGTTGCAGCGGAAGCCTCTGCCGCCGCAGTCAGTAGCGAGGAGACCGCAACCCTCGCCACCACGCAGCGGGCCGAGCAAACCTCACCTACTTCCGCTGCAGCCAAAGCTGCGGAAACACTGGGGAAGCCAGCGCCAGTACGCCGAAAGAGGGTTGAGGCGATAGCGCAGTCGACGGCTTCGATCGGAACAGCGTTAGAGGAAGCTCCTGCCGTCGCAGCAGGCCCGAGACCCCTCACGGATGAAATGGCCGACCTCGATGCGGAAATCTCTGCGTTGAGACGTCAGCTTGCAAAGAAGCTTACCGAGCAGAATGCGCAATTGCGCAAGATGCTCGCGAGGTTCGAGGCGAGCTAATCGCGCGCCGCTATTCCGATCGAGGTAAGGCTCCGCCGATGGCGGAGCCTCGTGATCTGTGAATCGGCGTCGCCGAATGACCCCGCTCATGTTTGAAATATCAATGCCTGTTGACGCCAATCTGCCTCTAATCACCGCGCCGATTCACAGCGGTCGTCGCCCCCCTAAAAATCATGAGGGCAGTTCCCAGCCGAAGCGGATGGTCGATCCTATGCAGGCTGGTAGCTTGCAACGATGACGTCGGTACTGGTGATCACTTGATCCGCGAGGCGAAGCTTGGCAAACGGAGTGTCGGCGTTGAAGATGCCGGTGGCCCTGCCCTTGGCCGGCCGGGGTCAGGGACGTTATCCAAATTTCTAGGAACAATCGCAGTAGGTGAAACGTTGTAACGAGCAGTCGGGCGTGAGCGTAATCGGAGTGTGGCGCTCTCCTACCCTCGGAAATCCGAGGTTGCTTCCAGCCTTCGAGCTGTGACGCGGGGTTCGAATCCCTGCCCCGGCTACCAAATATATCGCACGCGCTACGGCGCCGTGTGAATCAGCGCAGTGATTAGGGCCTGCCGCGTGTGAGATCCCAGACCTTGCACTATCATGTCTTCCCGCATGCGCTGGCGAAGCGGTGTCACCGGGACATCCTATTGAAAACTGGCGTTGAACGTTCCTCCTGTTGAATGGAATACAATGGTCTGACAACACCAGCAGCCTGCCTGGCGCCTCAGATGATCACACCGACCTCACCGCGCAGGCCCTCCCGCGGAGCGGGTTCGTGCAAGAGGGTGTAAAGCAGTCGTCCCGCGCTTGGCTGCAACCTCACTTTTTGAAGACTACAACCCACAGCCAACAAACTCGGATCGGTAATGATGTGATGGGATTCGAACTGGCGACCTGCACGCTTCTCACGCGTAAGTGCGCCTGATATCGTGCAACAGCACTATGGTCGCTTTCTTCCGCAGGACAAGGCAGCATTGGCCGCCAAGATTTTGAAGCAGGTCTTCGAAGCGGCACAGAGAGCTGAATCAGACAAGGCTTAGGCTCAGCGCAACCTGATGCGAATGAGCGTTGTCATAGAGCCCACCTTTATCGCTTGAGAGTGCCAACCATTCGATTGATAGCGTCCCAATACTCCTTGTGCATGGTTTCGGCCGCTTCCGAGATCGCCAGCTTCCAAGCAGGCCCACGATCCCATGCCTCCTCCAGAGCGTCAGCCAGTGAAGGCCCATGGCCCGTGACCGGCAGGGCGTCGAATAGTATTCCTGCCTGTCTAAGGTCTTTATCCCGTTTGGCTTGGCCGCCGGCGTCGTTTTGGCGGCGACCGGCAATGATAAGCTTGTGCACCGCGTACCTGCAAGGATCAGGGATGACAACTGAGATACCGGCACCATGTAGCAAGATCGAACGAACGGGATCGCGGATCAAGAAATCCATGAATCTTAGCGGTTCGGCTGACGCGCCGCCGAGAGCGGGCATGTTGGCGGGTTTGTTGGAATATTCTTCGGCTCCCCTGTTTGTCGTCATGAACTCGACCCTGTAACCGCTTTGATTCCGAAAGGCATGAGATCGAGAGCTACCGCTGATATGCGGCACTGCGCGGAACGTCGGATCAAGCCCTTTTAGGAGATCGAGGATCGGCGGCAGCGAATCCGCCACCTCGGCGGAAATCGCGAAATCCTGGGCTAAGTCTGCATCACCTGTTAGGATCGCCGCCGAAGGCAGACGGATGCCAAGATATGCCGAGTAGCATTGAAAAGCGACCGTGCCGATCAGAACACCACGCAACCGGAACAGACCGGCCTTGGCAAGCACCTGTACAATATCCCCGGTAAAGCGATCAGCGGCAATCAAACCGGCCTCGCGCGTTAGCGTGGAAACGAACTTGCGGCGAGCCTTAAAGTCTGACTTCTCACCCTTGAAGGTTTCGACCCGTTCCGAAATCAAGGGATCGTCGGCAGGCCCGACGTACCGGCGCTTCTGCCCACCCTCACCATCGGGTTGGTCGAAATACCAATAACGCCGACCATCGACTGCCACCGGCACGAATCTACCCGATGGGGGGAAGTCTTCCGCCCAATCATCATCAAATGCCCGTTGCTGGAGCTCCGCGACCATGGTGCGGAACATGAGATCAATCTGCTTAATCGAGGCGGCCTTTATATCGTTTTTGCAAATCTAGTATAGCTACAACCTTTAAGCAAGCTTGGCTGCTTTTACCCAGTGGGCCCTGCCGCGCCTCCACTCCTCCAATACCAGTCAATAGCGACGCTGATCCTAATTATATTATTTTCGTGAATATAGTATAGCATCGCTGTCGGGAAGCCCCGCTCTTGAGGGGATCAGAACCGGCGACCTAGGGCAATTAGACTTTCATAGCGCCCTGTTGTGAAGAATCGAAGCTGTTGTACCCGGCTGTTGATTTCCGCGGAGAGCTAAGCTGGCGTTGTTTCCGACAGAGCCGTGTAGTATCCTCAAGTCCGATATCCCCTCCACTTGCGGCAGCTGCATGTTCGGTTTACGTCCGATGAAGAGCACAAGAAATAGTTACCGTTCTAGTATCTCGGTTGCGATTGACCATGTTGAGGGGGCCAGACCTTTGCGGATTGCATCAGATGCCTGACCGCCGCCATTTTGGCATGGCTGATGATGATGATGATGATGATGATGATGATGATCGGTGCCAACCCCTTGAATCTTCACAAGCTTTGATGCGGCCGATGCGACGGAGTACCGTGTTTTCGCAATCGGCCTTTTGTTACTCCCCAATGATTAGCCCTTCTTCGGCAATTTCCTCACGTCCGGAAAAATAGTTGGCGATCAATGCGCCTGAAATGTTGTGCCAGACGCTGAAAATTGCGCTGGGCACGGCCGCGAGCGGCGAAAAATAGGCCGTGGCAAGCGCCGCTCCCAATCCGCTGTTCTGCATCCCGACCTCGATCGCCAGCGCCTTGCGCTTGTAGAGGTTGAGGCCGAAAGCCTTGGCGGCAAAGAAGCCGAGGAGATAGCCGAGACCGTTGTGCAGGACGACGACTGCAAAGATGAGCAGGCCGGACTGGGCGATCGCGCCTTTGCTGACGCCGACGACCGCCGCAACGATCAGCACGATGCCAACAACGCTGACGAGAGGGAGTATCGGAGTGGCTGTCCGGACCAGGCGAGGCAGAAGCTTCTGCGCCAGGAAGCCGAGAGCCAGCGGCAGGATGATGACCTGCAGGATACCGACGAACATGGCCCACGCGTTGACCGGCAGATACTGGCTGGCAAACATCCAGACGAGGAAGGGGGTGACGATCGGGGCCGCGAGTGTCGTGACGCTGGTGCAGGCAACGCTGAGCGCCACGTCACCCTTGGCAAGATAGGTCATGACATTGCTGGACGTGCCACCGGGGCAGCAGCCGACGAGGATGACGCCGGCTGCGACTTCCGGCGGCATGGGAATGATGCGTGTCAGCAGGAGCGCCAAAGCCGGCATGATGACGAAATGGGCGACAACGCCAATGGCGACTTCAACGGGCCGCCTGCCGAGCTCCCTGAAATCGTCGAGGGAGATCGTCAATCCCATGCCAAACATGATGATACCAAGCAGGATGACGATGTAAGGCGCGACCTGCTTGAAGACGTCGGGCAAAAGGAAACCGAGAACGGCAAACAAGATGACCCATAGGGCGAACGTCTTGCCGACGAAGGCCGAGAATGATGCGAGCGCTTTCACGATGATCTCCTCAGAGGTGGATAGATGCCAATAGTCCCCATGGCCTCGCAATCAGGCACATGAACGCAAGGGAAGCGTTCGCGCCCAGGGCGTCCGCGGGTCCACAACACTTTCAGTGAATTCATGCGCCTTTCTGCGAGAAAGGAACGCCAAGGCGGCTGAGATCTCGGACTGCCCCATGCGCCGCATTGGATGTCAGGGCCGCATAGGCCTGCAATGCGGAAGAGACCGTGCGCTCGCGACAGATGGGCGACCAGGCCGCTGCGCCACGCGCATTCATGGCCATGCGGCGCGCCTCCAGTATGTCCTGCGCCACGTCGAGATGAATGGACCGGCCCGGAATATCGATCTTGATCACATCGCCGGTTTCCACGAGCGCTATCAGACCACCCTCTGCTGCTTCCGGGGAAACATGCCCGATCGAGAGGCCGGAACTGCCGCCGGAAAAACGCCCATCGGTCAGCAGGGCGCATGACTTGGCCAGCCCCTTTGATTTGAGATAGCTGGTCGGGTAAAGCATTTCCTGCATGCCCGGGCCACCTCTGGGGCCTTCATAGCGCACGATCACGACGTCGCCCGCGACAACCTTGTTTCCCAGTATCCCGGAGACGGCTTCTTCCTGGCTTTCAAACACGACCGCTCGTCCTTCAAAGACCAAAATCGACGCATCGACACTGGCGGTCTTCACGATACAGCCCTCTGGAGCGAGATTGCCAAAGAGCACAGCCAGCCCGCCATCTCGGCTGAAAGGGTGCTCTATCGAGCGGATGACGCCTTGTTTGCGATCGGTGTCCAGATCCTCCCATCGCACCGACTGGCTGAACGCCGTTTGCGATGGAACGTTGCCCGGAGCGGCGCGAAACAGCGTGAGGACCTTCTCGTCGCGTGTCTCCATGATGTCCCATCGCGCCAGCGCGTCGTCGAGGGTGGGGGCATGGACGGTGGGCAGCGAAGTATCGATCAATCCTGCCCGATCGAGTTCACCCATGATGGCCATGATGCCGCCGGCGCGGTGCACATCCTCGACATGCACGTCGCTTACCGCAGGCGCGACCTTGCATAATACCGGCACGCGACGCGACAGGCGGTCTATGTCGGCCATGGTGAAATCGATATTGCCCTCGCGCGCGGCCGCCAACAAATGCAGCACGGTGTTGGTGGACCCACCCATGGCGATGTCGAGGCTCATTGCGTTCTCGAAGGCCGCGCGTGTCGCAATACCGCGCGGCAAGGCGCTGTCGTCGCCGCTCTCGTAGTAACGCCTGGCCAGATTGACGACGAGTTCTCCCGAGCGCCGGAAAAGGCGCTCGCGATCCGCGTGGGTGGCGACGATAGTGCCATTGCCGGGTAGCGCCAGGCCGAGCGCCTCGGTCAGACAGTTCATCGAATTTGCGGTGAACATGCCGGAGCAGGATCCGCAAGTCGGACATGCCGCCCGTTCGACTATCGCCACCTCCTCGTCGCTATAGCTCTCATCGGCTGCAACGACCATCGCATCGATCAGATCGAATGCCCGCTTGCGCCCTTTCACGACGGCCTTTCCGGCTTCCATTGGACCGCCGGAAACAAAAACGGTCGGAATATTGAGCCGCATCGCCGCCATCAGCATTCCAGGCGTGATCTTGTCGCAATTCGAAATGCAGACGAGCGCATCGGCGCAATGCGCGTTGACCATGTATTCGACGCTATCGGCGATCAGGTCACGCGAGGGCAGCGAATAGAGCATGCCTCCATGGCCCATTGCGATACCGTCGTCGACAGCTATCGTGTTGAATTCTTTTGCCACCCCGCCGGCAGCTTCCACCTGCCCGGCGACGAGCTGCCCGAGATCCTTCAGGTGAATGTGCCCCGGCACGAACTGCGTGAAACTGTTGGCAATGGCGATGATCGGTTTTCCGAAATCGGAATCCTGCATGCCGGTGGCGCGCCACAGACTTCTGGCGCCGGCCATATTTCGGCCATGCGTGCTGGTTCTCGACCTGTAAGGCGGCATAGGCTTTCCTCCCGAATGTCAATTCGGCGAAGACTATGTCGCTGGAAGATTTTCGTAAAATATATTATTGAACCGCCATTAGGTCGCTAGAGATATGAGAAAATGGATATTCGTCAACTCCGGCATTTCGCCGCCGTGGCGGAAACGCTGCATTTTGGAAAGGCTGCGGCACGGCTCGGCATGACGCAGCCGCCGCTCAGCCAGTCGATCCGCGCACTTGAGGAGGATCTAGGTGCGCCGCTCTTTGCCCGCAGCAAGCGCAGCGTTGCAATGACGCCGTTCGGCACACAATGGCTGCCGCATGTGCAGGAGGCGCTTGCCGGTGTCGACATGCTTGCGGGCATAGCCAGACGCATCCGTATGGGCGATGCGGGCCGGTTTGACTTTTCTTTTGTCAGTACCGCCGATTATGGGCTGCTTCCCGATGTGGTTCAGCGCTTCCGTGAACTTTATCCGGACGTGGAACTCGCCCTGACGGAGGCAACGAGCGATATACAGATCGCCGCATTGCAGGACGGCAAGGGCCATGCGGGAATCATCATTCCGCACCGCGAAGCACCGCTTCCTGCCGGCCTCTGCTATCGCACTCTCGTTTGCGAACCGCTGATTGCGGCGGTGCCGGAGAGCTGGATCAGGGAAGCACGTATTCTTCCCCTCGATGGACGGCTTTGTGCTGACGCCGTGATTTCGTCGCCGCTTGTTGTCTTTCCCCGCAGAGCTGCTCCATCCTTCTACGATCTGGTCACGGGGTACTACGCCGCCTGTGGCGGCTCGGTCCGCATCGCCCAACATGCGATTCAGATGCAGACCATCATCAGTCTCGTTTCGGCTGGCATGGGCATCGCTCTTGTACCGGAGTCACTCCGAAATCTTGCGCGGCCAGGCGTTCGCTATCTCGACTTGGAGAAGGATCCACCGCAACTTGAAACCGGAATAGTCTGGCGCCGGGACGATGAGACGCCGACACTGCGCAATTTCCTTCGCGTGGTCACGCAATTATTTGGATCCGACTAGTATCCGCACTGGGTTTAAGACCCATGTTTTCCGGCAGCGCGGCGCATCCGGTGCGCCTATTCGGAATGGGATCGAGACCAGCAGGCCTCCGGAATCGAAACTTTTTTTAGCCCCGGGTAACCCATCAGCGTGGCTTTGCCCGAAGAGAGGGACATGGCGGCGTTACAGAGCGCGGTCGCAAAACATCAGGCGGAAACCTGTTCCCCTTTTCGTCAGGTCTGTCCAGATGGACTACACTATCTGGGCCGGCCTGCTCCATTGACTACTCATCAACAATATGTTGCGCAAAACTCACTTGTTCTGCCGCTTCCTGGTACTTACGTGTAAGGTGAGTGGAATGTGTCTTCGGAACGCCCATCGCGCATACCTACAAAAATGCGATTCGCGCCGAGGTAAGTAAGCCGAACCAGCAATCCTTCGATTCCCTTTCTTGTTGCATATTGGCAGGTCGACCCCAGCACTTCGCCAGCTGACACCCGAAATTCTTCAGGTTCGTCAGCAAGTCGCGTCAAATCTGGGGCACGTAAAGACTAACCTTTCACCAAAACGACGATCTCTTCAATGATCTCGGACTACAGCTCGCTTGCCTTACGGGCGGCAACCTCCATCCATTGGAGCAGCAAGCCCTTGTCTTCGACCAGAAACTTTGCCCGATGCTTGAGAAAATCTAGGGTGTCGCCGGGATGGCATCTCTCATAGTCGGCGCGGATGAGAGCTTCGCAATCGATAGACTCCCAATCAGGGCCACTTGCCAAGACGCCGCCTCACTCGCCATCTCTGCGAGGTTTGAAATTGACAAGCAGCGACTTGAGCTCGATCTCGCGCACACGCCGGGCCGCCTCGTCGGGACTAACCCACTCCACCCGGCGCTGTCCGCGTTCCTTGAAGTTGGTCTTGACCTCGTTCACTTCAAGCTGAAACATTTCCACCACGCACGGGACGACCCTGCCATCGTCGAGATCCTTCAGATAGGTATATCGGCCGATTGGCGTTCTCCAGACCTTTCCGCAAGCTCCAGCCTCTTGCCGGGCCTCGATCTCGGCAGTTTCGTAGGGTTCCTTGCCCTTCATCGGCCACCCCTTGGGCAGGATCCAGCGTCCGCTGTCGCGCGATGTGACTACCAGTATTTCGAGCTCGCCACCGCCATCGATGTAACGAAAGCAAACTGCGCCGTACTGGTTGCGGAACGCCTCGGCGAACAATTGTTCCGGCGCGCGCGCGAGTTGCTGCAGCAAGTGCGCTGGCTTTGGTGATACAGACTTGCCGGCATCTTTTTTCGACTTCATTGTATTCAAGACTTTCAGATTCTTGTCGCGGCCTCAACCATCGTTGCGAATTTGCGTAATGCCGCGCCAATCATACCCTCAAAAGGCGCGATACCGGCGAATGCAGCCTGGGCTCCGCCGCCTCGAAGTGGCTTGAGCACACTGCACCCCAAGCCAACGTCCAATTTCGACGTCAGCCCAGCCGAGATGCCAGCCTCATTTATCAAACACGCGGGGACCCGCGAGAAAAACGCCTACTCCAGCTCCGGCCGCAGCCGGCTCTCCACCAGCAGGCCGCTCTCGTCGAGGATTGGATGAGCGACGGAGACAATATGGGCGTTGATACGCTTAAGGTCGCGCAGAATGTCGAGATGGAGCGAACTCGTCTGCAGACTTTCGACGCGCCCGTCACGCAGCCGCTCGAGATGCCGGCCCGATGACTGTTTTTCCATGCGTCGGACCTCGACTTTCACCTCCATCATCTGTTTCGCGAGAATGAAATCGCGCGTGACAAAGATCGTCTGTGCCATTCGCAGATTATCGATCGTCAGATGGAACAGCTTTGTGAGCTCTTCATACCCATCGTCGGAAAACTTCAGGCCCTGGCTGACCTTTTTGGCAACCTGAGGCATGAGGCCCTTTTCGACAATGTCGCCGATATGCTCGAGATTGATGGCATAGTCGATAATGGCGATCGAACGATTTGCATTGTCTTGCGTCAGGCCCTGCCGGCTGAGTTTTGACAGATAGACCTTGATTTCCCGCTGAAGATTGTCGACCTCCTGCTCCAGTCCGACGATCTCCGCGATCTTGGCCATGTCGTTCCGTTCAAAGGCATCGGAAACGCGCATGAGCATTCGTTCGATGAGATCTCCGACGCCAAGCGTTTCACGCGTGGCGCTCGCAAGCGCGACAACCGGTGTCGAAAGCTCGCGTTGGTCAAGATACTTTGGACCCTTGTCGGCCTCGGGCTCGTCCGGAACCAGGCGTAACATGAGCTTGGACAGCGCTCGTGAGAATGGCGATGCGAGACATGCCAGGATGAGGTTGAATCCCAGATGGGCATCGACCGGCAACCGCATCGGTCCAAGCGGCAACGTCGCCAGCAGTCCGCCACTCCATCCGGCAAGTGGAAGAGCAATGGCACACCCGACCGCACGCACGATCAGATTACCCAAAGTGACACGCTTCGCCGACGGGGCGGCACGCAACGATGCGATCACGGGTGGAATGGCCCCGCCCAGATTGGCACCAAGCACCAACACGACAATCAGCCCCGTGGAGAGGATGCCGGTCGAGGTCAGCGACAGGATCAGGACGACCGCGGCCAGGCTCGAGGATGAGATGAAGGCAACGACAGCACTCAGCAGGAGAGCAACCGGCCAAGCGTTGTCAAGCAGACCAATGAAAGCGGCGAGAGCCGGCGACTGTCGCATCGGCTCCGTCGCATTGCCAAGAAGATGTAGCGAAAGCAACATCAGACCAATACCGATCAGGCCGAGACCGCCACCCTGCCGACTGGTCGAGCCCCCCTTGTAAAGCACGATACCGACGAGAATTACCAGTGGCGACAGCCAGTCGATCCCTGCTGCGACGATCCATGCGGTGACCGCGGTTCCCACATTGGCGCCCAGCAATACGATCTGGGCCATACGCGGCTCGATCAGTTGACGCTCTACAAAGGACGACGTCATCAGCGCGGTGGCCGTCGAGCTCTGCAGGGCGATCGTCGCGACAAAACCCGAGGCGAAAGAACGCGACCCGTTGCGAGTACCGGTTGCAAGACCGGTTCGCAATCTTGCTCCGAAGGCGCGCGATGTTCCTTCCTTGACCTGGGCAAGCCCGAATAGCAGCAAGGCAATCGCGCCAAACAGATTGATCATGACGATCGTGGAGGCCATCTTTTTTCCTCGATCTCGCTGTCTTGCCCCGGAAGGGAAGCAGACAGAAGACCTTGTCATCGACGAACAGGGGTGAACTGCGGTCCGATCAATCCAGCGCTTGCACCATATCTATGATCTCAGGGGTGCCGCAGACGAAATCGAGCTCCGTAGCGAGCCCCTCTTCCTGCCAGTTGATCGTGGTCTCAATGCCGAGTCCATGAAGGCAAGGGAGCATGCCGAGAATGTCCCAGCTCGGAATTCCCCGACCGATGTAACCGTCAACGGACCCCTTCGCGATATCGATCAGAGATATGACCGACGAACCGGTGACCCGGAAAGCGAGGTTCAGGTCCACAACGATCTGATCGATCAGTTTCAGTCCCTTCGCGTTTGGGACCTTCGGATGAATCCCCACACCCACGGCGGCGCAGCTTGGATTGAACGGGCGCAGGCGGGGCAGGGCTTCGCCATTCAGTGACGGCGGATGTCCTTCCCCTCCGGCAAATAGCTCACCCCTTGCCGGTGTATTGACGACACCGAACTTGGGAACGTTGCCGTCGACCAAGCCGATCGATATGCCCCAACCATCGCTACCGCGCACGAAATTGAAGGTCCCGTCTATGGGATCGATAACCCATACTCGCCCCGAGCGGCCTGCGACCGCACTACCTTCCTCGCCGAATATGCCATCCTCAGGAAATTCCGCAGCCAACCGCTCACAAATGAAACGTTCCACGTCGCGGTCGGCGGCCGTGACGAGATCAAGGGGTCCCTTGGCCTCCACATCAAGCGTGGATAGGCCACTGAAGTGCCGCATGGCGATTTCACCCGCTTCAATGGCAATGACCTTTACGCGCTCATATTCGTTATTCAATTTTTCATTCCTTTAGCGATCAAGAGGGACAAAGCGGGAGTGAACCGTGAACTCCCCGTCTTGGCCGATGCGATAGACGTAGTAAGCGTAGGGTTGGGATATGCAGTCGGGCTCATGGCGATCCGCCTCCAGATCGAGCGCCACCTGGAAGGCCGGGCTCCCACCGACGGCGCAATAGGCGCCGCTCCAGATCGCCTGATACGGCCGATGAATATGGCCGGCCAGAACGATCAACGGGTTCTTGTGGGCAAGCAGCATTGCGGCCAGTTCATCGCGCCCCTCACCCAGCGAAGCGCCGTCGAGCGATGCCATGCCGGATGGGAATGGCGGGTGATGCAGCAGGATCATTGTCGGGTCCGACGTGGCATGAGCGAGCTTTCCGGCGAGCCAGTTCAGGCTTTCCGGCGCGAGAGCCCCCTCGCCCCGGCCCTCGATCAGCGTGTCGAGCGCAAGCACCCTCAAATCTCCGATCCGGCTCTCATAGTTGAGGAAAGCGCCATCTTCGAAAGGGAGCCTGTCTGCAAAGGCTGCGCGAAATGCCCGGCGCTTGTCGTGATTACCCGGAACCATCAGGACCGGGATGCGCAGCGGCGAGAGTATCTCCTTCAACAGGGCATAGTCCTCGAGCGAGCCGCCATCCGTCAAATCCCCCGTGAAAGCAATAGCATCAAGGGCAGGCGCAAAACTCGCCAGATCCTCGACGACCCGGCGCGCGACCACTGCAATGTCAAGCCGAACCTGCCGGGTCTCAGGTCTCTCAGCAAAGACGTGGAAATCGGAGATATGCGCTATCAACATAACGTACGTTCCTTTCTGCGGGATTGCCGGATGTGACTAGCGGATGCCCGCCCGCATGAAGCTCTGGACAAACTGCCTTTGGAAAATGATGAAGGCGACGAGAAGCGGCGCGACGGAAAGCAGTGTCGCTGCCGTTACGCGACTCCAGTCGACACCCTGCTCGACGGTTGCGAAGACCTGCAATCCCACGGTAATCGGCCGGGTCTCGACCGAGTTGGTGACCACAAGCGGCCAAAGGAAATTGTTCCAATGATAGCTGACGGTTACGAGGCCGAAGGCGACATAGGTCGGCTTGGCGAGAGGCACGAAGACGCGCCAAAGAACCTGCAACGCGTTCGCGCCTTCAAGCCTTGCGGCCTCTTCGAGTTCCTTCGGGACGCTCTTGAATGTCTGACGGAACAAAAATATCCCGAATGCGGAGGCAAGATAGGGCATCCCCATGCCAACGATCGTATCGCGCAAACCAAGGCTCGCAAGGGTGCGATAATTTTCGACCAACAGGATTTCCGGCATGATCATCAACTGAACCAACACCAGCATGAACAGAACACCGGATCCGCGGAACGGAAAACATACGAATGCATAGGCCGCCAGGGTGCACACAACGATCTGGCTGACCAGGATCAATGTCACCAGCATGAATGTGTTCAGGAAGTAACGGGGAAATGGCGCGGCGGAGAGCACCTGGCGAAAATTGTCCAGGGTCAAGGGCGCGGTCAGGTCAAAATTGCTGGAGCCCGTGGACGGATGAAATGCAGCCCAGAGCGCAAATAGCATCGGCGATATCCACACCAGTGCCAGAAGCCAGGCACCGATAGTCGTTGCGCCGGAAGCGCGAAGAGATATCGCGTTGCTCATCGATAGTGAACCTTCTTGTCGAGATAGCCGAACTGGAAAAGAGCAATGATTGCTAGAAGAGCAAGCAGGAAGGCGGTAAGGGCAGCCGCATAGCCTGTATCCCAATATTGGAATCCGACTTCGTAGATGTAATACAAGAGCAGCGTCGTTGCGTTGTCCGGGCCACCTTTTGTGAGGGCAATCACATGATCGACGAGCCGAAAGGCGCCTATCATCGCATTAACGAGGACGAAGAGCGTCGTTGGCATGATTAAGGGTACCGTGACACGACGAAAGATCTGCGCAGGTGATGCACCTTCCAGTCGAGCCGCTTCGATGAGCGTCGGTGATATCTGCTGTAAGGCGGCCAGATAAAAGATCATGAAGAATCCGGCTTCTTTCCAGATCGTGATAACGATCAATGCCCCAAGCGCCGTGCTCGGCATACCCAGCAAATTGTTATGGCCGAGCCCAACAATCGAGAGCAGGCGATCGATCGGCCCATAGCCCGGAGCGTAGAAGAATAGCCAGATGTTCGCGACGGCGACCATTGGGAGCACCGTCGGCGTGAAGTATGCCATGCGGACAAAGCCCTGGCCGGTTATCCGGCTGTTGACGAAGAGAGCCATGGCAAGCGCGAGCGCCATGGAAACGGGAATCGTCACCGCGGCGTAGACGATGTTGTTGACAAGAGCCTGCCAGAAAACGGGATCAGCCACCATGCGGGCGTACTGATCGGTTCCGACGAAGACGGCTGCTCTCTTGCCTTTCGGTGTGGAGAAGAAGCTGTGATAGATCGTTGCCACGATCGGCTGGTATGTGAACACCCAAAGGAGAACCGCGGCCGGCAACAGCAGCAAGCTCCCGAAAAGGACATTGCGAGATTTGTTCATCGTTAATCCTGTCGGCCGGAGTTTTCCATCGCTGAAGGAGGAAAGCACGCTGCGGAACTGGCAACGTGCCGTCACAGCAGATCAGCGATATTGCTTGAGGATGAGGTCAATTTCCTTCTGGGCGTCAGCCATTGCTGCCGCAGGCGCCTTGCTGCCGGTCAGGGCCGCAGCCAGCGCGTCGTTCAGAATCTTGGTCGTGCGCGCGTTTTCATGGGTGGAAAACTCCGGGACCGATGCTGGAATCTGCTTGAGCGCGACGAGGGCTTGCGGCGTCTCGGCAACATACTTCTTCATCACGTCGGTTGCCCAGGAACCATCTCTGGGAGCCACATAGCCCGTCTGGACCGCCCAGTCGGCGAGGATCTCGTCCGACGTCAGGAATTTGACGAACTTGAACGCGGCAGCCTTCTGATCATCGGACGCATCCTTGAAAAGATAGAGATTGCCGCCGCCCAGAACCGAGGCTGGCGTCGGATGTCCCGGGAACGGGGCGACGCCGAAGTCAAACGTCGCATTCTTGCGGATGTTGGCGAGATTGCCGGTTGTGTGCCAGATCATGGCGACGCGACCTGCCAGGAAATCGGCGGGCGCCGTGCCCCATTCGAAAATGCCGGGCGGATGGATGGCATCCTTCTTCGACAGATCGACCCAGTATTGCAGGGCTTCAACGACTTTTGGGTCCGTCAGATAGGTTTCAGTCCCCTCGTCATTGACAAGCTTGGCACCGTTTTCGGCAACCAACGCGCCGAAGAGCCATTGTGCGGAACCGATATTGCCGGCGATGCCGACACCCCAGCGGCTGATCTGGCCGGAAGAATCCTTCGTGGTAACCGCCTTGCCGGCGGTCACCATCTCTTCCCAGGTGGTTGGGTACTTTTCCGGATCGAGGCCCGCGTCCTTGAAGGCCTTTTTGTTGTAATACATAACGGCGGTGGAGCGCTGGAACGGGATCGACCAGAGATGATCCTCGGTCTGGGCGCTCTTCATAAAGGCGGGCATGAACCCCTTCACCCAGGCTTTGTCATCGTCGGTCTTGATGAAATCGTCGACGGGTTCGACAACGTCCTCGTCTATCAGGGTAAAGACGTCCGTGGCGAGCAAAACGGCAACGGCAGGCGGCGTCCCGGCCTTTGCCGCCGTCAGTGCCTTGGTGGTCGTATCGTTATAGTTACCTGCATAGATCGGGGCAACGACAATATCAGGATTTGCCGCCATGAACTTCTGCACATAGCCATCAATAATCTTGGTGACGGGGCCGCCAACCTGCACCGGATAATAGAAATCGATTCTTGTTTGCGCCAATGCTATTCCCACGCCGAGAGCGAGATAGGAAAGACCGGCGGCGGCGAGTTTCAGGGTCGTCCGTTTGCTGAAAAGTGTCATTTGCGTCCTCCACTAATTACCGTTCGCAGGCGAGACATCTTCACGCCTGAGCCCGCTTGTTTTGTCGAAAAAGTGCATGGCAGACGCGTCCCAATCGAGATTGACGGCATCCCCCTCATTCATTCCGGGTCTGCCCGGCACCTTCACCTGTAAGGTCTGGCTGCCAATGCGGCATAGAAAAATGGTATCTGCCCCGAAATACTCGCTGGAAACCACCTTCGCCGGCTCGCCCCTTTCCGCCAGCCGCAGATGCTCCGGCCGAATGCCGAAGCGCAAAGTTTCCGGGGGCACCTGCGTCAATTTTCTTGATCCGCCGGCAATGACGGAGCCATTTCCTGCGGTCGCCATATCGAGAATATTCATGGGCGGAGTGCCGATGAATTGGGCGACAAAGACCGAGGCCGGCTTTTCGTAAAGCTCCGCAGGCGGGCCGGCATGTTCGACCTGCCCCTTGTTGAGCAGAATGACCCGATCGGCCATGCTCATGGCCTCGGTCTGGTCATGCGTAACGTAGATCATCGTAATGCCAAGCCTCTTCTGGAGAGCGCGTATCTCGCTGCGCATGCCTGCTCTGAGTTTGGCGTCGAGATTGGAAAGCGGCTCATCGAGCAGGCAGACCGGCGTTTCGGATATCAGGGCGCGTCCGAGCGCAACCCGCTGCTGCTGACCGCCGGACATCTGGCTTGGCCTGCGCTCGAGGAGATGTCCAAGACCCAGAAGATCGACCGTTCGTTTGAGGCGTGCCTGCTGCTCTGTCTTGGGCACACCGCGGACGGACAAGCCGAAAAGAATGTTCTCGGCAACGTTGAGATGCGGGAACAGCGCGTAGGATTGGAAGACCATCGAAAGATTGCGCTTTGCCGGTGCCAATTCCGTTATATCGCGATTATCGATGCAGATGCTTCCCGACGTCACGCTATCAAGACCAGCAATAAGCCTGAGTGTCGTCGACTTGCCACAACCGGACGGACCGAGGAGCGCGACGAACTCCGCCTTGTCCGTTTGAAAGCTGACATTATCGACGGCTTTGAAATCGCCCCAGTGCTTCACCAGGTTCTTGACAGATATTCCGACCAAAACGACCCTCCCGTCGGGCAAAGCTGACCTGGGGGTCAGACAAAAATGAACTTGGAACGCAGATCACCCGGCATCGACCGCGTAAGCGGGCGCGTCTCCTCATCGGTGACGATGTGATCGACATCGCGCAGCGGAGCGATGACCGAGAGCGCGCTACGTTGAAACTTGGAATGATCGGCAACGACGATCACGGTCCTTGCCACTTCGATCATTGCCTGCTGGACTGCGCCAATCTGCGGATTAAGCGTAGCGATCAGACCCCTCTCAAGATCGACGGCGGTAACACTTAGAATTGCCTTGTCCACGCTGAAGCGGCGTACGGCATCAACCGCCATGGGGCCGCCCAGCGAGTGGTTGAGATCGATATATTCTCCGCCGATGAAATGCAGGCTGCGAGCTCCGCCGGCAACCAGCTGAGCCAAGGTGTCGGTGCCATTGGTGACAAAGGTCAGAGACTGACGCCCCGCAAGGCGCTTGGCAACCTGAAGGGAGGTCGTACCGCTGTCGATCAGGACGGCATCCCCCTCGACGACAAGCTCTGCCGCAGCCGCACCAATCCGCGCCTTTTCCTCAGCATTGGTCAACTCGCGAACCGGAGTCGTGTAGTCGCGCGTCGTTTGATTGATAAGGGCGGCACCACCGTGCATGCGCTTCAAAAGCCCGCGCGTCTCAAGCTCATTGAGGTCACGCCTGACGGTCGCAATCGACACGCCGAGCACATCCTTCAGCTTCTGCGCGTCGGCGAAAACCTCCTCGCGCAAGTGGTCGAGCAGCCGAGCCTGGCGCACGGCCGCGGATTTGAATTCGTTTTCGGACAAGATCTCACTCACCAGAAGGCCTCCTCCAAACCTCAAGATATGATCGATTTCGATCTTTCTATGATCTTTTACGATCTTGTCAAGAAAAATTAACAGCTAATGCGTTAGTTCTAACGCATAAAACCCCGGTCACGACCGGGGGAAATCATAAATGATTGCTTTCGATCATAATTCACTTCATTTGGAACCCAAGACGAGAGGGAGGCCGAGAGAGGCTGGCTTGTCAGATCGGCGATCTGATGGGGAGTTCAGAATTAAGATCCAGCCCTTGGAAACTGGCTGCCAATGCACAGCCCTCGCGGTGACCAACGCAGGAACCTCGCCAAGTTTCCAGATCATTCAGACTATCGAACGCCGACGACCTATTGGCGCGCTGGAAGGAAATCATACTTGGGTCGAAATACAGCGATCCGGCTTCGCGCGGCCATCGGGCCGGTGACGCGAAACTACCGATACTTACAGGTCCTGTTTGTTTGCTTGGCCCCCTGGCTAATCAGAGGGCGTCAATGGTGACCACATCCGGCGAGGACCCAACGGCCGCACTCATCAACGATACCATCGCCATTGGTTGCGCAGTTTAGTCATCTGAACGATTTGAACTCTCCTGCGCCAGGACAAATTTGGCCGGACCATCCGTTTCGTCACAAAAACCGCGACCGCGACCAGCATCGGCCGAAGGCGGTTGATGTTGAGATTACCTTTTGATCTTGAGCCAATCCGGACCCTCGACTCCGCTGTTTTCGCATCGATCTCACGCGAACTCTTGGAAACGTCAGAGGGTTGGAAATCCGAATATTCGTTTTACAAAGCTGATCAAGCTCTATCGCTGCGGGTTGACCTATCCCGATAAGCTTCACGATCTTACTCGATTGACGGCAGCCCTCCACTTTAGCGACCGCTGTCCCGAGGAAAACAGAAAGGCACTGCGGTTTTTATAAGGCGCACAACGCAGCCTATCAAACAACCGGAAACCGGAGGGTGCCGATCCAAAGCAAGGACTGGCTTAGGCCGTGTTCGGTCCACCCAGCATGTCCCCAAGCTCATTGATGGCCTGCTGGATCTGGTAAAGCCCTTCCCGCAACACCGCAACCTGCCCTTGATCGTGAATGGATATGGTCGCCATTTCGGGCAACAGCACCCGATCCTGCAGTCAGCGCAGTTGATCGAGAGCCTTTGTATTGACTTTCTTGGTTTTTCTCCGCGTTCGGTGGCTGACAAGGCTGCGGCTTCGCCTAGCTGTGTACTCGCAAAAGTGCTAGCTTGTCGCGCGTTCAAACGGTCCTGCGCGGTAGGCTAACCTGCCGCGGCTCTTTCAACATAGCGTAGAATTCTGATCACCGTAGATCGGCTAACATCGGCTTCCCGTGCTATGTCATCGATTGATCGACCATCAGCTTTCAACCGCAACACGGTTTCGGACCTGTGCCTCGTCACTTCGACGGTGGGATGGGGATGGGTTTGGATCGCCCCCACAACGACAGCACCCTTTTCGGCCGACTTTTCGAAAGATCCCGCTTCAACAGGCATCGTGGCATCCTCCCTTGGATCGCGACTTACCGGGAGAATGAGACCCGTCAACGACCGAGTAAATTCAGATATTAGCGGTATACGAACTCAGCCCATTAGGCAGCTGCGATGCAGCGATCTGTTAATTTGGCAGCTCTCTGCGACGGTCTAGTTCTTCTAGAAGGCTAAGCAACGTCTTTGCGGCTTCAAGGTGCAGTCGGTCTAGCGTCACACCGGAGCGCGTCACAACCTCGAAGGTGCGCATGTCCAGAATGGAATAGTCGCCATCATCATCCTGGTGCAGATAATATCGCATATATATATGATAGACATTGCTTATATTTAAGAAAGTGAAATTCGCGCGCCAAAGTAGAGTTTGCTGACTATTTTTCGTACGCTACATGACGTCGTTCAGGTTTCTGTGAGACGGCTCCTTTACGGCGCGCCGTGCGAAATTGGCACCCCAATCGACGTTTCGCATGAAGTGCCGCAAGGCAATCACGCTCTGCCTCGCACTAGGGACAGAACTTTTTGACTGCGGCCATTCGATCACCGATTTTCTCAGGATGCTTCGAACGGACGAGAACCCTTCAGCCGGCTATCACAACTCGCCAAATACTCTCGCGCCAGTTCTCGACTCTCCAAGACGGTCGCGTTCTCCACATCCCGTTTCTGAGCCAAGGCCGTGCAGTTGTACGACGCGCCGATCGCTAGCCGCTCATCAATTGCCATGATCTTGTTATGCGCAATCGGCGGCTCGAAATCGATCCAGACCGGAGTGGTGGCCGCGTCGAGCAATGTAGCGCCCGAATATTTCCGCTCGTTTGTCTTGTCGAGGATCGCCAGGACTTCAACGCCCCTGCCCCACCGCAGTAACATCGATGCCATTTTGCGAAAAAACCTCCAGACCTCCCAGTTGATCGTGGACCCAGATATGCTTCGAGGCTCCGACTGTATTTCGGCGTGAATATTGACCCCTGTGGCGGGGTGACCGGCGTCCAATTTTCAATTTTGACCCCTCCTGTTGCGTGTGACCATCTGTCCTTTACGGGCGGATGGAGGGGGAGTTAATGCGAGTGGATACGATCGCGCGTGTTCGTCGAGCCTTCCATGTACAGGACTGGACGATTGCAGGAGATCGACTGCTGGCAATTTCGAACGCTCAAGGTTCCATTTGCGATGAAAAACGTCCGGCGACGGGCAAAGTCAGGGCACCTGACATTGGACAGGGTGCAAGCCTAGCCAAGCAACCAACCAAAAGCGCGACGCAATTCCCGGGTGCCGTCCGTTTCGTACCAGCGACCGTGGGCCAGGATAATCCGCTCGGGATCCCATTCGATCATCTTTTCGACGGCAGCCTTGAGGCTTAGGGGATTTCGCATGAACGTCACTCTCATGTCCCGGGGCATGCTTCCATGCGGGTCCTGCACTCCGCCAAGCCATGTAAGACAGCGCATAAGGAAGCCATCGAGCCGGGAGGGTTCAAAATTCTCGATGAGGTCGGTGAGCAGCAATGTACGACTCTCAGGATGAAAAAACTCTATCTCAGTCATGAAGCTGCCTTCTACGGGCAAGGTTGCGAGTTCGTCATCCCACGGATAGCCGGTCGTCCTCGACAGGTCCTTCGCAGCAAAAGTGATGCGCCCCTTGGATTGTTCGCGAATGCGCGGGGCAAGATAGATGTCCGCGTCGGGATAGGCGTCTTTCCAATCGGGGATCCACCAATAATGGATACGGTTCGGCCCCACGATCCAACGCGGGGAGCCCAATTCTTGCAGATGCCTTTTTAAATTGGACGAAAGTGCAATCGGTGAATGAATGAAAAGGCCACCGGCAAGCCTGATCACGGTCATTCGCGTCGGGAACGACATCCTCGGCCATGGCATGCCAAACCGAATAAGCGGACCGTCGACAAGCCAGACATTCTCCGCAACCGGCTTCAGAACACCAATCGGCGGGTATGTGCCTCGGGGTTCACAAGACAAGGTGACTCCTTCGTTGGAGATCGACGATCGGCTTTGACGTTGCCTGGAGACGGTGGCGCAGGCCGACGCTGCCTCACAGCGCAGCCGGACAACCGGCGCCAAACGAGGATCGTCTATCCAATTGCAAGCAACGTAGTTTCACTTCTCAAGACGGCTGTCACGAGCATCCCAAAGATCATCATTGTCGAGAATGTCGAGCGCGAGATCATCCTCACCGAATTCCAGATCACTGAGAACAAGCAGGTGGCTTCCGTGACGCAAGTCTCGCAGGAGCGCGGTCCTGTCGTCGTCCTCGAATAGCAATGTTGCCAGCTTTTGCCAAAACCCATTGTCTTCGTTGGCCGCAAATGCGATGGCATCGGGTCCCGTCAGCACCTCGATCTTTGTCGGAGGGATGCCAACGGAAACCAGACGCTCAATCGCCTCGTTCGCGCTGGCAAGGTCATCGAAAAGCGCCGTTATTGCGTTTGTCTTTTGCTTTGGCGCCATCGGTAGCAGACCCGTCAATTCCACGAGTGGAGAGGGGCGTTTTATATCACGGCATGATATAGATTGTACAGACCGGGCGCATTTTTCTCTTAATGAAATTTATACCATGCCCCAAATTCCAGGCGGATTGCCAACAACGGTGACGTCCTTGGCTGCAGCCTGCCATGCGCCGCTCGTCCAGCCGCCGCCTGCAGCCGGACAGAAGATTGCGCAGATTCAGCCGATTTTCTCTCGGATCTCGTCGATCTCCCATTTAATTATATCATGACGTGACATATATTGGACCAATGGACCCTATGGCGGAGCCGCCAACTGGTCCTTTGCAATAACAACGACACGTAAGCCATGGAGGAAACTGGGGTGGAAAGGCTTGATGTCAGAATTGATGGCTCGGTACGGCTAGATCGCGATGTGGAGTTTCATGGTGTCATTATCGGAAGTGTCACGATTGCGCGAGGAAGAACCTTTGAGCTTTACGGAACGATTTGTCACGATCTGATCGTGGAAGCCGGCGCGATCGTGACGATCCATGGCTCTGTTGCCGGCACGCTTAAAAACCATGGAGGCAACGTTCACGTTTTCGGTGAGGTTGGATCTGTGTTGGATTATGATGCAAAAAGTCCAACGCATCTGTCCGCCCATACCGCTACGGCGCAAAGCCGGTGATCCCTGCCTTCCATTCTCGATTAGGATGACTCGGCGGCAGGCGCCAATATCGCAGAGACAGCTTATGCGATCCGAGATGTATCCGGGATTTACTTTCAACCTTCCGAGGACATGACCATGGCTGAGATAGTGCACTTCAAAGCATTTAAAACGCGGTCCCGACGACACCGTGTCGAAGTGCCTCGCGGGCGGGTAAACGCTCGACTGCCCGAATTGCGTACTCCGGCGACAGCGCGTGCCGATTCCGATATCGTAAGGAGAAATCCTGAGACAATGCCGTCCCTCATGGGCGTTCTGAACACGGTGATCATTCCGCTCGTTATCCTGCTTTGTTCAATCGCGGCCTTCGCCGTCTTCATCATGCATTTAAGCGGACAGCCGAGCTATTCAGCGAGAAGCAACGCATCGCCTCCCACATTGGTCGAATAATTGGCAAGATCCTACAATGAATTGCGAGCGCTCCCTCACCTGGGATAGATCTTGAGACCATCAGCCACCGAATTGGCGACGTGCTCCCTGGTGATGACGCCGACAACATCGGCCTCTCGCGGAACTCCGTGCCCGCGAACAACCACGGCCATGAACGCGTTCTTTCGCCATATCCGCTGAATGACGTCGGAGGCGATCATTTCTGTGCCGACGATGGTAAAATCGCGGCTGGCGATATCGCCGAGGCTTATGCCGGTATGACGATCCTCCAGACCGCGACGCAGGCCCGTGTTGATGCGTATGACGCCAAACACATGGCTGCCCTTAATCACGACGACGTGGCGAAGCCGTCCCTCCTCTTCGTGCTGACGTAGAAACTCGTCGAAGCTCTGTTCCGCCGGCAATATAAGGATGTCGCTGTCCATGACTTCGTGGGCATGGCGCACCAGAAACATGTTGGCATGCAACGCCTTAGGTATCGGCCGGCCCCGGCGGACCAGCTTGAGCGTGTAGATATTCTCGCGGGAAAGCAGTCGCCGGACACCGACACTGGTGGCGACCGCGAGTATCATCGGCATGACGATGTCATATTCCCGGGTCATCTCGAATGTCATGGTGATGGCCGTCATCACCGCGCCGGTGCCACCGCCGACCATCGCACCCATGCCGACCATGGCAAAGGCCGGGATGCTGATCGGAAGCGGAACTCCGAGCGCCTGGAGAACAGCTGCAAAGCCTCCACCGAGCGTCGCGCCCATGAAGAGCGATGGCGAGAAGATGCCGCCGGAAGATCCCGCACCCAGGCTGGTCGATGTTGCGATCAACTTGCATGCGAACAGCAAGGCCAGGAGCCCAAGGGTCGTCGTGTGACCGACCAAAATGCTCTCGATCGTGGCGTACCCGACACCATCGACATAGTACTGGCCGAAACGGTCAAAGAGAACGTACATGAGAAGGCCAAGAAGCCACATGCCGAGGATATGGCGCGTGTAGCGGCCTGGAATTTTCTCAAAACAGTCTTCGGCCAGATGCAAGCCGTGAATGAAGGCGGCGGCCGCGACGCCGGCCACGGCGCCGAGCGCGGTGTAGAGAAACAGTAGTATGACGGCACTTCCATCGGTCGTCAGCGCCTGCAGGGGGGGCACGAGGAATGCAGGCTGCTGGCCGATGAACCATCGGCCGACGAACGTTGCGGCTCCCGTGGCGATTGCGACCGGCAGGAAGGTGCTGACACTGACTTCCGGCATCATCAGTTCGATGGCAAACATGACGCCGCCAATCGGCGTGTTGAAAGTCGCGGCGATGCCCGCGCCGGCGCCGGCCGCAACCATGACGATGCGCTGGCCGATCGGCATGCGAATGATCTGTCCAAGGGTTGATCCCAGTGCCGAACCGATCTGAATGATGGGCCCCTCGCGACCGACCGACGAGCCGCTACCGATTGCGACGGCAGAAGCGAGAGATTTCACGACCGCGACAATCGGCCGGATGCGACCCTCATGATGATAGATGGCGTTCATGACCTCGGGGACGCCGTGTCCCTTGGCCTCCGGCGCAAAATTGCTGACGACAAAAGTGACGATGATCCCTCCGATAACCGGCGCGGCTATAATGAACACACCCCATCGACTGGGTGCGGTGAACACGTTTGCGTCATAGGCGATCGAGAGAGTGCCGTTGAAGAACAGGTTGTGAAGAAGTGCAATCAAATCGCGGAACAGGACCGCCCCCAGGCCTGTCACGATGCCGAGGCCGAGTGCCAGAGCCGACAGCAAAAGTAAGCCCAACCGCAAGTCTTGGTCGTGCTCCGCCGTACCGTTATTTGCGACACGCCGAGCAGGGCCATCTTCCGTCGGGCCGCGAGCCTTTCCATGATCGAGGTTCGACCTCTCGGCGTCTGCCATGAACATGCCCCTTGGTGGATTGTGCTTATTGGCTGCTTCGAGACCTATGCAAGCCTACGCGCCGATAGGCAAATCACTGGCCTCCATATATATCATGACATGACACAAAATCCGCGTTATGAAAAGCGACCGATTCGCGATCGGCGGATCGGGTCCAGATCAATCTCGAAGGAAATTGCCCGCAGCGGGCCGATCAGTAGCGGCAAGCTTGAAAGCATGACGAGATGTCTACGTGCATGTTCGCGCCGGGCTTCCTTGACAGAAGAAATGATAGGAAACGATGACTGTCAAAATTCTCGCAGCCTCTCTCGTACTCACCATGTCCGCAATCACCGCAGCTCACGCCGCACCGCCCGTCCGCCTCGATCAATTCGGTGCATGGGGCGCATTTTCCTATAAGTCCGACGGCGGCACGAGTTGCTATATCCTATCGACGCCGACGGCGCAGATGCCCGCCAATGTGGATCATGGCGACAACTTCTTTATGGTCGCGCACCCATCGGGAAAGGACTACGTCCCGGAGGCAATGGTGGGTTACGATCTCAGGCAAGGTGCGCCGATGACCGCCGTGATTGGCGGCAAAACCTTTGCGATGTTCACCCAGGACAGGCACGGCTGGGTTCAGAACGAAGCTGACCAGCCGTCCATGATCCAGGCGCTGAAGTCGGGCGACAAATTGGAACTGCACGCTACTTCGAAGCGGGGAACCGCCACCAGCTATTCCTATTCCCTCTCAGGCATCACCGCCGCGTTGAAACGGATCGATGCCTGCAATTGACGCCTGGTAATTTCTCTCACTTGAGAGCGGCCGGGCTGATTGTGGCTTCCGCCTCACTTAGACCGGCACAAACGTGATCCACCACGCCCGTTCATGTAATGGAGCCCAGCTCTCGATCGCTATCATGTCACGCGGATCTGGGCTCCGAGCCGACAGGCTCGCATTGAGCTGGCGCGCCGAAAATCCAAACACACAAGAAACGGCCCCAAGTCAATTTGCCGCCGACCTGGCGATTAACGAGATCGCCCTAAACCTTGGTAATCTCGCCGTATTTTTGATGACTTTCTGCCATCGGGCCATACAATCGCATCAGAAGACCAAGTGCCGTCAGCACGATGAGAAACGCGCATACTAGAAATATCATTCTGCGCGTGATCTTGCCTGTCATGAACGATCATCCACTTCCATTGGAACCAAACCATCAACTGAAAGCCGCCGAGGGCTTCAATATTGTATTTTCAGTTTCATCTTCAGTGCGAGAGATACTCAGTTGCGTGAAGATGGCAATCTATGATTGTATCCTTGCAGTACGAGAAACTATTCGATCTTGTCGAAAATCTTGTTTCTATCGACCTTTATGATAACTTTTTCGGGACGCTCCCCGTCCTTATCCAGAAGAAAAACAACCGTGCATTTATCCTTGGTTGAGCTAAACGACAGGAGCCGGCCTTTGGTCTTGATCAGAACCTTTTCAACGACGTCTGCGCAATCGGACGGTTGATCCGAAACGAAAATCGCCTGGGGCGCTTCAATGTGCGACGAGATCGCCATGACCGGGAAGATCACGGTTGCATTCCAGAATGAGGTCATATCGTTGAGCTCCATTCCCGAGGTGCGTTGACGCTTGTCGTTTGCAGGGTCTCGCTCGATGGCCCTTCCGAGCCAACTAGGTGTGGGATAGATTTCTTTCCGTGCTACGCCGTGCGCGGATCGCTGCGGCGATGAAGACGCGCGACAGCCCGTGATACAAGGGCTCGCGCGATAGCAAGCGCGATGTCACATAGCCGATCATCGACACGGCCATGATCGGGATGACAGCCTGATGGTCGCCAGTCATTTCCAATATGATGACGAAGGCGGTCATCGGCGCCTGTACGACGCCCGCGAAGTAGCCCGCCATGCCAAGGATCGCCGCCAGCGCGATACTAGTGCCGAGCAATGAGCCAACCGTACTGCCGAGACCGGCGCCAACGGCCAAAGACGGCGCGAAGATGCCACCCGGAATACCCGAGATCATCGATAGGAAACTCGCCAGCAGCTTTTCGGCGAAGAACAACACGGGCAGGGCATAGCCCTCGACTGCACCACGTGCCTGTTCATAGCCGGTGCCGAAAGTGTTGCCACCCGACACGACGCCAATAATGGCAATGGCAAGACCGCATAGGCCAGCAAACATGACGACGCGTGCCAGAGGCTGCGGCAAAGCCCAGCGGCGGATGCGAATACCGCTGTAAAGGACAAGGCCGCTGAAGGCAGCCCCGAGCGTACCACCGCCGACGCCACAGATCAGCATGGCGATCCAGTCCCTGAGCACTATCGGCGCAACATCGGCCGTGCCAAAATAATTGTAGCTGCCGGAAAGGCCGAGTGCTGCGAGACCGGAGAGAATGACGGCCATCAGTACCAGGCCATTGGCGCGCGATTCATAGGCGCGGCTCATTTCCTCGATGGCAAAGACGATGCCGGCAAGAGGCGTGTTGAATGCGGCCGCGATGCCTGCGGCGGAACCCGCCAGGATCAATCCCTTCGCCTGTGCCATGCCACTGAGCCGGGCAACCGCCAGCATGAAGGACGCGCCGACCTGCACCGTCGGCCCCTCGCGGCCGATCGAGGCGCCACAAAAGAGCCCCAGTGTGGTTAGCACGATCTTGCCGAGAGCGACCTTTAGCGACAACAGTTTCGTGCGATCTTCGTCATGATGCAGATGCCGCGCCGCAATCGCCTGGGGAATGCCGCTTCCTTGAGAATTCGGAAACAAGGTCGCCGCCAGATAGGCAGAAAGCATGAAGCCGAGCGGCGTCAGTGCAAGCGGCAGCAGCCAGCCCCACTCCCCAGAACTCGTTACTCCGGCAAAGGCGCGTTGTGCTAGATCGGCAAGCTTGGCAAAGCCGACACTAATCACGCCGATCGCCAGCGCCCCCGTCCAGAACACCAGCCGCGGCCGCCATAGATTGATCGAGCCCAAGACAACGCGGGAGCGACGGAGTAATTTTGGTTTACGGAAGCGCGATGACATCATTTGCCTAAGTGATAGTGAAAATCTCCTAACGCTATATGTCATGTAGTGATATAAAATACGAGATTTAATTGAGCTGCCGAAAGCACATCGACCTAGTCTCGCCAAGTTGTCCGATCGAAGGATCGCAAATGCGAACCGGAGCATAAGTAGAAATATTCCGACGAGTGAATCGCCTTTTAGGGGAATGATGAATGTTGCCAAAGGAGGCGACTCGTATCGCTCATCCGCCTCAGACGCATGACGAATGGCGTTAAGTTGTCGAGAAGCAGGTCGGGGGCTTTCCTGAAAGCAATGCAAACGGCATCCGCACGCAGGCCAAATGTCACGTCTACCCTAAATGCTTGCCAGTCGGGGCGTGTCTAAAATATATCGTCTCGCTAGAGATAGAGGATGATGTGAATGCACCCGGACAAGCGGCCCAGACGATCTCACAGACGTGAATTTGACGTGACCGAGCCTCTGGATCCTGATGTCTATCACGGTCTGGCGGGGGTGCGCCTCGCCATGCGGCGGTTTCTTTCCTTTAGCGAGGCCGCGCTTTCCGAAGTTGGTGTAACGTCACAGCAGTATCAAGCCCTGCTTGTGATCAAGGTCGCGCCAGCGCGGCAGGTCATGATGCGAGAGTTGGCTGAACAGATGCTGTTACAGCACAATGGTGCAGTCCAGCTGGTAAATCGGCTGGAGGCTGCGGGCTTGGCAGTGCGCACGCCTTCTCCGGAAGACAAGCGCAGCGTGTTGATCGGCCTGACTGAGGTGGGCGAAGAACTGCTGGAGCAGTTGGCGAGGATCCATCTCAACGGAATGTTCGAGAATGAGAAACTCCTGGTCGAATCCTTGAGGCGGCTCCGGCGCCTGTCGCGATCCGACTGATCGCAGCGAAAATCGAGATCTGTGCTCGATAGTTTCGCTCCGGCGGAGCGCAACATCCACGCCTTCGGGCGTGCAACGGGAAGCACTTCTATTGCTTTTCTTCGCTGCGTTCCAATGCGCCGCAGACTTCCTCCATCATGACGTAGGCGGCGTGCATCACCGCCAGGGAGAGCGATTTGCCACGGCGAGCATCCTGGCCGACGTCGATCAGCCCTCTAAGCTCAGCCATGTTTTCAATGAGCCCGGACAGTCTCTGTTGAAGCTCAGCCGGTATTTCACCGGTTTTTGAGGTTTCCATCTGGCCTTGATCGTCGAGGACACCATGACGCTGCAGCAGCTTTTCCAGGCGCAATGACAGAAGGCAGAGGGGCTCGCGCGTTTCCATGATGCTGCTTCACCTCTCTAGATGCGGTCACGTCTTTCGAACGAAAGCAGGCGTAGTGCCGGAGGATGGGGCAACTGTTGGTTCTTGTAATTCAACATGAACTCCAGCACCTGCTTGATTGTAGCCGGTTGCGCGGGCTTGGAGATGACGCCGATAACCCCGGAAATCCCATCGGCGAGGGCTTCTGGATTGGCCGTCACCATGACGACCGAGATACCAAATTCGCCGGCGAGAAATTGCCCGATGCGGGGTCCGGTGGCGCCGTCGACCAGATTGACGTCCACCAGGGCGAGGTCAGAATGCGGCGCGAGCCGCTTTGCGCTTTCAAAGCTGTTGGCAATTCCCGAGGTCTCATACCCGAGATCATGGATGACATGTTGAAGATCTATCGCGATCAACGGATCATCCTCAACAATCAGAACGCGTTTCATCAATCAATCCCCCAACTATCAACTACAGCCTTGCCAAAATCCTTGCGTCCGCAGCCTCTGGGTACGGCGCCAATGCTCCAAGGCAAATAAAAACGCTAATATGGCCTCATAAAAACTTCAAAATCTTCCATTTATTCATCCCCTATTCAGAATCACACCTCGTCAATTCCATTCAAAATATCATGAAGTGATATAAAATACGAGCAAGAAGAAGATGACCGATCGCAGGCCCGGAAACAATGCCAAATTCCTTTCGAAAAGCGCTCGATCAAAATTCCGCGCTGCCTCTATGCATATTAAACATCTGATTCTAATTTGCATTTTCTTCAATTTCAGATCATCTACGAGGAATGTCTCCTCCGTTAAGTCCGTCAAGGATCGCTGCAATGCTCTGTTGCGGGGCTTCCATGACAAGCGATCATATTAAGAAGATTTAATGTCTTTGCCCGATTCTTGTCGCAATTGCGCCGGATCGTCCGAGTGTCTTGGCGCATCAAATGCTGCCGAGCCAAGCGTGCCATTATTGATTTGGGAGTGATGCGATGACTCGCTTTCGTCATTTCCTGCCGGCCATGGTGCTTGCCGGCGGGATGGTTTCGTATGCCTCTGTCGGTTGCGCGCAAATGGCGCCAGCCAAACCCACGGGCTTGTGGTTGACGACGGATTTTCCGGTTCTGACCGAACGTATCGGTGAAGATACCAGCCTGTCCTTGACCCTTTCGAATTCAAACCTGCCGCCGGCTCGTATTGCCTTTTCAGTCAACGGTCTGCCGGATAACTGGAAATGGGAGCTGGATGGTGCGGGCAAGCCCGTCAGCGCCGCGATCGTCGGTTCCGATGACAGCCAGAGGCTGACCTTGAAGATTACGACACCCGGTTCCATCAAGCCCGGAACCTATAACTTTACCGTTCGCGGCACCTCCGACACGAACGAGACACTGCAACTGCCAATTTCGATGACGCTGGCTGCCGCGGAGCCAGACAAGGTGACGCTGACGCCGAGCCTGCCGGCGCTCAGGGGAACGCCTCGTTCGAACTTCGATTTCGATGTCGCCATCAAGAATGACAGCCAGGAGAACGAGACCCTCAATCTCGTTTCGGATGCTCCGTCCGGCTTTGCCGCGACGTTCAAAGAACAATACGGCAGCCAGGAACTGACCAGCCTTCCCTTCAAGCCAGGTGAAACCAAGACCGTAAAGGTATCCGTAAAGCCGCCACAGAATGTTGCCGCCGGCAAGTATCCAGTCATGGTGGAAGCGTCCAGCCCGAAGGTTCAGGGCAAGACGCAGCTGGTGCTCGATGTCACCGGTCAGCCGTCGATGTCCCTGTCAGGCCCGGATGGCCGGCTTTCCGGCAGGGCCGTGGCCGGCAGAGAACAGGTGTTCAACTTCACCATCAACAATTCCGGAACGGCACCTGCGACGGAGGTCAAGCTTTCGGCAAATGCTCCCAGTGGCTGGAATGTTCAGCTTGACCCGAAGGCGCTCGATACCATCGCACCCGGTGCACAGCAGACGGTTGCCGTGCACATGACGCCATCGAACAATGCCATTGCAGGCGATTACATGGTCAGCATAAGGGCGGACGGTAGTGGTGCATCCGACAATGCGGACTTCCGTGTCACCGTGACAACGTCAACCATTTGGGGAGCCGCCGGTCTCGGCGTGATCGGCGCCGCCGTCATCGTGCTCGCCATGGCAGTCACGAGGTATGGACGCCGATGAATACGCCTGTCATCGAGGCAAAGGGCCTCACCAAACACTATGGCCGCGCTGTTGCGGTCGAAAGTCTCGATCTGGTGGTCAATAAGGGAGAGATTTTTGGGCTGCTCGGGCCGAACGGCTCCGGCAAGACGACGACGATCCTGCTTTTGCTCGGACTGACCGAAGCCGATGGCGGCAGCGTACGCGTGCTGGGTCATGATCCCTTGCGCGAGCCGTTGGAGGTCAAGCGAAGGGTTGGCTATTTGCCGGATGCCGTCGGATTCTACGACAGCATGAGCGCCTGGGAGAATCTGCGCTACACCATGCGCCTGGCCGGCATTGCCGATGCGGAGCAGCACATTGCAGGCGCCTTGGCGCGCGTGCGCCTCACGGAGGTTGCCGACCGCCGTGTATGTACCTTCTCCCGCGGCATGCGACAGCGGCTCGGTATTGCCGATCTGCTGGCAAAGGGAAGCGAAGTCGCCATTCTGGACGAGCCGACCTCGGGTCTCGATCCGCAGTCGACGCAGGAACTCCTCGATCTCATCGTACAGCTCGCCGGTGAAGGCATGACGATCGTCCTGTCGTCGCATCTCTTGTCGATGGTCCAGGCGATCTGTTCCAGGGTGGCGCTTTTCCATCGCGGCAGGGTCGGTTTGGTCGGCCGCGTTGCGGATCTCGCAAGCCAGGTCCTTGGCGGGTCGTACATCATCGAGGTCGAAGCGGAAAGATGCGATACCGCCAAGATAGTTGCGGATGTCCCACGGATTACGCGGATGACCGCAATAGCATCGGACGTCACCCGTATCGACGCGGAGACGGATGTTCGCCCCGAAATCGCCAGCAGGATCGTTTCGGCCGGCGGCCGTCTCAAGCGACTGTCGATGGATCGCTCGAGCCTCGATGAAGTCTATGTGCGTTATTTCGAACAGGTGGATCATGCAGCGTGAAGGCTCTCCCTTTGCCGGTCTCTCCACTGTCGCCATGAAGGAGGCAGCCGATCACATGACGAGCCCGCGTATGCATCTTGTGATGCTGCTCGTGCTCCTCACCGCCTTCGGCTCGATCTATGCGGCAATCGGCGAGATCAAGAATACCCTTAGCGAAGATCAGTTCCTTTTCCTTCGCATCTTCACAACGGCCCGCGAGCCGCTGCCGTCCTTCGTCGCCTTCCTGGGCTTCCTGTTGCCGCTTGTGGCAATAGCGCTTGGCTTCGACGCGATCAACGGCGAGTATAACCGCCGCACGATGAGCCGTATCCTGTCCCAGCCGATCTATCGCGATGCGCTGCTCGCCGGAAAATTCATCGGGGGGCTTCTGGTCATAGGGATCTGCCTGGTCACGCTCTGGCTGCTCGTCACCGGCATGGGGATTCTGATGCTCGGCCTGCCGCCGTCGGGCGAGGAAATCATGCGAGGCGTGGCCTTCCTGATTGCTTCGCTTGCCTATGCCGGCGTTTGGCTGGCGATCTCGATGCTGTTTTCGACGATCTTCCGAGCTCCCGCGACGTCGGCGCTTGCCGGGTTGACGCTCTGGCTCGTCTTCACGATCTTCTGGAGCATGATCGGGCCGCTTCTTGCTGGAGCGATAGCGCCTGTCGATCCCCTCGATCCGATGACGGCCGTGCATCAGGCGGAAATCGCGCATGCCATTGCGCGACTGTCTCCCAACACGCTGTTCGGCGAGGCGACGCTTGCGCTTCTTAATCCGGCAACCAGGGCGCTGGGCCTGATATTCGTCAGTCAGCTCCAGGGAGCCCTGCTTGGAGCGCCGCTGCCCTTCGATCAAAGCATCCTCTTGATCTGGCCGCAATTCTCGGGGCTGATTGCCGCCATGTTGCTCGTCTACACGATCGCCTATGTCGTGTTCCAAAGGCAGGAGATAAGGGCATAGGCAGATGCCACAATCAACTCGGCAGTTGTCGAGTGAGAAAAACCATTCGACCTCGATTGCAGCCACTGATCCGTTTCAATACGACGGTGATGGCTGAGAGCGAAGGAACATTCCCCCGCCGACGGACGTGTTTCTTTATCGCACTATCTCATTTAAATCGGCGGCAATTGACACGCCCTCATACCAACTGGCCTTGTGACGCTCCCCAACCACTCGCACCAACACGACCGGGGAGCGGACTTTCGCGCCTGCTGAGAGGATTCGCGCGCTATTGCTGAGCCATAAGCGGCGGAAGAAGATTGGCTCGGGCGGAGTAGTGCGGCTGGTCCGTGAGATGAAATGCAGCCAGCGCATAGACCGCGATCGCCAGGATCATGATTGCGATACCAAGCAGCGGAAACCCGACCTCTTGTTCCGCCGATCTCTGATGATACTTTGCGATCAGCGCGTTGCGATCGTTGTGAGCTGACGTTGGTGCCGAAGGAAAGCTTAGTCTCAGTTCCTCTTCAAGCTTCGCCGTTCGCATCAGGCGTTGACCGCCAATCCTGTCAGATTTGAATTTTACGACATCGCCCATTGCATCATCTATGGCGCTCCATCAAACACCATCTCCTCTTCATTGCGGACACCGCTCCGACAATCAGAACTCAACCTACCGCCACTTCCAAGCTCGACCCACCCCTCCTGCGAGCCGCTTGACCCTAAGGGAATTGTCGATCCCCTGTCATCAGCAGCATTAAAATCGCAGTCCAACAACATCCCAGAACTGGCCAGCAAATTTAACCGATATATATCATGTTCTGATATAAAGTCTTCAAACGAATGTGGACAGCGACAAATAATTCTGGAGCAAATTCGCAGTCCTTCTTGTCGCAATCTCGCTCCGCTAAACCGACGCAGTATTGTCCCGTCATAGCTTGGCGGCGCAAGACTTGTCCGGCAATGTGATTGGAAGGATGATGAAGCTACGCCGCATTACGATCGGTATTGTAGCTGCCATTGCAGTTATATTTATTTGGCATGATTGGCGGCCATTTTCGGCAGGCCCATCGGTCGATGAAATCTCAGCGGCGATAGATGTGAATGCGACTGATGCGCACTGTACGGCAGCCAGACAAAACTCTGGCTACTGGTGCAGCTATTCGTTTCACATTGGTCCTCGCACCTTCACTGGGAGGCGAAAGTTTTCAGAGATCAAAGGTCAATGGTGGGCTATAGAATAGCCATGCTGAGGAAAGTGATTCGACTATGTTGAAAGATGCACCTCAGACAAATTGTCAATGGCCATCCAGCAAGGATCCCTCATTCCCCAAGCATGATCGCGAGACTGGCGTGTACCAATTCAGCTTGATTGATCTCAGCATCCTTTTCATCCTTTAGGTTTTATGTCATGCATATGCGTCCAACGGATGTGTCGCGTCGTCGGCTCACATTTGCATTGGTCTCAGCTCGCTAGGAAATCAGAACCCACATTTCGAGGCGCCCAAAAGGCGCTCTTTGCTTATGGCAAAAAGTGAAATTCCGGGCATGAATCATGCAAGGTCGGCTCGATCAGATGACAATGCCCCTTTGGCTCAAGCTACGCAGCAGGATCGTGATGAAAGCCATATCCTCGGCGTCCTTTATCTGTCGAACCTAGCGCCTAACCTCGGGAATTTAGGTAAAGGTGGCGACGGCTCGCGAGCACCTCTGGGGTGGATTGGCAAGCCACTCCCGTCGGACAAAAGGCCGTAGCATCGGGTGAATTCTCGCAAAGGAAGCCTGCCCTCGGTGAGGAGGCCGCAAGTCGGCAAACAGGTTTTGCGTGGTCCGGTGGATCGGCGGCCGGAATAGCCACCCGGATTCTCACCGGGTCCAGTCGAGTGCGCCCTTATAGGCGCGGCTTTTGATAAAAGGGAAATATCTGCACTGCATTTCAGTTGCCAAGTGATGGAACCGTTCTGCAATACGGCAACTGGAGCCGGTCGCCATCAAGCTCGGCCATCTGAGCGAAAGGTGCCCATTGCGCGGCCTGGCCGCACCTCTCCTCGTCGGTCATCGAGCTCCAAGCCTGTTATTCGCGGCGCATGTCAATGAGGTCCCGCATAAGCAACCAAGGACGGAGAGCCAATGAGACTGAGTAGGAAAGCGTCGTATACTTTCATCGTCGGAAAAAGCCGCGGCTTCCAGCCGCTGGAACGGCAGAAGCAGACACAATAGCGCCCAGTGGAGCGATGCGAGGACCTGAAGAAGGACCAGGAGCATGCAAATAGTAAGGGCACGAAACAGGTTTTTGAAGGAACCATGATCTTATAGTTTGCTAAGAGATCTCATTCAGCAGCGCCGTTCAGATTGCGTCACTATAGCAGTACAGCAAGCATCCGACTGACCTTTACGATCGAAATATTGACTGCAATCATGACCAGCAGTCTCGTTCGCGGCAACGAAACAAAGACGCAAAATCGCCTTGTAAAGATTCCCGCACACTGAAAGCTGATTGAAAGGTTGCTCGTGCAAGCCTGTCTGGCTTCGTGGAGGAAGCTTATGCCAAGGCGGTGACGAAGCGTTGCCGCGGCATTCAAACAGGAGGAGACTTTAATGCGTTCATCCCGCGCGCTTTTTCATACCGTAGCCCTTTCCCTCATTATGACCGCTGGCTCGCTGGCGGCGGCAACGGCCGCACAGGCAGCCGACAAGATTTCCATCATGGTGGGCGGTTACGAAAAGCAGATCTATCTGCCGGCTAAGCTTGCCGAAGGGCTTGGGTATTTCAAGGAAGAAGGTCTCAACGTCGAACTTCTCAATGAGCCTGCAGGCGTTGATGCGGAAAACGAAATGCTCGCAGGCGCCGTCCAGGGCGTCGTCGGCTTCTACGACCATTGCATCGACCTTCAGGGCAAGGGCAAGTTCGTCGAATCCGTCGTGCAGTTCAGCCAGGCGCCGGGCGAAGTCGAGCTGGTGTCGGCCAAGCATCCGGAAATCAAATCCCCTGCCGATTTCAAGGGCAAGAGCCTCGGCGTCACCGGCCTCGGTTCCTCGACCAATTTCCTGACGCAGTATCTGGCCGTCAAGGCCGGTCTGAAGCTCGGAGAATTCACCTCCGTTCCGGTCGGCGCCGGCCAGACCTTCATTGCCGCCATGCAGCAGGATGCCATCCAGGCCGGCATGACGACGGAGCCGACAGTCTCGCGTCTCCTGAAGACCGGCGAGGCCAAGGTTTTGATCGATATGCGCACGATGGACGGAACAAGAGCCGCTCTGGGTGGGACCTATCCTGCCGCGTCCCTCTATATGCAGGAGTCGTGGGTCAAGGATCACAAGGCGGAGGTGCAGAAGCTTGCGAACGCTTTCGTCAAGACGCTGCATTTCATCAACACCCATTCGGCCGCCGAGATCGCCGACAAGATGCCGAAAGACTTCTATGTCGGCGACAAGGAAGGTTATGTGAAGGCGCTCGAAAATGGTAAGGCCATGTTCACCGCCGACGGCGTGATGCCCGAAGATGGCCCGAAAACCGTTCTTGCCGTACTTTCCGAATTCTCGAAGAATGTGCAAGGCAAGTCGATCGATCTGTCGAAGACCTATACGACCGAGTTCGTCAAGAACGCCAAGTAAGCGACCGATACAGCCACCTTCGGGATCGACATCTTGGAGGTGGCACTTTCGTTGGATCTCCCGACGCCCCCAAACAAGCGTGCGAATCCGAATGACATTATCGCTTGCTGCCTTCGATTTCACTGGCACTTGAGTGCAATAACGATCGAGAAGACCGAAAGTTTGCCGACCTTCCAAAATCTAGCAGATCTTGTGACCGATCGCGCACGTGCGGCACACAACCGGGATGGGTTCATCTCGGACAAACTATCTGCCAAATAATCTCTTGGTTGCAGCTCGTTTCGGCGGCCGGCAAGGAATTCGATATCCGGTCAAGCACTTCAATTGGGTTGCGAAGTGATCTGCGCTGCGCCGATCAGCGGCTCGCTTCACCGCTGAGTTGCACTTGTGCTGCTATCCGTGAGCCATGTCGCGATCACGTTTAACGCCGCCAGGTGATCATGGAACTGGTGATGTAGTTCCAGCCAGCGCCGATGACAGCCCCCGCGAGACCGGCAAGCCACCATTGCGGTCCCTCACTGTAGAAAAGCGACGACACTCCCGTCCCGGCAAGAACGCCCAGGCTGCAGAGTGCTGAGAACATCATCAAGCCGGTCAGAAACCGCATGCCGCGCCGGCGACGGTCGCGATAGGTCAAGGCATTGTTGAGCGTGTAGTTGGATACCACCGCAGAAAGCATTGCGATAGCCTGAGCGGTCGCAAACGGCAAGCCCGCGGTCAGGAGAGACCGGAGAACTGTCAAATGAACGGCGACCCCGCTCAGGCCGACCATGCCGAACAAGACCATGCGCGGCGAAATGAGATCGCCGGACCGTTTCGCAACGAGCAGCCCTAAATACTCAAGCACAACCGATGCGTCGAGTTTGCTTTCGCCGTGGATCCTTGGTCTAAATACGTATGAAATCTCTCCGATTCTCAAGGGTCTCGGCGACGACGCAATGATATCGAGCAAAATCTTGAAACCTTGCTGCGAGAGCTTCGGCGCGAGCTCCTCGATCAACGTGCGTCTCACCATGAAGAAGCCGCTCATCGGATCGGATGTGTCAACTTTCAAAAGACGTTTTGCCATGCCGATAGCCATCTGACTGCCGGCTTGGCGAATACGGCTGAATCCCTGGCCCGAGGAGCCGTCGCGGCTATATCGCGTCGCGATGACGAGGTCGGTCGGACCGCTGCGCATCATGGAAAGCATTGCCATCAGGCGCGTCTCATCATGTTGAAGATCAGCATCCATGACTGCTACGATTGGAGCTGATGTCGAAAGAATGCCCTCCAAACACGCGCCCGCCAATCCACGTCGATGGACACGCCTGATGGCCCGGATGCGATGGTCGTTGATAGACAGTCCCCTTACGACATCGACGGTCCTGTCGCCGGAGTCATCGTCGACGAATATCACCTCCCAGGAAATTCCCGCGAGCGCCTTGCGGAGCCGGTCGACAAGCGGGATGACGTTTTCCCGCTCATTGAAGGTCGGCACCACAACCGAAAGCTCTATCTTGCCGCCCAGCGCTGGTCCGGTCCACGAGACCGTTGAATCTCCCTGGGGTTCATCCAGGGCAATTAGTTGAGCTGAATTCATAGGCGTTGATTGTTCCATGATGGGACGGACGAGTTCTGTCGACGAATCTGCACGAAACCACGCACCGGCGGGATGGATCGTCTCAACGGTCCAAACAGCCAGTCGCCATTTCACTGCTCTTCGTCGCTTGCCGGCTCGCCATGACGCCTGAAGCGACTTTGATCCCGGCACTATTTCACGGGCACCTGACAATACTCTGAATTCTCGAGGAAACTCGACACTTGTCCCAATGCCCAACATATTGCCGGCAAAGGAAATTCCTATCTGGACATCAAGGCGGCACAGGCGGGCGCTTCCCCCTGGCAAGCACCGAGATTGTAGCCAACACGATAATAAAATGTGCCGGCGACGGCGCCGTTCTTAAGCACTACTCGTTCTTGAATGTCGTCGAGGCGTGAGAAATAGCGAGCCAGATCGCTTTGTTGCAGCTCGTTTCGCTTCAAGGAAACGAGGATTGCGGTACTTCCGCGAACCGTTTCCGGCGGATACCAGACGTCGTACATCAGACTGTCGCTGCCAATGGCGCTTTGCCCAACGGAATTCGGCCGGAGGAAGCCTGCCTGACGCGTGTAAAAGGCCATCTCGCTCGCGAGGAAATACTTATCCGTTCCGATCAAAACCACGGGTTTGGCACTGTCTTTCGCGATCTCTGCCTCGATCTCACCCACTGCCTTGCCGAACTCGCTCCAAGCCACCGGTAGGGTGCGAATGTTATGAACGTAGCCCACCCCGGGAAAGCCCAGCGCGACGTAGTGAAACAGCAGCGCGTAGACCGCCATCGCGATTGCAATTGTTGCAGGCCATGCGCGCTTCAGCCTGCTGTCCCAGAACGAGGTTCCAGCGGTCGGCCCCACCAGCATGGAGGCGATTGACGGTAGGACGGCAAGCCAAAGGGGACCGGTCCAGTTTGGTTTGTTTTCGTGCGAGAGGCTGAAAACAACGAAAACTATCAACGGGATAAAGGTGAACAGAAATACGAAAAGAGGCCGTCCATCGCCCAGCCGTTGCCGTATAGCCACGAAGTTGGACTTCAGACTGACGACGGCAGCAACGAGACCAGGAGGCGTTAGAAGAACGGCTGCGCTGATGATCAAAGATGGCAGGGTAAACTGAAACTCAGCATTGACGCGCCGAGATCCCTGGAAAGCGAAGGACATCCATTGGTGCGTAGCATTCCAATAGATCACCGGCGAAAACAAGAGGATCGAGAGCGCTGCCGCGAGATACGGCTCCACCTGGCCGAGCCAGCGACGCGATTTCGGATCCATGAGCATGAAAAGAAATGCTGCGGGGCCTAACAATACGATCGTGTATTTCGACAACAGGCCCAATCCCATGGAAAGGCCGGCGCCAAACCAGGCTCCACGCTTTTCACCCAAAAGCGCTCGTTCCAGAAAATAAAGTGTGGCGGCCCAGGCAGCGGTCAAAGGCGCATCCGGCATCATGAAAAAGCCGGTTGAGAAGTAAAATGGCGCTACAGCAACCAGCAATGTGCAGCCGATGGCGGCCGGCTTATCGAAGAGGTTTCTGGCGTATGCATAGGAAAACCCTGCGGTCACGAACCAGCAAAGATAGGCACCGATGCGAACACCGAATTCATGATCTCCGAAGAGATGCGTGCCGATCCAGATCAACCAGGCGACCATTGGCGGATGATCGAGATAACCGATGTCGAGGTGTTGCGCATAATTCCAATAATAAGCTTCTTCAGGGAGCAGATTGGAATAGCCGAGAAACAGAAAGCGAAGGACGAGAAGGTAGACAATAATACCTGCCGCCACGGCGAGCGCATCTGTGTGCCTCGATATTTCCGATCTCAAGAAGATGCGATCGGCGAGAAAATTCATAGCCAGAGTCAACGAGGCGGCAAGAACCGCTATGACGAGCGACGGAAAATGGAGAGAGAAGGAAGCCGTCGCGACAAATCCTCCTCTGAGACAAAGGACGAGGAGGCGAAGAAAAAGAAAAAGAGCGATCTGCGCCGACGTTGAGCGGCCAGTTTCCGGTGCCGCAATCCAGGAATTTATCGCTATCAGATACGGGATACAGCTACAGAAGAAGCTTAGAACATGCGCCTGTATCGGACTAAATCCGATCTGCGCGAAACCGAGAAATCCGACAATATCGAGGATGATGCTTGCTGCTACAACTGCATAAAGGCTTGCAGGCCTGCGCTTATGTTTGGCTTGAATGGCCTGAAGCTGCCACACGATGTATTCCGATCTACATTCTTTTGATTGTTAGTGGATTAAGGACTGATGCCGATATTAAAGGCGGCCACAGGCGCTGACGGGACATCAAGGCGATGGGAAAACATCGCGCAAACAACAGCGATCAATTTAGGTTCGGAGATGACAGCGCAGACGTCGCGGTTTTAAGTTAGCGAACAGCGGCACCAGTTACGAGATCAGCCTTCGCCTGCCGCCGATCCTCAGCCTCGATAACCTCCCAGCTACGATCCATGGCATAGGCGCGAGACACAATAGGAATACCGACGTGGCCGTAATAAAACGAAAGCTGACCTTCTGCTTTCGTCTCGTCGAGACCTGCAAGCTTCCTCACAAAAAGCGCGGATGCCAAACCGCTGCGGTCCGCGCCCGCCTGGCAGTGAATAAGTATGGGCTTGGGTGCGGCGGCCATCAGCTGCACCAGACGCTCTGCCTTGGCCGGCGACACCATTTTCGAAGACGACATGCCGAAGTCAATGTGAGTGAGGCCAAGCTCGCGAGAGGACTTCACCTCTTCATCATACCAGGACATGCCCGGATGGGCGCCCCGCAGGTTGATAACGGTCTTGATCCCGTGAGTTTGCACGTAGGCAGCAAGATCCGCGCCTGTAGGCTGGGCAGAGCGGTAAACCTGACCATCGATGACAGGATGGAAATTGCCGGTAACCTGAAGCAATCCGGCATAGGCTCCGCAGCTGGCGCCGACGAGTCCGATAACGCCAAGCATTGAAAGAACCATCTTGCGAAGTCTAGTCATTGTTCTCCGGCCGTTTCTCGCGTGATGGCTCAATCACATGCCGGAAGAAACTGACATGCGCCTGAACAATCGCCGTCAACGTTAGTGAAAGCTTGCTAAGGCGCCTCGAAACGCGATGGTTTCGAGGTTGCGCGGCTCCCGCCGGAGAATTGCGGCAAGATCAGATGGATTCGATGTGTCAACTGCTCCATCCGAAAGGGCTTGGTAAGATAATCTGCCGCCCCAAGCCGCTTTGCTTCCAGCCGATCCGTGAGCTGATCAAAGGCGGACATGATGATGGTGGGACACCGGGGCTTTTCGTTTCGCAGAAGATCAAAGCCATCTCCATCGCCAAGCTGCCGATCGAGACATAGGATGTCAAACCTCTCGCCGCGTAGCGTATCGACCGCCACGCGATACCCCTTGACCCAAGTCACGCAGCATCCCGTCGACCGCAGATGGTCGCAAAGAGCGTCGCCGAACAGAATGTTGTCTTCTACAAGGAGTACCCGCAAGCCATTTCTCCAGTCGCGGATACCCATGCTCTCATTTACTGACAGCCACATGAACTCTGGGAGAACATAGCGTTAGGTCGCCGGCGATCGCCGGACAGGTAGACTGGCTGTTGGCTATGGCGTCGGAAATGAGACCGTGACGACGAACCCGGTGCGTTCGAGGCGGTTCATCCATCGGAGCGCAAGTCCGTAACGGGCGCAAATAGCCTCAACGATCGCAAGTCCAAGTCCCGTGCCCTCCCCGGCACCCGATCCACGGTAGAAGCGCTCAGCAAGGCGTGGCAATTCGTGTTCGGCCACACCCGGACCGTTGTCGCTCACGATCAGGAGCGTCTCGGCACCACCTTTGACGGAAATGTCGACTGAACCTCCGCTCGGTGTGTATCGAACGGCGTTGTCGACGATCGTTTCGATGAGCGTCTTCAAGTCGTCGGGATTGATACGAACCAGCGCGCCATCGGACAATTCAGCAAAGCCGAAGTCGATCAGCTTTTCTTCAGCTGCAATGAGCAGGCCGAAGATCACATCTTTGACAATCTCCGATAGATCGAGGACTTCACTGGGCATCGAAGGCTGCCCCCCTTCGTATCGGCTAAGCTTCAGAAGCTTGTCGGTGAGACCAGATACCCGTCTGGCGCCGGCGCGCAGCTCGGAAATACGCTCCTCGAGATCGGATCCCTCGTGATTGGAAAGATTGCCGATCTGGAGCGTGAGTGCCGAAAGAGGCGTTCTCAACTCATGGGCCGCATCGGACAGAAACATCTGCTGTTGACGCAAGGCAATGCCGAGGCGGTCGATCAAGCCGTTCATGGAGCGTGCAAATGGCCAAACTTCCCGCGGCATCGTGGTAAGATCGACGGGCACGACCTCGACGGTTGCCTTTTGCGACAGCTCTTTTCCGTGCTTCTCGAGGTCACGAAAAATCCGCCTCGTTACGAAGGCAACGAGCAACCACGAGAGAGGAATTGCCGCGAGAAACGGAATTGTGGCTCTTGCAGCCGCGTCTCTGGCAAGTTCTCTTCGCACCACCATTTGCTGTGCCACCTGCACGGTTCTTTCAGGTGCGACCATTGAAAAGACACGCCAATCTCGCTTTCCGTCAGAAAATTCGGAAAACCCCGTTTCTTTTCTGTCGGGAATTGCAATGGTTGGGTCCAAAGACTTGGTGGCACGGCCGTCCGAATAGCTAACCTCTATGAGGTAGTCGTCTTCGCTGTCATGTGGAGGCAAGGCAGCACGATCCGGTGCGAGGAAGGAGAGATCGCCCACATAACGCGCGATCTGGCGTTGCTGGAGGTCGAGAAACTCGCTGCTCTCGTTCAATGTGAAGGCGTATGATGCCGCGCCACCGACGATGGCGATAAACGTGAACAATATCGAAAGAGAGCTCGCGGTTGCGGTCTGAAGCGAAATCATGACTTCGGAACCATCCATCCGGCGCCGCGGACGTTGCGTATTATCTGTTTGTCAAAACGCCTTCGAATGTAGAAGATCAGCACCTCGACGGCGTTGCTTTCAATCTCATCGCCCCAGCCGTAGATCTTCTCCTCCAATTGCGAGCGCGATAATATGACGCCCGGGCGCTCGACAAGAGCCCGCATCAGTGCAAACTCGCGATAAGGAAGGATCTCGGTCACGCCGCCGTAGGAAAGTTCGTGTGTCGCGAGATCGAGAACGGCCTGGGCTGTACCGATCTTGGAGGTAGCATGGCCTGCGTGGCGTCGAATAACGGCTCGAAGGCGCGCAATAATCTCCGACGGCTCAAACGGCTTAAGCACGAAATCATCGGCTCCGAGGTCTAGACCCTTTAATCGGACGTCTAGATCGTCGCGCGCTGTGATAATAACAATGGGTACACTGGCCCCCCGCAGACGCGCATCTTTCAGCAAAGTCAGGCCGTCGGGAGGCGGAAGTGACAGATCCAGTAAAACCGCCGCATGGGCGTCATCACGCATTGCTTCTTCGGCCAAATGGCCATCGGCAATCCAGTCGACGGTCATTCCGACGTCCATCAGAGCCCGGCGGAGACCGAGCGCCAACATAGGATCATCTTCGACCACGAGAATTCTCATCGGCCCTAACCTCGCGTCATTTTCGACAGCCCGTAGAACTGAAAATTTAGTATAGAATTAGCGACAGGCAAAATCGCTAAGTCGTATCTAAGAATCCGCTGCAAAATTCCAGCGGCTTGAAACCCTTTTACGGCTTGAGCCCACAACGATCCGGACGTCAGCAGCAGATGGTATCGTTGTTGGCAACGGCTTAGTGGCAGAAAATCGCACGCACCGCGATCACCGCGGTGAATCACACGCCTTGAGGTCAAAAGGTGACGGAAGTTCAGGGCCGACGCCATGCGGCAGAACGCTGTTGGATACTTATGCATCGATTGGGCGATGCCCCGGCCGAAGCGCCGAGAGGAAGCGCGCATATTCTCCAAAGATTGGGCACGAGCAAGCGGCGCGAACGATAATTTATGTTGAGTACAATTCGTTTCGCGCCGCAATCGACTATGTTTTCCCTCATCGATGAACGATCGCGCCGGTAGCGGCAGCCGCAAAACACACGCTAGCCGTATGTGACGAGATAAAGGATAATAGCATTTTTGCGAGCTGCTGGAGGTTCGTGCTGCCATCAGGATCTCCCCCGACAGCCGTTCATAAGCTCGCAGGCAACACGAAGTAACGCAATCGGTTAGGCCTGACGGCTTCAGCTTGCGAAAACAGATAAGGGCAAGGACTGAGCTAGATCTCATGCCCACATCCACCATGTCCGACCTTCGCACGGTTGTTGATTGCCGGCTTTCAAGCCTTATTGCTATTTCACAAATCACGAAGGCCGAAGACCGTATTGTCGCCCGATTTCCGAATGGCGACCGTCACAGCCGCAAATATTGAAACCAGAACGGTCGTCAGGGTCGCCAACACGTAAGTCCAGGGGATGGAAAGCGTTTCCGGAGACGGGTCGAAGACGCCGGTCAGCAGTTTCACGAGCATCCAAGAAATCGACACGCCCGATAGAAGTCCGAATAGCAGCCCGCCGACTGATATCAACGCACCTTCAGCCCAAAGGAAGCCGGCGATTTGCCTTGGTTTTGCACCAATAACCTTGAGGATCACGAAGTTCCGGTTGCGGTCGGCAAAGCCGAGAAACAGTATCAAACCAGCGGCCGACGCAGCCATCAAGATGGCGAATGAGAGCTCGATTTTCGTCAGGGACGACATGTCGATCGCAGTCAAGCTTGAACCGATGATATGCGAAACGCTGCCAATGTCTTTGACCTGCAGCGCCGGGGCGTCAGCCAATGCAGATCGAACTTCACCCGCCACCTTGTTTGCGTCGCCACCTGCGCGGATCAAGGCATATTCCGCAGCCGGCGCCCCGGTCATCTTGGCGATGTAGTTCGCGTTGGCGACCAGAAACGAGTCCTTCGGCGCTGTGGGAAATTCGCGTGCCACTCCGATAAGCTTGAACGGAACAAGGTGATATTGATGATCCGATGCGTTCGTCAGCCTGAGATTGATCGTATCGCCCTGCTTGAGCTGGAAGTCGTTCACGGTCTCTTCGGAGACCAGAACACCGTCCGGGGTCTTGGCAAGCCGGCTCAATATCTCGCTCGCGGTGCCACCACTGAAGAACGCATCGGACATGTGCGTGGCTTTGCCTATTGTACGCGGATCAATTCCATAAATGTCTTGCAGGTCAGAACCGACGTAAGCGAAGCGGTGCTGCATGGGAATGACCGAGGTGACACCGGGCAAACTGGAAAGCCTATCGATATAGGGTGACGCCGGATGTGAAGCCGTGCCAAAGACCGTGACGTCGGAGCCGTTGGTCAATTCGGCGTCGACTCTCGCCTGTGCATTGTAGGTCGTATTGAATATTGACGTTGACGTTGCGAAAGATATCGCAAGTGCCGTCATCGCGATCCCGGTTGTCAAGCGCGCCGTTTGGTTTGAAAGCGAGGATCCTGCGACGTCGGCAAGATTTCCCGTGAATGGCCATATAAGCATGCGAAGCAATCTGCCGTTCGTCCGTATGATCAAACCGGACAACCGGATCGTGAGAAGAGCGAGGCCAACCCAGAAGAGAGCAGGCGCAAAGAACGCCTTATAGTCCACCGACGTGGCAGGAACGCCCTCAGGGGCAAGCACGATTTGATAACCGGAGCTTGCGAGCTGCCAAAATGCCAGACCTGAGAGGACGAGCAGGATATAGTCGATACCATAACGCTGCCACCAAGAAACAGTGTCGCGCTTAATTTGACGTTTTGTCATTGAAACCGTGCTGAAGCTTGTCGTGCGCCAGACAGGAACAACGATAGCCGTTAGTGAAAGAAGCATCCCAACCGCCGCGACCACGGCCCATAGCCAAAAAGAAGCATTGCCAGAACTTGACAAATTAAACAGCCTTCCTATCAGGAGAATTGCTGCCGAGATCCCCAGAGCGATGCCGATCAAGGCGACTACAGCCGCTTCAGCAGTCGCCAGACTCATGATCTTTCGGATCGAAGCGCCCCGCGCTCGCAGCAAAGCTAGTTCCGCATTTCTTTGTGCGGATGCAGTTCCAGCGACGCTCAAGGTCAGTATGACCGCCAAGCCTATCCCGGGAATACCCAGGAAAAGAAAGAGGACCGAAACGTAGAGTGAATCCCCTCTGACGGCATCAAGACGCGAACCGATATTGTTGGCAACCAGCGCTTGACCGGCAATCATCGCTTCCAGGTTCCGGGCCGACTGCAAAACTGCCAGATAGGCCGCCGTTGGGCTCGACGGCAGAACGTCATGTGCCAGCCGGGCATGGAACTGAATGCGCGTCGTATCTGGCCGTACCGTTGTCTGCGGATCAAAATCGCCGTGCCACGGAGAAGGTGGAAGGATGAGAACGTTGTCTGGAGGAGCCTGCGGTGACGCCTGCGGCGGCAGGCCGACTCCCTGGAAGAGCGAGTCCGCGTCGGGCAGGTCCACAACGCCCGAAATCTGAACCTGAACTGGAGGCAAGCCAATCCTTTTCACGGTAATAATATCACCTGGGCTTGCATGCAGATTGGCTGCCGTTTGTTGCGCAAGCAACGCCCCGGTCGCGGTTCCAACCAGCAAGCGAACTTCCTTCGGGAAAATTTTGCCGTAACCTTCCGCAAACGAGATGACCATTCCCGGACCGGTCGTTTGAACGGTACTGCCCGTCGTCGCCTCAAACCCGTCGATCTTGGCATAATACGCCTCGGAAATGGCCTTAACGGCAGGGGAAGAATGAAGAACACTGAAAATGTCTTCCTTGTTCGCCAATGGCACCAGTTCGACCTGCCAATCGATAGGAACCGATTTGACAGCACGCGTGGTCATGGTGGCAGAACTGCTGATGAGAAAGACCAACAGAGCGCCGAGAAGGCCTACTGTCACGGCTATCCCGAGAGCTGATCCCGCCAATCGCGCGCTGCGCCGCTTGAATAGTCCTGATACCCAAAGCCCTATCATCGTTCATCCATTTCCAGCTTATGGGGCAAAGCCAATTGACCATGTTCGATCAACCAGCGCGTCTCCATCGAGTCTGCGACGAGCGGATCATGAGTGGCTACGACCAGCGCTGCACATTTGATATTTGCAAATTCGAGGACCCGCTCGATAAATTCTGTTGCAGTCGCGCTATCCAATTGCCCCGTTGGCTCATCGGCCAGAACGAGCATTGGTTCCACGACCAGAGCGCGAGCCATTGCCACTCTTTGGGCTTGCCCACCGGAGAGCTCTTCTGGCAGCTTCAAAGCCAGTCCATCCAGTCGCAAGAACTCGAGTATGGACAGTGCAGCCTTTGAACTTTCCGGGTCATTTCCCATCAGTCTCAAAGGAAGCATGACATTTTCGAGGACGTTCAATGCCGGAAACAGGCTGGGAGCCTGGAAGACATAGGTAATTTTTCCAGGTTGCAGCGCCATCCGGTCGCCCATTGCCGGCCACGTCACCGTTCCCTCTGAGGGAGAAACGAGGCCTCCGAGAATGTGAAGCAACGTCGATTTGCCGCTACCGGAGGGACCGACCAAAGCGATGCGATTGCCCTCTCCAATATCGCAACTGATGTCAGTGAGAACGCGGACCCGTTCACCGTCCGGCTGCGTAAACTCCATTCCGGCATTTAGGGCCTGAACAAGGAGGTCACGCATCGCTGGTTCTTCCGTCTCTGAGCCTGACTATTCGATCCGCCCGGCTAGCCAGCGCTTTGCTGTGTGTTGAAAGCAGGGTCGCCTTACCATTTTGCTTGCGTTTATCGAAGAGCTCGAAAAGGAGCTGCTCTGTTTGGGCATCCACTTCGGCGGTGGGCTCGTCTGCAATCACGATCGGCGGATCGGCCGCGATGGCAGTGGCCAGTGCGGCGCGCGCGATTTCGCCACCCGATAAGCTCCGTGGATAGGACTTTGCACGGTGTTGCATGCCGACGGCTTCGAGCAGCGATGCCATTCGTGCAGTATCCAGCTTTCCGACGACCTGCATCTGAAACCGAATGTTTTCTTCGACCGTCAAATGTTGGAACAGGTTGTCGCTTTGAAGCATGATGCCGAAGTTCTGCGCGCGCAGACGCGCACGCAAACTTTCGCTCCGTCGCGTCAATCGGTTTCCATTGACAGCGACCCAGCCACCATCGGGCTCGTCCAGGCCCGTCAGACAGGCGACCAGGGTCGACTTGCCGCTTCCGGACGGGCCGACAAGGGCGACGAGTTCACCTGCATCGACGGATAGGCTCACCCCCCGTAATGCGGCAGTCTCATCGTCACCGATGTGGAAGAAGCGGTAGATTTCCACTGCATCGAGGACTGCCATGTCACTTCCACCTGAAAGAGCGCGACATCAGATTCCACTGATCGACGTTGTCGGCACCAAAGGGAGCATAGAGCTGCAACGACACGGTCTTTCCACCGCGGTGATAGATGTAGATTTCGTTCTCCAGCCGCACCTGCTTGTTGGTGACGGCATTCGGCTCTGAATTCGAGGTAAAGACAATGCGGATCGCCTCACCTGCCGGCAGCTTGACCTGCTCAACCTTGCCAAGCTTTAATGCTCGGGAACGCTTCTCCAGGTCCGGAAGGAATTTTGTTTTCACAGTGTCGATTGTCGGAGCCGCATTCTCGGACTGCTCAGTGATAACAACGCCGTCCAGCTTGTCGACGAAGCTTGTGCCATTGCCGAGGTCCGACCGCGCCCAGCCCTCGGGCACTTTTAGGCTGTAGCCCGATTTGGCGTCATAGGAGACAAAGACTTGCGTGTCGGGAATATCGCCCGGAGGGTTTTTTTCCGGCGCAACAGCTTTTTCCGATGCGAAGGCAGGCTCCACGAGCAACGACGACGCAGATGCCGCAACGATTGAGGTGGAGACCAGTGCAAGAGCAAGAGTTCTTTGGAAATTTGATACTTTGCGGGTCATGGGACACTCCATTTCGTCCTGATGACCCGATCAAACACTGGAAATCTTACATTCGCTGGTCCGAAGCCTTACACTTTCGTAAGCTTCGTTAAAGGGTCATGCGGTTGACGAACCGCTCGCGAGCGCCGCATCAGGACGAGTGACAAAAGCCGAGTATCCGACGAATACGCAGATAAGGATGGTAAGGGTCAAACTGACCGGCCCCGTGCCCCAATCGAGACCTCCTCGCTCATGCGATACACCCATCCAATCGGCGAACGAAGCTCCAAGCGGGCGTGTTACGATATAGGCAAACCAGAAGGCAGGAACTTCCGGCAGGCGAAACTTCCAATATGCAAGCGCCGGAACGGCGATGACGAGGGCGAACATCAGCCCGGAAAAGAAATATCCGAGTCCGAGGTTGCTAGCGGTCATATCACCCGCAGCAGTGCCAAGAGCGAAAGTCGTCAAGACCGTTGCCCAATAGAAGAATTCACGTCGCTTTGTGTAGATACTGTGGATCGAGAGCGTCCGCTCGGCCCAGAACCAAGCGGAAAAAATGACTAAAAGAGATGTGCCGAAGAAGGCTGTTGAAATCCAATATGGAACACCAAGGCCAACATGAAGGACATCGGCGGCCATGGTGCCGAAAACTGACACCATGACGACTGCCAGCCAATAGACCCAGACGTTGAAGCGCGATTTGAGAAATTGCACCGCCAGTGAAATCAGGAAACAAACACCGCCAATGGCCACAGCGATTGGCGGATCCATGCGATGCACGAGATAGTCGGAGGTTGTCTCACCCATGCCGGTCGTCAGAATTTTGATGACCCAGAAGATCGCGGTGACTTCGGGAACCTTTGAAAGCCAGGGACGAACAGCATCATTATGCCCGTACGGCTCGCTGGAGAATGTTTTCATGAGATCTCTCCAATTGCTTTTGGGTGGCAGTGCCCCCTTCGAGAAAGCTGTGAGACTTTATCCGCCTTGGCCCTCGGCGCAGATGCGACATTCAGACCGATTTCGTGATTTTTGCGAGAATTCCTCTGAACCGGAATGGAAGCCACACGCTTCGGATATCGATTTTATCCTCACCGAAATCGCTGGCTTGAAGAATTCGATAAAGGCTTCTCTTGTCGAAAGTGTGCTTGGTCTCCCGTCCTTCGAATTGCAGCCACGACATATGGGATTTATCCGTCGCATAGACGGCCAGCGACCCACCGGGCCGTAGAACGCGTCGAGCCTCGGTGAGCGCAAAGGATAATGGGTCGACAAAATAAAAGACGTTGACAGCGAGGATTCCGTCCACAGACATATCCGGGAGAGGCAAGTGCTCGAAAGTCCCCTGCTTTAATGACATTCTGCCTTCAGTTATGGCGGAGGCGTTATTGGCTCGAGCCAGTCTCCGCATGGTTGAAGACGGGTCGATCCCAGTCACCGAACCAAGCGTGGCCATCTTGGCGAGCTGACGAAGACCGACTCCGGGACCATGTCCGACTTCCAAGAGGTCACTGGCCGGTCTCGGATCAAGAAGGTCGATCGCACCTTTATAGGGAAGCCAATTGATAACCCGCATGGCCGCGGCGACGGCGATACCGCCCTTGCCCACTGGCATCGCGAATTGTCGCGCAATGTAGTCATGGACCAGTTGCTTTTTCGGCGGCGGCATCTTCAACGAGCATGCACTATCCATTTCCATTTATTTAACCGCTTTATCCGGAGGTTAGGGCGGACACTTCCTTTTGTCATGTGCGATCTTGAGTCAATGTGGACGTGCCGCCCGGACGTGCATTGGCGACAGACATCACGTCGGACAAAACGAGTAATCATTTCGGGCAAAGTCTTATGAGCGAAACGCCGCAGCCACTCGGCTGCTATTGCTAAGCGCAAATGATTACATACCGCTTTCCGCGACTTTACAAATTTGTAAAGATCTTGGTCTGCGATGGACTCCCCCGCAGCGTCAGGCCCGGGGGAAACCTGTAATGGCTATTTCGTGATATTGACGGTCGAGGCGACGTTTTTCCCGCCCTGCTTGGCGTAGGTGATGGTGACCTTTGTGCCGGGCTTGAAGTTTTCAGCCTCGCTGCCTTCTGCCAGCGCAAACACGCTGCCATCCTGCAACGTGATAGCATCATGTTTGGGATCGACGCTTCGGACAACGCCGTTGATTGTCGCGGCATTCGCACCAAACGCCGCCAAACTCATTGCGATGACGGCCAAAGCCGTGAGATACCGTTTCATTTTTTTCTCCCTAAACCCCAGACCATTCTGGGTGAAGAAATATTCAATGCAAACGGAGGCAAATAGGTGTTTGCGAATATACAAATTTGTATACTTGAATTAAGCGTTACGCCTTAATGATTTCGATTATGGAATCTTGCAGCGTATTGGTTTGCGGCGTCTCCACCCCATTGATTTGTCAGTTACAGCGCAGTGACATGGTGTCTTCGGACGAAGCGTGAGCATGACCGGGAGTCCCGGATCAGTTCATTGTGACGCGCTGATCCGCTGCGCATATGCCCAAGGCATGAGGTTCGATGTCTTTGGCGAGATACCCATCCGCAGACCGAATAACAACGTGCGCCTCTTCAATTTCCCAAACATCTAGAATCCAAGTTCAATTTTGTTCGACGTGGCGTTTCCATGAAAGAACAAACCGCGCACCAGGATGATTGTCCCGTATTTCGGTCGACATACCGTGCAGATCAGCGATCGCCTTGACCATGCTGAGACCAAGACCGTGGCCGGGGGAATTTCTGCTTTTGTCGAGGCGGTAGAGGCGGCGGAAGACCTTGTCTTTTTCTTCCTCCGGAATCCCGGGGCCGTTATCGAAAACCACTGCCGCATACTCATCACCCTTTCGCTCCAGCGATAAAGCGATCGCCGTCCCGGGGGCGCAATGGTTGATGCCGTTTTCAACGAGGTTGACGAACAATTGCGTCAGCAATTCCTTGTCCCCGTCGATCAGACATTCAGGTGCGCTCTCCTCGTCAAAGGAAAGCGTTTGGCCGTTGTCCTCAGCGACTTCTGCAAAGATTTCTGCGATGTTTCGGAAAACCTGTTTGAGATCAACGCTCGCAAATCGCGTTTTGCGGGCACCAGCTTCTATCTGGGAAATCCGCAACAACGCTTGAAACGTCGCGTTGATTTGGTCACTCTCGTCCAACGCTTCCCTCAGTTGCTCGCCGACAGCCTCGTTGTTCTCCTCACGGAGCGAGGCATCTTCCAGTATGAGTTTCAGCCGGTTCAACGGTGTTTTCAGGTCATGCGCAATATCGGCGCTTACCTGACGCATGCTCTCCATGAGATCCGATAACCTGTCCAATGTTGTGTTGACTTGTGCGGAGATAAGATCGATGTCATCGCCGGAACCCGTCAGCGGGACACGCCGGGAAAGATTACCTTCCGAGATCTCTTTCATAGTGTCGGCGATGGCGTCGATTCGGGCCTGCGCGCGTCGGGCAAGATAAAGACCGGCGAAAACGGCCAATAGCGTTGTGAAAGCTGACATCCATGCGAAATTGGCGAAGATGATCTGAGCGAGATCATCGGTTGCTTCCAGGCTTTCACCGACCAGCAGATTGTTTCCGTCGATATTGCCCGTTTTGATCCTGAAGCGCTCGGTTCCCGGCAAACCAAGCGCTTCCGCGGAAACCGTTTGAAGATCGCCTGATGGACGGTACTTCATGATATCCCCCGCCAGTCTCTTACCGTCGGCTGAGCCCAGATAAAAGATTCGCCGATCTCCGTTCTGAAGGCGGCTGAACGAATTCATGCTTTGGACCACGTCTTCAATATCGCCCGGCGTGTAGCTGGATTGGATGACGGCATAGGTCTCCGTGACAGAACTGTCGAGCGTCGAATAAATCTCGGCCCGCAAAAGCAGATATGTCGCAAGATTGACGAGCAGCGATGAAGTTGCAAACAGAAGCCCATAAGCAATCGCCAGTCGAAATGGTGTGCTGCGCCAAAGTCTAGCGAGGCGCATGAATGCTATATCCCGTGCTGCGGATTGTATGCAGAAGCGGCACTTCGAAAGGCTTATCGACCTTTGCCCGTAGCCGACTGATATGCGTCTCGACGACGCTGGTTTGTGGATCGAAATGCAGATCCCATACTTTTTCGAGAAGCATCGTGCGTGTCAGGACTCGGCCTTCCGCGCGCATTAAGGTTTCGAGAAGTAGAAACTCGCGGGGCTGAAGCTCGATAGCCTGGCCGGCGCGGTGAACCTGGCGCCTCACGAGATCAAGTTCCAGATCAGCGATCGTCAAAACCGTTCGCTGCTCTTGTACCGGAGGACGACGCGCCAAGGCATTAAGCCGGGCGAGCAGTTCAGAAAACGCGAATGGCTTGACCAGATAGTCGTCAGCGCCGGCCTCAAGGCCTTCAACCCGATCATCAACCCCACCCATTGCCGTCAGAAACAGGACAGGCGTGCGCGTCTGCGCCGCTCTCGCCGCCCTGACTACGGAAAGCCCATCGAGACCGGGTAGCATCCTGTCGACGACTATGACGTCATATTTATCGGGATCCTGCGTCGCCTGATACAAGCCGTCCCGGCCGTCATGACAAACATCGCAGACATGACCTGCCTCAGCAACTCCCTTTGCGATGAAGGCGGACACTTTCTCGTCGTCTTCGATGACCAATATACGCATTTCTCTCTGTCTTTTGATTATCCTTGGGCTTTAGGGTGCCGTATCTCCATTTCCTGAACCTTCCCGGAAATATACTTTTTTGTAAAGAATTCGAATCCTCGACTGAGGCGTGAAATTGCAGCCCACAGCTCTGGCATTGGGCCTGACCTTCTCTCGTATTTTCCGCAAGTTTAAAGTTCCATTTAAGGTAGACGAATTTCTCAATTCTTTCCAAAACTAGGCTTCCGGTACGAAAGCGCTAGCTTTTTGATTGCATTCAACGTGGTGGCCCAGTTCTCTACTCACTTTGAAGCAGTGTGATGAATGTCCAATAGGCTCACAACATCGGCGAACATGTTCAGACGCAGAGTGCAGTGCACTTCATTTGGCGCCTCTTGATGAACACGTTCCGATGTTGCCCAAAGTCGTTGCAGTTCTGACTGTCGCCTGGGCCGTCGAATTCATTGGCGACTTTATTCCCATTTTTGGTATCTCAATAATACTATCATCGTACGCCCACCGATTGCCCTGTGCGTTCGGCTCATGCCAACAGGGCTACGGCATCAAGGCTAAAGCGGATCGTCTAGCGGCAGAGCAGCTGCAATTGAGTGCGATAGCGATATGTCTAATTTGCTTGTATCTGACTCACTGGAGGCATCTGCCCTGTTGGCCGGATATTGCCGCATCTGCGCCAGGCGTGTTCCACCCTTCATCTGATCGAACTCATCAACGCGCTCGCTTTCTTACAAAATCGTATGTTTCGAGAAAGGTGCCCGTATCCCAGTCATCTTAGAACGGCGTCATCCTGCGGAATTGGCCGCAGCAATACCACGACATCGTTCGTTTCCTGATGACGGAGCGTTCGTGGCTAGGATCAGCCACGGGCGCCAAGCCGGAGCAACCAATATGAAACAATTCCTTCTTGCGACAGCGCTTATTGCCGTGCCGGTCGCGCTTTTTTCCGCCTATGAACTCTATCTGGCTCCGCTCGCAGAGGCGAGCCAGGCTCAAAGCCAAACCAGGCACCTCGGCGATCTAGCCGATTTCAAGACTATCACAAAAGACGTCCAGAAGATCGCTGCGACAGGCGACTTCAAAGCGGCCGAAAAGCGGGCGACGGACTTCGAGACCGAATGGGACGACAAGCAGGCGAGCCTGCGACCGCTCGATCCGGAGGCCTGGGGCAACATCGATACCGCAGCGGATGCGGTCTTCAAGTCGCTTCGCAGCGCGACCCCGACCGCAGACAAGGTAAACACCGCTCTTGCGGGTCTTCAAATGGCCCTCGACAAATCAGGAGCCGTCGATGGCAATGTCGGCAAGCAGTCCTTTGTCGCAGGAATTGCCGTTACCGATGCGACGGGTCATCCCGTCCCTTGCGAAGAGTTGATCAATCAACTCAAAGCCGCGTCGGCCAAGCCCGCAGTCGCTGCCGAAAAGCAGACAAAAGCTGGCGACTTGCTGTCAAAAGCGCTCGAACGCTGCAACGCTGACGATGATCAACGCGCCGACGCCTTTTCCGCTCAGGGCATTGCCCTACTGACCCAATAAGCGCGCCGCGCCACCAACGAATAAGGATCGATGAAGATGGAACCCGCAATTCTCAACAACCGTGTGCCGCAAGTGACGGCGGAATTTTGGATCATCAAGTTGCTCGCCGTGACCATGGGCGAAACCGCAGCAGACTATCTCAACGTCAATCTCGGCCTCGGACTGACTGCGACCTCATTTATCATGACCGGCGTGCTGATCGTCGCATTGATCGCACAGTTCCGGCAAAAGCGATACGTCCCATGGGTCTATTGGCTTTCCGTCATCCTGATCAGCGTGGTCGGAACCCTGGTCACTGATAACCTCGTCGACAATTTCGGGGTTCCCCTCGAAGTCACGACCGCTGTGTTCAGCGTCGCGCTTATCGCCACATTCGCGCTTTGGTACAGTTCGGAAAGGACGCTTTCGATCCACTCCATCTACACCAACAGGCGTGAAGCGTTTTACTGGCTTGCCATTCTCTTTACCTTTGCGCTTGGTACCGCAGCCGGCGACCTAGTCTCCGAACGCTTCGCACTCGGTTACGGCAGCGCAGGCATTCTATTTGGCATGGTGATCGTTTCGCTGAGTTTCGGCTATTTCTTCCTGAAACTTGATGCGATTCTGAGCTTCTGGCTTGTCTACATCCTCACCCGTCCGCTTGGTGCGTCGTTTGGCGACCTTCTTTCTCAACCAAAGGAGTATGGCGGCATGGGTTTCGGCACGATCAATACAAGCATCAGCTTCCTGCTCGGGATAGCTCTGATTGTCGTCTACATGACGGCGACCTACAAACCCGAGACTGTGATAGCAGAGGCACAATAACCCTCTGTGATCTGCTGGCTCAGGGACTCCGGAACGGTGTGAAAACCGTTCCGGAACGCTGGTGCACAGATCGGGGTAAAATTGGGTTTTCAGTCTTTGACGTTTTAGGCTATCTCAATGCTTTCATCATCGCTTTGTAGCGGACGGATTTCGAGAGCCTGGCGCCGATCTGCTGATCTCCACCAAGAACTGACCCTACGGGGTGATGATGTGGACGCCTCCACGCCAACGACAGCGAACGTGTCAGAAGGCACATTTTTTAGCACGATGTTGTTCAGTCCGTCACTGCCGCAAGTATGGGGCCACCATGTTGCTCCTGAACCAGAATTGCGGTGCGAAGCTGATCCGGTGCTTTAGGGAAATCGAAGGTGACAGGCCTTCCATCCCATTGCCCGAGATGCTTCAGCGCGTGGACGACGTGAGTGTGGGGCAAAGTATTGCCGGCGTTTTCGCCACGATCGATCGGCACATTGACGACGTTCGGATCATATCGGATCAACCAGACGTCCGCTGCCGATCTCGGGGCTTCACCGCCCCCTATCCGAGCGCCGTCCTGGCGAAAAGCAATGGACGGTCCCTTCAAGGCAGAGACGGTTGCCAGAAGCTGAGTCAATTCGGCGAGGTTGTTTCCAACCACGGTCCTCGTACCGTTGATGACCATCTGAGGAGTATAGGGCCCTGACTGACGGAGCGGGGCCTCATAAGCAACCTGCCTGTCTGTAAATTCCGGCTTGTCGAAAATGTCCTTCCAGCCGAGATAGTCCCAGTATGTAACGGCGAAGCTCAAGACGAGGACGTCATTACGCTTGCTGAGCTTTATGAGGTTGGCGTTCGCCGGAGGACAGGACGAGCATCCCTGGCTCGTAAAGAGTTCGACAACCGTAGGGGAGCGGTTATCGCTCGATGCGCCATACGAAACACTCGCCGTGACGCACACGGCTGCTACGGTGATCAATAGTCTCGTCAGTTGCTTCATCGCTTCTCTCCCAATGGCTTCATCATCGGCTTCGCGAAGAAATCGCCGTTTGTTACAGGTTCACAGTTTTGTGATCGTCTGCATCGGGAGTCTCTGGCCGGATAGCACCCGAGCGTTCAAGCGGAGTGGCGGGGTTCACCCCCCTAAAATTATTTCGCCACGCCTGTAACAACCACGCTTCGCCGCTCGTATTCCCTAGCAGCACAGTCGTTTGGCTGGCGCGCGAGGAGCGACCATGGCCACCGTGGACCACCTGGACACATCACCGCCGACCGGACCGGCGAGAGTATTCATTCGACGGCATTCCCTCGTCACCCGGATTACCCATTGGCTCAACGTTGTCTGTCTCAGCCTGCTTCTGATGAGTGGCTTGCAGATATTCAATGCCCATCCCTCGCTCTATTGGGGACAGTATGGTGCCGATGCCGATCCATCCTGGCTCTCGATCGGGTCCGTCCAGGATGGAGACAGCAGCCGTGGCATCCTCCGCATCGGCCGCCTGTCCATCGTGACAACAGGCATTCTCGGCGTCTCGCGGGAAGGCGGCGAGCTGACGGAGCGCGGTTTTCCAACCTGGGCGACCATTCCGAGCTATCAGGATCTCGCGACTGGCCGCCGGTGGCATCTATTCTTTGCGTGGCTCTTCGTGATCAATGGATTGATCTATGCGCTGTATGGTTTTATCGGCGGCCATTTCCGGCGCGATCTCGCGCCGACCGCTGAAGAGCTCTCACCGGGCCACCTGAAGCAGGAGATTGCCGATCACGCGCGGCTGCGCTTCCCTAAAGGGGAAAAGGCGCGGCATTACAATGCTCTCCAGAAACTCACCTATCTGATCGTCATCTTTATTCTGCTGCCGCTGATGCTCGCGACGGGGCTGACCATGTCGCCGGGCATCGATGCCGGTTTCCCCTTCCTGCTCGATGTCTTCGGCGGACGACAGTCGGCACGCTCCATCCACTTCATTTGCGCCTGGTCGATCGTGCTCTTCGTTCTGGTGCATGTCACCATGGTCATCCTCTCCGGCCTTTGGAACAACATGCGTTCGATGATCACCGGCCGCTACAGGATCGAAAGCGAAGGGGTCCGGAAATGACGTTCTTCATCACACGCCGCCGCCTGTTGATCGGATCAGCCGCTGGGCTGGGTGCAATCGGCCTGACTGGCTGCGACGACGTCGCCCAGAACGCCAAGGTTCAAAACGTACTGGCGATGGCTGAAAAACTGACGATGAAAAGCCAGCGGCTTCTCGTCCCCAAGGACAAGCTGGCTCGTGAATTCTCCGAGGCGGACATTTCACCGACCTTCAGGCCGAACGGCACAAGCCAGCCCGACAGCGAGGACTATGCCCGGATGATGGAGACGGGCTTTGCGGACTGGCGATTGAAGATCGACGGTTTGGTCGAGCATCCGGTCGAGCTCTCACTGGCGGATTTGAAAAAATTGCCATCGCGCACGCAAATTACCCGACATGATTGCGTGGAGGGTTGGAGCGCCATCGGGAAATGGACGGGCGTACCGCTTGGACCCATCCTGCAGAATACGGGCCTGAAGCCGGGAGCCCGCTATGCCGTGTTCTATTGCGCGGACCAGCTCGAGCAGACCATCGACGGCAGCGGCACGTACTACGAAAGCATCGATCTGATTGATGCCTTTCATCCTCAGACAATTCTTGCCTATCAGCTCAACGGCAAAGACCTCGAAGTGTCTCATGGCGCACCGCTCAGACTGCGAGTGGAACGCCATCTTGGCTACAAGCACGCAAAATACCTCATGCGCATCGAAATCAAGGACAGCTTCGCCAGCCTTTGGGGTGGCAAGGGCGGTTTCTGGGAGGACCGCGGCTACGAATGGTACGCGGGAATATAGCCGTCTGGAAAACGCCTCACTGCGGGCAATGATGCCCATCAAAAGGAGAAGAAAATGTTCAGAGTTACGATTGCAGCCGCCTTGTTGATCTCGGCGTTCACACTGCCAGTTTACGCGGCGAACACAATGATGAAGTGCGACGATGCTTCCATGATGAAGGCGCAGAGCGAAGTGGATGCCATGAAGGATCCGATGATGAAGGGCAAGAAGGAAATGGCCTCCAAGGAAATGATGATGGCCAAGGAGGCGATGAAAGCGAAGAAGATGGACGACTGCAAGATGCACATGGACAAGGCCATGAAGAGCATGGGCAAGATGTAGCAATGATCCGTGGCGGCCGGTAGTATCCGGTCGCCACATCCACATTCCCGGGCCGTCGTTTCAGTTCGTGTGTAGCACTTCGCAAAGGCGAGCCTTCGCATTCACGCATCTCTCCACAGTTGGCTGGTTCCCTCGGCCATAGCCACTAGTGTTATGCCTCGCCGATGGCAACCGATGAGTCGAGCCGTTCTATCAACGTCGAACTGGCTTCGTTTACCCCGATCACGTCAACTTTGGTGCCGTGCGCTTTAAAGCGCTGGACGACCTTCTCCAGGGCAGTCACCGCAGTGATGTCCCAGAAATGTGCCCGGGAGACATCGATGGTAACGCCCATGTCGGCAGCGTCACGCATGTCGAATGCCTCGACGAATAGGTCGGCTGACGCGAAAAATACCTGGCCTGAGACGCGGTAGAGAATTTGCCTGGCTTGGGCATCCAGCTCCCTCTCGACATGCAACAGACCGGCAACCTTGAAGGTGAAGAACACGCCGCTCAAGAGTACCCCGACCGTGACGCCGAGCGCCAAATTGGAGGTCGCGACCGTAACGACGACGGTTGCAAGCATTACGGCACTCGATATCTTCGGATGGACAACCAGCTTGCGCACCGACGACCAATCGAAGGTGTCTATCGAGACCATGATCATGATGGCCACCAGCGCGGCTACCGGAACCTGCGACACCCAGGGCTTGAGCAGAACCATCAGGACTAACAGGAAAGCACCCGCAAACAGCGTCGACAGACGACCCCGACCGCCGTACTTCACGTTGCTGATCGTCTGGCCAATCATGCCGCACCCGGCAATGCCACCGAACAGGCTCGACGCGGCATTGGCTAAGCCAAGACCCGCGCATTCTCGGTTCTTGGAGCTTGGGGTGTCGGTCAAGTCATCAACGACGCTGGCCGTCATCATCGATTCAAGCAGGCCGACCATGGCGATTGCCAAGGCCGGACCGGCGATGATGCGGAGAGTCTCGACGTTTAGCGGAACATCCGGCCATGTTAAGAAAGGGAGAGAATCGGGAAGACGCCCAAGATCGGCGACGGTAACCACCGGAAGCTTCAGCATCATTGAGGCAACCGTCAGGACGACAACACAGATCAGAGGCGATGGCAGTGCCGTCGTGATCCGCGGCACCAGATAGATCAACATCAGCCCTGCGGCCAGAAAGGCATAGCCGACGACGCCCCCGCCGATGATATGGGGCACCTGAGCCCCGAAGATGAGGATCGCAAGCGCGTTGACAAACCCGGTCCGGACCGACTTCGACACGAAGCGCATCAGCACGCCGAGACGCAGCAGGCCAAAGACGATCTGCATGATACCTGCCAGAAGCCCGGCGGCGAGCAGATAGGGCAAGCCGTGGGCATGAACCAAAGGTGCCGCGACAAGAGCGACGGATCCGGCCGCGGCCGAGATCATAGCGGGACGCCCGCCGCTGAAGGCGATGACAATCCCGATCACGAAAGACGCAAACAATCCAACCTGTGGATCGACGCCGGCCGCGAACGAGAAGGCGATGACTTCGGGAATGAGGGCGAAGGTCGCGACAGCTCCGGCGAGCATCTCACGGGTAGGATTGGCAAGCCACTCCCGGCGGATGGAAGATAGTGACATCTGGTGAATTCTCGCAAAGGAAGCCTGACCTCGGGGGCGAGGCCTCAAGTCGGCATACAGGTTTTGCGTGGTCCGGCGGATCGGCGGCCGGAATAGCCACCCGGATTCTCACCGGGTCCAGTCGAGTGCGCCCTTATAGGCGTGATTGTTGATGAAGGGCAATATCTGCGCCATTATTTCAGTTGCCAAGTGATGGAGGGTTGCGGCCATGTGGCAACTGGAGAAAATCGCCATCAAGCTTGGTCCCCTGAGAGAAAGGTGCTCATTGCTCGACCTGGCTGCGCCTCTCCTCCTCGGTCTTCCGAGCCGAAGTGTTATTCGCGGCGCGCCGCCCAGCGAAGTCCTATGTAACCAAGCACGCCGGCGGTAAGTGAACCCGCAAGAATGCCAATCTTGACGCGATCCTGGAACAGGGGATCATTAAAAGCAAGCAGGCCGATGAACAGGCTCATCGTGAAGCCGATCCCGCAAAGCAAGGAAACACCGAGGACCTGTCCCCAACTGGCACCAGCCGGACGATCGGCAAGCTTGAGCTTGACCATCAAAAGCACAGCGCCAAACACACCCGTCACCTTTCCCAAAATCAGGCCCAGTCCAACGCCAAGCGTGACCGGCTCAACCATCACTGTGGGCGAAATTCCCTGAAACGATACGCCGGCATTCGCAAAACCGAATATTGGCACGATCACGAATGCCACTGGCTTCGCGAGAAGGTGCTCGAGGCGATGCAAGGGCGATGCGTCATCAGTTGCTTCTGGTTTCCCGCGCGTGAGGGTGATGGGGATGAAAAGCGCGAGCAATACGCCGGCCAATGTTGCGTGGATCCCGGACCGCAGGACAAAGACCCAAAGCACAGCCCCCAACAGCAGATAGGGCACGAGCGAATTGGTCTGCCGGCGGTTGAGCACGAACAGGATGAGAAGGACGAGCATAGCGCCGATTAAATCGGGTATTGAGATGCCGGTATTATAGAACAAGGCGATAACAATGACCGCGCCAAGATCGTCGATGATGGCGAGTGCGGCCAGGAAGACCTTAAGCGATGCAGGGACGCGAGACCCCAGAAGTGATAAGACGCCGAGGGCAAAAGCAATATCGGTCGCCGTCGGTATTGCCCAGCCTCGAAGAGTATCAGGGGTGCCGCTGTTGACCGCGACATATATCCCGGCCGGCACCAGCATTCCGCCGGCCGCAGCGACGCCAGGGAGGATACGCCTGCTCCACGAGGAGAGCTGCCCGTCGAGCATTTCTCGCTTAATCTCAAGGCCAACCAGCAGAAAGAAGATCGCCATCAGAGCATCGTTGATCCAGTGCAGGATGCTGAGCGGGCCGATATGGGCATGAAGGGTGGAGAAGTAGCTGGAGGCCAGCGATGAATTCGCCGTCACGATTGCCAATGCTGCCACGAACATCAAGACAAGTCCGCCGGATGCCTCGCTATCGAGAAACTGCCTGAGCGTAGAGTTTATACGTCCGACAGGCAGGATTTTGGACATGGCTGTTCATTTCTCGAAAGAGGTTTCCTTAGTCTCCGTTGATGGCTGATTGAACCCTGTCGCACGCAGCACACGACCGTTTAAGCGCGCACTATAAGCAATGAAGCGATCTTTGCTACCTCTTCGTGAGCAAACTCGATGAGCAGGAAATCAAACGTCGATATCGTGCATGGATGGCGGCGTCCGAGCCGATAAAAGCGGCAACTCGACACGCGTTACGTTCCTCTACCACCTCAGATATCGCGATCCCAGGATTGCGCCAAGAGCGGTGACTGCGGCTGTTGCCATCGTATACCAGGTCGCCAAGAAGAGCGGGCTGTCGTCCGGGCAATGCCAGGCGTAAAGCGCGGTTGCCAGCCCCGCGGAGGCAAGGCCGGCAATGGCACCGCCGAGCGCGGGATGCGCTGGCGCGCCGTTTTTGAGCGCCCAGAGAAAACCTGAAAGTGGAGCCAGCGACAACACTGGGACGAAGAACAGGCAGAAGCCCGCATTGCGACCAAGCAGCGCTGCGCGCCAGGCACCTTCCGGGATGACGGTCAATTCGGTTGCGACGCCCCCAATCAGCAGTAGGAGCGGGATGAGCAGGCAGAGCGCCGAGAGTTTGAGTGGTACGCCGGGCCGGCCAATACGAAAGACCAAGCCACAGCTCGTGACAGCGAGCGTCAGCGTCGTGAATATCTTGAAGAGGACCCGCGCTGTTTCGATGGCGCTTGCCATGTCGCGGCGGACGCCGACGGTCACAAGCAGCAAAAGGGCGGAGATGACGATCCCGGCAAGAAGCGCGCGCAGGAGCATCGGCCCAAGAAGGGACCGGACAGGCGCGTCTTCCGCAAGCAAACTGATCAGGTCATTGGTCTTCACTCATCTCACTCCGGTATGAGGCTGCCAGCGACTTCAGCGCGCGATGCAATGCGACGCGAACCGCACCTTCGGTCATCTTCAGCCGCACGGCTGTTTCACGTATCTCCGCCCCTTCGATAGAAATGGAACGGACGATATCGCGTTGCGGATCCCTCAGACGCTGCAGCATATGCTCAGCCTCAAGCCGATCCAAACTGCCGGCCTGCTCGCTGGCCTCCAACGTTGTCATCACGTCGTCGATCGGCACATCGACATGACGGCCCCGGCGGCGCAGGCTGTCGATCAGCTTATTGCGGACGATCATTGACAGCCATGGTCCGATTGGACGCACCGGATCCCACGTACTGCGCTTCAAGTGGACGGCGAGCAGAACTTCCTGAACCACATCTTCCACCTCACTCACCGGTGCGCCGAACTGATCGCAACGCCGCCGTGCGATGGCGCGCAGATGGGGCGTCACGGTGGAAAGAAAGCGATGATAGGCCCGCTTGTCGCCTTCCACGGCGCTGCGCATCCAGCCTGCCCATTCTTCCTCACGCGCCGAATGTTTCACCCAACATAGTCCTCTACGGATGGGCACACGATTTTGTTACCGCCCTGGTATAATAATCTTGCGAAAGTCACGAACATCTTTGACTCAGGTTTTTCGCTTGCAAGCGCGCAAACGGCAAGGGCGCATGCGAAAAAATCGAACGGGCCGTTGTAACACCCACCGTCACTGCTCGGTTACCCGCAAAGCAAGCCAGCCATGGCTTGCCCCGCCTTCTGATCTCGCTTTGGCATTTCTCAGATCGCATCAAGAGCATCGTCCAAGGGGTATGCTGGACCCGACCGTCATGGTCACGGAGCAAAGTCGTAGAAGGCTCGAAACGACGTAGGATTGGCACAACGGCCAACCCCGCCTGTCGATTGCAAAATGCTTCCATCGAAACCTGGAATTCTCATCTACGGTAGTGTTCAGCCAGGCCTGATCATGCAGATGTTCGCTCGGTCCCGGCAACTGTGTCGCTCTGCCTGCATGCGCGAAGATCCGCGATGGTGCGATTGTGGGGTCCGGCACGAAGCCGCAGGACAGGCGGAACTCACCGACTCTTGTGGAAATAGACACTCTGTGGTGTAATGAACTTAGGCTCTTCCCCCGTTTTTCGAAGGGTTCCGCTCCTAGTTTTGCCCCGTCTTGATGCGGGGCATCTTTTTTGAGTTGTCGACTGCAATCACATCGAATTGGCCCGTTGGGTGAGAGTTGAACAGGCCATTCTTAACAGCGTGATCCCACGCGGTCTCGAAACAAGAGAGACTGTAGCTTCGCCGCACTCAAAGGCGGTCCGTAGCCGATGCGGAGACGCTTGGCGCCTATCTTATCTGCCATTTGCCGCGCTCGTTTCCCACCGCCGGAATTTATCGTAATCGTCGTGACCCCGCATCCGGCAAATGACAGCGTTAATCGTTCGAGCTTTTTCAGATATGTGTAATCTGACATCACCGGGGCCGCGTGTCATGACGACAATGGGAGCTTATTTTTTGAGCTGTTATCCGCACAGATCAAAATCGGCCGAAATCAAAAGCACGTCATTCATGCTTAAAAACAATCCTCTAGAGCCTATCCTTTAAACTGGCACGCAGTTTGCTTGTTTAAGAATGTCCGGATCAATGGAGATCTGGACGAATAGGCGCGTGATAGGCGCCTACAAAGACACCGACGTCGCAAGGTTGTTGCAGTCCGGAAATCTCTTTCCTCGGATGCAAGCTCCATGCGGCGTTTTTTTGTGCTCAAATTGCCGACGGCAACGCTCCCTCGGGTCACGAGCAACAACAGCAAGGGGAACCCAAATGGCCTATGTTGCACCAACTGACTTCGTCGCAAAAATGATCGACGCCGGCGAATCCAAGGTATTTATGTCAACGCGAGACACCTTGATCCGTGGCTATATGGCCGGGGCAATCCTTGCATTGGCTGCCGTCTTCGCGGTCACCATCAATGTCCAGACAGGACAGCCGTTGGCCGGTGCAGTTCTTTTCCCGGTCGGCTTTTGCCTACTTTATCTGATGGGATTTGACCTCCTGACGGGGGTATTCACGCTTGCGCCGCTTGCACTAATTGACAAGCGGCCTGGCGTCACGGTTGGCGGGGTACTGCGTAACTGGGGACTTGTTTTCCTGGGCAATTTTGCTGGTGCACTGACAGTGGCGGTGATGATGGCTATCGTGTTTACCTTTGGCTTCACCACAGAGCCAAATGCGGTCGGACAGGCGATCGGTCATATCGGAGAAGGCCGTACAGTGGGCTACGCAGCACATGGCGCCGGCGGTATGCTGACGCTGTTCATTCGTGGCGTACTCTGCAACTGGATGGTCTCGACTGGCGTCGTGGCCGCGATGATGTCGACCTCGGTGTCCGGCAAGGTGATCGGGATGTGGATGCCGATCATGCTCTTCTTCTATATGGGATTTGAGCATTCCGTCGTGAACATGTTCCTCTTTCCCTCTGGTCTCATGCTGGGCGGAAACTTCTCCATTCGGGATTACTTCGTTTGGAACGAGATTCCCACAGTGGTCGGAAATCTGGTTGGCGGCATAACGTTTGTTGGCCTGACGCTTTACGCAACACATGCCCGCACGGCCGCAAAGCGTAAGCCACAGGACGAGACGGCGACCCTAGCCGCAGCCGAGTAACCCGGCGGCCGGAAGTCACGTATCATTTCGAACCGCACACCCAAGCGTAGAATAACGAGGCAAGTCATGAACAAAGTCGACGTAGCTGAAATGATTATTGAACGAAAGCGATCCAGCGGCCTGACTTGGGCGCAGATCGCTGAAGCCATCGATCTGTCGGATGTTTTCACCACATCGGCGTGCCTTGGTATGAATTCATTGCCGCGCGACAAGGCAGATCGACTGGTGGAAACACTGGGGCTGCCCCAGGAAGCAGCCATTGTGCTTTCCGAATTTCCGACAAAGATATTCAGTCAGCCAATACCCACCGATCCCTGCATTTATCGGTTTTATGAAATCATCGGTGTTTACGGCGAGACGCTCAAGGCGCTGATTCAGGAAAAGGGTGGCGACGGCATCATGAGTGCCATCGACTTCGAAATGAGCGTTGAGAAAGTTCCCAATCCCAAAGGAGACCGAATCGAAATCAGAATGAGCGGGAAATTTCTCCCCTACAATCGTTGGTAACGTCGAAAACGCCGGCAGGCCCGCGTTATGGGCGCAAAGGACCTCGCAAATGATCTGGACTCTTCAAACTGGACCAGCTTTGGTTAGAGTCTTCCGGTGCGTTTTCCTGGCTGGGAAAGGAACGGAAGACCGTTGCCGTTTCAAATGAGCCGCGAGGGATCAAGCGTTCTTCTCGCAATTTTCTTGGCCCGACCATCGATTTGGTGGTAAGCTTTCCTACCAAATGGCTGAAGAGGGCAATCATGTCTAATGTCTCAAAGGTCAGCATTGCAGTTACAGCACAGCAAGCTGAGCTTCTGCGCGACGCGGTCGAAAGCGGTGCTTATGCCAGCAGCAGCGAAATTGTGCGCGAAGCCATGCGTGACTGGTCCGCGAAATGGGCTAGCCGGAAGAACGATATTCAGCATTTGCGCGAATTGTGGGCGCAAGGTCTAGCCAGCGGCGCACCGAAAGCGGTTGATTTCGACGCAGCCCACGAAAAGGCTCGCCAGAAACTGAACGCCGCTCGTAATCATGGGGGTTAAGCTCGTTTGGTCGCCTCAGGCCGAGGACGACGTTATCAGTATCTATGTCGAGATCGGTCTTCACCAACCACAAGCGGCTGAACGCTATTATAAGCAGTTTAGACAGAAAGTCGGCCTTTTGGCCGCTCAACCGCGGTTAGGGCAGCGTCATCCCGAAATCGCACCCACGGCACGGATGTTGGTGCAAGCGCCGTATGTGATTCTCTATGAGACGATTCCTGACACTGATCAGGAGCCCGTTCACACCATATATATTGTGCGTGTTGTCGATGGCCGGCGCGATTTGCGTAACCTTCTCAAAAGTTAAAGATCGCCTTGGGCACCCGATGTCGCAATTCGTCTTGACTTACCTATGGGTGCAAATACTATGTGCAGACGATTGCGACTGCACGCTTTCCGGGTGATAATTCCTATAGTTTAAAGTGCTTTCACAAGAGCATATGCGAGTGAATTCCGTCAGCATATGCCCTGTTTGACGCCTCGTCTTCGTGCATCCCAATCGGTCGAGTTGCTTAAAGTCTCTTCACTTTATTGGCGAGGGATGCGCAATGAACGATATGACCTTCCACAACAAGCTCGCGGATTTACCCATCAAGCGGCGCAGCTTCCTGCAAGGCACTGTAGGACTTATCGCAGTCACCGTCCTGGGGCCTCCAGAAAGGACAAATGCGAACCAGTCGCGGGGTAATTCGACAGAGATGCAAGCCTCGCCTCCCGGCGTGGCGAATGAGCGGATCGACGGCCGCGCAAAGGTGACCGGTCAAAAGGTCTTTGCTCGAGACTTCAATTCCGCCGATATGGGTTGGGGCCGCGATCAATGGTACGCGCTTTATCTGCCGGCTTTGACAACAGACCACAAGTTCCTGAATGTAGACTTGAGTTACTTGCCGGACGGCTCAAAGCCAAAGCGTGTTATCCTCGGCAATCAGCTAAAATCCGCTGTCAGGGCTGCGCCACTGGCCCGATACCGCGATCTGCAGGTTGAATCTGAGGCTATTGACCAACACGAGAAGGGGGTAGCCGAGCTATTCAGGACGCCACTCGCAGCGTCGGCCACAGCCTTCGCTGCAAAGGGGTCCTCGTCCGTAGAATTCGATATCATCGTTAAGCCCGGCAATGTTCCGAACTTCCTGGGGCAAGCGGTTGCTTTGCTCCTCTTCGACAGGCGTGAGGCTTATCGGGCGGCAAAGCGCTTGATGCAATTCAACGATGCCAGTTTTCAGGTTTATGCGTTGGATGATGCTTCTTCGCAGGGCATGGGCGCACCTTGGTCGCCTCAAACGACCTATGTGAAGTATTTCGAACAAGGCGAAACCTTCAGCTATGCTACAGCCGATCCAGCGACATATCAGCAGAACGTCCCATCCTACCGCGCCAAGATCGATCAGTATTTGGCACAGACACCGGACCTGATTCGTCAGCCGTTCACCGTGGATACGCAAGCCATGGATCCGATGTTCATGGAGCCGGAGAGCGGGCTTGCCTATTATGACAGCAAGGCTCAAAGCCTGTCCCTCGTGCTCGGCACGCAGTCGCCGGATGGCGATGTCTCAAGCGCCGCATCCATGTTCAGCGGTGCAGATTCGCCCATCATCGTCAAGGAAGTGATCCTTCACAGCTGCTACCCGGGCGGCGGCTTTGGTGGCCGCGACAGCTCGCCTTTCTCCCAATTGCTGGCTTTGACCGCCGCATTTTCCGATGGAGTTCCCGTCAAGCTTGCCCATGATAGATTCGAGCAATTTCGTTATGGTCTGAAGCGTCCCGGTGCCGCGATCAAAGGTGAGTTGGTTGCCGGATCCGACATGAAATTGCGCCTGGTCGAGGCGACGATGAATTTCAACGGAGGCGGGCTGCGCAACCTGTCTCCCTATGTTGCCAATCTGGCAGCACTCTGCGTAGGCGGGTCTTATGAATTGCCGATGGCGAATGTGTTTGCACAGTCAAAACACACTCAGGATATCACCGGCGGCTCTCAGCGCGGGTTCGGTGGCCCGGAAGCCTTTCTTGCAATCGAAACAGCGCTCGACGATATCGCCGCATCCAAGGGCTGGGACCCGATTGCACTGCGACGCGCCAATATTGCGAGCACAGGAGGTCGAACCATCGTCGGTGGTCCGATCGATCAGGAACTGCGCCTCGGCGAGATACTTGATCGAGCAGAGGCCCATCCACTCTGGGCTGATCGGGAGAAGATCAAGTCCGATTATGCCGCTCGCGGCTTGACTTACGGCACGGGCATAGCGTTGTCGATGCAGGCCTATGGGACCTCCGGCGACGGAATGGTCGCCGCGATCCTGATCAATCCTGACGGCAATTTGACGGTACAGTCCGACGCCGTGGACATGGGAAATGGATCGGCAACGACTTTGGGCGTGGTTATCGGCCCAATTCTCGGTGCCAACGCATCCGCTGTCGACATGGGCGGATATCTTCTGTTCGGTCAAACCGGACTGACCACCAAAGGCAATGGAAGCGATTGGAACAATCCACACTGGACAGCCAAAGGCGTTGGTTCTTCTTCCGCCTGTCTGACGGGTCTCCATCAAGTCCATACTGTACAGCAGACAGCGCTTGCCCTGATGCAGGCTAGTGTCCTACCTGCCGCCGCGGCAATCTGGGGAAGAGAGGATCTTGGTCTTGGCGACGTCAAATGGGATGATGGGCGGCTGACTTTGGTCAAAGGCGGGGCCGGCCCGATCGTGTGGGCGGATCTCGCAAAGCTTATCTACGACAAACGATTGCCCAAAGGGGCGCTCGGTCATGCTTTCATTCAAGGAAGCTGGGTCGAGGCAGATTTTGCAGGGCCAGGCGGAAGCATGCATCTGCAGCTCGACGGTTTGTCCTTCTATCTGCCGAATGTAAAGGATCCGACATTTGTCGGTCGAACCAACACCAAGCCGCCGCCCGCGATCGCACAGCGTTACTCTCGTTATGTCTGGGCACCCTGCGCAAACGTCATTGGCCTAACTGTCGATAAAAGCAGCGGCTCGGTAAAGATCGAGAACGTCCTTTCCATCCTGAATGCCGGCAGGCTGCTCGTGCCGCAGCTTGTTTCCGGACAAAGTCAGGGCGGGATCGCAATGGCAATCGGCTACGCGTTGATGGAAGACATGCCGGATGGCATGGCCGGCCCTGCCGACGGAACCTGGAACCTGAACCGCTATCATGTACCCCGCTGGAGTGATGTGCCGCTGAACACGGCCTACGCACCAGGCAAGCGCGCGCAGGAACTGGTGACACTGCCGGAAAGCGCAGGCGACCGTGGGGCGGGCCGCGGTATTGCCGAGGCAGTAATGTGCTCCGTTGCGCCAGCGATCTCGAACGCACTGCATGACGCATTGGGACGCCGCTATACGTCGCTGCCGATAACACCGGCAAAAATTCTGGAGGGGTTGCGGACATGACGATTTCCTTCAAAGTCAACGGCATCAACCATGAGGTGGATTCTGACCGCGCAAACGATCGATTGATCGACTTTCTGCATGACGATCTCGGTCTATCTGGAACAAAGTTCTGCTGCGGGATAGGCATCTGTCGCGCTTGTACCGTCGCCTCCGTTCGCACGCCCAACGAAACGGCCACGCCTGTCGTCAGCTGTTCAACGGCACTGGCGATGGTCGATGGCACGGAGATCATGACGATCGAAGGCGTCACGCCAAAGGAAGGATTGCTTCCCATTCAGGAGGCATTTCTGCAGGAGTTCTCGTTTCAATGCGGTTACTGCGTTCCCGGTTTCGTAATGGCATCGCAGATATTCCTGGACGGGCTGCGACAATTGGGGAGCCTGCCAAGCGATCTTGACGCGGCAATCGAACAAGCGGTTGGCTCCCACATCTGTCGCTGTACTGGCTATGTTCGGTACTACGATGCCATCCGCAAGACGGCCGAAGCGATGTTTGCGAAGGGAGGATCGCAGAATGGCTAGGTGTCTCTCCACACGCAAATGTCTGTTCCTCTTGTTGCTGTATTCAGCACAACATATAATTGCAGGTCAATCGCAAGCAGAGCAGGTCGACATAGGTGCGACAAGGGAATTATATGGCGCTGAATGCCGCAAACAGGTGGGCGACATCCCCGAATTCTCCTGCAGCGCTGGAGTCCCCGTGCCGGTTACCGTCGATGGGAAAAGCGTGCCAGCGACAAAGAACATGACATGCGACCGACCTGCTTTGCTCCCGAATGGAGCGGATTCGGACGGGCAATGCGTGCCGCACTCCCGCATCCTCTCGCTGTCGACGAGCTCCATGCAGATCGCTGTTATGTGTCGGCAAAAGATCATCCGGCCGGCGGACAAGATGGAGTTCGATGAAATCGATATTGTGGCCCATAACCCCGGAACCGGGGCTACCTGCTGGTTTCAGGCGGAGGGCAAACCCAATCAACCCGTCAGCGGCGAGAAAGTGCCATCGCCGACGTCCCAGGCCTCGAGTGAATTTTGGAACGCACCGGAGGTCACGTTCAAAGACGGCTGTGGAACCTGTCACGACAATGATCCCTTCATGTTCTCGCCGTTTGTTGGCCAGGTCTGGAGCCAAATGCCGGCCATTCCATTCGGCCCATACTATCATGTCGATCTCCATCCACCGCATCGCATCGGTTTCGGGAGTTGGCCAACCCAGGCCCTCAATCCGACTGACAACTCATGCCTTGGCTGTCACCGGATCGGCATTGCGCAAACGTGCCGACAGTTGACGGATGAAATGACCGGACGATTTCCCGAAGGCGCCGATGATTGGGCGCGCCGCTTTCCGGGCTCACATGCAATGCCACCGGATATCGGCATCACGCAGACCAGTTGGAATGCGATCTATAAGTCCTCTGTGGATCAGATCAGATCGTGCTGCCAGAAGCCTGACCAGCCGGCATGTCGTGTGACTACGATTCCAGCCTTCCCTCCGGCGAATTAATTCGTACCCGGCTATCTAGTGCTGAAATAATAAGGCTTGAGCTGTCTTGGAAAATGGATCAACGATGCGACTATCGTCGCCCAGTCTGCAGCCAATAGCCAAGACTGAGGACAATCCCAACGGCACATTCGTCGCGTAGCTCTTGAAAAGAATCGAACTTGCGCATCATCAAGCGTGAGAGCTAAACGATTGAAATACAAAAATTCCGGCAGAATCCCGCAAGGATGTCATTTCATCGTCTCTGCTGGCGTGGGTGCGCTCGTAGGTGCCTGCTGAAATGCCATAGAAGCCGACTTCGGACTTATCGAGATGATCGTGGACGCTCCATACACTTAGAACATAATTGAGCACGTGACCGCGGGACGGCTTGTCAACCAACGCTTCATGCGGTCGCTGGTATCCTGGTGATTGTCTCCCGGATAGGTCAGCGAAACTGCAGCAATTCCATGCCGAGCAAGCAATGTTGCTGTATCGGATCGGTCGCCGTACCAGCCTGCATCTCCGTGTAAACGCCACCAAGAAAGCCGTTAAAACAAGCCTTAACAAGATGGTCATGCAGACATCTGCGGACGGGCTGCAACATGGAGGGCGACGCACTATGCTCCAATTGGACGTTTGACGTTCAAAATACTGTCTAAGAGTCGAGATATCGCATTCAGTATTGCGCGTTGCAGTTGATGCGATAACATGCATCTGGCTATTTTTTGGGGTGAGTACCGGTGTTCCTGCGTCAATCCGTTCTGGCCATCGTGGCATCCGCAACCTTGTTCGGAGCGGCGCATGCAGACATGACGATACAGAGGATACCAATCGAAAACGCTGCTCCCGTTCTTCTACTGAAGGGTGAATTCAGCCAATCCGACGATCCGCAGCAGCTCTCCCGGGAGGTCACAGCAAGCGGCGCCAAAGCCGTCACCTTTGACAGCAACGGCGGCAACATCCTTGCAGCCATGGCCTACGGCAGGATGATCCGGTCGCTTGGCCTAGCGACGTTCCAGCTGCGTGCCAGCCAATGCGCATCCGCCTGCACGCTGGCATTCGTCGGCGGGGTGATCCGCCAAGCAGAGCCGGGCGCTATCGGTGTTCATCAGTCTTCGTTTGCTGCGGGGACCGGGCTCGATGGCCCGACCGCCGTGGCTGCGGTACAGACGATGACCGCACAGATCATGTCATATTTTACGGAGATGGGCGTAGATCCCAAGCTGCTTCAGCTCAGTCTCTCCGTACCCAGCGACGATATGCGGTATCTCACCGCCAGTGAGATGCAAAGCTATGGGGTAACATTCGGCAACCTCAATGATATAGCTGGTCGGTTTGCCACAGCAGGAGCGGTTGTGCCGGCGGTTCCCTCTTCCGCAACGCAGGCACCTCCGGCACAGACAGACGAGCAGAAGGCCCGGACCTTCATATCTGCCTACTATGACGCCTGGTCTCATGGCAATGCCGACGCGGTCGCGTTCATGGAAAAAGCGTATGGCGATACTGTGGATTTCTACGGGAAAGCGACACCCAAAGCTGAGGTGGTCACAGCAAAGCGCGACTTTGCGACACGATGGCCCATCAGGGCCTACAGCGAAAGACCACAGTCTCTGAGGATCAACTGTTCGAATACTTGTAGTATCGAAGGAAATGTCGATTGGTACGCAAAGCGCGCCGGCGATCGCATATCATCGGGAACTGCGGAGTTCTTCTTCGTCTGGGACCAGAAGACGGGTACGATCGTATCGGAGAGCGGCAAGGTTAGCGAGACGGATAAGGGAGCCTCGGCGCCGGTTCGGCTGATATCGCAGTGGCAAGAACAAAACGGAGCATGCCGCGGAGGTAGCGGAGATTCGGCTGAAACCCTGGCAGCCTGTGGCAGGCGCGAGCGCATCACAGCGAAGCTTCAGACTGTCGGCTGGTGCTTCAGTCGGGAAGGCGAGTATGGTTATCAGATGGACTGGCATGATTGCGACGTTCCATCGTCTCAGCAAATAGCTGCAGGCGCCAACGCATCGGCCGTATCGAGTGGTGCGGCGCGGAAAAACCCAGCCGACTTTCCGATCTCAGGTCGATTTGCCGGGAAGACGATGCTGCCAGACTTCAAGGGTCGAGACCGCCAGTTCAATTCCTTCAGAACTCGCATCCGTGATGGCATACGCCAAGGACCCAACTTTGCAGGGCACTACACCCTTATTCAGATCGGTTGCGGAACGGGATGTTCCTTCGTGATCGTCGCCGATAACAAGACTGGCCGCCCCGCGAGTTTTCCACGCGGCGGCGAAGCGAACATGTATCTTGCGTTGGATTATCGTCTCGAAAGCCGCCTGCTTGCGGCTCAATGGTTCAGCTACGATTCCGGTCGCTGCTTCCTTGAGTATTTCGATTTTGATCGAGACGAATGGAAGCCGCTGACGAAGGCCGACATCGGAAATAACGACACCTGTTACAAGACGATCGAAGAAAATCTTCGCTGACCCCGCACGTTGCCGGAGAGGAAAAATGGCTATCTGAGGCTCGAGCCGTGCCCATCCGTATCCCGAGCTCCACGCGGCTGGCTTGCACCGCCAGTCGATGCGGGATCTGCGGGACGGGCACTCTCGACATAGAGACCATAGCTCGTTCCGTAGCCTGCAACGCTCAAGCGCATACCGGGTGCAAGGCCCTGTCTAAAGCTATCGGGGAAGCCGCACAGTTCTCTGAACATCAAGGGCAATCCCTCAAGCTTGATCGGTCGGCGGCAGCCCTTGCTCTCAAAGCCGTCGATTTGCACCACCGTGTAAGGCAGCTCGACATGGCCGCCGGCGAACAGTGGGAAAATCATTGGAACGATGAGAATGGCGATATTCCTACCGGCCGCAAAAGCAAGCAATGCCGCGCCGCAAATGATAATTGGGTAATCGCCCCGAAGCTCCTGATATGTGCGCAGTGCCAGAACATAGACCGCAGCCGATACAAGGCCGATAGCAAGACTCGGTGTACTCATCAGTGCCGCCCACTCCGTCGACGGCAGAAATAATGGAAGGAACACGCCGACGACCATTGGCACCGCGACACCGACCAATAGCCACAGCCAAAGCAATTTGCGCGCGAGCCAAGGAAGCTGCCGTCGTGACGAACGCTGCTCGCCACGTGTTCTCACCGGCCTATTCGCCGCGATAATGCGCCTGGCCTCCGCCGCGGTCATGGCGTGCGGGTAACGCGGTGGCATCTCAATCTTGCCCGACGTAATCCAGCGCTTCATTTGCTTGATCTGGTTATCCGAAGCAGGTTCATGGACCTTGATCCAGGCCGACAACTCCTTGTCGTTGCCGAGCACGCCGTCCGGGATCGCCTGATTTAGGCGCAATGCAATCCATTTGGCACGCTCGACTTTGGTCGAAGAAGGGCGACGCACTGTCATATGTTTGAGCTGGCCTCGTCAGGCTTTTCGATATTGCACGTCGTCATGATCGAATTGTATCCTCCCGACCGAATCTCGTCATGATTGCGTGGTCAGTTTATGGTGAAGGAGCGCCAGCAGTACAATGCCTTCGTCACCAGAACCGCTGATGGCATGCGAATTTGAGAGCGACCGTGGTAGGCCAAGCTTCTGAATAGGTCGGCCCCACACCTTCCGGAATGGTCATAGGTCGTCATCGAGGGGCTCCCAGAGGCATATAAGCCAATCGACAACAACGTTGCGTCAATGGCCGCGGCAGGCATGATAAGAAGAGTTTGCGAAAGTCAGGTCGTCGACTACGGCGAAGGGATAATGGCGCGATAACGATTGGAAGCGTGCCGCCAGCTTTCTGCGCTCGGTGAATGTTGCACTGCGATCAGTGGCGCCAAGCTGCGCGGTGATGTCACATTGTTTGTGGCTTAACGCTTGATGGCTAAGCCGTGTCGATGAGCCCATCCATCGTCAGCTACAAGAACCACCGTTTTCCACCACAGGTCATTGCCCATGCGGTGTGGCTGTATTTCCGTTTCCCGCTGAGCCTGCGCTTGGTGGAGGAAATGCTTCTGGAACGTGGCATTGTCGTATCTTACGAAACCATCCGCCGATGGGCTTGCAAATTCGGTGCGGCATATGCCAGGCAACTGCGCAGAAAGAAGCCGTCCCGAAAGGACATCTGGCATCTGGACGAGGTTGCGATTTCCATTGGTGGTCGGAAATACCGGCTCTGGCGAGCCGTCGACCAGGACGGCTATGTTCTCGATGAAATCGTCCAGTCTCGTCGCGACACGAAGGCCGCCAAGCGTTTGCTAGTCAGGTTGCTGAAGAGGCAAGGCAAGACACCGAAGCGGATCATCACCGACAAGCTGCGCTCTTATGCAGCTGCAAAGCAGGATGTGATGCCGACCGTTGAACATCGGTCGCATAAAGGTCTGAACAATCGCGCGGAAAATTCACATTTGCCACTACGAAAACGGGAGCGGGCGATGCAGGGTTTTCGATCCGCCGGCGGCTTGCAACGATTTATCTCGGTCTTCTCAGCGATCCGAAATCTTTTCGTCCCGCCGCACCAGAAGCACACCGCCCTCGCCACCCACATTCATCGGATCCGCGCGATGGCACAGTGGAAGGCCGTGACTGACACAGTTGCCTGAGTTCAACGGCAAGCCCTTCGCCCGGCTTCAGTCAAACAACGTGACATCACCCGTGCTCGATGGCCCGAGCCTGGAGAGGTTCATGTGTAGAAAAAGCGACGCTGGTTGGCTCTGAGCAAGACCTCCCGGCATGGGTCGCCATGCACAAAGCAGAACCCGATTTGCAGCCGAAGACCAGAAGAGCCTGATGCGCGGTAGAAGTACCTTGGATTGGCACCCTCCGCTGGCATGAAAATCGATGCGAATTGTAGGTCCCGAGGGCGAGTCACCTTATGAGTGGCTTACAGGTTCGGGTGATGCGTTCGGCTTCGGCTTGGCGAAAGTCGGACCAAGAGCGGCGAGGAAGATGCAAAGATGGCCCGATCTCACAACCGGGCTGAGCTTTGGGAGCGACTAGTCGCAAACGGTCTGACGTACCACAACGCGGTGGTGATGACGGTACCCGTAGTGCCTCTCTGTCCAGCACCGCTGGCCATAACGATATCTCGGGCCGTCATAGCCATCGTATGCGTAAGCTGGCGGATAGCGATATCGTGGCAACGGCCGATCATACTCGTAGCGAGGTCCAACCCCGTACTCAAAGTAGACCTGGGAGAATGCCGGCGATGCGGCCAACATAGCTGCGAGCGCCAACGAAGCGATTGCGATTTTTCTCATGTCTTTTTCCATTCCGATTTGCACGCACACCTTTGCAAAGTAGCGTCCTGCGGATATTAATACGTCATGAGCGCTGCTTCTGAACACGGACCAAAGTCCGATCAGATGAAGACTTAGGCCCGATGAGGCGCTGAGGTTCTCTCGCAAACCGGGCACAAAGCGCAAACAACGGTTCCGAATATTCGTTCGCAGACAGCTAACTCGTAAAGACAACTGCGCAAAGCAACAGATTTCACCGGATTTCTTAAGCTGTTTTTTTCTGGCCGATGTTTAGCTCACGCAGCATCAAAAAGGGGCATATCTCGGATATGATTCTACACCAGAGACATCCCTCCGCCACTACTTTCAAAGCCCTGCGGAGGGCCACGCTCGGCACGCTGTGCGCCGTAGTCGGTTCTGTTGGTCTTTTATTTCTATTGAACCTATTGATGCCGGATCGCCCATTTTTGGTCGGATTTGTCGGTGCAGTACTTTTTTCCGCATTTGTGGCCTTTCCGCTGTTTTTTACCTTGCAGCTGAACAACGACGTCGTCCGCAAGATGCAGGAAGACGTCATAGAGGCGACGCGCTACGACAGCGTGACGAAGACCCTGAACGGCACCGCCTTTGCCGCGGCCGTCGATCACTTTATCGACCGGCGCAAGCGTGTCGCCGCCGATGCTGGCGGCATCGTCATCGCCGTCATCGTCGATACGCTCGACGACATCGGCCGCCGCTACGGACCGCAATGGGCCGATATCGTGATGCAGTCGCTTGCCTCGATCGTCCAGTCCTCGGTTCGTCGTGACGATCTCGTGGCGCGGCTGGCGACCAACGAACTTGGCATATTCCTGGCTAGCGCGACGATCGAGGACGCCCGTGACATTGGCACCCGCATCCGCACGCGCCTCTCTGAGGCCACCTTCAGCGCCAACTGCGCGCCGCTTTCCGTCGCAATCCGTCTCGGCGGCATCTCCTTCGACGGCCCGGCCGACTTCAACCAACTCCGCCAACTCGCCGAACAAATGGCCTTCGAGAACGACGACGAGAGCGACGGCATCCCGATCAGCGTGTTGCCAGCCGCATGAGACTGGTGGCTCTGCCACCGCAGCAGCGCGGCAGAGGCTGGAAAGGCGAGACCTGTCCTTGATGCGGCGTCAAAGCCCGCTGGATCTCGGTTGCCCGTCTCGATCCGCTGAGGCTAGTCAGGCCTCGAAGGATGAGACATCTGTGTGTGGCTTCATTCAAAAGCCTTCATGACGGAAATCTCGATTTCAACGCCGCACGGTCGGGCCTCATGCCAATCGGGATTAGCGCGCGATCTGGCGCTATTTCAGTTCCAATCTCAACCATCCGCTCAGTTCGTCGCACATAGGGAGACCTCCGCTACAGCAGCTCGGGGAGCGTTCCGAGGCGCGAGCATCCCCTCGATCTTTCGGTCCAAATACAACAGGCTCGGGCCCCCTTATTGAAATCCACTCATCCTCACAAGTTATGAGTAGGTACTTGGTACCAGAGTCGCAGGCCAGCACAGCGATGCTGCTGCCCCGCCGATCCCGTTCGTCGGCGACGAGAGCAAGCCGATCAAAATCGAGCTGCTGCGCGAAGTTGCAGAATGCGATCCTCGCCCCGGTCGGATCACGTGTCGATCGGGGTCTCATTTCCTACGACGCGGCTCGGCGCTTGCCACCAACACCTAGTTCAAGCGGTGCCGGAACATCCATGCGGCGATAGGCATCGTCACCGCCGCAATGGCAACCAGCGCCAGCATGTCCGGAAGCAGCGCATTTAGGCCCGCCCCTTCAAGATAGACTCCACGGGTAATGTGAATCGCATATTTCAACGGATTGATCATCGTGGCGTATTGCAAAACCTCCGGCATGTTGTCGGTCGATGACATCAACCCGGACAGCAGCATGAACGGCATCAGGAAGACGAAGCAGAGGATCATCGCCTGCTGCATGTTCGATGCAATGGATGACAGGAACAATCCGAAGCCGATGGCGGCGGCAAGGAAGAGGCTGAGCCCGAGATAAAGCGTCAGGAACGAGCCGGCAAAGGGGATCCGAAACCAGAACAGGGCCACCAGCAGGATAGTGGATGCCTGGGTGATGCCGACGACCATCGAGGGCACAGCCTTGCCGACCATGATCTCGGTCGGGGTGAAGGGCGCCACAAGCAGCTGGTCGAAGGTTCCTTCCTCGCGTTCGCGCGCGACGGACATGGCAGTCAGCATCATCGTCATCAGCATGGTGATCGTTCCGATGAGCGAGGGGACCATGCTCCATCGCGTTTCCAGCTGCGGATTATACCAAGCGCGGGTCGTGACCCTGACGGCACTCCCAGAACCTCCCTTCTGTGCAAGCCAATCGGATGTGAAGTCGCCGACGATGGTATTGACGTAGCCTTGCGCAATGCCGCTGGTGTTGGAATTCCTGCCATCCGCGACGACCTGCACAGTACCGGGGACGCCCGCTTCCAGCTGCCGCTCGAAATCATGCTCGATGACGATAATCAGGACGGCCTGCTTGGTGTCGAGCAGCCTCACGGCTTGGCCCGTCTGCGTCAGCGTCGCCACTCTTTCGAAGATGCCGGACCCTTCGAGCTTCGCGACGAGGTTTCTCGACGTCGCCGTCCTGTCCTGGTCCACGAGCGCATAGGGGACGTTGTTGAGATCGTAGGTGGCGGCATAGCCGAAGATCAGGCATTGCAGGATCGGCGGCACCACAAGGCTCGCCCGGCTTCTCGGATCCTTCAGGATCACGAGAAGTTCCTTTCGGATGAGGGTGAGGAGGCGCAGAAGCGACGCGATGAACATCTTTATGCGATCCTCTTGCGGGTCATGCGGACGGCGAGCGCCAGGAGCCCCGTCGCCATGCCGGCGAGCACCGCCGCATTGGGCAGGATGACGCTCCAGATATTGCCGGCGAGAAACAGGGTCTGCAGCAGGGTGACGAAGTACCGACCGGGAAAGATGTAGGTGATGATCTGCACCGCCAAGGGCATGCTCCTCGGATCGAACATGAAGCCAGAGAGCATCATGGCCGGCAGGAAGGTGGCGAGAACCGTGATCTGGCTGGCGATGAACTGGCTCTTGGTGATCGAGGATATCGCAAGCCCAAGTCCCAGCGCTACTAGAAGATAGAGCATGGATACGATGGTGAGCACCAGCAGCGATCCGCGAAGCGGCACGCCGAAAAGCAGCCGGCTTCCGACGACGCAGAGTGCCAGGCCCGCCAGCCCGAGCACAAAATAAGGAACCGTCTTGCCAAGCAGGATTTCGGTCGAGCGGACGGGCGTCACGAACAGCGCCTCGAAGGTGCCGCGCTCCCACTCCCGCGCCATGACGAGGGCGGTGAGAAGCGCGCCGATCAGCGTCATGACGAGAACGACGAGACCCGGCACGAGAAAATAGCTGCTGTCATTGGCTTCGTTGAACCAGAGCCGGGATTGGATCGCCACGCCGCTGCCGGTGGATGCGCCCTGGCGCGATGCTTCCTTCGCAGCCCAGACGCCGACCGCTGCTTCCGCATAGCTGAGCGAGATACGGGCGGTGTTGGCATCACTGCCGTTGACGACGACCTGGACCTCACCATTGCCCACGGCGGCCTTGCGGGCAAAGCCGGAAGGGATCCGCACGATCGCTCTTGCCTGCGATGATAGAAGCATCGCTTCGGCCTCGGCCATCGTCTTGACGGGCTTCGGAGAAAAATAGCTGGAGAGCTCGAAGGTGGACGCGAGCCCACGTGCCTCGGCCGAGTTCTCCTCCATGACGATGGCAACGGGAACATTCTTGACGTCGAGATTGATGCCATATCCGAACAGGATCAGCAGCGCCACCGGCATAACAATGCCGATCGCGATGCTGCTCGGGTCGCGTAAGAGCTGCCAGGTCTCCTTGCGGATGAGCGCGCGGATGCGGCGCAAGGCCGCGCGCAATCCTTGGCCGGGATGTTTGACGGGTTCGCTCATGCAGCCTTCTCCGCTTGTCTGTGGCGTTCCTTCTCGACGATCGCGATGAACGCCTCCTCCATGGTCGCTGCCGTCTCGCCTTGCGCACCCGCATGGGAGCGGATTTCGACTGGAGTTCCCTCCGCCAGATTGCGGCCGGCGTCGAGGATGATAATCCGGTCGCAATACTCGGCTTCTTCCATGAAGTGCGTCGTGACGATGATGGTGACCCCCTGCTCCGACAGAGCGGTGATCCGCCCCCAGAATTGCCGCCTGGCGAGTGGATCGGCGCCGCTTGTCGCCTCGTCGAGAAAGAGAATATCCGGCTCGTGCAGCAGGGCGGCGGCAAGCGCCAGCCGCTGCTTGAACCCGCCTGGCAATTGCCCGCTCGGCAGTTTTGAAAACTGGCCCAGTTCGAACTGGTTCTTCAGGGAGTCGATCCTCTCCTTCCTGTGCTTGCCGCGCAGCCCATAGGCGCTTGCGAAGAACTCCAGGTTTTCGTCGACGCTGAGCTGCCCATAGAGCGAAAATTTCTGCGCGACATAGCCCAGCCGCTCCCGCGCCTTCGCGCCCGCCGTCAGCAGATCGGCGCCGGCGACCATCAAGGTTCCGTCGCTGGCCGGCAGCAGGCCGCAGAGCATCCGGAATGTGGTGCTTTTGCCGGCACCGTTCGGACCGAGGAGACCATAGACCTCGCCCTTGCGGACACTGAAGCTGACACGGTCAACGGCGGTGAAATCTCCGAATTTGCGGACGAGGTCGCGAACCTGCACGATCGTTTCGTCGCCGTTGCGCTTCTCTGCGGGCTGAACGACGTGCGTCTGGCGCTCTCCATCGCCGGCAACAGCGGCAAACAGCATCATGAAGGCATCTTCGAACCGCGGCGCGACGCTTTCGGTGTCGTGCTTCGTCTCATCCAGCTGCAGCGGCTCGTCCTTCTGGTCCGGCTTACGCACGATCCGAACGCGCCCGGCTTCGGGAACGGCATCGACAATGCCAGGCAGTGCGAAGAGGCGGGCCTGCAGCGATCTTGCGGTCATGCCCTCGGGGGTATCGACCATAAAGCAGCATCCCTCTGCCTTCGCCGTGATCTCGGCCGGTGGCCCCTGATCGAGGATTTTTCCCGCATGCATGAGCACGGCATGCTCGCAGCGCTCGGCTTCGTCGAGATAGGAGGTTGCCACGATCACCGACAGCCCGTCCTCCTTTATGAGCCTGAAGGCGATGTCCCAGAGCTCACGCCGCGACAGCGGATCGACACCGACTGTCGGTTCGTCGAGAAGCAGCAGTTCAGGCGCGCGCACCAGAGTGCAGGCAAGACCAAGCTTCTGCTTCATGCCGCCGGACAATTTTCCCGCCGGCCTTTGCTTGAACCGCCCAAGCTGCGTCATCTCGAATAGGCGTGGATAGGTTTCGTCGCGCTGGGATTGCGTCACGCCATGCAGATCGGCGTAGAGATCGAGGTTCTCCTGAACACTCAGATCTTCATAGAGGCCGAACCTCTGCGGCATGTAGCCTATGCGATCCTGGACCTGCTGCGGCTCCCTCGCGACATCGACGCCGATCACCTGCAGATTGCCCTCATCCGGAGCGATAAGGCCGCATGCCAGACGCAGCAATGTCGTCTTGCCGGCGCCATCCGGACCGACGAGCGCCGTCAGCGCTCCCCTGCGAACGTCGAGCGAGACATCGGCGAGCGCTTCCACCGTTTCTCCAGTGTTCCGGCGAAACGTCTTGCGGAGATTGCGTGCTATCAGCGACAGATCGATGTCACTCATGGCATCCTCGTCTATTGCTGCGCGGTTGCAAGTTTCGCCTGCTCGCCCGGAAGCGGTGTCACGGTTGCCGGCATTCCCAGGCGCAACATATTGTTGGGATCGTCGACGAAGACCCTCACCTCATACACAAGGCTGGTGCGCAGCTCCTCCGTCTGCACCGATTTCGGCGTGAACTCGGCAACCGAGGAAATGAAACCGACCCATCCGGGGATCGTTTGCCCCGGAAGCGAATCGACAGTCACAGAGGCTTTCATGCCGGGGCGGAGCATGCCGAGCTGGGTTTCGGAGGCATAGGTGCGCACCCATTTCGGGCTGAGGGTTGCAAGCGAGAAGGCAGCGCGGGTCGGCGAGGCCATCTCGCCGGGTTCGATCAGCCTTGATTGCACGATCGCATCGACAGGCGCCTTGAGCTCGGCATCGGCGAGTTGCTGATGCAGCAGCGAGACATTGGCTTCGGCCGCATGAAGCTGCGCTTCCGCCTCGTCGATATCTTCCATGCGCGAGCCGACGACGAGCAGGTCCAGCGCCTTCTGGTTCGAGACGACCTTCGCGTCGGCGACGGCCGCCGCCGAGCGGGCCTCGTCCAGAGCCTGCTGGCTGACAACGGCCTTCGGTGCGAGCGCGTTCTGGCGTTCGAACTGGGCACGGGCATTGACCGCCTCAGCCTTGGCGGATTCGAGATTGGCGCGCCCCTGGGCGATCTCTTCGGGACGGCTGCCGTTCTTCAGACGCGCCAGATTGGCGCGCTGGCTTGCTGCCTGCGCCTCGGCCTGAGCAACCTGCGGCTGGAGACGGCTGGTATCCAGCCTGGCAACTATCTGGCCTTTCTTGACTTGTGCGCCTTCTTCGACAAGGACTTCGGCAACGCGTTCGCTGCCGTTGAAGGCTAGGGTAAGCTGCCGGAAGTCGACGTTTCCATAGAGAACGAGTGCGTTGGAACCGTCGTCCCGATGGAGATACCACCAGGTACCGCCGGCTGCGGCGATCACGAGGATCAAGATGACTGAGACGCGCTGCATGGTTTATTTGAACTCCAAACGAGATGCCGGCTCTAGTGAGGCGAACGACGATCTAAAATCGATGCGTGCCCGATTATAGCACTTGTGAAATTAAAATTTCAATTTAATCTTTGAATGAATGGAAAGGCAGAGAGAATGGTCGAGAGCAACAGACGATCATCGCGCTCCAAAGATCGGCAGGACGGCGCGGCAACGCGGATGAGCCTGCTCGAGGCAGGAGGCGCGGTCTTCGCCGAGCTCGGATTCGACCGTGCGACGGCAAAGGAAATTGCTCTCAGGGCGGGCACGAATGCCGCAGCGGTCAACTACCACTTCGGTGGCATCGAGGCCCTATATGAAGATGTTCTCGCCGAAGGCCATCGTCGACTCATGAGCTACGAAGTGCTTGCGCACGCAGTGGCAGCGGATATTGCCGCCGAGGAAAAATTGCGCCGGCTCATTGGCCTGCTGGTCAAGGTCGTGCGGGCCAACAGCGAGAATTCCTGGCCGGCGAAGGTAATCGTCCGCGAGCTCATCGCGCCAACACCCCATATCGACAAGCTTCGTCGTGAAGAGATAGAGCCGAAGAAAGCATTGCTGTTCGGTGTCATCGCCGAGATCATCGGCGTCACCCCGGATCACCCGTTAGTCGCACAAGCCGCACTTTCCACAATGGCGCCTTGCTTCATGATGCTGGTGGCCGAAAAACGCGTATCCGAAATCATTCCAGCACTCGGCAGGGAAATGACGACGGATGAAGAGCTGGCGGAGCGGCTGTTTCGCTTCACCCTTGGCGGTCTCGCACAGCTCTCCACGTCCGAGAAAGCGTCGGGGTCAATGGATGCTACGAATTGATCCGCATGGCGATAGGCCGAACGAGGGCAGCGTGACCGCTATCTTTTCCCACAGTCGAACGATCGGCCGCTGCTGCCCACAGACTTCGGCTAGCGGTTGCACCCCGGCGCAATCTCCTTTGTCTTCGTTTTTACGACCCGGCTAACCTTGCTGCCGAACGCTAACCCGCATCGTGCCCATAACGCATTTGCTAATGGTGATGAAACGCTCCTTGACGACGACGGCTGCTCGCCCCGCGTGGTGAAGGCTATCCTAGGCTCCCTCAGCGGCAGACTTTTGTATCGCTCGTATTGATTGACCGGTTTGGGGTCCATAGTAGACTGGCTGCTCTTGAGAGGCAGAAGCTGCGATGCGAGCACTAACCCCGTCAGCTGCTTCCGAGATCCCATCGAGCTCGCCGATATCGACCAGATCGCCAAGGATGGAGCGCAGTTCCGGCCAGGGGCTTTCGCCTGGGGTGGTGCCGGGGTCTTCCCATTCCACGAGGGAGTGCAGTTTTGCCGCGACACCGGCGATGGTGCGAGCCGGGACCTCCCATAGGCGCTGTGCGGCCTCGAGCTCCGCATGCATGACATCCAGTTCCTCCTGATGCGCCCGACTGTAGCCGAGCTGGTCATCTGCCGCCTGCCATTCCACACGCAACTTGTCGAGCCGGGCTTTGGCGCGCTTTCTCGCGTCCATCATATGCTCCCCAGGAAGAAGAGCGTCGATTTCATCGTCGGTTGACGCGAACGCGGAAGCCTCATCGCCGGTAGTGGCTAGATCTATGATTGGGGCGCTGCCGACCATCGCAAGGAGACGCGTTTCCATCGCCTGCTGTTTGACAGACAGAGCTTCGCGCCTCTCATGCAGCATAAACCACTCGCTCCATAGCGTCAGTGCGGCATCCCCGTGCGGTTCTGCGCCGGTTGCAAGTATGTGGCGTTGCATGATTTTTGATAAAGTTCTGCTATTCCCAGAATCACCCATGATTCGAGCTCCGAACAGCTTGATTGTGGTTAGGTGCGGACACAGTAATGGCCATCGGCGGAGGGAAACTCGCGACCTGTGACGCGAGAGCCAGACAGATCAGCACGACGGCAAGGATCAGCGCAGTGGCCATATCTCCGGCCGTTTTCAGGTCTTTGGCGGAGACCCGCCAACCATCGAGTTCACGCTCGCTCACCCGCTTCTGGATCGCAACCCGCAGCCGGCCGGCTGCGACGGGATCTTCTGCGTTCTTACGGACGTCGAATTGCATCCGGCATGCCTCGATACGCGGGCGAGCCGAACCGCAGTCATGATCTATCGTCGCTATGGGTGAACAAGCTCCGACGCAGGCATTCGCTATCCTCAGCTTAGCTTGCGCTCCGCTCCCCACGATTCTTCTGACGGCAACGAGCAAGGCCATCAGAAACTCTGCCGTTTCACTGGGGACATCGTCATTCACCTCCTGCGACCTCACCTGCCCGCCAATCTCCCGAAGTAAAGAAATTCCGATTCAATGCTGATCCGAGGCCCCTGGAACGCGAGACGAGTGCCGCCCCAGGTCCGCAAAACTAAGGCTACTACCTGCGGTTCCTTCATCGTCGCCTTTCATGGTCTTATAATACGTGGTTTTATGAACTGTCAAATGTTGTGTTTCCGAAATGGATGCGCGGCAGCGAGTGGCACTGAATCTGAGACGATTGCGGGTCTTGCGGGGAATCTCGCAGGACAATCTCGCGCTTGAAGCCAATGTCGAACGCGCCTATGTCGGCTATCTCGAACGCGGCAGTAAAAACCCGACGGTCACAACGCTTGAAAAGATTGCAGAAGCGCTGTCTTGCGATATTTCGGAGTTCTTCGTTCCGCTGGCGGACGATCTCGTCACAATGAAGCCGCTCAAGAGCGGGAGAAAGCCATCGCGTGGCTAATGTTCACTTTCGCCGCCCCTCGAGTTTGGCAAGCACGATTCGATCAGGTTGATGTCCGCACACCGTTCACCTAACCTCTGCCCTCTCAGATGCTCCCGCGCCTGGCGGCGACTAAACAACGCTGTTTGATTGACGAAGTCGTCAGAACCATAGATCCCTGCACTTCCATTTAATTCTGAGATTCCCGACTCGACGACTTCAGGCCAATACTCGGTCGCTTATTTGAGAATGGGTATTTTGACGATCGCGTCACCCCACCATCGAAATCGACAATCCTGTCCTCCGTCCCAGAAATAGCAGCGAGACTATATGTACATTCGACCGACAATCTCCCGAGATGAAGAGGCGATAGTTCACCTTTGGCATCGCGGCTGGCACGACGCCCATGCCGATTTGGTTCCTCCGGAAGTCCTGTCTTACCGAACGAAGAGCCATTTCATCATCTGGTACAGGGAAGCGCAGGATACGTTTTATGTTGCGCAATCAGGCGAGAACCTAGTAGGTTTTGTTTCCTTGAAGGGGCCAGAGGTCGTTAAGCTCTACGTCGACGTGGGCGCCCGAGGCACAGGTGTGGCGTCTACCCTGTTGAATTTCGCGGAGCAGACATTGCGGCAGGGTGGGATTCTGGAGGCAGAACTTCTCTGCACTACGGGTAACGCTCGAGCTGAACGTTTTTACCTACGACAAGGTTGGAGCCTTCTTGATACGTTCGACGATGCTCTCTGGGCACCAGCGGCAGTCAGCCAGAAGTTTGTCGTCTCCACCCGTCGCTATCGAAAAAGTCTGAGCGCCTAGACTAAACTTGCCAATCACGAGACGTAAAGGCTTGCACGCTGGGAACACCTGTCTCAGTTGGCGTCCGCGACAGTGTCGGCCCGACCGCACCCCCGATCTTATTGCCGTCGGTATAGCGCAGCGGCACATGTATCTCGTCTACATCGGCGAGTATTCAAACTCACCACAAGGCCAAGTGAACCACAGCACTTTATTTTAGTACTGTTGCATTTTTACAGTATTAACGAGCGAGCAATTCCATAATTATTTGTTAACTATTTCCAGGGGGAGGGAAATCCATTGAAGCGACAGATGATTTTCATTACTGGCTTGACCCTGACTTCAGGATGTACGTCAGTTCCGAATTTGGATGTAGACAACGTTAAGGTAATTTCCCAGCTCTCAAATATAGTTGAGTGTGAGTCTCTCAATATTTTCAGGAATCTCGACAAGAAAGCCGTCATCAGTCGTGATCGCTGGCTCTTGACCTACACGATCACGTCAAAAGCTGAAGAAACGGCCAATGTTGGCGCTGATCCACTCGGGTGGATTGTTCCTGCACATATCGACAAACTCGTCTTAAACGGACGGGCGTCGATCAAACGGGATGCAACCAGAACCGGGAGCGTTGAGTATAATCTTCGCCTTAATAAGAAAGATTCAACGGCTTGTGATGAGAAAGCAAAGTCTCGCATCACTGTTGCACCAGCCGACTTCAAACTCCGTGAATGGACAAACCAGCTGCTGGCCTCAAGCGCTCGGCCCGACACGTTTAGCTATACCATTGATGTTGTCGTCACAAAAAGCGCCTCCTTTGGCGCAGATATTGCCGACGGTCATTTCTCTGGCTCACCAGGGGTAGACGGTACGCGACAAACCACCCAAACGGTGGAGTTCAATTTCGCAGAGATTCCGGACAAAGTTCCTGCGGATGTCTATGTCACCAATTTCCCGAAGCGACCGTATCTCTTGGTGTCGCCTGTCGGCAAAGACGGCAAGCACTCACTTGAGGATTTCAACAAGGTCCTTCCAGAGGGTCAGCTAATCATGCCTTCGTCGCCTGCCCGCAAGGTTCAGCCGCAGCTCGATATTGAAAGAGCCAAAGACCTCAACCGACTGCAGCGGACGCAAAATCGGCTGGATAGTCTAACCAAGGGCTTGGAGTGAGAGGATGGGGTCCCCGCTACCGCACCGACAATTGCTGGAGCCGTTGACCCGCATCGCGATGTGACCCCACGCGCAAATGCACCTTCTATGGCTTACTATGTGGATCGGCACCCGGCGCTGTCGTGGCTTGGATTGCCTTGACTGACGAGGTTCTGCTTGTCCCGAACCATCGGCTGGGTTCGACAGCGGACGAGTTTAATGAAAATTCCGGCTCTTCACCTTCAGCCTATCGATATGCAGGTCGAGAACATAGATATCCCTCGGCCTGACGGCACGCTTCGGACTTTCCCGCGGATCTGGCCCACCTCCATGGGTAAAGTAATCCGCCCTGGTCAGGGGCAGCGTGAATGACTGATCGCGATCGGCAAGCCCTGACAGATCGGAAGACAGGTCGAAGAGCTGCTGCGCGACGAGATGGACGACCTCCCCTTCCCGCTGAATGCGGCCATTGATTGCCATCAACGAAGCCCCGAGAAGAACCCGCCGGCGGCGTTCGAACAATGTCGGCCAGACGACGACATTTGCCGGACCTGTCTCGTCTTCGATGGTGAGGAACATCACGCCTTTGGCACTGCCGGGTCGCTGTCGCACAAGAACGAGACCAGCCGCCATCAGCCAACGCCCGTCGCGGGCACCCATGGCCTCGGCACAGGTGACGATACTCCGTTCAGTCAGATCGTGACGCAGAAAGGCGATCGGATGCTCGCGCAGTGTCAGCCCGGTATGGCCGTAATCCTCCACAACGTTGTGCCCTTCGGTCATCTGCCGAAGGGCGACTTCCGGCTCTTGCTGCTCGGCGATGGCTCGAGCCTCCCGTTCAGATGCGGCAGCAAAGAGCGGTAGCGGCTCGTCCCGGAGCGCCTTGATCGCCCAGAGCGCATCCCGACGCTGGAGCTTAAGGGACGGCAGGAAGGCATCGGCATCGGCAAGTTCTACCAAAGATGCGGCAGGCACACCGGATCGCCGCCACATGTCGTCGACACTCTCGAAGGGGAGATCCATGCGAGAGGCGGTGATCCGCGCGACATCGGCTTCTGCCAATCCGCGTACCATGCGCATACCCAAACGAACGGCATGGCGCTCGCTGCCTTCGACGGATTCGAGTGTGCAGTCCCACCGGGACCGGTTGATGCAGACAGGCCGGACCTCCACCCCATGCCGCTGGGCATCCTGAACAATCTGTGCCGGCGCATAGAACCCCATCGGCTGCGAATTCAACAAGGCTGCACAGAATGCGTCCGGGTGATGCCACTTCACATAGCTTGATGCATAGGCAATCAGGGCGAAGGACGCAGCATGGCTTTCCGGGAAGCCGTAGCTGCCAAACCCTTCGAGCTGACTGAAGGTCTTCTCGGCGAATTCCGGCGTATAGCCATTTCCGACCATGCCGGAGACGAGCTTGTCCTTGAACTTGGAGACACCGCCCGTGAACTTGAAAGTCGCCATCGATTTGCGGAGTTGGTCGGCCTCGCCACCGGTAAATCCCGCACAGACCATCGCGACCTTCATTGCGCTTTCCTGGAACAGCGGCACCCCGAGCGTCTTGCCAAGCACGGCTTCAAGTTCGGGCCTCGGATACTCGACTGTTTCCTTACCCTCGCGCCTGCGAAGATAAGGATGGACCATGTCGCCCTGGATCGGACCGGGCCGGACGATGGCGACCTGGATAACGAGATCGTAGAAGGTCCGGGGTTTCATCCGCGGCAACATCGACATCTGAGCCCGGCTTTCGATCTGGAAGGTGCCAAGCGTGTCGGCCTTGCGGATCATCGCATAGGTCGCCGGATCCTCCTGCTCGATGTTTGCGAGGTCCAGGTCGATGTTCTTGTGCTCCCGGATGAGAGCGAAGGCCTTCGACATGCAGGTGAGCATGCCGAGCGCCAGGACGTCGACCTTCATCATCTTCAGCGCTTCGACATCGTCCTTGTCCCATTCGATGACCTGCCGGTCCTTCATGGTCGCAGGCTCGATGGGAACCAGATCATCCAATCTGTCATGGGTGAGCACGAAGCCGCCCGGATGCTGGCCAAGGTGTCTCGGAGCACCCATGAGCTGCTGAGCAAGTTTCAGCGTCAGGACCAGACGGCGATCGTCCGGATTGAGGTTCAACTCCCGGACATTCTTGTCACTGATCTCGTCCGACCAGGACCACATGCCCGACGACAAGGCCTTGATGACATCCTCCGGCAGTCCCAGCGCCTTGCCGACATCGCGGATCGCCCCTTTCGCCCGATACCGGGTGACGGTGGCGCAGAGCGCTGCCTTGTCATGCCCGTAGGTCCTGTAGATCCACTGGATGACCTCTTCCCGCCGTTCGTGCTCGAAGTCGACGTCGATATCGGGCGGCTCGTCTCGCTCCTGGGACACGAAACGCTCGAACAGAAGGTTATTGGTTTCGGGGTCAATCGAGGTGATGCCAAGGATATAGCAGACGGCACTGTTGGCGGCCGAGCCCCGTCCCTGACAGAGGATGCCCTGGCTGCGGGCATAGCGGACAATGGAAAACACCGTCAGGAAATACGGTGCATATTTCATGGTGCGGATGAGATCAAGCTCGTGCCGGATCACCTTCAGCACCGATGGCGGCAATCCCTCCGGATAGCGGTTCGGGATGCATTCCCGGACATAGTGCTCCAGGGATTCCTGGGCAGACTTGCCCGGCACGATCGCTTCCTCCGGATACTGATAGGTCAGCTCCTCCAGCGAGAACCTGCAGCGCTCGACGATCTCCATCGTTCGCCGCAGCGCCTCCGGATATCGCGGAAAGAGACGCTCCATCTCGTCCGGGGTTTTTAGGAAACGGTCTGCATGCCTCTCACGCTCGAAACCGACCTCATCGATCGTCGTGTTGTTGCGGATGCAGGTAACGACATCCTGAAGCTGCCGGCGGCCGGGCTCATGGAACAGCACGTCGTTGGTGACGACCGTCTTCACCTGGAAATGCGCCGCCAGATTGGACAGTTCGTATAGCCGCATCTGGTCGTTCGGCCGTCTGCGAAGACAGAGCGACAGATAGGCACGATCGCCAAAGATGTCGGCGAGCTTCCTAAGCTGGACGGCACAGGTCTCGTCGGCAAGATCGGGCACAAGGATTCCGATCAGACCTTCGGCATAGAGAGCCACATCCTCGATGTGGAGAATGCAGTTGTCCTTGCCACCTCTGGATTTCCCCAGTGTCAGCAGCCGGGTCAGACGGGAGTATGCGGCGCGGTCGGTGGGGTAGACGAGGATCGACATGCCATCCTGCAGATCGAGGCGGCAACCGACGACCAGACGCAGCCCTGTCGTCCGCGATGCTTCCAGCGCCCGGACGATCCCGGCAAGGCTGTTGCGATCGACGACCCCGAGTGCCTCGATCCCCAGCATCTTCGCCGTCGCAAACAGTTCGTCGGCAGAGGATGCTCCGCGCAGGAAAGAGAAATGGGTGGTGACCTGCAGCTCGGCATATCTCATGCGAAGATCCCGTGCAGAAACCAGCGATGCGATCCCGTCTCCGGATCGATGCCGTCACCGTTGCGATAGATCCAGAAGCGCTCACCGCCTTCGTCCTCGATCACGAAGTAATCGCGCACTGCCGAGAGTTCGCTGTCACGCTTCCACCATTCCCCAAATATGCGCTCCGGGCCATCGGCACGCTTCACACGACGCCGCTTGCCGCGCCAGGTGATGCTGGCGGGTGGATGGTCCGGCAAAAGTGCGATGGCTTCGATCCGATCCGGTTGTGCCAGAAGCCGCACGGGCCGAGGCCAATGATGCACCCAAGACTCCACGACGTGTTCAACCGCGGCCGGGATACGCCGGATGCTGCGTTCGGGAACATCGGATGCGACCGGCGCCATCCGGTAGACGCGCTGCCCACGATTGCCGAAGATGTCGATCAGCGGCGTGATGTCTCCGGCGCTGTCATCGACCAATGAGGACGACCGCTGCTCGTCGGCAAGCGGTTCCGTCATGACGGCAACGAGCGTCAGCTTCTCGATGCCGAAACCCGGTTCGATCTTTTCGGTGCGATCCCGAAACAGCTTCGTCAGCCAGGCAACATCACGGGCTGGCTTCGCTGTCCCCGCCCGAATGGCCTGCCTGATACCATCGACCTTCTCGACGATGAGGTCGGTCCGTCGTACCCCGAGCCCCTTGCGCTGCAGCTCGGCGACAAGCTGCACGATCAGACGTCCGACATATTTGTTGATGGTCTCCGCTGCGCCGATCGGTTCGGCAAAGGAGCGACTGACCTCGATCAGGTCCGGCGTTCGGATCGGATCAATCGGTTCCGATAGCCGACCGAACATCTGGTCGAGCCGCCTGCCGATCTCAGGACCGAAGCGAAGAGCCAATGGTGCGCGCGGCGTTGCCGACAGCTCGCCGATCGTCTTGAAACCCAGCGTTCGCAGATCCCCGACGATCTTGTCCGCCAACCGCAGCCGGGAAATCGGTAGATGTTCGACCGCGCGAAAGGTCTCTCCAGGCGGGATGATGACGATCTCGCGGTTGATGGCACGGGCGCAAGCGTGAGCCGCACCCCAAGTGTCGGCGATCGCCACATGGGTCGCAAGCCCCCTCGCCCGGAACCGGTTGGCAATCCCGGTCAGCATCGGCAACTCGCCACCCTGCAGATGATCCGCACCTTCCGTATCCATGACGATCCCGTCGATACCGTCCATGGCGACAATCGGAGAATATTGCGTAAGCGCCCACAGCGTGATCCGCTCGAGTGCGGTGGCATCGGCTGCGGGATCAGCGTCGATCATGAGAAGGCCGCCGAACAGGGCCTGTGCCTCGGCCGCTTTCATGCCGACGCGAACGCCCACCTTCCGTGCCATGGCGTCAGCCGCCGACACCCAGCGTTTGGAGCCGCTCCTTGAAATGACGACAACAGGCTGTTCAGGCGATATGGCGGGATCCGCCCGCCTGATCCTGTCGGTCGGAAGGTCCGATAGATAGATGGATACGACCCGAGGCATCACACGCTCCAACGATAAACTCGGCGCATTCGCCTGCTTTCACTCTCATCAATTCCAGGAACCACCTGGCGCGGCCGACACCTGGAACTGGCAATTCTTCCGACGGCAGCAGGCTGACCCGCCAGCGTGTCGTCGATGCCGTCGGCTGCCCGAAATCACTAGCTTCCGTCTGCCTGCGCCAGCGCCTGACGGCCAAGCCTATCGTTCCCGTCTTCTCGGCTGCCAATTGCAGGCGGCGCGACGCCACCATCGGCAGCCGGACGATCTCGCCGACGACGGCTCCAAGCCCGCCAAAGGCCAAGGCTTCTTCCATCGAGGCCAGGACATCCTCCTCCTTGTCGGCCTCGACGAAGACGACCCGGTCCGGATGGAGGCCTGCTTGGGCCAGCGCCGGAAAGAACAGGTCCGGCCGGGTAAGGCACCAGACGATCTTTCCCTTCGTCCGTGCTGCAATTCCGGCAACAAACAGCGCTGCAGCGGCACCATCGACGACGCCGGCCCCGCCGCCGGCGAACTCGTGCAGAGCGCCATAGGCAAGGCCGCCGCCGGGAAGAACGGCGTCGATCTCAGGAACTCCGAAGGGCAAATAATCTGCTTTACGTCCGACAGGCCGCTCGAGCGCGGCGATGCTGGTACGAAGATCCGATATGACGTGCTCGCGGGCAGCCGCCATTATTCACGCAATCCTTTCGGTTCGTGGGGTGAAAAAGCGCGACCTGATGTCGTCACAAATGACTATGTTCCCGTTCTGTTCTTAATCCAGGACCAAGTCAAGATGGGTCAAAACAGGAATTTATTCCCTTAGTTTTAGGGGATTCAAAATTGCAGAGATGAATCAGCGCTGTAGCCACAGAAGGAGGCGACAATGCTATCAAAGAAATCTATTTCCAGCGGGGGAGAAAAAGAGGCGCCGCTCCGATATCATCGATGCAACACCTAAGTATAAGTGTGAACGGCCTAACTTCCTTACTCATCGGCAAGCACATAAATCACAAGAATTCCGCCTGAGCCGGTATCAAGGCGACCGTTTAGTATTGAACTACATCGAACTTCGTGATCCCGGCCACCAGCGACTTTTGCCCCGTCCTTCGCTCCGCCTCGGGAAGCAGCTGCAATCTGCATGTCTCTTGGTGATTTCGATCATCGGAAAACGGACTCCGATTAACGACGTTCTGCGAACTATGGCGCGAGGCATTCCTCGCAGATGCCGCAGCCATCTTCGTCGATAAAGGACCGCGAGCGACCACAACAAAGGCAGGTCCGCGAACTCTCGTCGAATAGGTCGTCCCGCTCCGGCGGCAGGATTTCGATTTCGGCGGCGGCGATCTGTTTGAGGGCGTCGTCTTCCATCTCGAGTGCTCCAGGTTCGAGGTCTCATTTGAGATGGTGAGATCGCCGTGGAATACAAGGTGCCCGGCGCTATGCGCCTGTGTCGGCCGAGGTCGATTTCCGCAAGAATATGCAGGTCCGCGCAAGAACGCGCATGGTTTGTCGAAGGGGATCGGCTATAATTGACCCAAAGACCGGATTGCAGGGCCTAAATGGATCAGATACTCGCCATACGAACTTTCGTGCGCGTCGCCGAAGCCGGATCCTTCGCGAAGGCAGCAGACGGAATGAACCTACCGCGGTCGTCCGTAAGCAAACTGGTGCAGGACCTGGAGGCTCATCTTGGAACCAAGCTCGTTGAGCGCACGACAAGATCGGTGACGATGACCACGGAGGGCCTTGCCTATCACGAGCGCGCCCTCCGGCTTCTTGCCGATCTCGATGACATGGACGGCACCGTCGGCGGCTCCCGCAGCATGCCAAAAGGAAGGCTGCGGGTAGATATAGGCTCCGTACTGGCAAACGAGATTCTCATTCCCTCCCTTTCGGATTTTCAACGTCAATATCCCGACATCAATCTCATGCTGGGAGTCAGCGACCGATCCGTCGACCTGATCGGCGAAGGCATCGATTGCGTGATACGCGGCGGTTCCCTCGCAGATTCCACGATGAAGGCGCGAAAGCTTTGCGAACTGGACTACGTGCTTTGTGCGGCGCCAGCCTACATGGAAGGAAGAGATCGGCCGCTACATCCAGACGACCTCCAGGGGCATCGAGTCGTCAGTTATTTCTCGGCGTCATCCGGCAAGCGATTTTCGCTTCGCTTCAAGCACAGAGATGAACGAGCCGAACATGTCCCGGCATCCAGCGGGATATCCGTCAACGAAAGTACGGCGCATCTCAATGCGCTGCTCGCCGGATTAGGAATCGGACAAAGCTTCGGGTTCCTTGCAAGACCGCATATCGAGAATGGTTCCCTGGTCGAGCTGCTGCCCGACTGGAAGCCAGAAAACCACACCCTGCATCTCTTGTATCCCGCCGATCGGTTTCCGAACCCTCGGCTGCGAGCCTTCGCCGATTGGGCAGGGAAGGTCTTCGAACGCTTCGACGCCAGGGTTAGGGCGGGCGGACCATCCACTCCCATGGATAATGTCTCCATGACGAGCGCCTTCCCGCTGATGGAGTAACCCACTAACTTCTTCACATCGGACGGCGACGACAGGCAGGGAGCCAACGCCCATCCCCGAAAGATCCAACGCTTCAACAGACCGCACATTCGGGCTGAGCCCTTTCGTGCGCTCAGCATCAGGAGAGTAAGATGACCAACAGACTCGCAAACAAAATAGCCGTCGTGACCGGCGGCACGAGCGGCATCGGCCTTGCCACGGCAAAGCTTTTTGCTTCGGAGGGCGCGCAGGTCTATATCACCGGGCGCCGCAAGGACGTTCTCGACGCCGCAGTCGCCGAAATCGGCGGCAACGCGACGGGCGTCCAAGCAGACTCTGGAAATATGGAGGATCTGGATCGTCTGTACGACCAGATCAAGGCGACGCACGGGCGCATCGACGTGCTCTTCGCCAATGCAGGCGGCGGCAGCATGCTTCCGCTCGGCCAGATCACTGAAGAGCACTATGACGACACCTTCGGTAGGAATGTGAAGGGGGTCGTATTCACTGTCCAGAAGGCCCTTCCACTTTTGAAAGAAGGCTCGTCCGTTATCCTCACGGGTTCGATCGTCGGTATAGAGGGCAACGCCAATTTCAGCATCTATTCAGCGTCCAAGGCTGCAGTACGCAATCTCGCCCGCTCCTGGATCCTCGACCTCAAGGGTAAAGGCATCCGTGTCAACGTCGTATCGCCGGGACCGATCCACACTGCCGGACTGGTCGAGCTTGCCGGCGACGACAAGACGCAGCAGCAGGGCCTTCTTGACTACCTTGCCTCGACCGTTCCGCTTGGTCGCGTCGGCGAGCCCGAAGAGATCGCAAAAGTTGCCCTGTTCCTCGCGACGGACGAATCGAGCTTCGTTAATGGCGCCGAAATCTTCGCCGACGGTGGCAAGGCACAGGTCTAATCCTTCAACCGGAGCGGCCGAACGTCGCTCCGTCCCTCAAGGAGAGCCAGCGATGCGCGCTGCAGTCTATTTCAAGCACGGAAAGCCGGAGGACGTCCTTCAGGCAGTCTACGTCGACGACCCGAAAATTCCGGGACGCGACGAAGTTCTGATCCGGGTACTGCTCCGGCCAGTTCATCACGGCGACCTTCTCGGCGTTGCCGGACGCTACCACTCGGGATCGGTGATACCAGAAGGCGGAGTTCACGTCGGCTTCGAGGGCTATGGCGTCGTTGAGCAAGCAGGCGACGGGGTCGCCCTAGAGCCAGGTGCTCGTGTCGCCTTCTTTCCAGGCAAGGGTGCGTGGAGTGAGAAGGCCATCGTCTCGACCGAATACGTCACCGAGATTCCCGACGACGTATCGGACGAAGCTGCCGCCCAGCTTCACGTCAACCCGCTAACTACGGCACTGCTCCTGCGGGCCGTCGAGTCATCCGGCGCAAAACCCGGTCGCGACGCCGTCGTCGTTACCGCCGCTGGATCCGCCGTAGCCAGGCTGACGATAGGGCTTCTTCTCGACCGTGGCTTCGATGTCGTCGGCGTCGTCAGGCGGGAGGGGGGTGTCAACGAACTCAACATCCTGTTCCCAGATCTACCTGTCGTCTCTACTGACAAGCCCGGATGGGAGGACAAGGTCGTTTCCGCAGCGGACGGTCACCCAATCGGCGTTGTCCTCGATCCGGTCGGCGGCGGGACGGCAAGCGCTGCGGCCGGTTTGCTTTCCCAAGGCGGCAGCCTCGTCTCGTATGGCGATCTTTCCGGGCAGCCGATCTCGGTTCCGGCACTTTACTTTTCGACGCGAGACCTCCGTATTTCAGGCGTAACCGTGGGGCGATGGGCCAGCCTTCCTGTCGAAATCCGGAGGGCCGACCTCAAGCTAGCGCTGAAGCTTGCTGCAGAGAAACAGGAACTGTTCCCGATCGAGAAGACTTTTGATCTCGCGGAGGTAGCGCAGGCGGCAGCACTCGTCGAGAAGCCCGGCAAGACAGGCACCGTGCTCCTTTCATCGCGTTGAAGAGCTCTCCATACGATGCAAGGGCCGCGAGGGAGAGAAATCTTACGAAGACAGGAAAGCTCGGCTGCCCTTATAGTGCTCGCGACGCCAGGCGGCCGGCGTCGTGCCCACCCTCTTCTTGAACACTCTGATGAAATGCATGGCGTCCACGAAGCCTGTCGCTTCGGCTACAAGTTGCACCGTCCCGTCCGTCGTCGCCAGTAGCTGCTTGGCTTCCTGGACACGGGCGTCGAGTTGATACTGGTAGGGCGAAAGTCCCGTCGACGCCTTGAAGGCCCTCGCAAAATGCCATTGAGACTGTCCGACGAGGTTGGCGAGTTCACGCAGCTCGATCTGGCGCGGGAGCTGTTCGCGCATATACTCCGTGACCCTGCGAACCTGCCATGGCGCAAGTCGTTTTCCCGCCTGAACGTCCTTTTGCGGCGACGACAGCAACGCGAACACGCCGGCGGTCAGGCTGTCGCCGAGAAGGGTCGATGCGCCATCTCCCAACGGAATGTCGATCAGCATGCGCACGAGCGTCAGAATCCGGGGATCCATGAAGCGAAGTCTCGGTTCCTCGAAAGGCTGCACCGTGAAATCGTCCTCGAGCCGGTCTCTCAACTTGGAGATATCGAAGATGAGAATACCGTATCGGCAGTATCGAAGGTCCTGTGCGAACCCCCAGAGGTGCATGCCGCGAGGAATGAGTGCCATATGGTTGGCGGTGTGTTCACGGGCACAGGCCTGGTTCCGCTTCAATCGCGGCTCGGTCAACCCTCCGACCTCTTCCAGATTAATGGTCAGCCGCGTGTCGTTCTCGTACATCAAGGAGTGAAGGACGCCGCCCTTGGCATGCTCGTGCACGTCTTCGACCGTCACGCCATTCCAAGTCTGTGTCCGACGTTCGATGCTGACGACGTTTTCCGGGAGGTCATTCTCGAAGATGATGGGCATGGTGGCTTCGTCCGAAGGTGTGATGCGACGCTAGCAGCGAGAATGATATCGCGAGCATCCTAGCCGAGGCGGGACGTTCGACAATACCGGTTCCAATGCGCAACGCCGAATTCAGCAAGAACGTCCATGTCTGGCAATGACAGCCAGCACTACTCCCGATGCATCCGACGCCACGCCGCCGGCGGCACGCCGACCTTCTTCTTGAACTGCCGGATTAGATGCGTATAGTCGGAGAAACCCGTCGCGACGGCGATCTCGTCGATCGTGTGATCGGTCGAAAGAAGAAGGTGTCGTGCCTGTTTCAAGCGGATGTCCAACTGCCACTGGTAGGGCGACATCCCCGTAGAAGCACGGAACGCGCGCGCGAAGTGCCACTGCGACAGCCCAACCAAGCTCGCAAGTTCCTGCAGTTCGACCTGTTCGGGAAGACGCAGCCTCATGTACTCGGTCACCCGGTTGAGCTGCCAGGACGCGAGCGTTCCGGAGCGGGCATGGGTCTCGCGCGACTCGAATGCGATCGCGAAAATCGCGGCCGTCAGGCTGTCCCCATATAGCCGATACGAAGGGTCCTCGGAGGGAATGGCGACCAGCATGTTAGTAAGCGTCCATATCCGAGGTTCAGCGAACCTCAGCCTTGGAGCTTCGCCCTCACTTCGTCCCACCTGATGCTGAAGCCGTTCGGACAAGACATCGAGATCGAACATGACCGTGGCGTCGTAGCAGTAACCCAGCTTTGACGCGTATCCCCACAGCGGCGTTCCCGCAGGAGCGAATGCCATGTACCTCGGCTTGTGTTCGACCGGGCATGGAACATTCCTGCTCAGACGCGGCTCCGTCACGCCGCCGACTTCGTCAAGATTGATCGAGAGGCGGGTCATGTTCTCGTAGCCCAGAGGATGAAGGATTTCGCCCTCCGCGTAGTGCGCCTTCGTTATGTCGACCCGAACGCCGTTCCAGGACTGCGTTCGAGTTGCAATGCTGCGAATGTTGAAAGGCAGACCGAGTAGCTCGGCTTCACGCGTGTTCATCGACGGTTGCGTCTCCATGCGCCCGGAGTTTCACCCGTTCGCTTCTTGAACGCCCGGCTCAACTGCGTGGGATCGCAGAAGCCGACAGTCTTTGCAATAGCGTCGAGCGGAGCGTCGCTGTGGAGAAGAAAGCCCTGAACCGCCTCTATTCTCTTGTCGAGCTGCCACTCGTATGGAGAAAGGCCCGTCGACGCTTTGAACGCACGACAGAAATGCCATTGAGACATCCCGGCAAGCTCCGACAATTCCCGTAGCTCGATCTGTCTCGGAAGCTGATCCTGAATGTAGCTGACAATGAGCGAAAAAGCTTGGTCCGAAAGTCGTGTCCGGGTCGTTGGCATCTGATCCTCGGACGACAGCAACGCGAACACAGCCGCGGTTAGGCTGTCGCCGAGAAGCGTCATCGAAGGGTCTTCTTTCGGTATATCGACAAGCATTCGGACGAGCGCGTGGATCCGGTCGTCGGTGAACCGCATGCGTGGCGTTGCAAACATCCGCGGGTCGAAATCCTCCTGAAACTTCTTCTCCAACTTTTCCAGGTCGAAGAGCAGCAGGGCATACCGACTGTAATGGAGCTCGCTGGTGGCGTATCCCCATAAACGCATTCCGCGAGGGACAAGCGTCATGTGGTTCGGTCTGTGATCGAGCGTGCAGGCCTGTTGGGGCTTCAGACGTGGCTCGGTGACGCCGCCGACCTCTTCGAGCGCCATGGCGATCCCGGTCTCGTCCTCGTTCAAGAGAGCGTGCAGAACCTCGCCTCTGGTGTATTCGTGAACGTCAACGATAGTCACCCCGTTCCAGGACTGGGCCTTTCTGTCGATCTTGACGACGTTCTCATGAAGATCGCTCGCGCTTTCACCGCTCATATGCTTCCCGATCTCCTCAGACTGCGTGCTGCCGGCCGAAAGCAACCTAGACGGTAGAGCGGTGGGGTAAACGGGCGAATTCAATCCGACGGAAGATTGGAGCAAGAACGTGCAGCTTTCGCAAGAACGCGCATCGTTCGCCCGATCACTACGGAATAGCCTCCATTCGTTCCTCAAAACTTCGAACGGAAACCCCGACAGTGACGTCGACCGACAAAACCCTACCCCTCACCCGGCGCGATGCGCTGCTGACGGGCGCCGCATTCGCCGCAACATTTTCGCTGCCAGCAGTTCCCAGCTTCGCCGCGACGAAACCGTCGAACCATTCTCACAACGGAAATCATCCCATGACCGAAAGCTTCATCAAAACCAAGGACGGCGTCGACATCTTCTTCAAGGACTGGGGTCCGAAGGACGCCCAACCCATCGTCTTCCACCACGGCTGGCCGTTGTCGTCCGACGACTGGGACGCACAGATGCTGTTCTTTCTTGAGCACGGCTACCGCGTCGTGGCGCATGATCGCCGTGGCCACGGTCGCTCGCAGCAGGTGAGCGAAGGCCACGACATGGATCATTACGCGGCAGACGCCTTCGCTGTGGTCGAACACCTGAACCTGAAGAACGCAGTACACATCGGCCATTCAACCGGCGGCGGCGAAGTCGCACGCTACGTCGCCAAGTTCGGCCAGCCGCACGGTCGTGTCGCGAAGGCAGTCCTCGTTTCCGCCGTGCCGCCATTGATGGTCAAGACCGCCGGCAATCCGGGAGGGACCCCAATCGACGTTTTCGATGGCTTCCGTTCCGCACTGGCCGCCAATCGCGCCCAGTTCTTCCTCGACGTGCCTACCGGGCCGTTCTACGGCTTCAACCGTGACAGCGCGAAGGCCTCCCAGGGCGTGATCCAAAACTGGTGGCGTCAGGGGATGATGGGCAGTGCCAAGGCACACTACGAAGGCATCAAGGCGTTTTCCGAAACTGACCAGACCGAAGATCTCAAGGCGATCACCGTCCCGACGCTTGTGCTTCACGGTGACGACGACCAGGTGGTCCCCATCGCCGACGCTGGCGAGCTCTCGGTCAAGCTTCTGCAGAACGGCACCCTCAAGGTGTACAAGGGCTATTCGCACGGCATGCTGACCGTCAACGCCGATGTCGTCAATCCCGACCTCCTCGCGTTCGTCAAGGCGTAACAGAGTGGAAGCCAAGAGGCGCGTCCATCGGTGTGGATTGAATATCCATGCGGGCGCGCTTCTCCCAGAAATCATGAACGACTAGTTCTCAGTGCAGCTCGGGCCTCCAACTTGGACAGGAATGTTTCGTTATGACCGTCGGAAGTTCTTTACGCTCTTCTTGGTTGCCCGTTGTTTCGCTCGCCTTCGGCACTTTTGCGTTGGTGACGACAGAATTCCTCCCGATCGGTCTGCTTTCCCTTATCGCCAACGACTTCGCAACATCGCCGGGCGCCGCCGGCATCCTGGTGACGACGCCAGGCATCGTTGCTGCAATCGCAGCGCCCATCTGCACGGTGGCAGCCGGATCTATCGACAGGCGGCTTCTCCTCGTCGGCTTCACTCTGCTTCTCGTGCTGTCGAATCTTATTGTCGCAACGTCGACCACGTTTGAGATCGCCGTCGCTGGGCGGGCTCTGCTCGGCGTCAGCGTCGGCGGCTTCTGGACCTTTGCGGCGGTTGTCGGTCGCAAGCTGGTCGAAGCTCAATATGGCAATCGGGCGACGTCGCTGGTCATGACCGGCATCTCGGTCGGGACCGTGGTCGGCGTGCCCTTAGGTTCCGCGCTCGGCGGCTTCCTTGGATGGCGCCTTGCCTTCATCGCGGTTGCGGTCCTGTGCTTCTTCGTCCTGCTTGTCCAGGCTGCGGTCCTGCCAAAGATCGTGATGCCGACGTCCCAGTCCTTCAAAGGACTTGCCGGCACCTTCTACGACAGACCTCTCGTCGCCGCGCTCGGCGCTATCGCGTTGGCAGCCGCCGGACACTTCGCCGCCTACACCTACCTCGAGCCACACCTCGTGCATGAGGTCGGCGCAGGCCCGAAGGCGCTGGCGTGTATGCTCGCGATCTTCGGCGCTGCTGGCATCGCCGGCACATTCCTCGGCGAACGCGTCGCCAGTCGCAACCCGCCTGGAGGAACGGCAATCGTAGCGTTTACGATGGCAGCCTCGATCCTGGCGTCCGTCTATTTTTCGCCAAGTCTGCTGTTAGAGGCCGCCGCGGTCGCAGTCTGGGGCGCGGCCTTCGGAGCGATCCCCGTTTGCGTGCAACTGTGGACCTATGCAGCCGGCCCCGACCGTTTCGAAGCGAGTTCTGCACTCACGGTGACGATATTTCAAATCGCGCTTGCGGCGGGCTCCTTCGGTGGAGGGCTTGTCGCCGACGCCTGGGGAATCTCGTCCGCCTTCGTCGCCGCCGCAGCGATCGCTACCCTTTGCGCGCTTCTTGCCGGTTTCGTCTCCGTTAAGACGATCGACACGATGATGGAGAATTGACGTGAGATTTCAGCGCACCCGTTGCGACATAACCGACCCGCCACCGAATTTTGTACAGGGCGGATAAGCGTCCTCCGATTTCCTTATCAAGCAATCCAACCAAGGATTCAGACATGACCGACAAAACGACCGTCGCGACGCGCCGGCGCATTCTCCAGTTCGCCGTTGCGCTGCCAGCGGCGGCAGCTACACTTGCCTCCCAAGCCGTTGCGGCATCGACCGACTTCGAACTTCCGCCGGCGACTAACGACGTCACCCCTTTCAAGGTCTCCGTACCGCAGGGAGCCATCGATGATCTGAAGCGCCGTCTCAAACATACGCGGTGGCCGGACCGGGAGACTGTCTCAGACTGGTCTCAGGGCGTTCCCCTGAAGAAAGCGAAGACCTTGGTCGCGTATTGGGAGCGCGAATACGATTGGCGGAAATTCGAAAGACGAATGAACGCGTTACCACAATTCCGCACCGAGATCGACGGGCTCGGGATCCATTTCATCCATGTAAAATCGAAGCATCAGAATGCCTTGCCGATCATCCTGACACATGGATGGCCGGGGTCAGTGGTCGAATTCTTGAAGGTCATCGGTCCCCTCACCGATCCGACCGCGCATGGCGGTAAGGCCGACGAAGCCTTCCACGTGGTCATCCCGTCCCAGCCCGGTTTCGGCTTCTCCGACAAGCCGTCGTCGGAAGGCTGGACGGTCGAGCGAACTGCCAGAGCCTGGGGCGTTCTGATGAAGCGTCTCGGCTACGACAAGTGGGTTGCTCAAGGTGGCGACTGGGGTTCGGGGGTCACGCATGCGCTCGGCCATGTCCGTCCGGAAGGACTGGTTGCAGCTCATGTGAATTGGCCGCTCGTCTTCCCTGAGAAGTTTCCCGACAGCCCCACGCCCGAGGAGAAGGCCGCCATGGACGCCGCGACAAAGTTCGCCAGCGACCAGTTCGGCTATTTCAAGGAACAGGCGACGCGGCCGCAGACGATGGGTTATCCGCTCGCGGATTCGCCGGTAGGCCAGGCCATGTGGATCTACGAGAAGTTTCAAGCCTGGACGGACAATCGAGGCGAACCGGAAGACGCGCTGACCACCGACGAGATGCTCGACGACATATCGCTCTACTGGTTCACCGATACGGCCGCCTCCTCCGCTCGCATCTATTGGGAAAACGCGCGCAATGGCGGCGGCTTCGACGCCGGCCGTATCGAATTGCCGATGGCAGCCACGATCTTTCCGAAGGAAATTTATCGAGCGCCGAAGGCGTGGGCGCAGACGCACTGGCCGAACCTCTTCTACTGGAACGAGGTCGACAAGGGCGGTCACTTTGCCGCCTTCGAACAACCCGAGCTATTCGCGCAAGAGATGCGCAAGGCTTTCAAAGCGATCCGCTGATCCAGACACCTAGCAAACGAAAGGATTCCATGTGTGCACGAACGAAGAAATCATCCGCGAACTTTACCGGACCGCAGAAGTGAAGGACGTGAATGCGTTTGTCGCGCTCTTCGCTGAAAACGGCTATTTCTGGGACGTCTCGGCGGGCGCGAAATACTACGGCGTCGACATCGGCAAGACGGTCGAAATCTATGCGACTGCCTTCCACGACATGCACCGCGAGCTTGGAAACGTCTACGCAGCGGACGACGTCGTGATCGTCGAACTGACGCTCAACGGCACGCAGACCGGCCCTCTCGCACTCCCGGCAGGAACCATCCCGCCCACGGGCAAGGAAATGCATGCGCCCTGCTGCGACGTTTTCCATCTGAAGGACGGCAAGGTGACCTCTTTCCATTGCTACACAGCCGCCACGGTCATCCTCGGACAGCTCGGCGTGCTCGGCAATCTCAGCGCGGCATTCGAGGCGGCCTGAGGATCGCAGCGAGGCAACGAGATACCTTAGGCCGGAATACGCTCCGCGCAGCGTATTCCGGCCATCCATCCCCATGGATTGTATCTCCAGACGTGGCCGCTTCTGCCGCAGCCGTTCGCCACATACATCAATGCGTGTCCTTAATCTCAAGATTGGAAACGAACATGAACAAAAACATCTCCGGCACCTCCCGCGACGCCGATCCGAGCCGCCGGCTGTTTCTTGGGGGTGCAGCAGCAATCTCCGCCATTGCAGCCGTCGGTTCCGTGGCCGCGGCCACGCCGGCGACCGGCGGCATCCCGTTGAGCCCCGCGACGGACGCGATCACTCCATTCAAGGTGAAGATCGAGGCCGCTGCGATCGAGGACCTACGCGCCCGACTTCGTGCGGCGCGCCTCCCGGAAAAGGAAACCGTCTCCGACTGGTCGCAAGGCGCGCCCCTGCAATCGGTAGAAGCGCTGCTGAAGTACTGGCGTGATCGCTACGACATGCGCCGACTGGAGAAGCGTTTCAACGCCTACCCGCAGTTCCGCACCAAGATCGATGGTCTTGGCATCCACTTCATTCATGTAAAGTCGAAGCACGAGAACGCTCGCCCGCTGATCCTCACCCATGGATGGCCCGGCTCGGCGATCGAATTCTTCGAGGTCATCGAACCGCTGACGGACCCTACGGCACACGGCGGCAACGCCAAAGATGCCTTCCACGTTGTCATCCCATCGCTTCCAGGCTTCGGATTTTCAGACAAGCCAACGGAAACCGGCTGGGGACTGCCGCGCATCGCTGCGGCATGGTCTGTACTGATGCAGCGACTTGGCTACGACGGGTACTATGCCCAAGGCGGCGACTACGGCGCCGGTGTCACGACCTGGATGGCAAAACAGCATGTTGCTGGCCTTAAGGGCATCCACCTCAATCTCCCGATCCTGTTTCCGCCGCCGCTCGAAGGTTCGCCCACCGCCGAGGAACAGGCATCGATCGCCCAACTGGTCGCCTATGGCGCGCATGAGTCCGGCTACGCCAAGATCCAGACCACGCGGCCCCAGACCATCGGCTACGCACTGACGGATTCTCCGGTTGGGCAGGCCGCATGGATCTACGAGAAATTCGGCAACTGGACCGACTCCGACCACCATCCGGAGAAGGCGCTTGGATATGACCAGATGCTGGACGATATAACGCTCTATTGGTTAACCGAGACAGCAACCTCGTCCGCCCGCCTCTACGCGGAAAGCTTCGAGACGACCTTCTCGCCCCAGAAGCTGGATATCCCGGTGGCTGTCAGCGTTTTTCCCGGCGAGCTCTTCCGGCCGCTGAAAATCTGGGGCGATCGCATGTACTCCAAGCTGACGTATTGGGGCGAAGCCGCACATGGCGGTCACTTCGCCGCATTCGAACAGCCCGTCATCTTCACCGACGAACTCCGCAAGGCGTTCGCCACTATGTGACCTTTCAAATCGGAGATGATGTCGATGAAAATTTCGTCTTTCGCAACACCGGCGGTCCTCGTGGCCGCCCTCCTGGCTCTGGCCGGAACCTGCGCCGCATACGCCCATGATCCGACGCACAGCGCTCATGAAGTCGCGGGGACAGACCGGCCTAACCAGGAGGCGGCCTATCTTGTCGAGAATGACGCCGCGATGCACAAGATGATGTCGGATATGGAAATCCGGCCGACCGGCGACGTCGACCGTGATTTCGTCGCAATGATGACCCCTCACCATCAGGGCGCGATCGACATGGCACTTGCCGTCCTCAGATACGGCAAGAACGAGCAGCTCAAGCGCATCGCGCAGGAAATTATCGTGGATCAGCAGCAGGAGATCGCGGCGATGAAGCTTGCGATCGGAGATCCTCTTCCACCATCCGGCGCGGCCCCTACTCAGGTTGGGCCGGAGAATACCCCTACCGGATCCATGCAGACCATCGATCCAGACATGAAGATGTAACGAAAAGGTCATCCCTATGAACATCCGAACATCTTTTGCCGTCAGCATGCTGGCGGGCAGTATGCTGTTGCCATTTTCCGCCTTTGCCGGTCAGGTCCCCTTTGCCTCCTCGGATCCAGAGATCCCTGTCAGCAGCAAGGACCGCGTCTATGCGGCCGAGCAATTCTCCAACACCGTCTCGGTCACGGATCCGGCGACCAACAAGCTCCTCGGCGTCATCAAGCTCGGCGATCCCCAACCTGCCAATCTTAGCCCGCTTTACAAGGGACAGGTACTGGTTCACGGCATGGGCTTCTCGCCGGACAAAAAGAATATCGCCGTCGTCTCGATCGGCTCGAACTCTGTCACCTTCATCGATACTGCGACGAACGCCGTCAAGCATACGACCTATGTCGGCCGCTCGCCGCATGAGGCCTTCTATACGCCCGACGGCAAGGAGGTCTGGGTTACCGTTCGAGGCGAGGACCATATTTCCGTCATCGACGCCAGCACCTTCGAGGAAAAGACGCAGATCAAGGTTTCTGCGGGTCCCGGCATGCAGATCTTCTCTCCGGACGGCAAATACGGATACATATGTTCCTCGTTCAATCCAGAGACCGTAGTGGTCAACGTTGCCGACAAGCAGATCGTTGGTCACGTCAAGCAGGCCAGCCCGTTCTGCCCCAACATCGCAGCTTCGCCTGATGGTAAGCAGGTCTGGTTCACCCTGAAGGACACCGGCAAAGTCCAGGTCTTCAACGCCCAGCCGCCGTTCGACATTATCAAGACCTTCGACACCGGTCCGATTACCAACCATGTCAACCTGGTCAACAACAAGAACGGCAGCTTCGCATATGTGACGGTCGGAGGCCTCAACGAGGTCAAGGTATTCAGGACGGACAATTTCGAACAGGTCGCGACGATCCCAGTCGGCAATCTTCCTCACGGAATCTGGCCGTCGGGCGATGGATCGCGCGTCTATGTCGGCCTAGAAAACGCCGACACCATGGCAGCGATCGACACGCTGACGAACGAGGTCATCGCCACGATCCCGATCGGCCAGGCGGCGCAGGCCGTCAATTATGTGCCAAACGCGGTTCCGGAAGACGATGGACTACAGAACCTGCAGCCGCTCGGCACGGCTGGCGAAGCCGCCCATCTCAGCCTGGTGTCGAAGGATGAAAAACGGGGCGAAGCGCCTACCTCCGTGACGCTCTTCGACCAGGGCCTCACGCAAGTACTACAAGCATCCGTCACCGGCCTTCAGCCTAAAACAATGTATGTACTGGCACTGTCCGACAAGGCCGACGGGAGCGGGCCGCTTCAGGGACTTTCGAGCTTCATGACCAACCCGGCTGGATCGGCTATCGTAAATGCCGTCGGCCCCATTCGCCAGATCGTCGAAGCCAAGCACAAAGACGAACGCCGGTACTTAGTCGTGGCGTCGTCGCAGGACGGCAAGCCGGGACAGGTGCTGCAGGTTCAGGCGCGCGATTAAATGACATTCGATGCGATCCGCACGGCTTACGCGGATCGCATCGAAGCCACGCCAAAATGGGGCGACGCCACTCCGACATGCTTCGCCGCCAGCCGATCGCCTCTTCGACGGTGAGCGCCGCAGGCTCCTTGATGTCGACCCACCTCGCCCACGTTGTCAGCCCGTGTTCTAGGAAGGTCTCACTGCAACAAATGCCTCCGCTCCCCTACGAAACCCCGAAAAGACGATCTGTTCGTCGGACAAGCCATCGGCGTCGTGGGCGTCGTCAAGCCCTTTGTTTGGATGCGTAAGCTGACGGGTTCGTTTAGCAGAATACACGTTTGTGGCACATGCTCCATAATGCGGAATAATTCCATTGCAGCGTTACCTTGATGTCGAACAGTTCGTCGCCGTTCAAACTTGCGTTGACCATGCTGGTTAAAGTGGCAAAGCACCTTCCGTCTCAGACGAAGCCTTCTTCTTGACCCAAAGATCGCTCGTCCGCTCCATCTCCATCAATCCGGGCGGATATACGCGTTGCTGGAAAGCTAGGAGGTCCTCAAGGGTGCCCGTCATCCATCGCTCGTAATCGTCACGATGTAGGATCACCGGCATCCTGTCGTGAACTGGCGAGACCGCCTCGTTCGCCGCCGTCATGGCGCCGGAATAGACCGGTCCCCATTCGTCGGACATCCGCCATAATCCGCCCCATGCGAAAATCGGCTCATCGGGAAGACTGAACCAGGTTCGGGTCTTCTTCCCTTTAGGACCTTCGGGCTCTGCAAAATGCGTGACGGGTATCAAGCAGCGCCATTGCGGCTTGCGGGCAACGCCGACCCACATCGCCTTGGTAAGATCAGCGATGTTGTTCACCGGGATGGGCTTCGCATCGGGCTTCATGGTCTTGAGCCGCAGTGGAAAGCCCCAGGTCATCGACCGCATTTCCCGAGCGCCGTCCTGCTCGGTGATCACCATGCCCGGCGTGCCGGGATAGACTTCCTCCGGAGCGTTGTATTTGACCGGGTTGGCCACCCCGAAATAGCGGGCCACTTCTTCAGCTGTCTTCCGAACCGTATACAAATTGCACATGCTGCTGCGATCCTTTCGAACGGAGGGCGCTTCAAGCGGGGCTAGACTGACATGGACTGGCGGCCGAGGAAAGATTTCTGGCGTGGAGGCATACCGCTCCGCCAGAGATCGCGGGTCTGCAGCACGTCGAATTCATCTGACGGCAACGGCTCACGAAACTGGAAGGCAATGACGTCTTTGATGCTTCCGTGAAGCCAAAGATCCCATTCCGCTCTCTTGAGGAGAACCGGCATCCGGTCGTTGAATGGCCGCACCAGTTCGTTGGCCGCCATCGTCATGCCGGCGAACACAGGGCCGAACTCCTGCGTGTTTCGGCAGAAGCCGGCCCAGGCGAGCAGCGGCTCCTTCGTATTGGAGAACCACGCCCTGGTCTTTCGGCCCTTTGGAACATCCGGGTTTGCAAAATGGGTGATCGGGATCAGACATCGATAGCGTGGGTCGACGACGATCCGGTCCCAGAGCGGATTGGTCAGATCAGCAACCAGACCGATACGTCCGGGCGGCTCGCCATTGAACTGCATCTCCCGCGTCTGGCGAGGAAACCCCCATGACACGGATTTCAGAAGCCGAAGACCATCCTTTTCGATGACGATCAGACCGGGGCCGCCTTCGATCGTTTCGTCCGGCGCTGCGACGGACGGTGCGACGTCAACGTCGAATTGCTTCGCTATCTCCTCGGCCGTCAGAGAGACCGCAAACAGCCTAGACATGGTAGCAACCTCAACATATCAGCGAGCCATCTAATACCACAAGAACAAAAAGAGAACAATTCAAATTGAAAGCCAGGCCGTACCCTGCCCTTATTTCTCGGCGGATGTGCACGATGACACCAGAGCAGCCGACCTAATCCGCGAAGTCGGTATGTTTGCGTTGTCTGCGCTTGCCTTGACCTTAAGAACCGTCGTAGCTCCCTCCTGGGAAATCAGCTCTCCGCAAACTGTCCGTGGAGCTTCGGCGGTGGTTGCGCCATTCACCTCAATTTTCATGAACGCAAGCGGTTTGCTTTCTGCCACGGGACCATACCAGGAGAGGCCTATTGCAAGCGCAAGAGCGATCGCGCTGCCAAGCGCCAGCTTCTGAGCCCATTTGAGGTCATCCAGGGTTTGGTTCGTCAACGTTATGTCTCGCGCGACTTTCGGTCCCATCAATACTAGCTCGTCAGCGCTGACCTCGATCATTTTACCATACGCGGCCTGAAGAAAATGCCACACGGACCAGACCGCCAATATCAAGGCGGCGATCGCCAGTATCCCGAGACCGACCTGAACCCATAGCTCGTAAGCCGTGATTTTGTCCTGACCTTTGAATAGCAAGGTAGCTGTAACTAAGGCTATGAGCCCGGCCATCCCATTCTTCCAGTTCTCGGCGAGCTTTCGAGCGCGCTCGAGCGCGCCCTTCAGCTCTTCCGCGAGATCGGCACGGTTTTCGATTTCGCCGATGTCAGCGATCGGATTGTGCGGCATCGTGAGCTTTACCATGTCGCTTTCGCGCCTCCAGCGCCTGTCTCCATGCTGCTTGTTCGTGGGGGCAAGTCTTCATTCGCAACGCATTCTCCAGAACGCCCCACATCCGACCTGTCCCTTACCCTTTTGACCTGGATGCTTCTCAGTGCAGGAACACTGCACGGAAAACTCGGTGGGCAGGAGCGACGTCGGTACCAAGCTGGCCGCTTCCAGCATTTGCTGAAAACTCTCCGGGCTTGTTGGTGCCACGCCACGGAACGCTATGAGATAGTGGGTAAGGGACATCGTGTGTTTGCAACGGGGACAGTCGCCTTCAATTTGCAATGCGACCGGATCTTTTTCCGGAGTGGGTTGCACCTCGAATTGGGCGATCTCCGCGGCTGTCATTATGACATTCTTATTCTGGTATTCGATGATCTTGACCACATGTCTCTCCTACTATGGAAACCCTACGCCAAGGGCGTCTCTAACGGGCAAAGGTGCGTTGCGGGCAATGAAGTGGGCTATCCGGTGGCGCCGAAGCCGGTCGTCCTGCTCGAGCGCCTCAGGCGATTTCGCTGTCCGCATGAGCTGCTCGAACGTTTGGGCATCGAGAAGAGTTGACTGAAGGGCGTCGATCACCGCGCTCGGTGACGACGCGAACATGGACTTGGCCTCATCGAATATCGAACGCATCACCGCGGGGTCGTTCGAACCGAAATGCCATGAGGTATTGGCCAGCAGGTTTTCGATACGCGCCGCGACGGTCACCCGACGACGTTGTCTCTCCTCCAGGGCCGCGCTTCCCAGTCGCCGAAGCAGATCCGAGGTCTGATCAGCTGCTTGATGAAGGTTCGGAACACGGCCGTACCGCCCGCTCATGACCTGGTCGCAAAGCGCGCTGCGTTCGGCCGCTGGTCGATGAGCGTCGTCAATGTGGACGGCTCCGACAGCTTCGCAGAGCTTAAGAGCTTCGAAAAAGTATCGCACCCCCGCCACCGCGGCACGAGGATCGATACCCGCCGCGGAGCTGGAATCCACCGCAAGCATCGCTCCGATTGCATCCGCTTCATGTTCTTGAACTACCGGCCGCCGATCCAGATCATGGAGGCTCAAACTTTTCTGAGGGGCCGTTCCCGCGTCACCGACCAGATGTTCACGCATGATGTGGGCGATTTCATGCGACAGCACGAAGCGCTCGGCCATCCGCGCATAGTTCTCGGCGGTGCGCTGCTCGCGCGGACCGGTCTCCCAGGCATCGACCAATGGCGCTCGAACGAGAGACGACATCCAGTCGAGAAGCACCGCGATGACAGCCACCGCTTCACTCTCGGGCGGCGGCGGGGCATCGCCGGTACCGCGAACTATCACGTAAGGCGTCATCGCTCTCGCAAGGCGATATAGATAGAGCGCAACCCCTTGGTTGAAAGCAATGATGTGGCTCGAACCCATGTAGAGCGTCAGCGCCGAGACATCGCCCAAGGGCACCATCCGGACAGAGATCCGACGAGGACTTACCCTCTCGGAAAGCTCGGCATCGGAAGTGGTTTGGCAAAAAGCAAGAATTTCAGCGGCGATACTCTCGATGACCTTTCCGACGGGATCGTCGGGTGGTGGCAGGAACTTGAACCTGCTCGAATTTCCACGAGCAAGGATCCGGAGAAAGACCGCATCGATATCGCGTTTACTGCCTTCGGCATCGGACATTGTCGGCTCCATCGGCGCAGACCGGGGCGAATTTTCAAGCGTCCTACGCGCCAATATCGCACCGTTTTTGCCGCCGGCCAATAGACCACGCCTAACCGGCCGAACTCTGCCAACGTGTCAATCGTTATCGCGCCGATAGTATTTTCGCTCCGGCAGCTTCGAGAAATCCACCGGCGGGCGATGCTTGCCGCCAATATCCAACCATCGGCGCTGCCGCATGCGTGCGGATGTCAAGCTTAGGCCCATCAGATGCGCGATCGCCGTGGGAGACAGCCCTTGATCGAAAAGACGATAACACACTTCTTGTCCCCGTTGGGTCAGGCGACCATCATCATATTGGTTTGCCGGATGACACGGATCTGTGTCTTCACTTTCGATGACAACAGACCGGATCTCCTCGTTCAGGATATCGATTTGTTGCTGCCGCGCTTTCCATTGCTTCGCAATTTTCCGGCGGAGCAGTTTAATCTCCCTCAAGAAGACATGCTCGGCGCTACGGAACTGAAGCCTGTCGAGACTGAGAGTGCCAATATAATGGTGCGTTCTCTGCCGCTCGCCTAGCAATTTCAGAAAATGCTGTAGCCGTTCGACCGCCTCATAATCATAGCGGGCGAAACTATCAGGCATGAATGCCAAAGACTGACGGACGAAACGTTCCGTCGTGACATCGGCGACAAGCTCATGGATATCGTGGCCGACACTGTTGCGGTAGTCGATAAGCCGCCGGATCTCCGCCTTCTCCTCAGCCGATAGTGCGCCGTCAGCTTCGAGCGCATCGAGGCATTTTCCGACCGGATTTTTGGTACCCTTCGGCACACGTTCTGCCCGCCCTGTGCGGGCCAGAAATCTATCCGTCCCCTGAATTTGCGACAGCACCTTCGCCTTGAGTTGTTCGGCATAGAAAAGCACAAGCACCATCTGCGCCGACCGCAACTTCAGCAGGTTCTGTTCTAGCGCTGGCAGACGTGATCCTAAAGGATCAAGAAAACTGGGTTCGTACATCTTCAACTCATACTGTTTTGTTAGGGCGCGGCAACCCGGGCGCTTGCCTTCTCGATGATCTTAACATCGAGAAGCAATTGAAGATGCTCAGCGATAGCTCGTGGCTAGTGATTCCCGGCTGCATTTTCGACATCGCCACAAAAGGTTTAAGCCTCAACGGCAGACCAAGCTACCCACTTTCCATCGAGCGAAATCCGGCAAGTGGGGCAGAAAAGATGGCAAATTGGCAAGCTATGTTACCGTTGCACCTTGACCTCAATACTTTGGGTATTTCGAGAATTGCATTCGTGGCAGGAAAGCTGCTGCCTGCCATTTGCGGACTAGCGAACCATCAGAGATTGAGACAGACTGCATTCTTGAGGTCAAGGTTATCAACCGCAAGCAGGAGTCCATATGCGAGTTTCTGTTTTACCTGAACCACCATATTACATGGTCAGCTTCACCTCGCAGCGAACAGATGCGGAGGACGGTTACGGCACGATTGGCTACGCCATGAGCGAACTTGCAAGCCAACAACCAGGCTACCTTGGTTTTGAAAGCGTTCGCAGTGCGGATGGTTTCGGAATACTGCTATCGTTCTGGAAGGACGAAGAGAGCATTCACGCATGGAAGGCCGTCGTCGATCACGTTGAGGCGCAACGGCAGGGTCGCCAAGATTGGTATTCCCGATATGAGATTCGTGTAGCCTTGGTGCAGCGAGCCTACGGCTTTGATAAAGACCAGTGACTGCGGCTGACGCAGGGTAGTCGGGTGTCATTAGCGCGTGGGCTGAAATCACAGCGCCGATGACCGCTGGGCTGGTGAATAGGGCTACGCATTGGCGAAAAACTCTGCAGCCTTCACGGCGACCTCATCATGGACGGAAGTTCTATCCAGTCCTTCTTTATCAAGGAACAGTTCCGGCGCGGCTTCCTGTCCGATTGCTGATCCTTCCGGCAGGAACGTGTAGTGGCCGACACCACCGCCCAGAATTTCAGAACTGCAACGGGGGATATTGTCTGATAACCAGGTGCAGCATTGTTCGGGCGGTGCAACTGTATCTCGGTCGCCGCCTATCAGGTAGACTGGTCGGCTGATCGATCGAAGACTATCCTGCGAAAAGCCCAAGACTGAGCGGCCTGGAGCGATGGCCAGGACGGTACGGATTCTGAGATCAGAAAAGTCGCTTCGCCGCCGACCCCAAGAAATCCGGAAAACCGGATTCTCATAGAGCCTCGGCAGTTCGTTGACGAGATTTGGAAATTCTCGTGGCCCCCGGATCGGGCTTTTTTCTGGGTTGCCCGGCTCGAACTGCGAAAATGCAACTCGGGCTCCGACCAGCAAGAGAGCCGTGTACGCGCCTGCCGAGAAGCCCGCGGCAAACACTTGATCGATTGTCTCGATCTCTAATGAACGTTGCCAACCAGGGTCATCGAGGATTGCTGATAGGTCACTCGCCCGCTCCCACATGCAAAGGAAACCTTCTGCACGATATGGTTCAGAGCCTGTGTGACCGTGATGGTTAACTGCCAACGCGACAAAGCCGCGCTGAGCCAGGCGAAATCCCAGCCACTCCAAGGCGTCCGCTGTAGCTCCTGATCCGTGTGAAAGAACAACCAGCGGAAAGGGGCGTTGTGAGCGAGCTACCGGCGCATTGAAGGCAACAGGTTCTTTCCGGAACCATGACTTCTCTGAGGTCACCTTGGCGACCCAATTCTCGTCGGTAGGATACCAGGCCACCCAAGCAAGAGGACGTGCGGCAGTTCCGTCCCAATTTAATCGATGAGGATCAACGCAAGCACCCGTTTTGAAACCAACCTGCATAGCGCCCCAACATTGTTTTGTTATGTTCGGAATGCTTTTGTATCGATGTGAGCTTCACATCGCTAGAGCCACAGCGATCTCGGCTTACGACCTCGATCGACGGACGTTCTTGCAACCAAGATTTTGCGCTCTCGACGCTGCGGTCCTCCAGAACATCGACGACCGAATGACGCTCCAGATCGACCATAATTGTCCCGTACCGCGAGGAATACCGCCAGCTCCAGTCATCAATGCCCACAACCCGAATGGTGCCTTTTTGTGCGGACGCTGGATAACCGCGCTTCAATGGGGCCGGAACAAGATCAGTGCGAAATCGTACGCTAACAGAATCCGTGAAGACTTTCCCTAACTTACGGCCTGTGCTGAAGCATGAAGCTTTAGGGCTCAATCCTATTGAGCGCGTATTTTAGGGAACGAATGTCGATCTCCAGTATCGCCTTCCCGCCTAAGCGTACGATTTCGCATTGATCTTGTTTTGGCCCCAAAATCTCGAATTATGCAACCAAAGATGGAGTATTAACGGGAACTTCAAGCTTGCGTTATATCCGTAAGTCATGAGCATGAGGCTCGTCGGCCTTCTTGGGGCCGCGCATGGGGGAAGCGCGCGGCTAGCATCTAGGAGAAATTTCATGCTCACTCCGGTCAACTCATTTTCCAACACGACCGCATTGTCGCTCTTGAGCACCAACCGCTCCGACACATCCTCGATATCATCGAAGGGCGGGATGGGAAGTACGGCGCAGGCCGTTACCGGCAACACGGATGATGTATTCAAGGCCGGGACCGCGATTGGAAAGATCATGGAGATCGTCGCCGGCATGAAAGGCGATGATGTGTCGCTTGCCCCGAGTGCTGGCCAGCGGGTTTATAATCGCGACGGCAGTTACTCGGAAACCTCGGTTGGCCAACATCCATCAGACATCAATGACAAATATGCGATCGCGGCAAGGGCGCAAGGCGCCGAAGCGAGCATGAACCTCGTTAAAAAGCAGGCAGAAGGCACCGGTCCGGAAGCTGATCGTGCAAAGGCCCTCTTGAAGGCGGTTGAAAGCGGCACCTTGGAAGAAATCGATATGACGCCAATGGGCGTTACCGTGACTGCGACTGTCACCAAGCACTTCGACGCAGAAGGAAATGAAAACGGCATGTCGGGCACTTGGGACGTTCGGGGTCTCAAAGATTTCATGGATAGCCATACGTATCTCGACGACGGTGGCCAACGCCGCGACAAAGCGACTGGAAAATACGCGAACTTTGCATCAGACGGCAACAAATATACGTACGTCCTCTATTGATAGAGCAGGTAGCGAACGCTTTCCTCGGGGGATTCCTCCGAGGAAACCATGCTTATATTTCGCTGCTCCCCTCTTGCGATTGGCACGAGCTGGATCGATGTTACGGAGTTGCAAACCCACAGTGGCCCGAGGACGGGAGTGAGCACCTGAATTCCTTCAGCTTCGCTGCAAAATACTGGCCATTTATCGGCGTCAAATCTTCCTCGCATGTAGACGATCGGCACTTGCCTGACCGAGACAGGTCGGACTTGTGGAGGATACGACGGTGACTGACACCGCGGCAACATCTCTAGGAACCTTCGAGCAATCCGCGACAAACAAGCATGGAGTAGGACATCGCTACTGAGTGGATTCCGATGGGGAGGATACACTACGCGGGCGTCCATCCGCGCTCTTGAAGGGATTCGAACCTTCGACCCAGCGGATTATGTCGGCCTGCTCGGCACTCCGTTATGAACAGGCCAGTTCATCTACAAGGGGAGTGCAACATCCATCATGGCCGAGCGCCGCCAAGCTTATTGCCTATCTCGGGCTGAGGCCATCCCTGCAAACGCCTGCCTGTCCACGCCCCGCAGTGTAATTACGGTATGGCCTGCACCAGGCAACCTGTGCCATCCCCGAGGCAGACGACGGTGCCGGCGAAGCGCGGATCCGTCAGGAATACGCGGCGTCCTTCATCTGTGTAGGAGAAGCGGCCGTGATCGTCGGCCGGAACCGGCGGCAGTGGCGGTGCCGCATCCGGTGCATAGGATCGCGGCACGATGGCGCTGGCCAGATCAGCGGTCGGGCTTGAGGGTGGGGCCGTGACGGTCAGCACGCCCCTGACGAAGCTCAGATCGTAATTGGCGGAGGCCGCGAGACTTCCCTGGTCGATGGCATAGCTGCCGGGGATGG